>NZ_JANUGX010000014.1 GCF_024753245.1 Massilia norwichensis | reverse complement strand
GACGAAAAGAAAACATAGTCCTAAACCTACTAGTGCTAGCCCCATCGCCGCGCCCCCGTCGCCATTGTTTTGCCCCTGAGCGTTTCCTCGGCGAGCAGGACGCTCGTGAAAACGGCGTTCGATTATCTCGACGTAAATATCCTGCGGCGATTGTCCGTTTGAACTGCTTGAGCGATTACCAAATGATGCGAAAATCAAGCTGACATGTACGCCGACAATCGGTCCGCCAACATACGCTTCAAAATGCGGGTTTCCGAGTACATCCAATAGTCGTTCGAACATATGATTTCAAAAATAAAAAATCATATGTCAATAGTTTCCTTGTGGCAAGAAAATCTGCTCAAAAGTTGCTTCTAATCAGAGACGTCGATGTTAGACGTCTTACTGATCCAGCGTGAACTCGGTAAACGAAGGCCCGGCCGGCTCCTCGGCCGCCTTGGCCTGTTCCTCAGCCTTGGCCGCCTGACTATCCGGCCCATTATTGATCAGCCACAGCAGGTTGGTCGCCGAGTCGGCATTCGCCAGCGCTTCTTCCTGGGTGATCAGGTCGGCCTGCACCAGGTCCAGCAGCGCGCGCTCGAAGGATTGCGAGCCCGGCGACAGGCTCTTGTCCATCGCTTCCTTGATCTCGCCGATCTCGCCCTTTTCGATCAGGTCGGCCACGTAGCGGGTGTTGACCATGATTTCGACCGCGGCCTGGCGGCGGCCGCCGGCCTTGGCGCGCACCAGGCGCTGCGAGACGATCGCCTTCACTGCCGACGACAAGTCTTGCAGCAGGGCGGGGCGGTTCTCTATCGGGTAGAAGCTGATGATGCGGTTCAGCGCGTTGTAGCTGTTGTTGGCGTGCAGGGTCGCCAGCACCAGGTGGCCGGACTGCGCATAGGCGAGGGCGGCGGCCATGGTGTCCTTGTCGCGGATCTCGCCGATCAGGATGCAGTCCGGCGCCTGGCGCATCGAATTGCGCAGGGCGATGTCGAAGCTGGCGGCGTCGCTGCCGATTTCGCGCTGGTTGACGATCGATTTCTTGTTCTTGAACAGGTACTCGATCGGGTCTTCCAGCGTCAGGATGTGGCCGGACCGCTGTTCGTTGCGGTGGTCCAGCATCGAGGCGATCGTGGTCGACTTGCCGGAGCCGGTGGCGCCGACGATCAGCAGCAGGCCGCGCTTTTCCATGATCAGCTCGGACAGCACCGGCGGCAGGCCGAGTTCGTCCAGCGGCGGGATACTCGCAGGCACGAAGCGGAACACGGCCGAGATCGAACCGCGCTGGCGAAACGCCGATAAGCGGAAGCGGCCCAGGTTGGGCACCGAGATACCCATGTTGAGTTCGTTGGTGCGCTCCAGCTCGGCCATCTGCGCTTCCGAGGCGATCTCGGCCAGCAGCACCTGGATGTTTTCCGGTTCGAGCTTGTTCTGGTTGATCGGGATGAGATTCCCGTTGATTTTGATGTGGACTGGGGAATTGACCGCGAAGAACATGTCCGACGCGTTCTTTTCCTTCATCAACTGGAACAGGCGTTCCATCATCATGGCTTCTCTCCCTTGCTTCGCGGTAATTTTTGCGCTTCGGGGATTCTACCTTGTTGCAGAGGGATTGCGGTGGTAGGGAAAGGACGCAGCTTTACAACGTCGTCCCCGCGCAGGCGGGGACCCAAGTTCTGCTTGAGCAGTCGAAATGCATGCAAACTTGGGTTCCCGCCTGCGCGGGAACGACGGCGTAGGTCGCGGGGGCGACGGGGAAGCTTAAATCCCGCGCAGCAGCTCGTTGATACCGGTCTTCGAACGCGTCTGCGCGTCCACGCGCTTGACGATCACGGCGCAGTACAGGCTGTATTTGCCGTCGGCGGACGGCAGCGAGCCGGAGACCACGACCGAGCCGGCCGGCACGCGGCCGTAGGTGACTTCGCCGGTTTCGCGGTTGTAGATCTTGGTCGACTGGCCGATGTACACGCCCATCGAGATCACCGAGTTCTCTTCGACGATCACGCCTTCGACGATTTCCGAGCGTGCGCCGATGAAGCAGTTGTCTTCGATGATGGTCGGGTTGGCCTGCATCGGCTCCAGCACGCCGCCGATGCCGACGCCGCCGGACAGGTGGACGTTCTTGCCGATCTGGGCGCAGGAGCCGACGGTGGCCCAGGTGTCGACCATGGTGCCTTCGTCGACGTAGGCGCCGATGTTCACGTAGGACGGCATCAGGACCACGTTCTTGCCGATGAAGGAGCCGCGGCGGGCCACGGCCGGCGGCACCACGCGGAAGCCGCCCTTGGCGAAGTCGTCGGCGCTGTAGTTGGCGAACTTGGTCGGGACCTTGTCGTAGAACTGCATGCCGCCGCCTTCGACGGGCACGTTGTTTTCGAGGCGGAACGACAGCAGGACGGCTTTCTTGATCCACTGGTTCACGACCCAGCTGCCGCTGTCCTTCTGGGCGACGCGCAGGCTGCCGTCGTCAAGGCCGGCCAGGACGTGGGCGACGGCGTCGCGCACTTCGCTGCTGGCGCTGGCCGGGCTGATGTCCGCGCGCTGTTCCCACGCGGTGTCGATGATGGTCTGGAGTTGTTGGGTCATGATGGATCTTCTAGTAACGTATCGATTTCAGGAGGAGGACTTCAAATCCTTGCAGAACTGGACGATGCGGTTGGCCGCTTCCAGTCCTTCGTCCACTTCGGCGACGAGCGCCATGCGGATGCGGTTGCTTCCCGGATTGCTGCCGTGCGCATCGCGCGCCAGGTAGGAGCCGGGCAAAACCGTCACATTATATTCGGCGTACAGGGCGCGTGCGAATTCGGTGTCCGACAGGCCGGTGGCGCGCACGTCGGCCCACAGGTAGAAGCCGGCGTCGGGCAGTTCGACGTCCATCACCTGCTTCAGCAGCGGGGTGATCAGCGTGAACTTTTCCTTGTACAGGTTGCGGTTCTCCTGCACGTGGGCCTCGTCGTTCCAGGCTGCGCAGGAGGCCGCCTGCACCGGCGGCGACATCGCGCCGCCGCTGTAGGTGCGGTAGAGCAGGAATTTCTTCAGCACGTCCGGATCGCCGGCCACGAAGCCCGAGCGCATGCCGGGCACGTTCGAGCGCTTCGACAGGCTCGAGAACACCACCAGGTTGGCATACGGACGCAGCCCGGCGCTACGGCCCAGCTGGTGCGCCGCTTCCAGCGCGCCCAGCGGCGGCGTCGAGCCGAAGTAGATCTCGGAATAGCACTCGTCGGCGGCGATGACGAAGCCGTGGCGGTCGGCCAGCGCGAACAGTTCGCGCCAGTCGTCCAGCGCCAGCACGGCGCCGGTCGGATTGCCCGGCGAGCACAGGTAGAGCAGCTGGACCCGCGCCCACACATCGTCGGGCACGCTCGAATAGTCGGGCGCGAAGTTGCGCGCCGGGACCGAGTTCACGAAGTAGGGCTCGGCGCCGGCCAGGTAGGCCGCGCCTTCGTAGATCTGGTAGAACGGGTTCGGGCACATCACCAGCGCGCCGCCGTCCTGGCTGGCCTTGCCGCGCGGATCGATCACGCACTGGGCGATCGCGAACAGCGCCTCGCGTGAGCCGTTGACCGGCAGCACCATCGTGTTCGCGTCCAGCGCCGGCACCCCGTAGCGCCGCTCCAGCCAGCCGGCGATCGCCGTGCGCAGGGGTTCCCCGCCATGCGTGCTCGGATAGTTCGCCAGCCCGGCCATGCTGTGGGTCAGCGCCTTCTGGATGAAGGCCGGGGTCGGGTGCTTGGGTTCGCCGATGCCAAGGCTGATATGGGCGTATTCGGGATTCGGCGTGACGCCGGCGAACAGCTGGCGCAGTTTTTCGAAGGGGTAGGGGTGCAGTCGTTCGAGATGTGGATTCACGGCGTGACCAGTCTGATGGGGCTATGCGAGAAGGACAATTATAGCGAGGCCGGCACGATGCTGCTGTCCCTTGAAATACAGTAATATTGTCTCGTGCCACTCCACTACGCCCGCAGCCTTCTCGGCCCCGCACGCAGCCCGCGCGCCAACCGCCATCTCGGCGTGGCGTTGGCCTTTGTCGCGGGCGCCATCAATGCCGGCGGCTTCCTGGCCGTGAACCAATACACCTCGCACGTGACGGGCGCGGTGTCGGCGGCGGCGGACCATCTTGCGCTCGGCGCCTGGGACCTGGCGCTGGACGCTTTCGGCGCCGTGCTGTCGTTCCTGCTGGGCGCCGCCTGCACCGCGCTCGCCGTCAACTACGGCCGCCGCCGCGGCCTGGCCAGCGAGTACGCGCTGCCGCTGCTGCTCGAAGCCATCCTGCTGCTGGCCTTCGGCGTGCTGGGCGCGCGGCTGGCGCAGGTCGATACCCTGTTCGTGCCGGCCACCGTGATGCTGCTGTGCTTCCTGATGGGCCTGCAGAACGCCCTGATCACCAAACTCTCACATGCCGAGATCCGCACCACCCACCTGACCGGCATCGTCACCGACATCGGCATCGAACTGGGCCGCATGTTGTACTGGAACCGCGACGGCGCTCAGCCCAGGGTGTCGGCCAACCATGCCCGCCTGGCGCTGCTGGCCTCGCTGCTGCTGAGTTTTTTCCTTGGCGCGGTGCTGGGCGCACTCGGCTTCAAGCATGCCGGCTACCTGGCGACGGTGCCGCTGGCCTGCCTGCTGTGCGGCCTGGCGATCGTGCCCGCGTTCGACGATTTGCGCCGTCTGGGCCCGCGCCGTTTTTAACGGCCCCCTGTCGGTTCGGCCGCCGCTCCGGTATCATTCGGGGATGAATGCGATTTCTTTTTCTCCGTTTGTCATTGGCGTCGCCGGCGGTAGCGGCAGTGGCAAGTCGACGGTGACCCAGCAGGTGCTGGCCTCCTTCGGCGCCGACATGGTGTCGGTGGTCATGCAGGACGATTACTACCGCGACCAATCCGATCTCACCCCCGAAGTCCGCCGCAAGCAGAACTACGACCACCCGCAGGCCTTCGACTGGCCGTTGCTGGTAGAGCACGTGCGCGCCCTGCGCAATGGCGAATCGATCGAGATGCCGGAATACGATTTCACGATCGACAACCGTTCCAACAAGACCATCCACGTCAAACCGGCGCCGGTGATCGTGATCGAAGGCCTGTTCGCGCTGTACGACCCGGATCTGCGCAAGATGATGTCGCTGAAGATCTTCGTCGATACCGCGCCCGATGTCCGCTTCATCCGCCGCATGCAGCGCGATATCGCGGAACGCGGCCGCACGACCGAGAGCATCGTCAACCAGTACCTGGAAACGGTGCGCCCGATGCACAAGCAGTTCATCGAACCGACCAAGCGCCACGCCGACGTCATCCTGCCGCACGGCGCGAATGGCCCGGCGGTCGACGTCATCACCACCAAAGTGGCCAGCGTGATCGGCCAGCTCAAGCGCCCCTGATCGTTCCTGCCAGCGCGCGCTCGCGCCAGGCGCCCGGGTTCAGGCCCGACCACTCGCGGAAGGCATGCGTGAACGCGCTCTGCTCCTGGTAGCCGAGCAAAAAGGCGATGTCGGTCAGCGACAAATCGCGCTGGCGCAGGTAGTCTCTGGCCAGCGCGTGGCGGGCGTCATCGAGCACCTGTTGGAAGCTGGCGCCGGCCTCCGACAGCTTGCGCTGCATCGTGCGCGCGGATAATCCCAATTCCTCGGCAATGCTCCCCAAGCGCACGCGGTCCGTGGCCAGGTTGCGGATCACGGCGGCGCGCACATCGGCGACGATGCCATTGTTCCGTTCTTGCAACAAGCGCTCGGCATGCTGCTGTAGCACCGGGTACATGCCGGCATCCGCGTTCGGCACCGGCATTGCCAGCAGCGCCGCGTCGAAGCAGGCCAGGTGCGCCGCTGCGCCGAATGCCGGCACCATCCCCAACACCCGTTCGTACTCGCCCGGATCGGCTTCGCTCGCGTGCGCGAACGCCAGGCGGCGCGGCGTCAGGGGACTGCCGGCCAGCCAGGAACCGAAGGTGCGGATGCCGGCGAACACGCTCTCGGCCAGGTGCCGGGTGGCGTCCGGAAAGTGGCTGGTCCAGGTGTAGCAGGCCAGGCCGCTGCCGTCTTCGATGCTCAGCTGCGAGCGGCCCAGGTCGTGGGCCAGCTGTTCGTAGCGCTGGGTCTGTTCGATGGCCTGGGCGAAGTCGGCGCAGGCCAGCAGGATCAGGCCGTACACGCTGTAGGCGCCGAGCCGCATGCGCTCGCCCACGTGCAGGCCGAAGTGCGGGTCTTCCGCCAGCATCGCCCCATGCGCCAGCAGGGCGATGTAGTCCTGCGCCGCCAGCGAATCCGGCAGCGGCGAAAGCGGCACGGTCAGTCCGGCCGCTTTGGCCAGCGCCGCGGCGTCGACGCCGCGCGCGGCCACCGTCTCCAGCAGGGGCTGCAAATAGGAGCCGGTGACCCGGGCCGGCAGGGATGGCATCGTCGGTGGCATGTTCGAACAAGCGCTTGGCATGAATCCGCAATACATCGGGAGGCGAGTGGCTTATCTTCTTGCAAAGTATAAATAATTGCAATGGGAGAGCCATGAGACGCTGGAACGGCTGGGGAGATGACACGATCGAAGTGCCGGTCGGCGAGGGCGCGCTGCGCTTCCTGACGCAGCAGCTGGGGCCGGGCACGGGGCCGGCCGATGCCAGTTTCGAGGCGGTATGCGCGCAACTGGTGCCCTCGCGCCTGCCGCCGCATCCGCTGGTGGACACCAGCCCCGCGGTACGCCTGACCCACGCGCTCGGCCAGAGCCTGCAGGACTGGCTGCGCCTGCGCTACGGCCGAATCGAGGCGGCGCCGGACGGCGTCGCGTTCCCGGAAAGCGCCGACGAAGTGCGCGAGCTGATCCGCTTCGCCATCGATCACGGCGCCGCCGTGGTGCCGTATGGCGGCGGCACCAGTGTCTGCGGCCACCTGGACGCGGCGCGCGACCGGCCCACGCTGTCGATCGACATGAGCCGAATGCGCGCCCTGACGAACCTGGACCGCGAATCGCTGCTGGCGACGTTCGGCGCCGGCGTGGCCGGCCCGGACCTGGAAGCCCAGCTGCGCGCGCATGGCTACACGCTCGGCCACTTCCCGCAATCCTTCGAATACTCGACGCTGGGCGGCTGGGTCGTCACGCGTTCCTCCGGCCAGCAGTCGCTGCGCTACGGCCGCATCGAGCAGTTGTTTGCCGGCGGGCGCATGGAGACGCCGCAGGGCCAGCTCGAGATCCCGAACTTCCCGGCCTCCGCCGCGGGGCCGGATCTGCGCGAGCTGGTGCTGGGCTCCGAAGGCCGGAT
The DNA here is from genome assembly GCF_024753245.1 of Massilia norwichensis. Classification (GTDB taxonomy): domain Bacteria; phylum Pseudomonadota; class Gammaproteobacteria; order Burkholderiales; family Burkholderiaceae_D; genus Telluria; species Telluria norwichensis. Next base: position 121,957 of record NZ_JANUGX010000014.1, on the reverse strand, counting down.
GGGCATCCTGACGGAAGCGACGGTGCGCATCAGCCCTGTGCCCGCGTTCGAAGCCTTCCACGCCGTGTTCCTGCCCGACTGGGAGCGCGCCGAACGGGCCGTGCGCAGCATCGTGCAGGCGCGGCTCGGCTTGTCGATGCTGCGCCTGTCGAATGCGGTGGAGACGGCGACCATGCTGACGCTCGCTGTACATGGGAAAACTGCGGCCCAGCAGGTAGCACTGCTGGAGACCTTGCTGCGCCTGCGCGGGGCGGGTGCGGACAAGTGCATGCTGCTGGTCGGCGCCAGCGGTGCCGGCGACAACCGGGGGCAGGCGCGCGCGGCGCTGGCGTCGGCATTGACGATCGCGCGGCGCCACGGCGGCGTGCATGCGGGACGCGGCCTGGGCGAGCGCTGGAAGAAGAACCGCTTCCGCAACGTCTACCTGCGCAACGCCGCCTGGGCTCATGGCTACGCGATCGACACCGTCGAGACGGCCCTCGACTGGCCACGGGTGACGCCGGGCATGCGCGCGGTCGAGCAGGCGGCGCGCGAGGCGATGGCGGCGGAAGGCGAGCAGGTGCATGCCTACACCCATCTGTCGCACCTGTACGCACAGGGCGCCAGCGTCTACACGACCTTCATCTGGCGCCTGGCCGGGAATTTCGATGCCGACCTGGCGCGCTGGCGGCGTCTGAAGAACGCGGTGTCGGACGCGATCGTCGCCGGCGGCGGCACCATCAGCCACCAGCATGGCGTCGGCCTCGATCACGCGCCCTGGCTGCGCGCGGAGAAGGGCGCGCTCGGCATGCAGGCGCTGGGGGCCTTGTTCCGCGCATTCGACCCCGAAGGCTGCATGAATCCCGGGAAGCTGCTGACGCCATGAATACCTTGTGGCGGCGGGACGGGCGCGCCGAACTGCCCGGCTTGATGGCAAAGGAGTGGGACCTGCTGGTGATCGGCGGCGGCATCACCGGCGCCGGCATCCTGCTGGAGGCGGCAAGGCGCGGATTGAAGGCGCTGCTGGTCGAACGGCGCGACTTCGCCTGGGGCACCTCGAGCCGCTCCTCGAAGCTGGTGCACGGCGGCCTGCGCTACCTGAAGGATGGCCACCTGCACCTGACGCGCGAGTCGGTGCGCGAGCGCGAGAGCCTGCTGCGCGACGCGCCCGGCCTGGTCGAGCCGCAGGGCTTCGCCTTCGCCCATTACGCGGGCCAGCGCGGACGCCGCAGTTTTCTGGCCGGCCTGGCGATCTACGACCTGCTGGCGGGGCGGCGCGAGCGGCACTGGCTGGGCAAGGACGCCTTCCTGGAGCGGGCGCCGAACGTGGCGCAGGCCAATCTGGCGGGCGGCATCGTCTACCTTGACGCCAAGACCGACGATGCGCGCCTGGTGCTGCGCGTGCTGGGCGAGGCGATGGCGCATGGCGCCGCCGCGCTCAATTACGTGGGTGCGCGTGCGCTGATCCGTGCCGACGGCCGGGTGCTGGGGGCGGTGCTGGAAGACGGCGTCGCCGGCGGCAGCTACGAACTGAAGGCGCGCGTGACGGTCGACGCCACCGGCGCCTGGTCCGGCGCCCTGCACGGCAAAGGGCCGCGCCTGCGCCCGCTGCGCGGCAGCCACCTGATTCTGCCGGCCTGGCGCCTGCCGCTGTCCCAGGCCGTGAGCCTGATGCACCCGCAGGACGGGCGGCCGGTGTTCGCCTATCCGTGGGAAGGCACGACCCTGGTCGGCACCACCGACCTCGATCACACCCAGCCGATGGAGCAGGAAGCGCGCATCACGCGGGCCGAACTCGATTACCTGCTGGCGGCCCTGCAGGCGCAGTTTCCGCAACTCGGCATCGACGAACACGACGTGCTGTCGACCTATGCCGGCGTGCGTCCGGTGATCGCCGGCGGCCAGGCCGATGCCTCGCGCGAGGGGCGCGAACACAGCGTCTGGAGCGAGGACGGGCTGGTGGCGGTGGCCGGCGGCAAGCTGACCACCTTCCGCGCCATCGCCCTCGACGCCCTGAAGCAGGTGCGCGCCCAGCTGCCGGCCTGGCGCGACGAACTGCGGCCGTGCCGGGTCTTCGCACCGGTACCGGCACCGGCAAGCGGGCATGCGCGGCTGTCGGGCGCGGTCTTGCGCCGCCTGCAGGGCCGGCACGGCGCCTGTGCCGGCGCGCTGCTGGCCGCCGCCGGCGAGGGCGAATGCGAGACCATCCCCGGCACCGAGACGGCATGGGCCGAGCTGCGCTGGGCCGCGCGCGCGGAAGCGGTGCAACACCTCGACGACCTGCTGCTGCGCCGCACCCGCCTGGGCCTGCAGCTGAAAGGGGGCGGCAGGGCGCTGCTGCCGCGCATCCGCACGATCTGCCAGCCCGAGCTGGGCTGGAACGACACGCGCTGGGAACAGGAAGAACGGGACTACGCGGCGCTGTGGGATGCCCACTACCGCCTGCCGCGCGAGGAGACAGCATGAGCACGCAGCCGACCATCCTCGCCATCGACAACGGCACCCAGAGCGTGCGCGCGCTGCTGTTCGACCTGCGGGGGAATATCGTCGCCAAGTCCCAGGTCATGCTGGAGGCATATTATTCGCAGCAGCCCGGCTGGGCCGAGCACGACCCCGACGATTACTGGGCCGCGCTGTGCCAGGCCTGCCAGCGGCTGTGGGCCCAGCCCGGCGCCGACAAAGCCGCGGTGCAGGGCGTGGCGGTGACCACCCAGCGCGGCACCGTGGTCAGCCTGGACCAGGACGGCCGCCCGCTGCGCCCCGCCATCACCTGGCTCGACCAGCGCCGCACCGAGGTCTATCCGCCCATCGCCTGGTGGTGGCGGACGGCCTTCAAGCTGGCGCGAGTCGACGGCACCATCGATTACTTCCGCGGCGAAGCCGAGATCAACTGGATCAGGGCGCACCAGCCCGAGGTCTGGGCGGCGACAAGCAAGTTCCTGCTGCTGTCCGGCTACCTGAACTGGCGCCTGTGCGGGCGCTTCGCCGACTCCAGCGGTTCGCAGGTGGCCTACCTGCCGTTCGACTACAAGCGCCGCCGCTGGGCCGCGCGCCACGACTGGAAGTGGCAGGCGCTGGCGGTCGAGCCGCACATGCTGCCCGAACTGGTCGAGCCGGGCGAGCGCCTGGGCAGCATCTCGGCGCAAGCCGCGCAGGACACCGGCATCCCGCAGGGCCTGCCGCTGCTGGCGGCGGCCGCCGACAAGGCCTGCGAGGTGATCGGCGCCGGCTGCCGCGAGCCCCACGTCGGCTGCCTGAGCTACGGCACCACGGCCACCATCAACACCACCAGCACGCGCTATACCGAAGTCACGCCCTTCATTCCGCCTTATCCGGCGGCGCTCCCGGGCGCCTACAGCAACGAGGTGCAGGTGTTCCGCGGCTACTGGATGGTCAACTGGTTCAAGGAGCAGTTCGGTCACCACGAGCAGACCAGGGCCCTGCTGGAAGACGTCGCGCCGGAGCAGCTGTTCGACCGCATGGCCAGCAGCGTGCCGCCGGGTTCGATGGGCCTGATGCTGCAGCCCTACTGGACGCCCGGCATCCGCGTGCCGGGGCGCGAAGCCAAGGGCGGCATCATCGGCTTCGGCGACGTCCACACCCGCGCCCACGTCTACCGCGCCATCCTCGAAGGGCTGGCCTATGCGCTGCGCGAGGGGAAGGAGCGGATCGAGAAGCGCGGCGGGGTCGCGATCACCGAGCTGCGCGTGTCCGGCGGCGGCTCGCAGAGCGATTGCGCGATGCAGCTGACGGCCGACATCTTCGGCCTGCCGACCGCGCGCCCGCACGTGTACGAGACCTCGGGGCTGGGCGCCGCCATCGACGCCGCCGTCGGGCTGGGCCTGCACCGCGACTTCGATGCCGCGGTGGCGGCGATGACGCGGGTGGGGCGGGTGTTCGAACCGGTGCCGGAGCACCGGCGGATCTACGATCGCTTGTACACGCAGGTGTACCGGAAGATGTACCGGCAGTTGCAGCCGCTGTACCGGGATATTGCGGAGATTACCGGGTATCCGCAGGTCCGTTAGCCGTCATTCCCGCGGAGTTTCGGACGTCGTCCCCGCGAAGGCGGGGATCCAAGTTTGTACGAGCTGACGTAACGCATGCAGAACTTGGGTTCCCGCCTTCGCGGGAACGACGACGTCAGTGCGCGGGAATGACACCTAATGCATCGCCGCATTGCGCACCGCATCCCAGGCCGCGCCCACCACCGCGCTTTCGACCCGGTTGCGGCCCGCTTCCTTGGCCGCGTACATGGCGCGGTCGGCGCACAGGAACAGCTGCTCGATCTGGTCGAGCTGGGTCGGGACGATGGTCGCGACGCCCACCGACACCGTGATGTAGGGCGAGGTCGGCGAGCGCGGATTCGGTATGTGCAGGGCCTCGACCGTGGTGCGGATGGCTTCCGCCAGGCGCGCCGCCGCCGGGCCCGGGGTTTCGCCGAACAGCAGCACGAATTCTTCGCCGCCGAAGCGCGCCGCCAGGTCGGTCGGGCGCAGCGCGTGCGCTTCGAGCGCCTGGGCCACCTTCTGCAGGCAGAGGTCGCCGGCGGCGTGGCCGAGGGTGTCGTTGTACAGCTTGAAGTGGTCGACGTCGAGCACCACCAGCGACAGCGGCTGGGCATTGCGGATCGCGCGCTGCCATTCCTTTTCCAGAAAGGCGTCGAAGTGGCGGCGGTTGGCGATCTTGGTCAGCGGGTCCAGCATGGCCGCGCGCTGCAGCGCATCCTCGGACTGCTTGTGATGGGTGATGTCGTGCAGCAGGGCCACGAACAGGCCGTCGGCCGCGTGCATCGGCGTCATCGTCAGGTCCATCGCGCGCAGGCCGCCGTCGCGGTGACGGATCAGCACCTCGCGGGTGCCGTGACCGATCGCTTCCATCGCGCTGCAGCCGTCGGCATAGCTGTCCTGCTGGGCCACCAGGTCGGCCAGCGAACGGCCGACCAGCTGCTCGGCCGCATAGCCGAGGTAGCGGTCGCAGGACGGATTGGCGTACTGGATGCGGCCGCAGCGCTCGACGATCAGCAGGCCCTGGTCCATGCTGTCGACGATCATGCGCAGGCAGTCCGCCTGTTCCTTGTCGGCGCCGTTGCCGCTGGACAGGCGCAGCTGGGCGCGTACGCGCGCGCAGACCTCTTCCATCCGCAGCGGCTTGGGGATGTAGTCGGCAGCGCCGATGTCGAAGCCGGCGACGATGTCCTCGGTTTCGCCACGCGCGCTCATGAAAATCACCGGGATGTTCGCCGTGGCCGGCTGGGCCTTCAGGCGGCGACAGGTTTCCAGGCCATCGACGCCGGGCATGACGACGTCGAGCAGCACCAGGTCGGGCTGGATGCGCTGGGCGATCTCGAGGGCGCGCTCACCGGAAGTGGCGACAAAGGTCTGGTAGCCCTGGCGCAGCAGCATAGCGCGCAGCAGCGAGATATTGTCCGGCGCGTCGTCGACAATGAGAATGGCAGGCTTGCGGGGCGCGGCGGGCGCCGCGCTGGCTAGGATGGTCATACTGTGCCTTGTGGAGGCTGCACGATGTTTGTTCGTTCAAAATCATTCAGCCTTGCGCCACATCATAGGCCAAGTATTGCTTGTTTGACAGAAAAATCTGTGACTTTGGCGCAACTTTTGGTTGCGCCAGGAAGACGAAGAGTTACACGGCCTTGCGCTGAATGTAACAAATGCGGCGCGGGCCGGACGGCCCGCGCGCGACAGGACGATGATTACAGCTGGTCCTTGATCAGCTTGCCCAGCACGGCGATGCCTTCCTGGATGCGCTCCGGCGGCACGGTCACGAAGGACAGGCGCAGGGTGTTGGTGGCCGGATCGTTGGCGTAGAAGGGCGCGCCCGGCACGAAGGCGACGCGGGCGGCGATCGCCTGGTCGAGCAGCGCGGTGGCGTCGATGTGCTTCGGCAGGTCGACCCAGATGAACATGCCGCCTTCCGGACGGGTCCAGGTCACGCCTTCCGGGAAATGCTCGTCCATCGCGTCCAGCATCACCTGGCACTGGTTGGCGTACAGGCTGCGGATGGTCGGGATGTGCTCTTGCAGGAAGCCGTCCTTGACCACTTCGTGCACGACCATCTGGGTCAGCTGCGCGGTGTGCAGGTCGGCGGCCTGCTTGGCCAGCTCGAGGCGGCGCACCAGCGGCAGCGGGGCGCAGACGTAGCCGAGGCGGATACCCGGGGTCAGCACCTTCGAGAAGGAACCCATGTAGATCACGCCGTCCGGGTTCATGTTCAGCATGCGCGGCATCGGCTCGCCCTTGTACGACAGTGCGCCGTAAGGATCGTCCTCGATCAGGGGGATGCCCAGGCGGGCGCAGGTCTCGACCAGTTCGCGGCGGCGTTCGATCGACAGCGAGCGGCCGGTCGGGTTCTGGAAGTTCGGCAGCGCGTACAGCAGACGCGCGCCTTCGGCCAGCGCTTCGAGCGAGGACGGCACCAGGCCGTGGTCGTCGGTCTCGACCGAGTGGAAATCGGGGCGGTACACCGAGAACGCCTGCAGGGCGCCCAGGTAGCTCGGGGTCTCGACCAGCACTTTGCTGCCTTCGTCGATCAGTACCTTGCCCAGCAGGTCGAGCGCCTGCTGCGAGCCGGACACCATCAGGATCTGCTCGGGCAGGATCTTGCAGTCGGGCGTGGACAGGTAAGCCGCAATCCATTCGCGCAGCGGGGCGTAGCCGTCGGTCGGGCCGTACTGGAGGGCCTGTTTGCCGGTCTCGGACAGGACCTTGTCGTAGGCCGCTTTCATGCGCTCGACCGGGAAGGTGGCCGGCGAAGGCAGGCCGCCGGCGAAGGAGATGATCTCCGGACGCTGGGTAATCTTCAGGATCTCGCGGATCGCCGAGCTTTGCAGCTGCTGCGCGCGTTCCGAAAACTGCCACTGGATAGGATTGGGATTTTCGATTTTCATACTGATCTCACAGGAAGGACGGCGATTGGTGCGTCGGCCATTATAAAGCACGCTGGATGAGCGGCTTCGTCAAAAAGGCTCGCCTTGTGGGCTAGCCCCGAAACTTGTAGGGTGGGCACCCCGTGCCCACGCCTGCATTCGTGGGCACGGGGTGCCCACCCTACGCTATTACGCTACTTCTGCAATGAGTTCGATCTCGACGCAGGTGCCACGCGGCAGCGAGGCCACGCCGAAGGCCGAGCGGGCGTGCTTGCCGGCGTCGCCGAACACTTCGCCCAGCAGTTCCGAGCAGCCGTTGGTGACCAGGTGCTGTTCGTTGTATTCCGGGGTCGAGGCGACCAGGCTCATCACCTTGACGATGCGCTTCACGCGGCCCAGGTCGCCACCGCAGGCTTCCTGCAGGGTGCCCATCAGGTCGATCGCGACCGAGCGCGCGGCGGCCTGGCCGTCGGCGGTGGTCTTGTCCTTGCCCAGCAGGCCGACGTTCGGCGAGCCGTCGGCGTTCTTGGCGATGTGGCCGGAGATGAAGACCAGATTGCCGGTCTGCACGTACATGACGTAGGCGGCGGCCGGGGTGGCCGGCGCGGCGAGGGTGATGTTCAGTTCTTTGAGTTTGTCGTAGACGGACATGGGTTCCCCAGGGGTTGCTTGATCAAGAGCCGGTATTGTACAACCCATTCCTTATCTTTTTACCTGCATCCGGCGCCCGCCCGCCACCACGGCGATCACCGCCAGCGCGAAGCCGCAATTGGCCGGGGTCAGCGGCTCGCCCAGCAGCACCCAGGCGCCGGCCAGCGACAGGAAAGGCTGCACCAGCTGCACCTGGCCGACCCGCGCCACGCCGCCCAGCGCCAAACCGCGGTACCAGAAGAAAAAGCCGACGATGGTCGAGAACACGGTCGTGTAGCCCAGCCCCAGCCAGGCACGAAGGCCGACCTCGCCCAGACGCCCGAACTGCGCGCCGTCGAACACGGCCAGCAGCAGCGCGCAGGGCAGGGCGGCCAGCACCAGCGCCCAGCAGATGGTTTGCTCGCCGCCGATGCTGCGCGCCAGCCTGCCGCCCTCGGCATAGCCAACCGCGGCCGACAGCACCGCCGCGAACATCAAGAGGTCGGCCGGCGCCAGATGGCCGCCGCCCTGGGCCAGCGCGAAGGCGATCACCAGCGCGGAGCCGAGCAGGGCGAAGGCCCAGAAGCCCTTCGACGGACGCTCGTCGCCGCGCAGGGCCGAGTACAGCGCGGTGCACAGCGGCAGCGCGCCGACCAGCACGGCGCCGTGCGAGGCCGGCAGCGAGCGCATGGCGATCGAGGTCAGCAGCGGAAAACCGAGGATGCAGCCGAGTGCGACCACGGCCAGCGCCGGTAGCGCCGCGCGCGGCGGCAGAGGCACGCGCTTCCAGTGCAGCCAGGCCCCGGCGATCGCGGCGGCGCCGACCGCGCGCGCCAGGGCGACGAAGAGCGGATCGAGTTCGGCCACCGCCAGGCGCGTCATCGGCAAGGTCAGGCTGAACAGGGCGACGCCGGCCAGGCCGAGCAGCATGCCGCTGGTTTCGTCCTGCGTCGTGTTCAAGGTGAAGGGGGCGGTGGGGGTCTGGCGCATGCGGGCTCCTCTGGACTGGTCATTGCGTCAATATTCGACCAGCACTATGCTAGACCTTGCGATCAGTACAGTACCTATACAGTTATCCGCATAAACCCTCACACTGTCATGGCGAAATGACCAATACAATTTCCCAGGCGCCGATGCTGCAGGCGCCGATTTCGCGCGATTCCGGCGAACCGCTGGCCGACCAGATCGTCCGTGCCATCGCCGCACGCATCGACGACAAGCATTTGCGTGCCGGCGCGCGCATGCCCTCGATCCGCCAGTTCGCAGGCAAGCACGGCGTCTCGCCCTTCACGGTGGTGGCCAGCTACGATCGCCTGGTGGCCCAGGGTTACCTGGAATCGCGGCGCGGCGCCGGCTTTTTCGTGCGCGAGCGCGCCAGCCTGAACACGGCTCTGCCTGCAGCGGCACCGACGGCGGCGGCAGCGCCCAAGCTGGACGTGGTCTGGCTGATCCGCAACCTGTTCCGCCAGGTGCCGGGCGAAGCCAGTCCGGCGGCCGGCGTGCTGCCCGCGGCCTGGCTGGACGGCCCGGGCATCGCCGCCGCCCTGCGCGCGATCGGCCGCCAGCAGGGCGGGATGCTGCTCAACTACGGCAACCCCTACGGTTATCTGCCGCTGCGCCAGCAGCTCCAGCGCAAGCTCGCCGAGCTGGAGATCGAGGCCGCGCCGGAGCAGATCGTGACCACGGTCGGCGTGACCCAGGCGCTCGACCTGGTGGCGCGCGAACTGTGCCGCCCCGGCGACACGGTCTTTGTCGACGACCCGGCCTGGTTCCTGATGTTCGGCTCCTTCGCCGCGCTGGGTTTGAAAGTGATCGGCATTCCGCGCCTGGCCGATGGGCCGGACGTGGCGAAGCTGGCGCAACTGGCGGCGCTGCACAAACCGCGCCTGTTCGTCGTCAATTCGGTGCTGCACAACCCCAGTTCCAGCTCGCTGTCGGCGGCCAAGGCCTTCCAGGTGCTGCGCATCGCCGAGGAACACGGCATCACGATCGTCGAAGACGACATCTATTGCGACCTGCACCCCGGGCCCGCGGTGCAGGCGGCCACGCGCATGGCGCCGCTCGACCAGTTGCGGCGGGTGATCTACCTGAGCGGGTTTTCGAAATCGCTGGCCGCCAACCTGCGGGTCGGCTTCATCGCCGCTTCGCCCGAGCTGGCGCAGCGCCTGGCCGACCGCAAGATGCTCGCCACCCTCACCACCAGCGAGCTGGGCGAGCGCGTGGTCTACAAGATCCTGTCGGAGGGTGTGTACCGCAAGCACCTGGAACGCATCCGCGGGCGCCTGGACGCGGCGCGGCCGCAAGCCATCCGCCGCGTCGAGGCGCTCGGCCTCGGCCTGGACAGCCAGCCCACGGCCGGCATGTTCCTGTGGGTCGATGCGGGGCGCGATACCAGCGTGCTGGCGGCGCAGGCGATGGAGCAGGGCTTGCTGCTGGCGCCGGGTAGCCTGTTTTCGCCCGACCAGCTGCCGTCCACGCGCATGCGGCTGAACGTGGCGGCGCTGGAGGATGCGCGGCTGTGGGACTTCCTGGCCGGCGCGATCGGCAGGGCGCGCTAGCGCCGCAGCTTGCCTGCCGGCTCGCGCAGCACGCGCTCGATGAGGGCTGTCTCCAGCCGCATGCTCTTCATGAAGGTGCGTGCGGCCCGGACGCCCAGCAGGCGCAGGACGACCTGGGCTTTGTAGACCACGCGCGCGGTCACCGGGTCGCGGCGGCTGTAGGACATCCCGTCCGCGCTGCCGTGGCGGGGATGGTTCATTCGACCAGTCCGCGTGCGACGCCAACCTGGCCGCGGTAGGCGTCGAAGATGTGGCGCAGCGCGTCGGCCATGCCGGTAGTCGGCGCCCAGTCGAGGTCGGCCTTGGTATTTTCGATCTTCGGCACGCGGTTCTGCACGTCCTGGTAGCCGGCGCCGTAGTAGGCACCCGAGCTGGTCTCGACGATCTGCACCTTTTGCGCGCCGGCCGCGTATTCCGGATAGTCCGCGGCCAGCTTGAGCATCATGTCGGCCAGGTCGCGGATCGAATAATTGTTGTCCGGGTTGCCGATGTTGTAGATCTGGCCGCTCGCCTTGCCATCCCTGTTCTCGATGATCTTCATCAGCGCTTCGATGCCGTCGTCGATGTAGGTGAAGGCGCGCTTCTGTGCACCGCCATCGACCAGCGAGATGGTCTCGCCGCGCACGATGTGACCGAAGAACTGGGTCAGCACGCGCGACGAACCTTCTTTCGGGGTGTGGATCGAATCAAGGCCGGCGCCAACCCAGTTGAAGGGGCGGAACAGGGTGAAGTTCAAGCCTTCCATGCCGTAGCCCCAGATCACGCGGTCCATCAGCTGTTTCGAGCAGGCATAGATCCAGCGCGGCTTGTTGATCGGGCCGTAGACCAGTTCCGAGTTCTCCGGATCGAATTCCTCGTCGTGGCACATGCCATACACTTCCGAGGTCGACGGGAACACCAGGTGTTTTTTGTACTTGGCGGCCGAGCGCACGATCGGCAGATTCGCTTCGAAGTCGAGTTCGAACACGCGCAGCGGCGCCTGGACATAGGTCGAGGGCGTGGCGATCGCCACCAGCGGCAGGATCACGTCGCACTTCTTGACGTGGTACTCGACCCATTCGGTGTTGATCGTGATGTCGCCTTCGAAGAAGTGCATGCGTGGATGGTCGAGCAGGTCCTTGACGCGGTCCGTGCTCATGTCCATGCCGTAGACTTCCCAGTCGGTGGTCTCGAGGATGCGCTTGGACAGGTGGTGGCCGATGAAACCGTTGACGCCGAGGATGAGGACTTTTTTCATGTGCTAGCTTTCAGAATATCGCTTTGGTGCGGTGACGCGGGACGACGCCCGTTATTGTCGAGTAAGGGCGCCGGGGCCGTCATGGTAAGCAATCGAGCGTGAAGCCAGCGTGATGAATTCGTGAAGTTTTCGTGAAGTGTCCTTGTTCAGCAGGCATTCAGCGCGCATCCAACCCGAGCCGCACGCGTGTACCCTGGCCCTCGATGCTGTCGACGCCGATGTCCCAGCCATAGCGGTCGCAGATCTCCTTGACGATCGCCAGGCCGATGCCGAAGCCGCCGCTGCCGCCGGGCGCCCGGTAGAAGCGCTCGAACACGTGCGGCAGGGCCTCGGCGGCGATGCCGGAGCCGGTGTCCTCGATGGTCAGGCTGCCCTCGCGCCAGGTAAAGCGGATCTCGCCGCCTTGCGTGTGGCGCAAGGCGTTGTCGACCAGGTTGGACAGCACGATGCCGAGCGCCGGCACATTGGCCTGAATCCGCAGCTCGCCGGGCACCGTCACCACTGCCCGCACCGCCTGCCGTTCGAGCCGCTCGGCATGGCGTTCGACGATGCTTTCGACGATGTCGGCCAGGCGCGCGGATGCCGCCACCGTCGCCGTCTCTTCACGCGCCAGCGCCAGCAGGCATTCGACCAGGGCATGCATGTCTTCAGCCGCCTGCTCGATCTGCCGCAGGCGCTGGCGCGACTTGGCATCGAGACTGGCGGCGGTCGGCTCCAGCAGTTCGCAGCTGGTGCGGATGCGGGTCAGCGGGGTGCGCAGTTCGTGGCTGACGTTGGCGGTGAATTGCTTCTCGCGCGCTACCATCGCGGCCATGCGCACATGGTAGTCGTTGACGGCGTGGGCCAGCTCGGCCACTTCATGTTCGTCGTAGCGCGCCGGATCGATCATGGAGGCAGCGCCCGAGCGCAGGGCGCGTACCTGGCGCGCCAGGCCGCCGATCTGCCGCACCAGCAGGCCAGACAGCCAGTAGGCGAGCCAGATCGTGGGCAGCACGAAGACGGCGCTGCCGAGCAGCAGCGCATTCATGCCGTCCTTGAAATGCTTTTCGAAGGCGCTGTAGTCGTAGGTGCGGTAAATCCTGTCGCTGCCGAAGCGGGCCACCGCCACGTGCACTTCGCGGCCGTCGAGCATGAGTTCGTGCACGCCTTCCGGCAGCGTGGCCAGCGAGGGCGGCAGGTCTATCCACTGCCCGCCTTCCTGCGACACGCGGGCGCCCATTGCCGGGTCCATCGGCGGCAGGGAGTCGGGCTCGTCGCGGTAGGACTGCAGCAGGTTATGCATGTCGTCCTCGATGATGGCATTGATCAGGCGCTCTTCCTGCGCCTCGGCCAAGGTGCGCACCCCGATCGCCTGTGCCGCCAGCAGCGCGATGGCGGCGACGAACAAGGCCAAAGCGGCCTTGACGCGCAGGCTAGGGCGCATCGCCCGCGCTGCTCGCTCCGCCGCTCATGGAACCGATCCTGTAGCCGATGCCGTGCACGGTCTCGATCGGGGTGGCTTCGCCGTCGGCGCTCAAGGCGCGGCGCAGCGTATGCATGTGCGAGCGCAGGGTGTCGCTGTCGGGCAGGGGCTCGCCCCAGACCGCGGTTTCGAGTTCGGCGCGGCGCAGCACCTGGCCCGGCGCGCCCATCAGCAGCTGCAGCAGATGCAGGCATTTGCGCGGCAGGCGCACCGGCCGGCCGGCGCGTTCGACTTCCAGCGTGCGCGGGTCGAGCGTGATGTCGCCGCAGCGCAGCGCACCCGGCACCACCTGGCCCTGGTGGCGTTTGATCAGGGCCGCCAGGCGCGCGCCGACTTCCTTGAGCGAGAAGGGTTTGACCAGGTAATCGTCGGCGCCATGGCCGAAGCCGGCCAGCTTGTCGTCCAGCGTGTCCTTGGCGGTCAGCATCAGGACCGGCGTGTCGCGGCGTGCTTCCTCGCGCAGCTTGCGGCACACGGTGTAGCCGTCCATCCCGGGCAGCGAGACGTCGAGCAGGATTGCGCTCCACTGCGCGCTGACCGCACGGTGCAGGCCGGTGACGCCGTCGGCCGTGTGTTCCGGCGCATAGCCGGCGGCTTCGAGGTAATCGTAGAGGTTGGCGGCGATGGCCGGATCGTCTTCGATGATAAGGATGCGCATGGACGAATATTACTCCATGCGGCGCGCTGGAGCGCTGGCCCGTTGTTACGCCTGCTCCTGGGCCCGCGCCAGCAGCAGGGTACGTTCGCGTTCGTTTCGGGTCAGGCCGGCGGCGCGCTCGAACTCGATTCTGGCTTCGGCATGGCGGCCCAGCCTGGCCAGCAAATCGCCGCGCACGCTGGGCAGCAGGTGGTAGTGGGCCAGGCGTGGCTCGTCCAGCAGCTGGTCCGCCAGCGCCAGGCCTTCGGCCGGGCCGTAGGCCATGCCCAGCGCCACCGCGCGGTTCAGTTCGACGATCGGCGAGGGCAGCAGCTGGGACAGGGCATCGTACAGCGCGGCGATGCGCGGCCAGTCGGTGGCTTCGGGCATCAAGGCGCGCGCGTGGCAGGCGGCAATCGCGGCCTGCAAACCGTAGGGGCCCAGGCTGCCCTGGCCGGCGGCGCGGTCCAGCGCCGTCAGTCCGCGCCGGATCAGGAGCTGGTCCCAGCGGCTGCGGTCCTGGTCCAGCAGCAGCACCGGCTCGCCGTTCGGGCCGGTACGGGCGCGCTCGCGCGAGGACTGGATCTCCATCAGCGCAACCAGGCCGTGCACTTCGCCTTCTTCCGGGACCAGCTCGGCCAGCACCCGGCCCAGGCGCAGCGCTTCGCGGCACAGGCCGGGACGCAGCCAGTCGGTGCCGGCGCTGGCCGCGTAGCCTTCGTTGTAGATCAGGTAGATCACCTGCAGCACCGATGCCAGGCGCGGCTTGCGATCGCCGCCGCGCGGTACCTCGAAGGGCACCCTGGCTTCGAGCAGGGTGCGCTTGGCGCGCACGATGCGCTGGGCCACGGTGGCTTCCGGCACCAGGAAGGCACGCGCGATCTCGGGCGTCGACAGGCCGCCGACCAGCTTGAGCGTCAGCGCCGCACGGGCCTCGCTGGAGAGCACCGGGTGGCAGGCCACGAACACCAGGCGCAGCACGTCGTCGTCGATGCCGCCGGCCGCTTCCTGCGCCAGCTCGGCGAGTTCGTCGGGCCGGCGCTGGCCGGATTGGTCCATGAGCTGCTGTTCCATCTCCCACGACAGCTCGCCTTCCTTCCCGGCGCGCATGCCGGCGTGGCGCAGGTGGTCGAGGGCGCGGTACTTCGCCACCTGCATCAGCCAGGCGCCCGGCTTGTCCGGCACGCCGGCCTGAGGCCAGGATTCGAGCGCCTGCAGCATCGCGTCCTGCGCGATTTCCTCGGCCAGGCCGACGTCGCGCAGCATGCGGGTCAGAAAGCCGACGATGCGCGCCGCCTCCATCCGCCAGACCGCCTCGACGGTGCGGCCGATGTCGCCGCCCGCGCCCGGCACGTCGTCGCTCGGCACGTCGCCGCTCATGCCGCGGCGTTCACCTGGCGCAGGGCCGCATCGAGCTGTTCGGCGCGCAGGCTGGCGTCATCCTGGCGCTGGCGCGCGTCGAGACCGGCCAGCACGTCGGCCATCGTCATCGTCTCGCGGATCTCGACTTCGACATAAGGCCCGGTCGGATAGGGCAGGGTGCGCGCCCAGGCGACGGCATCGTCCATCGAGGCGGCGCGGATCATCCAGAAACCGGCGATCAGTTCCTTGGCCTCGGCGAACGGACCGTCGATCACGCTGGCCTGGCCGCCGGCCAGCCGGACGCGCGCGCCGCGGGTGCTGGATTTCAGGCCGTCGCCGGCCAGCAGCCTGCCTTGCGCCGCCTGTTCGGCATTGAAGGCGTCCAGCGTGTCCAGCACGTGCCGCGGCGGGATGCGGTCGGCTTCGGTGCCGGCATCCGAACGCAGCAGGATCACGTAGTGGCGGTCCTCGCCGCCGGCGGCGGGCGGGACCTGCGCACAGCCGCCCGGACAGCCGGTCTCGCGCAGCTCCAGCACGGCTTCGCCGGTGGCGTCGGCGTCGCTGGCAGGCCACTGCTTGAGCAGTGCCAGCGCCTCTTCCTTGGAGGCCGCTTCGAACACCGTGAATCCGGCGATCAGCTCCTTGGTTTCGGTGAAGGGACCGTCGGTGATGCTCTCGCCGCCCGGCCATAGTTTGAGGCGCACCGCCCGGCTGCTGGGGCGCAGGCCCAGCGCCAGGCCGACCCCGCCGGCCTGCGCGAGCTGCTCGTGATAGCGGCCCATGTCCTCGAAGACGGCCGGCGCCGGCATGCGCCCCGCCTCGGTTGCTTCGTCGCTTCGCCTGATGACCATGAATTGCATCGTCGCCTCCTTCAATACGCTGCCGCTTGCGCGCGCAGCTGTTGTTCCTGCTCGCGCAGCTCGGGCGTGAGTGCGTCGCCGAAGTCTTCGGCGGTGAAGATCTGGCGGATCTCGATGTCGCCGCTGGCGCCGTTATAGGGGTTGGGGCAGCGCCGCATCCATTCGATCGCCTCCTGCTTCGAGCTGACCTCGATGATCCAGAAGCCGGCAATCAGCCCCTTGGACTCGGCAAAGGGGCCGTCGACCACGCTGCGTTTGTCGCCGTCGAACACGATGCGCGTGCCGCGGCTGCTCGGGTGCAAGCCTTCGCCGGCCAGCAGCACGCCGGCCTTGACCAGCTCCTCGTTGAAGCGGCCCATCTCGGCCAGCTGCCGGGTGGTGGGCATGACGCCGGCTTCGCTGTCGGCGGTGGCTTTCACGATGACCATGAACTTCATGGCTGCGCTCCCTGCTCGCCGCAGTGTTCCTGCTGCCGCATGGCCTGCTGCATCGCCTGTTCGATTTCCTGCATGCTCATGTCGCGCTGGTGGGTGGCGATCGCCCAGCGGTGCCCGAACGGGTCTTGCAGCTGGCCGTAGCGGTCGCCCCAGAACATGTCGGCCAGCGGCATGATCGGTTTGGCGCCGGCCGCCAGCGCCTTTTCCCAGACCGCGTCGGCGTCCTGCACGTACATATGGATGACCACCGGCGAGCCCTTCAGCGCCAGCGGGCCGTTGCTGCCGTAGTCGGGAAACTCGTCGACGACCATGATGCGCGAATCGCCGATGCGCATTTCGGAGTGCATGATCTTGCCGCCGGGCCCGGGCATGCGGCCGACTTCGACGCCGCCGAAGGCCTTCTGGTAGAACGCCAGGGCCTCGGCCGCGCCGGCGCAGACGAGGTGGGGCGTGATGGTATGGAAGCCTTCGGGGATGGCACGGACTTGCGCTTGCATGATCGGTATCTCCTTCTTTATCCGGTTGTTTTGGGGTGCTGCTGTAACGACGACGAGCGGCACATCCCGGTTTCGACATCGGCGCGCGTAAATATTTTTATTTTTTCGATACGGTATGACGACTGTCGGGCCAAGTCGAGAAAAAGATAACGATTTGCAAAAAAAGCCTCTTGAAATCCTTGCCGGCGTCCTTATGTTGGCCCGGTCTGTTTAACCCTGAACTCAACGAGGACTTACAAATGGCTGTTGCCGAAAAAGAAACCCTTGGCTTCCAAGCAGAAGTAAAACAGCTGCTGCAACTGATGATCCACTCCTTGTACTCGAACAAGGAGATCTTCCTGCGCGAACTGATCTCGAACGCCTCCGACGCCGCCGACAAGATGCGCTTCGAGGCGATCAATAACGATGCCCTGTACGGCAACGATCACGAACTGAAGATCAAGGTCCTGTTCGACAAGGAAGCGAAGACCATCACGATCTCGGACAACGGCATCGGCATGAGCCGCGACGAGGTGATTTCGCACCTGGGCACCATCGCCAAGTCGGGCACCAAGGAATTCTTCAGCAAGCTGTCCGGCGACCAGCAGGCCGACGCGGCCCTGATCGGCCAGTTCGGCGTGGGCTTCTACTCGGCCTTCATCGTGGCCGACCGCGTCACCGTCGAGACCCGCCGCGCCGGCGCCGAGCCGTCTGAGGCGGTGCGCTGGGAGTCGACCGGCGAGGGCGACTACACCATCGAAGCGATCGAGAAGATCAACCGCGGCACCGACATCATCCTGCACCTGCGCGAAGGCGAGGAAGAGCTGCTGTCGTCGTGGAAGCTGAAGTCCATCATCCGCAAGTACTCGGACCACATCTCCCTGCCGATCGTGATGAAGAAGGAAGAGTGGGACGAGGAGAAGAAGGAAACCGTCGTCAAGGACGAACTCGAGACCGTCAACCAGGCCTCCGCGCTGTGGGCCCGCTCGAAGTCGGACATCACGCCGGAGCAGTACGAAGAGTTCTACAAGCACGTCTCGCACGACTTCCAGGCCCCGCTGGCCTACACCCACAACCGCGTCGAAGGCCGCAGCGAATACACCCAGCTGCTGTACGTGCCGAGCCACGCTCCGTTCGACCTGTGGGACCGCAACAAGCGCGGCGGCATCAAGCTGTACGTCAAGCGCGTGTTCATCATGGACGACGCCGAGCAGCTGATGCCGGTCTACCTGCGCTTCGTGAAGGGCGTGATCGACTCGAACGATTTGCCGCTGAATGTTTCGCGTGAGATCCTGCAGGAGTCGCGCGATGTGCGCGTGATCCGCGAAGGCTCGACCAAGCGCGTGCTGGGCATGCTGGAAGAGATGGCGAATTCGGAAGAGCAGGAAGGCAAGGACAAGTACGCGACCTTCTGGAAGGAGTTCGGCCAGGTGCTGAAGGAAGGCATCGGCGAGGACGCCACCAACAAGGACCGCATCGCCAAGCTGCTGCGCTTCGCCTCGACCCACGCCGATTCGAGCGACCAGACCGTGTCCTTCGCCGACTACGTGTCGCGCATGAAGGAAGGCCAGGAGAAGATCTATTACGTCACCGCCGACAGCTACACCGCGGCGAAGAACAGCCCGCACCTGGAGATCTTCCGCAAGAAGGGCGTCGAAGTGCTGCTGCTGACCGACCGCGTCGACGAGTGGATGCTGTCCTTCCTGGAGAACTTCGACGGCAAGGAACTGGTGTCGGTGGCCAAGGGCGGCCTGGATCTCGGCAAGCTCGAAGACGAGGCCGAGAAGAAGGAACACGAAGAGACCGAGACCCAGTACAAGGAGCTGGTCGAGAAGATGAAGGGCGCGCTGGCCGACAAGGCCAAGGATGTGCGCGTGACCTTCCGCCTGACCGATTCGCCGGCCTGCCTGGTGGCGGACGAGCACGAGCTGTCGGCCAACCTGGTGCGCATGCTGAAGGCGGCCGGCCAGAACGCGCCGGAATCGAAGCCCATCCTCGAGATCAACCCGAACCACCCGCTGGTGACGCGCCTGAAGTACGAAGATGCCGCCAGCCCGCGCTTCGGCGACTGGGCCCACATCCTGTTCGACCAGGCGCTGCTGGCCGAAGGCGGCAGCCTGAGCGATCCGGCTTCGTTCGTGAAGCGTCTGAATGAGATGCTGCTGGGCGGCGCGGCCAAGTAAGCAATGAGATTTTAAAGAAAACGGCCGGTGCAGCGATGCCCGGCCGTTTTTTTGTTCTGTAAAGTATTAATTTCTATCGAGTGTGCCGAATGTTAAATACATTTAAGCTTAGACTGATACTAGACTAGCTGAATGGTTCTAGCTCTAAGCGGTACAGTTTTAGCATACCTCTACCTTGGTAATCTTTGTGCCTGCAGCCACTGCTGTCTGAAAAACAACAACGAGGTCAAGTTCGCTACTTGTTTTTTTGAGCAGCTCAGGAGTGATGGAAATATTTTCTCTGTCATGGCTAAGTTTGTTGATTTCTTGGAATCAATCGAGATAGACTTAGGCATTGCTGTAGCTCAACAACCAAGGTTCCAAAAATCCGACCCATGACGAAAAAGAACGAGAAACAGATAATCACCCGAAACCAGCTTGTTTTATCTAAGTTTCAGGAAATGTCTGAGGCTGATTTTACAACTGAAATATTGATTCCTTTATTTGAGGTTCAGGGTTATAAAGTCGACTATCATGGCGGACCAAGTGAGGGTGGGAAGGACTTTATTTGCCGAAAAGGCGGAGTTTTTGGCTTCGAGGAAACGTGTGTTGTTCAGGTAAAGAAAACCAAGCCGTCCGCTGCAGTTGGGAAAACAAACAGCTTCGCTGCAATCGTTTCGCAATTGCAGCAGGCTGCTGAGAAGAAAGTGCCGTCACTATCTGGTGACGAACAGCTCCCGAATAATATCTATTTCATTACGCCGTACGAAATCGACGTTCGTGCCCTTGCATCAAGGTTCGAAGCGGTAGCAAGCTTGGCGCCAAGAGGAGTGAGGGTACTCGACGGGAGAGCAGTGGTGGAATATCTGATCGCTCTTCGTCCTGACTTGGTCGAGAAAATTTGTGGAGAGGCGTTCGTTTTAAAGCAAAAACTACTATCAAATATCTCAAATGCTGACCTTTTAAGTGCTCTCGAATACGTCGGAGAGAAAAGGGTGACGGATTTTTACTGTGACCTAGACTTTGGTGTCGGAAAAGTGACCACAAAAGCGCTTCTTGCGATGGAATTCTCTCCAGCTATTGTTTCGCATTCTGTATCTCCTGGAAAATGGACAGCTTTCAAATCATTAGTTGAATCCGTGCAGGAGCTATTTTGTATTGACGTGTTGGTTCCGCCAGTTGTAAATATCGAGGAAAATTTTGCTGATAAATACGGGCGTTGGCTATCGCCTTCAAATCAAGAAGTAATAAAAAAGATAGATTTACTGTCCAAAGAAATTGTTGAGGAATTATTCGCTTTTGTCAGCGGTAGTGCGCAAATTGTGTTAGACACGTTGTACGAGGACTTATCGCAAGATTTGAGCATGAGCTTCTCGGACTTGAAAGTCGACTCGAGACTTTCGGCACAAGAAGTTAATAGGTTAAACAGACTTAAACGGTCAAACGAGAAAATAGACGCCACACTTGTTTCGTTGAAAACTTGTGAGTCGCTTTCGCTATCTGAGTATGGGAGAATTGGTGAAATTCTAGAGAGCTGCAGAGATCATCTTCAAGATATTCGCAACGAAGTCAGTATTTTGAAAATAACAGCTCGCTCACCACTAACGGAATTGCTAAAAAGGCTTAATAAGCTAGGCAAAAACTATAGCCAGCTTGATATTCTTCTCAAGAAGAAAGTTAATGAGCCCGATTATGAAATGCAAGTGTTAGGTCCGTCTATCGCCAAAGCAATTTCAGAGAAAAGGATTTGGTTGAGTAAAGGGATTGCGAATTTATCGAAGGTAAACTCGCCTGCGCAAGTTCGAGACTTTTTCTTGGCCTGTCAAAGACTGTTTGGAGTAATTGAACGTACGCTCGCTAACAAAGACCTTAGTGATGCATTAGGGGCGAAGGTTCGCAAAGATGTTCCTTTGAGTGACTTGACTGAGCGCATTAGCATGCCGTTAAGGAAGGTTTTCGCGACGGGAATTCATTGTGCAATCTTTGGCGAAGCTGGTGCCGGAAAAACCACAACGCTTCATCAATATGCAGACTATACAGCTAAGAATGAGTGTGAAGATGAACTAACTTTGTTTCTGCCACTCACAAGAATTCTTACGGAACAAGCCAGTTATTCGGATGAAAAGACGACGGCTGTACAAAAACTTGAGTCTTCGTTAGGTATATATCTCGCGTCAGGCCGATCTTATTGCTCAGCAGATGTAATTGATTTTATCAAAGGTAAAAGAAGGGTCACTTTTATATTTGATGGCGTTGACGAGGTAATCAAAAGGACGCCATGGATTGTCGAGGCCATCTCCGGCCTTGAGGTAATTTATAAAAATTGCCAAATCATAATTTCATCACGAGCAAGTGGGTCGTACGTAAATAACATAAAATATTTGGCAGTTACTTTATTGCCTTTTACTGATGAGCAAGTGTCCCACTTTATCGATGGATGGTTTGTAAATGATTCGGAACTAGGAGGTTTAGTCAAGGCGCATATTTCACGAACTCCGGCGCTTCGTGAGATCGTGCGCAGCCCCCTTCTTTCAACGATTCTTTGTGTGCTTGCCGAGCATAATGTTCCGTTGCCCAGTAGTGAACCAGACATGTATAAAGAGCGTTTAGAACTTCTTCTTGGACGCTATGATATGCATAAGAAAACAAAGCGAGTTGAATCTAGGCAGGCGGTTCTTGAAACTACGGCACGCAAGCTTGCTTTTTATTTGCATTCTCGGACAACCCGTGCTGCTTCTCCGGCGATTCTCCAGGAAGTAGCCACTAGAATGTGCAGTAAAGGTCCGTCTTCATCAGAAGCACGGAGAATTCGCGTGGCTGTTAAAGAGTTAGACGACCCTTGTAATATATTAGTACCAATGACCGGGGATGGCGATTTTGGATTCGGGCATTTGCGGCATCAAGAATACCTATGTGCACGCGAACTTTGTGCAAATCGTGGGATTGATTTGGCACCTTTATTGAGTTCTCCTTGGTGGAAAGGAGTCCTAGAGTTGTTCGCCCGTATGACTGACGACGTTTCCTATGTTATTTCTGAGATTGTCACGAAAGACTACTCTAATGTGACGAGGTATAAAGATAATTTGTTGGCAATGATAGCGACACGCAGTAGAGACGAGAGGCGTCATCTATCGGCTTTAATTAAAGAACATTGTCGTTTGGATGATGGGGATGATTTTGCATTGTATTACGAAAATTAAGTAATGCTGTCGAGCTTAATGAGTGCGCGTGCTTTTTTATTGAAAAAAGCAAAACGTTATTAAGAATGGCCGAGCAATAATTCTAGGCATAGTGAAGACAACGCTCGGCTCGAGAAAATAACCTTAATATGGTCATTGCAACGTAGGTTAGTGGTGCAGCCGGCGCTGCAGACGCTCCGTCAGCGGCTGCAGCGCGGCCGCCACCGCCATCACCGCCAGCGCAAGCCCCAGCAGCACGCCGGGCGCGCCGCGCTCGAAGGGAACGAACGCCTGCCAGCAGCAGATCACCAGGCTGTGCGACAGGTAGAGCGTGAAGGTATGCGCCGACAGGAAGCGGATCAGGCGTTTCGCGCGCGGCAGCAGATCGAAACCGGCATGGCGTGCACAAGCGAAGTTCGCCAGCACCAGCACGCCGACGAGGTAATCGGCCAGCACGCGGTCGGCGCTGCCCATGCGCAGGCTGCTGAAAGGCCAGGCCGCCTGTGCCACCAGGCGCAGCTCGTATTCCGGATCGTACCAGGCCCAGGTCGCCAGCAGCCCCAGCGTCAGCGTCCAGCCGGTCCGCGCCATGCCTTGTGGGATCGCATGGGTTTTCTGCCAGCGGTACAGGACCACGCCAGCCATCCACAAGGGCAGCAGTAGCCACAGCTTGGGACCCATCAGGGCAAAGATCGCCACGCCCAGCAGGCGCATCCGGCCCCTTAGGTAGAACACGGCGCCGAACAGCAGGTAATACCAGGCCTCGTAGTTCAGCGACCAGTAAGGCAGCAGCCAGGGCGGCGTTTCGACGAAGCCCCACAGCTCGCCGAGGAACAGCAGGTGGAAGGGGATGTAGAGCCAGGGCTTGTGGAGCTGGTAGCTGCCGCCCACCTGCACGCCGAGCTGCTCGGCCAGGCCCGCCAGCACGAAGGCCAGCAGCAGCACCGGCAGCACCACCGAGTACAGGCGTGCGCAGCGTGCGCTTGCATAGTCGCGCAGCGTGGGGTTGCGCTGCTCGGCACTGTAGGCGATCACGAAGCCGGACAGCACGAAGAAGGCGATCACGGCTTCGCGCCCGAGGTCGGCGATGCGCGCGATCTGGCTGTCGTCGAAGATGCGGAAATAGCCGAAGTGGGCCATCACGACCGCACCGGCGGCCGCGATCCGGACCAGGTCAAGGTAGAGCGAGAAAGCCGGGTCCAGCGCGCCGGCGCGGACCGCCGGCGCGGCCCGGCGCGCGCTCAGGGTTGCAGGGTGGAGCAGAACGCCTCCAGCATTTGCTCGCCTTCCGGCCAGGGGCCGTAGCCGGTGTCGGCATTGATATGGCCGGCGTCGCCGATTTCGACCAGTTTGCTGCCCCAGGCCTGGGCGAAGGCGCGCGAACGTTCGATGGTCGCATAGGGATCGTCGCTGCTGGCCACCACCATCGACGGGAAGGGCAGCGGCTGCATCGGCACCGGGCTGAAGGCGCCCGGGGCGATCGGGTAGGACGGCGCCTCGACGTCGCTCGGCGCGACCAGGAAGGCGCCGGCCACGTTCAGGTGCGAGCTGGCCTGTGCCCATTGCGCCACCAGCATGCAGCCCAGGCTGTGCGCGACCAGGATCGGCCGGCCCTGGCAGGCGGCGATCGCCGCGTCCAGCTCGGCCACCCATTCGTCACGGTCTGGTGCCTGCCAGTCGCGGTGGGCGACGCGCTCCCATTTCGAGTACTTGGCTTCCCAATGCGTCTGCCAGTGGTCGGGGCCGGAATTCCACAGGCCGGCCACGATCAGGATGTCGCATTTCATAAGGCGGTCCTCAAGGCGAACAGTTCGGGGAACAGCACCACGTCCAGCATCTTGCGCAGGTAGCTCACGCCGGCCGTGCCGCCGGTGCCGGTCTTGAAGCCGATGATGCGCTCCACCGTCGACACGTGGCGGAAGCGCCAGGTGCGAAAGGCGGTCTCCATGTCGACCAGCTTCTCGGCCAGCTCGTACAGCGCCCAGTGCTGCTCGGGATCGCGGTAGACCTCGAGCCAGGCCGCCAGCACGGAGTCGTCGTGGGCGGTGGGCTGGGTCGGGTCGGCGTGCAGGCGCGCTTCGGACACCGGCAGTCCCGAACGGGCCAGCAGGCGCACCGCCTCGTCGTACAGCGAGGGCGCGTGCAGCTCGCGCTCCAGCAGCGCGTGGTGCTCGGGTTTGACTTCGTGCACGGCCAGCATGTTGGCGTTCTTGTTCCCGAGGATGAATTCGAGCTCACGGTACTGGAAGGACTGGAAGCCGCTGGAGGCGCCCAGGTAGGGCCGGATCGCCGTGTATTCGGGCGGCGTCATGGTGGCCAGTACGTCCCAGGCGTGCACCAGCTGGTCCATGATGCGCGCCACGCGGGCCAGCATCTTGAAGGCCGGCGGCAGCTCGCTCTTGCGTATCTGTTCGCGCACCGCCTGCAGTTCGTGCAGCATCAGCTTGATCCACAACTCGCTGGTCTGGTGCTGGATGATGAACAGCATCTCGTTGTGGTTCGGCGACAGCGGATGCTGGGCCGTCAGGATCTGGTTCAGGCCCAGGTAGTCGCCGTAGCTCATGGACTCCTTGAAGTCCATCCTGGCGCCGTGCCACTCGGCTTTCTTTTGCTCGTCCATATATCGCTCCGCTCAGGTCACTGCGCTGCGCGCTGCATTGGCGTCGTAGCGGCCGCTGTCGAGGATGTCGCGCAGGATCTCGACCGCGTCCCAGACGTCGGCATAGCTCGTGTACAGCGGCGTGAAGCCGAAGCGCATGATCTCCGGTTCGCGGTAGTCGCCGATCACGCCGCGTTCGATCAGCGACTGCATCACCGCATAGCCGTGCGGATGGGTGAAGCTGACATGGCTGCCGCGGTGGGCGTGTTCGCGCGGCGTCACCAGTCCAAGCGGATGGCTGGCGCAGCGCGCCTCGACCAGGGCGATGAACAGGTCGGTAAGGGCCAGCGACTTGGCGCGGATCGCCGCCATGTCGGTCTCTTCGAAGATCTCCAGCCCGCATTCGACCAGCGCCAGCGAGACCACCGGCTGGGTGCCGCACAGGGCGCGGCCGATGCCGTCGGCCGCGGTGAAGCCGTGCGACATGGCGAAGGGCGCGGCGTGGCTCCACCAGCCGGTCAGCGGATGGCTGAAGGCGGCCTGGTGGCGTTCCGGCACCCAGATGAAGGCCGGCGCGCCGGGACCGCCGTTCAGGTATTTATAGGTGCAGCCGACCGCGAAGTCAGCCTGGGCGCCATGCAGGTCGAGCGGGACCGCGCCGGCCGAGTGGGCCAGGTCCCACACCGCCAGCGCGCCGGCTTCGTGGGCATGCCGGGTCAAGGCCGCCATGTCGTGCTGCCGGCCGGTGCGGTAATTCACGTGGGTCAGCATCAGGACCGCGCAATCGGCATCCACCGCGGCCGGCAGTTCCTCGACGCTGTCGACCAGGTGGACGCTGTAGCCGCGGTCCAGCCAGCGCGCCAGGCCGTCCGCCATGTAGATATCGGTCGGGAAGTTGCTGCGCTCGGTGACGATGCGCTTCCGTTCAGGCGCCTTCTGGCGCTGGATCTCCAGGGCCGCGGCCAGGGCCTTGAACAGGTTCAGCGAGGTCGTGTCGGTGACGGCCACTTCGCCGGGGCGGGCGCCGATGATGGGGGCCAGGCGGTCGCCGAGGCGCTTGGGCAGGTCGAACCAGCCGGCGCTGTTCCAGCTCTTGATCAGGTCCTGGCCCCATTCCATGGCCACGACTTCGTGGGCGCGCGCCAGCGAGGCGCGTGGACGGGCGCCGAGGGAATTGCCGTCCAGGTAGATCACGCCTTCCGGCAGTTCGAAGCGGTCGCGCAGGTGACCCAGCGGGTCCTGGGCGTCGAGGGCCGCGCAATCGGCGCGCGAGGAAATGCTTACTTGGGTGCTCATGCGTGCAGTGTCTCCGTGGGCAGGGCGCGCAAGACCGCGCGCACCGGGCTGGCATCCATGCCGGCCAGTTTCAGGGGCAGGGCGATCAGTTCGTAGTCGCCGGGCGGGACCTCGTCCAGAACGATGCCCTCCAGGATCGCCAGGCCGTGGCGGCGTACCGCGTGGTGGGCGTCCAGGGTTTTCGAATCCTGCGGGTCGAGCGAGGCGGCGTCGGTGCCGACCAGGATGACGCCTTTCGACGCCAACAGCGCGATCGTTTCCGGGGCGATGCTGGGGAAGGCCGGGTCCCAAGCCTGCTGCGGCGCCCTCGCGTAAGTACGCAGCAGCACCCGCGGCGGCGTGCCGTCGAGCTGGCTTTCGATGTCCTGCGGCCGCACCGTGTTGACGCCGAGGCAGTGGATCACGCGGCAGGGGCCGAGGTAGGGCGCCAGGCCGACGGCGTCGATGCTGCGGCCGGCCGGATCGTAGTGGGAGGGGGCGTCGGTATGGGCGCCGAGGTGGGTGGTCATGGTCATGCGGCTGACATGGACCGGGCAGCCATCCCTGATCTCCCAGGTGGGGCTGGCCTCGAACGGGGTATCGCCGGGCCAGACCGGGATGCCGGCCGAGATCGTCGGGCTGATATCCCAGAGCGTTGGAGCGTGCATGCTTGTCTTTGGATGAATGAAGGCGTGAAGCTGGCAGTGTAGCAAGAAAGTCATCACCAAAAAAATTTTCGCAAGAACCCTAAAGTTCTTCGGAAGCGGTCCGATAACCCATCCAGATGACCGGGATTGGGTCGAGAAAAAAATTTTGCGAACAGGCCTAAAGTTTGCGAAAACCCGTCCGATAACGAGTCAGTGGGGCAGGGAAGACCGGAAAAATAATTGAAAAATATTTCGATCCAACCCTAAAGTTCCCAATTTGGTTGACGATAACCAACACAGACGCGGATTTCTGTCGGCGTCGACGGGCACCAAAAGCCCGACAATTCGAT
The DNA here is from genome assembly GCF_024753245.1 of Massilia norwichensis. Lineage (GTDB taxonomy): Bacteria > Pseudomonadota > Gammaproteobacteria > Burkholderiales > Burkholderiaceae_D > Telluria > Telluria norwichensis. The sequence continues at coordinate 95,221 of NZ_JANUGX010000014.1, read as the reverse complement.
CATCGCCATCCGCCCGTTTTCATAGGGGCGCGACCCTGATCCGGGAGGGTTTGTCAGACAAACTCCTACGGGTCGACTTCGTCTTTGTCGGACAAAAAATACAGACACTCTCCAATAGAAGAAAAGTTTCCTCACAGTCAGAATCTATCTCATCGGCAACACACACACGCCGCCGAACAGATCAACACGGAGAGATGGAAATGACTGCGAACGACATGATGGCTGAAATTCGTGATGCGAACCTGAGCTACCTGATGCTGGCTCAGCAGATGATTCGCGCCGACAAAGTCACGGCAATTTTCCGTCTCGGCATCTCGGCCGACATCGCCGACCTGATCGAAGGCATGAGCAACGCGCAAATCCTGAAGCTCGCCGGCGGCAACATGATGCTGGCCCGCTTCCGCTTCGACGACACCGCCATCCTGTCGATGCTCACCAGCCACAGCAAAGACCGCGCCCTGGCGCAGTCGCACGCCGCCATCCTGATGGCCGGCCAGCCTGCAGAAGAAATCGCTTAAAATTTGCCGGTAGGGGTCAGAGCCCGGTGTTGCTTTAAAAAGGGCTCTGACCCCGGTTTGACCGAAGTCAGTGTCCAGCGTGCGTGCAGTTGTGGAGTAAGCAGATCATGAGCAAGAAAAGCGTCGTTTCTGAAGCCCAGGAAATTCAGCTGGCCATCGAACTGATCCAGCTTGGCGCCCGCCTGCAGTTGCTGGAGACCGAAGTCTCGCTGTCGCGCGAGCGCCTGCTGAAGCTGTACAAGGAGCTGAAGGGCGTGTCGCCGCCGAAAGGCATGCTGCCGTTCTCGACCGACTGGTTCCTGACCTGGCAGCCGAACATCCACTCCTCGCTGTATATCAACATCTACAAATTCCTGGTCGACAATGCCGGCGCCACCGGCATCCAGGCCGTCATGAAGGCTTACAAGCTCTACTTGGAGCAGATGCCGCCGGAGCCGGGCGAAGAGCCGCTGCTGTCGCTGACCCGCGCCTGGACCCTGGTGCGCTTCTTCCAGGGCGGCATGCTGGTGCTGGCGCCTTGCTCGAAATGCAAGGGCAAGTACGTCGTCAATTCGCTGGACCTGAACAACGACTACCAGTGCGGCCTGTGCCACATGCCTTCGCGTGCCGGCAAGACCCGCAAGGCCAAGGACGCCGCCGCGCTCGCCGGCAACTGATCCGCCTTCCTCGATGAGCGCCGCCGCCCCGCGCCGCATCTGGCGCGCGCCCGCTGTCCGTGCGCTGCTGCTGCAAATCCTCGCTTTCCCCTTGATGCTGGCCACGGTCTGGCTGCTGGCGCGTGCCGGCATCCGGCAATCCCTGCTGGGCGTGGCGCTGGTGCAGGGCGCCTGGGCCGCGGCTTTGTCCTGGCGTGCCGGGCTGGCCAGCTGGTGGCGCGCGATCCAGTTTCTGTTTCCGCCGGCCCTGCTGCTGGCCAGGCAAGCGGCCGATGCGCTGGCCTTGCCTCCCGCCGCCTTTTTGGCGGTGTTCCTGTTCATGCTGCTTTTATATTGGTCGACTTTCCGCACCCAGGTGCCGTACTACCCGTCCGGCCGCCGCGTGTGGGAAGCCGTCGCGCGCCAGCTGCCGGCCGATCGGCCGCTGCGCATCATCGATATCGGCAGCGGCCTGGGCGGGCTGGTGCTGGACCTGGCTCGGCGCCGCCCGGATTGCGAGCTCAGCGGGATCGAGCTCGCGCCCTTGCCCTGGCTGGCCAGCAGCCTGCGCGCAAAACTGAGCGGCAGCCGTGCCCGTTTCCTGCGCGGCGATTACGAAACCCTCAATTTCGGCAATTACGACGTGGTCTTCGCCTACCTGTCGCCGGCGGCGATGGGTGGCCTTTGGCGCAAGGCGGCACGCGAAATGCGCCCCGGCAGTGTACTTCTCAGTTACGAATTTGCCATTGCCGAGCGGGAGCCCGATCGACGTGTTGTAACTACCGATAGCAGGAAAATTCTCTACATTTGGGACTTTTGAGCCACATTCCGGGCACTTTTACTTGCCCGTAGTCCATTCTCAAGCTAATCTAGTTCCCTACGTAAATATTTCAACCGGGCATGTTCCCGGCCTCATCGAGCGGGAGCCCTGTGTTTGTCATTATCGGTTACATCATCGTCGTCGCGTCAGTGATCGGCGGTTTCGTCCTGAGCGGCGGCCACGTGGCTGCGCTGATGCAGCCGCTCGAAGTGCTGATGATTGGCGGCGCCGCGATCGGCGCTTTCTTTGTGGGTAATACCCCGAAAGCCGTCAAGGCGACCATGAAGGCGCTGCCGACCCTGTTCAAGGGTTCCAAGTACACGCGCGAGATGTACATGGAGCTGATGTCGCTGATGTTCGACGTGCTGTCCAAGGTCCGCAAGGAAGGCCTGATGTCGATCGAAGGCGATATCGAAAGCCCGGAGCAGAGCCCGGTGTTCTCGAAGTACCCGATGGTGCTGGCCGACCACCACATCGTCGAATTCATCACTGATTACCTGCGCCTGATGGTTTCCGGCAACATGGATGCCTTCCAGATCGAAAACCTGATGGACAACGAGATCGAGACCCACCATCATGAAGGCCACGTGCCGGCACAGTGCATCGCCAAGCTGGGCGACGGCCTGCCGGCCTTCGGTATCGTGGCCGCGGTGATGGGCGTGGTGCACACCATGGAATCGGTCGGCGCACCGCCGGCGGAACTGGGCATGCTGATCGCGCACGCACTGGTCGGCACCTTCCTCGGCATCCTGCTGGCCTACGGCTTCGTCGGCCCGCTGGCCAGCCTGCTGGAGCAGAAACTGGAGGAATCGACCAAGATGTTCCAGACCGTGAAAGTCACGCTGCTGGCCAGCCTGAACGGCTATGCGCCGGCGCTGGCGGTCGAATTCGGCCGCAAGGTCCTGTACTCGACCGAGCGTCCGACCTTCGCCGAGCTCGAAGACCACATCAAGAAAGCGAAGAGCAAGTAATGGCTGACGACGGCCAGCGGCCCATTATCGTCAAGAAGATCAAGAAGGGCGGCCATGGACACCATGGCGGCGCCTGGAAGATCGCCTATGCCGACTTCGTGACGGCGATGATGGCCTTCTTCCTGCTCATGTGGCTGCTCGGCTCGACCACCAAGGGCGACATGGAAGGTATCGCCAACTATTTCAAGACCCCGCTGAAGGTGGCCATGCAGGGCGGTTCGGGCAGCGGCGACAGCGCCTCGATCCTGCAGGGCGGCGGCCAGGACCTGACGCGCCGTAACGGCCAGGTCAAGAAGGGCGACACCCCGGCCGACAAGAAAACCTACGACCTGAAGGCCGCCAGGGCGGCGCTGGAGCACGAGGAAGCCGAGCGCCTGGCGAGGCTGAAGCAGAAGATCGAGTCGACCATCGAGGCCAATCCGCAACTGAAGAAGTACAAGAACCAATTGCTGCTCGACGTTACCAGCGAGGGCCTGCGCATCCAGATCGTCGACGAGAAGAACCGCCCGATGTTCGAGAGCGCGAAAGCCGAACTGCAGCCTTATACCCGCGACATCCTCGACGTGCTGGCGCTGGTGCTGAACGACGTGCCGAACAAACTGAGCCTGTCGGGCCACACCGATTCGACGCCCTACATGACCGCGAGCGGCTATTCGAACTGGGAGCTGTCGGCCGACCGCGCCAACGCCTCGCGCCGCGAACTGGTGCGCGGCGGCCTGGCCGACGACAAGATCCTGCGCGTGGTGGGCCTGGCCGCGGCCAACCACCTCGACCCCAAGGACCCGTTCAATCCGGTCAACCGCCGCATCAGCATCCTGGTGATGAACAAGCGCACCGAGGAAGCGGTGCTGCGCGGCGGCAGCAGCGGCAGCAATTCGCTGGACGTGCCGGACGACGTCGACGGCGCGGTGAAGGCGGTGGCCGCGGCGACCGGTGGTGGACTGGCGGCGCCGGAGCAGGAAGCGGCGAAGTAGGGCGCGTGCGTGTTCTGGAGGACTGAATGACAAGAAAAAAGATTTTAGGGTCGCACGTGAAGCGCCTGCTGTCGGGCGTTTCCGACCACGGCCGGCGCCACCTGAACGAGGTCGAGACCGACCTGGTGCAGACCACGCTGCTGCTCGAGGAAGCCGTCGAAAAGCTGACCTCCAGTTTCATGGCGATCCACCAGGCGGTGGACGCGCGCCAGCAGAGCATCAACCGTCTGCTGGCCGGCGAGGCGCCATCGGCCGAGGAAAGCGAAAAGCTGACCGGCATGTCGGGCGAGATCGGCCTGCACGTGAACACGGCGATCACCAGCATGCAGTTCCAGGACATGACCAGCCAGCTGCTCGACCGCACGCTGCGCCGCGTGGCCGGTCTGCGCGAATTCCTGGCCACGCTCGGCGAGCACGGTGCCGACATCGCACCGGACACCCACAGCGAGGAAATCGTCGAGCGCCTGGGCAAGGTCAGCATGGCGCTGGCGATCCAGTCGCTCGAGCTGCGCAGCATGCTGCGCAAGTCGGTGGAGCAGCGGCATCTCGAGAGCGGCGATATCGAATTGTTCTGAGTTGATACGATAACTATGAAACCGGGGTCAGAGTCCCAACGGAAGAACCGGACTCTGACCCCATGCTAACTAAAACCGGGGTCAGAGTCCTTTAAAAGAAGAACCGGACTCTGACCCCCAGGAGCACACAAAAAATGGCTAAAACGATTCTTGCGGTTGACGATTCCAGTTCCTTGCGCCAGATGGTGGCGTTCAGCCTGAAGGCCGCCGGCTACCAGGTGGTGGAGGCGGTCGACGGCCAGGATGGCCTGGACAAGGCGAAGCAGCAGACCGTGGACCTGGTCCTGACCGACCAGAACATGCCGAAGATGGACGGCCTCACGCTGATCAAGTCGCTGCGCGGCCTGCCGACCTATGCCAAGGTGCCCATCCTGATGCTGACCACCGAATCCTCGGACGAGATGAAATCGAAGGGCCGCGCGGCCGGCGCCAACGGCTGGCTGGTCAAGCCCTTCGATCCGCAGCGCCTGATCGAGGTGGTCAAGAAGGTGATCGGCTAAGCGCCGACGAGCGACACATCATGACCATCGACATCAGCCAGTTCTACCAGGTCTTTTTCGACGAGGCGGAAGAACTCCTCGCCGAAAAGGAGCGTCTGCTGCTGGCCGTCGATATCGCCACGCCGGACGCGGAAGACCTGAACGCGATCTTCCGCACCGCGCACTCGATCAAGGGCGGGGCGTCGACCTTCGGCCTGAACGACATGAGCGAAGTGACCCACGTGCTGGAGTCGCTGCTGGACCGCATCCGCAAGGGTGAGATGTCCCTCACCAGCCAGCACGTGGACGCCTTCCTGGCGGCCAAGGACATCCTCAAGATGCAGCTGGACGGCCACCGTCACGGCGCCAGCGTGGACCAGGAAGCGGTCGCCAACGTGCGCATGATGCTGCACGACCTGTCCGAAGGCGTCATCGTGGCGGCGCACCAGCCGACCGTGCCGTCCTTCCTGCACGCCGAACAGAAGCAGGAAGTGCGCGAGGGCGCGCACCGCTACAAGATCGAGCTGCCGGACATTCCGCAGCGCGACGTCAACGCCCTGGTCGACGAACTCGGCCTGCTGGGCCGCGTCTCGGTGACGCCGCTGGCGGGCGGGCGCAGCGCCCTGATCATCATGACCCACGAGGGCCTGGACGACATCGTCGCGATCTGCTCGTTCGTGCTGAATCCGGAAGACCTGAAGATCTTCGAAGCGCCGCCGCTCACGCCCGAGCAGCGCGCGATCGAGGCGCTTGAACGTGCCCGCATCGAGGACGAGCAGGGCTACGGCTTCTTCGATCCGAACGAGCCGGCCGAGAGTACCCAGGCCGAGCTGTCCGACGACGAGCGCGGCTACGGCTTCTTCCAGCCGATCGAACAGATCCGCCTCGAAGCCGGCATCGTGCCGGAAGCGCCGCAGCCGGCGGTGGCCGTGCAGAGCCGTCCGGAAGCGCTCGACGCGGCCGACGCCGCCGCCGAGAAGAAAGCCTCCAAGAAGGCCGCCGATGCCGCCCACGCGCACGCCGAAGCGGGCTCGATCCGCGTCTCGATCGAGAAGGTCGACCAGCTGATCAACCTGGTCGGCGAACTGGTGATCACCCAGGCCATGATCGAGCAGCGCAGCGACGGCCTCGATCCGATGGTCCACCAGCGCCTGCTGGCGTCGGTGTCGCAACTGACCCGCAATACCCGCGACCTGCAGGAAGCGGTGATGTCGATCCGCATGATGCCGATGGACTTCGTGTTCTCGCGCTTCCCGCGCATGGTGCGCGACCTGGCCGGCAAGCTCGGCAAGAAGGTCGACTTCATCACCAACGGCGCGGCGACGGAACTGGACAAGGGCCTGATCGAACGCATCGTCGATCCGCTGACCCACCTGGTGCGCAATTCGATCGACCACGGCATCGAGATGCCGGCCGCCCGCGTGGCCGCCGGCAAGTCGGAATCGGGGCGCCTGTTCCTGTCCGCCGCCCACCAGGGCGGCAACATCGTGATCGAGGTGGCCGACGATGGCGGCGGCCTGAATCGCGAACGGATCCTGGCCAAGGCCCGCGAGAACGGCCTGCCGGTGTCCGAGAACATGAGCGACGCCGAGGTCTGGCAGCTGATCTTCGCGCCGGGCTTCTCGACTGCCGAAATCGTCACCGACGTCTCCGGACGCGGGGTCGGCATGGACGTCGTCAAGCGCAACATCACGCAGATGGGCGGCACCATCGACATCCGCTCGGCCAAGGGCTTCGGCACCACCATCCTGATCTCGCTGCCGCTGACGCTGGCGATCCTGGACGGCATGTCGATCCGCTGCGGCGACGAGATCTACATCCTGCCGCTCGGCTTCGTGGTCGAGTCGCTGCAGCCTGCGCGGGCCGACGTCAAGGACATCGCCGGGCAGGGCCGCGTGGTCAAGGTGCGCGGCGAATACCTGCCGCTGGTCCCGCTGCACCAGATGTTCAACATCGTGCCGCGCTTTACCGATCCGGCCGAAGGGATCCTGGTGATCCTCGAAACCGAAGGCCGCAAGGCCGCGCTGTTCGTCGACGAACTGGTGGGCCAGCAGCAGGTCGTGGTCAAGAACCTCGAATCGAACTACCGCAAGGTGGCCGGGATCTCCGGCGCCACCATCCTCGGCGATGGCGGCGTGGCGCTGATCCTCGACGTGGCTGCGCTGCTGCGCTCCTCGCGTCAGCTGACGGACGATACCGTCGTCTCATAAAAACCGAAAATCAACCTGAACTTAGGAACCGCCATGTCCACTCAACAGACCACCAAGCCCGCCGACGCGCGCGACGGCAGCGGCAGCGAATACCTCGCCTTCACCCTCGGCTCCGAGGAATACGGGATCGACATCCTGAAGGTGCAGGAAATCCGCGGCTACGAAGCCGTGACCCGCATCGCCAACGCCCCCGAATTCATCAAGGGCGTGATCAACCTGCGTGGCATCATCATCCCGGTGGTCGACATGCGCATCAAGTTCAAGCTCGGCACCCCGACCTACGACCAGTTCACCGTCGTGATCATCCTGAACATCGGCGGCCGCATCATGGGCATGGTCGTGGACAGCGTGTCGGACGTCACCACCCTGACGCCGGACCAGGTCAAGCCGGCGCCGGAAATGGGCACCGCCTTCAACTCCGATTATCTGATGGGCCTCGGCACCGTCGACGAGCGCATGCTGATCCTGATCGACATCGATCGCCTGATGTCGTCCAGCGAGATGGGCCTGATCGACAGAATGGCAGCGTAAGCATCCGGATTTCGGCAGCGCGGCGCAGGGCTGGCTTCATCTTCACACACCCAAAGGTAATAACGTGCCGCTTCATACCAAGCAGGAAACCGGCAAGGAATTCGAGTTCACGCGCGCGGACTTCGAGCGCGTGCGCGGACTGATCTACCAGCGCGCCGGCATCTCGCTGGCCGACAGCAAGCAGGAAATGGTCTACAGCCGCCTCGCGCGCCGTCTGCGCGCGACCGGCATCGAATCCTTCGCGCGCTATCTCGATGCGCTCGAAGCCGGAAAGCTCAGCGGCCCCAACGGGCAGGAATGGGAAGCCTTCACGAATGCGCTGACCACCAACCTGACCTCGTTCTTCCGCGAGTCTCACCACTTCCCGCTGCTGGCGGAGCACGCGCTCAAGGCGCGCCGCCAGCATCCGTCCACCCCGCTGACGATCTGGTGTTCGGCCAGTTCGACCGGCGAGGAACCCTACTCGATCGCGATGACCCTGTGCGAGGCGTTCAACACGCTCACGCCGCCGGTGTCCATCATCGCGACCGACATCGACACCAACGTACTGGCCACTGCCGGCGCCGGCGTCTATCCGATCGAACGCATCGACAAGCTGGAAGTCGAGCGCAAGCGCCGCTTCTTCCTGAAGGGGAAGGGCGCCCAGGAGGGCCTGGTGCGGGTGCGTCCCGAACTGCGCAGCCTGATCACCTTCCGCCAGCTCAACCTGCTGGCCGACGACTGGGACCTGAAGGGCCCGTTCGACGTGATCTTCTGCCGCAACGTGATGATCTACTTCGACAAGGACACCCAGCGCAAGATCCTGAAGCGCTTCGTGCCCCTGATGAAGCCGGACGCCCTGCTGTTTGCCGGGCACTCCGAGAATTTCCTGTATGTGTCCGACTCGCTGCGCCTGCGCGGCAAGACGGTGTACGAACTCGCCTGAGTTCATCGAGAGAAGCAGCACCATGGATACCAACAGCCACTTTGCCACCAACGTCTATTACGACCGCACCTTCGACTGCCAGGCCGCCAAAATCCTGCCGGGCGAGTACTACTACACGCCCAAGGACATGCTGATCGTGACGGTGCTCGGGTCCTGCGTCTCGGCCTGCATCCGCGACCGCGTCAAGGGCCTGGGCGGCATGAACCACTTCATGCTGCCGGACGGCGGCGATCCCGGCAACCCGGTATCGGCGTCGATGCGCTACGGGACCTATGCGATGGAAGTGCTGATCAACGATCTGCTGAAGGCCGGCGCGCGCCGCGAGCATCTGGAAGCGAAGGTGTTCGGCGGCGGCGCCGTGCTGCGCGGTTTCTCGGCCATGAACGTGGGCGAGCGCAACGCGGCTTTCGTGATGCAGTTCCTGAAGACCGAGCGCATCCCGGTGCTGGCCGAAGACCTGAACGACATCTACCCGCGCAAGGTGTACTTCTTCCCGCGCACCGGCAAGGTGCTGGTCAAGAAGCTGATGCAAACCCATAACGATACGCTGGCGAAGCGCGAGCTCGATTACGCCAGCCGCCTCAAGGTCGCGCCGGTCGGCGGCGATATCGACCTGTTCTGACGAAAGGGCACAGTATGCATTCCACGAACAAGATCAAAGTCGCGATCGTCGACGATTCCGCCCTGATCCGCAGCGTGATGACCGAGATCGTCAACTCGCAGCCGGACATGGAAGTGGTGGGCACCGCGCCCGATCCGCTGGTCGCGCGCGAGCTGATCAAGCGGACCAACCCCGACGTGCTCACGCTCGACGTCGAGATGCCGAAGATGGACGGCCTCGACTTCCTCGAAAAGCTGATGCGCCTGCGCCCGATGCCGGTGCTGATGGTCTCTTCGCTGACCGAGCGCGGCTCCGAGATCACGATGCGTGCGCTGGAACTGGGCGCGGTCGACTTCGTCACCAAGCCGAAGATCTCGATCCAGTCCGGCATGCGCGAGTACACCGAACTCATCGCCGACAAGATCCGCGGCGCCGCCCGCGCGCGCCTGAAACCGCGCACCCTGCATGCGCCGCCGCCCAGCGCCCAGCTGCCGCAGCTGCGCAGTCCGCTGACTTCGTCCGAAAAGCTGATCATCATCGGCGCCTCCACCGGTGGCACCGAAGCGATCCGCGAATTCCTGATGCAGATGCCGTCCGACTGCCCGGGCATCCTGATCGCCCAGCACATGCCGGAAGGTTTCACGAGTTCCTTCGCCAAGCGCCTGGATTCGCTGTGCCGCATCAGCGTGACCGAAGCCCAGGGCAACGAGCGCGTGCTGCCGGGCCACGCCTACATCGCGCCCGGCCACTCGCACCTGCTGCTGACGCGCTCCGGCGCCAACTACATGACCAGGATCGAACAGACCGACCCGGTCAACCGCCACCGCCCGTCGGTGGACGTGCTGTTCCGTTCCGCGGCACTGGCGGCCGGCAAGAATGCGGTCGGGGTGATCCTGACCGGCATGGGCAAGGACGGCGCGCAGGGTATGCTGGAAATGAAGGGCGCCGGGGCCTACAATTTCGCCCAGGACGAAGCCTCTTGCGTCGTGTTCGGCATGCCGCGCGAGGCGATTGCGGTCGGCGCGACCCATGAGGTGGGGGCGCTGACGGCACTGCCGGGCATGGTCCTCGGCCATCTCGCCGCGCAGGGCGGCCGGGCGTTGCGCGTTTGATTCGCCCACATCGCTTTCCCCTCGGTTTTATCGCCGTAGAGCAACAAAAATGCTATGCTTAGGCCTGTTTCGCAGTGCAGCAGTCCACGCAGTGCCGAAGTCCAACCAATATATTCAGATAGAGTAACAACGGAGTAATTCATGGCTGATCCAAAGATGCGTTTTTTAGTTGTTGACGATTTCTCGACGATGCGCCGCATCGTGCGGAATCTGTTGAAGGAACTGGGTTACGCCAACGTTGACGAAGCCGAAGACGGCGTCATGGCCCTGGCCAAACTGCGCAGCGAACAGTTCGACTTCGTGGTCTCGGACTGGAACATGCCGAACATGGACGGCCTGACCATGCTGCAGAACATCCGTGCCGATCCCGCCCTGGCCGGCCTGCCGGTGCTGATGGTGACCGCCGAAGCGAAGAAGGAAAACATCATCGCGGCCGCGCAAGCGGGCGCCAACGGCTATGTGGTCAAGCCCTTCACTGCCGCCACGCTGGACGAAAAGCTGAACAAGATTTTCGAAAAGATGGGGAAGTAAAATGACTGAGCAGACGGCCGACCCGGGCTCGCACGACGAGGTCCTGAGCCGGATCGGGCACATGACCCGCGCGCTCCACGAGAGCCTGCGCGGACTGGGCCTGGACAAGCTGATCGAAAAAGCCGCCAGCGACATCCCGGATGCGCGCGACCGTCTCGATTACGTGGCGCGCCTGTCGGAAGATGCCGCCAAGCGCGTGCTGGACGCGACCGACGCCGCCGCACCGCTGCAGGACGGCATCGACAGCGCGGCCGTGGAACTCACCAAGGCCTGGCAGTCGCTGCTCGACAGCGGCGAAGGCTCGCCGGAATGGCGCGCGCTGGCCGAACGCACCGTCGCCTCGCTCGCCGAATCGCGCAGCAGCGCCGCCGCCACCCGCGGTCATCTGATGGACATCATGATGGCCCAGGACTTCCAGGACCTGACCGGCCAGGTGATCAAGCGCATCACCGGCATCGCCCAGAACCTGGAAAAGCAGCTGGTCCAGGTACTGGTCGATTTCGCCCCGGCCGAGGTCAAGCGCGAATTCGACAACGGCCTGCTCAGTAACAGCTTAATCAATGGCCCGCAGATCAACCCTGAGGGCAACAGCGAAGTGGTGGCCGACCAGGGCCAGGTCGACGACCTGCTGGACAGCCTCGGCTTCTGATCTCCCGATGTAGCGGTGCGCCTGCGGACGGCGCATCGTGTCTCCCCAGTTTCACCCGGTGTTCATAAAATGCATCAGACCAACTTCATCGTCCGTGAACCTCTGCTTGACCCCAAGCAGCGCGTGATTGGTTATGAACTCTGCTGGCAACAGCAGAACGGAAGGGAAGTCGGCGCCGCCGACCTCGAATCGCTGGTCGGCTTCGTGGCCGAGCAGCTGGTCGACGAAGAGCACGGCTGGCTGCTGCGCGAGAAGCTGCTGTTCCTCGACGCCGTGCCGGCCATGCTCTCGACGGATGCCCTGCACGCGCTGCCGCCGGAGCGCACCGTGCTCTCGATGAGCACCCGCGAACTCGCCAATCCCGACACCCGCGCCGCCGTGCAGGCCCTGCGCGTGGGCGGCGTCGGCATTTCGCTGCGCGGCGCCAATCTCGACCTGCTGGGCAAGAACCTGTCCTCGGTGGCTTCCTACGCCGAAGTACGCTTCACGGGCGCCGACGTCGCAACCCAGGCGCGCACCTATGCGGCCGTCAAGCAATCGCAGCTGCGCATGGTCGGCCGCCCGGTCGCGACCTGGGCCGACTACGACGCCTGCGCCGCGCTGGGCCTGGATGCCTTTGTGGGCAAGCTGCACCTGACGCCGCGCACCGGCGGCAACGTCAAGGGCATGAATCCGGCCCAGGCCATCATCCTGCAGCTGATGCAGATGGTGCAGAACAACGAGGACGTGCCTAAGATCGAAGCGGTGCTCAAGCGCGACCCGGCCCTGATCTACAAGCTGCTGCGCTTCATCAACTCGGCGGGTTTCGGCGCCGGCCGCCAGGTCGAGTCGCTGCGCCAGGCCATCGCCATGCTCGGCTACGCGCCGCTGTACCGCTGGCTGGTGCTGCTGCTGGCCACGGCCAGCTCGAGCGGCTACTCGCCGGTGCTGATGGAAACCGCGGTCGTGCGCGCACGCCTGTGCGAACTGCTGGGCCAGAAATTCCTGCCGCGCGCGGAGAGCGAATACCTGTTCGTCGCCGGCATGTTCTCGCTGCTGGACCGCCTGCTGGGCCTGCCGATGAAGGAAGTGCTGGACACCATCCAGCTGCCGGAAGAGGTGGTGCGGGCGCTGCTGACGCGCGGCGGCGCCTACGGTCCCTACCTGGCGCTGGCCGAGGCCTGCGAGCTGAATTCGCAGCTGGTGGCGTCGATGGCGGCCGCGCTCGAGATCAGTCCGCTGGATGTCAACAAGGCGCATCTGAGTGCGCTGGCCTGGGCGCAGAGCGTCACCACCTGAGGCTGGTGCCGAGCGCAAAACTTCAGCGCTTCAGCTGCACCTTGCTCACGGCCCGCTCCAGGCGCTGCTTCATCTGCATGCTGATGTTCGAGATGCGGCAGCCGACCTGCACCTGCTCACCCAGCAGGAAGGTGCGGAAGGGGCGCAGCAGGCGGATTTCGAGGTCGGCCATGATGCTCAGCGACGGTCCGAGTTCCAGTTCGACGCCTTCCAGCTTCTTGCCGACGTAGAGCTCGTAGGCCTGCTCCGGCGTCGCACGCAGGCCGACACCGCCGACCGAGAAGTCGTACAGCGGCAGCTCGAACACTTTGCCGAGATAGGTGAAGCGGGCACCGTAGTGGCCGCCCAGCGGGGTGTCGAGGCGGGCTTCGGCGCGCCGGTTCAGTACCTGGCAGCTGTCCGGCAGCGGCAGCTCGACGGCGTGACTGCGGCCGCTCACGATGCTCCAGTTGGCGTCCAGCGAAAACTGGATCTTGGCATTCCCGCCCAGCGAGGCCACGAAGTCCGCCTTGCCCTCGGCCAGGATGCTGTCTTCGGCCAGGTCGAGGATGAAGGAGCGGCGGTCCGGATCGACGGCGTCGATGCGCGCCATGACGCAATCCTGGCCCATCGGATAGACGGTGATCGCTTCGCCGGTCTGGGCCAGGGTCGACAGGGTATCGAAGATCTGGAAGGCGTCGCTCATCGCGTGCGAGCCGGTGTTCGCTGGGATGCGCTGGACGGCGTCGCTCAGCTTGGGCGGGCCCTTGCGCATCTGGGTGGTGGCCATGTCGGTCACGGGACTACTCCTTGAATCTTTTTACGTGGTTTGGGTAAAAAGTGTTGCCCTGTACATTCTAGCAAACGGAATTGCCAAAATCTACAGGGTAATTTCAAATAAGAAAGTAGCGTGCTTCAGATTTCCAGATTATCGATCAGGCGCGTATTGCCCAGCTTGGCCGCAGCCAGGACGACCAATTGCTCGCCGGCAAGGTATTCGTCACGGCTCGGCGCCTGCAGGTTCATGCGCTTGCGGATCGAGACGTAGTCCGGCTTCCAGCCGCGGGCCGCCAGGCGGTCCATCGCCTCCTGTTCCAGGGCCAGCAAGTCGCCATGGCCGGCACGGCTCTGCTCGGCCACGTAGTTGAGCGTCTGGTACAGGAAAGGCGCCTCGGCGCGCTCGTCGCTGGACAGGTAGCCGTTGCGCGACGAGAGCGCCAGGCCATCGTCGGCGCGGAAGGTCTCGGCGCCGATGACCTCGGTCGGCATCGCCAGTTGGCGCGCCATGTTACGGATGATCATGAGCTGCTGATAATCCTTCTTGCCGAACACGGCCACGCGCGGCTGCACGCAGGAGAACAGCTTGGTCACCACCGTGCACACGCCCGGGAACATGGCCGGGCGGAACTCGCCTTCGAGGATGTTGCCCAGGTCGTTGGGCGGCAGCACGCGGTATTCCTGCGGCTCCGGGTACAGGTCCTTCTCGGTCGGCGCGAACAGCACGTAGACGCCTTCCCTTTCCAGCTTCTCGACGTCGGCCTGGAAGGTGCGCGGGTATTTGTCGAAGTCTTCGTTCGGGCCGAATTGCAGGCGGTTGACGAAGATCGAGGCGACCACCGGGTCGCCGTGCCGGCGCGCCAGGCGCATCAGCGAAAGGTGGCCCTCGTGCAGGTTGCCCATGGTCGGAACGAAGGCGGTGCGCAGTTGTCCGCGCAGCTGGTCGCGCAGTTCGTCGATGGTGGAGATGATTTTCATGGTGTCTTTGTAAGGCTCAGGCCGGCGAATATGCCAGCCTGACGTAGATCGGCGCGAATGGTTCGGCCTGGGTAATTTCGATCAGGGTTTCCTTGGCCAGCTCGAGCATGGCCACGAAGTGCACGACCACGACCGGCACGCTGGCTTGCCCCTGGAACAGGTCCGAGAATTCAACGAAGCGGTTCGACTGCAGTGTACGCAGGATCGCCGACATGTGCTCGCGCACCGAGAGTTCCTCGCGGCCGATCCGATGATGCTGGGTCAGCTTGGCGCGGCGCAGCACGTCCATCCAGGCGCGCTGCAGATCGTGCGGGTCGACATGCGGCCATACCGGCGCCAGCCCTTGCTCGACCGGCAGCGAGGGTCGCAGGAAGTCGCGGTCCAGCTGGGGCAGGGAGCCGACCTGTTGCGCGGCGGTCTTGATCTGCTCGTATTCCAGCAGGCGCCGTACCAGCTCCGCGCGCGGATCGCCGACATCCTCCACCAGGTCGTCCTGGCGCTTGGGCAGCAGCATGCGCGACTTGATCTCGATGAGCATCGCTGCCATCAAGAGGTACTCGGCCGCCAGCTCCAGGTTGCTCTTGCGGATCTGCTCGACGTATTCCAGGTATTGCAGGGTCACCTGCGCCATCGGGATGTCGAGGATGTTGAAGTTCTGCTTGCGGATCAGGTACAGCAGCAGGTCGAGCGGACCTTCGAAGGCATCGAGGAAGACTTCGAGCGCGTCGGGCGGAATGTACAGGTCGTTCGGCAGGCGCAGCAGCGGCTCGCCGTAGAGGCGGGCGATGGCGCCCTCGGCCGCATCGTGTGCTGCGCTCGACGCCTGCAGGTCGGCGTCGAGGATGGTGTCGCCGTCCGGCGTGGAATCGGCACTCCCTTCAGGAAGCGCCGGGGCGCCGGCCGCCTGCTCGGGCGCCATCGTCGTCAGCCTCTGCCCTCAGCCGGACTCAGACCTTGGTCTGATACGGGTAGGCGTTCTGGCGCAGGCGCGATTCGGCGATGCGGCGCTGTTCGTCCAGCGACAGCGGCGCCTTGTCCCACAGCAGGGAGCGGCCGGCAACCTGGCGCTCGTCCATGCCCGGGGTCTTTTCTTTCAGTTCCTTGATGAACTTGGTGTGGTCGGATTCGTAATTCGAGTGTTTCGTGAACAGGCCCATGGTGCTCTTTACATTCTCAAAAAGTGCAAACGTTCGATTTTACCGCGCGGCAGCGTCTTACTTGTGCTGCGCGTTCAGCTGGCGGGCGATGATGTCGTGGTTGAGCCACAGCACCGGCGCGATCTTCTCGGCCGCGCCATGGAACATCAGCGGACCGGTGCCTTCCACCACCAGCGAAGACAGCAGGTCGGTGACCAGCGCCTTCTTGTCCTGGTGCAGGCCGGTGATCTCGTCGGCGGTGCCGATCATCAGCTCGGCCAGTTCCGGCGAATTGTCCATCGGCCAGGCTTCGTAGTTGCGGTAGCCGGCCAGGGTGTCGGTCTGCAGGTAGGTTTCCAGCTTGTCGAGGATGCCCTGCACCGACTCGCCTTCGTTCAGCAGGCGTTCGCAGGCATCCCATTGTGCCTGCGCCCAGGCGCCGCCGTCTTCCTTCTTCAGCGCAGCCAGCAGCGGGAACAGCGAGAGTTCGACGCCGACGAAGATGTCCGACGAATTGGTGCGGATTTCCGGGCAGTTGAAGACGGTCGCGGCGATGCCCTGTTTCCAGGCGGCTTCGGCGATCGACTCCAGGCGCATCTTGGCGTAGCCCTGGGTGTAGTTGGTGTAGGTCTGCCACTTGTACTCGCCGCCGATCAGCACCTCGGTGCCGTGGTAGCCGTAGGCCGTGTAGCGCACCTGGCCGCCTTTCGATTCGACGCGCGCGCGGATCGCCGCGGACGCGTCGATCAGGTGCTTCAGGGTGTTGGCCGAGACTTCATCGAAGTTCATCAGGATCAGCTTGCCCAGGTCGCTGTCGAGCAGGGCGCGCGAGGACATGAAGCGCTCGCCGCGGCCTTTGTAGATGCGGTTGGCGATGGCCAGGAAAGCCTTGATGCGCGGGATGCCGCCGGCCATGGTGTGGGCGAAGAAGACGTTCGCGCCGTCCGGGATCAGCTTGTCGATCTCAAGCATCGACTGGCGTGCCGACTCGGTGAAGCGGGCCACGCCGGCCTGGCGGCACTGCTCGATCTTGTCCCAGTCCAGCTTGTCTTCCTGCCAGCTCTTGAGGGTAACGCCGGACAGCATCTCGGTCGGGTTCTGTTCGCCCGCCGGTGCGTCCATGTCGAAACCGGCCATCAGCGGCACGTTGATGATGCGGCCGCCCAGCTTGGCTTCCGCTTCCGCATGCTCTTCGGCGGTCAGGGCGCGCAGGGTGCCGTCGTCGTTGCGGCGGCCCACGGTGATGCCCAGGATGGTCATGCCGGCCTTGCGCGCTTCGTCGATCAGGCCGTTCACGTAACCACGGCCGAACAGCTCGCCGAACAGCACAAAGACGTCGCCTTGACGGAACAGGTTCGCTTGCGGGATGTGTCGCAGGGCTTTGTATTCGGTCATTTTATTTGCTACCACTCAAGAGTTTCGAAAAAGCGCATTATAGCTACGCTTGCACGGAAATTAATAGCTCAGCGGATACGCATGCCCGGCTTGGCGCCCGCGATCGGTTCCAGCACGTACAGGCCCGGATCGGTCTTTTCGTCCTTGGCGGAGGCGCACAGCACCATGCCTTCCGAGACGCCGAACTTCATCTTGCGCGGCGCCAGGTTGGCGACCATCACGGTCAGCTTGCCGATCAGCTGCTCCGGCTGGTAAGCCGACTTGATGCCCGAGAACACGTTGCGGTAGCGGCCTTCGCCCACGTCCAGGGTCAGGCGCAGCAGCTTGCTCGAACCTTCGACGTGTTCGCAGTTGACGATTTTGGCAACGCGCAGGTCGATCTTGGTGAAGTCGTCGATCGAGATTTCCGGCGCGAGTTCTTCGATATCGCCGGCTTCGGCGGCAGGCAGGTCGGCGGCCGGCGCTTCCGGCTTGGCGGCGCTGGCGGCCGGGGCCGGGGCGGCAACGGCTGGTGCGGCAGGCTTGTCGAACAGATCCTCGACCATCTTGGCATCCACGCGCTGCATCAGGTGGCTGTAGGCGCCGATGGTGCGGCCCAGCATGCTGTTGTAGACGTTCTCGCCCTGGGTGTCTTCCCACGAGAAGGCGGCATCGCCCAGGAATTCCTGGACGCGCGACGCCACGTGCGGCAGTACCGGCGACAGCATGATGCTCAGCTGGCGGAACAGGATCAGCGCGGTGGTGCAGACTTCGTGCAGTTCCGCGACCTTCGTTTCGTCCTTGGCCAGCAGCCAGGGCTTGTTCTCGTCGACGTACTGGTTGGCGACGTCGGCGATGGCCATGATTTCACGCAGGGCGCGGCCGAACTCGCGTGCTTCGTAGCTGGCGGCGATGGCGGTCTGGCGCTCGCCGTCTTCGCCGTTCAGGGCGCGGGCGATCCATTCCTTCGCTTTCGGCGACAGCTCGGCGGCCAGCTTGCCGTCGAATTTCTTGGCGATGAAGCCGGCGCAGCGGCTGGCGATGTTCACGTACTTGCCGATCAGGTCGCTGTTGACGCGGGCGACGAAGTCTTCGCCGGTGAAGTCCAGGTCCTCGACCTTGCTGTTCAGCTTGAACGCCAGGTAGTAGCGCAGCCACTCCGGATTCATCTTGAGTTCCAGGTAGCGCAGCGGCGAGATGCCGGTGCCGCGCGACTTCGACATCTTTTCGTTGTTCACGGTCAGGTGGCCGTGGACATTGACCTTCAGCTTGTCGATGATCGGGTGCTTCGAGAAATTCAGCATCGCCGGCCAGAACAGCAGGTGGAAGGAGACGATGTCCTTGCCGATGAAGTGCACCTGCTCGGCGGCCGGGTCGTTCAGGAAGGCTTCGTAGTCGAGGCCCTTCTTTTCGAAGTAATTCTTCAGCGATGCCAGGTAGCCGACCGGCGCGTCCAGCCAGACGTAGAAGAACTTGCCCGGTGCATCAGGAATCGGGATGCCGAAGTAGGGCGCGTCGCGCGAAATGTCCCAGTCGGCCAGCTTTTCGCCGTTCTCGCCGAGCCATTCCGAGACCTTGTTGACCATTTCCGGCTGCAGGCGGCCCGGGGTGTTCAGCCATTCCTTCAGGAACTGGAAGCAGCGCGGGTCGGACAGCTTGAAGAAATACTGCTCTGACGGCTTCAGGATCGGGGTCGAGCCGGTGAACACCGAGAACGGATTGATCAGCTCGGTCGGCTGGTAGGCGGCGCCGCAGACTTCGCAGTTGTCGCCGTACTGGTCCTTGGCGTGGCAGACCGGGCACTCGCCCTTGATGTTGCGGTCGGCCAGGAACATGCCCTTGGCGGTGTCGTAGAAGCGGTCGACGGTCTTGGTATAAATGAGGCCGGCGTCAACCAGCTTGCGGTAGATGCCCTGCGACAGCTCGACGTTTTCCGGCGAATCGGTCGAATACCAGTTGTCGAAGGCGATGTGGAAGCCGTCCAGGTATTGCGCGCGGCCGGCGGCGATGCGCGCCACGAACTCCTGCGGCGTCACGCCTTCCTTTTCGGCGGCGATCATGATCGGCGTGCCGTGGGTATCGTCGGCGCCGACGAAGTGCACCGTGCGCTGCTGGCCGTCGTCCTTCTGCATTCGCTGGAAGCGGACCCAGATGTCGGCCTGGATGTATTCCATCATGTGGCCGATGTGGAAGGCGGCGTTGGCGTAGGGCAGGGCGGTGGTGACGAACAGCTTGCGTGTCATGATCGAAAAGGGGAGTCGATAGGTGAAAAAAAGCATTTTACCAGCGGATGACCCTAAACGGTCAGAGGGTGCTTCAGCTTGAAATACGCTAAACTCTTGCGCATCACACCCGGAGAACCCAATGAGCATCACTGTAGAAGACGTCAAGACTGCCCTGTCGGCGGTCATTGATCCCAATACCAACAAAGATTACGTCAGCACCCGCCTGGCCAAGAACATCCAGGTCGACGGCGGCAATATCGCCCTCGATATCGAACTCGGCTACCCGGGCAAGAGCCAGTTCGCCCTGGTGCGCAACAGCGTGATCGAGGCGCTGCGCAAGCTGCCTGGCGTGCAGAACGTCAGCGTCAACGTCAGCTCGAAGATCATCTCGCACACCGTCCAGCGTGGCCTGAAGGTCATGCCGAACGTGAAGAACATCATCGCCGTGGCCTCGGGCAAGGGCGGCGTCGGCAAGTCGACCACCGCCGTCAACCTGGCGCTGGCACTGGCCGCGGAAGGTGCCAGCGTCGGCGTGCTGGACGCCGATATCTACGGCCCCTCGCAGCCGACCATGCTGGGCATCAATGGCCGTCCGCAAACCGTGGACGGCAAGTCCATGGAGCCGCTGGAGAACCATGGCGTGCAAGTTTCGTCGATCGGCTTCCTGATCGATCCGGACGAGCCGATGGTCTGGCGCGGCCCGATGGTCACCCAGGCCCTGCAGCAATTGCTGGAGCAGACCAACTGGCGCGAACTGGACTACCTGATCGTCGACATGCCGCCGGGCACCGGCGACATCCAGCTGACCCTGTCGCAGAAAGTGCCGGTCACCGGCGCCGTGATCGTCACCACCCCGCAGGACATCGCCCTGCTGGACGCGCGCAAGGGCCTGAAGATGTTCGAGAAGGTCGGCATCCCGATCCTGGGCGTGGTCGAGAACATGAGCATGCACATCTGCTCGAACTGCGGCCATCATGAGGCGATCTTCGGCGAAGGCGGCGGCGAAAAGATGTGCGCCGACTTTGGCGTCGACTTCCTCGGCCGCCTGCCGCTGCAGTTGTCGATCCGCGAGCAGGCCGATGCCGGCACGCCGACCGTGGTGGCCGAGCCGGACGGTCCGGTCGCCGCTATTTACAAGCAGATCGCGCGCAAGGTGGCGGTGAAGGTGGCGGAAAAGGCGAAGGACATGAGCGCCAAGTTCCCGACCATCGTCGTCAAGAACGACTAAATAGCTATCCTGTCGTGTCGGGCATTGCCCAACCCGACTTCCCGCGCAGGCGGGAATCCAAGTTTGTTGAGTTGTCGACACGCATGCAGAACTTGGGTTCCCGCCTCCGCGGGAACGACGGGTCAACAAGATGCGCATCGAATCCCTCCGCACCCGCCTGCGCGCCCTCGGCGCCCTCCCACTCCACGAAGACCGCATCCTGCGCGACTGGGTCCGCAACGCCGGCCACGACCACGGCCGACGCCGTCCCATGGACTTCCTGCCCAAGCCGGTCAGGGAAGCCCTGCCGCAGATCGACCAGGAACTCGACGGCCTGGCACGCATCCTCAGCACCCACCCGGCGGAAGACGGCTCGGCGCGGCTGCTGGTCGGCCTGGCTGATGGCCAGACCGTCGAATCGGTGCTGCTGCCGCGCGATGGCGTTTGCGTGTCGAGCCAGGTCGGCTGTGCGGTCGGCTGCCGGTTCTGCATGACCGGGCAGGGCGGCCTGATCCGCCAGGTGACGAGCGGCGAGATCGTCGCCCAGGTCGTGCTGGCGCGCCGCCAGCGGCCGGTCAAGAAAGTGGTCTTCATGGGCATGGGCGAGCCGGCCCACAATCTCGACAACGTGATGGAAGCGATCGAGCTGCTGGGCGTCGAGGGAAATATCGCGCACAAGAACCTGGTGTTCTCGACCGTCGGCGACCCGCGCGTGTTCGAGCGCCTGCCGGCCGGCCGCGTGAAGCCGGCGCTGGCGCTGTCGCTGCATACCACCAGGCCGGCCTTGCGCGAAAAGCTGCTGCCGCGCGCGCCGCGCCTGACGCCGCGCGAGCTGGTAGAGGAGGGCGAGCGTTATGCACGCCTGACCGGCTACCCGATCCAGTACCAGTGGACTCTGCTGGAAGGCGTGAACGATGGCCAGGACGAGCTGGACGCCCTCATCGAACTCTTGCGCGGCAAGTACGCCGTGCTGAACATGATTCCGTATAACGCCAACGAAGGCCTGCCGTTCCAGCGGCCCGGCTGGGACAAGGCGCATGCCATCGCGGCATGGCTGTTCGAACGTGGGATTCTGACCAAGCTGCGCGACTCGGCCGGACAGGACGTCGACGGCGGTTGCGGGCAGCTGCGGGCGCGGGCCCTGGATGGGGCGCAGCCGGTCAGGCTGCATCGTACCGCATAGATTTACGTGGACACGGGGTGTCCACCCCACGTGTATCGCCGCCGGTAGGGTGGGCTCCGAGCCCACGCGCTTACCCGGTCCGTCCCACAGTCTCGACCCGCTGCCCAAGCTGCTTCGCCCGCACCAGATTGCGCCCCGCATGCTTGGCCTCGTACATCAGCTGATCGGCCAGCGCGATCATGCCCTGCGGTGTGACGGCATGGCTGCCGCCGAATTCCGCACCGACCACGCCGAAGCTCGCCGTGGTGCCGAGCTGGACGCCATCGACCTCGACACGCTGCTCGGCAAAGGCTGCGCGCACGCGCTCGGCCAGTTCGAGGGCGCCGTCGAGCCGCGTCTCGGGCAGGATGATCAGGAATTCCTCGCCGCCGTAGCGCACCACGGTGTCGATCGCATCGCGGGTCATCGTCTGCACCAGGGTGGCGAAGCTGCGCAGCATTTCGTCGCCGGCGTGGTGACCATAGGTATCGTTGATCTTCTTGAAGCCGTCGAGGTCGCACATGATCAGCGACAGGCTCAGGCGGTAGCGGCGGGCGCGTGCGATTTCGCCGTCGAGCAGGCCGGCGTTCAGGTGGCGCCGGTTGTAGGAGCCGGTCAGCGGGTCGCGGATCGACAAATTCGTCAACACCTGCTGGGCCCAGTACTGCTCGCGCCACAGGCGCGCGTGGCGCTGGGCGACGGTCACGCCGAACACATTGGCGCAGATCAGCAGCATGGTCAGCGAAGTCAGGAAGCGGGTGCCGACCGCATGCTGGTGCCAGGCCAGCGCGAGGAAGGCGAGGGTCGCGCCGATCGAGATCGTGGCGGCGCAGATCAGCCGGTTCGGGATCAGGATGTGGATCACCATCGCCATCACGGCCCACGACATCGCGTGCAGCAGGATGTCGCCGGGGCGGTAGCTGATCACCACAAAGTAACTGGCGCCCCATAACAGGGTAAAAGCGCTCGCCGCATGGCAGGGCGCACGCACGCCGGCATTCGGCCGCCGCGCGTAGTACAGGCAGGCCATGGCGATGAAAGGAATCGTCAGCCGCGCCAGCAGCGGCGCGGCGGCGCCCTCGAGGCCCAGCGCCGCGATGTCGGCAGCGCCGAACACCAGATAGAACAGCGAGGACAGCAGCAAGCCGCGGCGCAGGTCGCGCAGGATCACGGCCGACTGCTGGTGCAGAAAACCGATCTCCGTGGTGGCGCAGGAGAATTCTCCGCGCAGGGGCGCGATGGCAGCGATGCTGGGGTCGTTCGACATGGGTGGAACGTCAGGGAGGGCCGGGAAAAGTGATGAAAATGCTGATGGAATACGAGAGGGTAGCCATTTTCTTAATTTCTGTAAAGTAATTACGTGTCGTGCAAGAGATGCGAAGCGAGGGCGTGCCAGGCAAAGTGACAAGCCTGTAAAATAGCCGCCTTGGTATATCACTCCATTTCTATATAACACCCATGACTGTCCGTACCCGTTTTGCTCCCAGCCCGACCGGCTATCTCCACCTCGGCGGCGCCCGCACCGCGCTGTATTCCTGGGCCTACGCCCGCCACTTTGGCGGCACCTTCATCCTGCGCATCGAAGATACCGACCTGGAGCGCTCGACCCCGGAAGCGGTGCAGGCGATCCTGGACGGCATGAAGTGGCTGGGCCTGGAGCACGACGAAGGCCCGTTCTACCAGATGCAGCGCATGGACCGCTACCGCGAAGTCATCAAGAGCATGCTGGAAGCCGGTACTGCTTACCTGTGCTATTGCACGCCGGAAGAAGTCGAAGCGATGCGCGAACGCATGCGCGCTCTAGGGGAGAAGCCGCGCTACGATGGCACCTGGCGCCCGGAAGAGGGCAAGCAGCTCCCGCCGGTGCCGGAAGGGGTCAAGCCGGTGGTGCGCTTCAAGAACCCGCTCGACGGCGAAGTCACCTGGACCGATGTGGTCAAAGGCCCGATCACGATCGGCAACAAGGAACTCGATGACCTGATCATCGCCCGCGGCGACGGTACCCCGACCTACAACTTCTGTGTCGCGGTCGACGACTGGGACATGAAGATCACCCACGTGCTGCGCGGCGACGACCACGTGAACAACACGCCACGCCAGATCAACATCCTGCGTGCGCTGGGCGCCGAACTGCCGCAGTACGGCCACCTGCCGATGATCCTGGGCCCGGATGGACAGAAACTGTCGAAGCGCCACGGCGCCGTCAGCGTGATGCAGTACCCGGAGCAGGGCTTCCTGCCGGAGGCGATGCTGAACTACCTGGCGCGCCTGGGCTGGAGCCACGGCGACGACGAGATCTTCTCGATGGCGCAGTTCACCGAGTGGTTCAACCTGGAGCACCTGACCGCGTCGGCGGCCCAGTTCAATCCCGAAAAGCTCGCCTGGCTGAACAACCACTATATCAAGCAGTCGGACAACGAGCGCCTGGCCGGCCTGGCGCGTCCGATCATGGAGCGCGAAGGCGCGCAGTTCGAGGGCGCGCCGCCGCTCGCCGCAGTGCTGGGCCTCATGAAGGAACGCACCAACACCATCAACGAACTGGCCGATGCGGCGATGCTGTTCTTCCGCACGCCGAATCCGGATGCTGCGCTGCTGGCCCAGCACCTGACCGATGCCGTGCGTCCGGCGCTGGCGCAGTTCGCGGAGAAGCTGCAGACCGTGGAATGGAGCAAGCCGGCGCTGTCCGCCGCCATGAAGGAAGTGCTGGCAGCGAATGGCCTGAAGATGCCGCAGCTGGCGATGCCGCTGCGCCTGCTGGTGACCGGCCAGCTGCAGACCCCCGCCATCGACGCCGTGCTGGAACTGTTCGGCCGCGAGACCGTGCTGGCGCGCATTCAGAAAGGTCTGTAAACGACCCTCGTTGGCTATTTGCGAAATGCAAGACCCTCCGCTATAATGCTCGCACTTCAGCGCTGCGGGGGTATAGCTCAGCTGGGAGAGCGCTTGCATGGCATGCAAGAGGTCAGCGGTTCGATCCCGCTTACCTCCACCAACTCTGAAGTAGAAGCAGTAAAGCAGTCCAGGGTCCCCATCGTCTAGAGGCCTAGGACATCACCCTTTCACGGTGAGTACCGGGGTTCGAATCCCCGTGGGGACGCCAAGAATTCAGAGGGGTCAGAGCCCACCCGAGTAAACCGGGATCTGACCCCTGGAATAGGTAGTACCAGCGTTGTGAAAACGATGCTGTTAGAAGTAAAAGCAGTATGTTATGATACTGTCTTCCCGAAACGGGGGTATAGCTCAGCTGGGAGAGCGCTTGCATGGCATGCAAGAGGTCAGCGGTTCGATCCCGCTTACCTCCACCAAGTTTCGAGGGAGTCGTTTTATAGCAGTCCAGGGTCCCCATCGTCTAGAGGCCTAGGACATCACCCTTTCACGGTGAGTACCGGGGTTCGAATCCCCGTGGGGACGCCAAGAATTACGATGTTGCCCACCCAGCAGGGCGCCATCGAGGCAGTAAATGTAGTACATAAGGTAGTAAAAACAGTTTTAGGTCCCCATCGTCTAGAGGCCTAGGACATCACCCTTTCACGGTGAGTACCGGGGTTCGAATCCCCGTGGGGACGCCAGCATTGCAAGGAGCCGCCTTGAGCGGCTCTTTTATTGAGTGCAGCAGCAATCGGGCTGCACGAATTGGGGGGTATAGCTCAGCTGGGAGAGCGCTTGCATGGCATGCAAGAGGTCAGCGGTTCGATCCCGCTTACCTCCACCAAGTTTTAGCAGTAAAGAGTTTTAGGTCCCCATCGTCTAGAGGCCTAGGACATCACCCTTTCACGGTGAGTACCGGGGTTCGAATCCCCGTGGGGACGCCAGTCAAAAAACCGGAGCAGACCGCCCGCGCATGCGGAAAGGTGCTCCGGTTTTTCTATTTGGTCGTACCATTCTTTTCAAACGATCATGTCCCTCGAATTCCCCCGCACCCTTGCGATCTTTTGCAAAGTCGTCGACAACTACGGCGACATCGGCATCTGCTGGCGCCTGGCGCGCCAATTCCACAGCGAGCACGGGATCGCGGTGACGCTGTGGGTCGACGACCTGGCGAGTTTCCGCCGCATCTGGCCGGCCGTCGATACGCAGGCTGCGCTGCAGGACATCGGCGGCATCGCCGTGCGCCACTGGCCCGACAACGAAGGCGCATTCGCGCCGGCCGATATTCCGGATGTGGTGATCGAGTTTTTCGGCGTCGACATCCCGCCTGGCTATATCGAAGCGATGGCCCAATGCGAGCCGCGTCCGGTCTGGCTCAATTACGAAGGCTTGAGCGCCGAGGAATGGGTCGAAGGCTGCCACAGCCTGCCGTCCATGCACCCGCGCCTGAAACTGACCAAGCATTTCTTCTTCCCGGGATTCACGGATAAAACCGGCGGCCTGCTGCGCGAGCGCGGCCTGGTCGAAGAGCGCGAACGTTTCCAGGCCGACCCCGCGGCGATGGCGGCTTTCCTCGGACGTTTCGGCGTCGGCGCGGAGGAGATGCATTCGCTGAAGGTCAGCCTGTTCTGCTATCCGCACGCGCCGGTGGCGGAGCTGTTCCAGGTGTGGCAGCAGGGCAGCACTAAAGTGACTTGCCTGGTGCCGGAAGGCGTGGCGCGCGAGCAGGTGCGGGCCTTCATCGGCGCCGAGCCGAACGCGGGCGCCGCCGCAACACAGGGCGCGCTGACGCTCAGGGTGATTCCCTTCATGCCGCAGACCGACTATGATCGCCTGCTCTGGGCCTGCGACTTCAATGTCGTGCGCGGCGAGGACTCCTGGGTCCGCGCGCAATGGGCAGCCCGTCCTTTCCTCTGGCACATCTATCCGCAAGATGAAAACTTGCATCATGTTAAACTCCGCGCGTTCCTGCAGAAGTATGCGGTGAATGTGCAGGCCCTGGTCGACTTTTCGCTGCGCTGGAACGATGCGCGGGAAGGACACATGGACGCGCTCTGGCCGTCCCTGCAAGCCGAATTGCCAACGATGACGCGCCGCGCCCGGGAGTGGGAAACGCAGATGTTGGCAAATGGCGATTTGGTGAGCAATCTGCTGAGTTTCGTCCGGTCGCTTCGGTAGGCGGCGGAAAAATAACATGGTATGATGCTCGGTTACAGCAACTCATTTTTTGGTTAATAATTCCTATGAAACCCGCTAAAGAAATCCGTGTTGGCAACATCATTATGGTCGATGCCAAGCCCTTCATCGTGCTGCGTTCCGACGTCAACGGCTCGAGCCGCACGGGCTTCACCTACAAGTGGAAGATGAAGAATCTTCTGACCAACGCACCGCTGGAAAACGTGTTCCGCGGCGACGACAAGTTCGACGTGGTCGTGCTGGACAAGAAGCCGGTGACCTACTCGTACTTCGCCGATCCGCTGTACGTCTTCATGGACGAAGAGTACAACCAGTACGAAATCGAAGAAGAGAACCTGGGCGACGCCATCAACTACCTGAAAGACGGTATGGAATGCGAAGCCGTGTTCTACGACGGCAAGGCCATCTCGGTCGAACTGCCGATCACCATCGCACGTCAAGTCATCTACACCGAGCCGGCCGTCAAGGGCAACACCTCGGGTAACGTGATGAAAGAAGCGAAGCTGGAAAACGCCATCGAGTCGAAGCAGTTCACCATCCAGGTGCCGCTGTTCGTCAACCAGGACGACGTCATCGAAATCGACACCCGTACCGCCGAGTACAAGAAAGTCGTGCGTAACTAATTCCTTGGTATCGCTGAACGAAAAAACGCTGCCTCGGCAGCGTTTTTTTTTGCCTGCGCCGTTCAATTCCGGCAGCGCAGGCCATCCACCAACAGGCCCACCATCCTGCGCGTCAGCGCCGGATCCTCGTCCGGATTCGCCTTGCACAGCGTGGCCGCCGCGCGCAGCAGTTCATCGGCCGAGAAGCCGGGCCGGATCGCGTTTTTCTCGACCGCCGATTGCAGCAGCGACGCCAGGGCAGGGCGCAGGCGCGCATAAAAATAATCCGGCAGCGCCGCATAGGCCGCATCGCCCGACTGCAGCGCGTGGGATAAGCCGCGCTTGGTCAGAATGAAATCCGCGTAACGCTGCATCCAGCGCGCCAGCGCTTCGCCGGGTTCGTGCTCGGCGGCGAGCGTCGCCGCGGCGTCCGCGCAGTCGTCGATCTGCGATTTCATCACCGCGACGATCAAATCGGCACGCTGCGGGAAATGGCGGTAGACCGTCCCGACGCCGACGCCGGCACGCTCGGCGATCGCACGCACCGGCGCATCGACGCCCGATTGCGCAAACACTTCCATCGCCGCCTCCAG
Source organism: Massilia norwichensis (assembly GCF_024753245.1). Lineage (GTDB taxonomy): Bacteria > Pseudomonadota > Gammaproteobacteria > Burkholderiales > Burkholderiaceae_D > Telluria > Telluria norwichensis. The sequence goes on along the minus strand of NZ_JANUGX010000014.1, from coordinate 67,315 downwards.
CAGAGCGCGCAGATTGCGCTGGGCGTCGACACGCTTGCTGCGCGGCTGATCGTCCGCGCCTTTTACCACTTCTTCCTGGTTCGACTTCGTATCCATAAAAAATATCTATTAAACGGAACAACGTTCTGGTTATAATTCGGAATCGTGTTCCGCTTTAAGGGGATGATACCATGAACAAACCGCAAGTCTGCATGTTCTGCCGTTACCGGAAAAGCCGTGCCCTCGATGCCGAGGCCTGCTGTGCCGCCGCCGAACTGGCGCGCCCGGCAAAAGAAGGCGTGGACCATCCGATGCAAGGCATGGCGCGCGGGATGCCGGAACGCCTGCGCGCACCGAATCTGCCGCAATACCGTCCGCGCTAAGGGCGCCGCCACAAGCATGCGTGTCACATGGGCAACTTAACTGCTATGCTCATGCATTATCTGACACGGAGGATTGTATGAAACGCAGGGATTTCGTTCGGCTTGGCGTGGGTGCGGGTGTGGCGGCAGGCGCGGCGGCCGGGATGGCGCAGGTGGCCAGCGCCGCCACATCGAAAAACGCGGCAGGTTCCAGTATCCTGGACGCCGGCGTCCAGGAGCAGCAGGCGCAGATGGCGGCCGGCAAGCTGAGTTCGAAGTCCCTGGTGCGGCAATACCTGGCGCGCATCGCCGCCATCGACAAGGCCGGCCCGCGCATCAATGCCGTGATCGAACTGAACCCGGACGCCGTCGCCATCGCCGAAGAACGCGACCGCGAACGCAAGGCGGGCAAGCTGCGCGGTCCGCTGCACGGCATTCCGGTCCTGATCAAGGACAACATCGCTACCGCCGACAAGATGAGCACCACCGCCGGCTCGCTGGCCCTGGCCGGCGTCCGTGCCGGCAAGGATGCCTTCGTCGCGCAAAAGCTGCGCGAGGCGGGCGTCATCATCCTCGGCAAGACTAACCTGTCCGAGTGGGCCAATATGCGCTCGACGCATTCGGTCAGCGGCTGGAGCGGCCGCGGCGGCCAGACCCGCAATCCGTATGCGCTGGACCGCAACACCAGCGGCTCCAGTGCCGGTTCCGGTGCGGCGGCGGCAGCCAGCCTGGCAACCCTGACCATCGGCACCGAAACCGACGGCTCGATCGTCTCGCCCTCGTCGACCTGCGGCATCGTCGGCATCAAGCCGACCCTGGGCCTGGTCAGCCGCAGCGGCATCATCCCGATCGCGCATTCGCAGGACACGGCCGGTCCGATGACGCGCAGCGTGGCCGATGCGGCCCTGCTGCTGGGTGCGATCGCCGGCGTCGATGCCGACGATGCGGCAACCAGGGACGCCCAGGGCAAGGCCACGGATTATGCGGCGGCGCTGCGCACCGACGGCCTCAAGGGCAAGCGCATCGGCGTGGCCCGCAACTTCTTCGGCAGCAGCCCGGCCATCGACGCCCTCATCGAAAAAGAGCTGGCGGTCCTGAAGGCGCAGGGCGCGACTCTGGTCGACGTGGAGGTGCCGAACGTCGACAAGTACGGCGACAGCGAACTCGAAGTGCTGCTGGCCGAGTTCCGCCCGGACCTGGAAGCCTGGCTGCGCGACTACGCGCCGCATGCACCGGTCAAGAGCATGGCCGACATCATCGCCTTCAACGAGAAGAACGCCGGCCGCGAGCTGCAGCACTTCGGCCAGGAGCACCTGGTCGCGGCCCAAAAGAAGCCGGGCCTGGACGACAAGACCTACCGCGAGGCGCTGGCCAACAACCACCGCTATGCGCGCGAAGAGGGCATCGACAAGGTCCTGAAAGACGAAAAGCTGGACGCGCTGGTCGCGCCGACCGGCGGCACCGCCTGGCTGACCGATTACATCAACGGCGATCATTACGGCGGCAGCTTTTCCTCGCCGGCCGCGGTGGCGGGTTACCCGCACATCACGGTGCCGGCCGGCTATGTGGCCGGCCTGCCGGTCGGGATCTCCTTCGTCGGCACCGCCTGGACCGAGGCGAGCCTGATCGGCATGGCCTACGCCTACGAGCAGGCCAGCCGGCGGCGCCGCGCACCGGGCTTCCCTGCGAGCGTCAACGTCAAGGCCTGAGCCTTGCGCCGCCTGCGCGCGGCGCTCTCCTCAAGCGGTCGTCGCGCTCGGTGATTCGCTCAGCGCTTTGCCGAGGCGCTTGCCCAGCGCGAGCAGGGTGAGCGTCGGCGGCAGGCCCCAGGGTTCCGGAATCACCGAGGCGTCGCAGACGTACAGGCCTGGCGTCGGCGTGGCCAGCCCGGCATCGACCTGCTCGCCGATGCGCAGGCTGCCGCCGGGATGGGCCGCGAAGTGGTGGCTGGCGAAGATGTGATGGGCGCCGGCGCGCTCGAGGATGCTGCGCGCGATCGCGATGCCCTTGTCGAATTTTTCGCGGTCGGCCGGCTGCAGGGTCTTGTCGACCCAGCGCGGGCCGATGCGCCCGCCGATCCCGTCGCGGATCTTGACCATGATGCTGAGCGTGCGGCGATGCGCCAGCAGGCGGTCGACGCGCCCGGCCTGCAGCGCGAAGCCCTGGTGCATGGCCTGCGGCAGGGTCAGGTCGGCCAGCGCGATGCCGTCCGCATGCCAGCTGGCGCCGGCCGCCATCGGCACCTCGGCGCCGCCGTCGATATCGTCGACGCTGCCCATCACCGCCACCACCGGATCGCTGAAGAAGGCCGCCGGCCTGTCCATCAAGCCGGAGGCGCGCAGCAGGCGCGGACTGCCGATGCCGCCTGCGGCCAGCACCACGCGGCCGGCGCGGATGCGCTGCGTTGCGCCATCGATCGCCGCTTCCACCCCGCACGCGCGGCCATCCTCGACCAGTACCCGTGTCACGCGCGCACCGGTGCGCAAGTGCGCGCCATGGCGCAGCGCCTCGTCGACGAAATCGCGCGCCGTCCATTTCGCGCCATACGGGCAGCCGGTGACGCAGCGCCAGCAGCCGCTGCGGCAGGCTTGTGGCCGGATCAGCTTGTCGAGCTTGGCCCAGGGCAGGGCCAGTTCGCGCGCCGCTTCCATGATGCGGGTTGCCATCGGACCGACCAGATTGTCCGGCAATGGCGCCATCGGCAGTTCGGCGCGCAGTTCGGCCAGTGCCGGCGCGAGGTCGATGCCGTGGGCGGCGAACATGGCCGCAGGCGGGGGCGCCGCGGTGGCGAAGTTGATGGTCGAGGTGCCGCCCAGCGTGAGTGCGCGCACCAGCAGGGAGGCGTCGCGGTGGACGAAGGCGCCCTTGCCGGGCACTGCGGCCATGCCCGCCATCTGGACCAGGCTGCCGCGCAAGGGCTGACCGCCGCCCTGTTCCAGCAGCGCGACCCTGGCGCCGTGCATGGCCAGTTCCCGCGCCACGCTGGCGCCGCCGGGACCGGTGCCGACCACGATTGCGTCGAATGTAGAGTGCGGAGATTTGGACATGCGGCATGCTAACACCGCGGCCCGTGCCGGGGCAGCGATGTAACCGCCTATTGTAAATACCAGGATACAACTAGAAACATTTGCTTACAAATGGTTTGCTAGTTTTACAAACGCAGTGGCGTCACCAATGGACGCTCGGACTATGCTTGGGAATAGTTCACAAAAATTCTCCAATGCAAACTTCTTTGTCCTTCCATGTCCTGAGTGCGCCTTTGTCCGAGAAAGTCCTGCTGGCTTTCCGCAAGAATGCCGGCTGGGACAACCGCGATACCTCTGCGCTGGGCGCGAGCGGCCAATGGGGCGGCCAGGCCCGCTGGGTCACGGTCGAGTCCGGGAAGAAGCGGGTCGCCATCGCCCGCCTGGAATTGGCGCCGCCGCAATTTTGTTTCGTATCCGACCTGATCGTCCTGCGCGAGCACCGCGGCCGCGGCGTCGGCGAATGGTTGATGCAGCAGATCGAACGGCATTGCATCGACCTGGGCATCCCGCGCGTGCTGCTGCAGCCGATGGCGGACAACCGCGCCTTCTACGAGAAACTCGACTTCGTCGCCGACCCGCTGGTGGCCGGCTTCCTCAAGAAGGACATCCGCCCGCTGCAGCGCCGGCTCTTGCCCTTCTGAACAGGCAAGCCGGGCCGGCGCCTCAGCGCTGGCCGGCGGCCTGCTTGGCCTTGGTGAAGACCGGGCCCCACAGCGGGTGGCCGTGTTCGCCGGGCGCCAGGTCGAAGGAGGGATCGAGGCGCAGGGCGCGGTCGAAGGCCTGGCGGCAGGGTGCCGGACGCGAGGTCACGCAATAACTGAAGGCCTGGTACTTCAACGCCATCAGGCGCGTGGCCAGCGGACCGTTGTTGACGTCGCGCGCCGAGAGGCGCCGGATCGCGCCATTGAAATCGCCCTCGTTGTACAGGCGGATGCCTTCGCGCAGGCCGCTTTCCTTCTGGTTGTCGGGGACGCCGTCGCCATCGCGGTCGCGTGCGCGGCTGGCTGCCTCGCGCGGCGGCGAGGCATCGCGCTCGGCCGCCGGCGTGGCGCGCGGTGCCGAGACTTTCGGATGCGAGGGCGAGCGCGGCGCCTTCTGGTCGAAGATCGGGAACTCGGCGCAGCCGCCGAGGAAGAGGGTGCCGCCAAGGGCAAGGGCAAGAAGGTGAAGTCGCTGCTTGGTCATGGATGTCGGCGGGCTCGCTTTGCTGGTGGTTCTCATCGCGGCTCGTCGCTGAAGTCGACGGCGATCTGGCCGCCGCCGGCACTGGTGTCGACTTCGAGCACGCGGTCGTGGAAATTCGGATTGGCGATGCGGATCGTGTGCCGGCCCGGGGGCAGCACGAGGCGCTTGACCGGCGGGCTGACGCCGCGGTCGACACCGTCGACGTAGACCACGCCCCAGGGCTGGATCTGCAGGCGGTAGGTGGCCGATGCGGCCGGTCCCGCGGCGTTCGGCCTGGCCGCTGCTCCTGTTCCTGCTCCCGCTGCTGGCGGCGGCAGGTTCTGGGCTGCCATCGCGGGGGCGTCGGACTGCGGTTGCGCGGTGGGCGGCATGGCGGCGTCCGGCGACTGTGCGGCAGTTTGGCCGGTGCCGTCCTGGGCCGCCGCAGGTGGCGGCGGTACGGAGGCGGCGTCGTTGTGCGCCTGCTCGCCGGACTGGGGCAGGGTCAGTACGATGTGGTCGTAGGAGCCCGAGTCGCGCAGCTCGGCGAACAGGGCCAGCGCGACTGCCAGCAGCAGCGCGCCGCCGCCGCCGGCGAGGGCCCAGCGCTGCCAGCGCGTCAGGCCGCCCGCAAGACGCGGCCTGGTGCTGTCCGCTTCGCGCAGGAAGGAGGGCAGCGGATCGGCTGCCGACATGATCTTGAGGTCCGGCCCGGTGGCCGCGAACGGCGCGTCCAGCGGCACCGCGACGGGCGCCGTCGCGGGCATCGTCATGGCGGGCGTGGCGGGCGCATCCAGCGCGGCGTCGGGCGGCAGGATCGCCGGTGCGACCGGGCCGAGCGAGACGATGCCGAGGATGTGGCGCAGCTCGTCGATGGTGCGCGGACGCTCGGCGGGATCGCTGGCCATGCAGCGGTCGACGGCGGTGATCAGGGACTCGCTGTAGCCTTCCAGCCGGCGCCCGTGCAGCGGGCCTTCCGGCGCCAGTTCGCGCGTGATCGCAAAATGCACGAGCCGCGCCAGCGCCGTGAGGTCGCCCGCTTCGTCGGCTTCCTTGTCGTCGACCGCGGTCGGCAGCAGCAGGGGTTCGCCGTTGTCGTGGAAGACCACCGTATCCGGCGTGATCGCGCGGTGCGGCATGCGCATGGCGTACTGCAGTTCGAGCGACTGCAGGAGCTGGCGGAAAATCTTGCGGCACCAGACCTCGTTGACCTGCGCGGGATCGTGCTCGACGATGTCCCTGACGGTGCGGCCTTCGAGGTGCTGCTGCTCGGGTCCGGTAGTAAGTGTGCTGGTCATTTTGCTAACCTGTATTTGTAGCAAATCATGCCAGAATTACAGGGCGGGCGCCCTGTAGTGCACTCAACCGTGCGCGCCTGTTACGCGCTGTTACAACTCAGCAGTATCGGGCCGCCGCGTCACACGTCGATGAAGCGCATCTTGAAGTTGCGGCCCTTGACGGTGCCGAACTCCGGGCCCAGCGGATTGCCGCCGTTCAGGCGCTCGAGGGCCTGTTCGGCAACCCGGCGGTCCAGCGCCACATAGCTGAAGAATTCGCCGATCTGGATCTTGCCGACCTGGTCCTTGTGCAGGCCGGCGTCGCCGGTCAGGGCGCCCAGCAGGTCGCCGGGGCGCAGCTTGTCCTTCTTGCCGCCGGCGATGGCGAGGGTCAGCATGGCCGCCGGTTCGCCCGGGTGGATCTCCTCGCCGAGTTCGGTCAGCGGCTGCCACTCGGCTTCGGTCTGCTGGTATTCCTCGATCAGCTTGACCCACTTTTTCTCGTTCGGCGCGACCAGGGTCAGCGCCTGGCCGGACTCGCCGGCACGGCCGGTACGGCCGATGCGGTGCACGTGCACTTCCGGATCCTTCGAGACGTCGACGTTGATGACGGCTTCCATGCCGGCCACGTCGATGCCGCGCGCGGCGACGTCGGTGGCGCACAGCACCGTGCAACTGCGGTTGGCGAACAGGGCCAGGGTTTCGTCGCGGTCGCGCTGCTCCATCTCGCCGTACAGCGCGCGCGCCGACCATCCCTGCGCGCGCAGGTAGTCGGCCAGCTCGCGGCAGCGCGCCTTGGTATTGCAGAACAGGATCGCGGAGGCCGGCTGGTAGTGGGCCAGAAGGCGCGCCGCCGCCTCGAAGCGGTTCTCGAAGCCGATCTCGAAGAAAGACTGGGCGATGCGGGTCGGCTCGTGGCGGGTCTCGACCGCGACTTCTTCCGGATTGTTGAGGAAGCGCCCGGTGGCTTCGCGGATGTCGTCCGGGTAGGTGGCCGAGAACAGCAGGGTCTGGCGGTGCGACGGGCATTCGCGCACGATGGCCGCGATCTCGTCGTAGAAGCCCATGTCGGTCATGCGGTCGGCCTCGTCCAGCACCAGGGTGCGCAGGCGCGCCAGCTCGAGGGTGCGCTTGCCCAGGTGATCCTGGATGCGGCCCGGCGTGCCGACCACGATGTGGGCGCCGAATTCCAGCGAGGCGATCTGCGGGCGCATCGGCATGCCGCCGGTGAGCACGACGATTTTCACGTTGCCGATGCCGCGCGCCAGGCGCCGCAGTTCGTTCGCGACCTGGTCGGCCAGTTCGCGCGTCGGGCACAGCACCATGCCCTGCACCGCGAACAGCGCCGGGTTCAGGCGCAGCAGCATGCCGATGCCGAAAGCGGCGGTCTTGCCGCTGCCGGTCTTCGCCTGCGCGATCAGGTCGCGTCCGCCCAGCGCCAGCGGCAGGGTGGCGGCCTGCACCGGGGTCATCTCGTGGTAGCCGAGCTGGGTGAGGTTGGCGAGGAAGGGGGCGGGGAGCTGGAGGGAGGCGAAGGAGGTGTCGGACATGGTGTGCCGTGGCGATTTAATTTGGAGGGTTACCGTACGCACGTCATTCCCGCGGAGGCGGGAATCCAGGTTCTGCATGCGTTATCGAAATGCGTGCAAACTGGATTCCCGCCTGCGCGGGAATGACGGCATTCAGGCTGACGGGTACAGCTTACGCCGCCGGCTTCCAGACCGGCAAGCCGGTCAAGTCCAGATCGGGATCCGACTTCCACACCGGCAGGCCGGTGGCGTCGGTCTCGTCGAGATTCAGCAGCGGGATCTGTTCCTGCTTGATGGTGCTGCGGCGGGTGCGCTGGGCAGGGCGCTTCGGTTCGGAAGCAACGATCTCGACCAGTTCTCCCGGCTCGAAGCCCGGCAGGTCGAAGGTGGCGTTGTCTTTCTTGTCTCTCATGCGCTGCGCTGGCCCAGAAAACAAAAGCCCGGCTCAAGATTGGGCTTGAGATTCGGGCTTCTGTCGTACAGTATTTGGTTGCGGGGACAGGATTTGAACCTGTGACCTTCGGGTTATGAGCCCGACGAGCTGCCAGACTGCTCCACCCCGCGTCTGAGAACGCTATTGTATCGCTTCCTGGCCTGAAGTGCAAATCAGGCTACTCAGCCGGCGATTTTGAGACGCCACAGCGAAGTGACCTCCGCCATGCGCGCCGCCGCCAGCGGATCGTCCGCGTCGCTGGCCTTCGGGTGCACCGGGCGGATGTCGTGGCTGCCCGCCACTTCGAGGCCGGCAGCGGCGATCCAGCCCAGCAGCTGTTCGCGCGAGCGCAGGCCCAGGTGCTCGGCCAGGTCGGACAGGATCAGCCAGCCTTCGCCGCCGTCGAGCAGATGTTCCTTCAAGCCGACCAGGAAACCGCGCAGCATGCGGCTGTCCGGATCGTAGATGGCGTATTCGATCGCGGAGCTCGGTTTGCCCGGCAGCCAGGGCGGATTGCACACCACCAGATTGGCGCGGCCCTGCGGGAACAGGTCGGCCTTGACGATCTCTACCTGGCCCTGCAAGCCCAGGCGCTCGACGTTGGCGCGTGCGCAGCCCAGCGCGCGCTCGTCCATGTCGGTAGCGATCACGCCCTGCATGCCGCGATGCGCCAGCACCGCCGACAGCACGCCGGTACCGGCGCCGATGTCGAAGGCCACGCCCGCCGTCGCGCCCGGGGGCAGGGGCGCCTGCGCGACCAGCTCCACGTACTCGCCGCGCACCGGCGAGAACACGCCGTACCAGGGGTGGATGCGCTCGTCCAGCGCCGGGATGAAGACACCCTTGCGGCGCCATTCGTGGGCGCCGATCACGCCCAGCAGTTCGCGCAGCGAGGCCACAAAAGGCTCGCTGCCGGGACCATACGCCTCGGCACAGGCTTCACGCACCTCGGGCGCGCGGCGCAGCGGGATCGTGTAGTCGGCCTCGAAGGGGATTAGCAGCATGGCGAGGGTGCGGGCACGCTGCAGCTGGGCCAGGCGATGGCGGTGGAACTGTTCGGTGAGCGTCGCCGCTTTGGCCGGGGCTTTGGCACGCTTGTTGCGGGCGCCTTTGTGCTCGATCCGGCGCACCAGCGCCTGCAGCAGCTGGCGCGCGTTCTGGAAGTCGCCGCGCCACAGCAGGGCGGTGCCGTCCAGCGCAAGGCGGTAGGCGGCATCGGCGTTCATGGTGTCGTCGGCCAGCACGACCTTTTTCGGCGCCGGCCAGCCGCTTTCGGAGCGCCACAGCGCCGTCCGCTCTTCGCCGTTCTCGATCCAGTGGATGCGGGAGGTAGTCACGAAGGGCGCCCGATCAATGGTGGTGGTGCCAGTGGAGCTCGTTCGACTCGACGTAGGACTTCACGGCCTCCGGATTGCCGGTGGCATGGCGCTTGATCTCGCCGCATTCGCAGATGCCCTGGTAGGGCTGGATGTGCGAGCAGGCCGAGACTTTCTGCAGGGTGACCTTGACCGGCTTGGCGCACTTGGCGCACTTGAAGGTCAGGAAGCGGGCGGGTTTGTTCATCGGGATTCAGAAAGAGTTGTTAAGCGTGAGACCGTCATTCCCGCGCAGGCGGGAATCCAGGCTCGGTCAGCGTGATGCGAACAAACTTGGGTTCCCGCCTGCGCGGGAACGACGAGTGAAGGGCGCATTTTAGCACCGCTCACTGCACGGTGATTGCGCTGCTGCCCCCGCCGGCCGGCCGCACCAGCACCTTGGTCGAGATCCGCTCCGTCATCTCCTGCACGTGCGAGATCACGCCCACCTTGCGGCCCAGCGACTGCAGCGCGTCCAGCGCATCCATGGCCACGCCCAGGGTATCGCTGTCCAGGCTGCCGAAGCCCTCGTCGATGAACAGCGACTCGACCTTGACCCGGTTCGACGACAGCGAGGCCAGGCCCAGCGCCAGCGCCAGCGAGACCAGGAAGGATTCGCCGCCGGACAGCGAGTTCACCGAGCGGATCTCGCCGCCCATGTCCTGGTCGCGCACCATCAGCGCCAGCGAGGGGCCGGCCTGGCTGGCGACGCGCTCCAGACGGTAGCGGCGCGCCAGCTGGGCCAGGTGGATGTTGGCGTAGCCGAGCAGGACGTCGAGCGTGAATTGCTGGGCGTAGTTGCGGAACTTCTTGCCGTCGGCGGAACCGATCAGTTCCGCCATCCTGGCCCAGCGTTCTTCGATCGCGCGCTGGCGTTCGATCTCGTCCATCATCGCGCTGGCCCGTTCGCGCCGCTGCGTGTCCTCGCGGATGCGCAGGGCCAGGCCGGCGGCCGTCTCGTGCACCGTGCGGCGTTCGGCTTGCACGCTGTCGAGCAGGCGCGCGAGGATATCCGCGTCCAGCGGCGTGTCGGCATGCGCCGCATCGCCTTCCGCGGCGATCGCCGGCAGCGCTGCTTGCCGGGCTTGATGCTGCTGGCGCTGCTCGCGCCGTTCGGCCAGCACCGCGCCGGCCTGGCGCGCGCGCCCATCCAGTTCCAGCAGCGCCTCGCGTTCCTGGGCGATGCGGGCGGCGCCCACTGCCAGCAGGCTGGCGAGCTGCTGCTCGTTCTCGACCGGCTCCAGATCCGGGTCGCTGCCGGCGAAATCCTCGATCCACTGCGCCAGGCGCGTGGCGGCATCCGCGGAGGCGCCCTGCAGGTCGGCGATACGTTTCATGGCCTCGGCCTGGGCGGCGCGCACGCGCGCTTCCAGCTGGGCCGACTGCAGGCTGGCGGCCTGGCAGCTGGCCACCGACTGGCGCGCGGCGCTCACCGCGGCAGCCAGCGCCTGCTCGACCTCGACCGCCTTGCGGCCCTCGAACAGCAGCGCGCGTTCTGCGCGGCGTTCGCGCAGCTCGGCGTCGATGCGCGCGAATTCGCCCGCCGTCGCATCGCGCTGGCGCAGCGCCTGCTGCACGCGTTCGTCCAGCGCGGCCTGGCCGGCGGACAGGGTGGCGATGCTGTTCGCCAGGCGCGCCTGCAGCTCGGACTTTGCCAGCCATTCGCGGGCCTGGGCCGCACGCGCGGCGCGCCAGCCGCCAGGGTCGCGCTGCCAGGCGGACTGCCAGCCGTCGCCGCAGGCCTCGCTCAGCACCGGGTCGAGTTCGGCCAGCAGCGCGGACAGGCTGGCCGCCGCGGCCTCGCGCCGCGCCGTCAGTCCGGCGATGTCGGCATCGAGTTTTGCCAGCTGGCCCTGGGCCAGTTGCGCGGCCTGCAGCAGGCGCGCGTGCTCGGCGTTGGTCTGGTCCCAGGCCTGCTGGGCGGCGTCGCGCGCCAGCCGGGCGCGGCCCAGGCCCTGGTCGCGGGCGTCGAGCGCATCGAGGTCGGCGCGCAGGCGCGCGGCCTGGCCGGCGAACCAGGCCTGGCGCCCGGCTTCCGCCGGGGCTTCCGATGCCAGTTCGCTGTTCTGCCATTCGTCTTCCAGCTCGGCGACGTCCGCCGCCAGGCCCGCGCGTTCGCGGCCGAGCTGCGCCAGCTTCTCGCCGGCAGCGTCGAAGGCGGCGCGCTGCTCGGCCTGCAGGTTCAGGTTGTCGCGCTGCTCGCGGCGGCGCGCCGCCAGTTCCTCGGCCAGGTTCGCCAGCACCGCGTGCAGGCGCTCGTCCTGATGGCGGTAGGGATGGTCTCCGGCGCCGCACACCGGGCACGGGTCGCCGTCGACCAGGGTCGCGCGCAGGCTTTCGACGCCGTCGGCGCAAGCCAGCTGGGCGCCCTTGAGCAGGCGCTCGGCCTGGGCCACCTGGGCGTCCAGCGCGATGCCGGCGGCGCGCGCGGCCTCCAGCGCTTCCTGGGCGGCGCTGCGGGCACGCTCGGTTTGCTGCGCGCCGGCGTCGAGCTCGGCCAGGCGCTGGCGGGCATTGCGGATCACGTTCCAGGCCTGCTCCAGCGCGGCCAGGCGCTCGCGGCGTGCGTCCAGCTGGCGGCGTTCGTCGCGCAGCAGGTCGGAGTCGATCGCGGCGAGGGCCTCGACGGCGGCCTGGCGCGCCGCCTCGCGCGTGGCCAGCAGGCCGGTGGCGGATTCCAGGGCCACCGCGGTGCGCTGGGCGGCATGCTCGGCCTGCGCGGCGCCGGCTTGGGCGTCGACCAGCGCGGCCGCGGACTGGCGGTCCAGGCGCGCGGCTTCCTCGGCCTGCGCCAGGCGCTGTTCCCAGCGGTTCCACTGGCCGGCCAGGCCTTCCAGTGCGCGCTGGCCGTCCAGCCAGGCGGCGGTGGTTTGCAGCGACTCGCGCGCGGCCGCCAGTTCGCGCGCCTTGGCCTGCTGCTGCGCCTCGGCCTGGGATGCTTCCGCGGCCGCTTCGTCGCGCGCCGTACGGGCTTTTGCGTGCGCCGGCAGCAGCGTGTCCAGCGTCGCATCCAGAAGCTTGGCGCGGTCCAGTTGCGGCGCCGCGGCGCGCTGGGCATCCTCGGCGGCTTCCAGTTTGCGCTCGGCTTCCATCTGGCCGCGCAGCGCTTCCTGCTGGGCCGCCAGCGCGCGCGCCAGCTCCTGTTCGCCGGCCGCCAGCTGCGACTGGACCTGGCGCTGCTCGTCGGCCAGGCGCGCCAGGTCGGCCATCAGCGGCCGCGCCGGCTGCACGGCATCGAGCGTGCCCAGGCGCCGCCGCCGTTCGCCGGCCGCTTGCAGCTCGGCGTTGGCGGCGCCGAGCGCGCCCTCGGCGGCGGTTTCCGCGGCCTGCAGGCGCGCCAGCTCCTGGTGCCAGCGCAGGCGCTCCTCGAGTGCGGCGCGGCGCGTGTCCACCGCCGCCAGTTGCGCGTTGGCCTGTTCGAGCTGCTGTTCCAGGCCTTCGCGCTCGGCTGGCGCGAGCGGCGCATGGTCCTGCAGGCGCGCCGTCAGGCGCCGCATCGCCTCCTGCTCCTGGCGCCAGCGCTCGAAGGCGCGGCGCGAGATCGCGCTGTAGACGGCGCTGCCGGTCAGGGTCTCGAGCAGCTCGCCGCGCTCGTTCTCGTCGGTGCGCAGGAAGGCCGAGAACTCGTTCTGGGCCAGCAGCACCGAGCGCGTGAACTGTTCGAAGGACAGGCCGATGCGGCGTTCGATCTCGCCCAGCACCTCGGTCTTGGTGGCGCCGATCGGCTGGCCTTCCGGCAGGCGCTGCAGGCTCATGGTCACCGGCTGCAGCGCGCCGGCGGCGCGGTTGCGCGAGCGGCGCACGCTCCAGCGCGCACGGTAGCGGCCTTCGTCGTTGCCGACGAAATCGACTTCCGCATAGGCCTCGGCGGTGCCGCGCCGCAGCAGGGTGCGGCGGTCCTGCACCGACAGCACGTCTTCGCCGACGTCGGGCAGGTAGTTGCCGGTGCGTTTCTTGTCCAGGCGCGGGGTCTCGTCGTACAGGGCCAGGCACAGGGCGTCGAGCAGGGTGCTCTTGCCGGCGCCGGTCGGGCCGCTGATCGCGAACAGGCCGGAGGAGGCCAGCGGCTCCCGTTCGAAGTCGACCTCGAACTCGCCGGCCAGCGAAGCCAGGTTCTTGCCGCCGATGCGCAGGATCTTCATGCCAGCCCCCGCTCGTCGGCCATCAGCAGTTCCGCAAACGCCGCCAGCTGGTCGGCCGGTGCGTCATCGCCGAAGCGCTGCTGCCACAGGCGGCGGAAGATGTCGTCGGGCTGCAGCTGGGCCAACTGGTCCAGGCTCAGGGCCGGTTCGAAGCCGGGCGCGGCGATCACCTTGCGGGTCGGTTCGATCTTCGCCAGGCGCACCGGCTTGCCTTCCAGTGCCGCCTCGACCTGGGCGCGCAGGCTGGGCTCGGGGCCGTCCAGCAGCACGCGCACTTCCAGGTAGGGCTGCTCGTGCAGCGGGGCGTCCGGCAGGTCCAGGCCCACCAGTTCGGCGATCACCTGGGGCAAGGGCGCCGGCTGGCTCGGCACACGCAGCAGCTCGACCGCGCGCGGCACCTGCAGCGGGACGATCTCGCGCGCCTTGTCGCCGTCCAGGTCGATGCGCAGCACCTGGTGCTGGTAATTGATCTCGGCGAAGGACAGCGGGATCGGGCTGCCGCAATAGCGCAGGTGCTCCTGCTTGCCGACCTTCTGCGCCAGGTGCAGGTGGCCCAGCGCGGCGTAGGCGATGCCCGGATCGAACATCGATGCCGGCAGCGCCTCGGTACCGCCGATCAGGATGCGGCGCTCGGAATCCGGCGAGGAATCGCCGCCCACCATGTGGCAATGGCCCATCGCCAGGATCGCTTCGCCCTTCGTCGCCCGCGAGCGCGCCAGCGCATAGGCTTGCTGGTAGAGCAGGGCGATGCCGGACAGGTAGGCGTCGATCGCGGCATTGTCAGGCCCGCTGTCGGCATCGACGCGCGGCACGTCGCCGGGACGCAGGAAGGGGATCGCCACGCACCAGGCTTTCACGCTGCCGTCGCGGCCGGTCAGCGGCACCACCATGCGTTCGAGGTCGATCTGGCCATCGCCGTTCCTCGTCACGTGGCCGACCACCCGGGTGCCATGGGCTTCGAGCAGCGGCCCCGGCGCCTCCAGGCGGCCCGGCGAATCGTGGTTGCCGGCGACGATCACGATGTCCAGCTGCGGCGACTGCGCGCGCGCCTGTTGCAGGAAACGGTAGAGCTGGCGCTGCGAGGCCGCCGACGGGTTCGAGTTGTCGAAGATGTCGCCGGCGATCAGCAGGGCGTCGACCTGCTCGGCCACGATGGTCTCCAGTAGCCAGTCGAGGAAGCGCTGGTGTTCGTGGGTCCGGTCGAAGTTGTGCAGGGTCTGGCCGAGGTGCCAGTCGGAGGTGTGCAGCAGCCGCATGGGTTTCTTACAGGAAGGTGTGGAGGAGCCAGGGCGCTCACTATATCGCAGACCGTCGGCGCCTGACAAAAGTTCTTGGACAGATGAGCAAGCTGACAATAGCTCCAATAGAATGCACGAATGAGCGAACTCACCATCAGCTTGAACGCCGCGCGCGCCCTGCATCTGGCCGCCCAGGGCATGCTACAGCCGCGCCGCGCCCGCGCCACCAAAGCGGACGTGCTGGCCGCCATCCGTCGCATGGGCGTCTTGCAGATCGATACCATCAGCGTGGTCGCGCGCAGCCCCTACCTGGTGCTGTGGAGCCGGCTCGGCGACTACGATCCAACCTGGTTGGAGCAACTGCTGGCCGAGGGCAGGCTGTTCGAATACTGGGCGCACGAAGCCTGCTTCATCCCGGCCGAGGATTACGGCCTGTACCGCCACCGCATGCTGGACCCGGACTCGATGGGCTGGAAGTCGGGCGCGTCGTGGATGAAGGGGCATGCCGAACAGGTCGAGCGGGTGCTCGAACACATCCGCACGAACGGCCCGACACGGGCGGCGGACTTCGAGCGCACGGACGGCAAGAGCGGCGGCTGGTGGGAATGGAAACCCGAGAAGCGTTCGCTCGAGGCGCTGTTCACGGCGGGCAAAGTGATGGTGGCGCGGCGCCAGAATTTCCACCGCGTCTACGACCTGGCCGAACGCGTGCTGCCCGGCTGGGACGACAGCCAGGCCCCGGCGCTGGAAGAGGTCCGCCGCGCGTTCGTGCTGCGCGCGGTGAAGGCGCTCGGGCTGGCCAAGGCAAACTGGATCCCGGACTACCACCGCACCCGACCGCCGCACCTGGCGCCGCAGGCGCTGGCCGACGAAGGCCTGCTGCTGCGCGCCCGCGTCGAAGGCTGGAAGGAGCCGGGGTTCGTGCACCCTGAGCACGCCGCGCTGCTGGCGCAGACGGTGGAGGGGCGCCTGAATCCGACCGTGAGCACGCTGCTGTCGCCTTTCGACCCCATCGTCTGGGACCGCCGCCGCGCGCTGGAGCTGTTCGGCTTCGATTACCGGCTGGAGTGCTACACGCCGGCCGAGAAACGGCAGTACGGCTATTTCACGTTGCCGGTGCTGCGCCGCGGACAACTGATCGGACGGATAGACGCCAAGGCCCATCGCGCCGCCGGGGTGTTCGAACTGAAATCGCTTGTGTTCGAGCTCGGCGTGCGCGTCGGCGAGCGCCTGCTGCGCGATCTCGCCGCCGCCGTCACACGCTGCGCGCGCTGGCATGGCTGCCCGACGGTCGCGCTGACGCGCACCGATCCCGAGGGCGTGGCGACGGCGCTGCGTGCCCTGTTTGCCACGCCGGAACAAGCTGCCGCCTGAGCGTTTTTCCGCCCGCCGGCGATGGGCGGGCGAGGGGTTGTGGTTTGTGCTAGATCAAACCTGGCCCGGGGCGCGATTCGTACACTAGACGCTCTTTCAGGCCGATGCAGAACTAAACACAGGGTTCATCCTCCCTTCAGGCCTGTTCAAAACAACGCCTCCCATTCAGGTCCCTGTCCCGACCATGCCGGTCAGGCAGACCTTTTTGTTGGCAAAAAACTGAGCGGAGACCGAATGCTGACGTCGACTTACACCCTCGTTGCCCTGTCCGTGGAACACACCGCCGTGCGTTCGGCGCTGCAGTCGCTGATGCGCGCGCTGCACGCGATCCCGGACGAAGACGGCCTGCTGCCGCCCGGCCAGGCGGCCGGCCTGTGTGCGGAACTGCGCCAGGTGGTGAGCGACTGCCACTGGCGCAAGCTGGACAAGTTCCTGGTGCCCGCGCTGCGCCGCGTGACCGGAGCCGCGGATGGCCTGCTGCGCGATCTCGAGCAGATCAGCCGGACCGCGGGCGAGGCGCTGGCCGCGGCCGAAGCCTGCGTCGATGCGGGCAGCCGCGGCGTCGACCGCGATGCCTTCGACGAAGCCGTCGAGCGCTGCATCGGCGCCCTGCGCTGCCGCCTGGAGCGCGAAGAGCACGAGCTGTTTCCGCTGGCGCGCAGTCTGGTGCACGGCGAAGCCTGGTTCGCGATCGCCAACCAGATGCTGGCGCACGACGCCGTCGCCCGCGAACGGCGTGGGGCAGGGCGGCAGCAGCGCGCCGCGCCGCCCGCGCCGCGTCATGCCTTCCACGAGCTGCACGGCCATGGGCCGGCCATCGATGCCGGGACGGATTTCGGCCGGCGCCATGGCATGCTGTCGCTGTTGCACTGAGGCTCACCGCAGCGCACCCAGGTACACGCGCCAGTCCGGTGGCGCGAGGCCATCAGGTTCTTTGTTATGATGGCGATTTTGGAAGTGCGATTTCATCATGTTCGAGTTCCTATTCAAGCGGCCGGGCGACAACAAGTCCGGCGACAAGCAGCCGGCCGGACAGGAGCCGCAACCGGAACAGGCCGCCGCATCCGGCGGCGGTTCGGCTGCGGCCCCGCAACGCGCGCTGCAGGCGGAAAAGCTGAGCCAGATCCAGGGCGACGAAGCTGCCGCGGTGGAATTCATCCTCCAATGCGAATTTTCCGAGCTGCGCCTGAGCGCAGCCGAATGCATCCATACGCCCGAGCTGCTCGAGCGTGTCCACAGCGCGATGCGCAATACCGACCGCCGCGTCGCCAAGCTGATGCAGTCGCGCCTGGATGCGCACCGGCACCGCGAGGCCGAGCACCGGCGCGGCGAGACCATGCTCGAACAGGCGCGCACGCTGCTCAAGGATGCGCAGCTGACCCCCAACCATGTTGCCGATCTCGACCGCAAATGGGCGGTGATCGCCGCGCCCGAGCTGCAGGAGGCATTCGGCGAGGTGCGTGCCGCGCTGGGCCAGCGCCTGGAAGCCCAGGTGCAGCTGCAGCGCGCCATGATCGACCGTCTGGCCAGCCTGCGCCGGCTGCCGTCCGAATCCTTGCCGGCGGCCGAGCTGGCGGCAAGGCTCGACGCCCTGACCCAGGAGCAGGCCCAGGCTTTGCAGTCACCGGAACACCCGTCGCTGCCGCGCAGCCTGGTGGCCGAGTTCGGTCTCGAAGCCCAGAAGCTGCAGGCCAGCCTGCATGAAATCGAAGCCGGCCAGGCCGCATTGGCAGCGCGCGAGGCGTTTCTTGCCGCCCAGCAGGACAAGCCCGTCGCCGAGCTGAACGCGGATGCGCTGCGCAAGGAGTGGCACCGCCTGCCGCAGCCGCAGCAGGGCACGCAGCAGGAAGCCCTGGCCGCGCTGCAGCAGCGCTTCGACGCCCTGCTGGCAACCCTGCCGCAGCCCGAGCCGCGCAAGCCGCGCGAGCACAAGGAGGCCGCCGCCAAACCGAAGGAAGCGAAAGAGCAGGGCAAGGAGCAGGCAAAACGCGGCGCCGACCAGCATTTCCTCGACACCATGGACGCGATGGAAGCGGCCCTGCAGCAGGGTTCGCTGGGCACCGCCGCCGAACTCGACAAGTCGCTGAAGGAAGCGCGCGACAAGGGCATGCGCCTGAGCCCGGCCCAGTCCGACCGCCTGGCCCATGTGCGCGCCGAGCTCAAGCGCCTGTCCGACTGGGCGCGCTGGGGCGGCAATGTCTCGCGCGAGGAACTGATCAAATCGGTGGAAGCGCTGCCGACCCAGAACCTGGCGATGAGCGAGCTGGCCAAGAAGGTCGGCAGCATGCGCGAACGCTGGAAGGCGCTCGACAGCCTGTCCGGCGCGGCCCCGAAAAGCCTGTGGGAGCGGTTCGACGCCGCCTGCACCGCCGCCTATGCGCCGGCGGCTGCCCACTTCCGCCATCTGGCCGACGAGCGCCACGCCAATGCCGCGCGCGGTCAGGCCCTGATCGACGAGGCCAATGCCGAGATCGCCCGCCTGCAGTCCGGCGAAGCCGAGTGGAAGCACGTGGCCGGCACCGTGCAGCGCCTGCGCCTGGCCTGGAGCCACCTGGGCGCCATCGACCGCAAGGAAAAGAAGCGCCTGGATGCGCTGTTCACCGACGCCCTGAACACCCTGCAGGGGCCGCTGGAACAGCAGCGCAAGGGCGAAATGGCGGAGCGCGAAGCGATCATCGAGGCCGCCGCCGCGATCGATCCGCACGACCGCCACGCGCTCGATACCATGCGCGCGCTCCAGCAGCGCTGGCAGGAGCATGCGCGCGCGTTGCCTCTGGAGCGCAAGAGCGAACAGGCTCTGTGGCAGCGCTTCCGCGCGGTCTGCGACGACGTCTTCCAGCGCCGCAAGGAAAGCATGCACGAGGCCGACATCGAGCGCCGCGCCCACGAAGCCGCCAAGGAAGCGATCAGCGCGCGCCTGGAAGCGGCGGCCCCGACCGTCACCCCGGCCACCGCCGGCAAGCTGCTGCGCGAAGCGGCGGCCGAATGGCAGGCGATCGGCCCGGTGCCGCGCGCCCACGAGGCCAGGGTCGAGAAGCGTTACCACGCCGCCGTGGCCCAGGTCCAGCACCAGCTCGAGGCCGCGAAACGTGCCGCCGGCGTGGCCCAGGCCGGCCAGCTGCGCGACAAGCTGCGCCTGGTGCAGGAACTCGAGCAGGCGGTCGCCGGCCAGGGCGCGCTTGATACCGACTGGGAAGCGCGCTGGAACGCCTTGCCGCCGCTCGACGCCGACCTGGAGCGCACGCTGCGCGGCCGCTTCGACGCCGCCCTGCGCGCGCTGCCGGAGGGCCGCGACGGCTACGCCCAGCTGCTGGAACGCAACCGCGACAAGCTGCTGCACGAACTGCTGCGCGCCGAGATCCGCGCCGGCATCGACAGCGGTCCGGAATTCGCCCGCGAGCGCCTCAAACTGCAGGTCGAGGTGCTGCAATCCTCGCTGAAGTCCGGACAAAAGGGCGGGCAGACCAGCGGCAGCGCCCAGGTGCGCGAACTGGCCGCGCTGCCGGCCCTGGCGGATGCCCGCACCGCGTCGCGCATCGAACAGCTGTTCATGCGCCTGGCCCGGGAGGGCAAATGACGCAGGGTTCGGCAGCATTCTTCAATGAAGTCCGGGTACAGCAGGACGATTTCGACCTCGGCGCGGAAGTCGCACGCATGCGCGCCGGCGACCCGCGCATCGGCGCCGTCGTTTCCTTCGTCGGCACGGTGCGCGACCTGAACGACGGCGCAAAGGTGGCCGAGCTCGAGCTGGAGCACTATCCCGGCATGACCGAGCGCTCGCTGCAGGACATCGTCGAGCAGGCGCGGGCGCGCTGGCCGCTGTACGGCGCGCTGGTCGTGCACCGGGTCGGGCCGATGGCGCCGCTGGAGCAGATCGTGCTCGTCGCCTGCAGCGCGGCCCACCGCGGCGAAGCCTTCGCGGCCTGCGAATTCATCATGGATTACCTCAAGACCGAGGCGCCGTTCTGGAAAAAGGAACAGACGCCGGACGGCGCGCGCTGGGTCGACGCCCGCGTCAGCGACGACACCGCCAAAGCGAAGTGGGCTGCGAAGGTGCCTGGACAATGAGCTGGGTGGCCGTCGGCGTGGGCGCCGCCCTCGGCGCCTGGCTGCGCTGGGGCCTGGGTATTTTCCTGGGCCAATTGCACTCACATATACAGATCGGCACCCTGGTGGCCAATCTGGTGGGCGGCTACCTGATCGGGCTGGCGCTGGGCTTCTTCGGCTCGCATCCCGGCCTGTCGCCCGAGTGGCGGCTGTTCGCCATCACCGGCTTCCTCGGCGGGTTGACCACCTTTTCCAGCTTTTCCGGCGAGGCGATGGTGCTGCTGCAGCGCGGCGATTATGGCTGGGCGCTGGCGCATTCGAGCCTGCACCTGCTGGGCTCGATTGGCTGCTGCGCCGCGGGGTTTGCTACCTGGCGGGCTATTGCGTAATACCTGAGAAGTGTTGGCTTGCGCGCAAGGCGCTGGCATTGCAATCTGACAAAGTTTAACTTTTTCTGATTGGAGAATGCCATGCAGCAACAAATGAATGCCCGTCCCAGTGTCGCTTTCGTGGGCGCTTCCTGGGGCGCCATGCTCATCGGGATGCTCGCTTACCTGGTCGGCCTGTGGAATGCGCAGATGCAGCTCAACGAAAAAGGGTATTACCTCACGCTCCTGCTGTACGGCTGCTTTGCCGCGGTCTCCCTGCAAAAGACCGTGCGCGACCGCGCCGAAGGTTTGCCGGTGACCGGCATGTACGTCGGCCTGTGCTGGATGTCGCTGGCGGCCGCCGTGCTGCTGCTGACGGTGGGCTTGTGGAATGCGAGCCTGCTGCTGAGCGAAAAAGGTTTCTATGCAATGTCCTTCGTGCTGGTACTGTTTGCCATCGTCGCGGTGCAGAAGAATGTGCGCGACCTGGCCACCCATGACAGCATGCCGGAGCGCGCCGCCGACGCCGCGTGAGGAAGTGGAACCGGAGCCGGAGCGTGGGCTAAGCCCCGCTTCAGGTTTCGCATCTTGAAAATTCGTTGCCGCATCCCTAACTTGGTTCCAACTTGAGAACCACCCAACCACACTAGGGGATAAGAATATGCGGCAAGACAAACTGACGACCAAGCTCCAGGAAGCGCTGGCGGATGCCCAGAGCCTGGCGGTCGGCAATGACAACCAATACATCGAACCGGCGCACCTGCTGAGTGCGCTGCTGAACCAGGACGACGGCGGCGCCCGCTCGCTGCTGCAGCGCGCCGGCGTGAACGTCGGCGGCCTCGCGACCGCGCTGCGCAATGCGCTGGAGCGCCTGCCGAAAGTGTCCGGCACCGGCGGCGACGTCCAGGTCGGGCGCGAGCTCGTCCAGTTGCTGAACCTGGCCGACCGCGAATCGCAGAAGCGCGGCGACCAGTTCCTGTCCAGCGAGATGGTGCTGCTGGCGCTGCTTGATGACAAATCCGACGCCGGCCGCCTGGCGCGCGAACACGGCCTGGCGAAGAAAGCCCTCGAATCGGCCATCTCCGCCGTGCGCGGCGGCGAAAACGTGAATTCGCAGGATGCCGAAGGCAACCGCGAAGCGCTGAAGAAGTACACCCTCGACCTGACCGAGCGCGCCCGCATGGGCAAGCTGGACCCGGTGATCGGCCGCGACGACGAGATCCGCCGCGCGATCCAGGTGCTGCAGCGCCGTACCAAGAACAACCCGGTGCTGATCGGCGAGCCGGGCGTGGGCAAGACCGCGATCGTCGAGGGCCTGGCCCAGCGCATCGTGAACGGCGAGGTGCCCGATTCGCTGAAGGGCAAGCGCGTGCTGTCGCTCGACATGGCGGCCCTGCTGGCCGGCGCCAAGTACCGCGGCGAATTCGAGGAACGCCTGAAGGCCGTGCTGAAGGAGCTGGCCCATGACGAAGGCATGACCATCGTCTTCATCGACGAGATCCATACCATGGTCGGCGCCGGCAAGGCCGAAGGCGCGATGGACGCCGGCAACATGCTCAAGCCCGCGCTGGCGCGTGGCGAGCTGCACTGCATCGGCGCGACCACGCTCGACGAGTACCGCAAGTACGTCGAGAAGGATGCCGCGCTCGAGCGCCGCTTCCAGAAGATCATGGTCGACGAGCCGAGCGTGGAGGCGACCATCGCCATCCTGCGCGGCCTGCAGGAGAAGTACGAGCTGCACCACAAGGTCGAGATCACCGATCCGGCGATCATCGCCGCGGCCGAGCTGTCGCACCGCTACATCACCGACCGCTTCCTGCCCGACAAGGCGATCGACCTGATCGACGAGGCGGCTTCGAAAATCAAGATCGAGATCGACAGCAAGCCGGAAGTCATGGACAAGCTGGACCGCCGTCTCATTCAATTGAAGATCGAGCGCGAAGCGGTCAAGAAGGAAACCGACGAGGCCTCGCAGCGCCGCCTGGAGCTGATCGAGGAAGAGATCGTGCGCCTGGAGCGCGAGTACAACGATTTCGAGGAAATCCTGAAGGCCGAGAAGGCAGCCGTGCAGGGCACTGCGCATATCAAGGAAGAGATCGAGCAGATCCGTCTGCAGATCGAGGAAGCGAAGCGCAAGAGCGACTACGGCCGCATGTCCGAGCTGCAGTACGGCCGCCTGCCGGAACTGGAAAAGCAGTTGAAGGATGCCGAGGTGGCCGGCGAGCAGGCTGAAACGCCCGACGGCAAGCCGCGCCTGCTGCGCACCCAGGTCGGCGCCGAGGAGATCGCGGAAGTGGTCTCGCGCGCGACCGGCATCCCGGTGGCACGCATGATGCAAGGCGAGCGCGACAAGCTGCTGCACATCGAAGAGAAGCTGCACGAGCGCGTGGTCGGCCAGGACGAGGCGATCGAAGCCGTGTCCGATGCGATCCGCCGCTCGCGCGCCGGCCTGGCCGATCCGAACCGGCCGTATGGCTCCTTCATGTTCCTGGGCCCGACCGGCGTCGGCAAGACCGAGCTGTGCAAGGCGCTGGCCGCCTTCCTGTTCGATACCGAGGAGGCGCTGATCCGCATCGACATGAGCGAGTTCATGGAGAAGCATTCGGTGGCCCGCCTGATCGGCGCGCCGCCGGGTTACGTCGGCTATGAAGAGGGCGGCTACCTGACCGAGGCCGTGCGCCGCAAGCCCTACAGCGTGATCCTGCTCGACGAGATCGAGAAGGCGCACCCGGACGTGTTCAACGTGCTGCTGCAGGCGCTCGACGACGGCCGCATGACCGATGGCCAGGGCCGCACGGTGGACTTCAAGAACACGGTGATCGTCATGACTTCGAACCTGGGTTCGCACAAGATCCAGTCGATGGACACCGACGAGCCGGCGGTGGTCAAGCTGGCGGTAATGGCCGAGGTGCGCGGACACTTCCGCCCCGAGTTCATCAACCGTATCGACGAGATCGTGGTCTTCCATGCGCTCGACGAGAAGAACATCGGCGCGATCGCCAAGATCCAGCTGGCCGGTCTGGAGCAGCGTCTGGCGAAGATGGAGATGTCGCTCGACATCAGCGACGCCGCCCTGCAGAAGATCGCGGAAGCCGGCTTCGATCCGGTGTACGGCGCCCGCCCGCTCAAGCGAGCGATCCAGCAGCAGATCGAGAATCCGCTGTCGAAGGCGATCCTGTCCGGCCGCTTCGGGCCGAAGGACACGATCCATGTCGGCGTGAATGGCAGCGAACTGACCTTTGGCGAAGAAAAGACCGTCGAGCTGGCCAAGTAAGCCGGCCGCTACGATGTGAAAACGCCCTGTCCGGGAAGCCGGGCAGGGCGTATTTTTTTGGAACGTCGTTCCCGCGAAGGCGGGAACCCAAGTTGGCTTTGACGCTTAGGCTGGCGCCGCCTTGCCGTCGCCCCCAGCAGCGCCAATCCACCCAGCAGCGAGGAGAAATCGGACAGGGCGTCGTGCTGGCCCGAGAAGCACAGGCCGCTGCCGATGTGGGCGCCGCCGCCGCAGCCGTTCGCGTTCAGCGCATTGCTCGACAGCGTACAGTTGGCCGCGCCGCCCGGGACAGCGGTCAGGCTCACGTTGTCGAAGCGGCCGATGTCCTTCAGCTGCAAGGCGCCGATCCTTCTCCTTTTCTTTGTGTTTCGGGTGCCGGCCCTTCGCGTCCTGCGAACGAACCGGCGATACGGATGAGTCCGCGAACACAGGGTAGGGGGAAGGAAGCCCCGGTCTCTGTTAGGCAGCTAACTCAGCCTTTGTAACAAATATATTGACGGGAAAACAAAAAAAGCCGCACAGGGCGGCCTATTGCAGGGCGTGGCCAGATTCAGGCGCGACGCTTGCGGCCCACGATCAAGCCCATCAGGCCGAGGCCGCCCAGCAGCAGGGTGATGCTCTGCGGTTCCGGCACGGCGGCCGGGTTGGCGTCAATTGCGGTCGGATCACCGGCCTCGAGCGGGCTGCTCGCGTCGGCCGTCGGCAGTGCGGCGCTCGGCAGGATGTCCTCGGCCGGAATCTCGAGGACAGGGCTGTTGGCGGCCGCACCGGCGGCGGGCGCACTGGTCTTCGGCGACGCCGGCAAGGTCTGCGACAGCAGGCTGCCGACCTTCTTGCCCTTGCTGCTCACGAACTCGACCTTGACGTGCGGATCGACCGCCTGGATGTCGCTGCCGCTGAAGGTGAAGCTGAACACCATGTTGTCGGCGAGGGCGATCTGCTGGCCGGAGAAGCACAGGCGGCTGCCTGCCTGGCCATTGGTGCCGCCCGAGCAGCCGCTGGCGTTCAGCTCGGAACTCGAGGTCTTCCAGGCGCTGGTGCCGCCGGGCGCCGTGCTGACGCTCACGCCGGTGTAATTGCCGATGCCATTAAATCCAAGGGCCGCCAGGCCCGTCGCACGGGTCCAGTCGCCGCTGCGGCCAGCGGCATCGATCTCGAGGGTCAGCACATTGCCGGACCAGGCCGAGGTAAAGGTGACGCCCTGGTAGGTGAGCAGGCCCGCTTGGGCGCTGGTAATGCTGGCGGCGCCGAGCAGGCTGCCCAGCAGGAACTTCTTGATGGTCTTGTTCATGTTTTTCTTGATTCTCTGTAATGACAGGCAAGTCACATATTGATGAAATTGATGATTTTTGTCAATTTTTCTTTCTTAATTGAACTTTTGAGTGACATAAATCAACAAATTCACAACATAGTGGATCAGGGCCCGTTTGAGAAGGCAGGCTTTTCAGGACGCAGGTTTTCGTTGACAAGAAAAAATCAAGCTTCTACACTGTAATCACTGGCGAAACACTGTTTCGCCCTGCGAAACAACATAGAGGAGAGGACGAATGGAGACGAAACCGAAAATCCGGATGTACAACTGGAACTCGCTGCCACGCGAAGTCGTGCGCAAGGGTGTGGAGCGAGTCGGCTACCGGGGTGACAACCTCATGGCCGTGATGAACTTCGCGACCCCGGGCATGGACCTGCGTCCGCACCAGCACGATTTCGAGCAGATCGCCATTTGCGTACAAGGCCGGATGAACTACTACGTGGGCGACGAAAAGTTCGAGATGACGCCGGGCTCGATGCTGCGCATCCCGCCGCATACCATGCACTACGCCGAGCCAATCGGTGACGAAGTGGTCTACAACCTCGACCTGTTCTCGCCGATCCGCGACGACTACAAGCACTTGGTCGCCTACCAGGAGCAGGAACAGGAGCAGGTCCAAGCGGCAGCGGTGCAGCCATGACCGACGCCACCCCGACGTTCCGCCAGCGCCTGCGCGAGCGCCAGCCGCTGGTCGGAACTTTCTTCAAGACGCCCTCGCACCAACTGGTCGAAGTGCTGGCCGGCGCTGGTCTCGATTTCATCGTCATCGATGCCGAGCACGCGCCTTTCGACCGTGCCGCGCTCGACCCCTGCCTGTTGGCGGCGCGCGCTGCGGGATTGCCCGCGCTGGTCCGGGTGGCCGGCGTCGATGGCCCGGAAATCCAGGGCGCGCTCGACCTCGGCGCTACCGGGATCGTGGCGCCGCATGCGCGCAACGCGGCCACGGTCCGCCGCATCGGCGCCGCAGTGCGCTATCGCGGCGGCGTGCGCGGATTTTCCAACTCGCCGCGCGCCGGCGGCTATGGCGCGACCGGCATGGCCGAGCACATTGCCTGCTCGGACCGCGACAGTGTCGCGGTCTGCCAGATCGAGGACCGCGAAGCGGTCGAGGCCATCGAGGCCATCGCCGGTATGGATGAGGCGGATTGCCTGTTCATCGGCCGCGCCGACCTCGCGGTGTCCTACGGCGTCGACGACGTCGGCGATCCCGCGGTCAAGGAGGCGGTGCGGACCGTGTGCGCAGCCGCACGCAGCCGCGGCAAGGCGGTCGGCATCCACATCGGCCACATGCGCGAAGCGCAGGCATACCTCGACATGGGCGTGAGCCTGTTCGTCGTCGGTTCGGACCAGTCGCTGCTGCGCGCTGCGGCCGCCGGCCTGCGCTTCCCGGCATCTGCCTGAAAATCAAACCAACAAGGAGACAACCATGAGCGAATTTACCCCTGCATGGCGCGAGCGCGACCCCGGAATGTCGCAACGCCTGATGAAAGGCGCGATCGACCTGCACTGCCACAGCGGCCCGTCGGTGATGCCGCGCTACTGCGACCACCATGAAGCGATGCACGAGGCGTCCGAAGCCGGACTGCGCGCGCTGCTGATCAAGGACCACTACTACTCGGCCACGCCGGTGACCGAGATGCTCAACAAGCATTACGGCCACCTGAACGTCGAACTGCTGTCAGGCGTGCCGCTGAACAATCAGTCGGGCGGACTCAACCTTTACGCGGTCGAGCACGGCATCGCACTCGGCGCGCGCCTGATCTGGATGCCGACCTTTTCCTCGGCCAACCACATCGCCCACCACAAGGCCGATGCCAACTTCAAGTTCCCGAAGTCCGACAAGCGCATGATGGCGCCGGCGCCGCTGACCGTGCTCGACGCCGACGGCAAGCTGCTGCCGGAAGTGCTGCCGATCCTCGACATGATCGCGGAAAACGACGTCGTGCTGTCGTCGGGCCACCTGCATATCAGCGAGATCTGGCCGCTGTTTGAAGAGGCCAGGAAACGCGGCGTCAAGCGGCTGCTGACCAACCATCCGACCTACATCGTCGATGCCAACCTGGACGATATCCGGCGCCTGGTCGGCATGGGCGTCTACATCGAGCATTCGATGTGCATGTTCGCCGAGAACTCGAAATTCAAATTCTACGATCCGGAGACGCTGCGCGGCTTGATCGAGGCGGGTACGGTGGAACGCACCATCCTCGGCTCCGACCTCGGCCAGGCGGGCAATCCGAAGATCGCCGACGGCTTCCGCAACGTCATCGAGATCTGCCTCGACTTGGGCTACAGCGAAGACGACGTGCGCAAGATGACGTCGACCAATGCGGCGCAGCTGATGGGGCTGGCCCTGTGAACATCCTGATCGTGCACGCGCATCCGGAGCCGTCGGCGTTCACCTCGGCCATGAAGGACGTGGCCAGGGAGGCGCTGGAAGCTGCCGGGCATGCCGTGCAGGTGTCGGACTTGTATGCGGAAGGCTTCGATCCGGTCGGCGGACGCCACGACTTCGTCACCGTGGCGGATCCGCAGCGTTTCCACTACCAGACGGAGCAGGCCCACGCATGCCGCCACGATGGCTTTGCCGACGACCTGCGGCGCGAACAGGCACGCGTCGCCGCTGCCGACCTGCTGCTGTTCACCTTCCCGCTGTGGTGGGGCGGCATGCCGGCCATCCTGAAAGGCTGGTTCGACCGCGTGCTGGCGTATGGGTTTGCGTATGCCGACGGCAAGCGCTACGACAGCGGCTTTTTCCGGGGACGCCGGGCGCTGCTGGGCATCGCAACCGGCGGCACGGCGCAGCGCTTCACGCGCGAGGGCAGCTACGGCGAGATCGTCCAGGTACTGCATGGCGCCCAGCACTGCATGCTCGAATACCTGGGGCTGGAGACGGCGCCGCCTTTCGTTGCCTATGCGGCGCCGCGGGTCGCGCCGGCCGAGCGCCTGCGCATGCTGGACGAATGGCGCGAACGCGTGCTGGCGCTGGCCGGCGACCCGGACTGGTGGGCCAAGCGCGCGGCGGCCGGTGCCGACGACCTGTCGCTGGCGCAAACGGCTGGGAACGTCGGGGAGGGCGCATGGACGGCGCCAGCGTGATCGCATCGCCGCAAAGGGTGGCGCGGAAAGTATACTGGGCGACCTTTAACTTTCCTAATGACACCAAATGACGAACGCGACGAAGGAGAACGATGTGGACGCCGGCGGCAGCGAGGGTACGGCAAAGGCGGCGGAGGGCGTGCAGGCGGTGGTGTTCGCGCTGCACATCCTGGAATTCATGGCGCGCCAGAGCGAGGCGATCGGCGTGACCGAACTGGCGACCGCTTTCGGCACCACCAAGAGCCGGATCTTTCGTCACCTGCGCACTTTGCTTCTGCAGGGCTACATCGTGCAGGACGATGCCGGGCGCTACAAGGTGGGAACGCGTCTGGTCGCGCTGGGCAATGCCGTGATGCGCAACTTCGACTTGGTGCAGGTGTCGTCAGCCACGATGCGGGCCCTGCGCGACCGGGTCGGCAGTTCGGTGGTGCTCTGCCATTCCGAGGACGAGGGCGTGCGCGTGCTGTCGGTGGTGCAGGGCCTGGGGCAGTCGCAGATCGAGATCACGGTCCGGCCGGGTTCGCTGATGGGGTTTCATGCCAGTGCGCAGGGCAAGGTCTCGCTGGCCTTCGGCCAACCCGAGCTGCTGGCGCGGCAGCTGAGCAAACCGCTGGTCGCCCACTCGCCGCAGACCATCGTCGACCCGGCCCAGCTCAAGGAAGAACTGGCGCGAGTCCGGCGCCAGGGCTGGGCCAGTGCGCCGAACCAGGCGGTGACCGGGCTGAACGCCGTGGCAGCGCCGCTGTTCGACGCCGCGGGCATCCTGATCGGCACCCTCGCGGTGGTGGATTCGGTGCAGTTCCTGCCGGAGCCGCCGCCGGAAGAATTGCTGCAGCAACTGACCGACGCGGCCCGGGCGATTTCCGCCAGCCTGGGCTACATGGCGCGTTAGCGGCGCGGTGGCGCCGGTGAGTTGTCCGATATTCGATTGATTGAGGATCGACATGAGAAAAGTGATCATCAGCTGTGCCGTCACCGGCGCCATCCATACACCCTCGATGTCGCCCTACCTGCCGGTGACGCCGGCGGAGATCGCGCAGGCGGCGATCGACGCCGCCGCGGCCGGTGCCGCCATCGTGCACCTGCATGCCCGCGACCCCTCGACCGGAAGGCCGAGCCAGGACGTCGGCCTGTACCGCGAATTCCTTGCCCCCATCCGGGATGCGTCGCCAGTCGTCCTCAACCTCACCACCGGCGGTTCGCCCGCGATGGCGATCGAGGAACGCCTGCAGCCGGCTCTGCGCCTGAGGCCGGAGCTGGCGTCGCTGAACATGGGGTCGATGAACTTCGGCCTGTACGAGATGCTCGACCGCTTCAAGGAATTCAAGCACGACTGGGAGCGCCCCTACCTCCAGAACAGCGATGACCTGATCTTCAGGAACACTTTCCGCGACATCGCCTACATCCTGGAATCCTGCGGCGCGAACGAGACCCGCTTCGAGATCGAGTGCTACGACATCGGCCACCTGTACACGGCCGCGCACTTCCTCGACAGGGGCCTGCTGCGAGGACCGCTGTTGATCCAGTCCGTGTTCGGCCTGCGTGGTGGCATCGGCGCCCACCCCGAGGACGTGATGCACATGCGCCGCACCGCGGACCGCCTGTTCGGCGCCGACTACATCTGGTCGGTGCTCGGCGCCGGCCGCCACCAGATGCCGATCGCATCCATGGCCGCCTCGATGGGCGGCAATGTGCGGGTCGGGCTGGAAGACTCGCTGTGGGATGGCCCGGGCCGGCTGGCCACCAGCAGCGCGGTCCAGGTCAGGCGCATCCGCGGCATCCTCGAAGCGCTGTCGCTCGACGTCGCCACGCCCGATGAGGCCCGCGCCATGCTCGGCCTCAAGGGAGCGCACGCAGTCAGCTTCTGAAACGTCCGGGCACGAGGCGCCATAGAACGCATGTCCCGGAATGACCTTCCGCGCGCCGCCAGGGCGCATTTAAAACGATAACGGAGACCACTATGAACTTGCTGGACCAGAACAGCTTCACCACACCGCTCGAAGCGCAGAGCTACAACCGGATCGCGGCGCGCCTGCTGCCTTTCCTGATCCTCCTGTACGTGATTTCCTTCCTCGACCGCGTCAATGTCGGCTTCGCCAAGCTGCAAATGGCGGCCGACGTCGGTCTGAGCGACGCCGCCTATGGCCTCGGCGCCGGCATCTTCTTCTTCGGCTATTGCATGTTCGAGATTCCGAGCAACCTGATGCTGCAGCGTGTCGGCGCCAAGTTCTGGATTGCGCGTATCCTGGTGGTCTGGGGCCTGATCTCGATGGCGATGGCCTGCGTCTCGTCGCCAGGCATGTTCTACCTGTTCCGCTTCCTGCTGGGCGTGGCGGAGGCCGGCTTCTACCCGGGGATCATCCTGTACCTGACTTACTGGTTCCCGGGGCGCCTGCGCTCCCAGGTGAGCGCACTGTTCTTCCTCGGCATGCCGGTTGCGGTCGTCATCGGCGCGCCGCTGTCCGGCTGGATCATGAGCACCTTCGGCGGCTACCTGTCGCTGGCAGGGTGGCAGTGGATGTTCATCGTCGAAGGCGCGCCGGCCATGCTGCTGGGCATTGTCTGCTTCTTCTTCCTGAACAATGGCCCCGCCGATGCAGCGTGGCTGAGCGAGGCCGAAAAGAACGTGGTGACCAGCGAACTGGCGCAGGAAACCCGGGCCCAGCAGGCCAGCGGCGCCGGCCACAAGTTCAGCCATGTGATGAAGGATCCGAATGCCTGGCTGCTGGCCTTCGCCAACTTCAGCCTGCTGGCCGGCCTGTACGGCGTGACCTTCTGGCTGCCGCAGATCATCAAGGACCTGGGCGTGAACAGCCTGCTGACGAACGGGCTGATCACGGCGATTCCCTTCGGCTTCGGCGCCATTGCCATGATCGTGATCGGCAAGCGCTCGGACCGCCGGGGCGAGCGCAAGTGGCACATGATCCTGGCCGCGCTGGCCGGCGCCGGCGGCCTGCTGCTCAGCGCGGCGTTTTCCAGCCAAATCGTCGTCTCGCTGCTGGGTCTTTCGCTGGCGGCCGGCGGCATCCTGGCCTCGTTCGCCGTGATGTGGACCCTGCCTTCCTACTTCTTCGTCGGGCCGGCGGCGGCGGCCGCAATCGCCCTGATGGCGACCATCGGCAACCTGGGCGGCTACGCGGCGCCCTGGATGCTGGGCCTGGTCAAGCAGGCCACCCAGCGCCTCGACCTGGGACTGGTCGTGCTGGCCGGCGTGATCGTGCTCGGCATGCTGGCGGCCCTCGCCATGCCGAAACTGCGCGGTCCGCGCACGCCTGCAGCTGCAGCTGCTGTGCCGCGCCCCTGAAGCGCACCTGAGGCGCGGCCGGTACGGCGGCCGCTTTTTCCTGAGAACGAGAGCGCATGGCCACCAGGCCATGCCGGGTCCCGCTGCGCCCGCGAAAAACATAACACCTTCCGGAGACTTCATGTACAAGGCTTTATCCGCGGGCATCGCGCTGTTGTGCGCCGCATCCACTGCCCAGGCCCAGAACAGCGTCCAGGTGTTCGGTGTCATCGATACCTTCGCCCAGCATACCAACACCGGCAAGGGCTACCAGACCGCCATCGACTCGAGCGGCCTGTACGGCACGCGCTGGGGCGTGAAAGGCAGGGAAGACCTGGGCGGCGGCAACAACGTCGAGTTCGTGCTTGAACAGGGCTTCAAGTCCGACACCGGCGCCGCGGCCGACCCGACACGCGTGTTTTCGCGGCAAGCCTGGGTGGGCGTCGGCGGTGCCATGGGCCAGATCCGCGTCGGGCGCCAGAACGCGCTGATGTTCTTGAACGAGAACCGGCTCGACGCCTTCGTCGGCGCCTCGATGGCCTCCGGCCTGAACAATTTTTCGACCTACACGGTGCGGACCGACCGCACGGTATCCTATTTTTCGCCGGCGCTGGGGCCGGTGCGCTTCCAGCTTTACTACGGCTTCGGCACCACCGGCGGCGCCAAGTCCGCCAACGGCAGCTATTCCGGCGCGCTCACTTACGACCGCCAGCGGCTGCACCTGTCGCTGGTCCATCAGGCGGTGCGCAACGCCCAGGATACCGATACCCAGAAAGCCCTGTACGCGGGCGGCCACTACGAATTCGAACCGGCCACCGTCTACCTCGGCTATCACCGCGCCCGGTCGCCGCTGGCGCAGATCGACAAGGACGTGCTGACGGGCTCGGTTCGCTACCACCTGACGGCGGCGTTGGACCTCGGCGTCGGCTACACGCACCTGCGCGACCATAGCAGCCGGGACAGCGGCGCGTCCCAGTTGGGTACGATCCTGATCTATACGCTTTCCAAGCGCACGCAGTTGTATTCCACCCTGTCTTACTTGCGCAACCGCAACATCGGCAATTACACCCTGAACGGCGCCGCGGTGGCAGGTCTGCCGCTGGCCTATGCCGGTGCCGATGCGCGCGGCCTGCAGCTTGGGATCGTTCACTTCTTTTGAATCGCTGACGCTCTTCAATTTTTAATTCTGGGTGGCAACTTATGATCGGCTGGGCCGTGGATAGGCAAGATCGGCTCACGGCGATCATTTTTCACCATCCGGAATGCTCTCCACGAATATGAAAACCGCACGAAAAGAATGGGTGGACCCGTTTCCATTTTAAGAAATCTGTTCTCGTATCATGAAATGATCAGCGCAAGTCATTGATTGAAATAGAAATAAAAATGATCCTTTGTCTTATATAAGAGTGTTTGTGCTGTGCACAACCAAGATTATGATGTTCCCAACGACGCTTCCCTCCAACCCGGTTTTCACCATTCATCATCAGGAGAAACAGCATGGCAACTCGTGAACAGCAAATCGCCGCCCTGCAGCAGGACTGGGACACCAATCCGCGCTGGAAGAATGTGACCCGCAACTACACGGCAGAGGACGTCGTGCGCCTGCGCGGCTCGGTGCAGATCGAGCACACCCTGGCGCGCCGCGGCGCCGAAAAGCTGTGGGACCTGATCAATAACGAACCCTATGTCAACGCCCTGGGCGCGCTGACCGGCAACCAGGCCATGCAGCAGGTGAAGGCCGGCCTGAAGGCGATCTACCTGTCGGGCTGGCAGGTGGCGGGCGATGCCAACCTGGCCGGCGAGATGTATCCGGACCAGTCGCTGTATCCGGCCAATTCGGTGCCGATGGTGGTCAAGCGCATCAACAACACCTTCCAGCGCGCCGACCAGATCCAGTGGTCGGAAGGCAAGGACGACATCGATTACTTCGCACCGATCGTCGCGGATGCCGAGGCCGGTTTTGGCGGCGTGCTGAATGCCTTCGAACTGATGAAGTCGATGATCGAAGCGGGCGCCGCCGGCGTCCACTTCGAAGACCAGCTGGCCTCGGTCAAGAAGTGCGGCCACATGGGCGGCAAGGTGCTGGTGCCGTCGCGCGAAGCCGTCGAGAAGCTGACCGCGGCACGCCTGGCCGCCGACGTGATGGGCACCCCGACCATCCTGGTGGCCCGCACCGATGCCGAAGCGGCCGACCTGCTGACCTCCGACGTCGACGCCAACGACCAGCCTTTCTGCACCGGCGAGCGCACCGTCGAGGGATTCTTCCGCGTCAAGCCCGGCGTCGAGCAGGCAATTTCGCGCGGCCTGGCCTACGCACCCTTCGCCGACCTGGTGTGGTGCGAGACCGGCAAGCCGGACCTGGCCTTCGCCAAGCGCTTCGCCGAAGCCATCCACGAGAAATTCCCGGGCAAGATGCTGGCCTATAACTGCTCGCCTTCGTTCAACTGGAAGAAGAACCTGGACGACGCCACCATCGCCAAGTTCCAGAAGGAGCTGGGCGCGATGGGCTACAAATTCCAGTTCATCACCCTGGCCGGCTTCCACGCCCTGAACTACGGCATGTTCAACCTGGCGCATGGCTATGCGCGGCGCGGCATGTCGGCCTTCGTCGAGCTGCAGGAAGCGGAATTCGCCGCCGCCGAGAAAGGCTTCACCGCGGTCAAGCACCAGCGCGAAGTCGGTACCGGCTACTTCGATGCCGTGACCCAGACCATCCAGCAGAACCAGAGCTCGACGACCGCTCTCCATGGCTCGACTGAAGATGAGCAGTTCTTCGACGAGAAAAAAGTCGCGTAGCGCTAAACGCTTTTAATCAGTTTCCTCCGTTGTTCGCGGACCGCCGCAGCGCTCGCAAGACGCTGCGGTTTTTTAATTTTTGGGAACGGGGCGCATCTAAGCGATAATGGCGGCTTTCTCGCCTCATCCTTGGAAATACCATGTTCAGCTACCGCCACGCCTATCACGCGGGTAATCACGCCGATGTCCTGAAGCATTTTGTACAAGTGCAACTGCACCAGTACATGAACCAGAAGGACACGGCCTACACCTATATCGACACCCATTCGGGTGCCGGCGTGTACGCGCTCGACAGTGCGCAGGCGGTCAAGAGCGGCGAGTACCTGGAGGGCATCGCGCGCCTGTGGGAACGCGACGATCTGCCGGCCCCGCTGGCCGATTACGTGAACCTGGTGCGCGGCATGAACCCCAGCGGCAAGCTGCGTTACTACCCGGGCTCGCCCTACGTGGCCGAACAGGTGGCGCGTCCCGAGGACCGCCTGCGCCTGTTCGAACTGCATCCGGCGGATACGCGGCTGCTGGTCGAGAATTTCCGCAAGCTGGAAGCGCACAAGGCCGAGCAGGGCGAGCGCGCCCGCGGCCGCCGCATCCTGATCGAGCACGCCGACGGTTTCCAGAGCATGAAAGCGCTGCTGCCGCCGCCTTCGCGCCGGGCGCTGGTGCTGATCGACCCGCCGTATGAAGTCAAGCTCGACTACAAGCACGTGCGCGACGCGCTCGAGGAAGCCCTTGGCCGTTTCCCGTCGGGCATCTACGCGATCTGGTATCCGGTGCTGCAGCGCATGGAGTCGCGCCAGTTCGCCGACCGCCTGAAGCGCCTGCCGGCCAAGGAATGGCTGCACGTGACCCTGACCGTGGCGACGCCGGGCCCGGACGGCACCGGCATGCACAGCAGCGGCATGTTCATCCTGAATCCGCCCTACACGCTGGAAGCGACGCTGCGCGAGACCATGCCCTACCTGGTGCAGGTGCTGGGCCAGGACAGCGGCGCCACTTTCCGTATCGAAAAGGGTACCCAGGTGACCGGCACCGCCAATCCGCGCGGCCTGGATACCGGCGGCCCGCGCAAGCCGATCGGCAATGCGCGCCGCGCCAGCCCGCTGTCCGGTGCCGGCAGCCTGCGCCTGCCCGGTCAGCCCTACGGCGACCGCGCGCCCAAAGCGGCGGCCAAAGCCGAAGGGGAGGCGCCCGCCGCTCCCGCCAAAAAGCGCACGCCCGCTTTCCGTTACGCCGACCAGGCCAAACAGGCGACATCGTCCGCCCGCGGCCCGAAGCGCAAGTAACGATTTGATACGATATCGAAATGTAAAGACTTTCGACTCTGTAGTATAGTTCCATTGGTGCCGGGCTTCGCCCCGGCCCCGGCGCGCGTGTGCCTGCCGAAA
The DNA here is from genome assembly GCF_024753245.1 of Massilia norwichensis. GTDB lineage: Bacteria > Pseudomonadota > Gammaproteobacteria > Burkholderiales > Burkholderiaceae_D > Telluria > Telluria norwichensis. The sequence continues at coordinate 31,875 of NZ_JANUGX010000014.1, read as the reverse complement.
TTGATTTTCAGGAGTTTTTTACGATGCACGCGGATGCAACGGCTGTCACGTCCATGCCGTCCGAAGAATTTTTTCTGGCGCGCCAGCCGATACTCGGGCGCGACCAGAAGCTGGTGGCGTTCGAGCTGCTGTTTCGCGCCGCCCCGGAGCACGAGGACGCGCAACTGACCGATTACGCCGCCGCGACCGCCACCGTCATTTCCCATGCGTCCCAACTGGGCATGGAGCAGGTGGTGGGTGAGCAGCTTGCCTTCGTCAACGTCGACGAAGTGGTGCTGATGAGCGACTTTGTCCGCTTCCTGTCGCCGGACCGGGTGATCCTCGAGATCCTGGAAACCGTGCTGCCCACCGAGGCGGTGCTGGCGCGGGTCCGGGAGCTGAAAGAGCTCGGCTTCAAGTTCGCCCTCGACGATGTTATAGGCCATTCCGAGCAGGTTAGCAAGCTGATCGACCTCGTCGACGTGATCAAGATCGACCTCAAGGGCGTCAGCAGGGATGAGCTGACGCGCCTGGCCATCAGTCTGCGCGGCGCCCGCCAGAAGCTGCTGGCGGAGAAGGTCGAGACGGTCGAAGAGTTCCGTCTGTGCCTGGAACTCGGCTTCGAATATTTCCAGGGCTATTATTTCGCGCGTCCGGCCATTTTGTCGGGCAAGAAGATTTCGCCGTCCGAACTGGTCGTGCTGCGTCTGCTGGAGCTGATCGGCTCGAATGCCGATAATGCCGCCATCGAAGCCGCGGTCAAGCGCGATGCGCTGCTGAGCCTGAACCTGCTGCGTCTGGTGAACAGCCGCGCCGCCGGACCCGACGGCCATATCGAATCGGTGTCGCAGGCCGTGGTCCAGCTCGGCCGCAGCCAGCTGCAGCGCTGGCTGCAGATCCTGCTGTACAGCACGCCGGATGGCCGCGTCGAACTGAATTCGCCGCTGCTGCAGATGGCCACCACGCGCGGCCGCCTGCTCGAGCTGATGAGCCAGGCCCTGCATCCGGGCGACACGGCCAGCGCCGAAACCGCGTTCACGATCGGCATGATGTCGCTGATGGATGCGTTGCTGGCGATCCCGATGGCGGCCATCCTCGACCGCGTCGACGTTTCGCAGGAAGTGAAAGCGGCGCTGCTGGACCGCGCCGGCAACTACGGCGCGATGCTGAGCGTGGCCGAGGAGCTGGAGGGCAAGCAGGGCGGGCGCAGTCTGGCGCGCGCGCTGGGCAAGCTCGGGCTGTCGGTCAAGCAGATCCGCGAGATCGAGCTGGCGGCCTTCGATTGGGTACGTGGACTCGGCGCCCACGCCACCACGCACTGACTCTTATTGACCCAATAAAAGGAACACGGTCGGCTTCTTGTGGAAGTCCGGCCCCTTGTTCGCTGCCAGCGCCGCCTTCCATTTTGCCGCCGTCAGCGTGCGTACCGATTCGGTCGGCAGCGACAAATCGGTCGCCACGCAGACCAGGGTGCCCGGCTGGCAGGCATTCACCAGGGCTTCCAGCATGGCGGCATTGCGATAGGGCGTCTCGATCAGCAGCTGGGTTTGCCTCTCGCTGCGCGAGCGCTGTTCCAGTTGCTGGATGCGCTTCGTGCGCTGGGCCGCATCGGTGGGCAGGTAGCCGTTGAAGGCGAAGCTCTGGCCGTTCAGGCCGCTTGCCATGACGGCCAGCAGCAGCGAAGACGGGCCGACCAGCGGACGCACCTGGATGCCATGCTGGTGGGCCAGGCGCACCAGGTCGGCGCCCGGATCGGCCACCGCCGGCACCCCGGCTTCCGACACCAGGCCCATGTCGTGCCCGTCGAGCAGCGGCGCCAGCAGGGCGCTCAGGGCGGCCGGCGGCGTGTTCACATTCAGTTCCGAGATCTTGATTTCCTGCAGCGGACGCGCCAGCGGATGGTCGACCGCGACCAGTTTCAAAAAGGCGCGCGCCGTCTTGGCGTTCTCGGCCACGAAATATTCCAGCTTCGAGGCGATATCCTGCACCTGTTCGGGCAGGATGTGCGAGAGGGCGTTCGGTGCGGCCTCGAGCGGGCCGAGGGTGTTGGGGACGAGGTAGAGAGTGCCTGGCATAAGATTTTTTGTTATTCGAAAAAGCGCACGCCCGCGCGGCGCAGCATGCCGGTCAGGGCGATCAGCGGCAGGCCGGTCAGGGCGGTCGGGTCGGTACTGTCGATGCGTTCGAGAATGGCAATGCCGAGACCTTCGTTCTTGGCGCTGCCGGCGCAGTCGTAGGGCTGCTCGATGCGCAGGTAGGCGTCGAGCTCGTGGTCGGGCAGGTCGCGGAAGCTGACGAAGGCCTGCACGTTCTCCACTTGCGCGCTGCCGTCGCGGCCGTCCCACAGGCACAGCGCCGTGTGGAAAGTCACGCGGCGTCCGCGCATCTTCTGCAACTGGGCCAGGGCACGGGCGTGGTCGCCGGGCTTGCCGATCTGTTCGCCGTCCAGCGTGGCGACCTGGTCGGAGCCGATGACGAGCGCGCCCGGATGCCTGCGCGCGATGGCGGCGGCCTTTTCGCGCGCCAGCCGCAGGGCGGTCGCTTCCGGCGCTTCGCCGTTCAACGGGCTTTCGTCGATATCCGGGGCGATCGCCTCGAAGGGCAGGCCGAGCCGGGACAGCAGTTCGCGCCGGTAGGCGGAGCTGGAAGCGAGGATTAAGCGTAAGGGCGTGCCGGCTGCGGCGGAACTTGGTATCATGTCGGCCAGTCCAATATTCATAAGCAAAACAAATAGATAGGCCTTCCCGGCAAGCAAATCCGATGGTTCTTGCAACCGGCGGGGTCGGGATGCGACGCCAGTGCGACTGCGGTGCGGAATTCTTTGACTGAGCGGGAAGAAGCCTGTTATTATCGCAGGTTTTCCGGGGAAGCTTTTCCAAATGAGCGCTTTTGTCATCGACGCCTTCGAATTTTGTCGGAACAACGGCTATCGAGAAGGTGTCACACCGGTGGCTGACATGCCCCGCCTGGCAGCCGATTGCGCCGATGCGTCGGGCCAGCTTACCTGGTCCATCCAGGGCGGCCAGACCAAGCAGGGTTACCCGTCGATGACGCTGTCCGTCTCCGGCACCGTCCAGCTGGTCTGCCAGCGTTGCCTGGCCCCGTTCGGCTATGAACTCGATTCGTCGACCATGCTGGTACTCGGCAAGGACGACCAGGAAGCGGATGAGATCGAGGAAATCCTCGACGATGAAACCATCGACGTGATCGTCGGCAGCCATAGCGCCGATATCATGCAGTTGCTGGAAGATGAAGCCCTGCTGGCCCTGCCGCAGGCACCGAAGCATGAGGTGTGCCCTGATACCAAGTTGATGGACTCCTTGAAGTCCGAGAAGGTATCGCCATTCGCGGCACTGAAGAACCTCAAATCAGAATAATTGGTAGTTGAAAGTTTTGCGTAGCGGATGCCGGTAAAGCATTCGGGCGCTCAAGAGACGTGTCAAACGCGTGCAGCAGTCGAGTATGGCAGCGTCAGCAAGATGTAGGCAGCGTTAAAACATGTCGGCAAGGTAGTTAATTGCCGCTGGGATACTCGATTAGCATGGTATTGCAAGTCGATTGTGTTAGAATTTTAGAACTTATGTTTAGGAGTCATCATGGCAGTTCAGCAGAATAAGAAGTCCCCGTCGAAGCGCGGCATGCACCGTTCGCACGATTTCCTGGTTGCACCGAATCTGGCCGTCGAGCCGACCACCGGTGAAACCCACCTGCGTCACCACATCAGCCCGAACGGTTTCTACCGTGGTCGCAAAGTGATCAAGACCAAGAACGACGAGTAATCGGCGTCTTGCTGTTTTGTTCCATGAAAACGGTGCAACGTATGTCAAGTGCGTGGCACCGTTTTCTCTTTTGCGATATTGATTCCGGTTGCATACCTGCTGTGTGTACCGTCGTTTTCGATCCCGCTGAGTCCGGCCGGCAACTCGCCGCGCGAGGACACGCCGCCGCCCGTCCCTGAGGCAGCGCGGTTCATCCCGAAAAATGACAATTACAATTTCCATTGACTGCATGGGCGGCGATCATGGCCCCTCAGTTACCATTCCCGGCGCGCTCGCCTTCCTCAAGCAACAACCGCAGGCCCAGCTGATCCTGGTCGGCCTGGAGGACCAGGTACGCGCCGAACTCAAGAAACATCACGCGGACAAGCATCCGAACCTGCGCATCAAGCACGCCACCGAAGTCGTGGCGATGGACGATCCGATCGAGGTGGCGCTGCGCCGCAAGAAGGATTCGTCGATGCGCGTCGCGATCGAGCTGGTCAAGGAGGGCCAGGCCGATGTCTGCGTCTCCGCCGGCAATACGGGCGCGCTGATGGCGATCTCGCGCTACGTCCTCAAGACCCTGGCCGACGTCGACCGTCCGGCGATCTGCTCGATCATGCCGAACCAGAAGGGCAGCCCGACCTATATGCTGGACCTGGGCGCCAACGTCGACTGCGAGCCCCATCACCTGCACCAGTTCGCCATCATGGGCGCCGTGCTGTTCCAGGCGATGGAGCAGCGCCGCCCGAGCATCGGCCTGCTCAACGTGGGCACCGAGGAAATCAAGGGCAACGAAGTGGTGAAGGCCACCGCCGCGCTGCTGCGCGCCGACCATGAGCGCGGCGTGCTGAATTTCCACGGCAACGTCGAAGGCAACGACATCTTCAAGGGCACGGTCGACGTGATCGTCTGCGACGGCTTCGTCGGCAACGTGACCCTGAAGGCGGTCGAGGGCCTGTCGCGCTTCGTCAAGGCAACCTTGATGGAGACCACGATGTCCAAGCTGGGCGCGCTGCTGGCCCGCAAATCGCTGAAGAAGCTGAACCCGGAAAGCTATAACGGTGCCGGCCTGCTGGGCCTGAAAGGCCTGGTCTTCAAGAGCCACGGCGGCGCGAATGCATTTGCTTTCGACTGGGCAATCAGGCGCGCATATAATGCTGCGCAATACAACGTGCAGGAACAGCTGTCGGCGATGATCAGCGAGCTGATGCCGCAGGCATCCGACCCGCAGGCGCCAGGCGCAACCACTCAGCAGGGCTAAGCAATGACTGTGTACAGCAAAATCATCGGCACCGGCAGCTATCTGCCGGCGCGGCGTGTCACCAACCACGACCTGGCGGCAGAGCTGGCCGCCAAGGGCATCGAGACCTCGGACGAGTGGATCGTGAGCCGTAGCGGCATCTCGGCGCGCCACTACGCCGCTGCCGACGAGAGCGCTTCCGACCTGGGCGTCAAGGCGGCCACCAGGGCCCTGGAAGCAGCCGGCCTGGCGCCCGAGCAGATCGACCTGATCGTCGTCGCCACCTCGACCCCCGATTTCTACGGCAACTTCCCGAGCACGGCCTGCATCGTGCAAAACAAGCTGGGCATCCGCAACAACGGCGGCGCCTTCGACGTGGCGGCCGTCTGCAGCGGCTTCGTGTATGCGCTGTCCACGGCCGACGCCTTCATCAAGGCCGGCAATGCGAAGAATGTGCTGGTGATCGGCACCGAGGTGTTCTCGCGCATCCTCGACTTCAACGACCGCGGCACCTGCGTGCTGTTCGGCGACGGTGCCGGCGCGGTGGTGATGAGCGCGTCCGAAGAGCCGGGCGTGCTGGCGGTGAAGCTGCACGCCGATGGCAGCCATGGCGACATCCTGTGCGGCCCGACGAATCCGACCAATGCCGCCATCTCGGGCGAAAAATTCCTGTACATGGATGGCCAGGCGGTGTTCAAGCTGGCCGTGACCGTGCTGGAAAAGGTCGCCTACGAGGCGCTGGAACACGCGCAGATGCCGCCGTCGGATATCGACTGGCTGATCCCGCACCAGGCCAACATCCGCATCATGAACGGCACCGCGAAAAAGCTCGGCCTGCCGACGGAGAAGATGGTGGTGACCGTCAACGAACACGGCAATACCTCGGCCGCGTCGATTCCGCTGGCGCTCGACCAGGCGGTGCGCGACGGCCGCATCAAGGCCGGTCAGAACATCCTGATGGAAGGTGTCGGCGGCGGCTTTACCTGGGGCGCGGTTCTCGCGCGCATGTAAAGAACCAACAAGAAAGAGACTAGAAATGAAGAACTTCGCATTCCTGTTTACGGGCCAGGGCGCCCAGGCCGTCGGCATGCTGAACGGCTTCGCCGGCAACCCGGTCGTCGAGCAGACCGTGGCCGAAGCATCGGACGCGCTGGGCCAGGACCTCGGCAAGCTGATCGCCGAAGGCCCGAAGGAAGACCTCGACCTGACCACCAACACCCAGCCGGTCATGCTGACCGCGGCGGTGGCCGTGTACCGCGCCTGGATCGCCGCCGGCGGCCCGAAGCCCAACGTCGTGGCCGGCCACAGCCTGGGCGAATACTCGGCCCTGGTGGCCGCGGGCGTGATCGACTTCAAGGACGCGGTGCCACTGGTGCGCTTCCGCGCCCAATCGATGCAGGACGCGGTGCCGGTGGGGCAGGGCGGGATGGCCGTCATCCTCGGCCTGCAGGCCGATGCCGTGCGCGAAGTCTGCGCCGAGGCGGCGCAGGGTGAAATCGTCGAAGCCGTGAACTTCAACGAGCCGACCCAGATCGTGATCGCCGGCCATACCGCCGCGGTCGAGCGCGCCTGCGAAGTCGCCAAGGCCAAGGGCGCCAAGCGCGCCATGAAGCTGGCGGTGTCGGCGCCTTTCCACTCCTCGCTGCTGAAGCCCGCTTCGGACCGCCTGCGCGAGTACATGGCCGGCCTGAACTTCCATGCGCCGCAGATCGACTTGATCAATAACGTCGACGTCGCTATCCTGCACGATCCGGCAGCGATCAAGGACGCCCTGGTGCGCCAGGCGGCCGGCGCGGTGCGCTGGGTCGAGACCATGCAGAAGATGGCAGCGGACGGTGTCACCCAGGTGATCGAGTGCGCGCCGAGCAAGACCCTGATCGGCATGGCCAAGCGCATCGACCCGGTGCTGGTTGGCGAAGCCCTGGTCGACCAGGCATCGCTGGAACGCGTGCTGGCCTCGATTCAAGGCAATAACGCCGTCTGACATAAGAACAAATAGAGCAAGGATTTAGCATGAACCTGCAAAACCAAGTCGCCCTCGTTACCGGCGCATCGCGCGGCATTGGCAAGGCCATCGCACTCGAACTGGCACGCCAGGGCGCGAAAGTGGTCGGCACCGCCACCACCGACGCCGGCGCCGAAGCCATCACCGCCTACCTGGCCGAATTCGGCGGCAAGGGCATGGTCCTGAACGTCACCGACGCCGCCCAGTGCGCGGCCGTGATCGACGATGTCAGCAAGAACGTCGGCAGCATCGGCATCCTGGTCAACAATGCCGGCATCACCCAGGACAACCTGGCGATGCGCATGAAGGACGAGGAGTGGGACAGCGTGATCGCCACCAATCTGAGCGCCGTCGGCCGCCTGTCGCGCGCCGTGCTGCGCGGGATGATGAAGGCGAAGCAGGGGCGTATCATCAACATCACCTCGGTGGTGGCCTCGAGCGGCAACCCGGGCCAGATGAATTACGCGGCGGCCAAGGCCGGCGTGGAAGGCATGAGCCGCGCGCTGGCGCGCGAGATCGGCAGCCGCAACATCACCGTGAATGCGGTGGCGCCGGGCTTCATCGATACCGATATGACCAAGGCCCTGGGCGAAGGCCAGCACGAAGCGCTGCTGACCCAGATTCCGCTGGGCCGCCTGGGCAAGCCGGAAGATATTGCGCACGCAGTGGCCTTCCTGGCCGGTCCGCAAGCCGCTTATATCACGGGCACGACGCTGCACGTGAACGGCGGCATGTACATGAATTAAACCAGATCTCAGCTTTTAGCAGTAGTTTCAATAGAAATAGCGTCAAACGCTGAAAATAGTTTTTCAACGCGCAAACCCTGATAAAATGCGCGCACTTTCCGCAACACATACCTAATGGAGCTATAACATGTCGGATATCGAACAACGCGTTAAAAAAATCGTCGCTGAGCAACTGGGTGTTGCGGAAGCAGACATCAAAATCGATTCCTCGTTCGTTGACGATCTCGGCGCTGATTCCCTGGACACCGTTGAACTGGTGATGGCACTGGAAGACGAATTCGAAATGGAAATCCCGGACGAGCAGGCCGAGAAGATCACCACCGTCCGTCAAGCCATCGAGTACGCACAAGCGCACGTCAAGGCCTAAGCCATACAGTAATTCAGGAGAAACGCTTGAGTTCACGCAACCGTCGTGTCGTCGTAACTGGCCTGGGTTGCATTTCCCCGATCGGTAACAGCATTGCCGAAGCGTGGGAAAGCGCCCTGGCGGGCAAATCGGGCATCGCCAATATCACCCGTTTCGACGCAACGCCATTTTCGACCCGTTTCGCGGGCGAAGTGAAGAACTTCAACGTCGAGGACTACCTGCCCGGCAAGGAAGGTCGCCATATGGATACCTTCATCCATTTCGGCATGGCCGCAGGTATCCAGGCGTTGCAGGATTCGGCGCTCGAAGTCACCGAGCAGAATGCCGATCGTATCGGCGTGATGGTGGGTTCGGGCATCGGCGGTCTGCCGATGATCGAAGCGACCAAGGAAGAGTACGACAGCCGCGGCCCGCGCCGCATCTCGCCGTTCTTCGTGCCGGCCTCGATCATCAACATGATCTCGGGCGACCTGTCGATCAAGTTAGGCCTGCGCGGCCCGAACCTGGCCATCGTCACCGCCTGCACCACCGGCCTGCACTGCATCGGCGCGGCAGCGCGCCTGATCGAGTACGGCGATGCCGACGTGATGATCGCCGGCGGCGCCGAGTCGACCATCTCGCCGCTGGGCCTGGGCGGTTTCGCCTCGGCACGTGCGCTGTCCTCGCGCAACGACGATCCGGCCACCGCTTCGCGTCCCTGGGACCGCGACCGCGACGGCTTCGTGCTGGGCGAGGGCGCCGGCGTGATGGTGCTCGAAGAGTACGAACACGCCAAGGCGCGCGGTGCCAAGATCTATGCGGAAGTCGTCGGCTTCGGCATGAGCGCGGATGCCAACCACATCACCGCGCCGCTCGAAGACGGCAGCGGCGCCTCGCGCTGCATGGTGTCGGCAATGAACTACGCCGGCATCAACCCGGACCAGGTGCAGTACGTGAATGCGCACGGCACCTCGACCCCGGTCGGCGACGTCGCTGAAGTGAAGGGCATCAAGCGCACCTTCGGCGATCACGCAAGCAAGCTGGTGGTCAACTCGACCAAGTCGATGACCGGCCACCTGCTGGGCGGCGCCGGCGGCCTCGAGTCGGTGTTCACGGTGCTGGCAGTCCACAACCAGGTGTCGCCGCCGACGATCAACATCTTCAACCAGGATCCGGAATGCGACCTGGACTTCTGCGCGAATACCGCGCGTGAAATGAAGATCGATTATGCGGTGAAGAACTCCTTCGGTTTCGGTGGAACCAACGGTACGCTGGTGTTCGCCAAGGTCTGAGCAGCTCGTAAGGTCTGAACCAAAAACGCCCGTCCCTGTCTAAGGGACGGGCGTTTTGTTTTTAATTCTTTCAAAAGTGTCGATCGCCTATGTCGATAGCGGTTTCCGCCATCGTCGGGCCGTCGCGCATCCATCGTTGCCTGCTCGCCGGCGCCGGCCTGTCCCTGTTTGCCGCCGCGCTCGCGGTGGGCTTTCTTGCGTCCGCACACTTTCACTCGAGCACGTTTCAAGCCCTGCTCCTGGCCGGCGCCGGTGCCGTGCTGATGCATGCCGGGTCGCGCAGGCCAAAGACGCACCGGATTGATATTTCTGGAACCGGCGAGGTGGTCCTGACGGTACAACAAGGGCTGCGCGGGCCAGCCGCGACGGCCGTGACCCTGTTGCCGGGTTCCGTCGTCTGGCCGCCGCTGATGCTGCTGCGGCTGCAGCCGGACGACGCCGGCGCCCGCGTGCAGGTGCTGCCGGTGTGGCGCGACAGCGTCGGGCCGGGGGTCTGGCGGGCGCTGACGGTCGCGCTGTTGGCGACCGGGCGGCGCAGCAAACATTCGATGCAGCGGGCCAATTCTTAAGCAACAAGGACGTTCAGTGACAACCGAACGCGAGTGTGATCAACTGCTGGTAGAACGCGTCCAGGCTGGCGATCGCCGGGCGTTCGACCTGCTGGTGTCGAAATACCAGCGCCGGCTGATGCGGCTGGTGTCGCGCCTCGTGCACGACCCGGCCGAGGCGGAAGACGTGGTGCAGGAAACCTTTATCAAGGCCTTCCGCGCACTACGCCACTTCCGCGGCGATTCCGCGTTCTATACCTGGCTGTACAGGATAGGCATCAACACGGCAAAGAACTTCCTGGTCACCCAGGGCCGGCGTGCGCCGACCTCGACCGAAGCCGATGCCGAGCGCGCGGAAGGATTTGACGACGCGGACAGCTTGCGAGACATTAATACGCCTGAGTCCGTTTTGGCGAGCAAGCAGATCGCGTTCACGGTGAACGCCGCAATGGAAGCGCTGCCGCTGGAATTGCGGACCGCGATTGTGCTGCGTGAAATAGAAGGCTTGAGTTACGAGGAAATCTCCGAGGTGATGGCGTGTCCAATCGGTACGGTGCGCAGCAGGATATTCCGCGCGCGCGAAGTGATTGCCGAGAAATTGAGGCCCTTGCTCGATATTCCGGCTGACAAGCGTCGGTAGCCAGCGCACAGGAAATATAAGGAATCTTGCCACCGAACCGATGTAATGGAACCCAAGATGGACACGAACAAAAAGAACCGCGAATACATCTCCCTGCTGCTCGATGGCGAGATCCCCGATACCGACCAGGAACTGGCCATGGCCGCGCTCGGCGAGCCGGACGGCCGGCAAGCCTGGGACATCTTCAACCATATCGGCGACGTTCTGCGCGCCGAGGCCACCGCCGACCTGTCGCCGGGCTTCAGCGAGCGGCTCGCCGCGCGCCTGGCCGATGAGCCCACGCCCACCAAACGGGTGGCAGGCAGCGCCGAGCCGGCCGCAAGCAGCGCCGTCGCCGCGCCGCGCTGAGCGGACCCGGCCTGGCCTGGCTGCGTCAACGGTCCACGCCGTCGCGCGCCGGGCAGCCGATCCCAATCGGCCCGTACAGTGGCGACAAGGTTGGTATTTTGGCTTACCATTACATCAATTTAAGCCTCAACACCCATCGATCCCATGACCAGCAAAAACGGAAGCACGCTCCTGTCGGCCCTCATGTTTGCGGGCGCGAGTCTGATGATGTCCCCCATGGCCCACGCGGCCGTCCCGGCCGCTGCCGGCGCCGGCGCCGCACCGGTCGTCACGGCGCCCGTCACCGGGCTGCCCGATTTCAGCGACCTGGTCGACAAGGTCGGCCCGGCGGTGGTGAATATCCGCACCACCGAGCGCGTGAAACTCGGCCAGGGGCAGGGCGGGCCGGACGAAGAGATGCAGGAATTCCTGCGCCGCTTCTTCGGCGGTCAGATGCCGCCGCGCGGCGGTCGCGGTGGTCGCGGTGGGGCGCAACCCCAGGAAGAGCAGGTGCAGCGCGGCGTCGGCTCCGGTTTCATCGTCTCCGATGACGGTTATGTGATGACCAATGCGCACGTGGTCGAAGGCGCGGACGAGGTCACGGTCACCCTGACCGACCGCCGCGAATTCAAGGCCAAGGTGCTGGGCGCCGATGCCCGCAGCGACGTCGCCGTGCTGAAGGTCGATGCGCGCAACCTGCCGTCGCTGCGCATCGGCGATTCGAACAAGATCCGCGTCGGCGAATGGGTGATCGCGATCGGCTCGCCGTTCAACCTGGAAAACACGGTCACCGCCGGCATCATCTCGGCCAAGGCGCGCGACACCGGCGAATACCTGCCGCTGATCCAGAGCGACGTCGCCGTGAATCCCGGTAACTCGGGCGGCCCGCTGATCAACATGCGCGGCGAAGTCATCGGCATCAATTCGCAGATCGCGACCCTGTCCGGCGCCTACAACGGCATCTCCTTTGCCGTGCCGATCGACGAGGTGATGCGCGTTGCCGACCAGATCAAGAAGACCGGCAAGGTCACGCGCGGACGCCTGGGCGTGCAGATCAGCGAGGTCACGCGCGACGTCGCCGAATCGCTGGGCCTGGGCCGTGCGCGCGGCGCGGAAGTGGCGATGGTCGAACCGGGCGGTCCGGCGGAAAAGGCCGGGATCAAGACCGGCGACATCATCCTGAAATTCAACGGCAAGGACATCGAGAAGAGTTCGGACCTGCCGCGCCTGGTCGGCGGCACGGCGGTCGGCAGCCGCGCCACCGTCAGCGTCTGGCGCCGTGGCCAGCAGCTGGACCTGCCGGTGACCATCGTCGAGCTGCAGGACGAGGCGGCGGCCGCCAACAAGGCGCAGCCGAAGAAGAAGGCGCCGGAGCAGTCGACCAATGCGCTGGGCCTGCAGGTGTCCGACATCCCGGCCGCCGACAAGCGCGAGCTGAAGGTCGATGCCGGCGTGCAGGTCGATTTCGCCGATGGCCGCGCCGCCAGCGCCGGCATCCAGGCGGGCGACCTGATCCTGCAGATCGACAACACCGTGGTCAACAGCGCGGCCCAGTTCAACAGCCTGGTGACCAAGCACGATCCGAAAAAGCCGGTGGCCCTGTTGGTGCGGCGCGAGAACGTCACGCGCTATGTCGTCATCAAGCCGCGTCAATAAGCGCAGCAAATGAGCCGGCCGCTTCGCTTCACTCCGCAGTTCACGCTCTATTCGCGCAGCTGGTGCCACCTGTGCGAAGACATGCTGGCAGCCCTGCGCCATTTCATGGCGCGCGAAGGGCTGCCCTTCAGCGTGGATGTGGTCGACATCGATGCGAGCCCGGACCCGAGCCTGGTGGCGCGCTTCGACGAGCTGGTGCCGGTGCTGTTCGGCGAGGATCTGAACGCGCCCGAACTGTGCCACTATTTCTTCGACGAGGCCGCGCTGCGGCGCCACCTCGGCCTCGAACAGCCGGCCTGAGCCCTGAGCGCGCTCCGAAGCGAACTCAGGCCGCCAGCGCCTCCGGCACGCTGCCGGCTTCGGATGTCAACTCCGCTTCCACATCCAGCAGCAGTTCCATGAAACGCCGCTTCGCCAGGCTGCGCGGGCTGCGCCAGAAATGTTCCAGCTGCGCCACCGCCTGGCCGCCGGCCAGCACTTCGAGCACCTGCGGTTTGCCCAGCAGCTCGCCATGCACATAGCTGGCGAAGCATTCCGCGAAGTCGTCGTAGGGATTGGTGGCGCCGTACAGGCTGGAAAAATCGCTTTGTTCGAGGCCGGCGCAGGCGGTGACCAATGCATCGCCGTCCAGCTTGTGCTTGCCGTAAAAATCCACCATGCCGCGCAGTTCGAAATCGGACCCGGATAAAGGCAGGAAGCGTCCATCCGCATCCACGCCCCAGCTCAGGTCCAGCCAGGCGAAAGCCTGGTCCGGCACCGGCGCCCACCAGGCCGGCAGGAAGGAATAGCCAGCGCTCAAGACATGCCCGAACTCGTGCAGCAGCAGGTACTGCATGGCACCGCTGCGCGTGTCCTGCGCGGGCGTGGCGATCGTCGCCGACAGCGTAAAGTCGCCGTCCGGCAGGAAGGGCAGGTTTTCCTTCCAGCTGGCCCAGGAATTCGCCCCATGCGGCCCCAGCATGCCGATGTCGAGCAGCACCACGCAGCCCAGGATCCGCCCTTCGGCATCGGCGACGATGTCGGTGATGCCCGAGGAGCCCAGGCCATGGCCCAGGCAGACGCCAAGCAGCAGCGGGTCGACCAGGCCGCGCACCACGGCTGGCATGCCGGCGATGGCATCGCCCAGCTCGCGGCGCAGGGCAGGGGTCGGCGCCACCGGCACCGGCAGCGCGTCCAGATTCGATGCGAGGTTCACCTGCCGCACCAGGTCGCAGACCTCGGGCGGCAGCGCCAGGATGCGTTCGTGGAGCGGCAGGCGCTGGCGTGCTTTCCAGGCTTGCGGGTCAGGGGCGATAATCATGGTCGGCGCTTTGCATGTGATGAACTTATAGGTCTTGCATGCTTATCGGCCATGTCGATAAATACTTGATGGTAGGCAATCCGGGCTTTCTGACCTGAAATCCGGTAAAATGCAGGGTTTGGATTTTCCCGGCACCCCAGCGCACTCGCGATACCGCCTGCCGCTCTTTTGGTTTTGAATTTTGTTAATGAAAAACATACGTAACTTTTCCATCATCGCCCACATCGACCACGGTAAATCGACGCTGGCGGACCGCATCATTCAGCTGTGCGGTGGCCTGTCGGACCGCGAAATGGACGCGCAGGTGCTCGACTCGATGGACCTGGAGCGCGAGCGCGGCATCACCATCAAGGCCCAGACTGCCGCGCTGCAGTACAAGGCGCGCGACGGCCAGACCTATAACCTGAACCTGATCGACACCCCAGGCCACGTCGACTTCTCCTACGAAGTCTCGCGTTCGCTGTCGGCCTGCGAAGGCGCGCTGCTGGTGGTCGATGCGAGCCAGGGTGTGGAGGCACAGACGGTCGCCAACTGCTATACCGCGCTCGACCTGGGCGTGGAAGTGGTGCCGATCCTGAACAAGATCGACCTGCCGCACGCCGATCCGGACAACGCCAAGAAAGAGATCGAGGACGTGATCGGCATCGACGCCAGCGACGCCACGGTCTGCTCGGCCAAGACCGGCCTGGGCGTGGAAGACGTGCTGGAGACCCTGATCGCCAAGGTGCCGCCGCCCGAGGGCGACCCGGATGCGCCGCTGCAGGCCCTGATCGTCGACTCCTGGTACGACCCGTATGTGGGCGTGGTCATGCTGGTGCGCGTGGTCAACGGCACCCTGCGCCCGAAAGAAAAGATCCTGCTGATGGCGACCGAGTCGGTGAACCTGGTCGAGAACATCGGCATCTTCACGCCGCGCTCGGTCTCGCTGCCGGAGCTGAAGGCCGGCCAGGTGGGCTTCATCATCGCCGGCATCAAGGAACTGACCGCCGCCAAGGTGGGCGACACCGTGACCCACGCGGCCAAGCCGGCGCCGGCGCCGCTGCCGGGCTTCAAGGAAGTCCAGCCGCAGGTGTTCGCCGGCCTGTTCCCGGTCGAGGCCAACCAGTACGACGCGCTGCGCGACTCGCTGGAAAAGCTGAAGCTGAACGACGCCGCCCTGATGTACGAGCCGGAAGTTTCGCAGGCGCTGGGCTTCGGCTTCCGCTGCGGCTTCCTGGGCCTGCTGCACATGGAGATCGTGCAGGAGCGCCTGGAGCGCGAATTCGACATGGACCTGATCACCACCGCGCCGACCGTGGTCTACGAGGTCGAGATGCGCGACGGCAGCATCGTCCGCGTCGACAACCCGTCCAAGATGCCGGAACCGTCGAAGATCAACGAAGTGCGCGAGCCGATCGTCGACGTCAACCTGTACATGCCGCAAGAGTACGTGGGCGCGGTGATGACCCTGTGTAACGGCAAGCGCGGCATCCAGATGGACATGGCCTACCACGGCCGCCAGGTCAAGCTGCACTACGAGATCCCGATGGCCGAGATCGTGCTGGACTTCTTCGACCGCCTGAAGTCGACCTCGCGCGGCTACGCGTCGATGGACTACGAGTTCAAGGAAAACCGCGCCGCCGACGTGGTGAAGGTCGACATGCTGATCAACAGCGAGAAGGTCGATGCGCTGGCGATCATCGTGCACCGTGCCAACGCCCCTTACCGCGGACGCCAGGTGGCGGCCAAGATGCGCGAACTGATTCCGCGCCAGATGTTCGACGTGGCGATCCAGGCCGCGATCGGCGCGACCATCATCTCGCGCGAAAACGTCAAGGCGCTGCGCAAGAACGTCCTGGCCAAGTGCTACGGCGGCGACGTTTCGCGTAAGAAGAAGCTGCTGGAAAAGCAGAAGGCCGGCAAGAAGCGCATGAAGCAGGTCGGCTCGGTGGAGATCCCGCAGGAAGCCTTCCTGGCCATCCTGCAGGTGGAAGAGAAATAAGAATACGGGAAGAATAACAAGCGATGAATCTGCAACCGATCCTCGGCAATTTTGCGCTAATCCTCTTCGTGGCGATGGTGGTCACGGGCATCATCTGGTTCCTGGACCTGTTCGTGCTCTCCAAGCAGCGCCGCGCCCGTGCCGACGCCGCCCTGGCCGAGTACGACGCCCACCGCTCGAAGCTGACCGCGGACGGCATCAAGGTCGACAACGGCAACCGCGCCGCACTGGAAGCCTCGATCCTGCGCCAGCCGACCTGGGTCGAGTACTCGGGCAGCTTCTTCCCGGTCATCGCGCTGGTATTCTTCCTGCGTTCCTTCCTGTTCGAGCCGTTCAAGATCCCATCCTCGTCGATGGTGCCGACCCTGCTGGTGGGCGACCTGATCCTGGTGAACAAGTTCGACTACGGCATCCGCCTGCCGGTGATCAACAAGAAAATCATCGACGTCGCCAACCCGCAGCGCGGCGACGTCATGGTCTTCAAGTACCCGAAGGACATGAGCCAGGACTACATCAAGCGCGTCATCGGCGTGCCCGGTGATAAAATCACCTACGAGAACAAGCGCCTGACCGTGAACGGTGTGCCGGTCCAGTACGAACCGATGGACGACTACCTCGACGACGAGCGCCCGGTGTACCACAAGCAGTTCGTGGAGAAGCTGTCGAACGCGCCGCACCGTATCCTGAACATGGACGGGCAGCGCACGATCAACCTCGCTGCGGTCGATCCGGACTTCCCGCATCACGAGAATTGCACCTATTCCTACGATAAATTTACCTGTATCGTACCGGAGGGCAATTATTTCATGATGGGCGATAACCGCGACAACAGCGCAGACAGCCGCTACTGGGGCTTCGTGCCCGACCAGAACATCGTCGGCAAGGCTGTGTTTGTCTGGATGAACTTCAGCAACCTGAAGCGCATCGGCGGTATCCACTGATTCTTTCGGGGGCGCAGATGCGACAAGTAAAGATGCACAGGGAGGCCGGTTTTTCCTTGTCCGGCCTGATCGTGGTGTTGATCGTGCTGGGTTTCATCGCTGTGATGGCGATGAAGATCTTCCCGGCCTGGGCCGAGTACCGCTCGATCAAGAACGGCATCGCGGCGGCCAAGGCGGCCGGCCCCGGTACCCGCGAGATCCAGCAGGCTTTCGTCCGCAACGCCGAGGTCAACAACATCACGGCGATCGCGCCGACGGACCTCGTGATCACCCGCGACAACGGCCAGGCTGAAGTCAGCTTCGCCTACGAAAAGCGCATTCCGGTGGCAGGCAACGTCAGCCTGCTGATCGACTTTGCCGGTACCACCGACCCGAGCGGCGCGGTGGCTGCAAAGGATGGTACGGCAGCCAAATAAGCTGCCGCGTAACACAATGAAACGACAATGAATCTTCAGTTATTGCAAACGCGCCTCGGTCATACGTTCCGGGACCCCAGCCTGCTACAACAGGCGCTGACCCACCGTAGCCACAGCAGTCTGCATAACGAACGCCTGGAGTTCCTTGGAGATTCGATCCTCAACTGCGTGGTCGCCTCGGTGCTGTACGAGCGCTTCAAGGACCTGGCCGAAGGCGACCTGTCGCGCCTGCGCGCCAACCTCGTCAAGCAGCAGACCCTGTACGAAATCGCCCAGAAGCTCGAGCTGTCGCAGTTCCTGCGCCTGGGCGAGGGCGAGCTGAAGTCGGGCGGTTTCCGCCGCCCGTCGATCCTGGCCGACACGCTGGAAGCCCTGCTGGGCGCGATCTTCCTGGACAGCGGCTTCGACAGCGCGCGCGACGTGATCCGCGCCTTCTACATCCCGCTATTGGATTCGGTCGACCCGCGCACCCTCGGCAAGGATGCCAAGACCCTGCTGCAGGAATTCCTGCAGGCCAAGAAGATCTCGCTGCCGACCTACAACGTGGTGGCGACCCATGGCGCCGCGCACAGCCAGGAATTCGAGATCGAGTGCCTGGTGCCCAAGCTCGGCATCCAGGTGTTTGGCCGCGGCGGCAGCCGCCGTGCCGGCGAGCAGGCGGCCGCGCGCCTGGCCCTCGACGTCGCCGAACAGGCGGTGCAGAAGAACCCCGGCGGCGCCCGCAAGAGCCGCCCGCGCTCGGCCCAGCTGAAGCTGGCCGGTATCGCGACCGACCAAAGCGCCGACCAGGCCGGCAACCAGGGCGAGCGCCCGCATTAATGAATCTACAGGAAACACCCGCATGAACATCGAGACCGACAACCAACAGGACGAGGGCGTCCCCGCAGATTTCCGTTGCGGCTACATCGCCATCGTCGGCCGCCCCAACGTGGGCAAGTCGACGCTGATGAACGTGCTGATCGGCGCCAAGGTGTCGATCACCTCGCGCAAGGCCCAGACCACGCGCCACCGCATCACCGGCATCCAGACCCGCGACGACGCCCAGTTCATCTACGTCGACACGCCCGGTTTCCAGACCCGCCACGCGAACGCGCTGAACAAGACCCTGAACAAGACCGTCTCGAACACGCTCACGGCGTCGGACGTGATCCTGTTCCTGGTCGAGGCGGGCACCTTCGGCCCGGCCGACCAGCAAGTGCTGGACCTGCTGCCGAAGAACCAGCCGGTGATCCTGGTGATCAACAAATCCGACCGCATGAAGGACAAGGCCGAGCTGATGCCCTTCGCCGCCAAACTGGCCGCGATGCGTGACTTCACGGCCATCGTGCCGGTGTCGGCCAAGCTGCGCTTCCAGGTCGATGCGCTGGAAAAGGAAATCCAGCGCCATCTGCCGGAAAACCCGCCGATCTTCGGCCCGGACGACATCACCGACCGCAGCGAGAAATTCCTGGCCGCGGAGATCGTGCGCGAAAAGGTGTTCCGTCTGGTCGGCGACGAATTGCCGTACACCAGCACCGTGCTGATCGAGAAGTTCGAGCAGGAGGGCAACCTGCGCCGCGTGTTCGCCGCCATCCTGGTCGAGCGCGATACGCACAAGGCCATGCTCATCGGTAACAAGGGCGCGCGCCTGAAAGAGATCTCGACCCAATCGCGTCTGGACATGGAAAAGCTGTTCGGCGGCCCTGTGTACCTGGAAATCTGGGTCAAGGTGAAATCCGGCTGGGCCGACAACGAAGCCGGCCTGCGCGCCTACGGCTACGAGTAAGCCAGTCTCCCGCCACATGGCCGGCCAGGACGAGCAAAGCAAGGAGCGCCCGGACGAGGCACAGGAAGCAGCCGCGCCTTATGTCGTACGGTCCGCCGCTGCGGCGCCACTGCCGCCTGCGCCGCTGCCGAATCCGGTGCCCGAGCCGGCATCCGTGCCCGCACCGGCGCCCGCACCCGCACCGGCGCATGCGCCGGTGCCTGCGCGCCCGCCCGCGCCCGTCCAGCCAGCCAAGCCCGAAGCACGCCGCCGCACCCCGGCGCGCGACACCCGGGTGCTGGGCCAGCCCGGCTTCGTGCTGCACAGCTATCCCTACAAGGAAACCAGCCTCATCGTCGACATGTTCACGCGCGACCATGGGCGCATCGGCGTGGTGGCGAAGGGCGCCAAGCGGCCGCTGTCGAAACTGCGCGGGGTGCTGCAGACGTTCCAGCCGCTGTCGATCTCCTTTTCCGGCAAGTCCGAGCTGCGCACCCTGATCGACGCCGATTGGGTCGGCGGCATGCTGCCGATCGAAAAGACCGCGCTGCTGTGCGGGTTCTACCTGAACGAACTGCTGGTCAAGCTGCTGGCGCGCGACGACCCGCACCCGAAGCTGTTCGACCACTACGTGGCGACGCTCAACGAATTGGCGCACAATGAACCTGCGCAGATCGTCTTGCGAAAGTTCGAACTGGCCCTACTTAAAGAGACCGGGGTTGCCGCCAATCTCGTGCGCGACACCGGTACCCGCGCGCGGGTCGAGCCGGACGGCATGTATGTCGTCGATCCGGAGCGCGGTGCGCGCAGGGCGCAGGCGGCGGATACCTGGCCTGTGGTGTCCGGCAAGACCCTGATCGACATGGAAAACGAACACTATGGCGACCCGCAGACCCAGGCGCAAAGCAAGCAGCTGATGCGCTTCCTGCTGGCCTACCACCTGGGCGGCGCGCCGCTGAATACGCGCCAGATTTTGCTTGACTTAATGCAGCTGTAAACAAAAAGAACACTATGAGCTTCCTGCACCCAACCGGCCCGGTCATCGACCTGGGCGTCAACATCGACCACGTCGCCACCGTCCGCAATGCGCGCGGTACCGTGTATCCGGACCCGCTGCGCGCCGCGCTGCTGGCCGAGCAGGCCGGCGCCGACCTGATCACGCTGCACCTGCGCGAAGACCGCCGCCACATCAAGGATGCCGACGTGCTGGCCCTGCGTCCGCAGCTGCTGACGCGCATGAACCTCGAGGCCGCCGTCACCCGGGAGATGATCGACTTCGCCTGCCAGGTGCGGCCGCAGGACGTCTGCCTCGTGCCGGAGCGCCGCGAAGAGGTCACCACCGAGGGCGGCCTGGACGTGATCCGCTACTACAAGGAGGTCGAGGCCGCGGTCAGGCAGCTGGCGGGCGAGGGCATCCGCGTCTCGCTGTTCATCGACGCCGACGAGCAGCAGATCGCCGCCGCCGCCGCGGTCGGCGCGCCGGTGATCGAACTGCACACCGGCCGCTATGCCGAAGCCGAGGACGAGGAAGAAATCGCGCGCGAACTGGCCCGCATCAAGCTGGGCGTGCGCGCCGGCGTCAAGCACGGCCTGCGCGTGAATGCCGGCCACGGCCTGCACTACACCAACGTGCAGCCGATCGCCGCCATCCCCGAAATCCACGAGCTGAACATCGGCCACGCGATCGTCGCGCACGCGCTGTTCGTCGGCTGGGAGCATGCGGTGCGCGAGATGAAGGCGATCATGGTCGATGCCCGCCTCGGCGTTGCGCTCGGCAATCCGTCGGCGGAGACCTGAGAAGGGGCGCGCATGATCTACGGGATCGGCACCGACATCGTCCAGATCTCGCGCGTCGAGGCTGCCCTCGCGCGCAACGGCGAACGCTTCGCCGAGAAGATCCTCGGACCGCAGGAAATGCAGAAATACCTTGCCCGCCGCGCCAAGAACGAGGTGCGCGGGCTGCGCTTCCTGGCCACGCGTTTTTCGGCCAAGGAGGCGTTCTCGAAGGCGATCGGGCTGGGCATGCGCATGCCCATGACCTGGCGCTCGGCTGAAATAGTCAATGCCCCCGGCGGCAAACCCATCATCGTCTGCAGCGGCGCGCTCGAAGAATTCATGCGCGAACACCGTCTCACGGCGCAGGTGACGATCAGCGATGAAGCCGACTACGGCGTCGCCTTCGTGGTCGTGACCCAGGCGCCGGCATAACACCCCTCCAACGAGTAGGACCCAAGTGACCAAGGAAGTTCGATCAAATGAGCAGCTGCCGGACGTCCCGGCAGTGCCTGAAGTCCCCGCTGCGCCGGCCGCGCCGGAAGTCCACGAGGCCCCGGCCGCGTATGTGGCCGCCGGTGGCGCCGCGATGCCGGTCCTGCCGCACGAGGAGCCGAGCAAGCGCGCCCGCGCCGCCAAGAACCGGGCCAAGGCCGAAGGCCAGCCCGAGGGCTCGCCGCGCGCCCGTCCGGACGCCTGGCAAGCCATGAAGGAAGAGCTCAACGCGACGATTACCAAGGATGCTCTCGGCAGCAAGCCGGGCGTCGAAGTGCGCGAGCAGGTGCTGGCGACGGTCGCCAAGCTGCCCGGCCTGCCGGGCGTCTACCGCTACTTCGACGCCGAGGACAAGGTCCTGTACGTCGGCAAGGCGCGCAACCTGAAGAACCGCGTGTCGAGCTACTTCCAGAAAAATCTGTCGAGCCCGCGCATCGCGATGATGGTCTCGCAGATCGCACGCCTGGAGACCACCGTCACGCACAGCGAGGCCGAGGCCCTGATCCTGGAAAACAACCTGATCAAGACCCTCAAGCCGCGCTACAACATCCTGTTCAGGGACGACAAGTCCTATCCCTACCTGAAGATCACCGGTGGCGACGCCCCGCGCATGGCCTATTACCGCGGCGCGCTGGACAAGAAGAACCAGTACTTCGGGCCTTTCCCGAGCGCCTGGGCGGTCAAGGAATCGATGCAGCTGCTGCAGAAGGTATTCAAGCTGCGCACCTGCGAAGACAGCGTGTTCCACAATCGCACGCGGCCCTGCCTGCTGCACCAGATCGGCCGCTGCAGCGGCCCATGCGTGGACCTGATCGCGCCCGAGGACTACAAGCGCGACGTCGACAACGCCGCAAAGTTTTTACGCGGCCGCCAGACCGAGGTGCTGGAAGACCTGGAAAAAAAGATGCTGGCCTACGCCGAGAACCTGAAGTTCGAGCAGGCGGCAGCGGTGCGCAACCAGATCCAGGCGCTGTCCAAGGTGCTGCACGCGCAGAGCATGGAGACGGTCGGCGATGCCGACGTCGACATCATCGCGGTGGTGGTGCAGGGCGGCCGCGCCTGCGTCAACCTGGCGATGGTGCGCGGTGGCCGCCACCTGGGCGACCGCGCCTATTTCCCGACCCAGGTCGGCGAAGCACTGGAGGAGAGCCCGATCGAAGTCGAGGTGCTGGCCGCCTTCCTGGCCCAGCACTACGGCGACAAGTTCATCCCCGGCACCTTCATCCTGAACACCTTCTTCGACATGCCGGAGCTGATCAACGCGCTGACCGAGCAGTGCGGGCACCGCATCAACCTGGTGTTCCAGCCGCAGGGCCAGCGCCGCCAGTGGCTGGAGCTGGCGCAGAAGGGCGCCGAGATCTCGCTGGCACGCCTGCTGTCCGAGCAGGGCTCGCAGCAGGCGCGCACGCGTGCGCTGGCCGACGTGCTGGGCCTGGACACCGAAGACCTCGACGCGCTGCGCATCGAGTGCTTCGACATCAGCCACACGGCCGGCGAGGCGACCCAGGCATCCTGCGTGGTGTTCCACCACCACCAGATGCAGAACGGCGAATACCGCCGCTACAACATCAACGACATCACGCCCGGCGACGACTACGCCGCGATGCGCCAGGTGCTGATGCGGCGCTACGAGAAGGTCGCCGGCGGCGAAGGCGTGATGCCGGACATCGCCCTGATCGACGGCGGCAAGGGCCAGGTCGAGATGGCGCGCCAGGTGTTCTCCGAGCTGGGGCTGGACGTCAGCAATATCGTCGGCGTGGCGAAAGGGGAGGGGCGCCGGGTCGGTCTCGAAACCCTGATCTTCGCCGACGGCCGCGACCCGCAGGAGCTGGGCAAGGAATCGGCGGCGCTGATGCTGGTGGCGATGATCCGCGACGAAGCGCACCGCTTCGCCATCACCGGCATGCGCGCCAAGCGCGCCAAGGCCCGCCAGGCCTCGCGCCTGGAAGAGATCGAGGGCATCGGCGCCAAGCGCCGCCAGAAGCTGCTGGCACGCTTCGGCGGCCTGCGCGGGGTAATCGACGCCAGCGTCGAGGACCTGATGTCGGTGGAAGGCATTTCGAGCACGCTGGCCGAAGAGATTTATCGGCAGTTGCACTGAGCGTCACCGTCGTCGTCTCCGCGCACCCCCGTCGTTTCCGCGCTTCCCCCGTCGTTCCCGCGCTTCCCCCGTCGTTCCCGCGCAGGCGGGAACCCAAGTCCGCCTGGCGGGAGCGGCGTTCGTCTGGATGAGCTCAACTGGTTTAAAAGGCAAGAGCCATGTAGACTAGCGGCGCTATGTTCACTGATCCGCTTTATGCCTTTTAACATCCCGATTCTCCTGACCTGGTTACGCGTCGCTCTCATTCCGCTCGTCGTCGGCGTCTATTACCTGCCTACCCACTGGCTGCCGGTCGCGGACCGCAATCTGGCGGCGACCCTGGTCTTCATCGTCGCCGCCGTCACCGACTGGTTCGACGGCTACCTGGCGCGGCGCTGGAACCAGACCTCGGCCTTCGGTGCCTTTCTGGACCCCGTCGCCGACAAGCTGATGGTGGCCGGCGCGCTGCTGGTGCTGGTGCAGCTGGACCGCGTCAACGCCGTGCTCGCCTTCATCATCGTCGGCCGCGAGATCACTATCTCGGCGCTGCGCGAATGGATGGCCGAGATCGGTGCGCGCAAGTCGGTGGCGGTCAACTCGCTCGGCAAGATCAAGACCGCGGTGCAGATGGTCGCGATTCCGATGCTGCTGTTCCACGATTCGGTGTTCACCGTGCTCGACATGCACATCGCAGGGGAGATCCTGCTGTGGATCGCCGGCGTGCTGACGGTCTGGTCGATGTTCTACTATCTGCGCCGCGCCTGGCCGCTGATCAAGGAAAAATCCGGTTCCGTTTAGAATTTCTATTGAGCCATCCTTGACACATAGCTCAGCATCTCTATAATGCCTGCCTGTTGCGAGACATTGCAGCAAACGAAACGAAGCGGGAGTAGCTCAGTTGGTAGAGCGCAACCTTGCCAAGGTTGAGGTCGAGAGTTCGAGACTCTTCTCCCGCTCCAAAGTTTGCTGAAGTTGATGGCAATAAGTTATAATCGCAGCTTCCAGCGACGCGGGAGTAGCTCAGTTGGTAGAGCGCAACCTTGCCAAGGTTGAGGTCGAGAGTTCGAGACTCTTCTCCCGCTCCAACAATGTTGGGGCAGCAGTTAGCAGTAAGTAGTAAAGCGGCAGTAAGTGTAAGACTCCATGCGGGAGTAGCTCAGTTGGTAGAGCGCAACCTTGCCAAGGTTGAGGTCGAGAGTTCGAGACTCTTCTCCCGCTCCAGTGTTTTACAAATCGGTATGAACTCCTAAGCGGGAGTAGCTCAGTTGGTAGAGCGCAACCTTGCCAAGGTTGAGGTCGAGAGTTCGAGACTCTTCTCCCGCTCCAGTGATTCATCTCCGAATATGGCAGTACACTCCATGCGGGAGTAGCTCAGTTGGTAGAGCGCAACCTTGCCAAGGTTGAGGTCGAGAGTTCGAGACTCTTCTCCCGCTCCAGAATTCAGGGAAGTCTCCTTCCCGTGCTGATGTGGTCGATAACCCGCCAGGTCAGTGTCAAGCAAGTCTCCTCGGGCGAGGTAGCAAAGCGGTTATGCAGCGGCCTGCAAAGCCGTCTAGACGGGTTCGACTCCCGTCCTCGCCTCCAAATTCCCCAGTAAGACAGCGTTTCAGTGCCGGTTCAGCCTGGTTTCAAACCGCACGAAATTTGCGGTGCACCGCCGCTGTAGACGGCTAAATCGCCGTCTACATCTTGGTGTAGCTCGACTAGGATCAATCAGTTTGGCCTTGCCGTAGCATACGATGCGCAGATCATGGCCAACATCACAAAGCGCCCGTACGGCTTCCAGCTACGCATCGTCCACAAGCTTTTGCCTAAACCATTGTGGGCAACCTTCGACACGCGCGAGGCGGCCGAGCAGTACGGTCGGCAACTCGAAGGGCTTCTCGCTCAGGGGATCGTACCTGCGGCTCTGCTCGAACGGGAAACGCCCAAGCAGGAGATCTGGACAGTACAGCGATGCATCGTCGAGTATCTCAGGCATAACTCTGTCCCGCTGTCGGACCAGAAACTGCTCGGCACAATCATGCGAGCATTGCAAAGCTGAGCACTGCCTCGCTCAACTACGCATGGGCTGAAGCCTGGGTTCGCGACATGAAGCGTATCGATCACCTGGCCCCGGGCACGATCCGCAAGCGGCAGGGCGCGCTTGCCCGGTGTTTTGACTGGATGACCAGGAAGCATGCTGAGATCATGGCGCAGAACCCCCTACGCCTGTTGAAGCGAGGGTTCGCCAGCTATACCGAGGCTGACTCCGAAGCGCTGGCGGCCCATGGCAAGAAGGTGCGGGTCGACGAGGAGCGGGACCGGCGGCTTGCCGACGACGAAGAGGCAAAGATCGTGGCTTACCTTCAGGACCGCGCCGATGAGCGCCTATTGTTCGAACTCGCGCTCCACACCGCCATGCGTATGCGTGAGTGTTATACGCTGCATTCCGCCCAGGTGAATCTCGTGAAGCGCACGATCTTTCTTGAGCGGACGAAGAACGGCTCATCGCGGCAAGTGCCACTGCCAACCCCGATGGTGGCGCTTCTCTCCGAGTACGTCAGCAAGCACCGGGAAACCATCGCCAATAGAGGAGACCGGCTTCTTCCGTTCTGGGACGGTAACCTGGACGTACAAGCGCTCGATGTCGCAACCCGGAACCTCTCGATACGGTTTGCGAGGATCTTCAGACTCGCTGGCGTACCGGGTCTTCATTTCCACGATTTGCGTCATGAGGCTACCTGCCGCTTGTATGAACGGACGACGCTATCGGACGTCTTGATCGCGAAAATCACAGGGCACAAGGATATTCGAATGCTTCGGCGATATGCGAGCTTGCGGGGTAGCGACCTGGCAGCGCACCTGTGGTGAAACGGTGCGCTTAAGGCTCCAGCGGCGGCAGTACAGGAAGCTGTCGCCGTCGCCTCTTGCGTTTCGTCGCTGCGGCGTCTGCTCCGGCTACTGGTAACTGGACAAACGCGGGCGTGCGTCCCAGGTTAAGCCTGCTTTCATCCGCGCTCGCCTCGTCGGATTGAGGACGCTTCGCACGACGTTCCGTGCTTTGGCTGGCGGCCAGCGTCTCCACAAAGTGAATGAGGGAGACGTATGTAACGATGAATTGCTTCCCGACGCGAGCTGCCTTGAGGTCGCCGCTGCGGATGTACTGAAGAAGCGTCTCCGCAGTGGCATGGACGACCTTGGCTGCGGCGTCAAGATTCAGGATTTCGTTGTCGTGCATTTACCTTTCCTTTCGGAGAAAGCGCGAGCCGCCACGTGCGATTGGGATTGTTCCGTTGGCAGGCTCTGCTGTGCACAATTTTCCAGCTTGCTGCGTCAATTTGCACGCTCGAAAGACGGGGGCTTTTATGCCGCTTTCGAGCTTAGCCCACTAGTACTGGGCAGTTTGCTGCAAAGTTTGCGGCCGTAGCGCGTCGCAAATTGACTGCAGTGCAGGACGGACCGTAAAACTAACTGAGTGGGTAACTACAAAGGAAGTCCATAATATGCAACTAATCGACACTAGTCATTTTGTCTGAGCAATAGCCACCAAACGGTTGCCTACCGGGTTAGTTGTTGAACGCGTAGAGCGTTCGCGACCGAAACGACTTGGTGTCGTTGTCAGGCCAGGTCGAGCGCATTCGATCATTACGTGGAGACCGCCCGGCGTAGGCTCGACCACACTGGCGTGTCTGATCACCGCCGGCGTCAACAATGAATTTGTCGCGCTATCAGCCTTTATAGCGAGCAGTGCAAACCCGCGGATAGCGCTCGAGCAAGCTGTGCAGCAGGGTGCGCGCGGCAGGAGCTCCTGCCATCTATGCACGCCGGCCCTTTCGCCCGAGAGGTGATCGAGCTGTGCTGGTGCGTGCCAAATCGCTATATCGGCGTCCCCGCAACTGGCGGCGCTCCGTGCCACTGCGGCGCTCGGTGCCACTGCGTCGCTCGCGTACGGACTGTCGGGCTTTCTGCCGGCTTCTTAGCGGATTGAACAATGCTGGGTGGAAGAGCTGGCGCCATGCCGTCTCCCCCTGGAGTAGGAATGCCTCGGTGACCGTGTTATGGAAAGTTTCCAGGCGGTAGAAAAAGGACGCGGCCTCGCCGTGCGCATTCCAGGCCCGCTGCAGTGCTGCGCAATGGTGGGGCCCGTTGCGCAACATGCGCCGATGCGCGCTCCAGCGCCGTTCGATCTGCCGTGCCATCCCAATATAAGAAGTTCCCGTGTCTCGATGCGTGATCGCATAGATGGCGCTTGTCATCGTGGCTAACCGCTTCATCCAGTCTGATCATGCTGGGACTGCGGCGCACCGCCGATGTTCGACCGAGTCGCTCGTGGGCCACTGCTGGGCGCCGCTGCGGCCCGCGATTGGAATTAATTGATAAGATCTATATAGCAACTAGTGACGGGACCATGCAGCTTACCTGACCATGCTTATGCGACGGCAAGAACGACTTGGCCAGGACCGATTGTTACTCGGCCGGAAAGACAGACCGGCTGTCCAACTTGGAATCGTGATCCTTGAAGGAAACTGGTCGCCGTTCAAGACAATTTAATCCTCGGGTTGAATCAAATATTCTTTCTGGCAAAAAGATTGCGGCTGTATGAATTCAGGAAAAAGAATAATATATTTTCCATCCAGCCATATCCGGTATGAGGTATGCTTTAGAAAAAAATCGCAGCGCTTGTCAAAGACTTTCAAAATCTCCTTGCTATCGTCGATCATGGTCTCGACCGTTTTCTCGTCGAGCCGAATCAATTGCTTGTTGGGTGGAGCGTCGATAACGAGTTTGACGGCTGGGAAGTTGTTCTTGAATAAAGCTTTGGCTGGAACAAGATCACCAGCTGGAAGTGAAAAGACGCGCGCTTCTTTTTCTATATCTGGAGATCCTGCGCACACAGATGATTTGGCAAAAACTACGCTTAGATACTTTTCAGAGAAAAGAACCTTTTCGAGTGTTAATTTGTACCCCCATGGGTGACCTTGAGCGGCGGCGCTGCAGTCCTTAGCTTCTTTGGCGAATGAAGCAGACGCAGCTATCAAGGCCGTGTTAATCTTCTTGATAGCGCTGTGGTCCAAACCGGCTGCCGTGTCAAACGACACATTTTGAACCAAGACATCTTTCATCGGCTTACTGTTGCGCACCTTGTAGCTGGTCAGTGTCGCCGCTTGCGATTGCGGGGCCCACAATAACATTGCTAGACAGGCTGCTGAAACTAACGATCTCATAAAAGCGGCTTTTGCTGGCTGAGGTGACCCTACTCTTAGCGGTCAATTTACAATGATGTTATCAACTTAGCGCCGCATTCGGTCACATCTCCGTCATAGGCATAAGGCTTGCCTTCATGTCGCGCACCTGCGCCATCAGGTTTGATTGCAAAGTTACCTTTACACTTTGGGCAGTGCGTCATGTCAGCTTGAAGTGCGGCGACCGCACCCATCACGGTTGTGCCCGAGGATGCGCTGATGACCTGGCCGCCGTGATCGGTTTTGTCGTTGAGGCGAATGACGCCACGTCCTTGATGCTTCATTTGTCGTTCGTATTCGTTTATCGCTAGAGATCGCAATTCGAACGGGATTGGCTTGCGATTGCAATTCTAGCTTTACTTGATTATATGAATAAGGCATTTCGATCATGCCAGTGCCTTGATCCTGAAAGTCGGCCGTGAGAACTAATAAGATGTGGTATAAATCTCTATCTCTTCAATTGTTGCCGATTCGCTTCCGCCATTTAGATGTAAGGCGATATTGCTCTTGGGGCCGAATATTCCTTTAGGGAACTCGCAGTTCCTTAGCCCGCAACTCAAATTTCGACGAACGTCGATGTTCGATTGAAGCTCCCAGAACTTCGTTTCTTTATCAATTCCGAATCCATCTATTTCTAGATAGCCGGTGAAGGGGTGGCGAGCTAACCAGTCAGCCTTTGATGTGTTGTCAGGCGTTCCATCAGAATATGATGTTTTTGTTTCATTGAGCGAATCCTCTGGGATGTTTATCTTAATGGTAACGGAGCTGACTCCAAAGTTACCCTTCTCATTTGTAGAAACTTCTAATCCTAGATCTTCCCATACGCACCATTCGATTTCTTTCTTGTCGCAACGTGGATTTCTCTTAAGTATATTTTTCCACGAGGTCAATGGGCGACCAAGTTCTAGAAGTTTTCCGTCAAAAAAAATACTTGACCCTTTTATAATGATTTCTGGCTTTGCATATCTTTTCACATGCCGAGCGGGCGGAGTGTCTTTTATAGCGCCTGTCGCTAGCGCAGCTTGATGTCGGACTTCGTTCCACCGATCTAACATCGTAGGTTCTCTTTTTTTCGTGGAAGGTGATTTATCGGAAATTTCTACACCTTCGGAAATGGTGGCGAGCAACAACAACGAAAGTATTGATCCACTAAGGAAGATTTTTATCATTTTTTAATTTGATTCTTTTCGTTGAAAAGCGTGGTGAAATTTTTATTGATGTAATTCCAAGCTTCTTGGTTTGTTTTTTTGGCTCTTTCTATTGAGTCGAGTACCTCTTCTTTATGTGCTTTCTCCATCGCCTCCCACTCTGTTGCAGACTCCCCACGTTTGACCTCTTGCGGATGTTTTCTTGCCCAATCTGCTACTAATTTGTCTTGCCAACTCGTATCGAATGGATGAGTAAGAAAACCTCGAGCAATCAGTGCAGGATCGGCTGTTGTTTCTCCTTTCCACCAATGGGATGCAACGGCTGATCCGACTTCTTTCACAGCAATTTTTGCTAATTCCGCAGCTAGGGTATGGAATGGATGATTGTCGTGATCTTTTGCCAGTTGAGAATGTGTTGGGTTTGTCGATCCGTTTGTATTGGGGTCGCCTACACGGACAATTTGTTGATCGTCAACGCTGTTTCCAATAAGGTGAAGCAAGGTGCTGCAGACGAAGTTATGGATATTGGAGATCAATCCAACAGTGTAATACGGGATTGCTCCTACGTATTTATATCCAGGTATTTTTGCAAGATTATCTCTTATTTTTAGATAATCTTCATAAGCCTGCAACATACGCGGGTCACTATGTGCGCGCAGTAATATAAGTAGGATACGATCTGATTTCGTGCGCTCGCCAGATTCGATCGGTTTGAATTTCCATTCCACCTTGAATAATATATCTGCGATAGTTCCTGCCGTGCTAGCAATAACGTCATCAGAGTCAAACATCCCCGTAATGACGGGAAGGCTGTGCTTTCCAGGTGCGGATGATGTCCATGGGAGAACATGAACGTGTCCCACTTTCCTTAAGCTTAGTTCGACGAAATTACTATGCGCGAAATAATCTTCAAGTACATGAAGTGCTGCGCCAAAGTGCCGATATCCTTCTGGCCCTGGGCCAGCGGCTAGCGCCTTGTTTATCTCACTAGACATGTATGTGGCTGAAAAATCGATATATCTCTTCATCGACTTTTGTGGATCGATAGAAGTATATTCAACGGAGGCTTTTGGTTGGAAATCCTTGTCGATAGTATGCGGATCCGGCCCGTTGGGAGAGTTATTGGTTGGATTGTCAATATGCTCTACAGGTCGGTACACTCCCAATATGGAAGGGGTTACTTTGAATATGGGCTTGTCCTCTGGACTCGCGACAAACTCGGATTCGGCAAAAATGTCTACTAGCTCTGTTAGCTCTTGGCGAGAAAACGCTCTGGGAAAGTTTCTAGGCGCTTCAGGCTTTCGTACGATAGAAGGATCGAGTAACTGTGAGTAATCGCGCAACCAGTTCCCGAAATAAATCTGGTCAAGTACCTTTCTTACTCTAAAATGTTCTGAGACGTCACGTAAAGCACGTTCGATCGATTGATGGCCGAACGATGAGCTGGGTCGATCTTCATTATGTTCGCCCATGCCTGCGCCAAAAAATTCAATGTTGCCATCCTTTCCTTCGTTACGCTGTGCATCATCATTTTGCGATTTTTGTATGGCTTGCTGTACCGCGTGGTAATCGACTTTAAGTTCGCCGTTAAAGGCGGGGGAGCGATAACTTGCATATGGCGTTGCACTGCTGTTGCAAAAATCAAGGAAAGCAATGTTGTAGGCAAATTTCGCACCCTCATCGCCTTCTGCATCTGGCGCAAGTGTAGAAGTGCCATCCGGGTTTTTCTCGGCCAAATCGCTGCGTAGCACTAAATCAATATAGTGGCCAAATTCATGCATCAACGCGGTCAGCAGTTCCCATGAGTCGTCGTTGCCCGCTGCAGCGCGATCAGCAGCCGCCTGGTGTACCAAAATTTCACGTGTTTCGTTGTCAAATGAAGCAGGGT
Organism: Massilia norwichensis; assembly: GCF_024753245.1. GTDB lineage: Bacteria > Pseudomonadota > Gammaproteobacteria > Burkholderiales > Burkholderiaceae_D > Telluria > Telluria norwichensis. The sequence goes on along the minus strand of NZ_JANUGX010000014.1, from coordinate 344 downwards.
AATGGCAACTTTTCATTACCTTTATGACCGGTTGTTTGAGTGAACCATTCTTCAGTCCTTGGTACAGCTTGATATAGGTTTCTGCAGGGATGTCGTAGCCAAATATAGGCGCCAAAAGCATAACGAATTCGGCGTGTGTAAAGTTTTTTGCTACCTGCTCGAGCTGATTAAATGCGAACGAACTTTCAAGGTGGCGATCGGTTTCTGCATCTGCATTGGCGGTGGGAGCGACCATGAAAGCTTGTCTTTTCTGGTCAGGCGCGCCAGCGACACTTTTCGAAGGCAAGGTCTCAAGATTGCCGTGAAAAAGAACAGGCGATGAAGTGAAGAACTGCGTTTGATCG
>NZ_JANUGX010000013.1 GCF_024753245.1 Massilia norwichensis | reverse complement strand
CTCCTTGGGAATCCGCACCTTATGCCGTGTTCGTTGCTCTGCTGTCCACATGGCGTACTCCTGTCGAAGAGGACCATTTGGACATCATAGTTGCTTCTGAGTTTTCAAACCGTCTCTTAGAATGGCTGTGGTTCAGACTTTATGGTTTTAGAACAATTATTAGTCAAGTAGAAGAATAGTTCAGTGCAGAGGTTGGCGAGACTAAACACTTTATAGACGTTCTAGATTGGCCGCACGCCATATCTCATTGAAGATCAGAGCTGTTTGGGGTTGTGGATTTGGTGGAGGACTATTTTCGGCAACCGCCCAAACCAAGGCTGCACCTCCTCCAACTGCCGCGCCAACTGCAACAATCGATCCTCACTGCCAAACGCCCCCACAAACTGCACGCCCAGCGGCAAGCCCTCAGAAGTCCAATGCAGCGGCACACTCATCGAAGGCGTCCCGGTCAGATTCGATAACTGCGTAAAAGGCACAAACCGCAAATTGTCGATCGCAATCTTCTGCACGGTCGAATCCAGCAACCCAAGCCGCGCCAGCACCGCCATCAAGCCCGTCCCATGCAGGAAGCCGAACAGCGATTTCTCGAAGCCCGAAGGGTCGCCGGTACCGTGCGTGATCGGCGGCGAGGCCAGCGTCGGCGTCAGCAGGAAATCGTACTGCGCGTGGAAGGCAGCCAGCGAACGCGAAAACGCGTTCCAGCGGTTCAGCTCCGAGGTCAGCTTCCCGGCCGATACGCTCGAACCCAAGGTCACCAGGATCCGGTTCATCAACTCCAGATCGCCCGGCCGGCCACCGAGCGCCTTGAGCCGCGCCACCGTCGCCGGAATCTGCCCGAAGTACATGTGCAGATAGCTCTGCGCCAGCGCCGCCCCGTCGATCTGCGGCGCCGCTTCCTCGACGTGGTGGCCAAGACTCTCCAGCAGCTTGGCCGCCCGCTGCACGGCAAGCACCGCCTCCGGATGCACTTCGGTCCCGATCGGCGAAACCGCCGTAAACCCGATGCGTAGCCGCCCAGGCGAGCGCTGCATCGCCTGCACATAAGGCTCGGACGGCGGCGCAATCACGAACGGGTCGCCCGGCTCCGCACCCTGCAGCACGTCGAGCGCCATCGCCGCATCGCGCACGCTGCGCGTCAGCACGCCTTCGGTGGATGCGCCGAACCAGACCTCGCCGATGTCCGGTCCGGACGACACCCGCCCGCGCGAGGGCCGCAGGGCGAACAGGCCGCAGCAGGCTGCCGGAATGCGTAGCGAGCCGCCGCCGTCGTTTCCGGCCGCCATCGGCACGATGCCGGAGGCGACGGCCGCCGCCGCGCCGCCGCTGGAGCCGCCCGGCGTGCGCGTCAGGTCCCAGGGGTTGTTGGTACGGCCGAACAGCTCGGGATCGGTCACGCCGCGGATCGCGAATTCGGGCAGGTTGGTCTTGCCGAAGATGACCAGTCCGGATTTCAGGTAGCGCTCGACCACGTGCGCGTGGCGCGTGGGGACGATGCCGGCCATCGAGCGGCTGGCGTAGCTGGTCGGGACACCGGCGTAATCCTGCACGCAATCCTTGATCAGGAAGGGCACGCCGCCAAAAGGTCCAGCGGACAAGCCGGCCGCGATCTGCGAACGCGCCTGCGGCTCCATCAGCCGGATCACCGCATTCACGCTGCCGTGCACGCGGCCATGCTGGGCCAGCGCCAGGTCCAGGAGCTCTGGAGCCGAGACGTCGCCGCGCGCCACGTGCTGGGCGAGGGCGGTGGCATCGCAGGCGAGGTAGTCGGCAAAATCCATGCTAGTGTCTCCCTTATTGTTGTGATGTAATCTGACATCGCATATTGTCATAGAAGAAAATCCACCGCAATGTCCGAAGTTTCCCAACTCCTCACGACCATCAAGCGCCAGCTGAAACTGCAGGGCAAGACCTACCGCGACGTCGCAGCAAGCCTGCAGCTGTCGGAGGCGAGCGTCAAGCGCCTGCTGACCTCCGATACGCTGGGCGTCGACCGCCTGGTCGAGATCAGCAACATGCTCGGCTTCACGCTGGCCGAGCTGGCCCAGGAAGCGGCGCTGACGGAAACGCGGCTGCGCACCCTGAGCCCGGCGCAGGAAAAGGAACTGGTGTCGGACACGCGCCTGCTGCTGGTGGCCGTGTGCGCGCTGAACCACTGGACCCTGCAGGACATGCTGGCGGTGTACAGGCTGAGCGAGGCCGAGTGCCTGCAGAAGCTGCTGCACCTGGACCGCCTGCACCTGATCGCCCTGATGCCCGGCAACCGGATCCGCCTGAACGTGGCCCGCGATTTCGACTGGCTGCCCGATGGGCCGATCCGCCGCTATTTCCGCACCGAGGGTCTGAACGACTTCCTCGACAGCGGTTTCGACAAGCCGGAGCAGTCGCTGGCCTTCACCCACGGTATGCTGACGGAGAGCGCGCTGGCGCGCATGCAGGCCGAGCTGCGCCAGTTGCGCGCGCGCTTCGCCGAGCTGCACGAGGAAAGCCTGGCTTCGCCGCTGCCCAAGCGCCGCGGCAGCGGCCTGCTGCTGGCGCTGCGCGAGTGGGAGCCGGCGGCCTTCACGGCGCTGCGGCGCTGACCCTTCTTCTGTCATAAAAAAGGAGACGAGATGGAAGCAACACCGAGCTACGTGCATGGCGCACACGATGTTCCCCTGATCGGCGAGACGATCGGCAGCTTCCTCGCCGGCGTCGCCCAGCGGCACGGCAGCAACGATGCCCTGGTCGTGCCGCACCAGCAGGTGCGCTGGACCTACGCGGAGCTGGACGAACGCGTGACGCGGCTGGCGGCCGGGCTGCTGGCACTGGGCCTGCGTCCCGGCGACCGGGTCGGCATCTGGTCGCAGAACTGCGCGGAGTGGGTACTGGTCCAGTTCGCGACGGCGCGCGCCGGGCTGGTCATGGTCAACATCAATCCCGCCTACCGCCGCTCGGAACTCGAATACGTGCTGGCCAAGGTGCAGTGCGCGGCGCTGATCCTGGCGCCGAGCTTCAAGACCAGCGACTACCTGGCGATGGTCGCGGACGTGGTGCCGGAACTGGCGGCCAGCGCGTCCGGGCAACTGCAATCGAAAGCCTTGCCGCAGCTGCGCCACGTGATCCGGCTCGGCACCGACCGGACGCCAGGGATGTGGAATTTCGACGATCTTTTCAAGCCGACCGAAGCGCAGCTGGCCAATCTAAAAACCGTCGAAGCAAGCAACCAGTTCGACGACCCGGTCAACATCCAGTTCACCTCCGGCACCACCGGCTCGCCCAAGGGCGCGACGCTCACCCACCACAACATTCTGAATAACGGCTTCTTCATCGGCGAGGCGATGAAGCTGACGAGCCGCGACCGCCTCTGCATTCCGGTGCCGCTGTATCACTGCTTCGGCATGGTGCTGGGGAACCTCGCCTGCGTCACGCACGGCGCCGCGATGGTCTTCCCGGGCGAGAGCTTCGAACCCGTATCGGTACTGAAGACGGTGCAGGCAGAGCGCTGCACCGGCCTGCACGGTGTGCCGACGATGTTCATCGCACTGCTCGACCACCCGGATTTCGGCAGCTTCGATCTGTCGACGCTACGCACCGGCATCATGGCGGGTTCCCCCTGTCCGGCCGAGGTGATGAGCCGCGTGATCGAGCGCATGCACCTGTCCGAGATCACGATCGCCTACGGCATGACGGAGACCTCGCCGGTCAGCTTCCAGAGTTCGGTCGACGATCCGGTGCCGCTGCGCGTCTCGACCATCGGCCGCGTGCATCCGCACCTGGAGGTGAAGATCGTCGATACCGATGGCCGCATCGTCCCGCGCGGCGTCAAGGGCGAGCTGCTCACGCGCGGCTATTCGGTGATGCTCGGCTACTGGGGCGACGAGGAGAGGACGCGCGAGGCCATCGACGCCGCCGGCTGGATGCATACCGGCGATCTCGCCGTCATCGACGAGAATGGCTACGCGGCCATCGTCGGCCGCGCCAAGGACATGGTGATCCGCGGCGGCGAGAACATCTATCCGCGCGAGATCGAGGAGTTCCTGTACCGGCATCCGAAGGTGCTGGACGTGCAGTGCATCGGCGTGCCGGATGCGAAGTACGGCGAGGAGCTGTGCGCCTGCATCGTGCTGCGTCCCGGCGCCGCCTGCGACGAAGACGAGATCCGCGACTTCTGCAAGGGCCAGATCGCGCACTACAAGATCCCGCGCTACATCCGCTTCGTGTCCGGCTTCCCGATGACGGTCACCGGGAAGATCCAGAAGTATCTGCTGCGCGAGCAGGTGGCGAACGATCTCGGCCTGGTCGCCTGAGTCTTACAGGCTCTGCTCCCACACCAGCCGCCACACGCTGCGTGCGCGGCTCAGGTAGCTGCTGGCCAGGTCGGGCTCGCCCGCGTAGACGCTGCGCCCGGTGTGGTCCGGGTGCAGCAGGTCCGTCACCGACAGCCGCAGCTTCGACTTCGCATCGCGCTTCCACAGCGCGTACAGGTCGAGCTGCTGCCTGGCGCCGCCGTAGTCGGCCAGCAGGGGACTCTGGCGCGAGGCGTAGCCGCCGCGGTAGTTCCAGCTGCCGCCCATCTCGACCGGGCGGCCGGGCGCCGCGTAATCGAGACCGAGATTGCCGGTCCACGCGGGCTGGCCGGCAATGCGGTTGTCCGGCCCCGCCACCGCTTCCAGGCGCGACCAGTTGCGCGCCAGGTTCAGGCGTCCCGCGAACGCGCCGCGCCGCCCCTTCGCTTCGAACTCCAGCCCACGTACCGTCGCCGCGCCCATATTGTCCGGCGTGACGATCCACACGCCGTTCTGCTGGAACACGCGGTCGAGCGTGATGTCGCGGATGCGCTTGGCGAAGGCGCTCACGCTCAGCATGTCGTCCTTGCCCATGTAGTGTTCCCAGGCCAGGTCGGCGCCGAGCGCCAGCTCCGGCCGCAGGTTGGGGTTGCCCTGCTGGTCGGGGTTGGTGGCGCTGTTGTTGTTGTCGACCGTGTAGCGGCGCGGCATGAGCTGGGCGATCTGCGGCGCTTTATAGGTGCGGCTGAGGGCGAAGCGGAACTGGTCGCGGCCTTTGGCCTCATCCTGTGCAGCCGGCTTGAACAGGGTCTGGAAGATCGGGCTCCACACGGCGGAATCGACGTCGACCGCGGCATGGGCATTGCCCTGGCCGGTGGTGTGCAGCGCTTCGCGGCGCAGGCCCAGATAGGCCGACCAGGCCTCGCTCAGGTCCCATTCGTCCTGGATCCAGAGGGCGGTGCGCGCGACCTTGGCCTGGTAGGCTTCGTCGCTGTCCAGCAGCGGGCGCCCCAGCGCATCGGCCTGGTGCTCGCGCCGGAATTCTTCGCGCCGCGTGCGGCCGAGTTCCCAGCCCAGGGCCAGCGCATGCGTCTTGAAGAGCGGGCGGCGGTAGCTGCCGTTGAAGTTCAGGCCGCGTTCAAGCTGGCCGGAGTCCACCCGGTGCGTTTCCAGCAGGGTGTCCGCAAGGTCCATGCCGCGGTAGAGGAAATCCGCATCCAGCTTCCTCGCATAGCCGGACAGCTTGGCCGACAGGCGGCCGCCCTGGTCCAGCTTGCGGGTCCAGGACAGGTCCGCGTAGCCCTGCGGCGGCGAGTCGGCGCGGTAGCGGCTGGCGCCGTGCGGGAAGCTGGTGGGAGCGCCGACCAGGCTGTCCTCGATCTCGGTCTTGGTATTGTCGATGCGCTTCCAGCGCACCCAGCTTTGCGAGGACAGGGTGTCGCTTGTTGTGGGCTGCCAGTCCAGGCGCGGCGTCAGTTCGAGGCGGTCCTCGGTCTGGCGGTCGATCCAGGCCGTGCGGCGCAGCAGGGGCAGGGCGCGGCTTTCCTCGGTCGTCGCGCCGCTGTAGGTGTCGGCGCGGCGCGTGAAGCTGGCCGTCAGCGACCAGCCGAGCGCACCGCTGCGGCCGGCGTGGGTGGCGCTCAGGCTGGGCGCCAGGCGGCCGGCGGCGTGGCCGGTGCCGGCTTTGATCTCGGTCTGCGGCTGGTCCGTCTTGCCGGCCTTGCGCAGCACGATGTTGATGGCGCCGGCCACTGCCTGGCCGCCCGTCTCGGCGGTGGGTGCGCGCAGAATCTCGATGCGCTCGACCAGTTCGGGTTCAATGGTCTCCAGCGAAAAGCCGCCCGGCGCCGGCAGGCCGTTCAGCAGGATCGCGACATAGCCGGCGCCCAGGCCGCGCATGCGGATCGCCGCCTTGCCGGGCACGCCGTCGATGCTGATGCCGGGCTGGCGCTTGAGCACATCGGTGAGGCTGGTATCGCCCTGGCGCAGGATCTCTTCGCGCGTGACGACGATGGCGGCGGTGGTCGATTGCGCGCGCTGCTGCAGGGCACTGGCGCTGACGTTCACCTGCTGCATGGGTTGCGGGGTCTGCGTTTGCGCGGAAGCGGCGGCGTGGAAGGCGAGCAGCAGGGCGGGGCGGAAGGCGGTGCGGATCGTGGTCATAAGCTTGTTATCTTTCTTGATAACAAAACTATGGCCTGCGGCCGGCCGTATGGACAAGCGTCGTGGGACGAATCGCCGCCCGGCTGGGATGGCGCGATTTTTCCGGCTTGCTGGCGCGCGCCCGCCATGAAAGGGGCGGAGTAAGCTTTTAGGCCACGAACCTCGTGGTTCGAAAGGAGAGCAGCATGCAAACCGTTTCGCAAGTCATGACACGCAATGCGCGCTGGGTGGCGCCGGGCGAAAGCCTGCAGCGCGCCGCGCAACTGATGGGTGAGCTGGACGTGGGCGCCTTGCCCGTGTGCGAAGGCGAGCGCCTGGTGGGAATGGTGACCGACCGCGACATCGCCGTTCGCGGCATGGCCGCCGGCAAGGCGCCGCAAACCGCCCACGTCGATGAAGTGATGAGCGCCGACGTCCGCTGGTGCTTCGAAGATCAGCCGCTGGACGAGGTCATGGCGCAGATGGGCGACAGCCAGATCCGCCGCGTGCCGGTGGTCTCGCACGACGAGCAGCACCGCCTGCTCGGCATCGTCGCGCTGGGCGACCTGGCGACCAGGGCCGACGGGGCCGCGAGCGACCGCGTCGAGCAGGTGATGGCGCAGGTATCACAGCCCACCTCGCAGCCTACCTCGCAGCCTTCAGGCGGCGCCGCAACCGGCATGAAGAACGGCGTGCCCGAAGCGCTCACCGGACTCGACGAGCGCAGCCCAGGCGGGCGGCTCGAAGAGGTGGGTGTCTCGGGCCAGCCGCGCGTCACCAACCCGGGCGAGCCGATGCACAACCCCGGCTCCTACGACCCCGCCGACAATGCCAGCCTGCAGGAAGACGTCGACGGCCGCAAGCCGCCGTCGAAGCCGTCGAACGCGGTCTAGGCCAGTCCGGTTCAACGTCCCTGCGCCGGCGCCTCGATGCGGTAATCCCAGGCCGCCAGGGTCTGCTGCCTGGCGCCCGGCAGCGCATACTTCTGCGCCGCGTTCGACAGGTTGACGCTGACCTTGACGGTATTGCCCTCGCGCCGGCGCAGGAAGGCGAAGACCTTGTCGTTGCCGGTCTCCAGCACCTCGATGCCGCCGCCGTACTGGCCGTTCCACAGCGCCGGGTTGTCGTGCTTCAGCTTGAGCACGCTGGTGTAGAAGGGCACGTAGGGGTAGTTCTTCCAGGCTATCGGATCTTTCTCGAAGAACTCGATGCGCTTGTCCAGGCCCGCTTCCTGGCCGCCGTAGATGAGCGGCATGCCGGGCAGGGTGGCGGCCAGCACCGCCATCGCCTTGAAGGCCGGGCCGTAGAGTTCGACGTCGCTGCCGGACCAGGAATTCTCGTCGTGGTTCGAGGTGAAGCGCATGCGGTAGGCGCCCGCCGGGAAGGTCTTGGGCGGGTGGGCCAGGAAGTCCTTCAGCGCGCGCGCATCCTTCTTGCCCTTGGCGATGTCCTTGAACAGGTCCTTGGTGTCCCAGCCGTAGCTCATGTCGAAGGCGTGCTCCTGCAGCTCGGGCTTGTCGGCCTCGGCCAGCATGAAGACCGGCTTGACGCGGTCCAGCGCATCGCGCGCCTGGTTCCAGAACGGCGTCGGCACCTTGCCGGCGACGTCGCAGCGGAAGCCGTCGATGTCGGTCTCGCGCACCCAATACAGCATCGCGTCCGTCATGCCCTTCCACAAGTCCTTGTTGCGGTAGTCGAGACCGGTGACGTCGGTCCAGTATTCCGGCTCGGCACCCTCGGTATAGGTGACCGGGAAGATTTCGCCTTTCTCGTCGAGCAGATACCAGTCCTTGTGCTCGACGGTCCAGCGGTTGTCGAAGGCCGTGTGGTTGGCGACCCAGTCGATGATCACTTTCATGCCCAGGCCGTGCGCCTGCTTGACCAGCGCCTTGAAGTCCGCCAGGTTGCCGAACTCGGGATTGACCGCCGTGTAGTCGCGCACCGCGTAATAGCTGCCCAGCGTGCCCTTGCGGTTCTTCTCGCCGATCGGCTGGATCGGCATCAGCCACAGGATGTCGACGCCCATTTTCTTAAGGCGCGGCAGGTGGGCGGCAAAGGCCTTGAACGTGCCTTCTTTCGTGTACTGGCGGATATTGACTTCGTAGATGTTGGCATTCTTCGACCAGGCCACGTGGGCGATCGGCGGTGCCGCCGGTGCGGTATCGGCGGCTTGCGCCGGCACGTAGGCGAACAGGCCGCTCAGGGCGAGGGCGCTTGTAGCAAGGGTACGGGCAAACTGTCTCATTGTCGTTCAAGTCCTGTAGTTTAGTTACATTGCTGCGCCGATTCTAAACCGGTTTGGCCCGCTCGCGTGGGAATACGCCGACAAAAAGTCGAGCCAAGTTGACCGCGATTTTGTGCGATATTGGACAGAGTAGCCCGGCGGGGAGAGGCTACTGTAGGCGTACAGAGGAACTCATCATGAAGACGCCCACCATCATCGCCATCGTATTCTGTGGAGCTGCGCGGATCGCGTGCGCGCAGGACGCGTCCGCTGCCGGAGAGCGCGCGGCGCCGGCTGCTGCGCCCGGAGCGTCCGCCGGCGCCGCGTCCGCGAACGCCGGCCCGCACGACATCGCCGTGTTCACCGGCGTGCCGACCCATACCCGCGGCACGGACTGGGCCAGCCCGCGCCGCCGCGGCTATGGCGAGCTGGAAGCGCGCTCGCCGCTGGGCGGCATCGAAGGCTTCACCCTGGGCCGCCAGTACAACCTGGAATACCTGTCGCTGGCCGACGTCGGCGACCCTTTCCACGCCGGCACCGCCGGACGGCCCGGCAAGCTGATCGGGCAGAACGGCCTGCTCGCCAGGGACAACGTGCGCTACTACAGCAGCCGCGTCGACGGCCTGTCGACCGGTGCTTCCTGGACCGTCGACAGCCTCGGCGGCGACTCGATGGGCGACCGCGCCTGGGGCATGACGGTGGGTGTCGACATGGGCGCCTTCTCGCTGCGCGCCGCGCACCAGAACCGCCACGTGGCCCAGATCCGCCTGTACGACCTGACCGGCGCCAGCATGGACGCCAAGAACTCGCTGGTGGCCGCCAACCTGCACACGCGCTGGGGCACGGCCTACGCGGCCTATGCCGCCAACCGCGGCTGGGGCAGCTCGCCTCTGTACAACCCGGACAATCCCTACGGCGCCGGCGTGGCCAGCACGTCCTCGACCGACAGCCGCGACACCATCGTCGGCGTGGCGCTGCCGATGACGCGCACCACCACCTTCCTGGCGTCCTTCATCCACAAGAACGACCGCGACCTCGCCAACCGCGACGCCAGGCAGTTCGCGGTCGGTGCCAGCTACGTGGTGTCGCGCAAGACCGACTTCTACGCGGCGCTGTCGCACACGGTCACGACCAATGGCAATGGCGTGCTGATCGGCGAGGCCTCGCGCCTGAACGGCAGTTCCGCCGTGAACGTCGGCATGCGCCATGCGTTTTGAAATTGGGGTAGCCTGAACCCATGACTTTTTGCATTTGAATCGGAGGATATATGACTGGCTCGAGCACACTAGACCCGGATAACTTTCCCGGCGCACCGGACCGTAGCCTTGGCAAAGGCCACGGCGTCGATGCCCTTGGCCCGAGCGACGTGACCGACAGCGGCAGCGACGTCATCGGCGGCCCGGGCTTCGCGGCCAACCTGGACGAAGACCAGGTACTGGACCTGGACAAAGGCACGACCTCGGACAACGAGGAAGGCTACGCCCACGACAGCGCCGGCGCCGACATGGGCGACCCCAACCTGGAAAGCGACAGCGACTTCGGCGGCACCGGCGAACGCGCCGCGGCCGGCCGCGACCTGAACATCAAGGACGGCGCCGACATCGACACCGACCACATCGAATCGATTCCGGACCTGCCGCTGAGCGACGAGGATGTCGATTTCCTCGGCAGCGAGCCGCCGAAGGGGCCGGCGCCGGGCAAGTAAGCGCCAGAAGTTTTTACTATTGGCAAAAAACCGGGCGTTCGCCCGGTTTTTTTACGTCGGCGCGGGCACAGGGTGCCTACGCCGGCCGCGCCCGCCCTACCGTAGGGTGGGCACCCCGTGCCCACGCACAAACGTTCAACTCAGGCATGCCAAACGTTCCGCGCCGCCGGCCGCCGCATAATCCCCCAAGCCGCCAACAAAGCCCCACCCACAATCACCGCCTTCACCGGCGTCGACCGCAACTGATAAGCCTGGTACACACTGTGCTCGGTGGTCTTGTGCGGCAGATTGTTCCGCTGGCGCAGCTCGCGCGCCGGATCGGGCGCGTACAGGGCGTCGCGGCGGTCCGGGTTGTTCGGCTGGTCCGGCTGCTGCTCCTGGCGGAACACCATCGCCCGCATCAGGCCGTCCAGCGGGCGCGGCAGCACATTGCCCAGCACCGACATCAGCTTGGCGCGCCCGCCCACGAACAGGTCGCGCTCCGGCGTCGCGGCCGCGTGCAGGATGGTCTTGGCCACCAGTTCCGGCGCGTAGATCGGCGGCGGCAGGTCGGGCTCGTGTTCCATGTAGTTTTTCGCGTGGGCCGTGAACGGGGTGTCGATCGCGGCCGGCTTGACCAGGGTGAGCGAGATCGGCGCATCGTCCTTTTCCAGCTCCATGCGCAGCGATTCCGTGAAGGCTCGCACCGCGTGCTTGGAGGCCGCATACGTGCCCATCAGCGGCACCGAGCGGTCCGAGGCTTCGCTGCCGACGTTGATGATGGCGCCGCCGCCGCGCGGCTTCATCAGCTTGACCGCGGTCAGGCTGCCGTGCACCACGCCCCAGAAATTGGTCTGCATGACGCGCTGCATGTCTTCGATGGCCGTCTGTTCCAGGCTGCCGTAGACGCCGATGCCGGCATTGTTGACCCAGGTGTCGATGCGGCCGAAGCGCTCGATCGCCGCCTGGCCCACGCGCTCGACGTCGGCCGGGTTGCCGACGTCGGCCGCCACCGTGATCGCATCGACGCCGCGCTGGCGCATCTCGTGCGCCAGGGTGTCCAGCGCATCGGCGTCGCGCGCGGTCAGCACCAGCTTGACGCCGGCTTCGGCGGCCTGGCGTGCCGTCACCAGGCCGATGCCGCTGGTGGCGCCGGTGAGGACCATCACTTGCTCGTTCAGTTTCTTGAGTTTGACTGCCATGATCGTTCCTTTCGTGTCCGGTGCGTTCAGAAGGCGCTACGCAAACCGCTGCGCAAACCGCTGCGCAGGCTGCTGCGACGGGTCAGTTTCCAGGCGGCGAACAGGGCGCCGGCGCCGATCAGCGCGGGCATGAATTTGTTCGCGCGCAGCGAGACGGCGGTATAGGCGCTGGACTCGGCCACGTGGTGCTTGTCGTCCATGCCCTGGCGCTGGCGCAGCTCGTTGCGCGGATCGGGTTCGTACAGCGCGTCGCGCCGGTTCGGCGAGCTCGGCTGGTCGGATTGCTGCTGCTTGAACATCGCCGCGTTCATCACCTTGTCGAGCACGCGCGGCATGGCGAAGGCGTTGGCCGAGATCGCCTTGGAAGCGCCGCCGACGAACACGTCGCGCTTCTGGTTCTGGGCCGCGTACAGGATGGATTTCGCGACCACTTCCGGCGCGTAGATCGGCGGCGGCAGCGCCGGTTCCTTTTCCATGTAATTCTTCGCGTGCACCGCGAACATGGTATCGATCGCGGCCGGCTTGATCAGGGTGACGGCCATCGGCGCGCCTTCCTTTTCCAGCTCCATGCGCAGGGCGTCGGTGAAGGCTTTCACCGCGTGCTTGGAGGCCGAGTACAGGCCCTGCAGCGGCACCGCGCGCTCGGACAGTTCGCTGCCCAGGTTGATGATGGCGCCGCCGCCGCGCGTCTTCATGTGCTTGACCGCTTCCAGCGAGCCGTGCACCACGCCCCAGTAATTGGTCTGGAACAGGCGCTGCATGTCTTCCAACGGCACATCCTCGTTGCGGCCGAAGATGGAGATACCCGCATTGTTGACCCAGGTGTCGATGCGGCCGAAGCGCTCCATCGCCGTGCTGCCGATGCGTGCGACATCTTCCTGCTTGCCGACGTCGGCGGTGACGGTGGCGACCTGGGTGCCTTTGCGGCGCAGCTCGCTCGCCAGCTGGTCCAGGGCTTCGGCGTTGCGTGCTGCCAGCACCAGCTTGGCACCTTGCTCGGCGGCCATGCGCGCCGTGGTCAGGCCGATACCGCTGGTGGCGCCGGTGATGACCATCACCTGTTCGTCGATCTTGCGTAATTGCACTGACATATTCTTCCCCTTGGTGAGATGGTGAACCCGACAATCCTACAAGAGAAAAAAAATGCCCTGCGCAAGGCAGGGCATAAGTGAGGCTCAGGAAACTTTGCAGTTTTACTTCTTGCCCGGCTGATAGATTTGATCGAATATGCCGCCGTCCGCGAAGTGGGTTTTCTGCGCCTTGGTCCAGTCGCCGGCGACTTCGTCGATGGTGAACAGCTTCACTTTCGGGAACTGTGCCGCGTACTGCTTGGCGTAGGGCTCGACCACCGGACGGTAGTAGTGCTTGGCGGCGATCTTCTGGCCTTCGGCGCTGTACAGGTATTGCAGGTAGGCCTCGGCGACGGCACGGGTGCCGCGCTTGTCGACGACCTTGTCGACCACCGCCACCGGCGGCTCGGCCAGGATGCTGCTTGACGGCGCCACGATTTCGAACTTGTCCGGGCCGAGTTCCCTCACGGCCAGCAGGGCTTCGTTTTCCCAGGCCAGCAGCACGTCGCCGATGCCGCGTTCGGTAAAGGTGGTGGTGGCGCCGCGTGCGCCGGAATCCAGCACCGGCACGTTCTTGTACAGTTTGGCGAGATAGTCGCGGGCGCTGGCATCGCTGCCGCCCGGCAGGCGCAGCGCATAGCCGTAGGCGGCCAGGTGGTTCCAGCGCGCGCCGCCCGAGGTCTTCGGGTTCGGCGTGATCACGGAGATGCCTGGTTTGACCAGGTCGCCCCAGTCGCGGATCTGTTTCGGGTTGCCCTTGCGGACCAGGAACACGATGGTCGAGGCGTAAGGGGTGCTGCGGTGGGCCAGGCGCTGCTGCCAGTTGTGCGCGATAAGGCCGCGTTCGCTGATAGCATCGACGTCATAGGCCAGGGCCAGCGTGACCACGTCGGCGGACAGGCCGTCGATGACCGAGCGCGCCTGCTTGCCGGAGCCGCCGTGCGATTGCTTGATGGTGACGTTGTCGCCGGTCTTGGCTTTCCACTGGCGCGAGAACGCCTGGTTGAAATCCTGGTACAGCTCGCGCGTCGGGTCGTACGAGACGTTCAGCAGGGTGATGTCCGCGGCGTAGGCGGCGGACTGGCCCAGAGTAACTGCAAGGGCCAGCGCGGTGGCGATTTTTTTATGAAACATCGTTTTCTTTCGAGCAGTGAGGAAACCATAGAGTAGGTCCCTGCTCAGCGAAAGAAAACGAATTTAAACGATGAACCTTATGCGCTTTTCAGTGCGTCGCTTATTTGGCCTTCGACAGGATCAGCAGCCAGCGGCGGAACAGCAGCACCTCCAGGTGGCCGGGGACGACGCCGGTATCGAATTCGATGACCGGGTTCACTGCGTAGAAGCGCTTGCGGAAGTCACGGGTAACAAGAATTTCGCGGCGGCCGAGGCGAACCAGGAACGGGGTCGGAGCGTATTCGAGGCCGAAAGAGCTGTTCAGAGTCGTCATGATGATCCCTTCTTCGAGTTGTGTTCTTCAAGATTGTGTTGCAGTGAGGACAGAATAGCACAACCACTGTATAAATCCACAGTTACTGTACAAAATCCCAGTTCTATTTCGCAACTGTTGTATTTTCAGCATATCGCCCCAATTGGAGCCTTATGCTGAAAACCGTCCACCGCTCAGTTCGCCAATTCATGGCCGCACGCTTCTCTCCCGAGGGGGAGATGGGCCTCCATTTCACCATCGGCATCGCCCTGATCCTGTGCGCCGCGCTGGCCTTCAGCGAGATCGCCGAGGACGTGGTCGAGGGCGACACCATCACCCTCATCGATGTCCAGCTGGCCCACTGGTTCCGCCAACGGGCCAGCCACGGCAGCGGCTTCACCGACGCCATGCTCCTCATCACGCACTGGAACGGCATCGTCGGCGCCAGCATCATGGGCGTGCTGCTGGCGCTCTGGTTCTGGTACCGTAAGGCGCACTACTGGCTGGTCGTGACCCTGGTGGCGGTGCCGGGCGGGATGCTGCTGAACGTCGCCCTCAAGCACATCTTCCGGCGCGCCCGTCCGTCCCTGGAGGACCCCTTGCTGACCCTGTCCACCTACAGCTTCCCGAGCGGCCATACGGCGGCCGCGACCGTGTTCTACGGCCTGCTGGCCTGCTACCTGGTGCGCCGCGTGCAGACCTGGCCGGCGCGGCTGGCCGTGGTCGCAGGCTGCGTGCTGATGGTGATGCTGGTGGCGCTGTCGCGCATGTACCTGGGCGTGCACTACCTGTCCGACGTGCTGGCGGCCAGCGCGGAAGGCGCGGCCTGGCTGGCGGTCTGCATTACGGCGGTGTCGACGCTGCACCGGCGCCGTCTCAACCGGGTGCGCGGCAAGGAGGTAGCGGCATGAACGCGCCTGGCAAACCGCTCACCGTGATCGTCAACGGCGGCGCCGGTCACGGCCACGACGACCAGGCCGCCGACGACCTGCGTACCAAGCTGAAGGACGCCGGGCTGGATGCCGAGCTGGTGCTGGCGAAGGATGGCGAACAGATGATCGCCACCGCGCGCCGCGCGCTGGCGCAGGGCGCGCAGATGGTGGCGGCCGGCGGCGGCGACGGCACCATCAACGCCGTCGCCTCCGTGATGGTGGACAGCGGCGTGCCGTTCGGCGTGCTGCCGCTCGGGACGCTGAACCACTTCGCGAAGGACCTCGGCATCCCGCTCGACCTCATTGATGCGGTGAAGAACCTGGCCACCGGCACGCCGCGCCGGGTCGACGTCGGCGAAGTCAACGGCCGCATCTTCCTGAACAATTCCAGCCTGGGCCTGTACCCGGACATCGTGCGCGACCGCGAGAAGCAGCAGCGCCGCCTGGGCCGCGGCAAGTGGCCGGCGGCCGTGTGGGCCACGCTGGCGGCGCTGCGCCGCTATCCCTTCCTGTCGATGCGCCTGACGGTCGATGGCGAAACCCTGGCACGGCGCACGCCCTTCGTCTTCATCGGCAACAACCGCTACACGATGCAGGGCCTGGCCATCGGCGAGCGCGACCGCCTCGACGACGGTTTGCTGAGCCTGTACGTGGCCCAGCATCCGACCCGCCTGGGCTTGCTGCGCTTCGCGGTCGACGCCTTGCTGGGCAAGCTCGGCAGCGAGCGCGATTTCGACGTGCTGGAATCGAACGGCTTCGAGATCGACACCCACCACAAGCGCCTGCACGTCGCCACCGATGGCGAAGTCACGCAGATGGACACGCCGCTGCGCTACCGGGTGCGGCCTGGCGCACTGACGGTGCTGGTCCCAGGAGCGACAATCGACACGACACACACAACAAAAACACCGGGAAAGGAGTTGGAACCCCATGCGCACACTCGTACATCTCTCTGACCTGCATTTCGGCCGCGTCGACCCCGAACTGCTGGATCCACTGCGCGAGCTCGTCCACAAGATCGCACCGACCGTGGTGGTGGTCTCGGGCGACCTGACGCAGCGCGCCAAAAGCGAACAATTCGAGGAGGCCAAGACCTGGCTCGACACCCTGCCGGGCCCGCAGATCATCGTCCCCGGCAACCACGACATCTCGCTGTACAACGTGTTCCGCCGCTTCGTGCTGCCGCTCGAACGCTACAAGCGCTACATCACCGACGACCTCGATCCGGTCTACATCGACGACGAGATCGCGGTGCTGGGCGTGAACACGGCGCGCTCGCTGACCGTCAAGGACGGCCGCCTGAACAAGGAACAGATCGCGAAGATCCGCGAGACCCTGGCCGGGCTGCCGAAGGACGTCGTGCGGGTGGTCGTGACCCACCATCCCTTCGAGCTGCCGGAAGGCTGCACCGAAGAAGACGACCTGGTCGACCGCGCGCAGATGGCGATGGAAGCCTTTGCGGAAAGCGGCGTCGACCTCCTGATGGCCGGCCACCTGCACAAGAGCCATGCCGGCAATACGCAGGCGCGCTACAAGATCAGCGAGTACGCCGCGCTGGTGGTGCAGGCCGGCACCGCGACCTCGACCCGCGGGCGCGGCGAAGTGAACTCCTTCAATGTGATCCGCACCGAGCCGCAGAAGATCGAAGTCGACCGCTACGGCTGGGACGCCGTGCACAAGCAGTTCCAGCTGCTGGCGACGGAGAAGTTCCTGCGTAGTGGGAATATCTGGGCCGAGGTGAATGAGGGGATGATGGCGGCGGGGATTTGATCGTCGTTCCCGCGAAAGCGGGAACCCATGCTGAAGTACAGAATTCGGCAGCTTGGAAACACCTCATCATATCCGAGGTACGGACTTCGGTGACTCAGTATGGATTCCCGCCTTCGCGGGAACGACGTTCAATAGCGCGGGAACGACGGCTCAGATCCAGTACTCGCCCAACCTTGCCGCCCATTCCCGAATCCGGTCCATCCACGGCCGGTGCTTCCACTGCTCCAGCGTGACCTGCTTCGAATCGCGCAAGTCCTCATTGAAGGCACTCTCCATGGCCTGGCCGAAGGCCGGGTCCAGCACCACCACGTTCAGCTCGTAGTTGTGCAGGAAGCTGCGGCGGTCGATGTTGGCCGAGCCGATGGTCGACCAGGCGCCGTCGATCACGGCCGTCTTCGCGTGCAGCACCGCGATCTGCAGCTCGAAGATCTTGACCCCGGCCTGCAGCAGCTGGTCGTAGAAGCCCTGGCCGGCATAGCGGATCAGGCTGTGGTCGGACACGCCCGGCAGCACCAGTTTCACGTCCACGCCGCGCTTCGCGGCCTCGCTCAGGGCGTCGACGATCTGCTGGTCGGGCACGAAGTAGGCGGAAGTGATGTGGATGCTCTTCTTCGCTTCCGTGATCGCCACCACCAGCGCCTTGTAGATGCTGGAGTCGCCTTCCGGATTGGCGGCCAGGACGCGGATCAGCTTGTCGCCGACCGGCGCGAGGGCAGGGAAGTACTCGGCCTTCGGCAGCTCGCCGCCTTCCTGCTGCACCCACAGGTTGACGAAGGAGTACTGCAGCGGCGCCACCGCCGGACCCTCGATCTTGACGTGGGTGTCGCGCCAGCCGACCTTCGAGCCGTCCGGGTTCGCCCGCTTGGATTTGGAGCGGAACAGCGAGCTGTTGGCATAGGTCGAGCTGATGTTGATGCCGCCGGTGAAGGCAACGCGGCCGTCGACCACCATCAGCTTGCGGTGGTTGCGGTTGTTCAGGTCCCAGTTGCCCTTGGCCTTGGCCGGGTTGACCGGGTTGAAGATCAGGACCCGGATGCCGGCCGCGCGCATGCGCTCGAAAAAGGCGGCCGGGGTGGCAAGCGCGCCGACCGCGTCGACCATGATGTTGACGGCCACGCCCTGGCGCTGCTTCTCGATCAGCACGTCGGCGAATTCGTTGCCGATCTGGTCCTGGTCGAAGATATAGGTTTCCAGGTTGATCGAACTGGTGGCGGCGCGCGCCGCGGCCATCATCTCGCGCATGGTGGCGGGGCCGTCGAACAGCAGGGTCACGCGGTTGCCGGCGATGAGCGGCACGCCGGTCGCTTCTTCCTCGAGCAAGGCCAGGTTCTTCAGGTCGCTGGTTGCATTCGCCCAGCGCTTCGATACCAGCGCCGACACCTGCTTCGGCGCCAGCGCGCCCCTGGCGGTGGCGACCGTGGGCGTGGCCTTGTCCGGGGTGCTGGTCTCGATCGCGGGCAGGGACTTGCAGGAGATCAGGGCCAGGCCCAGGCAGAGGACGGACAACCAGGCTTGCAGGCGCTTCGGGCTCATTCGATACCTCGTTTGGGTTCGCTCAGAAAATCGGCCCTGGGGCCGATGAAGAAATCAATCGGCGCCGCGCGCAGGCGCCGGCCCAGCGCGCGCAGCAACTTGAAGCCGTGGTAGAAACGGATCTTGCGGGCGCGCAGCGCCACCCACAGCGCCAGGCCGAAGCTGACCAGCAGATTGACCGTGCCGATCAGGGCGATGCCCAGCACGGCCATGCCGGCCTGTTCCCAGCCCAGGTTGTAGTCGAGGCCGACGAAGCCGATCGCCAGGTAGGCCGAGGAGAAGGTCACGTGGCGGATGTCGAGCGGCAGGCCGAGCAGGAAGCCGACCGTGCCCGTCACGCCCATCAGGACGCCGAATACGGCATTGCCCATCAGGCCGCCCAGGTTGTCCTCGACGTAGCGGCCGAAGCGTGCCAGGCGCTCCTTGCCGAGCAGGCGCCGCAGCAGGTGCAGTTGCTCGACGCGCCGCGCCATCCGGGTGTACAGCGCCTTGTTGTCGTAGTAGCCCGACACCAGGCCGGAGACGAACAGCCAGACCCCGGCGATGGCCGCATGCAGCAGGGCCAGCGAATGCCAGGGGTGGCTGTCTTCGATCAGGTGACGCGCCTTGAACACGTTCACCAGGTGGTGGCCGGTCAGGTACCAGTAACCCAGCGCCAGCAGGAAGGAAATCGGGATCACGGTCGCCAGGTTGCCCAGCACCGCCACCAGCTGGGTGCGGAACACGTTGTTGACCAGGGCCGCCATGCTGTCGGCGTCGGCTTGCCGGTATCGGCCGCCTTTCTGGTCGCTCTCGTGCAGGGCGGCGGCGATGCGCGCGGCCGTCATCGCCGGCTGCTTGGTGGCGATGGTGAAATGCAGCACGTGGACCAGCATGAAGCCGAGCGCGTAGTTCAGGCTGTACAGGCCGGCCTCGATCAGCGGCGCGCGCTGCAGGTAGGACAGCAGGATCTTGATGATCGCCATCGCGCTGATGATGAAGCCGGCGCCGGCCGCGGCATTGAACATCTCGCGCAGCGCGCCGCGGTGCTCGGCGATGTAATGCTCGCCGGTGCGGCTGGCGTTTTCGGTCACGTTGCGGGCCAGCAGGTCGACGTTGTCGCGCACCAGGCCGCGCACCTGGTACTTGGTGTTGTGGGCTTCGGCCAGCTCCTGGGCCAGGTCGAGCGCGGCGGCGCGGCGCAGCGCGGTCGGCGCTTCGGCGGTGGCGGTGGCCTCGTCCGCCAGCGCTTTCAGGTCGAGCGTCGGCGCACCGGGCAGGGCGCCGCTGGTATCGACCAGGAACAGGAGCTTCCTCAGCCGGTCGACGCTCTGGGTGATCGCCAGCAGCAGGTAGGTCAGCGAGACGCTGGTGCCGGCCGCCAGTGCGCGCCGCCTGACCTTCAGCACCACCTCTTCGCACTGGTCGAGCATGACCAGCAGGTGGCGGGCGTCGTCCATGCGCTCGGCTTCGCCGCTCAGCAGGCGGTTGTACTGGTCGAGGTAGTTGTTGGCCTCGATATTCTGCATCAGGAAGGGCGAGTCGACTTCCTCGATTTCCATGTGCGCGTGGATCAGCTTGGGCTCCAGGCCCAGCGCGCAGACGCGGCAGGAGAGGGTGCGGATCGCATCAAGCAGGCCCAGCAGGGTGACATGGCGCGCGCGGTCGGGCGTGGGCTTCGTCTCCCCGCTGTGCGGCGGCGGCGCGTTCGAGACGGTGTCGAACAGCGCCAGCCAGTCGGCGTTCGGCACGCCGCGGATCCAGACGTAGTCGTCTTCGCGGCACAGCAGGCGGTCGAGGGTGTCGGACAGGTAGATCTCGTCCAGCGCCGGCGGCAGGATGCGGTAGGCGATGCGCTTCTTCAGTTCGGTAAAAAAGCCATCGTTCGACAGGATGCCGACGTCGGAATACAGGCTGGTGTGGCGGCGTGTTTCTAGCAGGGTGGTGATGTAGCGGCGCAGGGCCCAGGCGTGGACGGGATCGCCTTTCAAGAGTTGGGTGAGGGTGCGTACCTGGGCACGCGCGTAGGCGAGGTCGTGCGCGCGGCGTGGGCGCAGCTTGTCGACCAGGTCGACCAGCAGGTCGATGCGGTCGCTGTCCGGATCGAGACGTTCAAGAATGTCGAGCATAAACGCTAGTGTACCTAGGGAACGCCACAGAGGAGTGTTCGCCACCGAACTGAGCGGCCCGGCGCCTGCACCGCTGCGGCTGCCGGGTTACACTTGCGGGAGATGATTTTGCACGACGACTAGGAAAAAACGATGTACCTGACTTATTACAACGGCGAATGGGCCGAAGGGAATACGCCGCTGTTCGGCGCGATGGACCACAGCGTGTGGCTGGGCTCGTCGGTGTTCGACGGCGCCCGCGCCCTGCGCGGCCACCTGCCGGACCTGCGGCCGCACCTGCAGCGCGTGATCGATTCGGCAGACAAGCTGGGCCTGACCTGCGCGCTGTCGGTGGACCAGATGGAAGCGCTGGTGCGCGAAGGCGTGGCCAAGTTCCCGCCGGAAGCCGAGCTCTACATTCGTCCGCTGGTGTTCGCCTCCGAAGGCTTCCTGATCCCGGTGCCGGAAAAGGCCGGCTTCGCCCTGACCCTGTTCGACGCGCCGCTGCCGCCGTTTACCGGCTTCTCGGCCTGCCTGTCCGAACTGCACCGTCCGCAGCCGACCATGGCGCCGACGGATGCCAAGGCCTCGGCCCTGTACGCCAACACCGCCCGCGCCCTGCGCGAAGCGAAGTCGCGCGGCTTCGACAACGCGGTGCTGCTGGACCTGGCCGGCAACGTGGCCGAGTTCGCCTCTTCGAACCTGTTCCTGGTCACCGCGGACGGCGCGGTGGTGACGCCGGCGCTGAACGGCACCTTCCTGGCCGGCATCACCCGCGCCCGCGTGATCGCGCTGCTGAAGGAGGCCGGCGTGACCGTCGAGGAACGCACCGTGCTGCCGGCCGAGCTGGACAGCGCCCGCGAAATCTTCAGCACCGGCAACTACGGCAAAGTCACACCCTGCACCCGCTACGAAGCGCGCGAACTGCCGGCCGGCCCGGTGGCCAGGCAGGCCCGCGACCTCTACATGGCCTACACCGAAACCACCTGAGCTTGCGGTTTATTTGTTGACCGGACGGAGGCTGCCGCAGTCGGCGCTCAGCCATTTGCCGGTCACGTCCATGTCCACCGCCTGTTGCTGGCCGCCTTGCATGCCCTTGATGTGCATTTGCGCGCGGTAGCTGGTGTCGCTGTCCATCGTCAGCTCGCCTTCGCCGCTGGCCGGCGGCCTGGTGCAGCTGAACGCGACCTTCATCCTGTTGGCCGACTGCTGCGTCACCTTCTGTTTGCAGTCGCCTTC
Source organism: Massilia norwichensis (assembly GCF_024753245.1). Classification (GTDB taxonomy): domain Bacteria; phylum Pseudomonadota; class Gammaproteobacteria; order Burkholderiales; family Burkholderiaceae_D; genus Telluria; species Telluria norwichensis. Next base: position 113,186 of record NZ_JANUGX010000013.1, on the reverse strand, counting down.
CGCCACCGGAAATTCCTTCCGCTGGACCATTTCCTTGGTCATGCAGATGCGCGTCGTCAGCGCGCCGCCGGGGCCGATGTTCATCTGCACGCCGTTGCGTTCCATCATCTGCTGCATCGCCTGGCGCTGTTCCGGCGACATGTTGGCCATGTGCTTTTGCACCATGGCCATGGCCGACTGCGTCTGAGCGTCCTGGGAGCTCACCTTGTTGTTCACTTCCCAGAGGCCCGGCTTCATGGTCTGGGCAGCGGCCGGCAGGGCCGCGCAGGCGAGGGCGCAGGCAGCGGCAAGGAATGCGAAACGCATCTTCATGGATTGTTCTCCTGTAACTGAGGTGGGAAAGGTCTTCAGGACGCTTCGTGGCGGCCCAGCACCCGGCGTTCCAGATGCAGCAGGAGCAGCACGGTCTTGGCGTCATCGATGCCGCCGGTGTCGATCAGCGCCAGCGCGTCGTCGAAGTCCATCTCGAGCACCTCGATGTCCTCGCCTTCCTCGGGCTTGCCGCCGCCCGGGCCGCAGCGTTTCGCGGGGTCGTATTCGGCCACGAACAGGTGGATGCGCTCGGTGATCGAGCCGGGGCTGACGAACAGCGTCATCACCGGGTCCAGGCGCTCGATCTGGTAGCCGGTTTCCTCGCAGGCTTCCAGCTTCGCGCGCTCGGCGGGCGGCGCATCGTCCAGCACCCCGGCGGTCGCTTCCAGCAGGAAGCCGTCGCTGCCATTCAGCCGCGCGCCGATGCGGAACTGGCGCGTCAGGATGACGGTGCGGCGTTCGCGGTTGTACAGCATCACGGCGGCGCCGGACGCGCTGTCGTAGACCTCGCGCTGCTGCGCCTGCCAGCTACCGTCCTGGCGCCGCTGTTCGTAGCTGATTTTCTTGAGGGGGTAGTAGTCGTCCGCGAGGATGTTCTCGCCGACGATGCGGATGCGTTGTTCTGCCATGGCGTCTCCTGGTCAAATGTCCGCCGAGCATACACTGCGGGCATGAAAAAAGCCGCCCGGCTTGCGCGGGGCGGCTTTGGTTCGCACCAGGCGATCAGGCAATCAGATGATTACTTGAACTTGTACGAAGCGGACAGGCGGAAGTAGCGGCCCATACCGTTGTGCAGCTGGCTGTTGAAGCCGGTGACGGCTTCACGCGGATCGTACGGGGCCTTGGTGTCGAACAGGTTGCGGATGTTCGCCGACAGGGTCCAGTTCTTGAAGCCGGTGTACGAGTAAGCGGCGCCGAAGGTCAGCCATTCGTCGACGTTGCAGTCCGGGTTCGAGTAGCCGTAGTTCGGCAGGCCGCCCAGCGAGTAGGCGGTCGACGGCTGGCCCTTGCCGTAGTAGCAGTACGGCTGCGGGTAGGTCACGTCGTTGTCGTAGCGGCGCAGCAGCGAGATGTTCGACACGAAGTCGGCCGACAGGGTCGCGGCGTGGTCGCCACGGGTCCAGGTCGAAGCGACGTTCAGGCGGTGACGCGGGATGTCGCCGACCGAGGTTGCCCAGTCGGACAGACCACCGTTGGTGCCGGTCAGGTCGTGCGAGATTTCGCCCGGACGCTCCACACGCTTGTAACGCAGCGTGTAGGTGTAGTTGACACGGGTCGTGATACGGCCCATCTCGCCCAGGTTCATGCGGTGCGCGCCTTCGACGTCGATACCCGAGGTGTCGGTGCTGCCCTGGTTCACGAAGGTACGGTTGATCGCCAGCAGCTGGCCCGAGTTCGGGATCACCTGGCCGTTTGCATCGACCAGGTTGTTGTTGTCACGCACGGCCAGGCCCGGGTACAGCTCCGGGTGCTGGGCCACGAAGGTCGACGACAGCAGCGCGGTCTCGTTTTCCTTGCGGATACGGAAGTAGTCGATCAGGATGTCGACGTTCTTGGTCGGGTTGATGATCGCGCCGAACGAGTAGCTGCGCGAGGTTTCGTTCTTCAGGTTCGGGTTCGGAGCGGACACCGACGAGATGCCGCGCGAGCAATCCAGCGGATCGGCGCCGTTGACCGGGGTGCGGCCGTCCGGGCAGCGGATCGGGTCGGCAAAGCCGTTGTTGAACGACTGCACGCCACCCGGCGACACTTGCGACAGTGCCGGTGCGCGGAAGCCCTTGGCGAACGAGCCGCGGAAGGTCAGCTTGTCGTTCGCTTCCCACTTGGCGCCGACTTTCGGCACGAAGCTCTTGGCGGTCGGGTACTTGTCGTAGCGGCCGGCGAAGTCCATTTCGAAGGACTTGGTGAACGGCGTACGCAGTTCGACGAAGCCCGACTTGACCGTGCGCTGGCCACCCAGCACCGAGTTCGACAGGCCGATGATGTTGCCCGATGCCAGTTCCGGATCCGAGGTCAGGCCCAGCTTTTCCTGGCGGATTTCGGCACCGAAGGCGACGCCGACGTCGCCGCCCGGCAGTTTGCCGACGGTGGTCGATGCCTTGGCATCCAGCTGCATGACTTGCGAGAAGCCGGTGTTGTCGACGTCGCGCACCGCGTTCGGATCGGCGATGGTGGCGGCGATGGTGCGGCCTTCGGTGACGATGCGGTTGACGACCGGGAAGTACAGCATGCCGTGCATCAGGTCGTCACGCTCGGCGCGGTTGTACAGGAAGCCGGTTTCCCAGTCGAAGGCGCCGGTGGTGCCTTTCAGGCCGGTCAGGAAACGGTAGGTCTTGTTGACGGTTTCCGAGCTGGCGTCGGTGCCGACGAAGCGGAAGGCCGCCGCGGCGCTGTAGCCGGCGTACGGATTGTCCGGGTGACCCGACGGCAGCAGCAGCTGGTAGCTGGTCGGCAGGCCGTTGACGCGGAACACGGTGGTCGGGGTGGTCGACGCGATGGTGCGCGGCGCGCCGGTGTACTCACGCTCGACGCGCGAGAAGCCGACTTCGGTGAACGAGGTCACGTTCTCGCCCAGCTTGACGGTGATGCGCGACAGCAGGTTGACGTCGGTACCTTTCGACTGCGCTTCCTGGTATTCGTTGGTGTCGAACGAGCAGAACGAACGGCCGGTCAGCATCGAGCTGTTGGTGATGCCGATGCCGTGCTCCGGACCACCGGTGATGACCTTGCCGTTGCAGCCGGCGGTGGTGTTGCTGATGTAGCGGCCGGCGGCGGCGGTGGTCGAGAAGCCTGCGCCCGGGGCCGACTGGCGGAAGATGAACGGGTTGCCCGACACGTAGCTGCTGTAGTCGTTCAGGCGGTAGTTGATCGCCGAGTACTGGTCCTGCTCGATGTCCTTCACATCCTTGATGCCGGTACGGCCGCGCTGCGAGACGTCGAAGCTCAGCAGGGCGTTGAAACGGTTGGTTTCCAGGTCGCCGAAGCCGAACGAGCCGTTGATGTTGTTGCGGTTGAACTCGCCGTCATCGTTGGCCGAGGTCGAGGCGGTGATTTCGCCGCCCTGGTAGTCGTCCTTGGTGATGAAGTTGATGACGCCGGCGATCGCGTCCGAGCCGTACACGGCCGAGGCGCCATCCTTGAACACTTCGACGCGGGCGATGGCCGACACCGGGATGCTGTTCAGGTCATAGATGGTCGACTTGCCCTGGTTCGGGTCGGCGTAAGCCGAGGCGGCGATACGGCGGCCGTTCAGCAGGACCAGGGTCGACGAGGTGCCCAGGTTACGCAGCGAAGCGGTCGAAGCGCCTTTCGAGAAGCCGTTGTCGTCGCGGATGTCGTTGGCGGTGCCCGTGCCGAAGGCCGGGATGTTGTGCAGCAGTTCGGCGACGGTGTTGGCGCCGGTGGCGGTGATTTCCTTGGCGGTCATCACGGTGATCGGCGACGAGTCTTCCTTGTCGGCGCGCTTGATGTTCGAACCGGTCACGTAGACCTTCTGTACTTGCGCCTGCTCTGCCTGCGCGTACACGAAGCCCGGTACTGCCAGGGTGAGGGCCACAGCGAGGACGCTGTGCTTTACTGCGAGTTGCTTAGTCAAAATCTCTCCAATACTTTTGTTTCGAAGCCGGGGCTTCACTTTTCCAACCTCGGCGGGTCGCACCAGCCAAGAGGAGGATCAGAACATTTCTGATACGAAAAAGTCAAATCGGATTCGTGATTTTGTGTGCATATTGCAACGGGTATAAACAGGGGTGATGGTGCCATGCAACATTGGCACTGTTTCCGTATATGCACAAGAAAAACTAATGCATGTGGAAACGGGTACTGGGAGGGAGAAAAGATGCGCGGGATTTTGCTTGCGTAAATACGAAACGGGTGATGCGGCAGCGTCTATCGCTTGCGCGCCGCATCACCCATTCAAATATCACTGAAATTCACCAGACGCCGCGGGTAGCGCTGCGGCGCCCGGCAAGGATCAGCCGGCGCGGCCGGGTTCGTTCACATAAATTTCGACGCGGCGGTTGCGGGCGCGGCCGGCCGGATCGTCGTTCGAGGCGATCGGCTCGCGTGCCGCGCGGCCCTCGACGGTGATGCGGTTCGGATTGACGCCGCGCCCTGCCAGGTAGTCGCGCGCATGGGCCGCGCGGTCGAGCGACAGCGGCTGGTTGATCTGGTCGCCGCCGGTGCTGTCGGTGTGGCCGATGATGGTCACGTAGGTGGCCGGATTCTCCTGCAGCGTGCTGGCGAAGCGGTCGAGGATGGGCCGGAAGTTCGGCTTGATGTCGGACCGGTTGGTGTCGAAGGAGATGTCGCTCGGGATCTCGAGCTTGAGGCGGTTGTCGGCGGTCTGCGAGACCTGCACGCCGGTGCCGCGGGTGGCCTGTTCCATCGCCTGGCGCTGCTGCTCCATGTGTTTCGACCAGACGTTGCCGGCCACGGCGCCAGCCAGGCCGCCCAGCACCGCGCCGCGGGTGGCGCGGCCGCTGCCGCCGCCACCCGTGCTGGCCCCGATGATGGCGCCCAGGCCAGCGCCGACGCCGGCGCCGGTGGCGGTGCCGCGTTGGGTCGCGTTCATGTCGGCGCAGCCGCTGGCGGCCACGGCAAGGACGGTCGCGCACAGGGTGGACCGGAAGAGGGCGGTGTGTTTGTTCATGATGTGCTCCTTCAAAAAAAACATCCGTTTCGTAGTCGCACCCTCATCTTCAGGGCACGACCGCGAAACGGATCGGTCAGTCTTGCGGGTGTTGCGTAACGGGACCTTATATGCCACGTCCACTGATCAGGCGAACCAGGATCATGATCACGGCAACGACCAGCAGGATGTGGATGAAGCCGCCGACGGTATAGGAAGTTACCAGGCCCAGCAGCCAAAGAATGATGAGTACGACAGCGATAGTATAGAGCATGATAGTGTCCTCTTCGTTTGAACCGGCGATGTCTTTGCCGTGAGTTCAGTATTCCAAAAGGCGCCGCTGTGCTCCGTTCGTTGACGTACATTAGGCCACGGATTTTTGTTCTTTTCGCAATCCCGGCACCCAGCCCATGAAACCCATCAGGCCGACGAAACCGATCAGGCAGGTCAGCAGGCCGCCGGTGATCAGGAAGAACACGTCGTGGGCGGCGATGTCGGTCGTGCCCGGCTGCGGCGCCGGCCCGGCGCTGACGAGGCCGAAGGCGGTCAGAAGCAGACCCCAGAGAATGATGCCCATCCATGCAATGCTGTTCATTGGACTCCCTTTCGCGTGATTGGTCTCTGCCGATGAGCTGGCGTTAAATGATTCTTGACCGACACAAGCCCACGTTCCGTGCGCTGGCGCACATTGCGAAAAAGAAAACAAAAACGGGGCCGCAGCCCCGTTCGATCTCACCCGGCATGGGTAGAGGGTGACTTATGCCGCGCGCAGCGAACCCTTGACGATGCGCACGCGGTCGCCGGTGCGCCATTGCGGCGCGCTTTGCTGGTGGAAGGTGCGCAGGGTGCCGTCGTCCAGGCGGACCCGGATCTCGTAGCTGTGGTTGGCCTTCATATTGCCTTCGACCTGGTTGCCGACCACCGCGCCGCCGACCGCACCGGCCACCGTCGCCAGCTGACGGCCATGGCCGCCGCCGACCTGGTTGCCCAGCAGGCCACCGAGGATGGCGCCGCCGGCGGCACCGATGCCGCTGCCCTGGGCGCGGGTCGTGATCGTGCGGATCGATTCGACGTTGCCGCAGTTGCTGCACCAGCGGCTCGCCGAGTCTTCCTGCGCGACGCGGGTCGTGGTCTTCGCCTTCGGGTGGCTTTCGCGCACCGGTGTCGGCGCCGGCACTGGTTCGGCGTAGCCCGAGCCAGTCGCGCCCTGGGCGCTGTTGCCGTAGGCGGTGCTGCCCTGGGCCGGGTAGGCCGGCGCGTAGCCTGGCGCATAGCCAGCGGCGGTGCTGGCCGTGGTCGGCGCGATCGTCGCCGGCTGGGTGGCCGGCAGCGGTGCGGTCGTCACCGGGGTGGCGGGCGCATAGGCGCCGGTGGTCGGCTGGGCGGCATAGCCCGGCTGCTGCAGGCTGGCGTTGAGGGCGGCGCGGTCGGCCTCGCTCAGGTCGCCCGTCGCCGTGCGTCCTTTGGAGGAGGGCAGCCAGCCCATGATGGCGGCCGTGCCGACCGCGCAGAACAGGATCACGGCGAGTGCCGCGAGGATCAGGAGCGGATGCTGTCCGCTGCGTGTCGATGGTGTCGTATGGTTCGGGTTCATGGCTGGCCTCTATGTTCTTCAGTTCGGTCCAGGCATTGTCTCTGTCAACAACAACCGGTTCCGTGCGTCACCGTACATACTTCGCCCGGCCGCGCCGGTACGCTGACCAAAAGTTGTTAGCAAATGATACCGCGACGTCAGCCGCAGCTCTGCCCTGGCGTCCAACCGCGAGGGTCCGATGAATTCTCCTGCTGCACCCATGGTCGCCGAGCATAACGCCAACCTGCTGCTGGCCGCGCTTCCGCCGGAAGATCTGGCACGCATGCTGCCGGCGCTCGACCAGGTCCAGGTGGAGGTGGGGGCCGTGCTGTGCGAACCGGGCGACCCCATCCGCCACATCTATTTTCCGCACGACTGCCTGGTCTCGATGATGGCCGTGGCCGAAGTGCGCATGACGCTGGAAGTCGGCCTGGTCGGCCGCGAAGGCATGATCGGCGCCACCGTCGCGCTCGGCCACGACACCACCCAGGTGCGCGCCGTGGTGCAGCGTGCCGGCAGTGCCAGCCGCATCGACGCCGACCTGTTTCGCGCCGAGTTCGCGCGTAGTCCGGCGCTGCAGCGCGTGCTGTACCGCTACACGGACACGCTGCTGGCCCAGGCCATCCAGATCGCCGTGTGCAGCCGCTACCACGTGCTCGAAGCGCGCCTGGCGCGATCGCTGCTCGTCACGCGCGACCGCCTGCAGTCCGACCGCTTCCACCTGACCCACGAATTCCTGGCGCATGCGCTGGGTGTGCGGCGGGTCGGCGTCACCAAGGCCGCCAGCGCGCTGCAGCAGCAGGGCCTGATCAACTACAGCCGGGGCAATATCGAGATCCTCGATCCGCTCGGCTTGTCCCACGCCGCCTGCACCTGCTACGAGATCGTGCGCGAGGCTGGGGCCGGCACCTCCGCACCGCTGTTCGTGTGATCTCCGGGCCGCCGGCCCGGCGGCTTTTCTTCCATCGATCGGCACAAAACAAAACGCCCCGCACGAAGCGGGGCGTTTTCACATCACCCGCGTCGAGCGGGCTGCCGTGCGACTTAGTGGGTCTTGCCGGTCTGGTTGCCGATCACGCCGCCGACGGCTGCGCCGCCCACTGCGCCGACAGCGCTGCCGCCAGTCAGGACCGAGCCGGCCACGGCGCCGACGCCGGCGCCGACAGCGGTGTTACGGTCCTGGCGCGACATGTCGGCGCAGCCGGTCATGGCCAGTGCAGCAGTTGCCAGGGAAGCAGTCAGAACGATTTGTTTGATGGTTTTCATGATGGATCTCCTTACGGTGGGTTTGGTCTTGTCTTCTACCTGAGGCGCAGGTCATTCCTGACCGACTTCACGCCCTTCACTGTGCGCGCGGCCGCTGCAGCCGCCGCCACGTCGTCCGCCGAGCTGACGTATCCGCCCAGCTGCACGACGCCCTGATCGGTTTCCACTTTGAGCTCGGAAACCTTCAGGTTCGGATCCCCGACGATGGCTGCCTTGACTCCGGTCGTGATGGTGGCGTCCTTGATGGCCTGGTCCGATTGCGAATTGGTCGAGGCACATCCCGAGACGGTCACCGGGCCCAGCACCAAGGCAGCCAGCAGCGTCGCGGTACATCCGAATTGCTTCATAGTGATTCCATTCTAGTAATGCACAAAACTGGGGTCTGTTCGACATCTCACACACCTGCACTCAGCTCAGCGTTTCTGTTTGCCCGGCGGCGGCGCCTGCGGCTTGGCCCTGGCCTCGGCCAGCAGGGAAGCGCAGGGGCTCTTCTCGCCCGGACCGGTGTTGATCAGGGGGAGCAGGGCGGCGGCCGGCGCGGCCACCACGGCCAGCGCCACCGCGGCGCCACCCTTCATCGCCAGCACCTTCTTGTCGAGCTGCAGGTCGGGCTTCTTGAAGGTGCCGCGCACGTAGAACGGGGTGCGCAGCGTGAACAGGCGCAGCGCCTTGGTCTCCGGCTTCACGCGCAGGTCCATCTGCTCGTTGCCGAGGTTGACCCAGCCGTTGATGTCGACGATCGCTTCCTCGGTGTCGAGCACGAAGGTGTTGGTCGAGGCCACGCCGTTCTTGACGTCGAGGTCGGACGCCAGGCAGTTCAGCTGGACCTGTTTGTCGCCGAACAGCTTGGTGATGATGATGTTGCCGACGTTCAGGCCGGCTTCCTCGAGCAGCAGCTTGCTGACCACGCCTTCGCTGACCAGGCCCTTCACTTCGCCGTTCGACTTGGCGAGCATCTCGCCGACCGAGTCGCCGGTGGCGGTCAGCTTGGCCTGCGCATAGATGTCGCCGGCGGTGGCCTGCTGGATCTTCTGGACCTGCGGGAACAGCTGCTTGACCTCGATGTGGCGCGCGGTGGCGTCCAGCGTGGCCTTGATCGCATCCTTGCCGGCGCCGCCGCTGCCGTCCAGCGTGATGTCCGACGTCACGGTGCCGCCGGCCAGGCCGAAGTTAAGCGGGTGCAGTTTCAGCACGCCGTTGTCCAGCGTCAGGTGGGTGTTCAGCTTGTTGAGCGGCAGCTGCGCGGTCTTGACGATGCGGTCGGCGGTGAAGCGCACGTCGGCGTCCAGCACCTTCCACTTCGCGGTGTTGAACTTCTCGACCGGCAGCGCCTTGTCCTTCGGCTGCACCGCGGCCACGCCGCGTTCGCGCTTGCTGGCGTTGGAATCGGCGCCGACCAGCGGACCCAGGTCGGCAAAGCGCAGCTGGTTCGAGTGGATGGTGCCGCTCAGCTTGTTGCGCGGCTTCTGGCCCTGGAAGGTCAGGGTGCCGTTGATGTCGGACTCGCCGACCTTGCCCTTGAACTTCTCGTAGGTCCAGCGGCTGCGCTTGCTGTCCGATTCGTCGGCCAGCGTGCCGGTCAGGTGGCCGTCGGTCGAGAAGGGCGGGGTCTCGGGCAGCACCACCCCGGTGAAGGGGTAGAGCCGCGCCAGGCTGCGGCCCGCCAGCTTCAGCTGCAGGTCGACCCCGGCCAGCTTGGCCGGCCGCGTGACCGTGCCTTCGAGCGCCAGCCGGGCCGGACCCGAACGCACGTCGGCCTGGACCGGGAAGGGCGCGTCCTGGTCCTTCAGGGTCAGCACGCCGCCGGTCTTGCCGCCGCCCGTGACCGGCGCGTCGTTGTAGGTGCCGTGGACCTTGAAGGCGACGCCGTATGTCGGATCGTTGGCGATGGTGTCGACGTCGGCCGTGATGTCGGCGTCGGTGACCGCATCCTTGATGTGGATGACGCCCTTGGCCAGCACCAGGCGCTCGAGGTCGAGCTCCCACTTCGATTCCTTCTTCTCGTGCTTGTAGGCCCAGTTGTAGTGCGTCGCATCGGTGCGCAGCAGTTCCAGGCGCGGACCGTCGACCCGCAGCACGGGAATATTGATCGTGTGCTTGAGCAGCGGGAAGGGGTTCAGCGAGAACGAGACCTGGCGCACGCTGGCGGTATCGCCCCTGGCCATGTTGGCCGGATTGCCGACGTGCACGTCGTTGGCGTAGAGGTGCGGCCAGGGAATGTGGTCGCGCCAGGTGCGCTGGCCCGGGATGATGGTGTCCGACGGGCGTTCCCATTTGACCGACAGATCGCCGACGATGGCGAAGGGGCGGTCGATGGCGTCGCTGACCTTGGCGTTCAGCCAGGGCTTGGCGCGGTTCCAGTCGAAGGTCAGCAGGATGATGATGGCGATGACCGGGATGGCGATCAGGATGCCGAGGATCCAGAGCACGATCTTCAGCCCGCGCGACATGGCGCGCTTGCCGTGGTGCTTGCCGGATGCGTTGCCGGGGCTCGCCTGGTCCGCCGGCCTGTTCTCCTCATGCTGTTGGGTTGTCATAAGCAATCCTTCTGGTGGGAGTGTGTTGAGGCCACATTAACGTAAAGGTCGGCAAATCAATGTGCGGTGTCGCACCCAAGCGGGGTAGGCATTGATGCAACACAGGCTCTATGTGCGGCAGCGAACCGATCTCTGTGAGCAAGAGGCTTATAACGTTACCAACACAATCTTTCTTCAAACGGGAGTACGACGATGGACATGAAATCGATGAACCTGTTGTTGCGGGTTGGCGCAGCCGCCGCGGTCTTGAGCCTGGCCGCCTGCGCGAGCCCGGAAAAGACCCCGGCCACGGCTGCTGTCGCGGTATCGCACAACGCCGTCGATAACGCCGTGTCGGCCGGTGCGCCCGAGCTGGCGCCGGAAGAGATCAGCGCCGCTCGCAGCAAGATGATGCAGGCCAACCAGGCGCTGGCCGCCAAGGATTACAAGCGCGCCCGCGAACTCGCGGTGCAGGCCCAGGCCGATGCCAAGCTGGCCCAGGCCAAGGCGACCTCGGCCAAGGCCACGGCGGCATCGAACGCGCTGAACGAAGATCTGCGCGTGCTGCGCCAGGAAGTGGACCGCGCCAATTCCGATCAACAATAAAAAAGGAGCTACGATGAAATCGACGTTTCTGAAATCGGCGGCCTTCGCCAGCGCCGTGCTGCTGGCCGCCTGCAGCACCGTCCCGACCACCACCGCCACCCTCGACGAGGCGCGCGCCGATTATGTGGCCGCCAGCAACAACCCGGCCGTCGCCAGCAACGCACCGATGGAATTCCGCCAGGCCAGCGAGGCGCTCGACCGCGCCAACCAGGCCGCCGCCAAGCGCGAGAGCCTGGACACCATCGACCGCCTGGCCTATGTGGCCAAGCAGCGCATCGCCACCGCCCAGGAAGTGGCGAAGGCCAAGACCGCCGAGGCCGAGATCGCCGATGCCAGCCGCCAGCGCGACCGCGTGCAGCTCGAAGCCCGCACCGCCGAGGCCGAGCGCGCCAAGCGCGAAGCCGCCGCCGCCAACGCCCAGGTCGCCGCTGCCCAGCAGCAAGCCCAGGACGCCCAGGCCCAGGCCGCCGCTGCCCAGCAGCAGGCCGCCCAGCTGGCCGAGCGTTCGGCGCGCCTGGAAGCCATCCTGGTCGAGCTGCACGCGCAGAAGACCGAGCGCGGCATGGTGGTCACGATCGGAGACGTCCTGTTCGGTACCGACCGCGCCGAGCTGACGCCGAACGGCATGGCGACCGTGCGCAAATTGGCCGAGGTCATGATGCAGAACCCCGACCGCACCGTGCTGGTCGAAGGATTTACCGACAGCACCGGCAGCCATTCCCATAACCAGGAACTGTCGGAGCGCCGCGCCCAATCCGTGGCCCAGGCCCTGACCAGCCTCGGCGTCCCGCGCGAGCGCGTGGCGATGCGCGGCTATGGCGAAGCGTACCCGGTGGCGTCGAACGACAGCGCCTCGAACCGCCAGCTGAACCGCCGCGTCGAAATCGTGCTGTCGAACGAGAACGCGTCGATCCCGCCGCGAGCGGCGGCGCGCTGATTCATCCGCAGTTGCAGTTTTATTTGAAAGAAGGGTAGACAGACCATGAACGAGACGAATTCCAACCTGGCGCACGGCTTCGACATCGAGGAGATCCGCCGGGCCGCCGCCAACCTCGAAGACGGCGCCGTGACCGCAGGCTACGCCGCCGACCGCGAGGCGGTGGTGGCGATGCTGAACGCCGCGCTGGCCACCGAGCTGCTGTGCGTGCTGCGCTACAAGCGTCACTACTACACCGCGAGCGGCCCGAACGTCGCCCACATCAAGGCCGAGTTCCTCGAGCACGCCCAGCAGGAACAGGACCACGCCGACCGCATCGCCGAGCGCATCGTGCAGCTGAACGGTTCGCCGAACTTCAACCCGGCCACGCTGACCCAGCGCAGCCACGCCGAGTACGACGATTCGGAAGACGTGCAGGCGATGATCCGCGCCGACCTGATCGCCGAGCGCGTGGCGATCGAATCCTACCGCCAGATGATCCTGGCGATCGGCGACAAGGACCCGACCACCAAGAACATGCTGATCGAGATCCTGGCGACCGAAGAGGAACACGCCGACGACATGGCCGACCTGCTGGCATAAGAATTCTTACCAACCCACCAAAGAACAAGGAGTACAACATGCTCGAATCCATCCGCGCCAACGCCAACGCCGCACGCGCCAAAGCCACCGCGGCTTCCATCGACGGCAAGCTGGACGATGCCGGCGCCGACATGCAGACGCTGGTCAAGGATGCCCAGTCGCTGCTGACCGCGGCCGCCTCGCTGACCGGCACCAAGGCCGACGAACTGCGCGAGCGCGGCATGCACATGCTGGACGCGGCGCTGGGCAAGGGCAGCCAGTACAAGGATCAAGCCATGGTCAAGGGCAAGGAACTGGCGCAGTCTGCCGATGTCTACGTTAAAGACAACCCATGGCGCACCGTTGCCGTGGCAGCCGGCGCTGGCCTGCTGCTCGGTGTCCTGCTGGGCCGCAAATAATCCGGGTCGGGGGCAGCCATGGAAAATAACGAAAACGTCGTGCATGGCCCCGGCCTCATGGGTGGGATCACGGGCCTGGCGAAAAACCTGTTCGGCCTCGTGGTGTCGCGCGTGGAGCTTGCCGCGCTCGAGATGACCGAGGTGCGCAACCACCTGATCGAGCTGGTCGCCATCTTCGCCGGCGCCATCCTCGCCACCTGGTTCGCCATCGCCTACGGCACCGCGACCATCGTCGCTCTGGCCTGGGACGAAATGGGTTGGAAGATCCTGCTCGTCATGTTCATCGTCTTCCTCGTCGTCACCGGCATCCTGGTGGCCAAGGGCCTGTCCATGCTGAAGCAGGGCAAGCTGGCCTTCCCGGAGACGATGAAGGAACTGCGCAACGACCGCGACATGATTATGTAATCGGAGAGAACATGGACAAGAACGATCATCGCAGCCACGAGGAAAAGAAGCGCGCGCTGCTGCGCGACGGCGAGTTCTATCGCGCCGGCGTCGCGCACGCACGCGCCCAGATCAAGCACTCGGCCCGTCCCGAAGTGATGTTCCATTCGGTGCTCGACCACGCGACCTGGGTTCTGCGCGCGCGTGCCGACGCACTGCTGAAACCAACCGGTACAAGCGTATCGGCGCTGGCCCCTTATGCCCTAACCGTGCTAGGCTTCATCCGTAAGCGCAAGCTCGGTAAGCCGGCGCTGGGGGTTGCTGCTCTGGCTGGCGTTGCCGCTTGGTACGTACAGCGCAAACGCGCGCAGCAAATGGCATACTGAGAGCGCATCCGCAAGCGGCCAGGCATCACCGGGCCGCTTCGGATGGCAGACGACACAGAATATGGTGGGGCTTGAGCGGCGTCGCAATCTCTGGATTGGACGCCGTCTTTTTGTGGGCGCTCTCCGCGCCGCCGATCCTGCTTCTACAACTCAGTTCTGCACCGTGCGCGTGGTCTGCACGGCGCCTTCCGGCGCCGCGTCCAGCTGGGCCGGTGCATTCTTCATGTCCTGCTCGTAGGTTGCGCGGGCTTCCTTCAGGCAGGCCGCACGCTCGGCCGCCGTGCTCTCGCGGCAGGCGTTCTTCGCTTCCGCATACGCCGCGCCGATCTCCTTCTGCAAAGTCTTCAGCCGCGCCTGGCGCGTCGGATCGTTCTGTTGCCAGCGCGCGGGATCGCCCTGGCGGATCTCCGCGGCCTGCTTCGCTTTCACGGCCGGGGCGACCGTGCTGTCGTCGTTCGCCTGGGGCTGCGACTGGGCCTGGGCGAGGCCTCCCGCGGATGCGAGCAGGGCGGCCAGCAGCATCGCTGTTGCTTGTCTCATGATGTTCTCCCTTCTGCGGACGCACGAAGGCCGGCGCAGCGCGCGCCGGCCTTCGCAAGTGCCCGATCAATAACGGTAGACGCGGCCGTCGACGATGCGCACGCGGTTGCCCACACGCAGGTCGTAGACATTGTCCTGCACCACGGTGCGGTATTCGCCATTGTCGAGGCGGACATTCACTGCATAGCCTTGCTGGCCTGCATCGCGGTTGCGTTCGACGTTGTTGCCGATTGCCGCGCCCGCCACGCCGCCGGCCACGGTGGCCGCGGTACGGCCGCCGCCGCTGCCGACCTGGTTGCCGGCCAAGGCGCCCACCAGGCCGCCGACGATGGCGCCGGCGCCGCTGGTGCGGCCTTCGACATTGGTCACCTGGATCGATTCGATGGTGCCGTAACCGCTTGACGCGCTGTCGCGGTAGCTGGTGTTATAGCCGTCGCCGTAGCGCTGGTTGCCGTAGTAGGGATCAGGGCTGCTGCTGGCGCAACCGCCGAGGATGGCGCCGACCGCGACCAGGGCGGTGAGAGATCGAATAGCTTTCATGACTTGTCCTCCTGGCAAAGATTGTAGGCTCAGATTAAGGAGGCCCACGCCTGAGGTCTGTGCGATGACGCACCGTCTTTACTTGTGACTCATCCATGTCTAAACAACACTTTTTGTATGTGTACGCCACCGAACAGAACTCTTGCTTACGGCAGAGTAAAACATCACCTGTGTGTTGAAAAAGGAGAAAAACAATGCGGACACCACCCCATGTGATCTTGCTGCTGGGCGCTGCCATGCTGTGGGTTGCCCATGCGAAAGCCGCGACGCCGGAAGCCAAGCTGGCCTACGAACAGGCGCGCGAACTGGCGGCGGCCAATTACAAGAATGCGCGCGCCCAGTGCGATGCCGTGACCGGCAACCCGAAGGATGTGTGCGTGGCCGAAGCCAAGGCCGCGCGTGTGCGAACCGAAGAAGAAGCGCGCGCGAAGTACGAGGACACGCTGAAGGCGTACACCCGTGCCCGCCTGCGTATCGCCGACGCGAATTACAGCCGCGACAAGGCGCGCTGTGCCGGCCTGGCCGGCAACGACAAGGATGTCTGCCAGGCGCAGGCAAAGGCGGCCCTGGTGGCGGCGCAAGCCGACGCCAAGGCCGACCAGAAAACCATCGAAGCGCGCAACGAAGCTCGCGACGACAAGCTGGCTGCGGCCTGGAAGGTTGCCATGGAACGCTGCGACGCCTTTGCCGGCGCCGCCCGCGACCAGTGCGTTTCCAACGCCAAAGTCCAGTTCGGCAAGTGATTTGAACGAAGCAGTCTGAACGATTTATAACCGGCCACAGGCCAATCAACAAAGGAGCTCATCATGAACATGACCAAACGTATCGCTACCGCCATCTTCACCGCCACCGTCGCCTTCACCATGGTCGGCTGCGCATCGGGCCCGAACAAGGAAAGCACCGGCGAATACCTCGACGACGCTGCCATCACCGGCAAGGTGAAAGCCGCTTTCGCCGCCGATCCGAACGTGAAGGCCACCGAGATCAACGTCGAAACCTACAAAGGCGCCGTGCAGCTGTCGGGCTTCGTGGCCCAGCCGGGCGATGCCCAGCGCGCTGCCGACATCGCTCGTGGCGTGAAAGGTGTTTCGTCGGTGAAGAACGACATCCGCGTCAAATAAGTTAAGTAGAATTGGCTGACGCCGGATGACATCTCCGGCCCGCGCGGGCGACCCCCATCGGGGCGCCCGGGCGCGTCGGCTGGAGTGGAATCGACGGCCAGCCCTGGGGTTGGCCTTTTCTTTTTTCAGGTAATGCTATGCAGCTCGCTCCACCCGGCAACACCAGCGTCAAGCCATCCGAATCCACCGCCGCGCCGCCGGCGGCCAGCCTGGGCACGCCTGAAGAGGCGGCGCGCGAAGCCGGCCTCTTGAACAGCGAGGGCGCACCCACCGGCGAAGAGCTGGGGGCCATGCACGGCGCACTGCGCCTGCCGGTCCACGTCAACGCGCGCGGCATGTCGCTGGGCATCCTGGCCACCGTCGCCTTTGTATTCGCCCTGCAATGGGCCAAGAATTTCTTCGTGCCGCTGCTGCTCGGCATCTTCATCGCCTACACCCTCAGTCCGGTGGTGCGCTGGCTGGAACGCTGGCACGTCAAGCGCGCGATCGGCGCCACCCTGGTCACGGCCGCGATCCTGGCCGGCATGGCGCTGACCGTCCAGCGCGTGCAGGGTGAGTTCTTCAACATCATCGACGAGCTGCCCGCGCTCACGCACAAGGTCACCAAGCTGATCATGGAAGCGTCCGACGGCCAGCCCTCGACCATCCAGCAGGTGCAGGCGGCGGCCGCCGAGATCGAGCAGGCCGCGGCCAACGCCGGTTCGGACGCGCGCCGCGCGATCCAGCGTAAGCCGGTGCCGGCCAGCACGCCCGGCGCCAGCAATTTCCGCGTGATGGACTGGCTGCTGGCCGGTTCGGTCGGCCTGGCCAGCTTCATCTCCCAGGCGACCATGGTGATCTTCCTGGTGTTCTTCCTGCTATTGGCGGGCGACACCTTCAAGCGCAAGCTGGTCAAGCTGACCGGTCCTTCGCTGACGCGCAAGAAGGTCACCGTGCACATCCTCGAGGACATCAACACCTCGATCCAGAACTACATGTTCATGCTGCTCGTCACCAACGGTCTGCTGGCCCTGCTGATGTGGGGCGCGCTGCGCATGATCGGGCTCGAGAACGCCGGCGCCTGGGCGATCTTCGCCGGCGTGGCGCACATCATGCCTTACTTCGGCCCGCTCCTGATCACCTCGGCCACCGGCCTGGTCGCTTTCCTGCAGTTCGAATCGCTGCGCATGGTGATCCTGGTGGCCGGTGCTTCGCTGGCGATCGCGACCCTGGTCGGCATGGTCGTCACGACCTGGATGACCGGCAAGATCGCGAAGATGAACCCGGCCGCCGTGTTCGTCAGCCTGCTGTTCTGGGGCTGGCTGTGGGGCATGTGGGGTCTGCTGCTCGGCGTGCCGATGGTGGTGGTGGTGAAGGTGGTCGCCGAGCGGGTGGAGGGGATGGAAGTCGTGGCCGAGCTGCTGGGAGAGTAGGCGCCTCACGAAGCCCGGCGCGGGCTTCGCGAGGCGCTGCCGGTACAGCCCGGCCGGCGGTTCTCAGGCATTGTTACCGACTGCCACGCCCAGCCTGCGGTCGGGCGCCCCGGCGCCGCGGCGGTCGCGCCTGCCGGCAGTGCGGCGGTCGCGAATCCGGCGGTCCGGCTTCCCGTTCGGCAGCTTGCCCAGCGGGGACACCGATGCCGCGGTGATTTCCTGTTTCCTCAGGCTGCCCAGCTGGATCGCGTACTGGCGTGCGAATTCGGCACCGAAGAAGAAGATCAGCGCCGAGTAGTAGACCCACAGCAGCAGGGCGATCAGCGAACCGGCCGCGCCGAAGCTGTTGGTGGTGCCGCTATTGCCGATGTAGAGGCCGATCGCGAATTTCCCCAGGGTCCACATCAACGCGGTGCCGAGCGCGCCGATGGTCACGTCATGCCAGGACAGCTTAATGCGTGGCAGCAGCTTGTAAATCGCGCCGAACATGGTGGCGATCACCAGGAAGCTGAAGCCCGAGGCAACCCAGCCGAGGATGACGGTGGCGTCATGCCACATGCCGCCGATGTAATTTTCCAGGACGTTCAGGGCGGCCGACACGACGAGCGAGGTCATCAGCAGCAAGCCCAGGGTCAGGATCACACCGAAAGACAGCAGGCGGGTCCTGATCGTGACCCACCAGCCGGCGTCTTTGGGCGGCGGTGCGTCCCAGATCTCGTCCAGGCTGTCCTTCAGTTCGGAAAAGGCCGACGTCGCGCCGACCACCAGCAGCACCGAGGCGACGATGGTGGCAAACACGCCGCTGTCCTTGTTGCGGGCGCCGGCCACGATCGACTGGATGGTTTCCGCGCCCTGCGCGCCGAGCAGCCCGCGCAACTGGCCCATCAGCTGGCCCTGCGCCGCCTCGGTACCATAGAAGAAGCCGGCGACGGCGATCACCAGCACCAGGATGGGGGCGAGCGAGAACAGGGAGTAGTAGGCCAGGGCCGCGGCCTTGCTTGCAGCGCGGTGGTCCACCCATTCGCTGACGGAACAGCGCATCACGTGGACGAGTTTGCCGAATTCCGGCAACCGTTTTCTTACATCCATATCGCTTCCTCCAAATAAAGAACGCGCCCGGAGGCGCGTCGTTGGCCAACATGGGCCTACGCCCTGTGGCAAGACCATGCGGGAGCGCTCGGCGTTCCCGCATGACCTCTAGTGCTGCATTACTGCACGCGGCGTTCGATGGTGATCTGCTCCACTTCGACGCGACGGTTCGGTGCCAGGCACTCGATCAGCTCGGACTTCTTCTTCTGGTTGCAGTCGGTGACGACCGGGTTCTGCTCGCCTTTGCCGGTGGCGTTCAGGCGGCTACCGTCGACGCCCTTGCTGACCAGGTATTCCTTGACCGCGTTGGCGCGGCGCTCCGACAGCTTCTGGTTGTACTTGGTCGAGCCCAGGCGGTCGGTGTAGCCGGTGATGTCGACGTTGGTGATCGACGGGTCGGCTTGCAGGGCGGCAGCGATGTCGTCCAGCTTCGGTGCCGGCAGGATCACGGTTGCTTTATCGAACTCGAAAGTCTTGCTGGCGTCCAGGGTGACTTTCTCGAAGCGTGCCGGCGGCGGCGGCGGAGCAACCGGAGCCGGTGCCGGAGCCGGAGCTTCGGCGACAGGTGCCGGCGCCGGAGCCGGGGCAACGTACGGTGCCGGCGGCGGGTTGAAGGCGTAGGCCAGGCTGACGCCGACGTACTTGGTCAGCGCCTTGCTGAAGCCGAACTCGTCGTCCTTGCGCAGGTTGCTCTTGACTGCCTTGGCATCGACCTGCAGCGACCAGCGGTCGTTCAGGCTGGCCTGGAAGCCCAGGCCGGCGGTGTAGAACGGCGACCAGCCGGAGACCTTGTAGCCCGGACGCTGGATGCGATCGCGCTCGCCGCCGACGCCGACCAGCAGGAACGGACGGAACTGCTTACGCGACAGCATCAGCAGCGCATCGACGCCGACCAGGGTCTGGCGGTATTTGGTCAGATCATTGTCGGCACGCGCTTCGGTGGCGCCGATCTGGATGTCCCACAGCGGGTGCACCGGCTTACCGAACTTCAACCCGCCGCCCCAGTCCTTGTCGCCGACGCCGAAATCGTGGTCGGGCTTGATGCCAACGACGGTCGGCGCCACATACCACGACGGATTGATGATTTCTTCTTGAGCCAGCGTGGCGCCAGCCGAGCAGAGCAGGGCGGCAGCAAGAGCGATCTTCTTCATATTATTCACAGGTAACTCCCATAGGTTGTAAAGGTACAGACATCGCGTGCCTAGCAGTGATGTTGTGGTCAAGAATACAAGCCCGGCTTTGCAAGGGTCCGTGCGGTACCGCACCTAGGCCACGGTGTTTGTGACAATTACGCAACGCGACAGTTCCTCTTTTTACCTGCTCATCAGTGAAACGTGGTTTAAGATTCCTCATCGTCGCGCTACGTCGGCTATTTATTTCCTATCGGGAAGATTGGCAAAGCGAGAACGTTTCTAAAATGAATTGTTTCTAATTGTAATAATTTCCGGATCGACAAGTCACGATCCCTTTATGTCCAGCAGGAATCCACCGTTATTTATGGCTTTGTTGTCACCTCTGCCATAAAAACCGCCGGTTTTCCCCATTTTTCGCAATCGAGCGGCTGTGTTGTGTCAATACGCTGCCGGAAAAATAACTTTGAGAAATTTTCGGCAATGTTGGCTGGCGCACAGAACTCCGGGTCTGACGCAGGCAATCTTGTATTCAGTTAAGCGGAACCGGCAAGTTGTCTCAAGGTCATAGAGATAGACGTCGGTCCGGGCCATACAGAACACAGTCTCATTACATGGAGTAAACCAACATGCATGCAGCGACTCACTACAATGCGGTACAGGGCGACACCGGAGCAGTCCACACTTCCAGCAACTCTGCACTGATTGAACGTGTCCCGCCGCAACCGACCGAGCGCGCCCCGATCTCGCTGGCGCCGATCGAGCGTGTGCGGTCGACTTCGGCAACCCAGCGCCGCATCGAGAACATGCAAAAGCTGATCGGCGAGCTGCAGACGCATGAAATGCTGGCAGACGAGATCGCCTGGTTCCTGAAGTTCTCGCCGTCGGGCGCCCGCAAGTACATCCGCGACCTGCGCGAAGCCGGCGTGATCGAACTGGCACGCTATATCGAAGGCACCGCCACCTACCTGGGCAAGGCCGTGTACCGCATTTCGCCGGATCCCGAGCGCGTCAAGGCCTTCCTGGCCGCGATCTGCCAGCCGAAGCGCGAAGGCGCCGCCCCGCGCAAGGAGCGTCCGGGCCTGCGCGAGCAGAGCATGGCCGGCACCGGCCGCCACTTCCACATCCTGGCCGACGACACCCACTACGCGATCCGCGTGAACCGCAGCCCGGTCACCCGCGATCCGCTGGTCGCCGCCCTGTTCGGCCCGGCGCCGAGCCAGGTCGCCAAATAATTGCAGGGCCCGACCGGGCCTCGCTCCCGAATCTGCCCTGAACCTCAGCGCGGCTGCCATCGGTAGTCGAAAAGCGTGGAAACGGCATGATGGACGCCACCGCCTCCGGGCGGTGGCTTTTTATTTACTGCTCACTTTTTAATTGAAAAGCAGATAAGGATTCCCATATGCGGCGGGAAGCGGCGCGACGCCGCCCGCCAATGAGAGGAGATCCCATGTTACCGAGTCCAGAATCCCTGGAAGGCAAGCCCGTTCCCCAGGTCACGTTCAAGGCGCGTCCCGGCGACCAGTGGCGCGACATCACCACCGATGAACTGTTCAAGGGCAAGACCGTGGTCGTGTTCGCCCTGCCGGGCGCCTACACGCCCACCTGTTCCTCCGCCCACCTGCCGCGCTATAACGAACTGGCGCCGGTGTTGCGCGAGAATGGCGTCGACGACGTGGTCTGCATCACCGTCAACGACCCCTTCGTCGTCAACGAATGGCAGCGCAGCCAGGAAGCGGACAATATCACCATGATCCCCGACGGCAACGGCGACTTCAGCGAAGGCATGGGCCTGCTCGTGGACAAGCGCGAGCTCGGCTTCGGCAAGCGTTCCTGGCGCTATTCGATGCTGGTGAAGGACGGCGTCGTCGACAAGATCTTCATCGAGCCGGACAAGGAGGGCGATCCGTTCGAGGTCTCGGATGCGGACACCATGCTCCGCCACATCAACCCGGACGCTAAACCGCAGGAGCCGGTGGTGATGTTCTCCAAGCCCGGTTGCCCCTTCTGCGCGCGCGCCAAGGCGGTGCTGAAGGCGCGCGGGATCGCCTTCACGGATATCTCCCAGGACCAGAAAATCAACACCAGCGTGCTGCGCGCCGTCTCCGGCGAGATGACCTGGCCGCAGGTCTTCATCGGCGGCAAGCGTATCGGCGGCGCCGACGCGGTCGATGCCTATTTCGCCCCGGCCCAGGGGAGCGCCGACAGCCCGGCGGCAGCCTGATGGACACCGGTGCCACGCTCGTCTGTACCGCCATCGCAGCCGGGCTGCTGCTGGCCTGGGGCCTGCCGCGCTGGCGCCTGCGCCAGGCGCTGGCCCGTCCATTGAGCAATACCCAGCTCGCCATCGTCGAGCGCAACGTGGTGCAGTACCGCGGCATGGCCGTGCCGCTGCGCGAACAGTTGCAGGGCCTGGTCAAGCGCTTCCTGCACGAGAAGACCTTCGTCGGCTGCGCCGGGCTCGAGGTGACCGAGGAGATGCGGGTGACGATCGCGGCCCAGGCCTGCCTGCTGTTGCTGAACCGTACGACCGAGGTCTATCCCGGCCTGCACGCGGTGCTGGTGTACCCGGGTGCCTTCCTGGTGCCGCGCAAGCAGGTCGACCCCGGCGGCGTGGTCACCGAGACGCGCCAGGATCTGCTCGGCGAATCCTGGGGCGACGGCCGCGTGATCCTGTCCTGGGACCACGTGCGGCGCGCCGGCCACGATCCGGAAGGGGCGCAGAACGTGGTCCTGCACGAGTTCGCGCACCAGCTCGACAGCGAATCCGGCAGCACCAACGGCGCGCCCCTGCTGGGCAGCGCCGAACGCTACCGGCGCTGGTCCGAGACCCTGGCGCGCGACTTCGAACTGCTGCGCCGCGAAACCTACTGGGGCCAGCGCGACGTGCTCGATCCCTACGGCGCCAGCAGCCCGGCCGAATTCTTCGCCGTCGCCACCGAAAGCTTCTTCGAGCAGCCGCATGCGCTGGCGGCGCGCCATCCGGAACTGTATGCCGAGTTCCAGTGTTATTTCCGTGTCGATCCGCGCGACTGGTTCCCGTTGCCGCAGTGGCAGGAACCGGAGCCGCACGGCCTGGTCTACGGACAGTGGCAGTAGCGGGGCCCCTGAGCTGCGTGCGTTTGCGTACAGAGCCAATGGCGCGGCGCGCGCATGCTCTGCAGTATCTGCCGTACTGACGAATCCAGGAGGAATTCTCATGTCCATGATCATTGCAGGGCACTTCCAGTTGCAGGAGGAGGTCGAGCGGGCCCGCCGCGCACTTCTCGACGCCGGCTTCGCGGGCGAACGCATCAGCGGTTTCTATCTCAGCCAGCCCGGCCAGCACGACCAGACCGCCATCGGCGGCGACCACATCCACTCGCCGGGTGCCAAGGAAACGCCGGAGGGCGTGGCGCAAGGCGCCGCCGGCGGGGCCGCTGTCGGCGTCGTGGCGGGTGCTGCGACCTCGCCGATCACCGGTCCGCTCGGTCCCGTGGTCGGTGGCCTGGTCGGCGCCCACGTCGGCTCGCTGTTCAGCTTCTCGAAGATGAAGGACGCCGGCGAGAAGGAAGAGGGTGGCCGTGCGCCGGTCGAGAACCGTCACGCCGGCATGCTGGTCGCGGTCGCCTTCGACGACAGCGGCCTGGAAGCCAAGGCGGTGGACGTGCTGCGCGGCCTCGGCGCCACCCAGATCGAGCGCGCCAGGGGCAATATCGTCGACGGCGATTGGGCCGATTTCGATCCGGGCAGCGCCCCCGACATCATTCGCTGAAGCGCTTCATGCAAGCGGGCTGAGGGGTAAGTCCGTTTGCGCTTTGTCAAAGCTGGGCACGATGGTGCTCCTAGACTCGGTATTTCCCGCGCACCCGGCGCGGCCCTACCGACGACAGGACGACAAGCATGCACGACGACAAAGCAAAGACCAGGGTGGCTTTGGTCACCGGTGGAATGGGTGGACTGGGCACGGCAATCTGCCGGCGCCTGCACGATGAGGGATTCCGGGTAGCGACCACCTATTCGCCGGGCAACCCGACGCCGGAAGCCTGGCTGTCCGCCCAGCGCGACGACGGCTACCGCTTCAAGGCGTACAAGGTCGACGTCACCGACTATGGCGACTGCGAATGGATGATGCAGAAGCTGCTGGCCGAGATGGGGCGTCTGGATGTGCTCGTCAACAACGCCGGCATCACGCGCGACCGCAGCCTGCGCAAGATGAGCCTGGACGACTGGCAAGCCGTGCTGCGGGCCGACCTCGACAGCGTCTTCAACCTGAGCAAGCAGGCGATCGAGCCGATGATGGCGCGGCGCTGGGGCCGGGTGGTGAATATTTCTTCGGTCAACGGCCAGCAGGGCGCCTTCGGCCAGGCCAACTACGCGGCCGCCAAGGCCGGCATGCACGGCTTCACCAAGGCGCTGGCGCTGGAAATGGCGCGCCACGGCGTCACCGTCAACACGGTCTCGCCCGGCTACCTGCGCACGCGGATGGTCGAGGCGGTTCCGGCCGAGGTGATGAAGGAACGCATCCTGCCGCAGATCCCGATGGGCCGCCTCGGCGAGCCGGACGAGGTGGCGGGCCTGGTGGCCTATCTGGTGTCGGAGGAGGCGGCGTTCATGACCGGGACCAATCTGGCCATTAACGGCGGCCAGCACATGTACTGAACCCGGCCGGTCTCAGGCGCGCTCTGATTAATGTCGCTCGGCGCGCGTCTGGCAGGCTATGCAGAGGCGCGCTTCAGGTCTTGCCAGCAAACGCTTGGCCCCGATCGGCTGGCCGCAGACCTCGCACAGGCCGTAGCTGTCGTCCTCGAACTTTGCCAGCGCGTGGCGCAGCACCTGCATCTCGGCCGCGTGGTGGCCGGCGGCTTCGCGCGAGAGGTCGTTCAGCAGGCGCGCGGTGGCGCGGTCGAGCGGCGAGCTTTCCACTTCGGAGACCGGCAGTTCGCCCTCGGCGGCGGCGGGCGCCGCCATGCTTTCCAGCGCCTGCAGGCGCTGTTCCAGCATCGTTTTCAGGAGGGCCAGCTGCTCGCGGTCCGGTGTTTCGCCGGACTGGACGGTTGGATTGACGCTCATGGGACGGTCTCCCGAAAAAAGCTCGCCTGCGGGAGACCAGTGTAGCGCAAACCTGCGGCGCGCTGTCAGGCCGGCGGCGCCTCGTGCACGGCCACCACGTCGAGCTGGGTCTTGAGCTGGTCGACGGCGGCCAGGATGGGCAGGACCTGTCCGGTCGCCGCGGCAGCGGCCAGGCCCAGCAGGCGTGCGACCAGGGTGATGCCGTCGCCGATGCGGGTGATCTTCTTGATCTTGTCGGCGGCGTCGGCGGTCAGCGCCACCAGGTGCACCTGCGACTGGCCGAGCGGGGCGACCACGCAGGCGGCGGCATCGGCGTACAGGCGGTTGGCGCGCTGGCGCAGCTCGATCTCGGCGTCGAGCAGGGCGCGCGCCACCGATTGTTCGGACTCCGGCACCTCGCCATGGTGCTGCTCCTGGGCGCGGCGGATGTCGCGCATCACCCGCTCATGGATGCTGTCGGCGCAGGCGGACAGGCGGTCGGCCAGTTCCTCGACCTGCCTGGCGGTGGACAGGGCCTGTGCGGGCGTCTGCGGGACGGTTTTTTCGTTTGCCATGCGGCCTCCTCGGGTTTATTCGGACATTGCGTCGCGCAAGGCGCGCAAGTCGCGTCCATAGGCGGCGAGCATCTTGCGTGTTTCGTCCGCCGTGAGCTTGTTCAGGTTTTCCCGCATCTTCTGGTGCCCCAGCGCCACCGTGGTCAGGCCCTGCAGGGCCAGGTCGTAGCGTTTGTCGATCAGCTTGTATTCGGTCGACTTGCTCAGGTAGTGCACCTTGGCCAGGGTCACCAGCATGCGGTCCGAGTTCTTGGTCGAGAACGGGATCTCGACATCGAAGATGCCGAGGATGGTCTTCTTCTCGTTCTCGTTGGTCTTGGCATACAGGCGGGTGAGGGCGATCATCGCCTCCAGCAGCACCTGCACGTCGGCATCGCCGTCGCGCACCATGGTCTCGACACTGCGGCCCTGGTAGCCGGAGGCGATCACCCGCGTCAGCAGGCGCGTCAAACCGGTATAGGCGGCGACGTGGCGCTGCTGCAGACCGGATTCGCTGTTCGCCTTCAGGCCGTTGCCGAGGTCGTCGAGCTGGGCGGAGAGGTCGTAGCGCGTTTCGCCGGCCAGCAGGCTCAGGGTCTGCATATAGAGCACCAGGCTCTTCTGAATGCTGAGGAAGTCGTCGTAGACCGCCTTGCGGCGCGCATCGTTTTCCTTGGCGATACGGTCGGCGGCCGGCGACAGATAGGGCTGTTCGCGCTCGTAGGTGTCGCGGTAGCGCTTCGACAGCTCGGCATAGCCGCCGAGCTTTGCCGAGGCATCGGCGAATTCCCGCACTTCGGCCAGGCTGACCGGGCCGCCGCCTGTCGTCGCGCAGCT
Source organism: Massilia norwichensis (assembly GCF_024753245.1). Lineage (GTDB taxonomy): Bacteria > Pseudomonadota > Gammaproteobacteria > Burkholderiales > Burkholderiaceae_D > Telluria > Telluria norwichensis. The sequence goes on along the minus strand of NZ_JANUGX010000013.1, from coordinate 87,342 downwards.
GGCCAGCAGCAATGCTGCGGCGAGGACAAGCAGGAAACGCTGAGCTATCGATCTGATGTCCATGGGTTCCTTTCTAGCCGGCAAAAGGCCGAGCCCGAAAAGTCCCATTCTTTCAAAGTTGCCCAGCGGCTAGCTTGCCGCCGATCAAGTCAAGCAATAAAAGCGTCGCGCCAGGCCAGGCCCGCGACAGTCTCGCCTTGCGGGATGTATTCGCAGCCGACCCAGCCGTCGTAGCCGAGTTCGTCGAGCAGCTTGAACAGGAAGGGGAAGTTGATCTCGCCGGTGCCGGGTTCGTGGCGGCCGGGCACGTCGGCCAGCTGGATGTGACGGATGATAGCCATCCGCTCGCGCAGGGTCAGGGCGAGCTCGCCCTCCATCCGCTGCATATGGTAGATGTCGTACTGCAGGAACAGGTTGTCCATGCCGCATTCGGCGATGATGCCTGCCGCCTGGCTGCTGTGCGTCAGGAAATAGCCGGGGATGTCGCGATCGTTGATCGGCTCGATCAGGACCTCGATGCCGTGCCTGGCCGCAGCCTCGGCCGCGAAGCGCAGGTTGGTGACGAAAGTCGCATGCGCGCGCTCCGGCGCCACGTTCGGCGGCAGCTTGCCGGCCATGCAGTGCAGGCGCGGCACGCCGAGCTCGACCGCATAGTCGAGGCCCAGCTCGACGCTGTCCTGGAATTCCTGCATGCGGCGCGGATCGCAGGCGAAGCCGCGCTCGCCTGCCGCCCAGTCGCCGGCCGGAAAATTGTGCAATGCCAGCTGCAGCTTGTAGCGCTGCAGCCGGCCCAGGATCTGCTCCGGTTCGCAGGCGTAGGGAAACAGGAACTCGACCGCATCGAAGCCGGCCGTACGGGCCGCGGCGAAGCGTTCGAGGAAGCCGAGTTCATTGAACATCAGGCTCAGGTTGGCGGCAAATTTTGGCATGGACAAAATTGTAGCCGAAGTGGCAACCCGGCACAGGCGGCACGGCGCGGCCGCCTGTCGGATTCCGGCTCGTCAGTTTGTCGGCGACGGTGCGGCGTCATCGTCGCCGGCGGGCGGGCCGGCATCGGCCAGCCTGGCCATCGGCGTGAACAGCCAGGCTGCCAGCGCCGCCAGGCTCAGGCCCAGTCCGGCGCCGGTGAACAGGGTCGCCAGGGTGACGTGGCTGGCCAGCCAGCCGGCCGCGGCCGCGGTTAAAGGCGCCAGGCCCATGAAGACGAACATGAAGATACTCATCATCCGTCCCAGCATCTGCGGCGCCACGCGTTGCTGGATCCAGGTGAACACGGCCACCTGCACATAACCGCCCAGCACCCCGATCGCAGCGAGGATCAGCATGCCCTGCCAGCTGCTGGTGATCATACCCAGCGGCATCAGGAGGGCGCCGACCAGGCCGTCGATCGCCAGCAGTGTGAGCCCGAGCGTGCCCAGGCGGCGCCCGCCGGCGATGCCGGACAGGGCCATGCCGGCCAGCGAACCGGCGCCGTTCGCCGCCATCAGCAGGCCGAGCGCGGCAGCGCCGTGCAGGCGTTCGCTGGCCAGCAGCGGCAGCGCCACCTGCATCACGCCGCCGGTCACGCAGGCGCACAGTCCCCAGTACAGGAAGGCGGTGCGCAGGGTCAGGTCGCGCCACAGCGCGCCAAAGCCGGCACCGACCGCGCGCAGTACGGATTGCGCCGGCGTTTGTTGGTCCGCTTTTTCAGCCGGCGCCGGCGTGGCCAGCGGCCGCACCTTGGCCAAGGTCCAGGCCGACAGTGCAAAGCTGAAGGCATCGAAGGCGAAGGCCAGGCCCAGTCCGAACGCATGGCCGTCCTGCATGCCGGCGCGGCCGTCGCCGCCCAGCGCAAACAGCAGGCCGGCCAGCAGCGGTCCCACCAGCATCGTTACCTGGCGCACCGCCATCATCGTCGCATTCGCCGACGCCAGATGCTGCGGCGCCACCGCCTGCGGCAGGATCGAGGTGCCGGCCGGGATGCTGAAGGCCGAGGCCAGGCTGAGCACGACGGCGATGACGCTCACCAGCGGCAGGGTCGCCCGGCCGCTCAGCACCAGGGCCGCCAGCAGCGCCAGCAGGACCATGTTCGCGTACTTGGTCAGCATCAGCACGCGCTTGGGCGAATGGCGGTCGACCAGCGCGCCGCCGAACAGGATCAGCACCGCGCGCGGCACGCCGAGCAGCGCCACCATCATGCCGAGCGCGAGCGGATCGTGGGTCAGTTGCAGCACCAGCCAGGGCAGGGCGATCATGGTGAACTGGTCGCCGAGGGCGGAGATGACGCCGCCGCCCAGCAGCCAGGCAAAGTTGGGGTCCCGCAGCAATTTATTGTTATTCATGTCTCTTCCAGGAGGGCGTGTCAGGTTCCGGCCAGCTGTGCCAGCAGGTTGGAGGTCGCCTCGAGTTGCGCGCGCGACGGCGCACCCAGTGCGGCACGGCTGATGTTGTCGACCACGGTCGTCGCGTTGGTGACCAGCTCGCTGCCGGCGGCGGTGATGATCGCATAGCCGACGCGGGCATCGCGCGGATCGCTCTGGCGGTCGACCAGGCCGATCTTTTCCAGCGGCAGCAGCGAGCGGGTCACGCCGGAGGCGGTCAGCCCCAGCTTCTCGGCCAGGTCGACCCGGCGCAAACGCCCGCCGGGCGCGCGTTGCAGGTGCAGCAGCAATTGGTAGTCGGCAAAGCTGATGCCGTGGTGGCTGCCCAGCGAGCTGTCCAGGCGGCGCGAAAGAGTGGCCCAGGCGCGTCCCATGCGCAGGCAGAATTCGGTGGTCAGCGTGTTTTCCATGACGGTTCCTCAACAATTGAAATGTACTTGAGTAATCAAATATATGGAGAACAGCGACCCTTGGCAAGTACTTGAGTAATCAAGTATCAAAAACACGACAAAAATCAAACCGGGGTCAGACACCGAATTCTGGAAACATCCCGCAGGACATTTCCAAAAATCGGTGTCTGACCCCGGTTTGATGGATAACAAAAAGCCGCGCCACCCGTGCAGGTGGCGCGGCTTTTATGCAGCGCAGTCGAGGACAGTCAGCGATCAGCGATCGCCACCGCCGCTGCGTGCCGTGGCCGGACGCGGACCGCGGTTCTGGCCGCCGCGGCCACCGCCGCCGTTGCCACGGCCACCGCCGGCATTGCCGCCGCCATTACCACGACCGCCGCCAGCATTGCCGCCATTGCCGCCATTACGCGGGGCGCCGCCCGCCGGGGCAGCACTGCGGCCTGCCGGTGCGCCGCCGTTGCGCGGGGCGCCGCCAGGACGGCCGCCGCCCGGGCGGCCACCGCGGTTGCCGTGGCCAGGTGCGCCGCTGCGCAGCTGGATCGGTTGCGGCTTGGCGGTCGGATCCGGCTCGAAGCCAGGGATCACCTCACGCGGCAGAGTCTGCTTGATCAGTTTTTCGATGTCTTTCAGCATCTGGTGCTCGTCGACGCAGACCAGGGACACCGCTTCGCCAGTGGCGCCCGCGCGACCGGTGCGGCCGATCCGGTGCACATAGTCTTCCGGCACGTTCGGCAGGTCATAGTTGACCACGTGCGGCAGCTGGTCGATGTCGATGCCGCGCGCGGCGATGTCGGTGGCGACCAGGGCGGTCAGGCTGCCGTCCTTGAATTCGGCCAGCGCCTTGGTGCGAGCCGACTGGCTCTTGTTGCCGTGGATTGCCATCGCGCCGATACCGTCGCGGCCGAGCTGTTCGACCAGCTTGTTCGCGCCGTGCTTGGTGCGGGTGAACACCAGCACCTGCTTCCAGTTGTTGGTGCGGATCAGGTGCGACAGCATCGGGTGCTTCTTGTCGCGGTCGACCGGGTGGATGGTCTGGGAAATCACCTCGACGGTCGAGTTGCGGCGCGCGACTTCGATCGATGCCGGGTTGTTCAGCAGCTTGTCGGCCAGGGCCTTGATCTCGTCCGAGAAGGTGGCCGAGAACAGCAGGTTCTGGCGCTTCGGGGGCAGCACGGCCAGCACCTTCTTGATGTCGTGGATGAAGCCCATGTCGAGCATGCGGTCGGCTTCGTCCAGCACCAGGATCTCGATCTTGTCGAGCTTGATGGTGCCCTGGCCGACGTGGTCGAGCAGGCGGCCCGGGGTGGCGACCAGGATGTCGACGCCGTTCGCCAGCAGTTTGATCTGCGGATGGATGCCGACGCCGCCGAAGATCACGGCCGAGTTCAGGTTGGTGTACTTGGCGTAGGTGCGAATGTTTTCCTCGACCTGGGCAGCCAGCTCGCGGGTCGGGGCCAGCACCAGCGCACGAATCGAACGCTTGGCCGTTTTGTTGGTCAGCGCCGCGCCCACCTTGTCGGTCGACAGACGGTGCAGCACGGGCAGGGTAAAGCCGGCGGTCTTGCCGGTGCCGGTCTGGGCGCCGGCCAGCAGGTCGCCGCCGCCGAGTACGGCCGGGATGGCCTGGGCCTGGATCGGGGTCGGAGCGGTATAGCCCGCTTCGGTTACGGCACGTACGATGGCGTCGGTCAGACCGAGAGTAGTGAATGACATAGTTTTTCTGTAGGGACCGGCGCGTCGCCTTCGAGAATATCGAAGACGCCAGTCAAGCCGATCGGATTACACAAGGCAGGGCGGCCGGTACTGGTGCCGGTACGCCGTGTCGCAGCCATCAACACAAAGGTTAAGAGCTACGTAAATTATAATTCAAAATGTTTCGCTAGAGAAATTTAGCGCAGCCGTCGGGCTGATGGGGCAGGGAGACGCGGCGCGGTGCAACGACGGTGCAGGGCGCCGGAAGCAGACAGGTATTTTACGCGAAAGCGATCGAGCGTGCTGCACGCGGACCGCCAGCGTCCCGGGGGCTGGCCGCCCCCTTCCATCACTCAGGCAAACGGCTTCAGAACGGCGACCATGCCGGCGAAGACCTTCGGGCCGGCGGCGATCACGTCGCCCTTGTTCAGGTATTCGGATTCACCGCTGAATTCGCCGACGATGCCGCCGGCTTCCGTCACCAGGAGCGAGCCGGCGGCGATGTCCCAGATCTTCAGGCCCTTCTCGAAGAAGCCGTCGACGCGGCCGGCGGCCACGTTGGCCAGTTCCAGCGCCGCCGAGCCGCTCGAGCGCACGCCGTGGCAGCGCGCCGCCACCACTTCGTACATGCGCAGGTATTCGGCCAGGTCGCGCGGCTCGGTGCCGTGGCCGGAGCCGATCAGGGCCTTGTTGATGCGGTCCGGATTGCGCACGCGGATGCGCTTCTCGTTCAGGTAGGCGCCGGCGCCCTTGGTGGCGGTGAACAGGTCGTTGCGGACCGGATCGTAGATCACGGCCTGGGTGATCACGCCGCGCTGCTGCAGCGCGATCGAGACGCAGTAGTTCGGGTAGCCGTGCAGGAAGTTGGTGGTGCCGTCGATCGGATCGATGATCCAGACGTATTCGCTATCGTCGTTCAGGTTGGCCGTCGGGCCGGATTCTTCGCCCAGGATCGCGTGGTCGGGGTAAGCCTTCAGCAGGGTCTCGACGATGGCCTGTTCCGCTGCCTGGTCGATGTCGGTGACGAAGTTGTTATGGCTTTTTTCGCTGACGGTGATACGGTCGAGATCGAACGAAGCGCGGTTGATGACCGTGGCGGCGCGGCGGGCGGCCTTGATGGCCGTATTGAGCATTGGGTGCATGAGGGTTTCCTGATGAATGCTGACGCCCACGCGCCGCAGTGGAAACATGCGTGCCGTGAACGATCAAATAGCGATGAGAATGACAAAGAGCAAAGCGGTGCCGAAACCGTTAAAATCGCGGCCGGATACAAGATCCAGCTGCATTTCAACCGCTCGTCACCGCGCGATGGCGCTATTTTACAATGAACCCGACCGAAACTGACATATCTCTTTTCAAACGGCTACGCTTTGTGCTAGTGGAAACCAGCCGCGCAGGCAATGTCGGCTCGGTCGCGCGGGCGATGAAGACCATGGGTTTTTCCGAGCTGGTGCTGGTGACGCCGCGCTGCGAACAGCCGCTGACGGACCCGGAGGCGGTGGCCTTTGCCAGCGGCGCCATCGACGTGCTGGAAAACGCGCGCATCGTCGGCAGCGTCGCCGAAGCTTTGGAAGGCTGTAATTTTGCCGCCGCGGTGTCGGCCCGTCTGCGCGAGTTCTCGCCGCCGGTGTGGACGCCGCGCGCCTTTTCCGCCCATGTCGCCGACAAGGCGGATCTGCGCCCGGCCCTGATCCTCGGCAACGAGCGCGTCGGGCTGCCGAACGACATTGTCGCCGGCTGCAATGTCCTTATCAATATTCCGGCGAACCCCTCGTATTCCTCGCTGAATCTGTCGCAGGCGGCCCAGGTGCTGGCCTACGAATGCCGGCTCGCGGCGGAAGGGGACGCGTCGCAGCGCGACAGGACCCAGACCGGCGTCGGCTTCCATGGCGAGGCCGCCAGCATGGCCCAGATCGAGGGCATGTACGCCCACCTCGAAGAAGCGCTGGTGGCGATCGGCTTCCTGAACGCCGACAACCCCAAAAAGCTGATGCCGCGCCTGAAACGCCTGTTCGCCCGCACCCAGCTCGAAACCGAGGAAGTCAACATCCTGCGCGGCATCGCCCGCCAAATGATGCGTTCCAAAGAATAATTTCCAAAAACCGGGGTCAGACCCCGAATTTTGGAAAGAGCCTCGCGGCAAGCTAGACGCGGCGCTCTAGTTTTGCGCGTTTTCCCCACGAATCTTTCGCTTACACTAGATAAAAAAGAAAGATAAGGGTTCGATATGGAGACAAGCCGCAGATCCTTCCTGAAGGCGGGCGCCCTGGCGGCGCTCGTGCTTGCCGCCGGCGGCGGCATTTACCGCGCCACGCATCCGCCTGCGCCCAAGGGCTTCGTGCTCGACGGCGAGGCGCGCGACGCCATGCACGCGATCGTGCCGGCGATCCTGGCCGGGGTGCTGCCGACCGAGGCTCAAGCGCGCCAACAGGCGATCGGGTCCGTCACGGAGCGCCTGCACCAGACCATCCTCGGCCTGCCGCTGGCCACCCAGCAGGAAGTGCAGGATTTGTTCGGCCTGCTGGCGCTGGGCCCGGCGCGCCGCCTGCTGACCGGCATTCCGCACGGCTGGACCGAAGCCACCGACGCCGAGGTCACCGACTGGCTGCAGGACTGGCGCACCCACCGCCTCGCGCTGCTGCGCACCGCCTACCAGGCCCTGCACGACCTGGTGCTGGGCAGCTGGTACAGCGATGCCGCCAACTGGGCGGCGATCGGCTATCCCGGACCGCTGAAGGAACTCGCTTGAGGAGCTGGCATGAGTAACATCAAGATCATCCCCGATCCGGTCGCGGCCGGCCTGGCGCGCGGCTGGAAGGTCATCGACGGCGCCCGCCTCGATGCCGACCGCACGCTCGACGCCGACGTCATCGTCATCGGCAGCGGCGCCGGCGGCGGCGTCAGCGCCGAGATCCTGGCCCTGAGCGGCCTGTCGGTCATCATCGTCGAGGAAGGCTCGCTGCAGTCCTCGCGCGACTTCCGCATGCGCGAAGAGGAAGCCTATCCGACGCTGTACCAGGAGTCGGCCGCGCGCAAGACCAAGGACAAGGCGATCACCATCCTGCAGGGGCGCACCGTCGGCGGCTCGACCACGGTCAACTGGACCTCGAGCTTCCGCACTCCGCCCGACACCCTGAAATTCTGGCAGCAGCGCCATGGCCTGGACAGCTACAGCGAAGCGGCGCTCAAGCCCTGGTTCGAACTGATGGAAGCGCGCCTGCACGTCGGAGACTGGCAGGCGCCGCCCAACGAAAACAACGACCTGCTGCGGCGCGGTGCGGAAAAGCTGGGCATCCCGACCGGCTTCATCCGCCGCAACGTCAACGGCTGCTGGAACCTCGGCTATTGCGGCATGGGCTGCCCGACCAATGCCAAGCAGTCGATGCTGGTATCGACGATCCCCTCGGCGCTCGAGCATGGCGCCACGCTGGTGACGCGCGCCCGCGCCGAGCGTTTCCTGATCCATGGCGAACGGATCGCGGGACTCGAATGCAGCGCGCTCGACGCCGCCGGCCTGCAGCCGACCGGCCGCCGCCTACGCCTGCGCGCGAAGCACTATGTGCTGGCCGGCGGCGCGATCAATTCGCCGGCGCTGCTGCTGCGTTCGAAGGCGCCCGATCCCAACCGCCTGCTCGGCAAGCGCACCTTCCTGCACCCGACCCTGGTGTCGGCGGCGCTGTTCCCGCAGCGCGTCGAAGGCTATGCCGGCGCGCCGCAGACCGTCTACTCGGACCACTTCCTGCACACCCAGGCGATCGACGGCCCGCTCGGCTACAAGCTGGAAGCGCCGCCGCTGCACCCGGTGCTGCTGGCGACCACCATGACCGGCTTCGGCGCCAGCCACGCCGGGATGATGCGCCAGTTCCCGCACCTGCAGGGCACGCTGGCGCTGCTGCGCGACGGCTTCCACCCCGAATCGCAGGGCGGCAGCGTGCAGCTGGCAGCCGGCGGCGCGCCGGTGCTCGACTATCCGCTGAACGAGCCGCTGTGGGACGGCGCGCGCCGCGCCTTGCTCACCATGGCCGAGATCCAGTTCGCGGCCGGCGCCACGGCGGTGCAGGTGGCGCACGAGACCGCGCCGCGCTACGCGTCGTGGAAAGAGGCGCAGCAGGGCATCGCCGCGCTGCCTTACCGCCCGCACCTGACCAAGGTCGCCTCGGCCCACGTGATGGGCGGCTGCATGATGGCAGGGGACCCGCGCGCCGGCGTGACCGGCCCGGATGGGCGCTACCACGGCCTGGCGAACCTCTCGGTGCATGACGGCTCGCTGTTCCCGACCTCGATCGGCGCCAATCCGCAGCTGTCGATCTACGGCATCACGGCACGCCTGGCCAGCGAACTGGCGCAGTCCCTGACCGGCCGTCCGGCCGCGCGTCCGGTGGCGGCCCCGGCGCCGGCCGCGGGAGCGCCGGTGCAAGCCGCGTGAAGCCATGAAAAGCGCGCGCCGCCTGCTGCGCACGCTGCTGCTGGTGCAGCTGGGCGCGGCGGCGCTGATCGCCTGGGCGCTAACGGCGCGCGCCGGGATCGCGCCCTGGCAGGCGGCGCTGATCGGCCTCGCCTGCGTGGCGCTGGTGCGCCTGCTGATCAATATGAACAACTTCGCGATGGCCGGCTGGTTCGCCAGCGCCACCCCCAGCGCCTTCCGGCTCGGCCCCAAAGCCCGCCTGCGCCTGCTGGCCGAAGAGTTCAAGGCCAGCATGCTGGTGACCTCCTGGCAGGTGCCGCGCGCCTGCGCCGCCACGCGCATCCACCCGGACAGCAGGCATGTACCGGTGCTGCTCCTGCACGGCTACGGCTGCAACAGCGGCTACTGGACGCATCTGACGCCGCTGCTCGACGCGGCCCGCATCAGCCACGCCAGCGTCGACCTGGAGCCGGTCGCCGGCAGCATCGACGCCTATGTGCCGCTCGTCGAAAAGGCGGTGCAGGACCTGTGCGCCCGCACCGGCGCGCAAAAGATCGCGATCGTCGCCCACAGCATGGGCGGGCTGGTCGCGCGGGCCTGGATGCGCGACCACGGCACCCGGCGCGTCGCGCGCGTGCTCACGCTCGGCACGCCGCACCACGGCACCGCGCTGGCCCGTTTCGGCCTGGGACAGAACGCCTTCCAGATGCGCCCCGGCAGTCCCTGGCTGCAGGCGCTGGCGCAGGGGGAGGACGCCGCCACCCGCGCCCTCGTCACCTCGCTCTACACCCACCACGACAACATCGTCGCGCCGCAGGAATCGAGCCGCCTGCCCGGCGCGCGCAACCTCGAATTCGGCGGCATCGGCCACGTCGCCCTCGGCAGCAATCCGCGCGTGCTGGCGGCCGTGATGGAAGAGCTGGCGGCACTGGTTTCCTGATCGCCGCGGTGTTAAAGTCAATACAAACGACACCAACGGTCCCAGGGAGACAGGCCATGTCCGCGCGCATTCTCATCGTCGAAGACGATCTTCCCACCAGCGAGTTGATGGCGATGCTGCTGCGGGAAGCCGGGCACACGGTGGCCGGCGCCGACGATGGCGCCCGCGGCCTGCGCCTGGCGCTCGACAGCCGGCCCGACCTCGTGGTCTGCGACCTGCGCCTGCCCTCGCTGGATGGCTACGCGGTGGCGCGCGCACTGAAGGCCGATCCAGTCTGCGCGCGGATGCCGCTGGTGGCCGTCAGCGCGCTGGCCCTCGACGGCGACCGCGAGCGGGTACGCGCCGCCGGCTTCGACGGCTACCTGTGCAAGCCGATCGAGCCGGCCAGCTTCGTCGCCGAGGTCGAGGCCTTCCTGCCGGCGCCGGCGGCCGATGCAGCCGGCGCGGACGCGCCGTCCGGCCTGCCGACCCTGCTGGTGGTCGACGACGATGCCTTCATGCGCGACGTGCTGGTCGATGCCCTCGACAGCGAACCCTGGCGCATCCTCAGCGCCGGCTCCGGCGAGGAAGCGCTGGCGCTGCTGGAGCGCCACCCGGTCGATGTGGTGCTGTCCGACCAGTCCATGCCCGGCATGCAGGGCACCGACCTGATGGCCCGCGTGTGCCGCGCCTGGCCGCGCACCGTGCGCCTGATCCTGTCCGGCCTGTCCGGACCTTCGGAGCTGGAAGCGATCGACCGTGCCTGCGCCGCCGGCCTGGTCGACCGCCACCTGGTCAAGCCCTGGGTCGCGGGTGCGCTGCGCGAGGACCTGCGCGCCGCCTTCGCCCTGCAGCGCGAACGCGCCGGCCGGCACTAGGCCGGACCCCGCCGATATGGCCGCGGCGCGGCGTCGGTGTTATCCTTGCGGGTGATTTCAACCATGCCGTCTTCCATGCAACAGAAAGCGCCCCGCCGGACCCGCGAACGGATTCTCGAACTGTCGCTCAGGCTGTTCAATGAATTTGGCGAGCCGAACATCACGACCACCGTGATCGCCGAAGAGATGAACATCTCTCCGGGGAATTTGTATTACCACTTCCGGAACAAGGACGACATCGTCAATTCGATCTTCGCCCAGTTCGAAGCCGAGATCGGGCGCATGCTGACCGTGCCGGCCGGGCGCCGCTCGAACCTGGAGGACGTCTGGCTCTACCTGCGCATGATGTTCGAACTGATCTGGCGCTATCGCTTTTTCTACCGCGACCTGAACGACCTGCTGTCGCGCAACCGCAAGCTGGAGCTGCACTTCAAGGCCATCCTGGCGCACAAGATCAAGGTCGCGCGCCAGCTCTGCGAAGACCTGCGTAGCGAAGGCTCGCTGGAAGCCGGCGAAGCCCAGATCGGCGCGATGGCCACCAACATGGTGGTGGTGGCGACCTACTGGCTGTCCTACGAATATGTGCGCAACCCGCGCAAGTACAGCGAGCAGCAGGCGATCGCCGATGCCCTCGCGCGCGGCTGCTACCAGGTGTTGTCGATGGTCGGCCCCTACCTGCGCGGCGAAACCCGGGAGCTGTTCCAGCGCCTGTCCGAAGACTACCTGAAGCAGTTGCCCCCCGAAGGAAAAGCATGAAAGCCATCGCTGTCTACTGCGGCGCCTCGCCCGGCGCCGATCCTCTGTACGCCGAGGCTGCGCGCGGCCTGGCCCGCGTGCTGGTCGAACACAATATCGGCCTGGTCTACGGCGGCGGCAAGGTCGGCCTGATGGGTGTGATCGCTGATGAAGTGCTGCGCCTTGGCGGCGAAGTCACCGGCGTGATCCCGCGCGCGCTGCTCGAGCGCGAAGTCGGCCACACCGGCCTGACGCGCCAGTTCGTGGTCAAGGACATGCACGAGCGCAAAGCCATGATGTCGAACCTGGCGGACGGTTTCATCGCCATGCCGGGCGGGATGGGTACGCTGGAAGAGCTGTTCGAGATGGTGACCTGGGCCCAGCTGGGCATCCACGCCAAGCCGATCGGCCTGCTGAACGCGAAAGGCTTCTACGATGGCCTGGCCAGCTTCGTCGGCCACATGGTGGAGCAGGGCTTCGTGCGCCCGGCCCATGCCGCGCTGCTGACGATGGACGCCGATCCGGACGCGCTGGTGACGCGCCTGATGGCCACGCGCTGATCGGGGTAGGGTGGGCACGGGGTGCCTACGCCGGCCGCGCCCGCCCTACGCCACCACGGTCCTATCGCGTCCCGACGACTTGGCTTGGTAGAGCGCCTTGTCGGCGCGATTGACGGTATCGGCCAGCGCCTCGGTGCCGCGGCGCGCGGTCAGGCCCGCCGAGAAGCTGATGCGGCGCTCCGGCGCCATCCCTTCGAACTGCAGGAGTGCGACCCGGGCGCGGATGCGCTCGACCACCGCCAGCGCCGCGGCTTCTTCGGTGTCGGGCAGCATCAGCAGGAATTCCTCGCCGCCCCAGCGCGCCAGCACGTCGCCGGCACGCAGTTCGGCGCGCGCGGCCTGCGCGAAGCTGCGCAGCACCTCGTCGCCGGTGGCGTGGCCGTGGCGGTCATTGATCTGCTTGAAGAAGTCGATGTCGAGCAGGGCGATGCAGGTGTCGCGGCCCGGCATGCCGGCGCCGTGGCGCCGCTCTTCCTGGGCCAGCATCTCGTTCATGTGGCGCCGGTTCGACAGCGCCGTCAGTTCGTCCACCGTGGCCAGGGTGCGGATCGTGTCCAGCGCCGTGACCAGGTCTTCCTTCTGCGCTTTCAGGCGTGCGCGCAGCTTGCTGGCCTCGCCGGTCAGCAGGGTCACCGTCATCGAGCAGCCGGCCATGATGGCGAAGGTCAGGCCTTCCACCAGCGGCGGATAATGCAGCGGGTCGTGGGCCTGGTGCCACCACATCGTGGCGCCCATGGCGGCCAGGCCGACGGCGGTCAGCGCCAGGGTCTGGCGCGGACGCAGCGCGAAGGTGCAGAACACCACCACGACCATCAATCCCATCAGCGTGGCGCCGCGCAGGGGCCCGGTAATCGAATACGCCCACATGTTGCAGCTGATGCCGAACACCGCCTGCAGCGCGGCGGCGCCGGTCGGCGCCAGCCCGAACCTGGCGCCCAGCCGCACGAGCAGGTAGGACCCGACGATGCCGGCGGCGGTGTACGCGGCCAGCCCGAGCGCATCGCCGCGGTCGATGAGGCCGCGCTCGCCGGCGTCGGTCAGCAGGCCGACGAACACGGTGTACAGCGCCGCCGTCGCGCCCCAGTAGTACATCATTCGGCGCAGCTTGGGCTCGGCGCCGAACAGCAGTCGGGACAGCGCGGCCGGTCCCATGTCAGGCCACCCTGCGGGCCTGGGCCTGCAGCATCTCGGTGATGCGTTCGGCCGGCACCGGCGGCGAGAACAGGTAGCCCTGCATCTCGTCGCACTCGTTGGCGGCCAGGAATTCGCGCTGCTCCCCGGTCTCCACGCCCTCGGCGATCACGCGCAGGTTCAGGCGGTGGCCGAGCGAGATCACGGCCAGCGCGATCGCCTGGTCGTCGAGGCTGTGGGCGAGGTCGCGCACAAAGGATTTGTCGATCTTCAGGGTACTGATCGGGAAGGACTTCAGCGCCGACAGGCTCGAATAGCCGGTGCCGAAATCGTCGATCGACAGCGAGACGCCCATCGCCTTCAGCTCGCGCATGCGTTCGACGGCCTGCTGCATGTCGCGCATCAGGAGGCTCTCGGTCACTTCCAGCTCCAGCGCGCAGGGCGGCAGGCCGGTGTCGCGCAGCGCCACGGCGATGCGTTCGACCAGGTGCTTTTCCTCGAACTGGCGGGCCGACACGTTGACCGACACCGTCAGCGGATCGAGGCCGGCATCGGCCCAGAGCCGGGCCTGGCGGCAGGCGGTGCGCAGCACCCATTCGCCGATCGCGACGATCAGGCCCGATTCCTCGGCCAGGCCGATGAAGCGCGGCGGCGGCACCATCCCGTGCTCCGGATGGCGCCAGCGGATCAGGGCCTCGACCCCGAAGATGCGGCCGGTGCGCAGGTCGACCTTGGGCTGGTACATCAGGAAGAAGTGGCCGGCCGGCGCATGCGCGATGCCGGACGCCGCCTGGGTCGAATCGAAGGCCTTGCGCATCCCTTCCAGCAGCATCAGCTTTTCCTCGACGCTGGCGTTCATCTCGCGGGTGTAGAACTGGAAGTTGTCGCTGCCCAGGTCCTTGGCGCGGTACATCGCGGCATCGGCGTTCATCATCAGGGTCTTGGGGTCGTCGCCGTCGCGCGGGTACATCACCACGCCCATGCTGCAGGTGACCTGCACCGCCTGGTCGCCGATCTGCACCGGCTCGGTCACCGCCTGGCGGATCTTTTCCAGCACCGGCGTGATCGCCAGCGGCTCGCCGGACACGTCCGGCAGCAGGATCACGAACTCGTCGCCGCCCAGGCGGCCGAGGGTGTCGTTGCGGCGCAGGCAGGCCTGCATGCGGCGCCCGACTTCCTTGAGCAGCTCGTCGCCGGCGCTGTGGCCGAGGCCATCGTTGACCAGCTTGAAGCCGTCCAGGTCGACGAAGGCCAGCGCCAGGTGCTTGCCGTTGCGCTGGGCGTTCAGCACCGCCTGGTCGAGGCGGTCGCGGATCAGGCTGCGGTTCGGCAGGCCGGTCAGCTCGTCGTGGTGGGCCAGGTGGCGGATCCGTTCCTCGGCCAGCTTGCGCTCGGTGATGTCGCGCACGGTGACGACCGCGCCGCCGTCGACCGGCACGATCTGGCGCTGCAGCCAGCGGCCGACCGCGGGCGAGGTCGCGGCCTGCCATTCGGTTTCGACCGCCTTGCCGTCGACCACCACCGACAGCAGTTCCTCGTACATGCCGTTCACGCGGTAGAAGGGCAGCATGTCGCCGACCAGGCGGCCGAGCATGTCCGCCTTGCGGATGCCGGTCACCTGTTCGGCGCGCGAGTTGGTTTCCTCGATCAGGAAGTCGGTCACGTGGCCGTCGGCGTCGGTCACGCTGCGCAGCACGAAGAAGGCGTCCAGGCTGGCTTCCGAGGCGGCCGCATAGGTCGCCTGGGCGCGCCGCTCGCGGCGCCGCGCCTTGGCCAGCTGCCAGGACCAGGCGCTGATCAGGCCGACCACGGCGATCAGCAGGGCACTGCCGGTCAGCGCGGCCACGATGTACTTGCCGCGATTCCGCTTGTACTGCGCCATCTGCTCGCTCTCGGCCAGGCCGATCACGGCCGACAGCGGAAAACCGTGCAGGCGGCGCACGCTGGCATAGCGCACCACGCCATCGGGCGCGGTCGGATGCGGATCGATGGCATCGTCGCCGATGCGATCGAGCGCGACCTGCTGGCCCCAGGAGACCCGGTCGCCGACGCGCAGCGCGCGCGCCACGCCGTCGTCGCCGATCAGGCCGATCATGCCGAGTTCCCCTTCGCGCGAGTGTTCGTAGGCGCTGGTGAAGTAGGCCGGATCGACGGCGACGAGGGCAACCCCGGCGAAGCGGCCGGCGGCGTCGTTGATGCGGCGCGTGAAATGCAGGTGCGGTTCCAGCTTGGCGGCGTCGCCGACGGCGCGGCTCACGGCCGGCATCGTGGTCTCGCCGTCGCGATGCACGCTGAAATAGCGCTCGCGCGAGATGTCGAGCGGCTTCAGGGGCGGATTGCTGGCCACCATCCTGCCGTCACGGTCGGCGATGCCGGCCACGAACACCAGCGAGGGCGGCAGCAGGCCCTGGCGGCGCAGGGCGTCGAGCGCGCCGTCGGCACCGTGCTGTTCGACCGCATATTTGAGCACCTTCAGGGTCTGGTCGATCGCGGTCAGGCTGCGCACCATCTGCGCTTCGTAGGTATCGACCTGTTCGCGCGCGTTGTCGCGTGCGGCGGCGATGGCGGCGTCGCGTTCGGCGGCGATGAAGTGGAAGGTGGCGATCCAGATCGCGATCAGGGGCAGCAGCGCGAACAGCGGCAGCGCGATGTGGGTCTCGAGCACGCGGCCGAAGCGGCGCGCGGTGGAGCGGTTCGCGTCCATCATCGCACCACCAGTACCGCGCGCACGCTGGCGTCCAGCGCGCTGCGTTCGATGTAGCCGATCAGCTCGGGATTCTCGGCGACCCGGCGCCGCACCGCGGCGCTGTCGCGCGCTTCGCCGGGCGGCTGGCCGTGGCCGGTGAACACCATCTTCGACCAATGGGCCTTCAGCAGGGCCGGGGACTTGTTGGCGACGCGCTCGTAGAACTCGTTGCGCAGGGGCGAACCGAGCGGCAGGTCGAGCGGCACTGCCTCGTCGCCGTCGGGGAAGCGCGCGGTCTGGCCGAGGAAGATCGCGGCCACCTGGTCCGGACGCAGCGCGTTCACCTGGCTCCTGGCCGAGACGATGACCACCAGGTCGGCGGCGCCGGCCTGGGCGCCGGCGCCGGCCAGCAGAAAGAAAACGGCGCCTGCCACCAGGCGCTGGAAAGGTCCGCGCCGCATCCTAGTACACGAAATCGAGTGCGACGCTGGCCACATGGGCCGTCTGGCCGGAGCGGAAGGCGGGCGTCAGGTTGATCAGGGTGCCGCGCGAACCGTCGCGCGGGGTGACACGGTCGTATTGCAGCTTGAGGGCGGTATTGGTGGCCAGATCCCAGCGCAGGCCGGCGGCCGCGGTGTCCTGTTGCGCGATGGTGGCCAACAGCACATTCAGGGCGTCGTTCAACCCGGCCACCTGGCCTGCCAGCGCGGGCGGCAGGCCGCGTGTCGGCAGGCCATCGTCGCGGGTGGCGCTGGTGGCGCGCACGCGCGATGCGATCAGGTAGGGCGTCAGGGAACCCAGGCGCAGGCCCGCGCTGGCGTAAAGGCTGCGGGTGGCGCCGAGCAGCGACTCGGTGTGGGTGCGGCTGGCTTCCGCCATCAGGAACCAGCGGCCCGGGTCGTAGTCCATGCCGATGCTGCCGACGATGGCGCGCTTGTGGTCGATCCGGTAGCGGCGCGCGATCGCGGCGCCCGCCGGACCGGCAGCCTCGAAGGCCTGGAACAGCGCTGCGCCGATATCGGTCGTGGCCTCGGTGCGGACCAGGTTGGCGCGCAGGCTGAGCGCACCCCAGTCGCTGGTGTTGGAGAAGCCGACGATGCCGCGGCCGTAGGCGTTCAGATCCCCGGCCGGCGAGACCTTGTCGCGGCCGTAGAACAGCTGCGAGGCATTGCGCACCGGGCCCGCGCTCCAGCGCCAGCTGGCGTCGACGCCGTCGCTGCTGGTGAAGGGCAGCGAATTGTAGGTCTCGACCGGCGGCCGCACCCACGGGTAGGCGTAGCCGACCTTGCGATAGTCGGCGGCCAGGAACATCGGCAGCGCGATGCGGCCCAGGCGCAGGGCCAGGTCCGGCGTGGCCTGGTACTTGACGTTGGCCCATTCGATGCGCGGACGGTAGCTGTTGTCGAGCCCCTGCTCGCTGACCACCTGCAGCACCGCCGACCAGTGCCGGCCGAGGCGTGCATCGATCTGCGCGCCGAGGCGGCTGTCGACGTTCGGGCTCCAGTTGCGGGTCGCGCCGGCGCCATCGACCTTCAGGACGCTGGCCGTGTAGTCGGCGTTGCGCTCGCTGGCGTGCGCCACGCCGATGGTGCCGAAGCCGGAAATGGCCCAGCCTGGCCTGCCGGACTTGCCGGCCGCGTCATCCTGCGCACGGGCGCCGCCGCCGAGCAGCATGGCGAACGCGAACAGGGGAAAGAACAGGAGGCGACCCGAAGGGTGTTGCTGCATTACTTTGCCTTCTCGACTGCGGGGATAAACTAAAGCGGGCGCAAGAAGCGCCAAATTGACTTTATACGGAGGGAAACCGAAAGTCGATAGATAACTTCTAACGCCAGCCAATGAGCTGCAATATTTGTTGTTCAATGGCAACGAAGCGCGGCCTTCCGGACTGTGGCCTATAATGCAAGCATGCATACCCCGACACGGCATCGTTTCGTACGCGCACGCATGGTCTGGATCGCCTGCCTGGCCATCCTGTTCAATGCGTTCGCGCCGCTGGTGTCGCATGCGATGCAGGCCGCCACGCCGGCGCCGGTGGTCATGACGCTGGAGGTCTGCACCGCGCTGGGCATGACAACGATGCCCCTGGCCACGCCGACGGACGGGCAGGACGGCGATGAGGCCGGCAAACTGCACAAAGCCATGAACCACTGCGGCTATTGTGTGTCCCATGCGGCATCGCACGGGCTGCCGCCGCCGTCTGCCATCGCCTTCGCCGCGGCAGCCGGCCGCGACGTCTATCCGCCGCTTTACTACCATTCCTCGCGTCCGCTGTTCCTGTGGTCGCCTGCGCAGCCGCGCGCGCCGCCCGCCGCCTGATCCCGCGGCCCCGCGCCGCCCGCATCGAACCGCACGTCTGCCATCCGGCGCCGCCCGCATCGGGATGCGCTTCGGTATGCCTTGACGTGCGCCGACTGCCCCTTCGGGCGACTGAAACAGGAACAGGAATGAAGAATCGAAGACCATCGAGGGCACCGCTATGGACCCTGACGACGCTGGCCGCCGCAAGCTCCGGCGCCTTCGCGCAGGAAGCGCCGCAGCAGGCGCGGGAGATGGGCACCGTGATCGTCACCGGCAAGCACCCGACCTCGCTGCCGACCCAGATCCCGACCACCATCGAAACCATCACCGGCGACGAGATCGCCCGCGGCATCAATGCCAGCGACGCCGAGGACGCGCTGAAGTACCTCCCCAGCCTGCTGGTGCGCAAGCGCTACATCGGCGACTACAACCACGCGGTGCTGTCCACCCGCGCTTCCGGCACCGGCAACAGCGCCCGCTCGGCGGTGTACGCGGACGGCATCCTGCTGTCGAACTACCTCGGCAACGGCGCCAGCTTCGCGCCGCGCTGGGGCATGGTCAGTCCGGAAGAGATCGAGCGCGTCGACGTCCTGTACGGGCCGTTCTCGGCGGCCTATGGCGGCAACTCGGTGGGCGCGGTGGTCGATTACGTGACCCGCATGCCGTCGCGCTTCGAGGCGCATGCGAAGTTCGCGGCCTCCTGGCAGCCGTTCAAGCTGTATGGCAGCGATGACACCTACCGCGGCCGCCAGGGCAGCATCGCGCTCGGCAACCGCGCCGGCGCCTGGTCCTGGTATCTCGATCTGAGCCGCCTCTCGAGCGACGGCCAGCCGCTGACCTTCCCGACCCGCTACCCGGCCGCCGTCGAATCCGGCGCCGGAACGCCGGTGAGCGGTGCGGTGCCGGGTCAGGACCGCACCGGCCGCGACTGGCTGATCCTCGGCGCGGCCACGCGCTACCACACGACGCAGCAACACCTGAAGGCCAAGCTGGCCTACGACCTGTCGCCGACCTTGCGCGCAACCTGGGTGTTCGGGCTGTGGGACAACGAAGCGCAGGGCCGGCCCGAGTCCTATTTGCGCGATGCCGGCGGCCAGCCAGTCACCAGCGGCACGGTGAACATCGGCGGGCGCGCCTATGCGCTGGCGCCGGCGGACTTCAACCAGTCCAACGAAGACCTGCGCCACTTGATGCACGGCTTGACCCTCAAGAGCAACACGCGCGGCGTGTTCGACTGGGAGCTCGCGGCCAGCCTTTACGACTACGATCGCGACATCCTGCGCGCGCCGACCGTCGCCCTGCCGGCGGCGGCCAGCGGCGGCGCCGGCCGCATCGTCGACCAGCATGGCACCGGCTGGCATACCTTCGCCGCCAAGGGCGTGTGGCGGCCCGCAGGCGCCGCCGGTGCGCACATCGCCGAGTTCGGCGCGCAGCGTGAAGCCTACCGCTTGCGCAGCATCGAGAACGCGACCGCCGACTGGATCGCCGGCAGCGCCGGTGCGCGCAACCAGGCTTTCAGCGGCCGCACCACGATAGACGCGCTGTATACCCAGGACACCTGGAAGTTCGCACCGCGCTGGAAGACGGTGCTGGGCCTGCGCGCCGAGCATTGGCAAGCGCGCGAGGGCCGGACCTCGAACGCCAGCACCACGGTCAGCCACGGCAGCCGCAGCGAGCATTATTGGTCGCCCAAGGCGGCGCTGGCCTTCCAGCTCACCGAAGACTGGCTGCTGAAGGCCTCGCTGGGGCGGGCCGTGCGCATGCCCACCGTGTCCGAGCTGTACCAGGGCGGCATCAACGCGGCCGGTACCTTGACCAACAACGACCCGAACCTGAAGCCCGAACAATCCTGGACCGGCGAGCTGAGCGCCGAACGCAAACTGGAGACAGGTCAGCTGCGCCTGACGGCCTTCGGCGAGCGCACCCGCGACGCCCTGTATTCGCAGACGAACGTGCTGGTCCTGCCGAATGTGACCAATGTGCAGAACGTCGACCGCATCGAGACCAAAGGGCTCGAAGCCGCCTACGGCGCGGCGGACCTGCTGCTGCGCGGCCTGGACCTGAACGCCAGCCTCACCTGGACCGATTCGAAGATCGCGCGCAACGACAAGTTCCCGGCCAGCGTCGGCAAATGGCAGCCGCGCATTCCGGCGTGGCGCGCGGCCGGGCAGGCGACCTGGCGCGTCGACGACCACCTGTCCGCCACCCTTGCCGCGCGCTACAGCGGCCGGCAGTACTCGACCCTGGACAATTCGGACCCGAACGGCTTCGCCTACCAGGGCGCGAGCAAGTACTTCACGACCGACCTGCGGCTGGTCTACCGGCTGGACCGCCAGTGGACGGCGGCCCTCGGCATCGACAACCTGAACAACTACAAGTACTGGAACTTCCACCCTTATCCCCAGCGCACCTGGGTCGCGGAGCTGAAATGGGACCTGTAAGCATGGGCGCGCAGCGCCGCAGCCTGTTCTGGCGCATCCACTTCTGGGCGGCGCTGATCGCCTCGCCCTTCGTTCTGGTCGCCACCTTGAGTGGCCTGCTCTACATCTTCACGCCGCAGATCGAGGCGCAGCTGTACGGGCAGCTGGAGCGGGTCGCGCCGCAAGGGGCGCGCTTGCCGCTGGATGCGGCGGTCGCGGCGGCGCGGCGGGCGGCGCCGGCCGGGCTCGAGGTGCAGGCGGTGGTGCCGCCGGCCAGGGCCGAGGATGCGGTGCGCGTGAGCTTCGACCGGCCGGCGCCGGGCGCCAGCGCGCACGCGGGGCACGGGCAGCCGGCGGCCAGTCCGCGGCCGGGGCAGGGTGCCGGGCGCATCACCGTCTTCGTCGACCCCTACCGCGGCCAGGTGCTCGGCAGCCAGCGCGAGCAGGAGCGCTTCAGCGAATGGGCGCGGCGCCTGCATTCGCGCCTGCTGCAGGGCGATGGATGGCGCTGGATGATCGAACTGGGAGCCAGCTGGATGCTGGTGATGCTGCTGACGGGCGTGTATTTGTGGTGGCCGCGGCCCGGCCAGCCGGGGATGCCGCGTGCCGGCCGGCGCGGGCGCGCGGGCTGGCGCCAATGGCATGCCTTCCTCGGCGTGCTGCTGGGCGTGCTGAGCCTGGCCATGGTCCTGACCGGCATCACCTGGAGCCGCTACGCCGGCGAGAACGTGCGGGCGCTGCGCGACTGGGCCGGGCAGGCTTCGCCCCAGGTGCCGGGCGGACTGCATTCGATGCCCCAGGGCGCCCCCTTGAACTGGCAGCAGGCCTGGGACCGCACGCGCACGCTGGTGCCGGACACGCCGCCGCAATTGACGCCGCCGCGCGGTCCGCACGGCGTGTGGCGCGCCAGTTCGGCCGACCGCCGCCATCCGGGCAATCGCTTCGATCTGGTGCTGAATGCCTACGACGGCCAGGTGCTGTACCACGCGGGCTGGGCGCGCCAGACGGCCTTCGGCAAGGCCAGCGCGGTCGGCATTCCCTTCCACCGGGGCGAGCTGGGCGTCTGGAACCAGGTGCTGTTGTTCCTGTTCGCGGCCAGCGTACTGTTCTCGCTGGTGTCCGGTTGGGTGATGTTCTTCAAGCGCCGCCGCGCCGGCTTGCCGGGCTTGCCGAAACTGCTGCCGGGCGCCTGGCGCGCGACGCCGCCGGCCGCCGTGCTGCTGGGCCTCGCGCTGTGCGCGCTGATGCCGCTGCTGGCGCTGAGCGCGGCCGTGGTGCTGGCGATCGAAGCGGCGCTGGGCTGGCGCCGCCATGATGCCGCCGCGCCTGCCTGAGCGGCTCAGCCGTGGACCAGCGCCGGGCGTTGACTGCGCCCGAGCCGCAGCATGGCGAAGGTATTGCGGCCGGCTTCCTTGGCCTTGTACAGGGCGCGGTCGGCGGTGTCGAGCAGGCGCGCCGGGTCCGGATCGGGCTGGTCGGCGAGCGCCGCGCCGACCGAGGTCCGGACCTGCAGCACCACGGCCTCCAGTTCGAAGGGCGCGCGCATCGCGGCCAGGATCTTGCGCGCCACCGCTTCGACGTCGGCTTCGCCGGCCACGTCGTTCAGCAGCACCGTGAATTCGTCGCCGGCCAAGCGCGAGACCAGATCGGAGTTGCGCACCGCGCCGCCCAGCCGACGTGCGAACTCGACCAGCACGGCGTCGCCGACCGCGTGGCCGTAGCGGTCGTTGATCGCCTTGAAGTGGTCGATGTCGAGGTAGAGCAGGGCGGTGCCGCGCGCCGGCCGCGCGCTGCGCCCGGTGGCCTTCTCCAGCGCGCTCTCGAAGTGGCGGCGGTTCGGCAGGCCGGTCAGTGTGTCGGTATGGGCCAGCGCATGCAGGCTGCGCTCGTGCAGGCGCGAGGCGGTGGCGTCCAGCGTCAGCACATAGACCCCGACCACCTGACCGTCGCGCAGCTGCGGCAGGAAGGTCGTGTGGGCGATGCGCGTATGCTTCTTGCGCACGATCTCGTGCTCGCATTGCGAGGCCTGGCCCTGCCAGGCCTTCTCCAGCGCTTTGGCCTGGGGCGCGACATAGTCGGCGCCGAAGGCTTCTTCCATGGTCTTGCCGAGGATCTGGCCCGCTGCCTTGCCCAGCCAGGACTGGTGCACGGCGTTTGCGAACACGTAGCGGCGGGCGCCGTCGAGGTGGGCGATCAGCACCGGCACGTTGTCGGTGATGGTGCGTAGCCGCTCTTCGTTTTCGGCCTGGCGCAGCTCCCCCAGCTTGCGCTCGGTGATGTCAACCGCCATCGCATAAAAGCCGGCCGGCGCGCCGCTGGCGCTGCGCTGGGGGACGAAGCAGCACTGGAAGTGCTGCTCGCGATCGGCGATCCTGGCGACATACTCGAAGTCGACCTGCTCGCCGCCTTCTGCGCGCTCGATCCAGGGCAGCAGCCGGGTGTAGTCGTCGGGGCGGTAGCCGCTGGCGACGGCCTGGCCGAACAGCGCGTCGGCGCTCTTGCCATAGCTTTGCAGTGCGTGGCCGTTCAAGAACACAAAGCGGCGCTCCGCGTCGACCTTGCCGATGATCGCCGGCAGGTTTTCGGCGAGCGCGCGCAGGCGGCCTTCGCTGCGTTCCAGCAGCTCGCGCGCGGCGTTCGCCTCGGTCACGTCCTTCATCACCACCACCGCGCCCAGCGGGCGGCCGGAAACGCCGCGCAGCGGCCGGCCGCTGACCAGCAGGCTGTGCGACGCGGCGGCATCGGGGGCGATCACGATCGCTTCGTCGCGCACGGTCTCGCCCTTCAGCGCGCGCACCAGCGGCACCTCGTCCATCGCCAGCGGCGTGCGCCCGTCGACGTGGTACATCCCATAGTATTGCGACCACTCGGCCGGCACGATCGTCTTCATGTCGCGCCCGATGATCGCGCGCGCCGCCCGATTGAACAGCGACAGGTTGCCGACCGCGTCGCAGGCGACCACGCCGACGTCGATCGATTCCAGGATCGCGTCCAGCATTTCCTGCTTCTCTTCGAGCTGCTGGCGGGTGCGGATGCGCTCCGAAATGTCGTTCATGAAGGCGCCGAAGCAGCGCTTGCCCCGCCATTCGTAGCTGCTGAGGGTCATCTCGACCGTGATCTGGCGGCCGCTCGCGGTCAGCGCCGGCAGCTCCAGCCTGCTGTTCAGGACCGTGCCATGGCCGGTCTCGATGCAGCGCCGCATGCCCGCTTCGTGCGCCGCGCGCAGGGCCGGCGGCACGACCAGTCCGGACAGGCTGCGCCCCAGCGCCTGTGCGCGCGGCCAGCCGAAGATGCGCTCGGCGGACGGGTTCCATTCGACGATGCGGCCCTCGGCGTCGACACCGACGAAGCCATTGTACGAGGTGGCGACGATGGTGCGGTTCCATTCCTCGCTGTGCTGCAGCGAAGCCTCGGCCTCCTTGCGGCGCGCGCTTTCGCGCGACAGTTCGCCGAGCTTGCATTCGAGTTCGGCGGTGCGCTCGGCCACGCGCTGCTCGAGCTGGGCATTGAGCGCCTTCAGTGCCTGCTCGGCCATCAGGCGCGCGGTGGCCATCTTGACGTGGTTCAGCTCCGCCTCGGCCAGGTCGGCCAGGTCGCGCAGCGCCTGGCGCTGCTCGGCGTCGAAGCGGCGCGGCGCGCGGTCGACGATGCACAGCGTGCCGACCGGCTGGCCATCGCTGAACAGCGGCTGGCCGGCGTAGAAGCGGATGTGCGGCGCGCCCGTGACCAGCGGGTTGCCGGCGAAGCGCGGGTCCTGCGTCGCATCCTCGACCACCATCATCTCGCCCTGGGTCACGACGTGGCTGCAGAAGGCCGCCGAACGCGGCAGCTCTGTCCCGTCGATGCCGCAGCGCGACTTGAACCATTGGCGGCTGCCGTCGACCAGCGACACCAGTGCGATCGGCACGCCGAAGGTGAGCGCAGCCAGGCGCGTGAAGCGGTCGAAGCGTTGTTCCGCCGGCGTATCGAGGACGTCCAGCGATTCGAGGGCCTTGAGGCGGTCTTGTTCGGTAGCGGTGATGGGATGGTGCATGGCCAGTAATCCGGAAGGAGAACGGCGGGGTCAGGGCCGAGGAAAGCACGGCGCCGGGGGCGGGGGCAGCCGATGTGTGCATCCTATCATGCGTGCCGCATGGAAACTATTTCCTCAAGGATACTTTGTGAATTGTGTTGCGCCGGCGCCTTGACTGTTCAATATCTGCGTTGGAATGACGGCAACGGGCTGCCAATTGTTTCCCTGCGGCTTTCGAAATTAACATTCTCGCCGCGCCCGCCAAAATGCGCCCTACTGCAAAGTAGGACGTATGCGAAAGAAAGAAGTACCAGGCATCGGCGAATACGGCGGTCCCGCGGGCGGCTAGGGCGCCTTGCAAGCCGTCGCCAAGGCGCTGCGCGGCGAGATGTCGGCCAACCGCACCACGATCATGCTGCAGGTGAACCAGCCAGATGGTTTCGATTGCCCCGGCTGCGCCTGGCCCGATCCGCGCGAGGGCTCGTCGTTCGAATTCTGCGAAAACGGTGCCAAGGCCGTGTCCTGGGAAGCGACCAACAAGCGGGTGACACCGGCCTTCTTCGCCGCGCACAGCGTCAGCGAACTGTGGCAGCGCGAGGACTTTTTTCTCGAATGGGAAGGGCGCCTGACCCACCCGATGGTCTATGACGCCGCCACCGACCACTTCGTGCCGATCGCCTGGGATGAGGCGTTCCGGCGCATCGGCGAGGCATTGCGCAAGCTGCCGGACCCGAACATGGCCGAGTTTTATGCATCCGGCCGCGCGTCCAACGAATCGGCCTTCCTGTACCAGTTGTTCGTGCGCGAATACGGCACCAACAACTTCCCGGACTGCTCCAACATGTGCCACGAGGCGACCAGCGTCGGCCTGCCGCAATCGATCGGCGTCGGCAAGGGCACCGTGACGCTCGAAGACTTCCATCATTGCGACGCGATCTTCTCGTTCGGCCACAATCCGGGCACCAACCACCCGCGCATGCTCGCCACCTTGCGCGAAGCCTCGCTGCGGCGCGCGCCGATCGTGGTCTTCAATCCACTCAAGGAGCGCAGCCTGGAGCGTTTCAAGTCGCCGCAGAGCCCGGCCGAAATGACGGTCGGGAAGGCGGTGCCGATCGCCTCCCATTATTACCAGGTGAAGATCGGCGGCGACGCCGCGGTGCTGAAGGGCATGATGAAGACGCTGCTGGCGATGGATGCGCTCGACCACGACTTCATCCGCGAGCACACGACCGGCTTCGAGGCGTTGGCGGCGGACCTGGAGGCCACCTCGTGGGACGACATCGTCGAGGTTGCCGGCCTGTCGCGCGCCGACATCGAGGCCGCCGCCACCATCTATGCCGAGGCCGAACGTCCGATCATCTGCTACGGCATGGGCATCACCCAGCACCGCCACGGCACCGGCAACGTCCAGCAACTGGCCAACCTGCTGCTCCTGCGCGGGAACATCGGCAAGGAAGGCGCCGGCATCTGCCCCTTGCGCGGCCACTCCAACGTGCAGGGCGACCGCACGGTGGGCATTACCGAGATGCCGGGCCAGGGCTTTCTCGATGCGCTGGAGCGGGTGTTCGGCATCGAGGCGCCGCGCGAGCACGGGCACGGCGCGGTGGCGGCGGTCGAAGCGATGCGCGACGGCCGCTCGAAGGCCCTGATCTGCCTCGGCGGCAACCTGCCGACCGCGATGCCCGATCCGGAAGTCTGTTACGAGGCGATGCGCAAGCTCGACCTCTCGGTGCATATCGCCACCAAGCTGAACCGCTCGCACCTGATGGTCTGCAAGAACACCTTCATCCTGCCCTGCCTCGGGCGCACCGAACTCGACATGCAGGAAAGCGGGCCGCAGTCGGTGACGGTCGAGGATTCGATGTCGATGGTGCATGCCTCGCGCGGCACGCTGCCGCCGGCATCCAGCCTGCTCAAGTCCGAACCCGCCATCGTGGCCGGCATCGCCAGGGCGACGCTGCCGGATTCGAAGATCGACTGGGATTGGTACATCGCCGACTACAGCCGCATCCGCGATGCGATCGAGGCCGTGTTCCCCGACTTCGACAACTACAACGAGCGGGTGCGGGTGCCGCGCGGCTTCCGCCTCGACATCCCGGCCGGACGGCGCGAATGGCGCACGGCCTCGGGCAAGGCCAATTTCATCGTCTTCGACAGCGCCCGCCAGCGCCCGCTGGCGCGCGAGGATGCGAAGGACGCGCTGGTGCTGGCCACGGTGCGCAGCCACGACCAGTACAACACGACCATCTACGGCAAGAACGACCGCTACCGCGGCATCACCGGCCGGCGCGACGTCGTCTTCGTCAACGCGGCCGACCTTGCCGAACGGGGCCTCGAACACGGCGACCTGATCGACATCGAAGCGGTGGCGGAATGCGAGCATGCCGGCGCGCCGCGCATCGTCAGGGATTTCGTGGCGGTGGCCTTCGATATCGCGCGCGGCTCGGTGGCGGCCTATTATCCGGAAGCGAACGGGCTGGTGGCGCTGGCCAATTACGACAGCCAGAGCGGCACGCCGTCCTATAAATCGGTGCCGGTGGTGCTGCGGCGCGCGGCCTCAGGCGGCAAGGCCAGCCACCTCTAGGGCGCCCACAACCGCTCGCCGCCCAGCTCCAGCTGCGTCAGATACAGGCGCACATCGAACTCGAACTGGTGATAGTCCGGCTCCATCCAGCAGCACAGCTTGTAGAAGGCCTTGTCGTGCTGCTTTTCCTTCAGGTGGGCCAGTTCGTGGACGACGATCATGCGCAGGAATTCGGGCGGGGCGTCGCGGAACACGCTGCCGATGCGGATCTCGTGCTTGGCCTTCAGCTTGTTGCCCTGCACGCGCGAGATGGCGGTGTGCAGGCCGAGGGCTTGCTGGACGATGCCGATCTTGCTGTCGAAGCCGACCTTGGCGACCGGCTCGGCATTGCGCAGGTAGTCATCCTTCAGGTCCTGGACGTAGGTGTACAAGGCCTTGTCGGTGCGGATGGCATGGGCGTGCGGATAGCGGCTGCGCAGGTGGTCGGCCAGCTTGCCGCCGTCGATCAGGCGGCGCACCTGGTCGAGCAGGTGGGCGGGGTAGGCGCTCAGGTATTTCAGGTCGGACATGGGATGCGCACTCTAGCACAGGATGCCGCTGCGAGTGCGCCCCCAGGTCATGGCAGGTAAGAGCCGGTGCAGTTCAACCGGTAAGGGGATGGCATCGGCGATGCCATCCCTGGTCAGGCAAGGAGCCTGGCGTTGCCGCCTTCCTTTGCTATTCCGCCTTGCCTCCCTGGCGGTTACCCCCCTTGGCGGCGGCCGCGGCGCGGTTGGCCGATTGCCGGCTTTCCCCGCCCTTGCGGCCAATGTCGGCCATGTGGGCGCGGTTGCGGCTCACCACTTCCCCGCCTTTCTGGCCTGCGCGGCGCGCTTCCTCTGAATCGAATTCGTGCGCCGTTCCCTTCTGGTGCGCGGCCTGGCCTCCCTTGCTGGCGATTTGACGCTGCTGGTTCTGGTCCATCGCAGCGAAACCGCGCTTGGCAGGCTGGCTTTTCTGCTCGTTGCCGCCCGAGCTCCCGCTCTTGCCGCCTTCCTTGCTTGTCGCCATATCGATCTCCTTATGCCTGTCGGTGAACAATCAAACCCGAGAGCGTCATGGATGCGCTCGTGCCGATTAGAGAGGCGGGCGATGCAATAGTTCCGGCGCGAGCACCTAATAAAACCTCCATGGCGGCGTTGCACCGCCTCGCCGTACTAACGTACTGTCTTCGGCGGTGCGCCTTGCCCTGGAGATTTTCTTAGGCGCTCGATTCAGATGGGCGATCAGGCCTCGGCGATCTTGAGTACCAGCTTGCCGAAGTTCTTCCCTTCGAACAGCATCAACAGGGCTTCAGGGAACTTTTCGAAACCTTCGACCACGTGCTCGCGGTGGCGGAAGCTGCCTTCGCGCAGCCACTGCGCCAGCCTGGCCACGCCTTCCGGATAGCGCGGCGCATAATCGAACACCACGATGCCCTCCATGCGCGCGCGGTTCACCAGCAGCGACAGGTAGTTGGCCGGCCCCTTCACCGGCGTGGTGTTGTTGTACTGCGAGATCGCGCCGCAGATCACGATGCGTGCCTTCATGTTGATGCGGGTGAGGACCGCGTCCAGGATCTCGCCGCCGACATTGTCGAAGTAGACGTCGACGCCGTTCGGGCAGTGCTGCTTCAGGCCCGGGCCGAGCGGGCCTTCCTTGTAGTCGATGCAGGCGTCGAAGCCGAGTTCCTCGACCACGAAGCGGCATTTGTCGGCACCGCCGGCGATGCCGACCACGCGGCAGCCCAGCTGTCTGGCGACCTGGCCGACCGTCATCCCGACCGCGCCGGCGGCGGCCGACACCACCACCGTCTCGCCGGCCTTCGGCTGGCCGACTTCCAGCAGGCCGAAATACGCCGTCATGCCCGGCATGCCCAGCACGTTCAGCCAGGCGGGCAGGGGTGCCAGCGCCGGGTCGATCTTCACCACGCCGCTCTTCTCGTCGGCGGCGCCGGTCCAGTAGCGCTGCACGCCGAAGGCGCCGCTGACGTGGTCGCCGGCCGCGAAGCGCGGCGAGCGCGATTCGACGACCACGCCGACCGCGCCGGCGCGCATCACCTCGCCGATCGCCACCGGGCGGATATACGACTTCCCTTCGTTCATCCAGCCGCGCATGGCCGGGTCCAGCGACAGGTAGAGGACTTTCACCCGGACCTGGCCTTCCTCGAGCGGCGCGAGCGCCTCCTCAAGGAGCTGCCAGTTGGCGGCGACGGGCAGCCCGACCGGGCGGGCGGCGAGGCGGAACTGCTGGTTCATCTCGGTGGCGGACATGGAATTCCTTTCGAATGTTGTGTACATGCCGATTTTACAACTCGTGCGACAATGCCGGAGCAAGCCCTTCCATCCACACACAGCCAGAGCGCCTCATGACGCATCCCGAATACATCCTGACCCTGTCCTGCCTGGACCAGCGCGGCATCGTCCTGCGCGTGTCCGGCTTCCTGGCCGAACACGGCTGCAACATCATCGACTCCGACCAGTTCGGCGACGCCGAATCGAAGCTGTTCTTCATGCGCATCCACTTCGCGCTGGAAGAGCCGAACGTGTCCGACGCCACCCTGCGCGCCGGCTTCGACGCCCTCTGCGCGCACCTGAACGCGTCCGGCCAGCTGCACGACGCCGCGCGCAAGCCGCGCGTGATGATCATGGTGTCGAAGATCGGCCACTGCCTGAACGACCTGCTGTTCCGCTACCGCAGCGGGCTGCTGCCGGTGGAGATTCCGGCCATCGTTTCGAACCACATGGAGTTCTACCAGCTCGCGGCCAGTTACAATATCCCCTTTCATCACTTGCCGCTCGAGGCCGGTGCCAGCGAGTCGGACAAGCTGGCGCAGGAAAGCCGCATCATCGAGCTGCTGGACCGGCACCAGGTCGACCTGGTCGTGCTGGCGCGCTACATGCAGATCCTGTCGCCGGGATTGTGCGAGGCATTGAAGGGAAGGGCGATCAACATCCACCATTCCTTCCTGCCCAGCTTCAAGGGCGCGCGCCCGTATGCCCAGGCGCACCGGCGCGGCGTCAAGCTGATCGGCGCCACCGCCCACTTCGTCACGGGCGACCTGGACGAAGGGCCGATCATCGAGCAGGACGTCGAGCGGGTCGACCACGCGATGAGCGTCGAGGCGCTGACGGCGATCGGGCGCGACGTCGAAAGCGTGGTGCTGGCGCGGGCGGTCAAGTGGTTCGTGGAACACCGCATCCTGCTGAACGGCGACAAGACGGTCGTGTTCAGCTAAATAGAAAGCATATTGAATGGCCCTGAAAGCAACGATCTACAAGGCAGAACTCAGCATCGCGGACATGGACCGCAATTACTACCAGGAGCACGCGCTCACCATCGCGCGCCATCCTTCGGAAACCGACGAGCGGGTGATGATCCGCCTGCTCGCGTTTGCCCTGCACGCCGACGAAGCGCTCGCTTACGGCAAGGACTTGTTCGACGTCGAGGAGCCGGCCCTGTGGCTGAAGGACCTCACCGGGGCCATCGACACCTGGATCGAGGTCGGCCAGCCGGACGAACGCCGCCTCATGAAGGCCAGCGGGCGCTCCGAGCACGTGGTGGTCTACAGCTACAGCGCCGTCAGCCACATCTGGTTCAAGCAGATCGCCAAACAGATCGACCGCGCGCGCAACATCACGATCGTGAACATCGCCGCCGAGAGCAGCGCCGCGCTGGAGCGCATGGCCAAGCGCAATATGCAGCTGCAGTGCACGATCCAGGACGGCCAGGTATGGCTGACCGACGGCACGGACACCGTGCAGGTCGAGCGCGAAACGCTGCTCGCGGAACGCAACTACTGATTTTCGATTCGACAGGTAAGCCCATGAAACGACTTCTCGCGCTGGCGCTGGCCGGCATCCTTTCCGTCCCGGCCCTGGCCCAGGTCGGGAGCAATGTCACTGTCAGCGCGCCGTGGATCCGCGCCACCGTGCCCCAGGCCAAGGTGGCCGGCGCCTTCATGCAGCTGAAGTCGGCCAGGCCGGCCAGGCTGGTGGAAGTGAAGAGCCCGGTCGCGGGCCGCGTGGAACTGCACCAGATGGCGATGGAAGGCCAGACCATGCGCATGCGCGCGGTCGAGGCCATCGATCTGCCGGCCGGCCAGACCGTGAACCTGGCCTCGGGCGGCTACCACGTGATGCTGTTCGACCTGAAGCAGCAGCTGAAGGAAGGCGAGCAGGTGCCGCTGACGCTGGTCGTGCAGGATGCGGCCGGCAAGCGCGAGAACATCGCGCTGTCGGTGCCGGTCAAGGCGCTGACCTATACCGCGCCGGCCGCCCACTGATTCAACCGATTTGACTGATTCAACGTGGGCACGGGGTGCCCACCCTACCTGCTGCATCGACCCCGTAGGGTGGGCACCCCGTGCCCACGATATGCCTCTCAGCGCGGCGCCGGACCCAGGCGGCGCGCCGAGCCGGAGCCGACCACGCTCTTGCTGACCTGCGGATCGCCATAGTAATTGACGTCGCCCGAACCGGCGACCGACATCTCCAGCGCCTTCTGCACCCATAAGGTCGCATTCCCGGAGCCGGCCAGAGTCACGTCGGCGGTGTCGAGGCGCACGCGCGCCATGTCGACGGTGCCGGAGCCGCCCAGCGAGGCCGACAGTTTGCGCGCGCTGCCCTCGTTCACCTTCAGGTCGCCGCTGCCGCCCAGGTTGACGCTGAGCGCATCGCCCTCCGCCTTGCCGACCCGGATGTTGCCCGAGCCGCCGAGGTCGAATTGCAGGCGCGCACCCGCCATGCGGTCGGCGTCGATGCTGCCGGAACCGGCCAGCGCCAGGCGCTCCACACCGCGCGTCTGCACCACGACCTTCAGGTTGCGGGTGCGGAGGTTGACCTTGTTCCTGGCGCGGATCTTCAGCGTACCGTCTTCGACCACGGTCTCGATCAGGGGCAGCAGGTTGTCGTCGGTCTCGATGCTGAGGCCTTCGCTGCTGCCGGTGCGCACTTCAACCTGGCCGGGCAGGGCCAGCGCCAGGCCCTTGAAGCCGGCCACCTGGCGCGTCTCGCGCTTGATATTGCCGCTGCCCTTGACCTGCTCGCTCTTGCCGAAGTTCCAGTCCACGGCCAGCGCCGGCGCCGGGCTCAGCGCCGCAGTGGTCACGGTCGCGGCAGCGGCAAGGGCGCATGCGGCCAGCAGGCGGCGGCGCAGGGTGGTCGGGGTCGTGCTCATGGCATGGTCTCCTTATGGGTGGTGGGCGGTGATCGATGAGGCATCTTAGTCGGCCCCGTCCGGCGCCGGCGGCGTTTTGCGACGGATTGCACGATCGGCGCCGTAGGCTGCGGCAAACGGGATCAGGAAGGGATACAGGCCCCAGATAATCCGGCCCTCGACGCGCACGCACAGGGCGGCGTAGAGCGGCGGCAGGGCCATCAGCAGCAACAGGCTGCGCAGGGGCTTGATGGCTGCCGGCACCTGGCGCCAGCCCATGATGGCGGCCGGGACGACCGGGATGCAGGTGCCGGCGATCGACAGCAGCGAACGGACGTCGTGCAGCGCATGGTTGACGGTCCACCAGCTGGGTTCCCAGGTGTAGGAAGGCAGGCCCGGGATCAGCCAGAAGCGCACCGCCAGCAGCCAGGCGCCGGCGCCCAGCAGCACCGCCAGGCCGCCGCCGACGGCGATGCGGCGGGTGGCCAGCAGCCAGGCCAGCAGCAGGATGTTTTCTTCGCGTACTGCAGTGCCCAGCAGGCCGGCCAGCGCCGCCAGCCAGGGTTGGCCCGCCAGCACCGCCAGCACGAACGCGCTGCGGGCCAGGATCGAGCCCGGGTCGACCACCAGGTAGGGCGCGTACCAGAAGGTCGGCAGCGCCACCAGCATCAGCACCCCGGCGCCGGTGGCGCGCTTCGAATCCATGCCGGCGCGCAGGGCGACGGCGGTCATCAGGCAGGCGCTCGCGCTCATGCACAGCCAGTTCAGTACTGCGAAGGCCTGGCGCAGGTCGCCGGGCAGGGCGGCGGCGATGGCCGGCACCAGGGTGCGGTAAGGGAAGGGCGCGCGCAGGTCCGCGAGCGTGAGCTCGCCGCGGAAATAACGGGCGGTGTCGAAGTAGGCCTGCGAATCCTCGATGGTGCCGCCCCAGCGCCACATCATCAGGCTGAAGGCCAGCAGCGCGAACATGAAGAACAGGACCGGCCAGCGCATGGGCTGCTCGGGAGCTGGGGCATTGGAGAGCGTCGTCATCGGGATGGTATTAATGGAAACATTGCGCAGTATACATTCAGCACGCGCTCACTTCGCAAGCGCAGCCGTTTTCGCTACAATCGCCGGCTTTTTTCCGCACTTTTTTCGTTCATGAATCTCCTGCTGTTCCTCGTCGCCTTCGGCGCCGGCATCGCCGTGTCCTTCCAGGCCGCCATCAACAGCCAGATGGCGGCAGCCGTCGGCGCCAACTCGGTCGTGGCCGCGCTGGTGTCCTTCCTGTGCGGCACCGTGGCGCTGGCGGTGGTCGCCCTGGCCCGCGGCGGCCTGCCCGATGCGCTGGCGGTGCTGCCGCAGCAGCCGCTGTGGAAATTCTCGGGCGGCTTCCTCGGCGCCGCCTTCATCTTCTGCACCGTGATGCTGGTGCCGCGCATCGGCCTGCTGAACCTGGTGGTGCTGGTGATCGCCGGCCAGTTGCTGACCTCGATGGCGATCGACCATTTCGGCCTCGTCAATGTCGCCATGCGCAAGGTGTCGGCGGTGCGGCTGCTGGGCGCCGTAGTGATGATCGTCGGTGTCGCGCTGGCCCTGTTCGGCGACCGCATTGCCGCCATGCTGGACCGTTGAGCCCCGGGGGCGAATGTTGTAAGTTTTTCACAAGAAAAATTATCTTTCCAAGTGGAACTTTGGCGCGCTGCTGGTTTTATAATTAATGCATCGTCAGTTCCACTTTTACATCGTCCGATGGAATACCACCAGTCCTCGCAGATCCCCACGCTTTCGTATATCGAAAACGAAGACCATCCCGTGTTCGGCACCCTGGTCGAGCAGATCCTGCACCTGCTGAACTCGAAGCTGGTGTTCTCGGACATCATCATTCACCAGAACAGCCCGCTGATGCTGCGCCAGCCGAAGGGCCTGGTGGCGGTCACGGATTCGCCGATCACCAAGGAGGAGCTGGAAGAGTTCTTCGACGTCATCGAGCCGAACTGGGCCGAACGCATCCAGGAGCGCGCCTTCGACAGGTCGATCGACCTGCACACGGCGCGCATCCGCGCCAACTGCTTCAGCTTCCAGGGCAAGAAGCGCTTGGGCTGCGTGATCCGCCGCTTCCCGAAGGAGCCGCTGCTGCTGGCCGAGCTGGGCCTGCATCCGGACGAGCAGGAATTCGCGCGCCTGACCAGTGGGCTGGTGCTGATCATCGGCGACACCTGCCAGGGCAAGTCGACCACCATCGCTTCCATCCTCGACGAGATTAACCGCCAGCGCTCGGGCCACATCATCACCATCGAAGACCCGGTCGAGACCCTGATCCCGCAGCGCAAGTGCATCATCACCCAGCGCGAAGTGGGCGTGGACGGCGACGTCGACAGCTACTACCTCGGCGCGCTGGATGCGCTGCGCGAGCGCCCGGACGTGATCGTGATCGGCGAGATCCGCGACGCCCAGACCGCCCAGGAGGCGCTGGCGCTGGCGGAATCCGGTCCGCTGGTGCTGGCGACGCTGCATGCGCGCTCGACCGAGCTGGGCCTGCAGAAGATGCTGCGCCTGCTGGGCAATTCCGAAGCCCAGGGCCAGGCGCTGGCGCACGCGCTGCGCGGCGTGCTGTGCCAGGCGCTGCTGCCGTCCCGGCAGGGCAACCGCTACCACCTGGCCACCGAATGCCTGAGCATCAGCCCGCAAGTGGCGGGCATGATCGAGCAGGGCGACCTGGGCGCCATCCGCGCCCATATGAATGCCGGCCGCGAGCCCGGCTGCCACACGATGAACAGCGTGCTGGAAGGGCTGCTGGCCTCGCACAAGGTCGGGGTCGACGATGCGCGCGCCGCCACCACCGACCGCATCGGCTTCGCGGAAATGGTCTAGGGTTTGTAAAACGGCAGATAAAAAGAAATCGGGCACTTGAAAACAAGTGCCCGATTTCTTTTGGCGTTCCCGAACTAATGCCGGCAGACTGGCCAGGCCAGCCTGCCGGCAAACGATCAGCCGCGGCGGCGGCGCAGGACGGCGCCCATGCCCACCAGGGCCAGGCCCATCAGCGACAGTGCGCCCGGTTCCGGCACGGCGAATGCCTGGCCCGGATCGTCCACACGCGCGCCCAGGATGTTCGGGCCGGCGCTCCACTTCGAATTGTAGTTGTAGCTGTTCTTGAAGCGCAGGTCGCGCTGGCCTTCGGCGGTGTTGAACCAGTTCGAGTTCAAGTGGAAGCTCCACAGCCCTTGTTTCGTCATGTCGACCGAGGCGTAGGAGTCGGCCTGGCCCGAGAAGCCTTTGCTGCTCGGAACCTGGCTACCCACGATGGTGTTCAGCGAGTTGCCGACGTCCATGCCGGTATCGAAGTAAAGGCGGGCCAGGAAGGTGCCTTCGGTGTAGCCGACTGCGCAGTCGTAGCCGCAGCGGATGCCGGCGGCGGTCGAGCTCAGCGAGGTGGCGCTGTACTTGTCCAGGTCGCGCCAGTACAGGTCCATATAGCCCTTGGTGGCCGGGAAGGCGTTGGCAACCGAGTCGCCGCCTTTCTCGATGCCGTAGAACATGCCGGTGATCTGGCCGCCAGCCTGCTTGTTCACGAAGAACGGACCATCGCCGCTCGGGTCGATCGAGTCGCCCGGGGTGTTGACGTCGCCGGTTTCCAGGGTCGAGACGACGAACACGCCCCAGTTGATTTCCTTGGTGCCGGCGAAGGTCGTGGCGCCGTTGATCGCAATCTGTTCCTGGCCGGTGTATTTCAGGTAAAGACCGCCGGTCGGCAAAGTGATTGCCGGGCTGGCGATGGCGCCAGCGCTGGCGGTTGCAGCTGCTAAGCTCAGAAGAAGTTTTTTCATGATGTCGCTGTTAGTTGTTGTCAGGAACCCCGACCTACATATAAGCAAGTTCGATGCCAGGCTTTAGTTGAATAATCGTAAGTAGTTGTATTTACTGACTTTTATTTTATTCCAGTAGTAAATTTTACTTGCACTCTCAGCAATAAGCTTGCATCGGTGTAAAAATTCCCGACAGTATTTTATTGTTCAGTCCAGGGGCACGGCGCGGTAGCGGTTGACCTCCGGCGCCGTCACCATGCGCGCGGCATTGCCCCAGCTGGCGCGCACATAGCTGACCACCGCCGCCACCTCGGCGTCGTCCAGCACATGGCTGTAGGGCGGCATGCCGTAGGGGCGCGGATTGCCGCCGGTCGCGGGCGGGAAGCCGCCGTTGAGCACGATGCGGATGGCGTTGACCGGGTCCCGCATCGCCAGCGTGCGGTTGCCGGCCAGCGGCGGATAGGCGGGGGCGCCATTCGCGGCCATGGCGCCGCGGCCATCCTTGCCATGGCAGTCGACGCAATGCCGGTCGTAGATCCGGGCGCCCAGCTTCATCAGCGCTTCCGACGGCAGCGGCGCCGGCCGCGGCGCTTCCGGCTCCGCCGGCAGCGAGTGCAGGTAGGCGGCCATCGCGTCCAGGTCCTGTTTCGACAAGTGCTGCAGGCTCTGGCGCACCACCTCCGCCATCGGGCCGACCACCGCGCCGTTCGGCGAGACGCCGGTCTGCAGCAGTTGCGCCAGGTGCGGGTCGGTCGATGCCAGCGCCGGCGCATACCAGCCCAGCACCGGGATCAGGCCGCCCTGCAGTCCCTGTCCGCTGGCGCCGAGGCCGTTGCGCGGGCTGTGGCAGGCGCTGCAATGGCCCAGTCCTTCGACCAGGTAGGCGCCGCGGTTCCATTCCAGCCCGCGCGCAGGCTGGGCCTGCTGGACGCCGGGCCTGAAGTAGAGCAGGCGCCAGCCTGCCAGCGCGGCCTGGCTGTCGTAGGGGAAGCGCAGGGCGTGGGCCTGGTTCTGTTGGCGCACGGCGGGCAGGCTGCGCAGCCAGGCGAACAGGGCGTCGGCATCCTCGCGCGTCACCTTCGTGTAGTTGGGATAGGGGAAGGCCGGGTAGAGCAGGCGGCCGTCGCGCCCGATGCCGTTGTGCAGGGCGTTCCAGAAGTCGTCCGCGGTCCAGGCGCCGATGCCGGTTGCAAGGTCGGGCGTGATGTTCGGCGCCATCACACGGCCGAACGGCGTCTCGATCGCGCGGCCGCCGGCGTAGGGCTGGCCGCCGCGGCTGGTGTGGCAGGCGGCGCAATCGCCGGCACGCGCCAGGTAGGCGCCGCGCGCGATATTGGCCGGGCTCGAAGCCCAGCTTTGCGGCGACTTGGCGGCGATGAATTCGGCGCGCGGCCAGGCCAGCAGCGCCGCGCCGGCGGCGAGTACCAGCACCAGCGCCAGCAGCGGAAGGAGGCGGCGCTTCATGGCTGCTGCTCCGGTGCGCTGCCGCAGGCCAGCGGCAAGGGGCGCGGCAGGGCCGGCGCCGGGCTGGCGTCAGGCGGCAGCGGTTCGCTGGCCAGCCAGGCCGAGATCGCCGACACGTCGGCCAGACTCAGGCGCGCGGCGATGGTGCCCATGCAGTCCGGCGCCAGCGCGTGGCGGCTGCCGTTGCGCCAGGCGCCGAACTGGGCGTTGATGTAGTCGCGCGGCAGGCCGAGCAGGCCGGGAATGGCGGGCAGCGCGCCGGTCAGGCGCTCGCCGTGACAGGCGATGCAGGCGGGCACCTTCAGGGCGGTATCGCCGCGCATGACCAGTTGGCGGCCGCGCGCCAGTTCGGCGGCCGGCAGGCCGGCGCGCGGCAGCACCGGCACCGGCACGTGTTGACGCGAGAAGTAATCCGCGATCTCGTGCAGGTAGTCGTCGGACAGGTGCTGGACCATCCAGGTCATCAGCGGATACTGGCGGCGGCCATCGCGGAAATTCGTCAGCTGGTTGTAGAGATAGCCGGCCGGCTTGCCGGCGATGCGCGGGAAATACTGGCGCGCGCCGCCGCTGCCGCTCTGGGTGCCTGCGGCCGCCGGCGGCGTGTTGGCGCTGCCGTGGCAGGCGATGCAGGCGGCCAGGCGCTGCGGGAAGGTATCGGGGACGGCCATCTGCCGGCCCGGCTGAGCCGGCTGGGCTGCTTGGGCCGAGGCCGGCAGCACGCTCGTCCACGCGAACATGGCGACCGCCAGAAGGGCGGGTGGTCGGATAATGCCTTGCATGGTCGGTTCCAGAGCCTCCTTTTGTATCTCCTGCAATATTGTAGTGCATTCAAAAGAGGTTTGCTCTCGCGACAATTTTGCCTGAGATACACAAGGCGCTTGGTTCGCGTGGGCTTAGCGCAGGTCCTGGAAGGTGCGCAGGTAAGCCTGCAGCGCCTTGATCTCGTTCTCGTCGCGGATGCCCCAGAAACGCATTTTGGTGCCCGGCACCAGTTTGTCGGGGTCGTGCAGGAAGGCGCTCAAGCTGCGTTCGTCCCACACGATGCCGGAGGCCTGCATTGCATCGGAATAGGCGAAGTCGGGCGTGGCGCCGGCGCGGCGGCCGAACAGGCCGTTCAGTTGCGGACCGAAGCCGCCGCGGGCATTGAGGCCGACCTGGTGGCAGGAGGCGCACTGCTTGAAGACGCGCTCGCCGGTCGCGGCGTCGGTGCCGGACGGGGCGCAGCCTGCCAGCGTGGCCGACGCGGCCAGCGCCAGCGCGGATAAAACAGACATTTTCATGCCGCGATTATAGGCGGCGGCGCGGCCTGCCGTGGCTTCAGGCCTGAGGCTGCTCTTGCCGGGCGTCGGCCTCGAGCCGCGCCTGGCTGGCGGCGCGCGCGGCCAGGCGGGCGGCATTCGCGGCGGCGCTGTCGGCGGCAGCCGGGAAATGCTGGCACCAATGACGGTAGATGCGCAGCGCGACGTGGGCGTCGTCGGCCGCGTACTGGATCTGCTGTTCGGACAGGCGCGGCATGGCCCAGTTGGTGGTGGTGATGCGGCGCGATTTCTGCAGGCGCTTGCCGAAGAAGCGGGCCACCGCCGTCTTCGCGCCCCAGGCGTTCTTCTCCCCACGGCGCAGGGCGGTGGCGAGGTCGATCACGTTGCGGGTGTCGATGCCGAGCTTGGCGCGCAGGCGGCGCAGGTCGTCGCCGAGGCCGAAGCCGACCTTCAGGATCGTCGGGGACTCCAGCACCGGGCGCAGAACCTCGGTGCACAGCGCCACCGCGGGCGAGGTCGGCGAGCCGATCTGGAACAGCCAGGCATGGGTGTCGTCGGCCAGCTGCACCAGGTGCGGGCCGGTCGATACCTCGCCTTTCTGGAAGGTCGGCTTCGATTCGGTATCGAAGCCGATGGCCTCGCAGGCGAGCAGGGCGGCCAGGGCGGCTTGCGCATCCTCCCTGGTCCGCACCAGACGCACGCTGGACAGCGCGATGCCCTCGTAAGGCGGCAATGACTCTTCGGTGTCCGCTGCGTTTTCGCTCACTTGATCAGTTCCAGTCGCTCGAATGATTATTTTTTCGAGAACTTGGACGCCAGCTGCTGCAGCTTTTCCTGGCGCTTGCGTTCCGCTTCCTGCTGGGCAGCAGCTTCGCGCTCGGCCTTCTTGCGCTCGGCTTCCTTCTTGAAGCGCTGCTGCAGCAGTTCCTTGGCGTGCAGGCGGTGGGTATCCGTCACCTCGGCGCCCGGCTTGCCGTCCAGGTCGTAGCGCACGGTGGCCTTTTCCATCGCGCGCAGGTAGCGCATCGAGCCGGTGTGGATGCCGAGTGCGGCGCGCATCAGCTTGCGGTTCAGGCTCGGCATGCGGGCCAGCAGCTGCTTGTCGATGCCGATCTCGAGCGGCAGGCAGTTGCGGAAAGCCTCGAACTGCTGCTGCAGCTGCTTGAGCAGGGCGCGCGGGGAATCCGCGGCAGGCGCAGCATCAGGCGTAGATGCGGGCGCAGATGCGGGCGCAGATGCGGGCGCAGGGGCGGATGCCGAAGCGGCCCCGGTCTCCGGCGTGGTGTCGGCGGCGTTGTTTTCGTTGGCCTCGGGGGTTTCGGCGACGTTACTAATCGTATTCATTGACTTCATGGTAAGAACGGGAAGCGGAAGGATAGCATGGCAAGGCGGCGGATGTACCGCTGAGCCGTGTAAGGGTTCGTCGTCGCTGCCTGCCAACCGTGATTTCCTTCGCGTACGACGGGCGCGGCAGCGAGAAATCGTGTATGATCCGCCCCTTTCCCTGCGGCCGGCTTGCGCCGCCGCAGACGGTCGGGAGCCGGATAATCGGCCAGGGACTATGTGAATTGCTTATATCCATTATCGGATATTTCAATTATCACTAAATATTTCCTTGGTGCATAATATGCCTGTCTCCTCTATTTCTCTCTTGGGAAAATAGCTCAAGCCCGTTCCTTGACGGGCTTTTTTTCGTTCCGACATGCTAAACCGCGATTTCAACCACAACCCGACTTGTTCTTGCTACCCGTCCACGCGATCCGACGCCGCCGCTGCCGGCCGCGTCAAACGCCTGCCGGCAAGTACTGTCTTTCGTGCTTGATTTCCGGCCCCTCTGCCCTTAGTTAGGGCCATCCCGTTATTCCTTGCCCGAGGGTCCGCAAGCGGACCAGGTGGCTTATTGACTTCGCAGGCGCGCACCCCGCCTCGACTGGAGAATGTTCATCATGAAAAACACCGCCAAGACATTGACACTGACAGCGAAGAAAGCGCCGGCGAAGAGCACGGCGCAGCTGGCAGTGCCGAAAACCGCGACCTCCTACTTCCTCGAAACGGAAGCGGCGGCCGGCGGACCGGCGGCCAAGGTGACGGTGGTGAAAACGCGTTCGCGTCTGGCCTCGCTGAAAGCGGCCCAGGCCGAGCAGGATGCGGCCGCAGCGTCGCAAACCGCCGCCGCACAAGCAGCGCAACTCCAGCCGGAGCAATTCGACCAGGCCGTGGAAGCCGGTGTCGAAGCCGCCGAAGTCGTCGCCGAGACCGTGCATGATGCCGCCCCGGCGGCTGCACCGGCCACCCCGGCTGCACCGGTCGCCCCGGTTGCCGCGGTCGCCGCGGTTGCCGCCGACGCCGACGACGCCGACTTCATCCCGACCCCGACTGCGCCCGCAGCGCCGCCGGTGATCGTGCGCAAGCGCACCTCGAAGCTGGCCGCGCTGAAAGCCGCCGCTGCCGAAGCCGCCGGCGAAGCTGCGCCAGTCGCCGCCGAGCCGGCCGCGGCACCGGCCCCTGTCGCCGCTGAAGCAGCGCCGGCGCCGCGCGTGGTGCGCACCCGCACCCGCCGCATCGAGCCGTCGGCATCGCCAGCCGCTGCGGCCACGCCGACCGGCACCGTCAGCACCACCACCGACGCCGCCGCGCTGGCGAAGATCGATACCTCCGGCTACCTGCTGCCGCAGGTGAAAGTGCCGGGCCGCCGCGGCCGCAAGCCGAGCGAGTTCGTGCCGGAGAACGACGAGATCGCCGCGCTGAACGCGGTCGAGCGCGCCGAGCTGAAGGCCGCCTCCAAGCTGCGCGAGCGCAAGGCCAAGGGTATCCCCGGTATGCTGGGCGCCGAGCAGGGCTTCTCGGGCGAGGAACTGGAAAAGCGCCGTACCCAGCTGAAGAACCTGATCAACATGGGCAAGGAGCGCGGCTATCTGACCCATGCCGAGATCAACGACCACCTGCCGGAAAACATCATCGATCCGGAAGCGATCGAAGGCATCATCGCGACCTTCAACGACATGGGTATCGCCGTCTACGAGCGCGCCCCGGAAGCGGAAATGATGCTGCTGTCGGACGCCGTCGTGACCCCGACCAGCGAAGACGAAGTCGAGGCCGCGGCCGCGACCGCGCTGTCGACCGTCGACTCCGACTTCGGCCGCACCACCGACCCGGTCCGCATGTACATGCGCGAAATGGGCGCGGTCTCGCTGCTGACGCGCGAAGGCGAGATCGCCATCGCCAAGCGTATCGAAGAAGGCCTGAAGGACATGGTGCAGGCGATCTCGGCCTGCCCGGTGACGATTTCCGAAATCATCGCGCTGTCGCACAAGATCGCCAGCGACGAACTGAAGATCGATGACGTCGTCGACGGCCTGATGGCGCCGGACGAAGGCAGCCCGGCACCGGTGGCGGCCGCGTCCACCGCCGCCTCGGACGACGAGGAAGAGGAAGAGCTGGAAGAC
The DNA here is from genome assembly GCF_024753245.1 of Massilia norwichensis. GTDB lineage: Bacteria > Pseudomonadota > Gammaproteobacteria > Burkholderiales > Burkholderiaceae_D > Telluria > Telluria norwichensis. Next base: position 45,174 of record NZ_JANUGX010000013.1, on the reverse strand, counting down.
GAGGAAGAGGAAGAGGGCAGCACGGGCGGCAGCGCCGCTGCCGGCTACTCGGCCGAGCAGCTGGCCGCGCTGAAGAAGACCGCGCTGGAGAAGTTCGGCATCATCGAGAAGCAGTTCGACAAGATGGGCCACGCCTTCAAGACGCACGGTTACGGCTCGCTGCAGTACATCGCGGCCCAGGACGTGATCTCGACCGAGCTGCTGGGCATCCGCTTCACCGCCAAGATCGTCGAAAAGCTGTGCGACACCCTGCGCGGCCAGATGGACGAAGTGCGCGCCATCGAACGCGCCGTGCTGGACATCTGCGTGAACCGCTGCGGCATGCCGCGCGCCCACTTCATCAAGGTCTTCCCGGGCAACGAGACGGACCTCGAATGGGTGCAGCGCGAAGTCGATTGCGCCTATCCGTACAGCGCGGTGCTGTCGCGTAACGCGCCGGCCATCATGGAACTGCAGCGCCGCATGATCGACCTGCAGGCGCGCGTGGCGCTGCCGCTGGCCGACCTGCGCAAGATCAACAAGCAGATGGCAGCCGGCGAAAAGCGCGCCCGCACCGCGAAGCGCGAAATGACCGTCGCCAACCTGCGTCTGGTGATCTCGATCGCCAAGAAGTACATCAACCGCGGCCTGCAATTCCTGGACCTGATCCAGGAAGGCAATATCGGTCTGCTGAAGGCGGTCGACAAGTTCGAATACCGTCGCGGTTATAAATTCTCGACCTATGCGACCTGGTGGATCCGTCAGGCGATCACGCGTTCGATCGCCGACATGGCCCGTACCATCCGCGTGCCGGTGCACATGATCGAGACCATCAACAAGATGAACCGCATCTCGCGCCAGATCATGCAGGAAACCGGCAGCGAGCCGGACATGGCGACGCTGGCGGCCAAGATGGAGATGCCGGAATCGAAGGTCCGCGAGATCATGAAGATCGCCAAGGAGCCGATCTCCATGGAGACCCCGATGGGCGAGGACGGCGATTCGCAGCTGGGCGACTTCATCGAGGACAACGCGACCCTGGCGCCGCTGGAAGCCGCAATGCACGCCTCGATGCGCGGCGTGATCAAGGAAGTGCTGGACTCGCTGACCCCGCGCGAAGCCAAGGTGCTGCGCATGCGCTACGGCGTCGAGATGTCGAACGACCACACGCTGGAAGAAGTGGGCAAGCAGTTCGACGTGACCCGCGAGCGTATCCGCCAGATCGAAGCCAAGGCGATGAGCAAGCTGCGCCAGCCTTCGCGTTCGGACAAGCTCAAGACCTTCCTGCAGAACCAGTAAGCCGCGCTGCTGCGTGTAGCGTCTGCGAAACCCCGGCTTGCCGGGGTTTTTTTCGTGCGCGGCTGGACCGTCGATGCCGGCTCGGGGATACTGCAGTGTTCCGTTCACCACGCTTCGCACCGATGACCCACGCCGTCTCCGCTTCCCTTCTTCTGGCCGCCCTGTGCCTGCCATTCGCCACGAACGCCCATGCCGCCGACGACGATGCCATCAATCCCGACCGGCCCGGCGTCACCGAGACCAGCAAGGTCGTCGGCAAGGGCCGCGTGCAGCTCGAGACCAGCGTCCAGTGGGAGCGCCAGCGCGACGACGACAGCCACCAGCGCACGCTGACTTCGCCGACCCTGCTGCGCATCGGCCTCGGCGAAAGCACCGAGCTGCGCTTCGAGACCGACGGCCGCAACGTCATCCACGCCAGCGATTCCGGCACCGGCCAGCATACGGTCACGGCCGGCTGGGCGGACACCGAAGTCGGTCTCAAGTGGCACCTGCGAGATGCGCCGGACGGCCAGGCCGGCGCCCCCTCGTTGGGCGTGCTGCTGCACGCCGCGCTGCCGAGCGGCAGCCGCGAACTGCGCGGCCATGGCCTGCGTCCTTCGCTGCGCCTGGTGGCCGAATGGGATCTGCCGCACGACCTGTCGCTCGGCCTGATGCCGGGACTGGGCATCGACAGCGACGATGGCGGCGCGCGCTATGGCTACGGCATTGTCGCCGCCGCGCTCACCAAGGCGTTCGACGAGCGCCTGCACGGCTTCGTGGAACTGGCCGCGCCGCAGATCGCGCGCGCCACCCACGGCGGCACCCAGTCCAGCTTCGATGCCGGCCTGACCTGGCTGCTGAACAAGGACAGCCAGCTCGACGTCCAGCTGATGCATGGCCTGAACCGCCGGACGCCGGATTTGAGTCTGGGGTTCGGCCTGTCGGTACGCCGCTAAAGTTGCAATTTTGCAACCCAACATGTTAGGATATTTTTAACCTAACATCCTGGCGGACACGATATGGCAGAGCTGGAAGTGGCAAAACACGGCAAGAACGTCGTGCACCTGATGGCGAAGAAGGAGCATGCGCTGTCGCACCGCCTCCGCGAGATCGCCGTCGAGATCGCGATCATCGTGTTCGCCGTCAGCATGAGCATCTGGCTGCACGGCCTGAGCGAGCACCATCACCAGCAGCAGGAAGTGCGCAGCTTCCTGGTGGGCCTCAAGGGAGACCTGGAGGGCGACGTCAAGGCGCTCACCAACATCAGCGAAGGCTACAAGGGCTTCGACGCCAATTATGCCTACCTCGCCAGCCTCGATCCCGATACGCAGCCGGACTGGGCAAAGTTCAAGCAAGCCTATGCCGCCAGCGATGCGAACTGGTACTTCATGCCGGCCAAGAGCCGCTTCGACGGTTTCGTGATGAGCGGCAAGCTGACCAATATCGAAAACGAACAACTGCTGACCGCGATCCTGGCGCTGTACCAGACTCGGCTGCTTGAAATCCAGACCTCGGAAGGCGGCTGGACGACCCGCCAGCGCAAGCTGCGCGAGTACCGCGAGGAACAGCTCGAAGGCGACGACGAGCGCTCGCTGTTTCGCGTGACGACCACGCCGAAGGGCAAGCGCCTGCTGCGCCAGATGGCGACCACGCGGCAGCTGTACCAGCGCTACCAGAGTTATATCGAGCTCAGCCGCGACATCATCAGGATGATCGACGCGGCGTATCCGGAACAGGTTGCGCCCAGGCCGCATTGAAAACGCCATTCCCGCAAGCGCGGGAAGTCATTACGGGCAGTACCCGTAATGACACGCGATCGGACGCAATGCAACTCAACCGGTATTGCGCAGTCCCGCCGCCACCCCATTGATCGACATGTGAATCCCCCGATGCACCCGCGAATCGACATTCGCCGGGTCCTTCGACAGCGCCCGATGGCGCTGGATCAGCTCCACCTGCAGGTGGTTCAGCGGATCCAGGTAGGCGAAGCGGTTCTGGATCGAACGGGCCAGCAGCGGATTCGCGGCCAGGCGCTCGGCATTGCCGGTCACCTGTTCCAGGCAGCGCAGGGTCTCGCCGTATTCGGACGCGATGCGCTTGAAGATGCGGTCGCGCAGCGCCACGTCCGGCACCAGTTCGGCGTAGCGGCGGGCGATCGGCAGGTCGGTCTTGGCCAGCACCATGTCCATGTTCGACAGCAGCGTGGCGAAGAAGGGCCATTGCTGGAACATCTCCTTCAGCAGCGCCAGCCTTTCTTCACGCTCGCCGCCCGTTTCCCCATCCTTCAGCCAACCGGAGACGGCGGCGCCGAAGCCGAACCAGCCCGGCAGCAGCAGGCGGCACTGGCCCCAGGAGAAGCCCCAGGGAATCGCGCGCAGGTCTTCGATGCGGCGGGTCGACTTGCGCGAGGCCGGGCGCGAGCCCAGGTTCAGCTCGGCGATCTCGGCGATCGGCGTGGCGGCGAAGAAGTAGTCGGTGAAGCCCGGGGTCTCGTACACCAGGTTGCGGTAAGCCTTGTACGCGCGCTCGGACAGCTCGGCCATCGCCGCTTCGTAGCGCTGCAGGCGCGCCACCTGTTCATGGCCTTCGCCGTGGGGCATCAGGCCCGCTTCCAGCGTGGCCGCCACCAGCAGTTCGAGGTTGCGGCGGCCGATCTCCGGGTTCGAGAACTTCGAGGAGATGATCTCGCCCTGTTCGGTCAGGCGGATCTGGCCGTTCACGGTGCCCGGCGGCTGGGCCAGGATCGCGTCGTAGCTCGGACCGCCGCCGCGGCCGACGGTGCCGCCGCGGCCGTGGAACAGGCGCAGCTTGACGCCGGCCTCGCCGAACACCTGCACCAGTTTCAGCTCGGCCTGGTACAGCTCCCAGTTCGATGTCAGGAAGCCGCCGTCCTTGTTCGAGTCCGAATAGCCCAGCATGACTTCCTGCAGGCGGCCCTGCTGCGTGATGAATTCCTTCACGATCGGCAGCGCCATCCACTCGGCCATGATCTGGCCGGCGCGCTGCAGGTCGGGGATGGTCTCGAACAGCGGGATCACCATCACGTCGCACTGTTTCTCGCGTTCGTCGATGCGCAGCAGGCCGGTCTCCTTCTGCAGCAGCAGGACTTCCAGCAGGTCCGACACGGTCTCGGTGTGCGAGATGATGTAGTTGCGGATCGCGCGCGTGCCGTAGCGCTTGCGGATCTCGCGTGCCATGCGCAGCACGCCGAGTTCCGACTCGGTCTCGTCCGAGTACTCGGCATAAGGCGTGTACAGCAGGCGCGGATGGGCGATCTCGGCCAACAGCAGTTTCACCTTGGCGGCTTCGTCCAGTGCGGCGTAGTCCGGCTCGACCGCCGCATGCCGGAACAGTTCGGCCAGCACACGCTCGTGGATGTCCGAGCTCTGGCGCATGTCGAGCGAGGCCAGGTGGAAGCCGAAGATGGCGGCGGCGCGCAGCAGCCCGGCCAGGCGCGGGCGGATCAATATCGCGCCGTGGTTGTTGGCCAGCGAATCGGCCAGCACCTGCAGTTCGGCCTGGAACTCGGCCGGGTCGCCGTAGGCATCGGCGTGGCCGACCTCCTTGCGCAGCGGATTGTTGGCGCCCAGTTCGCGCGCGGTCGCGGCCAGGCGCGCGTAGATGCCGATCAGGGCGCGCCGGTAGGGTTCGTCGCTGCGGTGCGGCGACGTATCCGGCGAGTTCGCGGCCAGCGCTTCGAGCGCGGCGTCGGCCTGCACCAGCAGGGTCGAGGTCGACAACTCGGCGCCCAGCGCGTGCACTTCATCGAGGTAGAAATCGAAGATGGTGGTGGCGTGGCGCACCAGCGCGCGCTGCATGGTGTCGGCGTTGACGTTCGGGTTGCCGTCGCGGTCGCCGCCGATCCAGCTGCCCATCTGCAGGTAGGTGGCGTCCCTTGTCGAGGCCTGCAGCTCTTCCTCGATGTCGTCGTACAGGGCCGGCAGCTCGCGCAGGAAGGTGGTGCGGTAGTAGGAGAGGGCGTTCTCGATCTCGTCGGCCACGGTCAGCTTCTCGTAGCGCAGCATGCGGGTCTGCCACAGCGTCGCCACGCGCGCCTGCAGCAGCGTCATGTTGCGCGCGCGTTCCTTCGGCGTCAGCGGCAGGTCGCGCTCGGCCAGCAGGCGCGCGATGTCGTGCTCGGCGTCGAGGATGGACTTGCGCTGCACCTCGGTCGGGTGGGCGGTCAGCACCGGCGAGATCAAGGCCTCGCGCAAGAAGCTTGCCACCTGCTCGCGCCCGACGCCGGCATCCTGCAGGCGCGCCAGCGCATACGCCACGCTGGCCGGCTGAGCCTTCGAGCCGGCCAGCTGGTGGGCGCGGCGGCGGCGCACGTGGTGCTGGTCTTCGGCGATGTTGGCCAGGTGCGAGAAATAGGAGAAGGCGCGCACCACCGAGTTGGTTTCTTCGCGCGAGAGCTTCTTGAGCAGGGTGGTCAGCTCTTCGCCGGCCTGCGGGTCGTCCTCGCGGCGGAAGCGCACGGCGGTCTGGCGGATGTTCTCGACCACGTCGAACACGGCCTCGCCTTCCTGGTTGCGCAGCACGTCGCCCAGCAGGCGGCCGAGCAGGCGGATGTCTTCTTTCAGCGGCGCGTCTTTCTCGGAAGACGGCGTCGGGATGGATGCGGAAACCTGGTCTTGCGAAGCAGCCAGGGGATCAAGGTTTGCAGCTTTGTTCATTATCGAGCACAGGTTGAATGTTCGGGGGTCCCAAAAGGGGCTCTCGTGTACAACGTTGCCGTGGTGGATGCCACGGTTTCTGCAAGGGGCCGCATGCTAGAATTTGTGGTTTCAGGCATGCCGCCTACCGGCGCCGGCCGATCCAGGCACAACGACAGTGAAAGAAATTGTTTTGAACTCAAACGATACGACGCTACGCGTCCCGTCTCGCCTCATTATCGCATCGCGCGAGAGCCGTCTGGCCATGTGGCAGGCCACGCACGTGCGCGACCGCCTCGCCGCATTATATCCGCATTGCCAAATCGACATTCTCGGCATGACGACGCGCGGCGACCAGATCCTCGACCGCACCCTGTCCAAGGTCGGCGGCAAGGGCCTGTTCGTGAAGGAGCTCGAGGTGGCCATGCATGAAGGCCGCGCCGACCTGGCCGTGCACTCGCTGAAGGACGTGCCGATGGAACTGCCGGACGGCTTCGGGCTGGCCGCCGTGCTCGAGCGCGAAGACCCGCGCGACGCCTTCGTCTCGAACGACTTCGACAGCCTGGCCGCGTTGCCGGCCGGCAGCGTGGTCGGCACCAGCAGCCTGCGCCGCCAGGCCCTGATCGCGGCGCGCTACCCGCATCTGGTGATCAAGCCGCTGCGCGGCAACCTCGATACCCGGCTCGGAAAACTCGACCGTGGCGAATATGCCGCGATCATCCTCGCCGCCGCCGGCCTCAAGCGCCTGGGCATGGCGCACCGCATCCGTGCCTGTCTGGAAACGGACGAGAGCCTGCCGGCCGCCGGCCAGGGCGCGATGGCGATCGAGATCGTCGCAGGCAGCCGTCCCGACGGCGTCGACCTGCGCGCGCTGCTGGCGCCGCTGAACGACGAAGCCACCGCCCGCGCCGTCGCCGCCGAGCGCAAGGTCTCGCGCGTGTTCGGCGCCAGCTGCCAGATCCCGCTGGCGGCCCACGCGGTCGTCGCCGGCGGCGAGATGCACCTGCGCGCCATCGTGGCCACGCCGGATGGCCGCCGCAGCGCCTTCGCCGAAAGCAGCGGCCCGGCCGACGATCCCGAAAGCCTGGGCCAGCAAGTCTCGAACCGCCTGCGCGAACAGGACGCCGACGCCATCCTGGCCGAGTGCAAGGCCGAGTCGGCCGCACCCTGATGGCCGGCGCGGTCGTCATCACCCGACCCCGGCAGCAGGCCGAGCCGCTGGCGCGCGCCGTGGCCGCCCTCGGCCGCGAGTCGGTGCTGCTGCCGCTGCTGGACATCTCGCCGCTGCCGGACGCGGGCCAGGCGGTGCTGCGCCGCGTGCTGGCCGACCTGGCCGCGTATGCGCTGGTGGTGTTTGTGTCGCCGAACGCGATCGATGCCGCCTTTGCCCACATCGAGGCTTGGCCGGCGGGCGTCGACATCGGCGTGGTCGGCGAGGGCAGCCGCGCCGCGCTCGCCAGGCACGGGGTGGCGGATGGGCGCGTGCGCATCCATTGCCCGAACGACCCGGCCTTCAGCGATTCCGAACACCTGCTGCAGGCGCTGGACCTGGCGCGCCTGGCCGGCCGCCGCGTGCTGGTGGTGCGCGGGGAGGGCGGGCGCGAGCTGCTGCCGGACGCCCTGCGCGGCGCCGGCGCCCTGGTGGAGACGGTCAGCAGCTACCGCCGCGCGGTCCCCGGCCTGAGCCCGGAGCTGGCGGCGCAACTGGCCGGCTTGCTGGCCCGGCCGAACGACTGGATAATCACGAGCTCGGAAGCGCTGCGCGGCCTGGTGTCCCTGGTCGAGCGGCTCGAACCCATCGAATTGCAGCATCAACTGCGGCAGCAGCGCCTGATCGTCCCGCACGCGCGCATCCATGACACGGCGCGCGCACTCGGCTTTGGCCGCCTGGTCCTCACCGGCTCCGGCGACGAGCGTCTTCTTGCCGCGTTACAATCACAAGCATGAACGAATTGCCCAACAATCCCGACCCATCGAGCAAGGGCGGCCAGATGGTCCCGCCGGAGGCCTATGCGGCGTCCGCGCCGGCCGAACCGCGCGTGCCGGAAATGACCCGCGTCGGCGGGCTGCTGAACAAGCCGCAGAATGTGGCCATCATCGTGCTGGCCGTGCTGCTGGCGCTGCAGACCTGGTCGACCCACAGCCGCTTCAACCGCCTGCGCGAAGACGTCGCCAGGACCCTGCAGAAGGACAACGCCTCGAACGCCGAGACCGCCCAGCTGGTCCGCGAGACCCAGGAAACCGCCAAGGAGCTGCAGGTCAAGGTCGGCGTGCTGGAAAGCCGCCAGACCGAGTCGCAGAGCCAGCAGGCCGCGCTCGAGCAGATGTACCAGGACATCTCGAAGAACCGCGACGAATGGGCGCTGTCCGAGATCGAGCAGGTGCTGTCGACCGCCAGCCAGCAGCTGCAGCTGGCCGGCAACGTGCAGGGCGCGCTGATCGCGCTGGCCAACGCCGACCGCTCGCTGTCGCGCTCCGACAAGCCGCAATTCATCACGATCCGCCGCGCCATCGCGCGCGACATCGACAAGCTGAAGGCGCTGCCCCAGGTCGACCAGGCCGGCATCGCGCTGCGCCTCGATAACGTGATCGGCCAGATCGACAACCTGCCGCTGCTGGCCGACGAGAAGCCGGCCGAGCCGAGCGCGCCGAGCCGCGTGAATCCGCCGGCCAAGGCCGCCAAGGGCGCTGCGGCTGCGGCCGTGCCGGAACAGGAGATGTCGCTGGGCCGCCGCATGGTCGAGACCTGGCGCAACTGGAGCCACGAGATGTGGGACGACATGCGCCAGCTGATCCGCGTGCGCACCGTCGACCGGCCGGAAGCGCTGATGCTGTCGCCGGGCGAAGCCTATTTCGTGCGCGAGAACCTGAAGCTGCGCCTGCTGAACGCGCGCCTGGCCCTGTTGTCGCGCAACGAAGGCACCTTCCGCGACGATATCGGCAGCGCCCAGCAGACGCTGGCCCGCTATTTCGACACCAAGGCGCGCTCGACCCAGTCGGTGCAGGGCCTGCTGCGCCAGGTACAGGCCAACAACGTCACCATCGAGGTGCCGGATCTGTCGGAAAGCCTGAACGCCGTGCGCAACTACAAATCGAAACCATGAGGAGCTGACGGATGCGCCTGCTTCTCTGGTTAGTCGCCCTGATGGCGGCCGCGATCGGCATCGCCGTGACCGCCCGTTTCAACCCCGGCAACGTGGTGTTCTTCTACCCGCCGCACCGGATCGACCTGTCGTTGAACCTGTTCGTGGTGCTCACCGCGATCCTGTTCCTGGCCGTGTACGTGCTGGCGCGGGCGGTGCGCGCGACCCTCGACATGCCGGCGCGCGTGGCCGAGTACCGTCTGCGCAAGCGCGAGCGCGAAGCCAACCGCGGCCTGCGCGAGGCGCTGAAAGCCCTGTTCGAAGGCCGCTTCGGCCATGCCGAGAAGGCCGCCAAGCGCGCCGCCGAGCTGCCCGACAATGCTGGCCTGGCGGCCCTGATCGGCGCCCGTGCCGCGCACCGCATGCGCGAACCGGCACGGCGCGACGCCTGGCTGGCCGGGGTCCTGCACGACGGCTCGCTCAAGACCGCGCGCCTGATGACGGTGACCGAACTGCTGGTCGACGAGCACAAGCCGGAAGGCGCGCTGGAAGCGGTGGCCGAGCTGAACGCCAGCGGCCAGCGCCACATCCACGCGCTGCAATGGGCGATGAAGGCCAACCAGCAGGCCCGCAACTGGCCCGAGGTGCTGCGCCTGGTGCGCATCCTGGACAAGCGCAACGCCCTGCATCCGGCCCTGTCCGGCCGCCTGCGCGAGATGGCCTACGAGGCGCTGCTGGGCGAGGGCGGCCACGATGCCGAAAGCCTGCGCCGCATGTGGTCCTCGATGCCGAACGCCGACCGTTGCAAGCCCTATATTGCGGCGCGCGCCGCCGCCGCCTTCAACGCCCGTGGCTTGCACGACGAAGCCCGCGTGATCGTCGAAAACGCGCTGGCCTTGGAGTGGGACGAGCGCGTGGTGCGCGCCTACCGCGAGGCTGCCGGTCCGGAGGGCTCGGCCACGCTGCTGGCCCAGATCGAGAAATGCGAAGGCTGGCTGCGCGAGCACCCGGGCGACGCCGAACTGGCCCTGACCCTGGGCGCGCTGTGCCTGCGCCAGAAGCTGTGGGGCAAGGCCCAGCGCTATCTGGAACAGGCGCTGCTTGACGCGACCAATCCGGAGCATGTGCGCGAAGCCCATTTGAAGCTGGCCCAGCTGCACGAAGCCCTGGGCCAGGAAGAAGAGGCGAACCGCCACTTCCGCCAGTGCGCGCTGGCCACCGTTCTGTAAAGGAACACGGGCTTGTGCGGCGCACAAGTCCAGGCCGATTCGCTATAATGGCCCCCTTTATTATTCTTACAGCAACCCAAGCAACCAAGGACAAGCCATGAGCCTGAACAACGTCAACGCCGGCCGCGACGTGCCGAACGATTTCAACGTCGTCATCGAGATCCCGATGAATGGCGATCCGGTCAAATACGAAGTGGACAAGGAATCCGGCGCGATCTTCGTCGACCGCTTCATGGGCACCGCCATGCACTACCCGTGCAACTACGGCTACGTCCCGAACACCATCGCCGACGACGGCGACCCGTGCGACGTGCTGGTCATTACCCCGTTCCCGCTGATCCCGGGCGTGGTGGTGCGTTGCCGCGCACTGGGCGTGCTGCAGATGACCGACGAAGCCGGCGGCGACGCCAAGATCCTGGCCGTGCCGGTCGAGAAGCTGGCGCCGGTGTACGCCAACATCAAGTCGCATGAAGACGTGCCGGAACTGACCCGCAACCAGATCCAGCACTTCTTCGAGCACTACAAGGACCTGGAAAAGGGCAAGTGGGTCAAGGTCGAGGGCTGGGCCGGCGTCGACGCCGCCAAGGAAGAGATCGTCAACGGCGTGAAGGCCTACGAGGGCCAGGCGAAGTAATCGCCGCGCATTGCGACCATGAAGAAGGGCCGGCACCCGCGAGGGGCCGGCCCTTTTGCTTTGTTTACCCGGTTTGGATTACCAACCGATATCCTGCAGCAGCGGATAGGTCAGGTCGCGCGGCGGCGTCACCTCGTGCGTCAGGTCGTCGTTGATGGACGGCTCCATCAGCTGGTTCGGCTTGGCTTCGGTGGTGTAGTGCGAGACGGTCGAGCCCGGCGAGTAGATGGTCGGCGTGTACATCAGGATCCGGCCTTGCGGGTCGGTGCCGGCCAGGCGGTTGGCGTTCACCCCCAGGCTGGCCACCACGCCCGACTGGGTGCGCGAACGGCGCTGCAGGCTGGCCTTCAGCGTGGCCCCAGCGGCCTGGGTCACCCGCACCGAGGGGATGGTGATGCTCGGATCGTTGCCGCTCATGCCGGCCACATCGCCCGGCTGGTTGTCCGCCACCACCATGCCGATCGCGCCGGCGGTCTGCACGTTGCGGGCCTTGGTGACGAAATCGCAGGTGCCGCGGTCGACCAGCGCGATGTTGCCGCGCACCGCCAGTGCGTTGAGGGCGTTCAGCGGATCGCAGGCCAGGCCGGTGCCATTGGCCTGGTCGACCACCGGCATCAACTGACCGCGCACCGGCGGATTCGCCAGCGGCGGGCCGAAGGAGGCATCGCCGACCTCGTAGTCGCCGCCGGCGGTACCGGCCGCCGCACCCGAGATGTTGAGGTTCGACATCGGGTCCAGCACCTGCGGCACGGCAGCGGTCACGCGCGGGCCGTTCCAGGACAGGCCGCGCCAGGTCATGGCCGACTGGGCGCGCTCGGCCGGCGTGCTCTCGACCCAGGTGCGGCGGGTAGCGTTGTTCAGCAGGTAGTAGTCCCAGATCGAGGGGATGCCGAGGATTTCCTCGCCGGTCTCGTCGTCGGTGAAGGTCTGGAAGCCCAGGCCGTGCGCGAATTCGTGCAGCAGCACGGTGACGAGGTCGACCTGATCGCCGAAGTTGCGGTCCAGGCCGAGGTAGAAACCGTTGCCCGGCAGGCAGTCGGGGAACAGGCCCAGGCGCGAATTGAAGCGCGCGATGATGTGCGGCTCACCCGGGGTCGAGACGTCCTCGCCGGCCAGCTTGCTGGCCAGGGCGCTCGGATACCAGGTGTTGGCGCGCGGCGCGTTCGGGAAGTCGCTCCAGATCTCGTTGGCGCCTGCCGAACCGAGCACGGCGCTGGTGGCGGTGCAGGACAGCGGCACGAAGGACGCGCCGATCCGGATCGGCACGCTGCTGGTCAGGGTGGCGCCCCAGATGTCGGCCGCGCGCTGGAAGGCGTACAGGCGCTGCTGGCCGAGCGTGGTGCCGGGATTGCCGCCGACCGGGCCCGCCGGGGTCGGATCGTTGAAGCCCACGCCCGGCTCGTTCTGGTTGACGATCACGATGGTGGCGGCAGCGTGCGCGGTGGTCATGGCGCCGACCGCCAGCGCCAGGGCGCAGGCGATGGTGGCGACGACGCCGGCCGCCGCCTGCTGCAGGCGCGGATGGCCGGGCTTTGCTTGATCAGCGGGCTTCATGGCGGTGCTCCTCTTGCTGGGCGTTGTCGGTGTGCAGGGCGTGCCGGGTGGCGTCTTCGCCCTGTACGCATTGGCTGGACAGCTTGCCGTCCTCGCCGCGCGTGACCACGTCGTAGACCAGGGTCTTCTCGCCCAGGCGCACGCCGTGGGCACCGTGGCGTCCGGTCAAGGCCTTGGGCTGCTGCGGCGGGTTGCCGGCGACTGCGGCCGCCGGGCGCGGGGCCTTGGCGCGCAGCTCGCGCAATTCCTGCGGCGTCGGCGCGCGCATCTTGCCGGTGGCCGGATCGCGCACCACCACCATGCCTTCCTGGCCGGATTGGCTTTCGCTCGTTTGTGCCCTGGCGTGCATGCTCATCGTGGCCAGCACGCAGAGCGCGGCCAGCATGCTCAGGGTCATCATCTTCTGTTTCGACATGGCATCCTCCGTTCAGGCTTGCGGTTTGCGGCGGCGCAGGCCGAGCAGGCCGAGACCCACGCCCAGCATCGCCCAGGTGGACGGCTCCGGCACCGCCGTCACGACATTGACCGTGTCCAGGCCCACATAATTCAATGTGTCGGCGGGACCGAAGTAGTGGAAGGCAAAGCGGCCGCTGCCGTTGGCCGTGACCGTAGCGCTGAACTGTTCCCACTCGGCCGGGTAGTTGCCGCTGCCGCCGATGGTGCCGACGCTGGTGAAGCCGCTGAGGTCGGTGCCGGAACCGGTGGAAAACAGCACTTCGAGCCGGTCGTTGAAGCCGGCTTCGCCGGCGCGGCGGGTGTAGAAGCTCAGCACCGATTCGCCGTTCAGGCTCAGTTCCGGCGTGATCAGCCAGTTGTCGACCGTGCCGCTGCCGTTGGCGGCGCTGAGGAAGTTGACGGCGACATAGGAATCGGCGGCGCCGGACTGGGCCGGGAACAGGCCGGCATTGCCCTGGAACCAGCCGTCGCCGGGCGGCACGCTGTTGTTGACCTGGGCCCATCCGCTCAGGGCACCGACGTTGTCGAATCCTTCGTTGAGTACTTCGACGCCCTGGGCCTGGGCGGCCTGGGTGCCGAGTGCGGCTAGCGAAAACGCGGCTGCCGCAAACAAGCTATTAACGGGTTTCATGGAAAGCCCTTTCTTGGAAGCCAGTAGGATGGTGAATCGCTCGCGCTGGCTGGTCGACGAGGCCATGCTGAGCTCATCATATGATCGAGATGACAACGGTCATTGATCTTTAGCTAAGGCGCGGGCTGGACTTTAGGCCGTCTGAAAGGTACTGCCGTGCTGGCGGTTTGGGCGCTTGAGGCAGGCCCGGGAGGATCGTCGTTCCCGCGTAGGCGGGAACCCAAGTTGATCACGCCAGAACTTGGGTCCCCGCCTGCGCGGGGACGACGGTTATTGCCGCGGGGACGACGGTTATTGCCGCGGGAAAGACGGTTATTGCGGCGGGAACGACGTCATTTGCGGCGGAAGCGCAGCTTGCCGACGATGCCGATCGGGAAGAAGTAGATCGAGAGGATGAACAGCACGCCCAGCCACAGCATCCAGCGGTCCGGATGCAGGGCCGCGGCCAGCATCGGCAGGTCGGCCAATGCTTCCGAGGCCTGGCCCATCAGGCTCTTGAGATAGTTCTGCGCCAGGATGAACAGGGCGGCGCCGATCACCGCGCCATACATCGTGCCCATGCCGCCGATCACCACGATCAGCAGGATGTCGGTCATCACCTCGAAGCCGAGCGAGGTCTTGGGGCCGACGTAGCGCAGCCACAGGGCCATCAGCGCGCCGGCCAGCGCCGCCACCACGGCCGCCAGCACGTTGGCCCAGATGCGGTAGACCACGGTGCGGTAGCCCAGCGCCTCGGCGCGGAACTCGTTCTCGCGGATCGCCTGCAGCACTCGGCCGAAGGGAGAGTTGACCAGGCGCAGCAGGAACAGGAACAGCAGCAGGCAGCCGAAGAACACGATGTAATAGGTGATCAGCTTGCCGTCCACCGCACGCCCGAACACCTCGTTTTCCATCAGCGTGAAGCCCGGCGACAGCAGTTCGGGCACGCTGAAGGTGCGGCCGTCCTCGCCGCCGGTGAAATCCGACAGCTGCGAGGCCAGCACCGTGAACGAGGACGCCACGGCAAGGGTGATCATGGCGTAGAAGATGGCGCGCACGCGCAGCGCGAACAGGCCGATCACGAAGGCCAGCGCAATCGTCAGCAGCAGGGCCAGGCCAAGGCCGGTGAAGACGATGCCCCAGGTCGGCTCTTCGACGCTGGCCAGGGCGATGCCGATGCCGTAGGCGCCGATCCCGTAGAACATCGTGTGGGCGAAGGAGACGATGCCGGTATAGCCCAGCAGCAGGTCGTAGGACGCCACCAGCACGATGTAGACGCAGATGGTGGCGGCGGTGTTCAGCGGCCGCGCGCCGGCGAACAGGAATGGCACCAGCAGCAGGCCGAGCAGCACCACGAGCAGCAGCACCGTCAGCGCGCGGCTGCGCGGCAGATCGCCGGAAAGAAGTTTGATCAGCATGCTCAGCCTCGCGATGTCGAATACAGGCCGGCCGGACGCCACAGCAGGATGGCGATCATCAACACGATGTTCGACACCAGGTTCAGCTTGGGCGCCAGGAAGCCGGCATAGTTGTGCAGCAGCGCCATCAAGAGGGCGCCGATGAAGCAGCCGCCCACCGAACCCAGCCCGCCGATGATGACGACGATGAAGACCATGATCATGACTTCGCTGCCCATGCTGGCGACCAGCGTCTCCTTGTACAGGCCCCACATCACGCCGCCCAGGCCGGCCAGCGCGGAACCGGCCGCGAACACGCCGACGAACAGGCGGCGGATGCGGTAGCCCATGGCTTCGACCATCTCGCCGTTCTCGACGCCGGCCCGGATCAGGAGGCCGATCTTGGTGCGGTTCAGGGTCAGGAACATCGCCGCGAACACGACCAGTCCGACGACGACCGCCAGCAGGCCGTACTTCTCGATCGCGGCCTCGCCGATGAAGATGGCGCCGCGCAACGAGGACGGCAGCGGCAGCGGAATCTGCTCGGCGCCCCAGATCACGTTGATCAGCTGTTCGGACACGATCATGCCGCCCATCGTGATCAGGATCTGTTTTAAATGCTGGCCATAGACCGGCATGATGACGATGCGCTCGAAGGCCCAGCCGATCAGCGCCGTGACCAGCATCGCCACCAGCACGGCCAGCCCGAGCACGCCGAGGTTGGCCGCCAGCGAGTCGGCTTCGAGCCAGTTGCGCATCGGCAGCAGCACCAGCGTGGCGCTGAAGGCGCCGACCGAGACGAAGGCGCCATGCCCGAAGTTCAGCACGCTCATCAGGCCGAACACCAGGGTCAGGCCGCTGGCCATGATGAAGATCATCATGCCCATGGCGAGGCCGGCGACGGTCAGGGTGACCCAGGTCGGCAGCGAGACGAAGGGCAGCACCGCCAGCGCCAGGGCCGGCACCAGCAGCAGCGGGGCGAGGTCGCGTTTCGCGGCCGGCAGGGCGGCATCGGCCTGCGGCTTGGACCCGCTGATGGGGAGAGTAGCGCTCATTGGTGGGAATCCAGGGAAAGGCCCAGCAGGCGTTGCTGCAGGGCGTCGTCGCCTACCAGGTCGTGCATCAGGCCGGCATGGGCGACGCGGCCGTCGTCCATCACGCCGACCGTATCGCCCAGGGTCTTGACGAAATTGAAGTTCTGCTCGACCAGCAGGATGGTGGTGTTGGTGTCCTTCAGCTCGCGGAAGGCCATCATCAGGCTCTGCACGATGGCGGGCGCCAGGCCCTTGGTCGGCTCGTCGACCAGCAGCAGCTTGCGAGGCTCGACGATCGCGCGGGCGATCGCCACCATCTGCTTCTGGCCGCCCGAGAGATTGCCGGCCGGGTAGTGCCAGAATTTCTTCAGCGCCGGGAAGAAGCCGCAGATCCAGTCGACGCGCGCCTCATCCAGTGGGCCGTTGCGCGCCGCCAGGTAGAGGTTCTCGCGCACCGTCAGTTCCGAGAACACGGCCATGCTCTCCGGGACATAGGCGATGCCGGCGCGCGCGATGTCGGGCGTGGCCAGCTTCGTGATGTCGCGGCCGTCGAATACGATGCTGCCGCTGCTGGCCTTCCACAAGCCCATGATGGTGCGCAGGGTCGTGGTCTTGCCGGCGCCGTTACGGCCCAGCAGGACCGCCAGGCCGCCGCGCGGCACCACCAGATCGACGCCCTGCAGGATGTGGTACTGGCCGATGTGGGTGTGCACGCCGGACAGGGTCAGGATCGGCTCACCTGTCAGCTCAGACATGTTCGGGAGTTCCAAGATAGGCTTCCTGTACGATTTTCGATTGCATGACTTCGCGCGGCTCGCCGTCCGCGACCAGGGTGCCGTTGTGCAGCACGATGATGCGGTCGGCCAGCGAGCGCACCACGTCCATCTTGTGCTCGACCAGCAGCACGGTCTTGTTGCGCTCCGCCTTCACCTGGTGGATCAGGTCGAGCACCACCGGCACCTCGTCCACGCTCATGCCGGCCGTGGGTTCGTCGAACATCAGGATCTCGGGCTCCAGCGCCAGCAGGATCGCGACTTCGAGCTTGCGCTGGTCGCCATGCGGCAGCGTGCCGACCATGACGTCGCGTTTGGCGATCATCGAGACCCGCTCCAGGTAATGCTCGGCGCGTTCGATGACGGCCTTGTGCCCGAACCACACCGAGAACATGTTCAGGCCGATGCCGGCGCGGCTCTGCACCGCCAGGCGCACGTTCTCCAGCACGCTCAGGTGCGGGAACAGGTTCGTCAACTGGAACGCGCGCCCCACGCCCAGGCGCGTGCGGTGCGCGGGACCGAGCTTGGTCACGTCGCGGCCCGCCAGGTGCACGCTGCCGGAAGTCGCCGCCAACTGCCCCGACACCAGATTGAAATAGGTGGTCTTGCCGGCCCCGTTGGGACCGACGATCACGGTCAGGGTGCCGGGATAGAAGTCGGCCGTCACGGCGTTCACCGCGACGTGGCCGCCGAAGCGGATCGTCAGGTCGCGGGTCGAGAGGGAGGCCTGCTGCGCTGCGGCGTTCATGTCAGCGCTTGTTCCGCACCGGCAGCGGCAGTTCCGAGGCCGGGATCTCGCGCACCAGTTCCAGGATGTCCCATTCGTTCTTCTGGTCCTTCTTGATGCGGAAGTGGTACATCGGCTGCAGGGCCTGGTGGTCTTCCTTGCGGAAGCTCATCGTGCCTTTCGGGGTCTCGAAGGACATGCCTTCCATCGCCGCCGCCAGCTGGTCGCCGTTCGCATTCGGCACCTTGGTCAGCGCCGCCACCACGGCGCCGGCCGCCGCCATGCCGCCTGCGGTGAACATGTCCGGCGGTGCCTTGAAGCGTTTGGTGTGCTCCGCCACCAGCCAGTCGTTCATCTTGTTCTTCGGGAAGCCGTAGTAATAGAAGATCGTGCCTTCGGTGCCGGCGTAGGCCTTCCAGGTCTTCATCACCGGCAGGATGTTGCCGCCCGGGGCCAGGGCGATGCCGTAGCGCTCCGGCTTCATGTCGGCGATCTTGTTCAGCGGATTCGGACCGGCCCACACGATCTGCAGCACGCGCGGCTGCGGCTTGTCCTTCAGGGCGTCGAAGATGCGCTGGGTGGGCGCGGTGAAGTCGGTGGAGGCGGCCGGCGCGTATTCCTCGTGCACCACCCTGGCCTTGGAGCCGGTGGCGGCCAGCGCTTCCTTGCCGGCCTTGATGGCGTCGCGCCCGAAGGCATAGTCCTGGGCCAGGAAGGCCACGCTGCCGCTCTTGAAGGTCGAGGCGGCGGCCAGCGCGTCCTGCATCGAGCTGCGCGCGGTGCGGAAGATGTACTTGTTCCACTTGGCGCCGGTGATCTCGTCGGCCACGGCCGGCTCGACGATCAGCACCTTCTTGTATTCCTTCGCCACCGGCAGCATCGCCAGCGCCGAGCCGGACGAGGTCGTGCCGACCGCGATGTCGACCTTGTCGTCGCCGTAGGCTTCGGCCAGCAGGGTGCGCCCGAGGTCGGGCTTGCCCTGGTCGTCCTTGACGATCACCTTGATCTTGCGGCCATTGATTTCCATCTTCCCGCCGGTCAGGTATTCGAGGCCCATCATGAAGCCGGTCTCGGTTTCCTTGGCGTAGGCTTCCAGGGCGCCGGTCTTGCCGGCGATGAGGGCGACCTTCAGGTCGGGCGCCGATGCGGCAAATGCGGCGCTGCTGCTGCCGGCGGTGGCGATGAAGGCCGCCAGCAGGGCGGTAGGAATAGGCTTGATGATCTTCATGTGGTCTCCTCGTTTTCTCTTGCTGTGTTCTGTTCAGGGGACGGTCGCCAGGAACTGCGCGATCGCCTCCAGTGCGGCGGGTTCGGTCAGCATCGGCGCATGGCCGACATTCGGCACCTCGACGTACTGCATGCCGGGCGCGGCGCGGCGCATCCAGTCGGCCTGGCGCGCTTCCAGCAGGTCGGACAGCGCGCCGCGCACCAGCAGCACCGGGCGCTTCTTCGCCAGCCGGCGGAAGGCCATCCGAGCCGCCAGCGACGTCGGACGGAGTTTACCGGTTTGCATGCCGACGGCAATGTTCGGATCATAGCGCGGCGCCAGCCGGCCGCCCTCGATCTGCTCGAAGGCGCGGCGCGCCCACTTGCCCCACTCGGCGTCGGAGTTGTCGGGGAAGGCGCACGCGTTGATGTCCTTGATGAAGCCGGCGGCGTCTTCCCAACTGCCCAGCGCGACCGCCTTGCCGGCATAACCGGCGATGCGCGCCAGGCCCTTTTCGGACAGCACCGGGCCGATGTCGTTGAGGACCGCGGCGGCGACCATGTCGCTGTGCTGGGCCGCCAGCGTCATCGTGATCAGGCCCCCCATCGAGGTGCCGATGAAGACGGCGCGCGCGATGCCCAGTTCGTGCATCAGCTTGACCACGTCGGCGGCATACACGACCGGGTTGTAGTTTTCGTGCCGGGGGTCGCGCTGCGACTGTCCGCGTCCGCGCACGTCGACCGCCAGCACGCGCCGCGACAGGGCCGCGATCAGGGGCGCCAGTTCGTCGAAGTCGGCCGAGTTGCGGGTCAGGCCGTGGATGCAGATCACGGGCAGGCGCGCCGGCCCCGAGCTGGCGGGGTAGTCGCGCGCATACAGGCGAAGACCGTCATCGCTCGTGAAGCTGATTTCTGTGTAGGTGGACATTGGACCCCGATATCTCTTGAAAAGAGGGCGTCCCGCGGGACGCCCCTGTGGCCGTCTTGCGGGGCGGATCAGAACTTCACGTTGACGGTGCCGCGCACGGTGCGCGGGTCGCCGTAGAACGCGGTGACGGTGTTGAAGAAGCCGGAGAAGTTGTAGCCGGCGGTCTTGTAGCGCTTGTCCGTCAGGTTGCGGCCGTGCAGGCCGACCTGGATCTTGCGGTCGGCGCTGGTCCAGACCAGGCCCGCATCCCACAGCGCAAAGCCGTCCTGGGCCAGGGCCAGGTTGCCGGGGATGGTCGCATCCAGGCTGGCGACGCCGGTGGCGCGGGCGATCTCGGTCTGGTACACCTTGCTCTTGTACGAGACGCTGTTCGACAGGCTGAAGGAACCGGAGCGGCCCATCACCGTCATCGGCCATTCGTAGTTGACGGCGATGTTGGCCGAGTTGCGCGGGGTATTCTGGAACTCGGTGCTGCCGGCGATGTTTACCAGCGCCGCGCCGTTCGCCACCATCCACTCGTTGTACTTGGCGTCGATGTAGCTGTACATCGCGTTCACGCTGAGCTGGTTGGTGACGTAGGCGACCGCCTCCAGTTCCAGGCCCTTGATCTTGGCCTTGCCGGCGTTGGTCAGGCTGCCGGCGAAGCCGTTCACGTTGCCGCTGGCATCAAACGTCGGGATCGAGCCCGGGATCTGCACGTTCTTGTAGTCGGTGTAGAAGACCGCGGCGTTGGTCTGCAGGCGGCCGCCGTTCATCGACGACTTCAGACCCAGTTCGACGCTGCTGACTTCTTCCGGCGCCACGCCGGCGCGCTTGGCCAGCGACACCACCGAGGTCGGGCCGCCGGTGGCGGACAGGTCCATGCGCGGATCGAACATGCCGCCCTTGAAGCCCTTCGACCAGGTGGTGTACACGTTGTGCTCGGGGCTCAGCTTGTAGCCGAAGCCGAGCTTCGGCGTGAACTTCTTGTCGGTGCGGTGCAGGTCGTCCTTGCCGAGGTTGGTGTTGGCGGCGCCGAACTGGACGGCGGCGGCGTTGCCCAGGCGCGGCGAGCTGTTCAGGCCGAGGTAGGTGGCCTTGAAGATCTCGGCGCGGCGCTCGTCCTCGGTGTAGCGGCCGCCCACCGTGACGCTGAAGGCATCGGTCAGGCTGTAGCTGGCGTCGGCGTAGACGGCCCAGGTCTTGGAATCGATGTCGTCGTGGGTCAGCAGCGAGAGGCCGCCGGCGGCGTTGTACAGCACGTCGAAGTCGTTGTACGCATTGGTCTTCATGTAGAACAGGCCGGCCACGCCCTGTACCTTCTGGCCGGTATAGGTCAGCTGGAATTCCTGGCTGGTCTGGTTGTCCTTGTAGAAGGACGGCGCTTCCCACAGCGGCACTTCGAGCGAATCGAAGTCGATCGGCGCATACGACTTCGATTTGCGGTAGGCGGTGATCGACTTCACCGACAGGGTCGGGTCGATGGTGTATTCGGCCAGCAGCGAGCTGCCTTCGGTGGTGACCTTCTGGTCGTGGCCCAGCACCGTGTACAGGTTGGCGCGGGTGTCGTAGGTGCCGGGTGCCGGCTGGATGCTGGCCGGGGCCGGGCCGGCGGTCAGGCGCTGGCCCTGGCGCGCTTCGGAATCGTCGACGGTCTTGTCGGTGGCGAGGCGGATGAACAGGTCCGGGGTCGGGGTCAGCTCGAGGCTGACGCGGCCGGCCATCACGTCCTTGTTGTAGTTCTGGCGGCCGTTGAGGATGTTGCGGCCGAAGCCGTCGCGGTTGAAGGTGCCGACGGTGGCGCCGATGCGCAGGATATCCGAAATCGGCATGCTGCCCTTGAGCACCAGGTCCTTCTCGCCGTAGTTGCCGATGGTGACTTTGGCGTCCAGGGTCGGCTTGGGCGCCAGCTTGCGGGTCACGTACTTGACCGCGCCGCCGATGGTATTGCGGCCGTACAGCGTGCCTTGCGGGCCGCGCAGCACTTCGATGCGTTCGAGGTCGTAGATGTCGGTCAGCGCGCCTTGCGGGCGGGCCAGGTAGACGTCGTCCAGGTAGATGCCGACGCCCTGCTCGTAGCCGGCCACCGGGTCCTGCTGGCCGATGCCGCGGATGAAGGCGGTCAGCGTGGTGTTGGTGCCGCGCGAGGCTTTCAGGGTGGTGTTCGGGACGGTGTCGGTGAGGGCGGTGATGTCGGGGATCGCGCTCTTTTCCAGCTCGGCGCCGGAGATCGCGGTGACGGCGCCCGGCACGTCCTGGATCAGCTCGGCGCGGCGGCGCGCGGTCACGACTACCTGGTTGATGTTGTCGGACGCGGAGGCCGCGGCCGGTGCGGTGGCGGGCGCAGCGGCGGCAGCGCCGTTGTCCGCACCTTCCTGGGCATGGGCTATCCCGATGGCCCCACCGTAGATCGCCAGCAGCACGGCGGTGGAGATGGCGGAACGGTTCAGCAGCATTTTCTTTTCGGTAAGACGCATCGTATGTCTCCTAATAATTTTTAATAGCAGCATGCGTTCAGGTTTTCGCACGCTGCAGAGTTTGCATCGCTCAAACTTGGTTGAATAGATAACAACGCGCTCATAGGGTGTGCAAAAATGCACAGGAACTCGGCCGTGTCGTGCGTCGGTGTGCCGGAGAAGCGTGGTTTTCACTCTGTGTGTGGCGGCTTTGTGCGTGAACCCTGGAAACTTCTGGCGGCTGCATGTTCACTGGTGCACAATCATTGTTGTTGATATCAGACAATCACCATATGAATAGCCTGCCTGAGTGGACCGACCTGCGTTTCTTCCTCGAACTGGCGCGCGCCGGCACCTTGTCGGGCGCCTCGCGCCGGCTGGAAGTCGAGCACACGACCGTGGCGCGGCGCATCGACCGCCTGGAAGCCCAGCTCGGCACGACCCTGTTCGACCGCTCGCGCGAGGGCTACGAGCTGACGGAAATGGGCCACGCGCTGCTGCCGCATGCGGAAGCGATGGAAGGCGCCTCGCTGGCCGCGCTCGAACAACTGGGCGGCACCGAAGTCGGCGCCCAGGGCGTGGTGCGGCTCGGCGTGCCGGACGTGTTCGGGGTGCGGGTGGTGGCGCCGCTGCTGGTCAAGCTGCTCGATACCCATCCGGACTTGTCGATCGAGATGCTGTCGCTGGCACGCTTCGCCAACCTGGCCAACCGCGAGGCCGACCTGGGCGTGATGCTGGACCCGCCCGCCACCGGCCGCTACGTCGTCACGCGCCTGGCCTCCTTCCGCTTCTACCTGTACGGTTCGCCGGACTACCTGGCGCGCCATCCGCCGATCCGCAGCCACGCCGACCTCGAACGCCACGACTTCGTCGACTACGTGCAGGACCGCCTGGCCAGCCGCGAGCTATCCTACCTGAACGAACTCGGCTTCACGCCGCGCCGGCGTTTCTGCTCGCTCGGCATGGGTGCCCAGGTCGAGGCGGTGGCGCTGGGCATGGGCCTGATGATGGCGCCGCCGTACGCGATTCCCGACGACGGCCGCCTGGTGCCGGTGCTGCCGGGCTTCTACGCCGAGCGCTCGTTCTGGCTGGCCGCGCCGACCGACCTGTACCGCCTGCGGCGGGTGAAAGTGGTGTGGGAACTGTTGCGCGACCTGGCTGACAACAATCCGTCGCTGTGGTGGGAAAAGGGCGATATGGGGCGGGCGGCGTGAGCGTGCTGGTGCATCCCAAGAAGTGATAGTATGCCGGGCTAATTTTTAATGATGAATTGGGCATGAATGAAACAGTGCATTATCTGTCGTAAGTTCAAGGAAGCGTTTTCAGATGAACATGTGATTCCGGATGCGCTGGGTGGGTACTATCACATCTATTCCGTTTGCACTCAGTGTAATTCCCGGATGGGCTCGACTGTCGATGTCAAGCTTGTTAATCACAAGTTTTCCGAGTTTCAGCGATTTACCCTGGGCTTAAAAGGAAAATCGAAAAAACTGCCAAATCCGTTCATTGGGATTCACCGGATAGATGGCGAAGAAAGCCGCAGGGTGCAACTCCGCATAGATGGCGACGGCAAACTTGTGCCGTATGTCGTTCCGACTGTGGAGTACGAAAAACTCGATGATGGGACCAGGGTCAGCATCTGTGTCGATGCCAGCGATAAGAATAAGCTGAGCGGCATCCTGGATGGCGTGGCGAAAAAATTGAAGGTGCCACTTGAGCAGTTGAAGTTGCCAGAGCAGGCGGTAAGGTCAATCGCCCGCCCAAATATTCAAGGCGGCTTCTCCATCGATCTGTTTGAATTTAAGATCGGATTGCTAAAAATAGCTTATGAATTTGCTGTCGATACTATTCCTGAATACTTTCATGACGACGCAGCGGTGGAAATCGCTGAGATACTCTTTCACGCAGACCACAGCCGTGTAGAGAAGTATGTAAATATTGGTAGCGGTTTCGAGAGAAACTTGTTTTCTTCATTAGAAAAGTATCTGGATATCGCAAAAAAGAAGCATTTTTTAGTGCTTTGTAGTCATCGAGCAGGCGGCCTAAGCTGTTTGATGCACCTGCACCAACTATTTGCGGTTGGCGTAAGCTTGTCTAAGAAAATGTATCCAGATCATCTTTTCGTCGTAGGGGTCAACGATATCGAAAAAAAATCTTTTCGAAAGATCTTTGGTGAAGAATTAAGTCGAGAAGTTTATGGTGTGCCGTTCTTACGTTTTCAATATTATTTTGAAAATGAAGCTGCCCTCATGAGGTTCCAAGAGCTTCAAATGAGCGAGCACTTCGAAGTTATTCAAGTGAAAGGTGAGATTCCTGTTTTCGATAAGTCTGGTAACGCATTGGAGACGACGCTTAACGAGAAAATGAACGCTGTCGCACCTCTTGCAAAATCCGAATTCCTGAGTGAAAAAGAATTTATTTGTACTTATAATTTTGCTGAGGATGTCTTTGTAAAAGTCAATCCGGGCGGAGAATTAGTTCAAGTTACGGCCGTGCGCGAGGAGTATGTAAACGTAAGTAAAATCTAAAGTTTTAGAATTCTACAAACGTTTATTCCAAGCGCTGGCCAGTAATTCAATCTTTATCCTTCGGCAGAATACTACTAAACACCTGCCGCGCCACCCCAGCCAGCATCGACCCTTCCTTCGGATCGCCCTTGACGATCGCGCTCATGAAGGACTTGGCCTGATCCAGCGTGATGTGCGAGGGCAGGGGCGGCACTTCCGGATCGGTCCTGAATTCCAGCACCACCGGGCGGTCCGAGGCAAAGGCTTCGCGCCAGGCGGTGGCGACTTCCGAGCCGCTGTCGCAATAGATCCCCTTCAAGCCGATCAGCTCCGCGAACTTGTGATAGGGCACGTCCGGAATCTGCTGGGTGGCCTCGAACTTCGGATTGCCCTCCATGACGCGCTGTTCCCAGGTCACCTGGTTCAGGTCCTGGTTGTTGAAGACGCAGACGATCCAGCGCGGATCCTTCCACAAACGCCAATACTTGGCCACCGTGATCAGCTCGGCCATGTTATTCATCTGCATGGCGCCGTCGCCGACCAGCGCGATCACGGGCCGGTCCGGGTGCGCGAACTTGGCGGCGATCGCATACGGCACCGCCGCGCCCATCGAGGCCAGGCCGCCGGACAGCGAATACATCTGCCCGCGCTGCACGCGCAGGTCGCGCGCGAACCAGTTGGCGCAGGAGCCGGAGTCGCTGGTGACGATGGCGTCCGGCGGCAACTGCGGCGACAGTTCCCAGGTCACGCGCTGCGGATTGACCGGATTTGCCGGCTGCAGGGCGCGGTTTTCGAGCAGCTTCCAGGAATCCTGCACCTGGCTTTCGACGTGGCGCCGCCAGTCGCCGGTCTTCTGTTCCAGCAGCGGCAGCAGCAGGCGCAGGGTTTCGGCGCTGTCGCCGTGCAGGTTGACTTCGGCCGGGTAGCGCAGGCCGAGCATGGTCGGGTCGATGTCGATCTGGACCGCGCGCGCTTTTCCCTCTTCGGGCAGGAACTCGGCGTAGGGGAAGCCGGTGCCGACCATCAGCAGCGTGTCGCAGTGGTTCATCATGTCCCAGCTGGCCTTGGTGCCGAGGATGCCGATCGAGCCCGTGACCCAGGGCAGGTCGTCGGGCAGGGCGGCCTTGCCCAGCAGAGCCTTTGCGGCGCCGGCCTGCAGGCGGTCGGCCACGGCGATGACCTCGTCGGTGGCGTGCAGCGCGCCGGCGCCGACCAGGATCGCCACCTTCTTGCCGGCGTTGAGGACCTCGGCCGCGCGCCGCAGGTCGGCCTCCTGCGGCACGATGCGCGGCTTGCCGTAGCCGACGCCGGAGAACACCGAGCCGTGCTTGCGCGGCGGGTCCTCATACGGCTTTTCTTGCAGGTCGTTGGGCAGCACCAGCACGCCGATGCCGTTGCGTCCGAGGATGGTGCGCATCGCGCGGTCGAGCAGGTGCCGCACCTGCGAGGGCACGGCCGCTTCGTGCACGTAATCGGCCACGTCCTGGAACAGGCGGTCGAGGTTGACTTCCTGCTGGTAGTGGGCGCCGCGCGCAGTCTGCGCGGACTGGCCGCAGATCGCCAGCACCGGCATGTGGTCCAGCTTGGCGTCGTAGAGGCCGGTCACCAGGTGGGCCGCGCCCGGTCCGCCGGTCGACAGGCAGACCCCGGGCTGGCCGGTGAACTTGGCGTGGGCCGAGGCCATGAAGGCCGCCATCTCTTCGTGCCGCACCTGGATGAATTCGATCTTGTGCTTGGCGCGGTCGAGCGCGCCGAGCACGCCGTTGATGCCGTCGCCGGGGTAGCCGAAGATGGTGCGCACCCCCCATTCGTACAGGCGTTCGACGAAGAAATCACCGACGGTCTTGCTCATGCTGTTCTCCCGGTCTGCGTTCAAGGCGTGGGAAAAGCTTAGCATCGTGCGGCAAACGGCCGCGTTCCGTTAGCTCCCCTTGAACGGATTGCGCTCGTTCAGCTCATCGATATAGTCGTCGATGCCGCCGCTTTCCCGCTGCAGGAAGGTCTCCACCGCATTCGAGAACGAAGGATGCGCCAGCCAGTGCGCCGACCAGGTCCGGGTCGGCAGGAAGCCGCGCGCCATCTTGTGCTCGCCCTGGGCGCCGCCTTCGAACACCTGGATCTTCTGCTCGATGCAGAATTCCAGCGGCTGGTAGTAGGCGGTCTCGAAGTGCAGGCAGGGCACGTGCTCGAGCGCGCCCCAGTAGCGGCCATACAAAGTGGTCTCGTCATGCACGACCAGCGAAGCGGCGATCGGTTCGCCGTTCCGTTCGGCGATCACCAGCAGCAGATTGGCCGGCATCTCGCGCCCGATGCGGCGGAAGAAGTCCAGGTTCAGGTAGGGTTTCGAGTAATGCTCGGCATAGGTATGGCGATAGCAGCGCGTGAAGAAGCGCCAGTCGTCGTCCGTCGCATCGATGCCGCGCACGCGGCGCATCGTCACGCCGGCTTCAAGCACCTTGCGGCGCTCTGCGCGGATGTTCTTGCGTTTCTTCTGCTCCAGCGTGGACAAGAACTCGTCGAAGGAAGCGTAGCCGGCGTTCATCCAGTGGAACTGCACGCCGCTGCGCAGCAGGTAGCCCGCTTCGCCGAGCTGGCGCGCCTGCTCGTCGGGCGGGAACAGGATGTGGGTCGAAGAAACGTCGCTCGCCTGCTGGGTTCCTTGCAATACCTCGATCAGCGCGGCACGCGCGCGCGCATCGACGGCCAGCAGGCGCGAGCCGGTCACCGGCGTGAACGGAATGGCGCTCAGCAGCTTGGGGTAGTAATCGAGGCCGTTGCGCTGGTAGGCGTCGGCCCAGGCCCAGTCGAACACGTATTCGCCGTAGGAATGGCCTTTCACGTAGAGCGGCAGGGCGGCGACCAGCTGCTCCCCATCACCTGCGTCGTCGTAGAGGACGATGAACTGCGGCTGCCAGCCGGTCTCCGGCGTGGCGCTGCCGGATTCGTGCAGCGCGTGCAGGAAGGCATACGAGAGGAAAGGGTTGGCGTTGTCCTGCCTGGCGACCAGTCCGTCCCAGGCCGTTTGACCGATCTCGGACAGAGAGGAAGCGATATGCGTGCGATAATTCAAGATGACTTCCGAATAATGAAAAGCTGAACATGGATAAGCGATTCTTCAACCTGTACTCGCACGATTTCGCGCGGGTGGCGGTGGGCAGCCCGCGCTGCCGCGTGGCCGACCCGGCCTTCAACGTCCAGGAAACGCTCAAGCTGGCGCGGCAAGCCGCGCAGCAGGGCGCCGTGCTCGCCGCCTTTCCGGAACTGGGCCTCTCGGCCTACAGTTGCGACGACCTGTTTCACCAGCGCGCGCTGCTCGAAGCCGTGCTCGACGGCCTGGCGCAGATCGTCGAGGCTTCGCGCGAGCTGCCGCTGGCGATAGTCGTCGGCGCGCCGCTGCGCGTGAACCATGTGCTGTTCAATTGCGCGGTGGTGGTGGCCGGCGGCCGCATCCTGGGCGTGGTGCCGAAGTCCTACCTGCCCAATTATGGCGAATTTTACGAAAGCCGGCAGTTCAGTGCGGCGGACAACGCGGCCGTCGACCGGATTACCCTGCTGGGCCAAGAGGTGAACTTCGGCCCGGAACAGATTTTCGAACTCGAGAATGTGCCGCTGTTCCGTTTCCACGTCGAGATTTGCGAAGACGTCTGGGTGCCGGTGCCGCCGTCTTCGTTCGCGGCCCTGGCCGGCGCCACCGTGCTGGTCAATTTGTCGGCCTCGAACGTGGTGGTGGGCAAGAGCGGCTACCGGCACCAGCTGGTCAGCCAGCAGTCGGCGCGCTGCCTGGCGGCCTATCTGTACACCTCGGCCGGCCTGGGCGAATCGACCACCGACATGTCCTGGGACGGGCAGTCGCTGATCTACGAAAAGGGCGACCTGCTGGCCCAGTCCGAGCGCTTCCTGCAGGACTCGCACCTGATCCTGGCGGATGTCGACCTCGAGCGCCTGTCGCTCGACCGTATGCACACGACCACCTTCGCGCAGTCGGTGCGCCGCCATGCCGACGAAGTGGCCAGCTTCCGCCACACGCGCTTCGCCCTCGAACTGCCGCTCGACAGAGACTTGCCGCTGCAGCGCACCATCGAGCGCTTCCCCTATGTGCCGGCGGACGGCAAACGGCGCGACGAGCGCTGCACCGAGGTCTACAACATCCAGGTCCAGGCCCTGCTGCAGCGCCTGCAATCTTCCGGCCACCAGAAGGTCGTGATCGGCATTTCGGGCGGCCTGGATTCGACCCATGCGCTGCTGGTCTGCGCCAAGGCCATGGACCGCCTCGGCCTGCCGCGCTCGAACATCCTGGCCTACACCATGCCGGGCTTCGCCACCAGCGAGCGCACGCTGCAGCAGGCCCGCCAGCTGATGGAAGTGGTCGGCTGCACGGCGCACGAGATCGACATCCGCCCCAGCTGTATCCAGATGCTGAAGGACCTCGGCCATCCCTACGCCGAGGGCAAGGAAGAATACGATGTCACCTTCGAGAACGTGCAGGCGGGCGAACGTACCAGCCACCTGTTCCGGCTGGCCAACCACCACCATGCGATCGTGATCGGCACCGGTGACCTGTCGGAGCTGGCGCTGGGCTGGTGCACCTACGGCGTCGGCGACCACATGTCGCACTACAACGTGAACGCCAGCGTGCCGAAGACCCTGATTTCGCACCTGGTGCGCTGGGTTGCCGATACCCACCAGATCGGCGACACGGGCTCCGACGTCCTGATCAAGGTACTCGAAACCGAGATCAGCCCCGAACTCGTGCCCGGCAAGACCGGCACGGGTAAAGAGGAGGGCAAGCCGGCCCAGGTGACCGAAGACTTCATCGGCCCCTATGAACTGCAGGACTTCAACCTCTACTACACGCTGCGCTACGGCTTCACGCCGGCCAAGGTCGCCTACCTGGCGTACTGCGCCTGGCACGACCGCAATGCCGGGCCCTGGCCCGAAGGCGGCAGCCCGGCCCGCAACGAATACGGCCTGGCCGCCATCAAGAAGAACCTGGGCATCTTCCTGTGGCGCTTCTTCAAGACCAGCCAGTTCAAGCGCTCCTGCGTGCCGAACGGGCCGAAGGTCGGCAATGGCGGTTCGCTGTCGCCGCGTGGCGACTGGCGCGCGCCGAGCGACTCGGAAGCGACCGTGTGGATGGCGCAGCTGTCCCGGATTCCAGATCAATAACAGAACCTGATAGGAGAAACGAGCCATGAAACAGATTACCTGCGTAATCAAGCCCTTCAAGCTGGACGAGGTGCGCGAAGCGCTGGCCGAAGTGAACGTCACCGGCCTGACCGTGACCGAGGTCAAGGGCTTCGGCCGTCAGAAAGGCCATACCGAGCTTTACCGCGGTGCCGAATACGTGGTCGATTTTTTGCCAAAGGTAAAAATCGAGGTGGTGGTCGACGACAGCATGACCGAGCAGGTGGTGGACGCCATCATCAAGGCCGCGCGCACCGGCAAGATCGGCGACGGCAAGATCTTCGTGCAGGAAGTCGAGCAGGTGATCCGTATCCGCACCGGCGAGACCGGCCCTGACGCGGTCTGAATCTGCTTGTCCTGCGCGCCGGCCTCATGTTACATTTGCTTGTTAGATTGTTACATGAGGCCTGGCGCCCTGGCGATGCGTGGATGATTCAAAGCTAAAACATATCCTGGTGGTCGACGACGAAGAGGCCGTCGGCTATGTCTTCGAGCGTTACCTGTCGATCAAGGGCTACCGCGTGTCGGTGGCCTACAGCGGCGAGCAGGCGCTCGATGCCTTTCGGGCAGATGCGCCCGATGTCGTCATCACCGACTACAAGATGCCGGGCATGAACGGCGACGAATTGCTGCGCCGCCTGCGCGCGCTGCAGCCCGGCCTGCCGGCCGTGATGATCTCGGCCAATCCGATCGAGGTCGGCCCGACCCTGGAGCAGGTGCGCTTCTTCCCGAAACCGGTGTCGCTCGAGATCCTGGTCGAGCATCTGGAAACGATGCTCTGAGCGGAAGGGCCGCGCGCCGTCTCCGGCGGCGCGGCGCTACAATGAATGCAGGCCGGATTGCCGGCGCCTTGGTCCCGGAGCGCTTATTTCACACGTTACCAAGAACTTCTCCTCCCTGTTTTCCGGCCACGACTGGACTGGATCGGTGCTGGGCGCGCCCGAGACATGGTCACCGGCCATCCGCACCGTCGTGCGCCTGATGCTCGACTCCAAGCATCCGATGTTCATGGTCTGGGGGCCGGAGCTGGGCATGCTGTACAACGAACCGTACATCGCCTTCTTGCAGGACAAGCACCCGGCTGCGCTGGGCCGGCCCTTCCGCGCCGTGTGGTCCGAACTGTGGGGCCAGCTCGAAGCGCTGATCGAACGCGCGCTGGCCGGCGAATCGATCTTCATCGAGGACATGCCGCTGGTGATGCGGCGGCACGGGCGCGACGAGCAGACCTGGTTCACGTTCTCGTATTCGCCGATCTATGAGGACGACGGCAGCATCGCCGGCCTGGTCGGCGCTGCCACCGACACCACGCGCCGCGTCCTCACCGAACGGCGCCTGGCCTTCCAGCTGCGTATGGCCGACCAGCTGCGCGGCCTGGCCGATCCCTACGAGATCGCGCGCCGCGCCAGCGCCCTGCTGGGCGAGGCGCTGCAGGCCAACCGCGTGCTGTTCGCCGAAATCGAGCTGGACGAGAACGAGGTCGTGTTCCACTCCAACTACACCGACGGCAGCATTCCGGTACTGAAAGGCGTGTTCGCGGTCAGCGATTTCGGCAAGGGCCTGTTCGACCAGCTGAAGCTTGGCCGTACCAGCGTGCATGACGACATCGCCGCGCAGATGGCCGACGAGCCCGAGACGGTGCAGAACTTCCAGACGGTGCAGACGAATGCCGAAATCGGCGTGCCGATTCTGCGCGACGGCAAGCTGCGCAGCATCCTGATCGTCAACCAGCGCGGCGCGCGGGCCTGGGCGCCGCACGAGATCGCGCTGGCGGAAGACGTGGCCGAGCGCACCTGGAACGCGGTCGAACGCGCCCGTGCGGAAAACGCGCTGCGCAGCGCCAACCGCAAGCTGGAAAGCCTGCTCGACGAGCGCACCGCCGAGCGCGACCGCCTATGGATGATCTCGCAAGACATCCTGGCGGTGGCGAACATCGACGGCTACTTCCTGAGCTGCAATCCGGCGATGACGCAGACCCTGGGCTGGCTCGAATCCGAGCTGCAGGTGACGCCCTTCGTGGAGTTCGCGCATCCGGACCAGCTGGACGAACTGAAGGCGGTGCTGTCGCAGCTCGCTGCGGGCAGGCCGATCAACCAGTACGAGATCCGCAGCCGCCACCGCGACGGCAGCTGGCGCTGGCTTTCCTGGACCGTGGTCCCGCAGGGCCGGCTGCTGTACATGGCGGGACGCGACGTGACCGAGGAAAAGGCGCGCCGGGAGGCGCTGCAGCAGGCCGAGGATGCGCTGCGCCAGGCACAGAAGATGGAATCCATCGGCCAGCTCACCGGCGGCCTGGCGCACGACTTCAACAATATGCTGGCCGGCGTGGTCGGCAACCTGCAGCTGGCGCGCTTCCACCTCGACCAGGGCCGCACCGGCAACCTGCGGCGCTATCTCGACGGCGCGGAGGGCGCGGCGCACCGGGCCGCGAGCCTGACCCACCGCCTGCTCGCCTTCGCACGCCGCCAGACCCTGGACCCGCAGCCGACCGACGTCAACAAACTGGTCTCGTCGATGCGAGACCTGATCGCCCGCACCGTGGGCCCCGCGATCGCGGTGCGGCTGGAACTCGGCAGCAGCGAGGGCGTCGTCTGCTGCGACCCGAACCAGCTCGAGAGCGCGCTGCTGAACCTGGCCATCAATGCGCGCGATGCGATGCCCGAGGGCGGCCAGCTGCGCATCCGCACCGAGGATGCGCTGCGCGGCGAGCTGCCCCAGGTGCGCATCTGCGTGATCGACGATGGCGCCGGCATGCCCCCGGATATCGCCGCGCGCGTGTTCGAACCCTTCTTCACCACCAAGCCGATCGGCGAGGGCACCGGCCTGGGCCTGTCGATGGTGTTCGGCTTCGTCAACCAGAGCGGCGGCCAGGTCGGGCTGAAGTCGGCGCCGGGGCAGGGCACCACCGTCAGCATCGAACTGCCGCGCTGCCACGGCAGCGTGGCACCGGACGAGGCACCGCTGCCGCTGGCCGCGCTGCCGCATGCGCGCCGCGCCACGCTGCTGCTGGTGGACGACGAGGAGCCGCTGCGCGCCATCCTCGCCGAGCTGCTGCGCGATGCCGGCCACGAGGTGCTGGAAGCGGCCAACGCCGCGGCGGCGCTGGACCAGGCCGACGGCCGCCGCATCGACGCCCTGATCACGGACGTCGGCCTGCCGGGCGGGATGAACGGGCGCCAGCTGGCCGCCGCCGTGCGCGACCGCCATCCG
This sequence comes from Massilia norwichensis, assembly GCF_024753245.1. Classification (GTDB taxonomy): domain Bacteria; phylum Pseudomonadota; class Gammaproteobacteria; order Burkholderiales; family Burkholderiaceae_D; genus Telluria; species Telluria norwichensis. The sequence continues at coordinate 12,298 of NZ_JANUGX010000013.1, read as the reverse complement.
GGTATCGAGGTGCTGTTCGTGACCGGCTACGCCGAGTCGGCGGTGCTGAACAAGGGCGCGCTGGAGTCCGGCATGCACATCATGACCAAGCCCTTCTCGCTCACCGATTTCTCGGGCCGGGTGGCGCGCATGGTGGCCGCTAGCGCCCCACCTGCACGTTGAATTTCCAGGTCAGCAGGCGCAGGCCGCTGATGAAGAGGGCGCTCGACCACAGCGCGAAATCGTGGGGGACGCCGTACATCCCCATCACCAGGAACAGCCAGTTGCCGACGAAAGCGCAGATCGCATAAGGTTTGCCGTCGCGGAAGACCATCGGCACTTCGTTGCAGACGATGTCGCGCAGGACGCCGCCGAAGATCCCGGTGATCACGCCCATCATCGAGGCGATGAAGAGCGGCATCTGCGCATCCAGCGCCGAGGCCACGCCGGCCACCGAGAACAGGCCCAGTCCGACCGCGTCGGCGATCACGATCAGGCGCTCGGACACGATGTGGCGCAGGGTCTTCATCAGCGGCGACGCCACCATGGCCAGCACGAAGATCAGGATCGCGTATTCCTCGTGCGCGACCCAGAACAGCGGGCGCCGGTCGAGCAGGATGTCGCGCAGGGTACCGCCGCCGAACGCGGCGATGAAGGCGACGGTGAACACGCCGACCAGGTCCATGCGCTTGCGGCGCGCCTCGATGAAGCCCGAGAAGGCGCCGACCAGGATCGCCATGATTTCGATGAAGCGGATGAGGGTCATGCGGCTGCTGGTGGTCTAGGCCAGCGGCAGCCGCACGGTGAAGACGACCTGGCCGCAGCCCGCGGTACCGGGCGCCGCGTCTTCATGGCGGTAGGCGATCTCGCCCCGATGCTCGCGCACGATCTGCTGGGCGATGTACAGGCCCAGGCCCATGCCGGTGCGGTTGCGCGGATTGTTCAGCGAGCTGCGCTTGAACGGATTGAACAGGCCGGACTCGACCTCGTGCGGGATCGCCGCGCCGGCGTTGACGATGCTGACGCAGGCCGCGCCATCTTCCGTCCACAGGCGCGTCGCGATCGGATGGTTCGGCACGCCGTGGTGGCGCGCATTGCTCAGCAGGTTGGACAGCACCTGGCCGAGACGGCCGCTGTCCGCCATCACCATGGCCGCGCCATCGATCCGCAGTTGGTAGTCGATGGTCGGGTAGGCCAGGCGCGCTTCCTCGACCATGTCCTCGACCAGGGCCGCCAGGTCGACCGCTTCCAGGGTCACGCCCAGCGCCAGGCCGCGGTCGATGCGGCTCATGTCCAGCACCTGGCCGATCATGCGCTGCATGCGGTTGCTGGACGACTGGATGCGCCGGCCCAGGGTCGTGCTCTTGTCGCTGGCATCGGTCTTTTCCAGCACCATGCCGGCCATGTTGATCGAGTGCAGCGGGTCGCGCAGGTCGTGGCCCAGCATCGCCAGCAGCTGGGCGCGGGTCGACTCGAGCTGGGCGCGGCGCGCGTTCGAAACCCGCGCCAGTTCGCCGAGGGTCATGCGGGCGTGCGTCAGCACTCCGTCTTCCCATGCATGGGCGCAGCCGATCACGGTCTCGATCCAGGCCTCGAAGGAACCGCGCGGGGTCAGGCGTTCGCCGAGGGGGCCGAACCGGGTGCTTTTGTCCGGCTTGCCGCCCCAGGCCACCTGCTCGATCTGCTCCGGGCGCAGCAGCAGGCACCAGCCGTTGCTGGGCGGGTCGAAGGGCAGGGCCAGAACGCCGACCCACTTGCCCAGGCCTGTGCGGACTTCCTGGGGCCAGTCGTGCAGGCATTCGCGCACCACCAGGTCGTGCGCGTCCTGCGGCAGCGCCGCCACGATCTTCTCGGCGCAGGCCAGGTCGATGCCGCGGCAGACCACACGGCCGGACTGGGTCGCGACCATGGCCTGGGCGCGCGCCGCTTCCATCATGCCGTCGGCGTGCGCCATCAGCGCTTCGATCGGGTCTTCTTCCAGCAGCAGCGATTCGACCAGGCTGGTGCGCACCTTGGCGGCGCGTTCGACCAGGTCGGCTTCCTCGCGCGATTCCAGGCCCTGGACCGTGGAGGCGATGACCTGGGCCAGCACGTCGGCCGCCATGCGGATCGAGTAGGGCACGCGTTTCGGGCCCATGTGGTGGCAGGCGATCAGGCCCCACAGGCGGCCGTTGATGACGATCGACACGCTCATCGAAGCGCCGACGCCCATGTTCTGCAAATACTCGACGTGGATCGGCGAGGTGCTGCGCAGCACCGCGAAGCTCAGGTCGAGCGGCGCGCTGCCCTCGGGCCCGAGCAGCGGCACGGCATGGTAGGTGACGTCGGCGATATTGCGCAGGGTGTTCAGCGTGTACAGGCGGCGCGCCTGCGGCGGGATGTCGCCGGCCGGATAGCGCTGGCCCAGGAAGGGCACCATATCCTCGCGGCGCGCTTCGGCCACCACGTCGCCGCTGTCGTCGGGGCGGAAGCGGTAGGCCATCACACGGTCGAAGCCGGTGAATTCGCGGACCTGGCGCACGGCGGTCTCGAGCAGGGACTGGACGGTCTTCTGGCGGCGCAGGCGGTCGATCGAACTGTGCGCCTTGATGGCGAACTGGGCGACGGTGTCGGTGGCGACTTCGCGCGCCTCGAATTCGGCGATCACGCGGCCGCGGTGAGCGTGCACCACGCAGTCGTATTCGGCCGCGCCGACCATGATGGCGGTGACTATGGGCGCGGTGTCGCCCTCGCTCATGTTGTCCAGGCATTCCTGGATCAGTTCGGCTACGGCGGGGCTCAGGCCGAGCGCATCGAAGGGGGTGCCAAGTTCGAGCGGGATGGCGAGCGCGGCGGGTGCGTTTTCGCTCCAGCCTTCGACCTCGCCGGCGGCGGTGAAGAAGATCAGCGCTCCATGCGGCTGGATCAGGCCCGGTACGTGGATCGGTTCATCTGCGCAATTAAGCAGGTCGACACGCAGCGGGGCGCCCATCGGCACAGGGGTACTGGACTTCAATTCGCGTCATCCATTCTCATGCAGGAACCACGGCGGTTCCGCTCAGCATGCATATTACAGGTTTCGACGCCTTGCCGCAGGGCGTTTGGCCCTTATTCGTCCGCCAGCGCCGGGCGCAGCAGGACGATCAGCGCGCCGTGTCCGCCGTCGGTGCGGTTGGCCACGCAAAAGGCGACCGTCTCGGTCGTTTGCACCAGCCAGCTGTGCACCATGCCGCGCAGGACCGGTTCGCCGCCCGCCGAGCCATAGCCGACGCCGTGGATGATGCGCACGCAGCGTACGCCGTTCTTGCTCGAGCGGCGCAGAAAGGCGTCGACCATGCGCCGCGCCAGGTCGCGCGTGTAGCCGTGCAGGTCGAGTTCGTCCTCGACCTGCCAGTGGCGCTTGCGCAGCTTCTTGACGACGTCCGGGCCGACGCCGGGCGCCGACCAGCTCAGGGTCGGGTCTTCGTCGAGCAGGCCTTCGACGTCGAACTGGTCGGACAGCATGGATTCCTTGAGCACCGCGGCGATTTCTTCCTCGTCGGTGCGGAACTGCGGGGCACGCTGGCCGGTGGCCAGGGCGCGCAGCTCGGCTTCCTGGGCCGGACGCCAGACGTAGCGGTCCGACTCCGGCATCGGCGTGACATCCTTGACCGCGGCGCGGAACTCGACCGCACGCTCGCGTTCGATGCGTTCGCGCCGCTCGCGCACGGCTTTTTCGATGGCGCGCTGGCGCTGGTCTTCCTTGAGCTGGTCGCGCAAGGATTTCAAGTCCGAGAAGTCTTTCAAGCCCGCCATATCGTCCGTCGTTCCCGCGCAATATTGAAACGTCGTTCCCGCGCAGGCGGGAACCCAAGTTAATTGCAGTTTACTCCAGCGCTTCCAGATAACGCTGCGCATCCAGCGCCGCCATGCAGCCCGAACCCGACGAGGTGATCGCCTGGCGGTACACGTGGTCCTGCACGTCGCCGGCCGCGAACACGCCTTCGACGCTGGTCGCGGTGGCCATGCCTTCGGTGCCGCTGCGGGTCTTGATGTAGCCGTTGTGCATTTCCAGCTGGCCGTCGAAGATGCCGGTGTTCGGCTTGTGGCCGATCGCCACGAACAGGCCGTGCACCTTGACGTCCTTGGTGGCGTCGCTGTCGCTCGCTTTCAGGCGCAGGCCGGTCACGCCGCTGGCGTCGCCCAGCACTTCGTCCAGGGTCTGGTTCAGTTCCAGCACGATCTTGCCTTCCTCGACCTTGTGCATCAGGCGGTCGACCAGGATCGGCTCGGCGCGGAACTTGTCGCGGCGGTGGATCAGCGTGACCTTGCTGGCAATGTTGGACAAGTACAACGCTTCCTCGACCGCGGTATTGCCGCCGCCGATCACCGCCACTTCCTGGTTGCGGTAGAAGAAACCGTCGCAGGTGGCGCAGGCCGACACGCCCTTGCCCATGAATTCCTGCTCGCTCGGCAGGCCCAGGTACTGGGCCGAGGCACCGGTCGCGATGATCAGGGCGTCGCAGGTGAACTCGTGCGAATCGCCGACCAGGCGGATCGGCTTCTCGTTCAGGTAGGTCGTGTGGATGTGGTCGAACACGATCTCCGTATTGAAGCGCTCGGCGTGCTGCAGCAGGCGCTGCATCAGTTCCGGACCCTGGACGCCCAGCGGGTCGCCCGGCCAGTTCTCGACGTCGGTCGTGGTCATCAGCTGGCCGCCCTGTTCGACGCCCGTTACCAGCATCGGATTCAGGTTGGCGCGCGCGGCGTAGACGGCGGCGCTATAGCCGGCGGGGCCGGAACCGAGGATCAGGACTTTGGCGTGTTTGCGAGTGGTCATTGCAGGAATTCGTCTTATTGGTAAGGGAAAGGAAGTGGGGTTGGGACGCCACTTTCTCAAGGGGATGTGTGGCGCACATTATAGTCGATGATGCACGCGAGCATGAATCATGGGGCCACTGGGCAATATATCGCTTAGAATGGTTAATCTTGGTAAGTCTTACATAGCAGCATCGGTTTCAATCAGCATGAGCAAGAATAGTCAATCGACAACGTCGACCTACACCCGCAAGCCCGCACCGCCGCGGCAGCCGATGCCGAACCGGCTGGTTCGCCTGCTGTCCGAGGCGCGCTGGCTGGCCACGGCCGTGGCCCTGCTGTACTTTGTGCTGATATTACTCAGCTACAACAAGGCCGATCCGGGCTGGTCGCACGAGGCGGCCGTGCCGCACGTCATGAACCTGGGCGGCCGCGCCGGCGCCTGGCTGGCCGACCTGCTGCTGTTCATTTTCGGCTTTTCCGCCTGGTGGCTGTGCGTCTGCTTCGCGCGCGCCGTGTGGAAGGGCTACCGCCGCCTGCACAAGCGTTTCGTGATCGAGACCGCCGAGCCCGAGCCCGAGGAGCACCAGGGCGAGGCGGTGATCCGCTGGATCGGCTTCGCCCTGATGTTCGCCGGCAGCGTCAGCCTTGAATACCTGCGCATTCGCTGGCTGAAGGTCGAGCTGCCGCGCGATCCTGGCGGCGTGCTGGGCCAGGTGATCGGTTACCCGGCCTACACCGCATTCGGCATGACCGGCGCGACCTTGCTGCTGCTGCTGGTCTTCGGCCTCGGCTTTTCCTGGTATTTCCAGGTGTCGTGGCTGGCCGTCGCCGAGCGCATCGGCGAGGCGATCGAATCCTGCGTCGACTGGTTCCGCCTGCGCCTGGAAGACCGCGAAGACCGCCGCCACGGCGAAGTCGCGGCCAGCCGCCGCGACGAGGTCGTGGTGACCGAGCGCGCCAAATACGTCGAGAAGCATGCGCCGGCACCGGCTGCGAAGGCCGAGCCGCGCATGGACGAGGACGCCGAGGAGGGCAGCGCCGCCCCGGCCCCGGGCTTCCTGTCGAAAGTGATGTCCAAGGTCGGCAAGGCCAAGGCGGACAAGCTCGACAAGGCCGAGCCGCAGATCGACGCCAGGCCGGCGCCGCGCGCCGAGCCGATGCTGGGCGGGGAGTTCGACGAGACCATCGACGAGGATGGCGTGGTGACGCCGCGCGCCCCGGCCCCGGCCCCGGCTGCCGCGCGCGAAGCGGCGCCCGCACCGGCTGCCGCCAGCGCCGCCGCCAGCGCCCCGGCCCCGATCAAGATCGAGCCGCAGGTGGTCAGCGTGCCGCGTTCCGAGCGCGCCGAGAAGGAAAGGCAGAACAAGCTGTTCGACGGCATGCCCGGCGATTCGCCGCTGCCGCCGCTGAGCCTGCTGGACGACGCGCCGCCGGCCCAGGAATCGGTCGCCGTCGAGACCCTGGAATTCACCAGTCGCCTGATCGAGAAGAAGCTGTCAGACTTCGGCGTCGAAGCCAAGGTCGTGGCGGCCTATCCGGGCCCGGTCGTGACCCGTTACGAAATCGAGCCGGCCACCGGCGTGAAGGGCAGCCAGATCGTCAACCTGGCGCGCGACCTGGCGCGTTCGCTGTCGCTGACCTCGATCCGCGTGGTCGAGACCATCCCCGGCAAGAACTACATGGCGCTCGAGCTGCCGAATCCGAAGCGCCAGATCGTGCGCCTGACCGAGATCGTCGGTTCGAAAGTGTATGGCGACAGCCCGTCCAGCCTGACCGTCGCGCTGGGCAAGGACATCGCCGGCAAGCCGGTGATCGCCGACCTCGCCAAGATGCCGCACCTGCTGGTGGCGGGTACCACCGGCTCCGGCAAGTCGGTCGGCATCAACGCCACCATCCTGTCGCTGCTCTATAAATCCGACCCGGACGACGTGCGCCTGATCCTGATCGACCCGAAGATGCTGGAAATGTCGGTGTACGAAGGCATTCCGCACCTGCTGGCGCCGGTCGTGACCGACATGCGCCAGGCCGGCCATGCGCTGAACTGGGCGGTGAACGAGATGGAGCGCCGCTACAAGCTGATGTCGAAGCTGGGCGTGCGTAACCTGGCCGGTTATAACAGCAAGATCCTGGAGGCGGCCAAGCGCGAAGAGCACATCCCGAACCCGTTCTCGATCGTGCCGGACAATCCCGAGCCGCTCGAGAAGCTGCCGACCATCGTCATCATCATCGACGAGCTGGCCGACCTGATGATGGTGGTCGGCAAGAAGGTCGAGGAACTGATCGCCCGTATCGCGCAGAAGGCGCGTGCGGCCGGCATCCACCTGATCCTGGCGACCCAGCGTCCGTCGGTGGACGTGATCACGGGCCTGATCAAGGCGAACATCCCGACTCGTATCGCGTTCCAGGTGAGCTCGAAGATCGACTCGCGCACCATTCTCGACCAGATGGGCGCGGAAACCCTGCTGGGCATGGGCGACATGCTGTACATGCCGCCGGGTACCGGCCTGCCGGTCCGCGTGCACGGCGCCTTCGTCTCGGACGACGAAGTGCATCGAGTTGTAAAACATCTGCAATCGACAGGCGAACCGAATTACATTGAGGGCATCCTCGAAGGCGGCACGCTCGAAGATGGCGGCGGCGAAGGCGCGGCGGCGGGCGAGGGCGGCGGCGAAGCCGATGCCCTGTACGACCAGGCCGTGCAGGTCGTGCTGAAGAACCGCAAGGCCTCGATCTCGCTGGTGCAGCGCCACCTGCGCATCGGCTACAACCGCGCCGCGCGCCTGATCGAACAGATGGAGCAGAGCGGCCTGGTGTCGCCGATGCAGTCGAACGGCAACCGCGACATTCTGGTGCCGGCGACCAGCGCCGAGTAAGCGCCGATCGTGGGCGGAGGCCGCCCACCCTACGGTAGGGTGGGCACCCCGTGCCCACGCCTGGCCGCCTTCATGACCAAATAAGAAAAGGACGAAATCATGACCATGAAGCTGAACCTCACCCTGGCCGGCCTGCTGGCCGCCACCACCTTCGCCCTGAGCGGTACCGCATCCGCCAGCGCCCTCGACCAGTTCAAGACCTTCGTTTCCGGCACCAAGGCCGCGCGCGGCGAATTCACGCAAACCCAGCTGCGCAGCAGGCAGGGCGCCGGCAAGGCCCAGCCGGCATCGAGCGGCAGCTTCGTGTTCGCCCGCCCCGGCAAATTCATCTGGACCTACCACAAGCCCTACGAGCAGGTGCTGCAGGCCGACGGCGAGACCCTCTACGTCTACGACAAGGACCTGAACCAGGTCACCACGCGCAAGCTCGGCAACGCCCTGGGCAGCTCGCCGGCCGCGATCCTGTTCGGCAGTAACGACCTCGAAAAGAACTTCACGCTGGCCGAAGCGGGCGCGCGCGACGGCCTGGAATGGCTGACCGCGACCCCGAAAGCCAAGGACACGACCTTCGAGCAGATCGGCATCGGCCTGAAGGACGGCGTGCCGCAGGCGATGGAACTGAAGGATTCGTTCGGCCAGACCTCGGTGCTGAAGTTCACCAACTTCCAGCGCAATCCGCAGCTGGGCGCCCAGCAGTTCAAGTTCGAGGTCCCGAAAGGGGCGGAAGTGGTCAGCCAGTGAAAACCGGCCTGGGCGCGCTGGCGCTGACGGCGCTTGCCGCCCTGGCCGTGCAAACGCGGGCAGACGCGGCCTCGCCCGCATCCGTGCCCGCGCTGTCCCCCGAATCCTGCGTCCGCCCGGCCTACCCGCGCGAGGCCATCCGCTACGAACTCGAAGGCATCACCACGCTGCGCTTCCGCCTGGCGCCCGACGGCCGCGTCGCCGATGTCCAGGTGGCGAAATCGAGCGGCTGGGCGATGCTCGACGAGGCCGTGGTCCAATCTCTCCAGGCCTGCCGCTTCACGCCCGCGCAGGCGGCCAAGGCCGGCGGCGCGGCGCTGCCGGTGCAGTACGTCTGGAGCCTGGACGGCGAACACGCGCTGCGTCCGCACCTGGTGCCGGGCAGTTGTCCCGCCAGCGGCCGCTTCGCCGGCTTCCAACCTTACGACAACCGGCCCAGCGGCGCGGACGGGGTCAAGGTGCGCCTGCTGGTCGACCCCAACGGGCAGGCGCGCGGCGTGAAGCCGGAAGGCGCGACGCTGGCACCGGCCGTCGCCGACGCGCTGGCGGCCTATGTGGCAAGCTGCCGCTTCGGCTTCGATCCGGCGCTCAAGGGCGAGCGCACCGATACCGCCTACGGCCGGGTGCTGCTGCGCTGAGTACGCGCCTGGCGTCCGTTCGGCTACACTGGCGGCATGGACAACCACGACTTATTCAAGACCGAACCCGCGGCGCCGCTGGCCGAAGCGCTGCGGCCCAAGACCATCGCCGAGGTGATCGGCCAGAGCCACCTGCTGGGACCGGGTAAACCGCTGAACCTGGTGTTCCAGTCGGGCCGGCCGCACTCGATGATCCTGTGGGGTCCGCCGGGCGTCGGCAAGACCACGCTGGCGCGCCTGACCGCGAATGCCTTCGACTGCGAATTCATCGCGCTGTCGGCGGTGCTGTCCGGCGTGAAGGACATCCGCGCCTCGATCGAGCAGGCCGAGCACTTCCTGGCCGGCGGCAAGCACACCATCCTCTTCATCGACGAGATCCACCGCTTCAACAAGTCGCAGCAGGACGCCTTGCTGCCCTTCGTCGAAAGCGGGCTGGTGACGCTGATCGGCGCGACCACCGAGAACCCGTCCTTCGAAGTCAACTCGGCGCTGCTGTCGCGCTCCCAGGTCTACGTGCTCAAAGCGCTGAACGACGAGGAGATGCGCCAGCTGCTCAAGCGCGCCCAGGAGCGCGTGCTGCAGAACCTGCAGTTCGACGAGGTCGCGGTCGATACCCTGGTCGGCTACGCGGACGGCGATGCCCGCCGCTTCCTGAACCTGCTCGAGCAGACCAAGACCTCGGCCGATACCGCCGGCGTCACCCAGATCACGCGCGAGTTCGTCGAGAACGCGCTGACCCTGAACGCACGCCGCTTCGACAAGGGTGGCGACAACTTCTACGACCAGATCTCGGCCCTGCATAAGTCGGTGCGCGGCTCGCATCCGGACGCGGCGCTGTACTGGCTGTGCCGCATGCTCGACGGCGGCGCCGACGCCAAGTACCTGTCGCGCCGCATCGTGCGCATGGCCTGGGAAGACATCGGCATCGCCGACCCGCGCGCGATCCAGCTCGCCAATGACGCCGCCGCGACCTACGAGCGCCTCGGTTCGCCGGAAGGCGAGCTGGCGCTGGGTCAGGCCGTGATCTACCTGGCGATCGCGGCCAAGAGCAATGCCGGCTACAACGCCTTCAACGCGGCCATGGCCTTCGTGAAGAAGGACAAGTCGCGCGAGGTCCCGGTCCACCTGCGCAACGCGCCGACCAAGCTGATGAAGGAACTCGGCTACGGCCACGCCTACCGCTACGCCCACGACGAGCCGAACGCCTATGCGGCCGGCGAGACCTATCTGCCGGACGGCATGCCGGAGCCTGGCTGGTACCAGCCGGTGCCGCGCGGGATCGAGGCGAAGATCGCCGAGAAGCTGGCCTGGCTGCGCAGCCTGGACGAGGATGCGCGCAGTGGAGGACAGGACGAGTAGGGCAGGGCGAACAAGGCCCCAGACCCGCTTTTTCGCAGTTCATTCCGTGTTTTGGGCACTCCGTCGCAAGTCGATGGAGGTCCCGGGTTCGAATCGGTAAAGTTCAACCATACCGAAGCACTTAACAGACAACCGAACCCGAAGGAGAACATCATGAAACTGCGTCAAAACCTCGAAGCCGCCTTCATCGTCGCTGCCGTCGTGGCCAACTTCGCGAGCTATGCCATGGCCTCGGCCCAGGCCCCGGACGTGGTCCGCGCCGCTCCGGCTGCGGTCGTTGCCAACACCGCGGTCAACCCGAACGTGCCGACCGTCGTGATCAAGGCGCACCGCCTGAGCGCCGTCGAGAAGGCAGCCCTGAACTGATTCGATGAAAGGCCGGTGAATCTGGCGGACCTGGAGCCTGTCGGCTTGGTACAATTGCGCATTCGATAAAACCAAGCGCAACCACCGACAATGATTGACATCCAACTTCTCCGCAAAGACATCGACAATGTCGCCGCCCGCCTGGCGACCCGCAAGTTCCAGCTCGACGTCGCCGGCTTCAACGCCATCGAAGCCGAGCGCAAGGCGATCCAGACGCGCACCGAAGAGCTGCAGGGCAAGCGCAACAGCCTGTCCAAGCAGATCGGCATGCTGAAGGGCAAAGGCGAAGACACCAGCGCCGTGATGGCGGAAGTGGCCGGCATCGGCGACGAACTCAAGGCCAACGAAGTGGCCCTCGCCCAGGTGCAGGAGAAGATGGCGCGCTTCATGGAAGCGATCCCGAACCTGCCGCACGAGTCCGTACCGGTCGGCCAGGACGAGACCGGCAACGTCGAAGTGCGCAAGGTTGGCACGCCGCCGCAGTTCGATTTCGAGGTCAAGGACCACGTCGACATCGGCGGCCCGCTGGGCCTGGACTTCGACACCGCGACCAAGCTGACCGGCTCGCGCTTCTCGGTCATGAAGGGCGGCATCGCCCGTCTGCACCGCGCGCTGGCCCAGTTCATGCTGGACACCCACACCGGCCAGCACGGCTACACCGAGTGCTACACCCCGTACATGGTCAACGCCGATTCGCTGCGCGGCACCGGCCAGCTGCCGAAATTCGAGGAAGACCTGTTCGCGGTGAAGAAGGGCGGCGTCGAAGGCGAAGGCGAGACCTTCTACCTGATCCCGACCTCGGAAGTCTCGCTGACCAACATGGTGCGCGACGAGATCGTGGCGCTGGACCAGCTGCCGATCAAGATCACCGCCCACACCCCGTGCTTCCGCTCGGAAGCGGGCAGCTACGGCCGCGACACCCGCGGCATGATCCGCCAGCACCAGTTCGACAAGGTCGAGCTCGTGCAGATCGCGCATCCGGAAAAGTCGTACGAAGCGCTGGAAGAAATGGTCGGCCAGGCCGAGTTCATCCTGAAGAGCCTGGGCCTGCCGTACCGCGTGATGTCGCTGTGCACCGGCGACATGGGCTTTGGCGCCGCCAAGACCTACGACCTGGAAGTCTGGCTGCCGGCGCAGAACACCTACCGCGAGATCTCCTCGCTGTCGAACACCGAAGCCTTCCAGGCCCGCCGCATGCAGGCCCGGTTCCGCAATGCCCAGAACAAGCCGGAAATGGTCCACACCCTGAACGGTTCGGGCCTGGCAGTCGGCCGCACGCTGGTTGCCGTGCTGGAGAACTACCAGCAGGCGGACGGCAGCGTGGTCGTTCCGGAAGTGCTGCGTCCGTACATGGGCGGTCTCGAGCGCCTGACCCCGTCCGCTTAAATAGCTCTTCCGTTTTCGCAAGAGGCTGCTATAATGTGGCCTCTCGCGAATACAGCGACCGGTTACCAGGAGAGGTGGCAGAGTGGTCGAATGTACCTGACTCGAAATCAGGCGTACGGGTGACCGTACCGTGGGTTCGAATCCCACCCTCTCCGCCAAATAAGAAAAGGGCTCCCG
>NZ_JANUGX010000012.1 GCF_024753245.1 Massilia norwichensis | reverse complement strand
CCGGGAGCGCATTGGCGCGGACGAGGAGGAGCCGCGCTGGTATCTGCACGGCTTGTTCGGCTGAAGCCGGCGCTCAGCGCAGCAGCCCCGCAAAGCGCTCGCCGATGAGCCGGTGGCTGGCCGCATCCGGATGCAGTTCGTCCGGCAGCGGCAGCCGCAGGTTGTCGTTCGGCCCGTAGAGCTCGAGCCCGTCCACATAGCGGAGATGCGCGTCGCCGCCCGCACGGCGCTGCTCGACGATCTTGCGCAGTTCATCGCGGATCACGCCGAGCGTCAGTTTGCCCTGCCGGACCTCGTCCGCGCTGCCGCCGGCCCGGAACAGCAGACGGCCTTCCGCAAGCGCATCCAGGTCGTACACCGAGGGTCCCGGCACCGTCTCGTGGATGGGGCAGAAGATGGGCGACACGACCAGCAGCGGCGTGGCCGGATGTCCCTCACGGATCGTATCGAGGAAGCCGTGCATGGCAGAGCCGAACGCGCGCAGGCGCATCAGGTCCTTGTTGACCAGGTTGATCCCGATCTTGATGCTGATGAGGTCCGCCGGCAGATCACGAATGGTGCGGGCGGCGAAAGGATCGAGCAGGGCGTTGCCGCTGTAGCCGAGATTCAGCAGGTCGAAGCCGGTGCGCACGGCGGCGACCGCGGGCCAGGTGCCCGAGGGATGGGTGGTGTTCGAACCCTGGCTGATCGAACTGCCGTGATGCACCCAGCGCCGCCTTCCCGCCGCCGGCACCGGCGACAGCGGCGTGTCGGAACGCAGGGACACGAGCTCGGTCACTTCGTCGTGCGGCAGCCAGATCTCGATCGTCTTCTGGCCGGGCGGCAGGCCGCCAAAACGCAGGGCTTGCACCTCGCCTTCGATGACGTTTGCCGCGCCGGTCGCCATGTCGATCTGCAGGGTCCTGCCGCCCTGCACGCTGCCCTGCTGCGCCAGCTCGCCGCCGATGAACAGGTCGTAGACGCCATCCGGACGCGGACCCAGGGCGCCGTAGACACGCTTGGTTGCGAGCACCCCCAGTTCCACTACGGTGGCCGCGGCCTGGAACACCAGGCGCACGCCGGACGGCTGCGATTCCGCCATCGCCAGCTGCGCATCCGGGCACTGGGCGCGGGCCCAGGCAGGCAGCCGGTGCGGTAACAGTCCCATCGGCGTCTGTTCGATGTCGACCGCGCCGTGGATGAAGTCGCGGGTGAGCGGGGTCTCGATCATTGCTTTTCCTCCGCACCGCGGAGGCCCAGCGAACGCAGCACCGCCGCCTCGGCATGCAGGCCGCCGAGGCGCATGCGCACATCTTCGTTGATCAGGCGGTAGGATTCGGCCGAGCTCTTCCAGCTCATGCCGCCGATCAGGCCGATGACTTGCTGGGGATTCGCCGATTCGCTGGATGAGGCCATGGCACGCTTCCTTTGTCGAGGATGGGCTCATGAGTATAGCGCGCGCCGCCGACTTGCATGCGCGGCCGATCCGGTGCACAGTGGCGCCCATGATTACTGAACGCATGGATTTCCAGGGGCCGCACGGCAAGATCTCGGCCAAGCTCGATGCGCCCGACGGCACCCCGCGCGCCTACGGCCTGTTCGCCCACTGCTTCACCTGCAGCAAGGACGTGCTGGCCGCGACCCGCATTGCGCAGGGCCTGGCCGACCTCGGCGTGGCCGTGCTGCGCTTCGATTTCGCCGGCCTCGGCAACAGCGCAGGCAAGTTCGCCGACACCAATTTTTCGTCGAACGTGGAAGACCTGGTCGCCGCCGCCGACTTCTTGCGCGGCCGCTTCGCCGCGCCGAAGCTGCTGATCGGCCACAGCCTGGGCGGCACCGCGGTGCTGGCCGCAAGCCACCGCATTCCGGAATCGACGGCGGTGGTGACGATCGCCTCGCCCAGCGATCCGCACTACGTGGTCGACAAGCTGCTGTCCGAGCACCTCGACACCATCGAGCAGCTGGGCGAGGCGCGCGTGTGCCTGGCTGGACGCCCGTTCGACATCCGCCAGCACTTCGTCGAGGATGCGACCCAGCACCAGCTGCATGAACGGATCGCCAGCCTGGGCCGCGCGCTGATGGTAATGCACGCGCCGCAGGATGGTACCGTCGACGTGGAGAACGCCGGCCGTATTTTTGGCATCGCCCAGCATCCGAAGAGTTTTGTGTCGCTGGACGGCATCGACCATCTGGTGACGCGCAAGGAAGACGCGGCCTATGTGGCGAGCGTGATCGCGGCCTGGAGCGCGCGCTATATTAATTGAATAAACAGTATGCAGAATTTTGAACGGCGGCGCGACCGCTTCGACCTTTTCGACAGCATGGAAAGCCCGGCGGTGAACCTGTGCTTCCGCATGGACCTGCCGGACTTCCGGCCCTGGTGCAAGGAACAAGACCTGGCGCCTTTCCACGTGCTGCTGTGTGCCGTGCTGCGCTCGATCCTGAAGATCGAGAACTTCCGCTACCGCGTGTTCGAAGGGGAGGTGATCCGCATCGAGCGCCTGCTGCCGTCCTTCACGGTCGTGAACCAGCACTTCGACCTGAATTTCGCCCAGTTCGACTGGTCGGACGACGTGCGCACCTTCGTCGCCAACGGCCAGGCCGCGCGCGAGGAAGCGGGTTCCATGCTGGAGCTGAACCGCAAATACGCGGGCATGTCGCCGCGCGAGGCCAAGGACCAGGTGTTCGTGACCTGCATGCCCTGGCTGGACTTCACCTCGATCCAGCATCCGATGGCATCGCTGGCCACGCCGGACATTCCATCCCTGGCCTGGGGCAGATTCAGCGCCGGCCCCGATGGCGGCCTGCAGCTGCCGTTCTCGGTGCAGGCCCACCACGGCTTCGTCGATGGCTACCACATCCACCTGCTGGCGCAGCAGATCGCCGCCGAGCTGGCGGCCATCATGCAAGCCTAGTTGCCGCCGCCTGCCTCAGCGCACCGGCCGCGTCAGGGCAAAAAACTCCTCGGCGATATCCTCGACCTCGGCAACCCGCGCCGCGAACCCGGTGAGGGTGTAGCGCACCTCGTCCTGGTTCGGGCTGCCCGGCAGGGTGGAAACATGGACGATCTGCTGCTGCATGTTCTGGAAGCCCCAGCGCCCGTGCGCGAAGGCGCTGCGCAGCCGGTGCAGCGCGTGCGCTGCTGCGAACCAGCGCTGCCAGCGCGCCAGCAGCTGCGCATCGTCCGTGCTGCGCGCCAGTACCAGGGCTTCGTACTCGCGCAGCTTGTCCTCGAAGGACAGGCGCTCGATCCTGACGATCTCGCGCGCGACGTCTTGCGCGGCACAGGCTTTCAGCATGGCCTGGTCCAGGTTCAGGTCCATGCGGCCGAACACGAACAGCAAGCGCCCCAGGTGCAGGGCGGCCGTCGCTTCGACCTCGGTTTCCGGCAGAATCGGCATCATGTCCATGTCTGTCTCCTGTCTCCGGCCCACGTTCACTTCAATGCGGAATAGATCCCCTCCAGGCGGTCCTTGGTGCCCGGGATGCGCTCCAGGCGCGGGTAGCGCAGGCCGCCGTGGTAGTCGAGCGCGATCGTGCGCAGCACGTTGCCCTTCTTGACCAGCAGCTGGATCGGCTCCTTGCTGTCCTTGGCGGCCTTGATCGCGGCCTTCAGCACGTCCGGCTTGAACACGCGGTTGTTGACGGCGACGATGCTGCTGTTGGCGGCCAGGCCGGCGCGGAAGCCCGGGCCGTCCCAGATGATGTTGCGAATGTTGCCCTCGGCGCTGACCGTGAAGCCCACCGAGTAGCTCAGGTCGGCGACCTTGTTGCGGTCGTCCGCGCCCTTGATGTAATCGGTCGGGGTGTCGGTGTAGACCAGCTTCCAGCCGGCGCGCGCCAGGCCATCCAGCGGCGCCCCCGGACCGTGGCCGTCGACGCGCGAGCGCAGGAAGGTGGCCCAGTCGTGCGGCACCACCTTGCTCAGGGTCGCGACCACGTCCTCGAAGGTGTAGAAGGCCGGCACGAAGCTGCCGTCGTTGACGCTGTAGAAGGCCTTGGCGAAGTCGTCCAGCGATTTCTTGTCGCCGGTCTTTTCGCGGATCAGCGTATCGACGTCCAGCCAGATCAGCTGGCCTTCCGAGTAGTAGTCTTCGCTGCGTTGCCAGTTGGCCCAGCCGAGCGGGCGGCGCGCGTTCATGATCGGGTCGTTGACCGTGTCCTGCATCGCGCGCCAGCTGCGGCCGGCGACGCTGTCGTAGCGCGCCGCGGTGGCGGCCAGCGCATCGCGTGCGCCCGCCATCGAGACCAGGCCGGAACGCGCGCCCAGCACGCTGCCCCAGTACTGGGTCTGGCCTTCGTACACCCACAGCAGTTCGTTCTGCAGCGGGGTGTTGAAGTTCGGGACGTTCTGGCCGGCCGGACGGCGGAATTTGCCGTCCCACGAGTGGGTGTACTCGTGCGGCAGCAGGTCGCGCCCGGCTTCGCCCTTGGCCCAGTCCGTGAAGTAGCCCGGCTTGACGCCGTTCTCGCTGGACTGGTGGTGTTCGCGGCCGATGCCGCCGAATTCGTCGGACAGCGCGAGCAGGAAGTCGTAATGGTTGTAGTGGTGCGAGTTGAACAGCTTGTAGGCCTGCTTGACCAGCTTGCGGTGGGCCTCGATCTGCTCCGGCTTGGCTTCCAGGCTCTCCGGCGTGTCGGCGAAGACGTTCAGGCGCACCGGCACCTTGGCGCCCGGGTCGAGGTCGAACTGCTTGTAGTAGTGGCCGGCGAACAGCGGCGAGTCGATCAGGGTTTCCAGGTCGTGCGGCTTGAAGCGCACTTCGTCGCCCTGGCGGTTGTCGGTCTCCAGCGCGGTGGCGTACTGCCAGCCTTTAGGCAGCTTCAGGTTCGGCTGCACCGTGATGCCGCGCGCCACGTAGCCGGCCGGGTACAGCGTCATCGACACCCACTGCACGCCGAGGATCTCGTCGGTCATGGTGATGCGGCCCTGCGAGGTATCGAGCGGCGACAGGTACTGGTACTCGGCTTCGAGCATGGTCGCGCCTTCCGGCACGTTGAGGTGGAAGGCGAACACCTGCACCGGATCGCGGGTCCATTCGACCGGCTTGCCGTTGGCCTTGAACTTCAGGCCGGCCAGCTGGGTGATCGGGCCGTTCGGGCCGTGGTTGGCCGGCAGCCACTGCGGATACAGCAGGGTCAGCGGGCCCGGCTTGACCGGGATGCTCATGCGCATCTGGAAGATCTGCTGCGACAGGTTGGTCGCATCGACGTTCAGGACGATGGTGCCGGGATAGGACGGGGCGACGGGGGCCGGCACGTCGGCGCGGGCAGGGAAGGCCAGCGTCAGTGCGAGGGCAACGGCGGTGGCGGAACGGGTGGCCAGCGTCTTGAAACGGCGATGCGAGAGATGTGCGGTCATGGCAGGGAAAGCGGTCGGTGGTGAATCAAAATTGCAACAAATGGCCGAGTGTAGCACTGCTGGTGAGGTGGTGATGCCTTGCAGAATCGATGCAAATAAAATTTGAAAAATATGCTTAAAAACGATATTTCGTATGCCTTGAAAACGACCGGGGAGGGCATTAGATTGGTCCCAACGGATGCTCACGATGAGGTCCGGAAACTTATCGCTTAACCTTAAAAGGATATTTTAATCATGCGTACTTTTGACCTGACTCCCCTGTATCGTTCCGCCATCGGCTTCGACCGTCTGGTGAATATGCTCGAGCAGCGCGCCGAAGCAGCGCCGAGCTACCCGCCGTACAACGTCGAACTGGTGAGCGAAGACAAATACCGCATCGTGATGGCGCTCGCCGGCTTCAGCCGCAACGAGATCGAGATCGTCTCCGAACGCGATACCCTGCACGTCACCGGCCGCAAGCAGAAGGATGAGGTCCAGCGCCACTATCTGCACCGCGGTATCGCCCAGCGCGATTTCGAGCAGCGCTTCCAGCTGGCCAACCACGTGAAGGTCGTCAGCGCCGGCTTCGACAACGGCATCCTGACCATCGAACTGGTGCGCGAAGTGCCCGAGGCCCTGAAGCCGCGCAAGATCGCGATCGCTGACGCCAACGGCAACACCGACAACGTGCAAGTGCTGGAGCAGCCGCAACAGCAAGCCGCGTAATACGGTAGATGTAAATGTAGGGTGGGCACGCCGTGCCCACGAATGAAAAAGAGGCGCCAGGAGCGCCTCTTTTCACATCCATACGCCGGAGAATTCCGGCCCGTCTCAGGCCGGCGCGCCCAGGCGGCGCAGCCCTGGCGCCGCCAGCGCCGGCACGCTCTCCGCCGCGTCGACCTTGAACACGCTAACCAGTTCGACCAGCATGCCAGCCTGCTCTTCCAGCGACTGGGCCGCCGCCGCCGCTTCTTCCACCAGCGCCGCATTTTCCTGCGTCACCTGGTCCATCTGCGTGACCGCCATGTTGACCTGCTCGATACCGGCGCTCTGCTCCTGGCCCGCAGCCGAGATCTCGGCGATGATGTCGGAGACCCGCTTGACGCTGTCGACCACCTCTTGCATCGTGGTGCCCGCCATGTTGACCAGTCTGGTGCCGGCATCGACCTTGCCGACCGAGTCGACGATCAGTTCCTTGATCTCCTTGGCCGCGGTGGCGCTGCGTTGCGCCAGGTTACGCACCTCCGAGGCGACCACGGCAAAGCCGCGTCCCTGCTCGCCGGCGCGTGCCGCTTCCACGGCCGCATTCAGGGCCAGGATATTGGTCTGGAAGGCGATGCCGTCGATGACGCCGATGATGTCCGTGATCTTCCTGGCCGAGGCGTTGATGTCTGCCATCGTCGCGGTCACTTCGGCTGTCACCTGGCCGCCCTTGCCGGCCACCGCCGCCGCAGAGGCGGCGAGCACATTCGCCTGGCGGGCATTCTCCGCGTTCTGCCTGACGGTCGAGGTCAGTTCTTCCATCGACGACGCGGTTTCCTCCAGCGAGCCGGCCTGTTCTTCGGTACGCGAAGACAGGTCGAGGTTGCCGGCGGCGATCTGGCCCGAGGCGCTGGCCATCGTTTCGGTGCCGGTGCGCACGCCTGCCACGATGCGCAGCAGGCTGTCATTCATGTGACCGAGTGCGCGCAGCAGTTGGCCGGCCTCGTCGCCGCGCTCGCTGCGGATCTGGTTGCGCAGGTCGCCGGCGGCGATTGCCTGCGCGTACTGCACCGCTTCGGCGATCGGCGCGGTGATGCCGCGCGTGATGAACCATGCCACGCCGGCACCGATCGCGATGGCGGCGATGCCCAGTGCGATGACCAGCGCGCGGGCAGCGGCGTAGGCGTGTTCGGCTTCTTCAGCGCTCCGTACGCTCAGCTTTTCTTCGAAATCGGCCAGCTCGTCGAGGGTAGCTACCCATTTCCGCTGTACCGGCCGTAGTTCGCGGATCAGGACGGCGGTCGCCTCCGGAATCTGGTTCGCCTGGCCGAGTTCGAGCGCCTTGGCGATGATCGGGCTGGCTTCCTGCGCGTGGCCGGCGGCCTTGTTGAACAGCGCCTTTTCTTCCCGGCGGGTGCCGATGTCCGATGCGAACAGGGCACGCAGCTTGCCCGCATCGCTCGCGTAGCGCTCGGCGCCGGCGCGGACCCGCTCGATCTCGCCGCGCACCTCCGCTTCATCGGTCAACAGCACGACGTTCCGCAAGCCGACCATGCGGTCCATGACGCTGTCCTTCATGCTTGCCGCGAGCCTGGTTTCGACGTTGTTGACCTGCGTAATGCTGTTGATACGTTCCTGCATCTGCGCCAGCCGCGAAAGGCTGAAGGCACCGATGAGCACGAGAAGAAATAAAACTGCGCCAAAGCCGGCGCCAAGCCGGACGCCGATCCGTACATTGTTGATTTTCATGTCTTTGATTCGAAAGGGGGGAGTGCGGTGTCTACTGCGCAACCACACTGTAAAAGTGGTTATTCATCAATATACACGGATTCTCACCATAATGTTTCAATAAACCAACATATATGATGAAATTGACAGTGAAAACAACAATTTTGGCCCCTGTTTGGCATGTTTCATCAGAATCGATAAATGTGACGGCCATACCGTTCCATGCAAAGCTCGACCTTAAGAGTGATTTAAGGCAGTTGCGAGAAACTAGTTACATCAAAAAAGCAGTCTCCAAAAACCACTTTTCCCAATCTAGGAGTACGTACATGCAAAACGAAACTGCCATGTCTGCAAAGCGTCTCACCCTGGCCCTGTGCGCGGCCGGTGTCATTGGCGGAGCGGTTGGCGCAGTCGCAGTCAATCACAACAACGCCACTGCCGCCGCCGAAGCCGCGGCAGCGGCCGGCGCTCCGGTCGCAGCGCAGGCAGCCGCGCCGGCCGTTCCGGTGCCGGCAACAGCGGCGCCCGTGGCAGGCAATCCGGCAGCCACGGGCTTGCCCGACTTTACCAAGATCGTCTCGCACAACGGCCCGGCCGTGGTGAACGTGCGCGTCGTCGGCAGCACCAAAGTGGCCCAGCGCCAGATGCCGCAGTTCGACGAGGACGATCCCTTCTTTGAATTCTTCCGCCGCTTCCAGCCGCAGCAACCGCGCGGCAACGGAGGCGGACGGGAAGTCGTTATCGGCGCCGGATCGGGCTTCATAGTGAGCCCGGACGGCGTCATCCTTACCAACGCGCACGTGGTGCGCGACGCCGATGAAGTCACGGTCAAGCTGCAGGACCGCCGCGAATACCGCGCAAAAGTCCTGGGCTCGGACCCGAAGACCGACGTCGCCGTCCTGAAGGTCGACGCCAAGAACCTGCCGACCGTCCCGGTCGGTAACAGCCGCAGCCTGCAGGTCGGCGAATGGGTGCTGGCGATCGGTTCGCCCTATGGCCTGGAAAGCAGCGTGACCGCCGGTGTGGTGAGCGCGAAAGGCCGCAACATCGATACCAACGGCGTGCAGTTCATCCAGACCGACGTCGCGGTCAACCCGGGTAACTCGGGCGGTCCGCTGTTCAACACGCGCGGCGAGGTGGTCGGCATCAACTCGCAGATCTACAGCCAGACCGGCGGCTACCAGGGCCTGTCGTTCGCGATCCCGATCGACGTCGCGGTCCGCATCAAGGACCAGATCGTCGCCACCGGCAAGGTGCAGCACGCCAAGCTAGGCATCGGCCTGCAGGACGTTGGCCAGGACTTTGCCGACTCGTTCAAGCTGGACTCGCCGGATGGCGCGCTGGTCCGTAGTGTCGAGCGCGGCAGCGCGGCCGAGAAGGCCGGGCTCAAGTCGGGCGACGTGATCCGCAAGGTCAATGGCCAGCCGATCGTCTCTGGCGGCGACCTGAGCGCCATCGTCTCGATCGCCAAGCCGGGCGACCGCGTGGCGCTCGACGTCTGGCGCGACGGCAAGATCATCCAGGTAAACGCGACCCTGGCAAACGCCAACGACAAGCCGGAACGCGCCAATCGCGACAGCCTGGCCGGACTCGACAAAGGCGCCAAGCTGGGTCTGTCCCTGCGTCCGCTGGACCCGATGGAGCGCCGCCAGTCCGGCATTGCCAGCGGCCTGCTGGTCGAGGACGCCGGCGGTCCGGCACAGGTGGCCGGCATCCAGCCGGGCGACGTGCTGCTGTCGGTGAACGGCAAGCCGGTCAACAGCGTCGAGCAGGTGCGCGACGTGGTCGGCAAGTCCAGCAAGTCGGTTGCCTTGCTGATCCAGCGTGGAGATGACAAAATATTCATCCCCGTGCGGATTGGGTGATGGGACACTCGGCAAACCTGCTGCGCGTTGCAGGTTCGGCCTGCGATGCTCGCTGTACCCAAGTACAGCTGCGCTTCTCGGCCAAACCTGCGGCCGCTCGCGACGGTTTTCCGAGGTCCCTTGAGTTTGGTGGGATGCTTTAAGGAGGCTTTAAGGTCTTCTTAGTACACTGAAGGCTCGAAAGATTCTTCTATCCGCATGGTTTTCTGAGAATCGGGGGATTTGATGCGGCTGTTGCTGGTGGAAGACGATACGATGATCGGCGAAGTGGTGCTCGACCTGCTCAGGGCCGAGCACTACGCCGTCGATTGGGTCAAGGATGGCGAGATGGCCGACACGGCCCTGATGCAGAACCAGAACTACGATCTGGTGCTGCTCGACCTGGGCCTGCCGCGCAAGGACGGGCTCGAAGTGCTCCGCACCATGCGCGGCCGCAAGGACCGCACCCCGGTACTGGTCGCCACCGCGCGCGATTCCGTGGCCCAGCGCATCGCCGGGCTGGATGCCGGCGCCGACGACTACGTCCTCAAACCCTACGATCTCGACGAACTGCTGGCGCGCATCCGTGCGCTGCTGCGGCGTGCCGCCGGGCGCGCCGAACCGGTCTTCGAATACAAGAACATTTCCATCAATCCGGCCACGCGCGAAACCCTGGTCGACGGCCAGCCGGTGGTGCTGTCGGCGCGCGAATGGGCGGTGCTGGAAGCGCTGGTCGCGCGTCCGGGCGCGGTGCTGTCGCGGGCGCAGTTGGAAGAAAAGCTGTACAGCTGGCGCGATGAAGTCAGCAGCAATGCGGTGGAAGTCTACATCCACGGCTTGCGCAAAAAGCTCGGCAGCGACCTGATTCAAAACGTGCGCGGCGTCGGTTACATGGTGCCGAAGGTATGAGTCCCAAGAGAGCAAAGACCCGACTCGCTCACTCCCTGCGCGGCCGCCTGCTGTGGTACCTGCTGGCCGCCATCACCATCGCCGCGGTGGCCCAGGCCTCGATCGCCTACCGCACCGCGTTGCAGGACGCCGACCAGATCTTCGATTACCACATGCAGCAGATGGCGCTGTCGCTGCGTTCGCGCGTCCCGCTGGCCAACAGCGAGGAAGCCGGCGGTGTCGAGGCGCCGCTGACCGGCAACGACGACCTGGTGGTGCAGGTGTGGTCGCCGGACGGCGTGCAAGTGTTCCGCAGCGCTTCGCATGCGCGCCTGCCGCAGCGCGCGGTGCTTGGCTTCTCGAACGTGCGCGCCAATGGCACCACCTATCGCATCTTCTCGATCCAGACCAGTTCCCAGACCGTGCAGGTGGCGCAAGACCTGGCCGTGCGCAAGAGCATGGCCAGCAACCTGGCCCTGCGCACGCTGGGGCCGATCGCGGTGATGATGCCGATCCTGATGCTGGTCGTGTGGTGGGTGGTCAGCGGCTCGCTGGAGCCGGTGGCGCGCGTGCGGAAGCAATTGGCCTCGCGCCAGGCGGATGACCTGTCGCCGGTGTCGGACGCCGGCTTGCCGGACGAGGTGCGGCCGTTGGTGCAGGAATTGAATTTGCTGTTTGGCCGTGTGCGCCAGGCCTTCGACACCCAGCAGACGTTCGTGGCCGATGCCGCGCACGAACTGCGCACGCCGCTGGCCGCGCTCAAGCTGCAGGTGCAGAGCCTGGAGCGCAGCGACCAGCGCCCCGATGGCGCCGAAGCGCGCAAGACCGCGATCGCGCGCCTGTCGGCCGGCATCGAACGCGCGACCCGCCTGGTCGAGCAACTGCTGGTGCTGGCGCGCCAGGAAGCCAGCGCCGCCCCGCACCAGCCGCTGGAGCTGGCCGGCCTGGCCAAGCGCGCGGTGGCCGACCTGATCGGCGTGGCGCAGAACAAGCAGATCGACCTTGGCCTGCAGCGCGCCGACAGCGGCCAGGTCGAAGGCCAGCCGGAAGCGCTGATGATCCTGCTGCGCAACCTGGTCGACAACGCGATCAAGTACACCCCGGCCGGCGGCACGGTCGACGTGTCGGTGACGGCGGAGCAGGGCGGCATGCAGGTCACGGTCGAGGACAGCGGTCCGGGCATCCCGGCGGAGGAACGCGAGCGCGTGTTCGACCGCTTCTACCGCGTGCCGGGCAGCGAGGCGGCCGGCAGCGGCCTGGGCCTGGCCATCATCAAGGCGATCGCCGAGCGCCATGGCGCCGTGCTGTCGCTGGGCGAATCGGCGCGCCTGGGCGGGCTGGCGGCGACGGTGCGCTTCCCGGCATGAACGATCTTTCCGCGCCAGGTTCGCTGCGCCGCCCCGATGGCGCCTTCCGCAACGTCGTGCCGCGCCAGGCGATGGGCCTGCGCAAGACCCTGGGCCTGGTCTGGCGCATGTTCACCGCCAAGCCGCCATCGACGGTGCCTCACCGGCCGATTCCGGTGCGCCCGCTGGATGCCGCCACGCTGGCGCAGGCGCCCGAGGCCACCCTGTTCCGCCTCGGCCATTCGACCCTCTTGATGAAGCTGGACGGCGGCTGGTGGCTGACCGATCCGGTGTTCGCGGAGCGCGCCTCGCCGTTCAGCTTTGCCGGTCCGAAGCGCTTCCATGCGCCGCCGCTGACCCTCGATGCACTGCCGCCGCTGCGCGGCATCATCCTCTCGCACGACCATTACGACCACCTCGACCGCGACAGCATCCTCGCGCTGGCGCCGCGGGCCGGCCTGATCGTCGCGCCGCTGGGCGTGGGCGAGCGCCTGGTCGGCTGGGGCATCGATGCCGCGAAAATCCGCCAGCTCGACTGGTGGCAGGAGACGCAGGCGGGCGGCGTGCGCCTGGCCGCGGTGCCGGCCCAGCATTTTTCGGGCCGCAGCCTGCGCGACGGCGACCGCACGCTGTGGGTTTCCTGGGTCATCATGACCGGGAATCTGCGCCTGTTCTTCAGCGGCGATACCGGCTACCACGCCGGCTTCAAGGCCATCGGCGAGCGTTATGGGCCCTTCGACGTGACGATGCTCGAAACCGGCGGCTACGACCGTCAATGGGCCGACGTCCACATGCAGCCGGAGCAGACCCTGCAGGCCCACCTCGACCTGAACGGACGCTGGCTGCTGCCCATCCACAACGGCACCTTCGATCTCGCCTTCCATCCCTGGTACGAGCCGCTGGACCGCATCCAGGCGCTGGCGACGGCAGCCGGCGTGCCGCTGGCGACGCCGCAGATGGGGCAGGCCTGGGCGCTGGACCGGCCGCAGTCCGTGCCGGCCTGGTGGCGCAGCGCCGGCTAGGCATTCGCGGAAGGCCGTGGAACCGCACCGTTTCCCGCCGGGTGCAAGCGCTGTTGCATTTTGAAAAGAAAGAAATCGGCGCACGATTGGGCGCCACAGGAGCCTGCAGGTATGATGCTGATCGGTAACGCACGGTTGCCACAGTTGGAAAGCATCAATGAAGCTCAGCCTGAAAATCGGCGCCGCACTTGCATTCTGTGCAATGGTGGCGCTCGCTCCCTGTTCCTCCCTCGCCCAGCCCGTCCCCGCCACCATCCGGCTCCTGGCCGTGCAGGCATCGCAGTCGCACGCGAAGCCGGCCGGGCCCTATGACGAACGCGGCTGGCTCGAGCGCTTCTACGCGCCGCGCAAATATGCGCCGGCCTGGAATCCGTCGACCGCCGCGGCCGCCCTGTGGGTGCTGCGCCAGGCCAGGGTGCAAGGCCTGGACCCGCGCGACTACGGTGCCGAAGACTTGCAGCGCCAGTTGCGCGCCGGCGCGCCCGACGCCCGCTTCGACGTCGCGCTGACCTCGGCGATGCTGCATTACCTTGCCGACCTGCGTGTCGGCCGCGTGCGCTCCGAATACCATACGCGCCTGCCGGATGCGCGCCTGCGCCAGTACGATCCGGTCGAGCGCCTGCGCGCCGGGCTCGCCGGCGGCAAGCTGCAGGCCGCGGTGAAGGCGGCCGAGCCGCAGTTCGCGCAGTACGGGCAGGTCAAGGCGGCACTCGCCGCTTACCGCGAACTGGCCAGGCAGCCGTACCCGGCGCTGGCGGTGCCGGCCGCCAAGGTCCGGCCCGGCGCCGCCTATCCGGATGCGGCGGCGCTGTTCCAGCGCCTGGTGCTGCTGGGCGATCTGCCGGCCGATACGCCGCCACCGCCGGAAGGCGTCTACAGCGAGCAGATGCAGGAAGGCGTGCAGCGCTTCCAGGCCCGCCACGGGATCGACGAGGATGGCGTGCTGGGCCGTGGCACCATCGCCGCGCTGAATGTGCCGCTTGGCCGGCGCGTGCGCCAGCTCGAACTGACCCTGGAACGCCTGCGCTGGCTGCCGGAATTCGGCCCCGGTCCGCTGATCGTGGTCAACCTGCCGGCTTACCGCCTGTGGGCGATGCAGAATGGCCGCGCCGATGCGGCCAGTGCCGATGCGCCGATCGAAATGCGGGTCGTGGTCGGCACCGCGCTCAAGACCGAGACGCCGCTGTTCGTCGGCCAGATGCGCTACCTCGAGTTCAACCCCTACTGGAACGTCCCGCGCAGCATCCTCGAAAAGGAGATCCTGCCGAAGATGGCGCGCAACCCGGCCTACCTGGCGCAGAACGACATGGAGACGGTGCCGGCCAACGCCAGCGTGGCCGATTTGCGGGCGGGCCGGGCACGCCTGCGCCAGCGTCCGGGCCCGAAGAATTCGCTGGGCGCGATCAAGTTCGCGATGCCGAACCCGATGGACATCTACCTGCATTCGACCCCGGCGCGCGAGGCCTTCGAACGCAGCCGGCGCGACCTGTCGCACGGCTGCATCCGGGTCGAGCATCCGGCGGCCCTGGCCCAGTACGTGCTCGGCGGGCAGCAGAAGTGGAACGCCGACGCCATCCAGCTGGCGCTGCAGCCGGGACCGACCAAACACGTCGACCTGGCCCGTCCGATTCCGGTCGTGATCTTCTACGCTACCGCCGCCGTCGACAGCGACGGCAGCGCGCGCTTTGCCGCGGATATCTACGGCCGCGATGCGAAGCTCGCGCAGGATCTGGAAGCGTTGCGGCAGCGTCAGGCGCTGTAGAGCGCGCTCTTAGCGTTTCTCGTACAGCGAGACGTTGGCGCCAATGCCATCAAGCCTGCGCAGCAGCCGGCAGCAGGCCTCCAGTTCCTTGGTCACGATGCCGGTCGGGTCGTAGAGGTCCGCGCGCCGCTCGATCAGCCAGACCCGGCGCCGGCCGGCCACCAGTGCGCGCAGGCGCGCCGCATCGTCCGGCGCGATGTTCGGCGCGCCGGCATTGCCGGTATAGACGCGCGCCAGGCCCAGCGCCGGGAAGGGGCCGGGGAGATAGGTCACGGCCGGCCCATCCTTCATGTAATAGCTCACCGGCATCTGGATCTCGTTCGGGAAGGCCAGCACCAGGTCGCCCGGCTGCGCATCGTGCTTCAGCTGGACCAGCATCTCGCGCCAGTTCTCGGTGTGCGAGCGGTAGAAACCCACGACGTCCCAGCTCGACAGCGCCAGCACCAGGGCCAGCGCCGGCAAGCGCCAGGAGCGGGGCAGCGCGGCGATGCCCAGCGCCGCCAGCGCCATGGTCAGCGGCGCCAGCCACTCGAACAGGCGCGACAGGAACACCGGCTTGACCAGCAGGCTGTAGGCGGCCATCGCCAGGATGGGCAGCAGCATCGTGCAGGCCAGCAGCCAGACCTGCGGCCGCGCGCGTTTCCAGAGCCAGATAAAGGCCAGC
Organism: Massilia norwichensis; assembly: GCF_024753245.1. Taxonomy (GTDB): domain Bacteria; phylum Pseudomonadota; class Gammaproteobacteria; order Burkholderiales; family Burkholderiaceae_D; genus Telluria; species Telluria norwichensis. Next base: position 143,970 of record NZ_JANUGX010000012.1, on the reverse strand, counting down.
AGCACCAGCGCCAGGATCGGGTAGTGCAGGTGCTGGCTGCCAGCCATCACGGTCCAGGCGCTTTTCATGGAGGGCGGACTGAAGCGGATCCAGTACGCCAGTTTGGCCATGGCTGCGCTCTGGCGCATCAGCATGGGCAGGAAGGGCAACCACAGCAGCAGCGCGCCGAGGCCGGCGACGGCCACCGCCAGCGCCTGGCGCCGGCGCGGACCCGGCGCGGCGAACAGCAGGCCGGCCGTCATGCCGGTCCAGATCGCGAAGGCCGCGAACACGCCGGTGTTGTGCAGCCACAGCATCGAGGCGGCGCTGAGCGCCAGGCCGGCGGCCCAGGTCCACAGGCGTGGCCTCGCGCCGGGCGCATGCACGCCGCTCAACTCGCGCACCAGCATCCCGGCAAAGAACACCGCCAGCATCCCGGCCAGCGCATGGATGGCGTAGGGGCGCGCCTGCTGGGCGAACAGGATATTGTTCGCGTTCACGGCCAGCAGCAGGCCGGCAAGCAGGCCGACGCGTTCGGCCCGTGCGCCCAGTCGCGCCCAGCGCGCGCATACCGGCATCAGGACCACGTTCAACACGCTGGCCAGCACGCACAGGCTGCGCAGTCCGGCCTCGCTGCTGCCGAACAGCGCACGCCAGCCTTTCAGCAGCGTGTAATAGAAGGGCGGGTGGGTTTCGTACAGCGGCACCTCGGTCCATAGCGCATGCAGCGGTAGGTTTGAAAACCAGGCGCTGTAGGTTTCGTCCAGCCACAGCGAGCGGCTGGACAGCGTCGGCAGGCGCAGCAGCAGTGCCAGCACGCCGAGCAGGCCGCACAGCAGCATGAAGCGCGAGGGGGCCAGCGGCGCATCGCTGGCCGGCGTCAGCGCGGCTTCGTCGCGCGGTAGGTCCATGCCGAATTGACGCCGAAGGTGATGCACAGCAGGACCGCCGTGACCAGCAGCTGGGCCAGGCGGTAATCGATGCGGAAGGAAGCCAGCAGGGCCGACATCAGGAGCCCGTTGGCCGCCGCCGCCAGCGCCGCCGTGGCGAAGAAGCGCCCGGCGGTGCCCAGTGTCAGGCGGCCGCGGAAGGTGACCAGGGTATTCAGCACGAAGTTGATGATGGCGCCGACGATGGCGCCCAGCACGGACGCCGGCACCGGCCCCATCATCCCCATCGACACGGCCGTGATCAGGAAGGCGTAGTGCCCTGCGGTGCCGGCAGCGCCGACCATCGCATAGACGAGGAAGCGGCCCAGCATGATGCGGGTGGCGCGGCTGGATACGCCCTGGCGGGTAACGATTCCGTCAGACATGCGGCGCCGCCCCTTCGAAGCGCTGGCGCACCAGGTAGATCGGGCGGCCCTTCGATTCGAGGTAGATGCGGCCGATGTATTCGCCCAGCACGCCGATGCCGATCAGCTGGATGCCGCCCAGCAGCAGGATGGCGGTGGCCAGCGAGGCATAGCCCGGCACGTCGACGCCATAGATGAGGGTGCGGCCAGCCAGGTAGATGGCGCGGCTCAGGGCCAGCAGTGCCACCGACAGCCCGAGATAGGTCCAGATGCGCAGCGGCAGCGTGCTGAAGCTGGTGATGCCTTCCAGCGCAAAGTTCCACAGCTTCCAGCCGGAAAAATGCGTCTTGCCGGCCGCGCGCGCCTCGCGCACGTACTCGACCACGGCGGTGCGGTAGCCGACCCAGGCGAACAGGCCTTTCATGAAGCGGCAGGACTCCGGCAGGGCTTTCAGGGCATCGCAGACTTCGCGGGTGAACAGGCGGAAGTCGCCGACGTTTTCCGGAATCTTGACGTCGGAGACATCGTTATGGAAGTGGTAGAAGGACACTGCGGTCCACTTCTTGAGCAGGGAATCGGCTTCGCGGTCGACGCGTTTGGCCAGCACGACATCGTAGCCTTCGCGCCACTTGTCGACGAGTTTGCCGATCACGTGCGGCGGATCCTGCAGGTCGGCATCGAAGGGCACGATCAGGTCGCCGCGGGCTTCGTTGATGGCGGCCGTGAGGGCGGCTTCCTTGCCGAAATTGCGCGTCAGGTCGATCACGCGCACCCGCCCATCCTGGCGCGAAGCGAAGATCAACTGTTGCAGCGTGCGGTCGCGGCTGCCGTCGTTGACGCAGACGATTTCGAAGCGGATGCCGGGAATGGCTTCGAGTGTGGGAATGACGCGGTCAAAGAATTGGCCGATCATTTCCTCTTCGTTATAGAACGGTACGACCAGGGACAATAACGGTAAAGGGTCCATGCTGTGCATTGCCGTTATGAATGACATCGCATGATCGAGGCAATCGGCCGCGTCATCGGTCACTAACTTAACACAACTCGGATAAGGACCAGTTCCGGTAGAACGCCGCCCCCGCGGGCGCGGGGGCGGTAGGTGGGGCGCTTAGAACCTGTGCGACACGCGCGCAAAATACGCCGCGCCATTCAGGCCGAACTGCACGCTTTCATACTTGAAGCCGTTATCGGTCTCGTCCGGATTCTGCGCCGTCGGATGCACGTTGAAGATGTTGGTGCCGCCCACGGTCAGCTTGGTCTTGTCGGTGAACGACCAGGTGAAGGACAGGTCGGCCGAGGTCTTGGCTTCGTAGTGCTGGTTCGGCACCGGCGGACCCGAGAAGGTGCCCAGGGTCTGCGGGCCGTAGTGCACGATGCGGAAGTCGGTTTCCAGCTTGCCCTTGGTGTAGTCGAAGTCCAGCGTGGCCTTGCGGCGCGGGCCGCCCTGTTCGATGAACAGGCGCTCGCGTTCGGACAGCAGCACGTCCTCGAAGCCGGCCAGCGCGCTCGGTGCGTGCACGCCCGTGACCTGGGTGCGGCTGAAGTTCATCGCCAGGTAAGTGGCGAGCTTGCCGCCGCCGATGTCCATGCGGTGCGAGGCGGTCAGGTCCAGGCCCTGGGTGCGGGTGTCGACCGAGTTCACGAAGAACTGCGCCTGGCCCACGCCCAGCGTCTGCAGGGTGGCGCCGAGGGCCGGGTAGTTGTCGGCGTCGAAGCGGCCCGACAGCACGATGCGGCCGTCGATGTCGATGTGGTACAGGTCGGCGGTCACCGACACGGTCCTGGACGGGGTCCAGGTCATGCCCAGGGTGTAGCTCTTCGACTTCTCTTCCTTCAGCTGCGGGATGCCGGCCGCGTTGGCGACCTTGCCGCCGTTCGGCGCCAGCACCACGTCCATCGGCACGCCGCTGATGAAGTCGGTGAAGGTCGAGGAGAAGTAGACCTGCTGCAGCGAGGGCGCGCGGAAGCCGGTGCTGGCCGAGGCCCGCAGCAGCACGTCATCGGTGGCCTTGAACGAGCCGGCCAGCTTGCCGGTGGTGGTCGAGCCGAAGTCCGAATAGCGCTCGTGGCGCAGGGCGGCCTGCAGCTTGGTGCGCGCGTTCAGGTCGGCCTCGAAGTCGAGGTAGGCGGCGCTGCTGTGGCGGTTGCGGTCGGCCGCATCGCCCGGCTGGAAGCCCGGGAAGCCCTGGCTGCCGGCATTGCCGCCGATGCCCACGCCGTCGGCGTCGATGTAGGAACCCGGTTCGCCGGCGAAGATCTTGTAGTTCTCGGCGCGGTACTCGAAGCCGAAGGCCGCGTTCAGGCCGCCGAGGATGTCGCCGTAGTAGCGGCTGAAATCGGCGTTGGTGGTGAGCTGGCGGAAGGCGAAGCCGCCGGCGTCGAATTGCGAGGGGCTGATGCCGCGGCCGCCATTGGCCAGGTCGAGGTTGGCGATCGAGGCGTTCAGCGTGTGCGCGATGGTGTAGCGCATGCGGTTGTAGCCGTAGGTCTGCGAGAAGTCGCCGGCCCATTCGCCGAAGCGGGTGCGGTAGCCGAGGATGCCGAAGCGGTCGTCGATGTCGCCGTTGATGAAGGGCACGAAGCCCTCCGGGTACATGGCGGCCGAGTTGCGCGAGGGGATGTCGTCCGAACCGATGCCGCCTCTAGCCCAGGCGGCCGAGGAAGCGTCGCGGGTCTGGGCGCCGGCCGTCAGGTAGAGCTTGCCCGGTCCCACTGGAAATTCGCCGTTCGCGTAGACGGTCTTGTTCTTGGTCTTGGTGTCGCCGATGATGCGCGGATTGTCCGGCTCGGCACGGTTGGAGCGGCCGCGGTCGTAATATTCGCCGGTGATGCCGAGCACGCCATCGGCGACCGCCACGCCGCAGTAGGCCGAGGCGATCCAGTTCTTGCCGTCGTGCTTCGAGTACTCGCCGAAGCCGGCGATCGATTCGCAGCCCAGGCTCTTCTTGAGTTCGACGTTGATCACGCCAGCGATGGCATCGGAGCCGTATTGCGCGGCGGCGCCGTCGCGCAGCACCTGGACGTCCTTGATGGCGAGGAGCGGCAGCGCGTTCATGTCCGTGCCGGTGTTACCGCGGTTGCGCGCGCCGAACAGATTCACCAGCGCGGTCGTGTGGCGGCGCTTGCCGTTCACCAGCACCAGGGTCTGGTCCGAGCCCAGGCCGCGCAGGGCGGCCGAGTCGACCAGGTCGGCGCCATCGGCACCGGTCTGGCGGGTCGAGTTGAACGAGGGCGAGATATTCGCCAGGGTCTGCGCCAGGTCGAACTGACCGCCTTGCTCGGCCGCCTTGGTCAGCGGGATATAGTCGACCGGGACCGGGGTGTCGGTGGCCGAGGTGTTGCCGACGCGGCGCGAGCCGACGATGTTCACGCTCTGGATGGTGTTGCCGACCTCGGCGGCCGGTGCGGTGGTCTGGGCGCCGGCGCTTGTAGGCAGGGCGGCAAGCGCGGCGCTGCCGTACAAGGCGAGCAGAAGGGATTGACGGATCGCGGTCGGTTTCAAGGGCTTGGTCCTCGGGAAAGATTGCAATCCTTGAATGTACCAGTTGCGTATAGGGGTTAAGAAGTTGATCGTCTCATAACTACAACAGTGTTGCCTATAATCAGTATTTATACGTAGGTATTTACGCATGGCACTGCTTTTCTTGATGCATTAGTGGAATATGTCTCAACGATGTTGGATCGCGTAGGAGCCAGACATGGTCGAGAAAATCCCGGTCGAGCAGAGGCAGGCAAGCTATTCCAGCAAGATCTCCGCTACCATCTCTCCAAGCTCATCGATATCGGTTTCGATGAAACCCAGCGACGCGTAGAACCTGCGTGCAGTGGCATTATCAGGTTTATAGCAAATGGTGATCCGGCGAGCATCTGCGTACGCCCGGATCTCCGACAGCAGCAGCTCCATTGCCCGGCGGCCTATTCCCTGGTTTTGACGAGGATAGTCCACCATCAGCCTGTAAATTGCGTAGTGTCCCGGTTCGTCATTGCCGGTCACATCGTATAAAGCGAAACCTGCTGGGCTGCCATCGCAGTAAATTGCGCGCGGCCGCCAGTCGGCGTAGTAATGTGCCTGTGCGATCGAATAGGCATTACTGGCGAGGAACCGCGCCTGCTCTGGAGGTAGCTCCATGTCCATCAGGACTTCGAAATTATCGATAGTTACTGGTTCCAGCGTGATGTGCATGTATGGGTTGTCAATTGTGGATCGTTGGATTTTTATCGCTGGCAGAAGTCGATGCTCGTCTCAACGATCTTCCGGATGCACCCGCCGCTCAGGCGGATCGCCCTCCTCGAACCCGGCCACAAACACCATCAGCAAGTCATTTGCGACTTTCTCATGCCCCGCTTCCAGTAACTGATTCGCAAGCTTCGACAGCGCGACCGGATCGAGCTTGCCGTTTGTATTCTCGGCTGCGCGCCGCGTTACCTTGCCGAGCTCGAACACTAGCTCGGCAACCGTCGTATTCACTTTTTCGCTCATCTCTTACTCCTGGTGAAATTCTTCAGCCGACGCAAACAAGTCCCAGGATGCGATGAACAAGGCCGCAATCACTGGCCCGATCACGAAGCCATTCAATCCAAACAAAGCCATGCCGCCGATGGTCGACAGCAGCACCACATAGTCGGGCATCTTGGTGTCCTTGCCGACCAGTAGCGGGCGCAGCAGGTTGTCGACCAGGCCGATCACGAACACGCCGAAGGCGATCAGCACCACGCCCTGCCAGACCGAGCCGGTGACCAGGAAGTAGACCGCCACCGGTGCCCACACGATGGCGGCGCCGACCGCCGGCAGCAGCGACAGGAAGGCCATCACCACCGCCCACAGCAGCGGCGCCTGCACGTGCAGGATCCAGAAGATCAGGCCGCCCAGCGCGCCCTGGGCCATCGCCACCAGCACATTGCCTTTGACGGTGGCGCGGATCACGGTGGTGAAGTTGCTGAACAGGCGCTTCTTGTAGTCGAGGCTCAGCGGCACCGCGGTCTTGATGCGGCCGGCCAGCGAATGGCCGTCGCGCAGCAGGAAGAACAGCAGGTAGAGCATGATGGTCATGCTGACCAGGAAGTCGAAGGTGTTGCTGGCGAAGTTGAGCGCATACTTGGCCGCGACCTGGCTGACCTGGGCCGCGACGGTCGAGAGCTTCTGCTGCAGCGAGGCGATGCTGGTGAGGTCGAAACGCTCGAGCAGGCTGACGACCCAGTTCGGCAGCGCGCCGATGATCTGGGTGAAGTAGCGGCCGAAATCGATGTGGCCGGACTTGACCATGTCGTAGACCGTGACCGCCTGCTGCACCAGCGAGGCGCTGATCAGGGCCACCGGAATGATCACCATCACCACGATGGAGGCCAGGGTAAGCAATGCCGCGACGTTCGGCTTCTGCTTGGTGGCCCGCAGCAGCCGGCGGTAGAGCGGGATGAAGAGGATCGCCAGCACGATGCCCCAGAACACCGCGCCCGCGTAGGGCATCAGGATCCAGAAGAAGCCGATCGTGACGATCGTCAGCAGGAACAGGAAAACTTTTTGTTGGAGCGTGTATTGGCTGGCGGGTGGGTTCATGACCTTATGATAACGCCAACTGCCGTTCGATGTAGTCCTCGAAGGCGTCGCGGGACAGCGCCTTCGAGTAATACCAGCCCTGGATGAAGTCGCAGCCGAAGGCGGCCAGGATGTCGCGCTGGGCGCCGTGCTCGACGCCCTCGGCGATCACCTCGATGCCGAGCCGGTGCGCGAGGCCGATGATCGCCTCGGTCAGGGCCTTGTCGCTGCCGTCCTCGGCCAGGTGCTTGATGAAGGATTTATCGATCTTCAGGTAGTCGACGTCGAAATGCTTCAGGTAGGCCAGCGAGGAAAAGCCGGTGCCGAAGTCGTCGATCGAGACCTTGGCGCCGGCGCCGCGCAGCGCCCCGAGGCAGCGCGAGACCTGTTCGGCGTCGCTCACCAGCACGCCTTCGGTGATTTCCACCGTCAGGCTGCTGCTGGGCGCGCTGGCGTGCAGGATGCGGTCCAGCCAGGGCAGGCCGCCCTGGCGCTCGAACTGCATCGGCGAAATGTTCACGCTCAGCTCGATCGTACAGTCGTATTTCTGGCGCCAGCGTTCGATGCTGGCGATGGCTTCGCCTAGTACCCATTCGCCGATATCGTCGATCAGGCCGGTTTCTTCGGCCAGCGGAATGAAGCTGGCCGGGCTGATCGGGCCGAGTTCCGGATGGTCCCAGCGCAGCAGGGTCTCGGCCTTGCGCAGGCGCCCGGTGGCGGCTTCAACGATGGGCTGGTAGAACACCTGCAACTGCCGGCGCGACAGCGCCGTGCGCAGGTCCTTGCCGAGCCTGAGCTTGAGCGCGGCCTGCTGCTGCAGGGCGGACGTGAAGTACTGGAAGTGACCGCGTCCGGCGCGCTTGGCCTGGAGCATCGCATCCTCCGCACGCGCGAGCAGGGCGGCGGCATCAAGGGCATCGTCCGGATACAGGCTGATGCCGATGCTGGCGGACAGGTAGGCCAGTTCGTCTGCGACAAGGCCCAGCGGCACCGCCACCGCCTCGATCAGCGCGCCGGCAATGATCTCCAGGTGCAGCTCGTGCTCGTTTTCGCCGACCGCGATCGCGAACATGCCGCCGCCCAGGCGCGCCACGGTGGCATCGGCCGGCACGCAGCGTCCCATGCGCCGGGTCAGCTCGACCAGGGCTTCGTCGCCCCTGGCATAGCCGTAGCTGTCGTTGACGTCCTTGAAGCGGTCGATGTCGAGCAGCAGCACGCCCAGCCGGCGGCCGCTTCCCTGGACTTTCTTCATGTCCTGCTGCAGGCGGTCGAGGAAGAGGCGGCGGTTCGGCAGCCCGGTCAGCGGGTCGAAATTGGTCTGGCGCCAGATCACTTCGTCCTTCTGCTTCTGTTCGCTGATGTCCTGGAACTGGATCACGTGGCGGTAGACGCGCCCGTCCGGATGCCGGATCACGCGGATGTTGACGAATTTCGCGGTGAAGCGGCCGTCCTTGTTGCGGTCCTGGATCTCGCCCTGCCAGTGATCGTGCTCGGCCAGCGCCTGGCGCAGGCGCGCGTAAAAGCCCTGGTCGTGCATGCTCGAGCCGAACAGCTGGGGCTCCTGGCCGGCCACCTCGTCCAATGCATAGCCGGTCTGGACCGTGAAGGCCGGGTTGGCGTCGACGATGCGGTTGGCCTCATCGGTCACCAGCACGGCTTCCGAACTGGTCTGGTAGATCAGGTTTGCCATCCGCATCGATTCTTCCAGGCTGCGGCGATGCGTCACGTCCTGCACGGTGCCGCCCAGGACGCGCCGCCCGTCGAGCAGGATCGGATGGCAGAGTACGCGTAGCCATTTGGGATTGCCCGCAGGGGTGGTGATCTGGACTTCGATGTCGAAGGATTCGCCATGGACCGTCGCCGCGTGCAGTACGCGCTCGCCCAGTTTGCGGTCTTCCTCGTCCCAGCAGGCCAGGCAGTCGCCGAGCGTCAGTTGCGCGCCCTCGGGCAGGCCGTAAATGCGGCGGACCTCGTCGCTCCATTCGAAGCGGCCGGTATCGCAGTCCAACTCCCAGGCGCCGATCCGGGCCAGGGCGCTCATGTCCGCCAGCATCCTGGCCTGCTGGCGGATCGTGCGTTCCTGGTCGATGCGTTCGGTCATGTCGCGCCCGACGCCGAGCACACCCAGCACCTTGCCGTCCGGCTCGACGATGGGCGTCTTGATGGCTTCGAACACCCGGACCCTGGTTTCGTCCGGTCGGGTCAGGCGCTGCTCATGGGCAAGCGGCCTGTTTTGCCTGATCGCCTCGAGGTCGGTATCGCGCATGCGCCCGGCCTCGGACGCGGAAAAGAAGTCGCTGTCGCGCTTGCCGACGACATCGCCGCGCGTGCGGCCCACCAATTCCTCGAAACGCGTGTTGCAGGCCAGGTAGACGCCCTCCGGGTCCTTCAGCCAGATGACGTCGGGGCTGCTTTCGACCAGGGTGCGCAGCTGGGTCTTTTCGCGTTCGAGCTCGGCGGTACGCACGCGCACTGCCTTGTGTACCGAGCGCAGCCAGACGGCCAGCAGCAGCACCAGCACACCCAGCACCAGCAGGGCTTCCAGCAGCCGCTCGGTATAGCGGAAGAAGGGCAGGGGGCGGCCCATCCACTTGTCGTGCAGCGCGTCGAGCTCGGCCGGGGTGATGCGCGCCATGCCATCCTCGACCACGGCGAAGGTGGCGGCGTCGCCCTTGCGCACCGCCCGGCGCAGGTCGTTGCGGGTCACCTCGAAGGCTTTCAGGTAGTGGCGCTGCAGGCCGAGCCGGTAGAGGCGGTAGTCGGCCGAGTTCTCGTCCATGCACAGCAGCTTGATGGCCTGGTTGGCGGCGGCATCGACCAGGGCCTGGTAGGTGGGATAGATGCGCACGCCGGTGATGCCCGCCCGCAGCAGTTCTTCGGCGCAGGCGTCGGCCGTCTGCACGCCCACTTCGAAGCCCTTCAGGTTGGCGATGTCGTGGATGCCTTGCAGCGATGCATCGGCGTAGACGGCGGTCGCAACCGTGGTGTAGGGCGGGGAAAAGTCGAGGGTGGCGCTGCGGGCCTGGGTGCGGAAGATGGGATCGATGACGTCGGCCTGGCCGGCAGCCAGCATCGGCTGCACCTGGGCCCAGTTGACGGCGATGAGCTGGACCCGGCGCCCGGTCTTTTGCTCCCACAGGCGCCACAGGTCGACCGTATAGCCTTCCAGTTTGCCGTCCGGGTTGCGGTAGGCGAAGGGCGGATAGTTTTCGTCCATGACAACGCGCAGAGGGGCGTGCACGGATGCCGCGCCGGCCAGGAACGGGGCGCAGAGAACCACGAGCACCAGAATGCGCACGAGGGGCATGGATGGGTCTCCCGATAGGCCGGTCAGGACGACGATAGCACGAAGTGCCCCCGGCCCGGCGCTAGCTGTCCTGGACGGCTTCCCCGGTCCCGGCCGCCACTTCCTTGCCGCCGCGCTTGCGCAGGCTGCGGTTGGCAGCCACCACGCCGACGCCCACGATCGCCAGGCTCAGCATGGCGCCGAGCGAGGGCGCCGCCAGCCAGCGCAGCGACTGGTCGGGCAATTCCGACGGCGCCTGCTGGGGCGGATCGGAATCGGCCCGGGTCACGGCGGGATCGGCAGCAGGCTCGCCTGCCAGCAAGGGCAGCAGTTCGCGCAGGAAGGCGGCGCAGTCCTGCGGGGTCCGGCTGGTCAGGATGCGGCCGTCGCGCACGGTTTCCTGGTTGCACCAGGTGGCGCCGGCGTTCACCAGGTCGTCGCGCACGCCCGGCCAGGAGGTGAGCAGCCGGCCGCTGGCCAGCCCGGTCGAGACCAGCACCAGGACCCCGTGCGACATCGCCGCGATCGGCTTGCCGGCGGCGTCGAAGGCGCGCACGAATTCACGCGCCGGGGCCGACTGGCGCAGCAGGTCTGGCGCAATATAGCCACCTGGAATCAGCAGGCCGTCGTAGTCGGCGGCGCTGGCGTTCTCGACCTTGCTGTCGACCTTGACCAGGTCGGATGGCTGGTGCACGTTCATGCTGCGTATCCGGCCCGGACGCAGGGCGACGAGCGCGGTCTGCGCCCCCGCGTCCTTCAGCGCCGCCAGCGCGGCGCCCAGTTCCGCCCCCTCGACACCGTCCGCCGCGAGCACGGCAATCCGCTTGCCGGCGAGTTTTCCGGTTGCGCTCATGATCTTCTCCCATCGACAGACTCCTGCTAGCAGAGTCGGCACGCGGGGCTTTAGTTCCCGGGCGCTAGCTTTGCGCCGGCGCCGGCGGCAGCTCCGGCATCGTGCAGTGCTGGGAAATGGCAAGGCCCTTCAGGAAGGCGCGGCGCACCGACCCGGCCGTGATGCAGGCGGACACGTGCTTCGAATGGCGCTCCGCGCCGCTCAGCTTGCGTATCCAGCCGCGGAACGGAATCAGTCCCTCGGCGGTCCGTTGCACCGCGCCGACCGCCTGATCTTCGGCCAGGTCGGACGCCTTGTCCATCAGGGAAGTCTCGGCCTTGGCCGAGGCCGCCGCGTCGTAGTCGGGACCGAGCGCGCTGTCGAGTTCGTGGAGCTCGCGGGCGATCGCCACGCAGCTCAGCCCGGCCGGCATCAGGTAGGGATTTTCCTGTGCCTTCTCGAGCACGCTCGGGATCTCGGTCTTGCGGATGCCGAGGTCGTTGAGCGGGGCGGTGGCGGCAGTGCCCATGCGCGATGCCGTGCGCGAGGCGCAGCCGCCCAGGATCAGGAGGGCGGCAAGCGCGATGAGCTTGATGGCGCGCCGCATGCTAGACCTCTACTCTGCCGCCGACCAGGATCGCATCGCCTTCGACCCGGGCCTTGATCAGGCAATCGCTGCCGACCGCGCGGCCCTGGCGCACCGTCAGGTTTTGTTGCAGCGCCAGCGCGAGCGCACCCGCGGCGACGCCGGTGGCGCTGTCTTCGAGCGCCGGGTCGAGGTGGTTGAAGTTACGGCCCTCGAGCGTGTCCGCATTCAGCCGGCAATAAACGTAGAGGCCGTTCACGCCCTGCTGCCGGCCCCAGGCCGCGATGCCGGCCAGGTCCGGCGCCAGGCCATACAAGGTATCCACGTCCCGCACCTCCACCAGCAGTTTGGGGCTGCCGACCGAGGCCACACGGGGCCTGGACGCCAGCGCCAGGCCGGGCGCCCGCAGCAGCGCCGCGACCTGCGCATCGTCGATGGCCGGCGCAGGCGCGGGCTGGGGCGCCAGCCGCACGAAATAGTCATCGCCTTCGCGCGCCAGGCCCAGCACCTGGCCCTGCATGGCGGTGCGCACGCTCAGTCTTGCCGCAGCGCCGGGACGGCCGGACAGCAGCGCGGCCACCGCCAGCGTCGCGTGCAGGCACAGCGGGCTGCGCATGTGCGGGTAGAAGTAATCCACCTCGCCATCCGCGGACAGGAAGACGCAGGTGGTGTTGTGTTCGCGAGCAAAGGCCTGGCGGGCAGCCTGGTCCATGTCGTCGTCTTCGATCACCAGCGCCGGGTTCCCTTGGCCTGGCCGCGCCCCGAAGCATCTCAATGTTTGCACGTGCATGTTTCGCAATTGTCGAAGTCGTCAGTTATACTGTGTTTTTATACAGTATTGTCTTTGGTTAAGGCAATTGTAGCCCTATTTGCATACAAACAACGCACGCACGATGCCATCCGAGCCGCCATCTTCCCAAACGGGTCTGCACCTGGGCCTGCCCCAGTATGCGGAGCTGTTCTGCCTGTCGAACTTCTCCTTCCTGCAAGGGGCATCGCATGCGGAGGAACTGGTGGCGCGGGCCGTGCAGCTGGGGTATGCGGCGCTTGCGATCACCGACGAATGTTCGCTGGCCGGGGTCGTGCGCGCGCATGCGGAAGCGAAGGGGGCAAAGCTGCCGCTCATCATCGGCGCCCATTTCCATTTGAAACACCCGGACGGCACCGATGCGCTTTCTCTTGTCCTGCTGGCGCAGAACCGCAACGGCTACGGCAACCTGTCGGAACTGATCACGCTCGGGCGCACCCGCAGCGCGAAGGGGACTTACCTGCTGCATCCCGCCGACCTGGAAAGCGGCATGCCGGACTGCCTGGCGATCCTGCTGCCCGCCTACCCGGGCCACGACCAGGAAGGTGTCGACCGCCTGCACGCGCAGGCGGCGTGGATGGCGCTGCGCTTCCCGGGCCGCGCCTGGATCGGCCTGAACCTGCTGCACCGCGCCTTCGACGATGCCCACCGCGCCACCGTCGAGGAAGTCGGCTGGCAGCACGGCATGAAGATCGTCGCGCTCGGCCACGTGGTGATGCACGTGCGCTCGCGCAAGCCCTTGCAGGACACCCTGAGCGCGACGCGGATAGGCAAGCCGGTGGCCGAATGCGGCTACCAGCTGGCCCAGAACGCCGAGCAGCATTTGCGCTCGCGGGTGCGCCTGGCCAACATCTATCCGCGGGCGGCGCTGGACGAGACTCTGCGCATTGCCGGCCTGTGCACATTCTCGCTGGACGAACTGCGCTACGAATACCCGGACGAGGTGGTCCCGCCCGGCCACACGGCCGCCAGCTATCTGCGCAGCGAAACCTATATCGGCGCGCACCGGCGCTTCCGTAACGGCATCCCGGCCAAAGTACAGGCTCAGATCGAGCATGAGCTGGGCCTGATTGCCGAGATGCGCTACGAGCACTATTTCCTGACCGTGTACGACATCGTGCGCTTCGCCCGCTCCCAGCACATCCTCTGCCAGGGCCGCGGCTCGGCCGCCAATTCGGCGGTGTGCTATTGCCTGGGCATCACCGAGGTCGACCCCAGCCGTGCCAGCCTGCTGTTCGAACGCTTCATTTCGAAGGAGCGCAACGAGCCGCCCGACATCGACGTCGACTTCGAGCACCAGCGGCGCGAGGAGGTCATCCAGTACATCTACCGCAAGTACGGCCGCGAGCGCGCCGCGCTGGCGGCGGTGGTGATCAGCTACCGCCCCAAGAGCGCGCTGCGCGACAGCGGGCGCGCGCTCGGCATCGACCTTGCCATCGTCGAGCGGGTCTGCAAGCAGCATCACTGGTTCGACAGCAAGGCCGACCTCCTGAACCGCCTGGCCGAGAGCGGCCTCGATCCGGAGGCGCCGCTGTCGCAGCAGTGGGCTTCGCTGGCGCAGCGCCTGCTCGGCTTTCCGCGCCACCTGTCGCAGCACCCGGGCGGTTTCGTGATGGCGCGCGGGAAGCTCTCGCGCCTGGTGCCGATCGAGAACGCGACCATGCCCGAGCGCAGCGTCATCCAATGGGACAAGGACGACCTCGAAGAGCTGGGCCTGATGAAGGTCGACGTGCTGGCGCTGGGCATGCTGTCGATGCTGCGCCGTGGCCTGGAGCTGGTTGGCCAGCGCCACGGCACCGTGTTCGAAATGCAGGACATCCCGCCGGACGACCCGGCCACCTACCGCATGATCCGCGCCGCCGATACCGTGGGCGTATTCCAGATCGAGTCGCGCGCCCAGATGAGCATGCTGCCGCGCATGAAGCCGCGCCAGTTCTACGACCTGGTGATCCAGGTGGCCATCGTGCGCCCCGGGCCGATCCAGGGCGGCATGGTGCATCCCTACCTGCAGCGGCGCGAGCAGAAGGCGCCGGTGGTCTATCCGAGCCCGGACATGAAGGTGGCTTTGGCCCGCACCCTGGGCGTGCCGATCTTCCAGGAGCAGGTGATGCAGGTGGCGATCCTGGCGGCCGGCTTCACACCCGGCGAGGCCGACCAGCTGCGCCGCGCGATGGCGGCCTGGAAGCGCAAAGGGGGACTCGAAAAATACTACGAGCGCATCGTCGGCGGCATGCTGGCCAAGGGCTACGACATCGGCTTTGCCGAGCAGATCTTCAGCCAGATCCAGGGCTTCGGCGAATACGGTTTTCCGGAGTCGCATGCGGCCAGCTTCGCGCTGCTGGCCTATGCCAGTTCCTGGCTCAAGTGCCACGAGCCGGCGGCGTTCTTGTGCGCGCTGCTGAACAGCCAGCCCATGGGCTTCTACAGTCCCTCGCAGCTGGTGCAGGATGCGCGCCGCCACGGCATCGAGGTGCGCGCGGTGGACGTGACGGTCAGCGGCTGGGAGTCGACGCTGGAAGAGCTGGACGCGCACGCAACCGATCCGTCCCGCCCCCAGCCGGCGGTACGCCTCGGCCTGCACATGCTGCGCGGGATGGACAAGGGCGCCGCCGAGCGCATCGAGCTGGCGCGCGCCATCCGTCCCTTCCTCGACACCGCCGACCTGGCCCGCCGCGCCAGCCTGGACCGCGGCGACCTGCAGGTGCTGGCCGGCGGCAATGCGCTCGAGGCCCTGGCCGGGCACCGTCGCCAGGCCCTGTGGCAGGCGGCGGGCGCGGTGCCGGACAAGGACTTGCTGCGCCCGGCCTCGCTGGCGGAAGAGGTGCCGACCCTGGCCGCGCCCAGCGAAGGGCAGGAGATCGTCGGCGATTACCGCGCGCAGGGGCTCACGCTGGGCCGGCATCCGCTCGCGCTGCTGCGCCCGCAATTGCTGGCCAGGCGTTTCCTGCCGGCCGAGGTGCTGATGGATTTCGCCAACGGCCAGCTGGCGCGCGCCTGCGGCATCGTCACCGTGCGCCAGCGTCCGGGCACGGCCAAGGGCGTGCTCTTCCTTACCATCGAGGACGAAACCGGCAACGTCAACGTGATCGTGTGGGCCAGCCTGGTCGAACAGCAGCGGCGGGAAGTGTTGAATTCCCACCTGCTGGGCGTGTACGGGATCTGGCAGAAGGAAGGGGAGGTCAGGCACCTGGTGGCCAAGCGCCTGGTGGACATGTCGCACCTGCTGGGGAATCTCGATACCCGCAGCAGGGACTTTTGCTAGTTCCAAATATGTCGTCCCCGCGCAGGCGGGGACCCAGGTTTGTTCGCATTTCGACTGCGCTGGCAGAACTTGGGTCCCCGCCTGCGCGGGGACGACGTTGACAAGCTAACGGGACGACGTTGACAAGCTCACTGTTAGAACTCTTCCCAGTCGGCTTCCACGGGCTGCTTGGCCGGCTTGCGGGCCGGCTTTGCGCTCGCGGCCTTGACCGCCGGCGCCGCCGCACGCGGCAGGGCCGGGCGCACCGGCGCGGCCTTGGCCGGGGCCGCAGGCAGGGCGAGGTCGTGCGCGCGGTCCAGCTTGAACACGCTGACCACCTCGGCCAGTTTGGCGGCCTGGTCCTGCATCGAGCCGGCCGCTGCGGCGGCTTCCTCGACCAGGGCGGCGTTCTGCTGGGTCACCTGGTCCATCTGGGCGATGGCGCTGTTGACCTGCTCGATGCCGCCGGTCTGTTCCTGGCTGGCGCTGGTGATCTCGGCCATGATGTCGGTCACGCGGCGGATGCTGCCCACCACCTGTTCCATCGTGCTGCCGGCCTGGTCGACCAGCTTGGTGCCGGCATCGACGTTGGCGACCGACGCGGTGATCAGTTCCTTGATCTCCTTGGCGGCGGCGGCCGAGCGCTGCGCCAGGTTGCGCACTTCCGATGCGACGACCGCGAAGCCGCGGCCCTGTTCGCCGGCGCGCGCCGCTTCGACGGCGGCGTTCAGCGCCAGGATGTTGGTCTGGAAGGCGATGCCGTCGATGACGCCGATGATGTCGGCGATGCGCTGCGAGCTGTCGTTGATCGCGCCCATGGTGGTGATGACTTCGCCGACCACGGCGCCGCCCTGGGTCGCCACTTCCGAGGCGGCGATGGCGAGCTGGTTGGCCTGGCGTGCGTTGTCGGCGTTCTGGCGCACGGTGGTGGTCAGTTCTTCCATCGAAGCCGCGGTTTCTTCCAGCGCGCCGGCCTGCTGCTCGGTACGGGCCGACAGGTCGAGGTTGCCGGCGCTGATTTCGCGCGAAGCGGTGGCGATGGTGTCGGTGCCGCCGCGGACCTGGCTGACGATGCCCACCAGGCTGTCGTTCATGTGGCGCAGGGCGCGCAGCAGGGCGCCGGTTTCGTCCTTCGAGTGCGCTTCGATGGTGCGGGTCAGGTCGCCGCTGGCAACCGTCTCGGCGACGGAGACGGCGTCGCGGATCGGCAGCACGATGCCGCGGGTGAGCAGCCAGGAGACGATTGCGCCCAGCACCAGCGCGCAGCCGCTGAGGATCACGATCATCCTGGTGGCGGCCATGGCCTTGTCGTCGATGCCATTGGCGGTGGCGTCCATGCTGTTGCGCTGCATGGTCACCAGTTCCTGCAGCAGGTCCTGGTATTTTTGCGCGGCCGGGGTGAATTCCTTTTCGAGGATGCGCGCCGCTTCATCGGCATTGCCCTCGGCCTTGGCCTTGACGGTGCCGTCGCGCGAGGCGCTGTAGGCCTTGCGCTGTTCGAGGATCTTGGCGAACAGTTCCTTTTCAGGACCATCGGCGGCGATCAGCGGTTCGATCTGTTTGAGCAGTTCGGCGGCCTTCTTGACCGAGGCGGCCGCGTCGTCCTTGAAGTAGGCGGCGAGCGAGGGATCGGTGCTCTTGGCGATGGCGGCGGTGCGACGGATCGATGCGAAGTTCAGGCTGTACCAGTCGGTGATCAGGCGCTCCTTTGCCAGCGGCACGGCCATCATGGTCTTGGCCGACTCGGCGACTTCCGTCATGCGCCAGGCGCCGACGGCGGCAATGACCACCGTCATCGCCAGAATGAGAGCAAAGCCGAGTCCCAGGCGTTTGCCGATCTTGATGTTTGCAACGAATCCCATCGATATTCCTTTTGTTGAAAGATGGCCGGCCACGCGTGAAGGAAACCTGCTCGAGATGGAGCATGGGCACGAAGGGGGCAGGCCTGAAGTGTACATATTGTACGGTCTATACATTTCCAATCGGAATGGGAAAATGTTTTATGGAAATATTTATGCAACATTTTGTAGGTATAATCCCACAAAGCCGGGGGAATTGTTAAATATTCATTGTTACAAATGGAGTGAACTGTTAGCCTGAAAAAAGCGGCATGTCAAACTTGCCTCGTTTTCGCCTCACCTAAACAACGTGAACCTATCCCCATGAAGTCATCCAACATCCTCCGCAGCGTCCTGTTCCTGACCGGTCTGATCGGCGCTGGCGCCGGCGCCGCCAACCTGCCGGCACCGTTCGCCGAGCAGCTCAACGCCAACTACCCGGCCATCGAGAACCTGTACCAGGACCTGCACCGCAATCCGGAACTCGGGTTCAACGAACACCAGACCGCCGCCAAGCTGGCCGAACTGGCCAGGAAGCTGGGCTTCGAAGTCACCACCGGCGTCGGCGGCACCGGCGTGGTCGCGATCATGAAGAACGGCCCCGGCCCGACCGTGATGCTGCGCACCGAGATGGACGCGCTGCCGGTCCAGGAAAAGACCGGCTTGCCGTTCGCCAGCAAGGCCACCGCCAAGAACGCCGCCGGCGAGACCGTGTCGCTGGCGCACGCCTGCGGCCACGACCTGCACATGTCGGCCTGGTACGGCACCGCCAAGCTGATGGCCGACAACCGCAAGGCGTGGAGCGGCACCCTGATGCTGATCGGCCAGCCGTCGGAAGAAACCGTGCACGGCGCCGAAGCGATGCTGAAGGATGGCCTGTTCAAGCGTTTCCCGAAGCCTGACTACGCACTGTCCTTCCACGACGACGCCACCATGCCGTCGGGCACGATCATGTACCACGCCGGCCCGTTCCGCGCGTCGTCGGACGTGGTCAACATCACGGTCTTCGGCCAGGGCGGCCACGGCGCCGTGCCGCACGAGGCACGCGACCCGATCGTGATCGCTTCGCGCATCGTGCTGGCGCTGCAGACCCTGGTCGCACGCGAGAACAACCCGATCGATCCGCTGGTCATCACCGTCGGCAGCATCCACGGCGGCACCGTCGCCAACATCATCCCGGACCAGGTCAAACTGTCGCTGTCGGTGCGTACCTTCAAGCCGGAAGTGCGCAAGCGCGTGCTGGCCAGCATCGCACGCGAAGCGAAGGGCGAGGCGATGGCCGCCGGCGCGCCGAAGGAGCCGCTGGTCCAGGTCGAGCCGGGTACCGACTCGGTCTACAACGATCCGGAGCTGATCGGCCGCATGGTCAAGACCGTGCAGGGCGCGGTGGGTCCGGAATTCGTGAAGGAGATGCCGGCCAAGATGACCTCGGAAGACTTCTCGCAATACGGTCTGCAGCCGGGCGTGAAGGCGGTGCTGCTGCACGTCGGCGCGGTCGATGGCGCGCGCCTGGAGGCCGCGAAGAAGGCCGGCCAGCCGCTGCCGGGCACCCACTCGCCGCAATGGGCGCCGGACTTCAAGCCGACCGTGGTCAACACCATCAAGGCTGAAATCGCGATCCTGCTGGACCTGATGGCGCCGAAGAAGTAAGAACCTCGTCGCCCCCGCGCAAAAAACTCGTCGCCCCCGCGCAAAAACTCGTCGCCCCCGCGCAGGCGGGGGCCCAAGTTCTTCGCGGTTCGAACAACTTGGGTTCCCGCCTGCGCGGGAACGACGTTGAAGACGCGGGAACGACGTCTAGAACGCGGGAGCGTCGTTCAAGCTGTGCGAGTTCCGTAGTAGTTGTGCACCGCGCCGGCCCATTCGAGGTCGGCCATGTCCGGCCAGTGGTCGGTATCGAATCCCGGCGCGTTCTCGATGCGCTCTTTCGGGATGTCCATCGTGAAGCGTTTGTGCTGCGGGTCCAGCCTCAAGGCCTGCCAGGGCACCGCGATCAGTTTTTCGCCCAGGCCGAGAAAACGGCTGGACGACATCACCGCATAGGCGATGGCGCCGGTGCGCATGTCCACCATGAATTCCTTGATCACTCCCAGGTGTTCGTTCTGCAGGTTATGGACATGGTCGCCGAGCAGGGTGTTGGCACCCATCAGCTCCGGGCCGGGTCCCTTGCCGTGCTTGTTCCTGTACATACCGTAGTCATCTCTTTCCTCGTAGGACATGCCTGGTCTCCTTTATCCGGAAGCGCAAGGATAACCGAGTCCGGCGCCGGCCCGGGTTTCGAAGAACATCCGGCTGCCCCTGGCGCTTAGCGGTTCAGCCGGTTGAGCAATTGGAAGCGCAGCGCCCGCGCACTATCTTCGTCGAGCGGCGCCAGCATCCGGCGCGCGGCCGGCGGGATATGGGCCGCTTCCAGGCCGTCGCTGTCGAACACGTAGTGGCGGAACAGTTCCTGCCAGGCGCGCCGCTGGGCGGGCGGCAGCTCGCGCACGGTGAGCAGCGCCAGCATCAGCGCGCTGGCCGGCGAGTCCATGTGCGGCGGCGACTGGCGCCACCAGTAGTTGACCAGCGCATTGAACGGTTCGAGCGCCTCGATATGGTGCCACCACATCGAGGGAATGAAGATCGCGTCGCCCGGTCCCAGCTCGGCCGTCAGGGCGCTGCGCATCGCCCTGGCGAAGCGCGGGAAGCGTTCGAGGTCGGGTTTGGCGAAGTCGACCAGGCTGATCGCCTGCCCGGCCGGCGTGAAGTCGAGCGGCCCGATGTAGAGGTTGGCCACCTGCTCGGGCGGGAACAGCGTGAAGCGGCGGCGCCCGGCGGCCACGACGGCGATGTTGTCCGGCACGTCGTAGTGCGCGGCAATGCGCGAGCGGTTGCCGATCCAGATGCTGACCAGGGGCGTGCGCCCGCCCAGGTCGAGGTCGTTCTCGGCGCGGAAACCCGGCAGGTAGTGGTCGATCATCGTCGAGCCGACATACACCGAGGGCGGGTGGGCGTCGTCCTTGTGGTCCTCCAGCTCTTCCAGCACCTTGTCGAGCGGCGCCTTGATGGCGGCGTAGTTGAAGCCGCTCAGGTCTTCGTTGTAGAAGTAGCGGCCCGCCATCTCCGGCGCGCCCAGGAAGGCCAGCACCTTTTCGCCGCGGTAGAAACGGCGCAGGTAGGCCCCCGCTTCCTGCTGCGACAGGCGCGCCTTGCCGACCATCGGCCAGGAAGCGGCCAGGCCGCGCAGCACCACCGGCTCGGAGGCGGTGAGCAGCTCGTCGCTCAGGACGTCCGGCGCCAGGCCGGAGAGCTCGCGGATCGGCGCGGGGTCAGGCAGCATGACGGCGTTCCCGGCGCGCGATCAGGTCGCGCATGTGCGCGAACGAGGCCACGACCATGTAGATGGCCTGCAGGTGGCCGTCGCGGCTCAGGCGTTCGAGCGCGGCGCCGGGCAGGGCATGCAGGCGTTCCTCGTGGATCGTGTAAAAGCCTGCCAGGCGGTGCTCTGCGCCGTCCTGCAGCGTGATGTCGGCGACGAAGGATTCGAGCAGTTCATGTTCGCGCAGCGCCTGCACGAAGGCCGGCATGGCCTGCAGCCCCTGGTGCAGGGTCAGCAGCACCGAATTGATGCGTTCGAGGTATTCGCTGATGCCGCCATAGGACAGGAACAGCTTCTCGCCGACCGTCGTGTTCACGCGCGGGTGGTCGAGGTCGATGTGGATGTTCAGTTCGTCGCCGTGGCGGCCGATCAGGAAGGGATGGCGCTCGACGGCCAGCGGGACGTAATGGGCGTCCCAGCCCTGCGGGGTCAGGAACAGGTTCTCGCCGGCCTCGAAGCCGAACAGCGCCAGCGCCTCGTAGCCGCCGTCGGCGGTGGCGCGAAACACGATCGGGTAGTGCGCCTGGACCGCGCGGAACTCTTGCGGGAAGGTTGGGCAGAACATCACATCGTCGCCGTAGGCGGCGCCGCGGTCGGTGATGACGCGCAGGTCCTTGTGGTCCAGGTGGTGCAGCGGAACGGGTTGGCTCATGGTCTCTGGTGTTCTTGTCGGAGGTGGTTGATCAGCGCGCGGTTGTCCGGCAGCCCGGCCAGCATCCTGCGCGTCAGCGCGGCCGTCTCGTGGAAGCACCGGTCGGCCAGTTCCGGCTGGTCGGCGCGCACGACATGCCGCGACGCCATCTCGAAGCGCATCCCGTACAGCACGTACTGGTAGCTCGCCGCCGGAAAGATTTCTTCGATCCGGGGAAAGTCGTGGCGCGAGGGCGGCTGGTGCCGCCACAGCTGCAGCGAGTCGCGCAGCCGCGCGGGAATCGAGGCGGGCGCCGTGTTGTCCTGCCAGTAGGCGGAATCGCGCCGGCGCGAGAGCGCGTAATGCAGCTTGAGAAAATCGATGACGCGTTCCCAGCGATAGCGGAAGGCCTCGTTGAAGCGCTGCGCCGCCACCGCCATCGCTTCGCGCGTGGCCGGCAGGGCGTCGGCCAGCATCGCGGCCGACAATTCGACCATGGCCAGCGCCGATGCTTCCAGCGGCTCGATGAAGCCGGCGGCCTGGCCCACGGCGACGCAGTTGCGGTGCCAGAAGCACTCGCGGTAGCCCGGTTCGAAGCGCAGCTTGCGCGGCGCCGGCACGTCCTGGGCGCCGCCGCTGCGTTCGAGATAGGCGTGCAGGGTGGCCTGCGCTTCGTCGTCGTCGCAGTGGGCGCTGGAATAGACGTAGCCGACGCCGCGCCGGGTCGGCAGGCCGATGTCCCAGATCCAGCCGGCGCTTTGCGCGGTCGAGATCGTGGGCGAGGCGATCGGGCTGTCGTCGCGCGGGTAAGGCACCTGCACCGCCAGCGCGCTGTCGTTGAACAGCACCTGCTTCTGCGACAGCAGCGGAATGCCGAAGTGAGCCCCCAGCAGCAGCGCGCGCGAGCCGGTGCAGTCGACGAACAGGTCGCCGTCGATCGCGCCGTGCTCGCGCGTCTGCAGGGCGGCGATGTCGCCGTTGTCGTGCGAGCTCACCGCCGTCACGTGGTCCCGCACGTGGCGCACGCCCAGGCGTTCGGTGGCATGGCGGCGCAGGAACACGCCGAACTTGCCGGCGTCCAGGTGGTAGCCGTAATTCGAGACGGCCGCGAATTCAGGGGTGCCGAACTGCTTGGGCGCCTTGCCGGCCATGCACAGGTGCGGCTGGAAGCTCACCAGCTCCGCGAAGGGGACGTCGGGATGCGTGTCGCGCCAGCGCGCGGCCAGGTTGGCTTCGCCGTAGCCCTGGGGGACGACGAAGGGGTGGAAATAACGGTCGGTGCCGCCGCTCAGCCAGCCGTCGAAGCGGGAGCCCTGCTTGAACGAGGCGTCGCATTCGCGCACGAAGTCCGCTTCATGGACGCCGATCCGGCGCAGGGTTTCGCGCATGCTCGGCCAGGTGCCTTCGCCGACGCCGACCGGCGCGACCTCGGGCGATTCGAGCAGCGTCACGCGCAGGTCCGAGCCGAGCGCGCGCGCATGTTCGGCCGCGATGACGGCGGCGGTGAGCCAGCCGGCAGACCCACCGCCGACGATGACGACATGTTTGACTTCGCGACTGTTCATGGTGCGTATGAGAAAAGCAGGCCGCCGGGGGACGGCCTGCGCCATGCCTTAGAACTTGTAGCGTGCGCCCACCATGTAGCGGCGGCCGCCGGTCGACACCTGCAGCACCTGCATGTCGGAACGGCCGTGGGTGCGCTGGGTCGCGTCGGTGAGGTTGATCGCCTCCAGCGACAGGCTCAGGTTCTTGCTGAGATTGTAGCCGACCGACAGGTCCAGCTGGCCGTAGGGCTCGACATAGCTCGGGTTCGGCTTGCTGTTGTCGCTGGTCGACGACAGGAACTCGCCGCGCCAGTTGTAGGCTGCGCGCACCGACAGGTTCTGGTCTTCGTAGATGCCGACCAGGTTGGCGGAGTTCGACAGGCCGACCAGCGCGAACTGGTTGCCCAGGCTCAGGTTGTCGTACTTCAGGTCCGACTTCACGTAGGTGTAGTTGGCCTGGAAGCCGAAACCGTTGGCGAACATGTGCTGCCAGTTCACCTCCGCACCCTTGAGGTTGGCGCCCTCGGAGTTGGCCAGGGTCGACACCGTGTAGGGCAGCGCCGGATCGCCCGGGATGCCGGTGATGGTGCCCTGGGCATTGCCCACCGAGTTGTCGCCGGTGAAGGTCACGCCCGGCTGGCCGGCGAAGTTGTGCAGGATGTAGTTGCGGATGCAGATCCGGTTCGATGCCGAGCAGCCGGATGCCAGCGCCGCGTTCCAGTACTTGCCGCCGACCGGCGTCAGCGCGTTCGGCGAGTTCTCGTTCACCACGGCCGAACCGGTGTAATCGGTCAGGTTCTTGTTGAACAGCCCCAGCGACAGCATGCTCTGCTTGTTGTAGTACCACTCGGCGGACAGGTCCAGGTTCTTCGACTTGACCGGCTCCAGTGCCGGGTTGCCGCGGCTGACCGTATCGCCGGTGACGCTGGCGGTGGTGCCATAGGTGGAACCGCCGGCGATCTGGTCGTAGCGCGCACGGCCGATCGACACGCCATAGCTGGCGCGGATCTTCAGGTCGGGGCGCAGGTCCATGTCCCAGTCCACGCTCGGCAGGAAGTTGTTGTACTTGCCGTGCAGCGTCTCGTAGACCTGGGTGCCGAAGTCGACCGGGAACTCGTTCTCCGAGATCCAGCGGATGGCGGTCGGGACCTTGGTCAGGCCGGTCGAATCGACCCGGGTCTGCTCGTAGCGGAAGCCGATCCCGGTATGCATCGGCAGCGCGGTGTCCCAGTCGGTGTTGAACTGGGCGTAGATCGACCTGGTCTTCTCGATGGTGGTGCGGTCGAACGCCGGGTTGGACAGGCTCGGGGTATAGCCGGCCTGGTCGCCGGTGATGCCGATCGCGGCGTTGCGCACGGCGGCGAAGTCGAACGGGTGGATCTGGGTGAACAGGTTCGGGTTGTCCGCGCCGCCCAGCTTGCCGAAGTACTTGCGCAGGTCGTCCAGGTGCCACAGGCTCTGGTCGTACGCGGCCGAGTTCTGCGGCACGGTGCCGCCCCAGGTATCGCGCTGCACCTGCTGGAAGACCGAATGGTTTTCGTTCTTGATGTGGCCGAGGCCGAAGTTCAGGCCCGAGCGTTCGAACAGCGACAGGCGGCCGCCCAGCTGGATCTGGTCGATCTTCATCTTGTTGACGCCGTCCTGGAACCAGGAGCCGGCGACCTGGTGCGGGGCCGCCACGAAATCGGCGCCCTGGATCGACATCACCGGCATCTCGTTGGTGAAATCGGCGCGCGTGGTGCCGCGGCTGAAGCTGGCGGTGCCCAGGTCGTTGTTGATGCCGAAGGGGCTGTCCGACTTCGCTTCGGCCACCGAATGGTGGACGTCGAAGTTCAGGCGCAGGCTCGGCGACACCTTCCACTGGGCGTTGAAGCCGAGCGAGTTGAGGGTCGACTTGGTGGCCGAGTCGCCGCCGTTCATCGAGATGTCCTGCGGGCTGGTATAGCGTTCCTCGTAGTACAGCGGCGAGGCGAGCGGGCCCTTGGTGAACTCGGCACCCTGGATGTCGGTGTTATGGCCGAACCAGGCCGACAGTTCGCTGTAGCGCTGCTGGATCTTGTTCTCGGCGTAGGTGTAGTCCAGGGTGGTGGTCAGGTCCTTGACCGGGCGGAACTGGAAGGTCAGCTGGCCGTTGGTGCGCTGGCGCTGGTAGCCGTTCATCCGGTACGACATGTTCTGCGGCGTCAGGTACAGGTCGTTCGGGCCCGGCGGGTTCTTGATGTTCACATAGTTCGGGTCGCCCGGCGGCGTGACCAGGCCTTCGCCGCTGGTGGCATTGCCGCGCAGCGGGCCCAGCCAGCCGTTGATGACCGAGGCCGTGTTGATGCCCATGTTGCGCGACTGGTAGCTGCCGGTGGCGGCCAGGCCGAACATGCCGTCGTGCCAGGTGGTGCTGTACAGGCCCGACACTTCCGGGGTGGTGGAGCGCTTGGCCTTGACGTCGCCCGGCAGGTTGTTGTTGGACTCGTCGTACATCACCTTGGCGCCGAAGCTGGCCTGGTTGCCCAGGTCGAGCGGACGGCCCGTCAGGATGTTCAGGCTGGCGCCGATGCCGCCCGGGGTGACGTCGGCGCGCACGCTCTTGTACACCTGGATCTGCGATACGGATTCCGAGGCCAGGTTGCTGAAATCGAATGCGCGGCCCGACTGGTCGCCCAGGCGCGCCGTCGGCATCTGGCGGCCGTTGAGCAGGACCAGGTTCAGGTCGGGGCCGACGCCGCGCACGGTGACGAGGGCGCCTTCGCCGCGGTTGCGGTCGATCGACACGCCGCTGATGCGCTGCAGCGCTTCAGCCAGGTTGGTGTCCGGGAACTTGCCGATGTCGTCGGCGACGATGCCGTCGACGAAGCCGTCCGAGTTGCGCTTCATGTTCAGCGTCGACTGCATGCTGGCGCGGATACCTTGCACGACCACGGTATTCGGGTTGGTGGGATCGGCCGCGTTGGCAGCGGCCCCGGTGTTCGCTTCCTGCGCGTGTGCCTGGCCAAGCAGGGTAGCGCAAGCGCTGGCGACGGCCAGGGCGATCAGCCTTTGCCTGGTGTCTGGGTGGAACGAATTCGCCTTCCGTTTTTTGTGCAGCACGATGTCTCCTCTCGTCTACAAATATGGCGCCGCGCCCAGACGGGAACGTGCCGCTGGTGGTGGTGCCGCAAGGCACCTTTTTGTGATTTTGTAGTGGGGCTTCGTCCGTTATCTGTGTCGGAAATTGCTGTTCGGACTTAATTGTATTGACTGAAGGCTAATGGTTAAGTTTGAATTAGTCAATTCGTCGAACAAACGAAATCGAGGGCCGAAAATGCACGGCGGCGCCCGGGAAACCCATGCCGCATAAGGCGCGGCGAAGCACCCCCGAGCGGTCATGAAATCGATTTCATAGAAAAATCAAGGACTTCGCGTTTTTTCGGCGCCGCTCATCCCGGCGGAAGAGGGGGTTATACTTGTCATTCTGACCCGGCAATGCAGACTTGGGGCTGTCTCTAATGCCGGTACGGGTGTTGCATAAACATCACACTTATCTCACTTATCATCCATGCCAGTCACCGGTGACCACCAACTGCTGAAGCAACTCAATCGGATGGCCCTGGTGCGGCAGGTCAGCACGCAGCCCGGGCTGTCGCGCGCCTCGCTGGCGGAGGTGTTGGGCTTGACCAAGTCGACGGTCACCATGCTGGTGCGCGACCTGATGGACGAAGGCTGGTTGAGCGAGAGCGAGCTGATCGCAACCGGCGAAGTGGGGCGCCGGGCGACGCCGCTGCACCTCGATCCCGACCGGCTGGCCCTGCTCGGCGCCGAGATCGGCGTGGATGAAGCGCGCGTGGTCGCCACCAACCTGCTGGGCGAGGTGCTCGATACGCGCGTGGTCGCCTACGACGATGCGCGCGATCCGGCATCGTGCATCAAGCTGGCCGCTGCCGCCCTGGTCCGCCTGGCGCGCCGGCTGGGACGTGCCACGGGCGCGCTCGGTGCGCGCCGGGTGCTGGGCATCGGCGTCGGCCTGCATGGCGGGGTCGACGAAACGCTCGGGGTCTTGCGCTACGCGCCCCACCTGGGCTGGCGCAACGTCGACGTCGGCACCCAAATGTGGTCGCACTTCGCCGGCACCCCGCTCGAGGGGCTGCCGCTGTACATGCAGAACGAGGCGAACGTCGCGGCGCTGGCCGAATTCGAATTCACCGGACAGTCGGGTACCGATCCGCTGGTCTATTTGTCGATCGGCTATGGCGTGGGCGCCGGCGTGATCGTCGGCGACAGTCTGCTCACCGGCCTGAACGGGTTCGCGGGCGAGGTCGGGCACGCGATCCTGCAAGCCGACGGGCCGGTATGCTCGTGCGGGCGGCGCGGCTGCGCGGATGCGCTGATCGGCCTGGGTTCCTTGCTGGGCAGCGAAAAGCCAAGCCCCGCGGCGCTCGAGCGGCTGTTCGAGAAGGTGGCGCAGGGCCAGTGCCAGACCTGCGCGGCGGTGACCGCGGCCGGGGGCCAGCTTGGCGTCTTGCTGAACAATTTGTGGGCCGCTTTCGACCCGATGGCGATCGTGATCGGCGGGCCCGCGCTGCGGCTGGGCGAAACGCTGATCGAGCCGGCGCGGCGGGTGCTGGGCGAGTATGCGGATGCCGCGATGCTGAGCGCACCGGCGATTCGCACCTCGCGCTTCGGCGCCAACGCGGTCGCGCTGGGCGGCGCCGCACTGGCACGCCACCGGCTCACGCGGCCGCTCGACCTGCAGAGCCTGGCGCGGCGGGCGGACAAGGCGGGCCGCCAGATGCGGGCACCGAGCAGCGAGCTCGGCCTGGCCTGCTAATCCTCAGGGCCCCCCAGCGATTCCAGGCGCTCGATGCGCTCGGCCGTGTCCGGATGGGTCGACATATAGCTCATCGTGGTCTTCAGCCAGCGCGGCGTCGAGGACTCGTTGGGCGCCTGGCTTTCCAGGGCTTCGAGTGCCTCGATGAAGGCGGCGGGCGAATGGCCATGGCGGCGTAGCTGGGCCACCGCGTAGTCGTCGGCATCCAGTTCCATGGCGCGCGAATACTGCATCTGCGTCAGCACCGCCGGCACGCCGGCCGCCACCGCGCTGAAGTCGCCGAACAGCGCCGCCGACAACGCCGCCATCAGCGAGGAACCGGTCATGGCACGCGTGGCATGGCGGTGTTCGATGTGCCCGACCTCGTGCGCGAGCACGGCGGACAGCGCCGCCTTGCCTTCTTCGTTGAGCTGGTTGTCCTTGGTCTGCACCAGGCGCACCATCTTGTCGGTGACGACGATCGTGCCGTCCGGCAGGGCCATCGCATTCGCGCCCAGTTTGGGCGAATTGCGCACCAACAGAAGGATCGGCACGCGCGGATGGGCCGGCAGCATGCCCGGCAGCAGGGCTTCCACTTCGGCGATGCGCTGATCGCTCAGGCGCGAGGGTTCCAGTACACCGTGCCGCTCCAGGCTGGACAAGGCAGCGCGGCCGAGCCGGGTGTCGACCGATGGCGGCAGTGCGGTGGCGATGCGCTCGGCGAGGGCCGGCAGGCCCCGGAAGTAGAGCAGGGCCAGCAGCGCGACCAGCAGCGCCAGCGCCAGCAGCACGGCCGGCCAGCGGCCCTGCCAGCGCTCCACCGCGCTCTTGCGGTAGCCGAGTGCATCGAGCAACTGGCGGCGGTCTGTGGCGCTGACTTCGCAGCTGGCGCCGTCGGCAAAGCGCAGCATGGCGGGCGCGGCGGCAAAGGGTTCGGCCAGCGCCACCGCGGCGACCGGATAGCTGCGTTCGAAGCTGGGCGCGCTGACCAGCAGCTTGTCGGCCTCGACGTTCAGTTGGACCGGATGCAGGCGCGCGCTGCGGCCGTCGAAATAGTGGGCGGTGATCATGGGCGTTACCAGGAAAGATCGAGGCCGAGGAATTCGGCGCTGCCGTCGCCGGCCGCCGATGCGCTGCGCCGGCCGGCCTGGCCGGTCGCGGCTTCGAAGCCGTCGGGCGCCTCGACATGCGCATGGGCGAGGCGGTAGCGCCAGGTGCGCACCGCGGCGAAGGGACGGTACAGGCCCAGGGTCAGGATCGTCAGCAGGACATTGACGGCCTGCAGGCCGAAGTAGCTGCGCAGCCGCATCGAGGAAACGATGCGCACGCCGGGAAAGCCGGTATCCGACCACGCCATATTGTTCATCCGCACCATGACGAACAGGGCGGCCAGGATGAAGTACAGGTAGAGCAGCAGCACGGCAACGACGATCATCACCGGGCCGGCGATCTTGCCGGGGCCGGCAACGGAGGTCGACGTCGCCACGTAGACGACGATGCCGTAGAGCACGGCAAAGACGATGCCCGCCACGAAGGTCACCACGTAGGGCGTCGCCAGCTCGCCGATGCCGGCGCCGAATGCGGCACGCTGGTTGCCATACATCAGGTTGCCGTGCTGGTAGACCTTCATCGCCCCGTGCATCAGCGGCCAGCCCAGGTAGAGCAGGAAGATGGCGCGCACGATCGGCGTGTCCGGCATCAGTGCGATCAGCGCGCCCGGCAGGATGAAGGTGGCGATCGGCAGCGCGTAGACGCGGTAGGCGGCGCCGGTGCCGCCGGCAAAGCCGAAGGGCAGGCCGCGGTACCAGGTGTTCGAGAGCCGGAAGCGCAGCGCGGAACGCATCATGAAGGGCAGGCCCGCCACCAGCACCGCCACCGTGATCGCGCCGGCCATTGCCGAGAAGCCGAAGGCATAGTGGTAGGCCGCCAGCAGGACCACCGCCAGCAGCCGGCCGCGCAGGATCGCTTTCGGATCGCCGCGGAAGTCGAAGCTGGCGCCGGCCAGCTCGGTGTTCCGGTAAAAATACTGGAGCCGGCGGGTTTTGGCCCAGGCCGAGTAGATGCCGAGCGTGGCCACGCTCAGGAGCAGGTTGACGATCCAGATGCGGAAATATTCGGCGCCGCTGCCGCTGAAGCCGAAGCGCAGGGGCGCCGGCGTGCCGAGGTCGGCAGCTTCGGCGGCAGGCAGTGCGGCGTCCGGCAGCACGGCGGTGTCGGCTGCCTGTTCATGCTCGATCATGGGTGGCTCGATGTTGGCTTGAAGGAAAGATGCCAGTGTAAGCACAGCTTTCCTGTCTTGGCAATTTTTGCAAGACGGCTTGATGCCGGCTGAGTCGAATGCGCCACGCCATGGCGTCGAAGCGACGCTCTCGTGCGCTGCCGGAGGCCGTTGCCAAGTTGTAACGAGGAAGTATTTGCAGCTTTTAAGGTATAATTTCAATTTCCCGCGCGTGCCGTTCGGCACCTTCAGCACAATGACCAAATTCGTATTCGTCACTGGCGGCGTCGTGTCTTCCCTCGGCAAGGGAATCGCGGCCGCTTCCCTCGCTGCGATCCTCGAATCGCGCGGTCTCAAAGTCACCATGCTCAAGCTCGACCCGTACATCAACGTCGATCCGGGTACCATGAGCCCGACCCAGCACGGTGAAGTCTTCGTTACCGACGACGGCGCTGAGACCGACCTCGACCTCGGCCACTACGAGCGCTTCATCAGCACCCGCATGCGCAAGGTGAACAACTTCACCACCGGCCAGATCTACGAATCGGTGATCCGCAAGGAACGCCGCGGCGAGTACCTCGGCAAGACCGTGCAGGTGATCCCGCACATCACCAATGAGATCCAGGACTACATCCGCCGCGGCGCCGAAGGCGTCGACGTGGCGCTGGTCGAGATCGGCGGCACCGTCGGCGACATCGAATCGCTGCCCTTCCTCGAAGCCGCGCGCCAGCTGTCGCTGCGCCAGGGACGCAAGGGCGCCGCTTTCGTCCACCTGACCCTGGTGCCTTACATCTCGTCTGCCGGCGAACTCAAGACCAAACCGACCCAGCACTCGGTGCAGAAGCTGCGCGAGATCGGCATTTCGCCGAATGCGCTGCTGTGCCGCGCCGACCGCCGCATCCCGGACGACGAACGCGCCAAGATCTCGCTGTTCGCCAACGTCGAAGAGCAGGCCGTGATTTCGGTGTGGGACGTCGACACCATCTACAAGGTGCCGCAGGTGCTGTGCGACCAGGGCCTGGACGACATCATCCTCGAAGCCCTGGGCCTGGAAGCGCCGCCGGCCGACCTGTCGATGTGGACCAAACTGATCCACACGCTGGAGAACCCGAAGCACGAAGTGACCATCGGCATGGTCGGCAAGTACGTCGACCTGATCGAATCCTACAAATCGCTGACCGAGGCGCTGCGCCACGCCGGCATCCACACCGAAAGCCGCGTCAACATCGAGTACATCGACTCGGAAGAGATCGAGAGCACCGGTTGCGCCCACCTGGCCAAGTTCGACGCGATCCTGGTGCCGGGCGGCTTCGGCAAGCGCGGCGTGGAAGGCAAGATCATGGCCGCGCGCTATGCCCGCGAGAACAAGATCCCTTACCTGGGCATCTGCCTGGGCATGCAGGTGGCGCTGATCGAATACGCGCGCCACATGGCCGGCCTGCCGAACGCCAACTCCACCGAGTTCGATCCGGAAACCGACCAGCCGGTCGTCGCCCTGATCACCGAGTGGCAGAACCACGACGGCAAGGTCGAGAAGCGCGACCTGAACTCGGACCTGGGCGGCACCATGCGCCTGGGCGCCCAGACCTGCGCGGTGAATCCGGGCACGCTGGCGGCCGAGATCTACGGCAACGTCGTGACCGAGCGTCACCGTCACCGCTACGAAGGCAACAACTACTACCTGCCGAAGATCGAAGCGGCCGGTCTGGTGGTGTCGGCCCGTACGCCGAACGAAGACCTGCTGGAAATCATGGAGCTGCCGCGCGACGTGCACCCGTTCTACATCGGCGTGCAATTCCACCCGGAGTTCAAGTCGACCCCGCGTAACGGCCACCCGCTGTTCACGGCGTTCATCAAGGGAGCCCTGGCTCACCAGGCAGAAAACAAACAGGCCGCGAAGGACAGCAACCTCGCGGCCGTGCAAGGAGAAGTGGCATGAAGCTCTGTGGATTCGAAGTCGGCCTCGACCAGCCTATCTTCCTGATCGCCGGTACCTGCGTGATCGAATCGCGCCAGATGGCGATGGACGTCGCCGGCCAGCTGAAGGAAATCACCGGCGCGCTGGGCATTCCGTTCATCTATAAATCGTCCTTCGACAAGGCCAACCGCTCGTCCGGCAAGTCCTTCCGCGGCCCCGGCATGGAGAAGGGCCTGGAGATCCTGGCCGACGTGCGCAAGGAAATCGGCGTGCCGGTCCTGACCGACGTGCATGACGAAGAGATGATTCCGGTGGTCGCCAGCATGGTCGACGTGCTGCAGACCCCGGCCTTCCTGTGCCGCCAGACCGACTTCATCAACGCCTGCGCGCGTTCGGGCAAGCCGGTCAACATCAAGAAGGGCCAGTTCCTGGCGCCGGGCGACATGAAGAACGTGATCGACAAGGCGCGCGCCGCGGCGAAGGAAGCCGGCCTGCCGGAAGATAACTTCATGGCCTGCGAACGCGGCGCCTCCTTCGGCTACAACAACCTGGTGTCGGACATGCGTTCGCTCGCCATCATGCGCGAATCGAACTGCCCGGTGGTGTTCGACGCGACCCACTCGGTGCAGCTGCCGGGCGGCCAGGGCACCTCGTCCGGCGGCCAGCGCGAACACGTGCCGGTGCTGGCGCGCGCGGCGGTTGCCGCCGGCGTGTCGGGCCTGTTCATGGAAACCCACCCGGACCCGGCCTGCGCGCTGTCGGACGGCCCGAACGCCGTGCCGCTGGGCCGCATGAAGGAACTGCTGACGACCCTGGTCGATATCGACCGTATCGTCAAGAAGGCTGGGTTCATCGAATCCAACTTCAAGTAATCGTTCAACCGTCATTCCCGCGGAAGCGGGAATCCATGCTGACTGGCCGAAGCAGGCGCGGTATGGATTCCCGCTTTCGCGGGAATGACGCTGCTAAATTCTTTACTTTCCGGAGACTGAAAAACCATGAGTGCTATCGTTGATATCATCGGCCGCGAAATCATCGACTCGCGCGGCAATCCGACCGTCGAGTGCGATGTTCTGCTGGAATCTGGCGTGATGGGCCGCGCTGCCGTGCCTTCGGGCGCCTCGACCGGTTCGCGCGAAGCGATCGAACTGCGCGACGGCGATCCGAAGCGTTACTTCGGCAAGGGCGTGCTGCAGGCCTGCGAGAACATCAACACCGAAATCAGCGAAGCCATCATGGGCCTGGACGCCAACGAACAGGCATTCCTGGACCGCACCCTGATCGACCTGGACGGCACCGAGAACAAGAGCCGCCTGGGCGCGAACGCGATGCTGGCCGTCTCCATGGCCGTGGCCAAGGCCGCCGCCGAAGAAGCCGGCCTGCCGCTGTACCGCTACTTCGGCGGTTCGGGCGCGATGCAGATGCCGGTGCCGATGATGAACGTCATCAACGGCGGCGCGCACGCCGACAACAACCTGGACATCCAGGAATTCATGATCATCCCGGTCGGCGCGCCGTCCTTCAAGGAAGCGATCCGCTACGGCGCCGAGGTGTTCCACACCCTCAAGAAGATCCTGCACTCGAAGGGCCTGAACACCGCCGTCGGCGACGAAGGCGGTTTCGCACCTTCCGTGGCCAACCATGAAGAAGCGATCAAGCTGATCATGCAGGCGATCGAGCAGGCAGGCTACGAGCCGGGCACCCAGATCGCGATCGGCCTGGACTGCGCCGCCAGCGAGTTCTACAAGAACGGCCAGTACGTGCTGGAAGGCGAAGGCGGCCTGCAGCTGTCGGCCACCGACTTCACCAACATCCTCGAAACCTGGTGCGACAAGTACCCGATCATCTCGATCGAGGACGCGATGGCCGAAGGCGACTGGGACGGCTGGAAGATCCTGACCGACCGTCTGGGCAAGCGCGTGCAGCTGGTGGGCGACGATCTGTACGTCACCAACACCAAGATCCTGAAAGAGGGCATCCAGAAGGGCATCGCCAACTCGATCCTGATCAAGATCAACCAGATCGGCACCCTGACCGAGACCTTCGCCGCCATCGAGATGGCCAAGCGCGCCGGCTACACCGCCGTGATCTCGCACCGCTCGGGCGAAACCGAAGACTCGACCATCGCCGACATCGCCGTGGGCCTGAACGCCCTGCAGATCAAGACCGGCTCGATGTCGCGTTCGGACCGCATGGCCAAGTACAACCAGTTGCTGCGCATCGAGGAAGACCTGGGCGATATCGCCAGCTACCCGGGCCGTGACGCGTTCTACAACCTGAAGTAATATTTTATGTAGTACCCAAAATTCGGGAGTCAATTCCGCACGGCCACGGCCGGTCGGATTGTCTCCCGATTTTTTACACCATATTCACCATGCGTCTCATCACCCTCGCTCTCGCCGCTTTGCTGCTGCTGATCCAGTACCCGCTGTGGCTGGGGAAAGGGGGCTGGCTCGACGTCGGCGAACTGGAGCGGCAACTGGCCGTCAGCCACGCCCGCACCGACCAGCTGAAGGCACGCAATGCCAAGCTCGAGTCCGAGGTGCGCGACCTGCGCGACGGCACCGAAGCCGTCGAGGAGCGAGCCCGCTACGAACTCGGCATGATCAAGCAGAACGAGATCTTCGTGCAGGTGCTGCGCAAGGACGAGAAGCCGGCCGTCATGATGACCCCGCCACCGCCGCCGCGCGACCCCAAGAGCGCCAAGGCGAACCAGAAGCCGCCCGAGGACTGAGCATGAACGAGGAACTGAACACGCTCGAAGCCGTTGCCGCCTACCTGGCGGCCGCCTTCGAGAGCGGCAATGCCGAGGCCATGACCGCGGCCCTGGCGACGGTCGCGCGCTCCGACGGCCTGCCGCTTCTCGCGGCCGCCGCCAGCCTGCCGCGCGCCCAGTTGGCGGATGCCATGCTGGCCGGCGAAATGAGCCTCGACACCACGCTGGCGATCATGAAGGTCATCGACCTGCATATGCCGTGACATCTCGGTGACTTTCGTCGATCGGCGCGACTATGGTTTATAGCAGGCGCGGTTTCATAATAATTTTGTAACAATGTGTCTTCATACTGCTGAGCAGGAATAGAATTCCTGGCAGTCTTTTCTGTGTTGTGCGGTTTGGGCAGGAAGGGCGGCACCCGCCATCGAGCGGGGATTCACACGTATAACGACATATTGGAAACGGAAAAATGAAAAAGAACCTGCTCGCGATCTTGCTGTTCGCGCCGCTGTGCGCCTTCGCCACCGACGCCACCACCTGCGCCACCAACAAGGGTACCTACCTGACCGGCACCATCACCACCAGCGCAAAATTCCAGGCCGCCACCCAGACCATCCAGGGCGTGCAGGTTTCGCACACCATCATGTATATCAAGGCCGACCAGGACGGCCGTTCCTACCAGGTCGCGATGGACAATGTCTATGCCAGCGACTACGTGAAGAACTCGACCTCGATGCCGCCCTCGCTGGCAGCCCTGACCGCCGGCAAGCGCGTCGAAGCCTGCGGCCAGAAGTACTCGGACGGCAGCGGCATCCACTGGGTGCACAACAACTGCAACGCCACCCCGACCACCTCGGCCCCGAACGGTTTCCTGAAGACCGTATCCTCGAGCGGCAGCGTCAGCGCCAACCTGGAACGCAGCCAGGCTTATTGTTATCTGTGGAACTAAGCCAGCCTGGGAAGCACTGCGCCGCAGCCGCCGCAGTGCTTTATGCCCAGTGCTGCTAGGATACGACGATGCAGACCCGAACCCTTGCCATCCTCCTCGCCGCCGGCGCCGGCCTCGCCGCCGTGCTCGCCCTGCGCCCAGGTGCCGAGCCCGAGCTGTCCGCCGCAACGCCGGCACCGGCCGCGCACAGCACACCGGCACGGGGGAGCTGGATGGATCCGGGCATGCTCGCGACGTCGGCATCGGCGTCGAAGGAAGACTTCGTTGCCGCGCCCCCGAAGGTGTTCTACGGCCGCAACGGCCGTCCCGTCGATTTCGGCGGCCAGGATGCCGCCACCTACATTAGCGAACGCGCCGCGCGTGCCCGCACCGGCGACCTGAAGGCGGCCTACGAGGCGTACCAGGCCGCATCCGGCTGCGCC
The DNA here is from genome assembly GCF_024753245.1 of Massilia norwichensis. Taxonomy (GTDB): domain Bacteria; phylum Pseudomonadota; class Gammaproteobacteria; order Burkholderiales; family Burkholderiaceae_D; genus Telluria; species Telluria norwichensis. The sequence continues at coordinate 108,040 of NZ_JANUGX010000012.1, read as the reverse complement.
GCGGCCGACGATCCGCTGCCCGATTTCTTCAGCGAGGACGAACTCAAGGAGACCCGGCGCGAACGCGAGCGCATGCACAAGCTGTGTGCGAACGTCTCGCCGGCCCAGCTGCAGGAGCGCATGCGCTTCCTTGGCCAGTTGGCCGACGCCGGGCAGCGCGAGGCGATGATCGATTTTTATATGGAGGGGCCGGGCGGCAAGCCGGTCGACCTGGGCGCGCGCGCCGACGACCCGGAAGTGCAGCAGTGGAAGCAGCAGGCCGTCGCCTACCTGCGCCAGGCCGGGGCGCAGTGCGACCAGTTCGCGCTTGGCCTGCTGTCGAATGCCTATGATGCCGGCCAGATCGTGGCGCGCGATCCGGCCGCTTCGATGACTTATGCAATTGCGTCCAATATGGCGCGGCATCATCCCCTGAGCGAACAGCAACTGCGCGAACGCTTCGGCGAAGAACTGGCGCCCGGCGCCTTCGATGCCGCGCTGCAGGCCGGCACGCGCCTGGCGGCCGCAGCCTGCCCACGCAGCTGAGGCACGCCGCCGTTCAGGGCGCGGCGCCCGGTTGCGGCGGCATGTAGCCTGGCTCGAGCAGGCCCAGCACGGGTTCGCCTTCGAGCACCACGATCTCGCCCATGCTCTGCGCACGCATGACGATGCGGTCGCCGTTGGCAACGTGGCTGCCGACCAGCGCGATCGGGCGGTTGCCGATGGTCGACGCATGGCCGGCCCCCGAGGTGATCACGCTTTCGCTGCCGTCCGGGTAGCGCACGCGGTCGCCCACGCAGGCAATCCGGTAATCGTCCGCGCAGGGATCGTTCGATGCCAGCACGACCTGGTCGCCGCGACTGGTGCGCGAGCCGATGGTAGCGATTGCATAACGGGCGACGACCTTGCGGGGTAAAACATGTTCGTTCATTTCTGATCTCCAAGCGACGGATTTGGACTGACCGGGAAATGGCGCCTTTTGTGTAAAAGCGACATTGTCCCGGCACCGCGTGCACGCATTTGTGCACTGGCCGTCATTGGAGCGCGGGGTTGATGAAATTCAATTGATCTTAATCAACTACGCCATGCGCAGGACATCGATTCAGCGTATTCCGACAGCGCTTCTTCGCATAGCTCCGCTTTGTTGCAGTTCAAAGAAGTCTGCGAAACATTTTGTCCGGCATCCTGCGCCTGTGGACTTGCCTGCGCCAGCTAGTCGATCAGGGTCTTGACCAGCACCTTGCCGTCGCGCGGCGCGCTTTCCTGGCGCAGCATCAACTGCGTGCCCTTGGCAAACCAGAACTTCGCCTCCGCGCCGGGCGTGCCGTAATCGGTCGTGACGACCCAGCAGTCGACTTGACCGGCCGGGCCGGCGATGGTTTCCGAACCGCTGACTTTAAACTGATAGCGCTTCGGCGCCGGACCGCCGGCATGGTAGAAGTTGATGCTGGCTTCATAGCCTGCGGCCAGCGGCAGCGCCTGCAGGAATTCGATGTCGGTCTCGAAGTTGAAGGTCGGCTCGCCCGACGCGATCGCTAGCGTTTTCAGGGCGTTATCGGCCAGTTCCGGCATGCCGCTCACGCCTTCTTTGCTGAATACCACGCCTTCGACCAGCTTTTTGCCATCCCTTTCGGTGATGCGCACATGGCTCAACGGGCGGAAGGTGGCGGTCTCGAACCAGGAGTCGAGGCGCTTGACCGAACCGGGTGAGGTGGGCGAGGCCATCGCGCCATCCCAGCGCTGCACGATGTGCATCTGCTGCCTGCCTTCGCGTTGTTCGAAGCGCACTTCACGCGCCCAGATGTCGAGCGGAATATTGGCGCCGTCGGTGGTGCGGAAATAGCGCAGGTAGTGGTGGGTGCCTGGCTTGAGCAAGTTGAAGCGCGGCAGCGGGGTGCCAACGTCGATATTGGTGACGGCGGCCTGGGCGCACATCGACAGGCAAGCGAGCAGGGCGGAGAGAAGGGCACGGCGCATGAAGACCTCGGCGGAAGGGAGATACCGCCGAGTATGCCGAGTATGACTATGTCAGATCAACAACAAATGGATATGCATGCGTAGGGTGGGCGGCCCCCGCCCACGCGTGGGCTCAGGGAGCCCACCCTACGACAGCGTCGCCAGCAGCGCCCGGGTGTCGTCGGGAATCGGCACCGGCCGATTCGATTCGCGATCCACATAAACGTGTACGAAATGCCCGGCCGCTGCCGGCATCTCGTCGTCGTTGCGGTACAGCCCGATCTCGTAGCGCACGCTGGAATTGCCCAGCTTGGCCACGCGCACACCCACGTGCACGGTGTCCGGGAAGGCGATCGAGCGGAAGTAGGAACAGCCGGTCTCGACCACGAAACCGACCGTCTTGCCGCCGTGGATGTCGAGCACGCCCCGCTCGATCAGGAAGCGGTTCACCGCCGTATCGAAGTAGCTGTAGTAATGGACGTTGTTGACGTGGCCGTAGACGTCGTTGTCCATCCAGCGGGTAGCGATCTCGCAAAAGTGCGGGAAGGCGGAGCGGGGCGTGTCGCGCATGCGGACCTTGTGGTTAGTGCTTCACATCGGACGCCGGCGCAATCGCGTCGGCGGTGGTGTCGGCGGCGAACAGCTGGGCGCAGTCGACCGCGTCGAACTCGTAGTGCTTGCCGCAGAAGTCGCAGTTGATCGCCAGCTGGCCGAGGTCGTGCAGCGCGGAATCGACTTCTTCGCGACCCAGCATCTTCAGCATGTTGCCGACCTTCTCGCGCGAGCAGGTGCAATGGAATTCCGGGTGCAGCGGATCGAACACGCGGATCGTCTCTTCCCAGAACAGGCGCTTGAGCAGCGTTGCCACGTCGGCCTCCAGCAGTTCCTTCTGCTGCAGGGTGCCGCCCAGCGCCAGCGCGCGGTTCCAGGTCTCGATGTCTTCCTCTTCGGTGGCCTGGGCGACCTGGCCTTCGATGTTGCTGTTGCGCGGCAGCTTTTGCAGCAGCAGGCCGCGCGCGACATTGTCGTCGGCCGCCAGCCACAGCTTGGTGTCCATCTGTTCCGAGCGCAGCATGTAGTTCTCGATCACGGTGGCCACGTCCTCGCCGACCAGCGGCACCACGCCCTGGTAAGGCTGCTGGCCCGGCACCTTGTCCTTCGGATCGAGGGTGATCACGAAGCGGCCCTGGCCGCCCACGTTCAGCAGCTGGGCCATCGAGGCGTCGTCCGGCACCGTGGCGCCCGGGCTCAGCTTGGCGGTGGCGCGCAGGTGCAGCTCGGCGTCGCACTCGACCACCAGCAGCTTGACCGGGCCGTCGCCGAAGATCTGCATCACGATCGAGCCGTTGAACTTCAGGTTGGCCGACAGCAGCGCCGCGGCGGCAACCATTTCGCCCAGCAAGCCCTTCACTGCCTTTGGGTAGTCGTGGCGCGACTGGATCTCACGCCAGGCGTTGGAAATCTCGACCAGCTCGCCGCGCACGGCAGCGTTGTCGAAGATGAATTTTTGCAGGATGTCCTTGCTGGTATCAGTCGTCATTCTTTATCCGATTTTCTTGAGTTCCGCCTTGAAGCGCTGGCCGCGCTCGACATAGCTGGCGGCATTGCCTTGCAGGCGGAGCAGGTCTTCTTCCGTGAGGGTACGCACTACCTTGGCCGGGCTGCCGATGATCAGCGAGTGATCCGGGAATTCCTTCCCCTCGGTCACCAGGGCGCCGGCGCCGACCAGGCAACCCTTGCCGATCCTGGCGCCGTTCAGCACCACGGCCTGGATGCCGATCAGCGAGCCGTCGCCGACGGTACAGCCGTGCAGCATGGCCTGGTGGCCGATGGTGACGTTCTTGCCGATCACCAGCGGGAAGCCCATGTCGGTGTGCATCACCGTGCCTTCCTGCACATTGCTGTTTTCGCCGACCGTGATGCGCTCGTTGTCGCCGCGGATCGTCACGCCGTCCCAGACCGAAGCCTTGGCTTCAAGGGTCACCTTGCCGATCAGGTTGGCGGAATCGGCCACGTAGGCCGAGGCGTCGATCTCGGGCGCATGCTCGCCCAGCTGGTAAATTGCCATGGATGTGCTCGCGAAAGTTTAGGTTGTTATTGGCGCTATTTTACGCCCTCGCGCCAGCTGTCGTCCGACAAGCGGCTGAGATGGGGCCGGCGAGCGGGAAATCAAGCTTTGTGCCTATAATGCGAACGGTCGTTCTATTTTCACATCTTATCCCGCACAAGCCATGAAGCCATCCCGTTCCGAATTCCTTACCATCCGCGGTCTGCGCACCCACGTCCGGCACTGGGGCCGCGAAGGCGCACCCAAGCTCTTCATGGCGCACGGCTGGATGGACATGTCGGCGTCCTTCCAGTTCGTGGTCGATGCGCTGGAGGGCGACTGGCACGTGATCGCCCACGACTGGCGCGGCTTCGGCCTGACCGAGCGTCCGGGCACGGACACCTACTGGTTCCCCGACTACTTTGCCGACCTCGATGCCATCCTCGATCATTACGCGCCGGGCGAGGCCGTCGACCTGCTGGGCCACAGCATGGGCGGCAACATCGCCAGCGTGTATGCCGGCATCTGCCCGGCGCGCATCAAGCGCCTGATCAACTTGGAAGGCTTCGGCCTGGCGCCCACCCGGCCGGAACAGGCGCCGGGCCGCTACGCCAAGTGGCTCGACGAGCTGAAAGCGCCGCCCGCCATGCGCCCCTATGCCAGCCTGGACGAAGTGGCGCAGCGCCTGCAGAAGACCAACCCGCGCCTGCCGGCCGCACGCGCCGCCTACCTGGCCCAGCACTGGGCCGCGCAGAACGCCGATGGCCAGTGGGAAATCCTGGGCGACCCGGCGCACAAGATGCACGGTCCACTGCTGTACCACGTGGATGAAGTGCTGGCCTGCTGGCGCCGCATCACCGCGCCGGTGCTGTGGGTCGAGGCCGAGCACACCAATATGTGGCTGTGGATGGGGCCGAAGGAAGAGGCGCGCCACGAGGTCGAGCGGCGCATGGCTTGCCTGGCCAAGGTGACGCCGAAGATGATGCCGGAGGCCGGGCATATGCTGCATCATGACCAGCCGGAAATGCTGGCGCGGATGATCGAGGCGTTTTTGGCTGAGTGATGTGATACGTGGGCTCGGGGAGCCCACCCTACGAGACATGTAGGGTGGGCACCCCGTGCCCACGCCGGCCGTCGCGTTCGGATCGATCCGGGTACAATGACACCATGCTGAAAGTCGATCTCCACTGCCATTCCAACGTCTCCGACGGCGTCCTCGCACCCGCTGCCGTGGCGGCCTATGCCCGCAAGGGTGGGGTCGACGCCTGGGCGCTGACCGACCACGACGAGCTGAAGGGCATCAAGGCCGCGCGCCAGGCGGCGCTGGACCTCGGCATGCGCTTCGTGCCGGGCGTCGAGATTTCCGTGACCTGGGGCGGCGAGACCGTGCACGTGGTCGGCCTGCAGGTGAACGAGGACGAACCCGTGCTGACGCAGGGCCTGGCCGCTACCCGCAACGGACGCGATGCGCGCGGACGCGAGATCGGCGCCCAGCTGGAGCGCGCCGGCATCCCCGGCGCCTACGAAGGCGCACTCAAATACGTCGGCAACCCGGACCTGCTGTCGCGCACCCATTTCGCCCGCTATCTGGTCGAGATCGGCGCCTGCGGCAGCACGTCCGAGGTGTTCCGCAAATACCTGACCGAGGGCAAGCCGGGCTATGTGCCGCACCGCTGGGCCACGCTGGCCGAAGCGGTCGGCTGGATCCGCCAGGCCGGCGGCATTCCCGTGATCGCCCATCCGGGCCGCTACCGTTTCACGCCGGTGGCCGAAGGCGCGATGCTCGACGAATTCAAGCAGCTGGGCGGCAATGCCATCGAGGTCGTCACCGGCAGCCACACGCCGGACCAGTACGAGACCTATGCCGAGGTGGCGCGCCGCTACGGTTTCCTGGCCTCGCGCGGCACCGATTTCCACGCGCCGGGCGAGGCGAGGGTGGAGTTCGACAAACTGCCGCCGCTGCCCGCGGGACTGACGCCGGTGTGGCACGACTGGTTCTGACTGGTTCCAAGTAAAGGTAGCCGATGACCCAATACTTCGAAATCCACCACGAAAACCCGCAACCGCGCCTGGTCCGCCAGGCCGCGCAGATCATCCAGTCGGGCGGCATCGTCGCGGTGCCCACCGACTCCGCCTATGCCCTGGTCTGCCGCCTCGACGACAAGGCGGCCGTCGAGAAGCTGCGCCGGCTGCGCGGCGTCGACGAGAAGCACCACCTGACCCTGCTGGTGCGCGACCTGTCCGAGATTTCGACCTACGCGCGCGTCGACAACCGCCAGTACCGCCTGCTGAAGGCGGTCACGCCCGGTCCTTACACCGTGATCCTGGATGCCACCCACGAGGTGCCGCGCCGCTTGTCGCATCCTTCGCGCAAGACCATCGGGATCCGCGTGCCCGAGAACGCGATCCTGCTGGCGCTGCTGGAGGAGCTGGGCGAGGCGCTGATCGGCACCACCCTGCAACTGCCCGGCGACGACCACATGCTGTCCGACCCGGAAGAGGTGATGCAACGCCTCGGCAAGCAGATCGACCTGGTGATCGACGGCGGCGCCGGTACCCTCGAGCCGACCACCATCGTCGACCTCACCGGCACCGAGCCCGTGCTGCTGCGCGAAGGCCGCGGCGACCCAGGCGCATTCGGCCTCTAACCCGGCCTGAAGTTTCGCCTGTAGTTCGGCAGGCATCTGTTCGTCTGTTAGAATCGTTTTTATGGATGAACAAATACGTAACCTAGCAGTCTACGCGCTGCCCGTTCTTTTTGCGATCACGATGCACAACGCCGCCCAGGCGTATGCCGCAAAATACTTCGGCGACATGACCGCTTTCGCGGCCGGTCGTGTCACCACCAACCCGCTGGCCCACATCGATCCTTTCGGCACGGTGATCCTGCCGGCGCTGCTCTACCTGACCACGGGCTTTGCCTTCGGCTACGCCAAGCCGCTGCCGATCGACTACGGCCGCCTGCGCAAGCCGAAGCGCGACATGGCCTTCGTGGCGCTGGCCGGTACGGCCGCCAACTTCGGCATGGCTTTGATGTGGTTGCTGCTGGGCATGTTCCTGCAATACTTCGGCGTCAGCGAACCTTTCCCGAACATGGTCGCCAAAGCAGGTGTCATCACCAACCTGGTGCTGCTGGCCTTTAACCTGCTGCCGATTCCGCCGATGGATGGCGGCCGCATCGTCTTCAGCCTGCTGCCGAACAAGCTGGCCTACAAGTATGCGCGCATCGAGCCCTACGGCTTCTTCATCCTGCTCGGCGTGATCCTGCTGAAACTGCACATTTACTGGATCATTCCCATCATTGCGGTGTCCCAGGTGCTGTTGCACGTGATCGTGTATCCGCTGAGCTTCATCCTGACCTGATTGCACGACACAGCCATGTTGAGGCGATCCCATGTCTGAGGTATCTGCCTGGGTGGCGCGCTGGGCGCCGCTCATTCCCCAGGGTGCGGCGCTCGACCTGGCCTGCGGCAGCGGCCGCCATGCCCGTCTGCTGGCCTCGCTGGGCCACGCCGTCACCGCACTCGACCGCGATGCGCAGTCGCTGGCCGCGGCAAGCGGGCCGGGCATCGCCACGCTTCAGCACGACCTGGAAGCGCCGGATGCCGTCTGGCCGATGGCGCCGGGCAGCCTGGCCGGCATCGTCGTCACCAATTACCTGCACCGTCCGCTGTTCGGCCAGATTGCCGCCGCGCTGGCGCCGGACGGGGTGCTGATCTACGAAACCTTCGCCCGCGGGAACGAAATCTTCGGCAAGCCGTCGAACCCTGCGTTCCTGCTGAATCCGGGTGAGCTGCTGGAACTGGCGGCGCTGGGCGGTCTGCGGGTGCTGGCTTACGAGGATGGCGTGATCGCCGCACCGAAGCCGGCACGGGTGCAGCGCCTGTGCGCGGTGGGGCAGGGTTTCGATCTCGAGGTTGCGCGACTGGATATGTAACTGAGCTGTAACTGAGGTGTAACTGAGCTGTTTATCTAAATGGGAAATAAACCATAACCTCGGGCTATCCAGTACAATCGAATTTTTAGTGCGACACGTTGAGTGTTGCCTGGACACAAAAGCTGGCCTTGTGCGTTTTGGCGAGCATTATTCTGAAGTTTCACTCTGAGAGAACCGTCTGGCGCTTCGGCTCCGACGCTTTATCAGTTCCCTCCGGAACTGCACAATCGAGTTGTTGCCTCGCGTTAATGGAGGTGGCAGGTCGAGCCTTTGTCTGAAGTTGTAGCTTGATTTGGGCAGGATGTAGCATTTTCGTCACTGTAGGCATTTTCGTAACAACTGCTTACAACATTCTTTGTGTCATGAGTGGAGCGGGGAGGCGTGCAACATGTCTCCTGTCCAGAGCACCTCTGCTCTGTGATGCCTTGTTGTGTCCATGGATTATTTAGTGGTGCCACAACCAGATGTACGACCATCTGTAGCCTGGACTGAGCGTGCGTCACCGGTAACGGTGGGGTTCGAAGCCTCAGGAACACGTCCCACAGTAGCTTCTTACTGTCATGCGCCACGTGAGTGGAGCATGGATACTGCCAGCAGCAGGCGGTTGCGGGGCAAGGCTAGTGCCGCATGGGTAAATTAACTGAACCATCGTGTGAACCCTCGTGACGATTGAAAGGCTTAAGCTGCTTGATGGCCTTAACCAAAAGGTACGTGACCGGATGCCCTGATTGAAAAACAGAGCACGTCGTCGAACGGTCACCGGGGGAAAGATGGACCCTAAACGGTAGGTCGCGGGAGGTGGTCAAGTCCCGCGTCGGCATTGCAGGGAACGTGGTAAGCCCGACTTCTCGCCTGTTCGGACAAAACACCGAAAGAGCAGGCAGGCGCGAGCTGTTGGGATAGCGGGTAGGGGATCGTGGAGAAAGCGAAGGCCGGGCTGTAACGGTCCGGATAGGGATTCAAGATTTGTCCTGCCCGAAAGGGTGCAGACTTCCACGAGGTGTAATAGTCGTTAGCATCTGTTCCGGCTTTGTAGTTATTTCATTGGACCCAGGAGGGAGCACGTAATCCCTTCGGGGACGACGTGCGGCCTCTACAGTCACTGACTATGGAGGTACAGCATGGAAGTAACTGGCGGCATGACGGCCGGTTCTGCGTCCTCACACGTCAGCAGGGATTGGGCAACGGTGGATTGGGGCCTAGTCCAGCGAAACGTGAGAGCCATGCAGGTCCGGCTAGCGAAGGCAACAGCGTCGTGCGACTGGCGCAGGGTCAAATCCTTGCAACGGTCACTGACCCGCTCGTTTTCTGCCAGAGCATTGGCGGTGAGGCGAGTGACGGAAAACCGAGGCAAACGGACGGCGGGAGTCGACCGTGAGCTGTGGGATACGCGGGAGTCGAAATATAGGGCGATATCCCGGTTGAAGAAGCGGGGCTACCACCCCCGGCCATTACGTCGTGTGTACATTCCCAAGGCGAACGGAACCATGCGCCCTTTGGGGATTCCGACCATGCTGGACAGGGCAATGCAAGCGCTGTATCAGCTTGCGCTCGATCCGGTACTGGAAACGAAGAGTGACCCGAACTCGTATGGGTTCCGGCGCTCTCGGTGCACAGCCGACGCGATGTCCCAACTGTTCGTGAAAATGGCCCGAAAGAAGATCTCGGCAGCATGGGTTCTGGACGCGGACATTGAGGGGTTCTTCGACAACATCAATCACAAGTGGCTATTGGAGCACGTCTGCATGGACAAGCTGATCCTGAAAAGGTGGCTGAAGTGCGGTGTGGTTGACAAGGCAGGTCTGGCTGCAACAGTCGCTGGAACGCCGCAGGGAGGCGTGATTTCCCCAGCACTAGCGAACTGGACGTTGAACGGACTGGAAGGAAGCCTTACCGAACATTTCATCGGGAAGTGGGGCACGGTCCGGACCAACAAGCTCAAGCTCGGAGTCATACGGTATGCCGACGACTTTGTGATCACTGCGGACTCGAAAGAGCTGCTGGAGAACGAGGTCGTTCCTTGGCTTGAATCCTTCCTGGCGGAGAGAGGCCTCAGGCTCTCGAAGTCGAAGACGAGGATCGTGCATATCGACGATGGCTTTGATTTCCTTGGCTGGAACTTCCGCAAGTATTCCGAGAAGCTTCTCATCAAGCCAAGCAGGAAGAATGTGAAAGCGTTCTACGACGAGTTGAGAAGGGTTGTCAGATCCATGGCAACGGCGACGCAGGAGGATCTTATCCGCGCGCTGAATCTGAAGCTGAAAGGCTGGGCGGCGTATCACAGTCCGGTCGTGGCGAAGGAAACCTTCTCGCGCATTGACTCGCTGCTGTACTGGCGACTAGTGCGCTGGGCCAAGCGCAGGCATCCAAGGAAGAAGAAGGACTACATCCGCGACAGGTATTGGCGGACGGTCGGAGATCGGAACTGGGTGTTTGCCGTAAATGCAGCCAAGAAAGATGGTGCAGAAGATGTGCTAGAGTTATACTCGCTGTCTAGCACGCCCATATTACGGCACTTGAAGATCAAGGGGGAGTTCAACCCTTACGACCCGAAGGACGAGGTCTATCTGGAAGAGACCCTGCAAAAGAGGATGCAGCGCAAGGCGCCATTCTTCAAGCGGTGGGCTCGACTGTACCTCGACCAGCAGGGAAAGTGCCCGGTATGTGGGTTCGAGTTGACTGAGGAGGCGGATGTTCACCATATCGTCTACAAGGTGAACGGCGGCTCGGAAGCTCTCAGCAACAAAGTTCTGGTGCACCCGACCTGCCACAGGCAGATTCACAGCCTTGGTTTGAAAGTTGTTAAGCCGGCTCCTGTATAGGAGCTTTTATTACACTCGAGCCGTGTGCGATGAAAGTCGCACGCACGGTTCTACGGGGGGAGGGGTCTGGTAACAGGCTCTTCCTACCCAACTTTATTAACGGCACGGTCCACTGATTATGATTAAGGGCAGCATAGTAGCAATCGTCACGCCAATGTTTGAAGATGGCAGCCTGGACAAGGACAGCCTCCGAAAACTGCTGGACTGGCACGTTGCGGAGGGCACGGACGGTGTCGTCATCGTCGGTACGACTGGTGAATCCGCGACCGTCAGCCCGGAAGAGCACTGCGAACTGATCAAGCTGACGGTCGAGCACGTCGCTGGCCGTATTCCGGTGATCGCCGGGTCGGGTGGCAACTCGACCGCGGAAGCGATCGCACTGACCCGCCATGCGAAAGACGTCGGCGCCGACGCCTCGCTGCAGGTGGTTCCGTACTACAACCGTCCGACCCAGGAAGGCATGTACCGGCACTTCAAGGCGATCGCGGAAGCGGTCGACCTGCCGGTGATCCTGTACAACGTGCCGGGCCGTACCGTGGCGGACATGAGCAACGAGACCGTGCTGCGCCTGGCGCCGATCGACAATATCGTCGGCATCAAGGACGCGACCGGCAACATCGGCCGTGGCGCCGAGCTGCTGCGCGAGCTCGACCGTTCTTTCGCCGGCGGCAAGCCCTTCGGCGTGTACTCGGGCGACGATCCGACCGCGATGGCGCTGATGTTCATGGGCGGCGCCGGCAATATCTCGGTGACGGCGAACGTTGCGCCGCGCGCCATGCACGACATGTGCGAGGCGGCCATGGCGGGCAATATCGCACGTGCGGTCGAGATCAATAACCGCGTGCTGTCGCTGCACGCAAAGCTGTTCGTAGAACCGAACCCGGTCCCGGTCAAATGGGCGCTGGCTGAAATGGGCAAGATGCCGGCGGGCCTGCGCTTGCCGCTGGCACCACTGTCCGCGCAATACCACGACACCGTCCGCGCGGCACTGCGCGAATCGGGCGTACTTTGATAGCTTCAGACTCAGAACACATGATGAATCGTAAGATCAAGACTCACCACGCTACCCGTACCGTCGCCCTGACCGCACTGGCACTCAGCCTGGCAGCGTGCACGACCGTGTTCGAACACGACAAGGTGGACTATCGCTCGGCCAAGAAAGCCGCCCCGCTGGACATCCCGCCGGACCTGACCCAGCTGCAGAAAGACAACCGCTATGCCGTGCCGGAAGGCCGCGGCGTCGCCACCGCTTCCGGCTTCCAGCAGGCGCGCGGCGACCAGACTGCCGCGCCAATGGTGGCGGGCGAGCCGGTGGGCCCGATCTCGACCGACGCCGTGCGCATCGAGCGCGCCGGCAACCAGCGCTGGCTGGTGGTCAAGGCGACCCCGGAACAGCTGTGGCCGAAGCTGCAGGCCTTCTGGCCGAGCGTCGGCTTCACGGTGGAAACCGAGAACGCCCAGACCGGTGTCATGGAAACCAACTGGGCCGAGAACCGTTCCAAGATTCCGCAAGACATCATCCGCCGCACCATCGGCAAAGTGTTCGACGCGGCCTACTCGACCGGCGAGCGCGACAAGTACCGCACCCGCCTGGAGCGCCGTCCGGACGGCTCGACCGAAATCTACATCAGCCACCGCGGCGCGGAAGAAGTGCTGGTCGGCCCGCAGAAGGAAAGCACGACCTGGACCACGCGTCCGACCGATCCGGGCCTCGAGGCCGAATTCCTGGCTCGCCTGATGGCCCAGCTGACCGGCGCCACCAAGCCGGCCGAGGTCAAGCAGGCCACCGCCGCCGTCGTCAATGCGGCGCCGGAAGCCGAGCACGCCAAGCTGGAAAACGGCAAGGTCGTCGTCGATGAAGGCTTCGACCGTGCATGGCGTCGTGTCGGCCTGGCGCTGGACCGCGTCGGCTTCACCGTCGAAGACCGCGACCGCGTGCAGGGCATCTACTTCGTGCGCTACGTCGATCCGGACAAGGCTTCCAAGGAAGGCTTCTTCAGCAAGCTGTTCGGCAGCGAAGACAAGAACAAGGAAGCCCAGCGCTACCGCGTCCTGGTCTCGGCCGTGCCGAATGCCGCCACGACCGACGTCACCGTCCAGAGCAACGACGGCAAGCCGGAGACTTCGGAAACCGGCGCGAAGATCCTGAATCTGCTGGTGGGCGAGCTGAAGTAATCTGGTTTGCTGCCAATGAAAAACCGGCCTGATGGCCGGTTTTTTTATTGCCCTTCATTTGCGCTTGCGCGGGAATGACGGGCGAAAAAAAACCGGCCCGCGGGCCGGTTTTAATGAAGCAATGCTGATTACTTCGAAGCAGCCGGAGCAGCAGCAGCCGAAGCGGCGTCAGCAGCAGCCGAAGCAGCCGAAGCAGCAGCCGAAGCGGCCGAAGCAGCAGCGTCAGCAGCGGCCGGAGCAGCAGCGGTAGCGTCGGTGGTGGTAGCGGCCGGAGCAGCGGTGGTGTCAGCGGCCGGAGCGGCAGCCGGAGCGGTGGCTTCAGCAGCCGGAGCAGCGGCCGGAGCTTCTTCTTTCTTCGAGCAAGCAGCCAGAGCAACAGCCAGCAGGGAAACGATCAGCAGAGATTTTTTCATGGTTTTTCCTTAGTTAATTCAAAAGGTAAGTGCGTCTAATGCGATGAATAATTACCGGTAATTATCGCTCGTTAGGAATTACCGTAGCGGAATCTTCCTAACCCGATATTATAGCCAAATTTACTGAATCGCAATAGAAAACACATGCTATCCTGAAACTATTGGAGGTAACAACAACATTCATATTGTTACAACATGTAACGGCCTCAGGAGGCAGTCAAAGACCGGTCACAGTAGGGTGTAAACCGGGTTGAGATTCTTCCCAAATCGCCGCAAAACGCTCACGCGGCACCTCCGTTTCTTGCGGCGCATCAAAGACCGCTTCGCCCCGTAAATGGTCGCTGTGAAAGCGCCGAACGATGTGCAGGCCATCCGCGATGCAGAAGGAATCGGTGAGCTGGCGGATACCCCGGTGCGTTACCCGGCACTCGATACGGTGCCCATGTGTGCGCAGCAGGCGCAGGAAGCGCGGGGCGTGACGCTCGATGTGCGCGCTGCCGTGCATCGCCAGGCGCAGCTGGCCGCCACCCGCCAGGAAGCTGCGCAACACCGCATCGACGTCCGGATCGCCCAGCGGGAACAGGGCGAAATCCGGGTCGAACAGATCGAGCGATGCCTGCGCCCGCGCCATCACCGCGCGCAGCTGGCGCTGGAACTCGGCACGGGTGTCGAAGCGCAGGATCTCCATGGGCTCAGGCGGCGCATTCAGCCCAGTTCGAGCCAGCCGTCCGAGTACCAGGTGTACAGCGCTTCCAGCACGTCATCGGAGGCCTGCTCCAGCATCGCACCGTCCAGGCTGCGCTGGTTGGCCAGCACGTCGAGCACGGCCTTGTCGGCGCGGCCCACCTCGAAGGATTCGCCGTTGATGAACACGTGTTTGCCGCGGTACAGCATCAGCGTCTTCGGCGACAGCTTCAGCCCGCGCTTGGCAGCCTGTTCCATGAAGCGGCCGACCGTCAGCGGCTTGGCGACCGGCGTGAAGAACACGTTGTGCTTGGGCTCGGACAGGTACTCGCCCATGAAGATGGTCACGTCTTCCTCGTCCCAGCGCACCTTGTTCAGTTCTTCGGTAATGCTGGTGAGCATCTCCTTCGGGATCTCGGCCGGGTTCTTGGCCGGCTGCAGTCCGGGGTCGGCGTAGCGGCCCGGCAGGTCGATCGAATCGGCCATGAACTGCAGGAAGGCTTCGCCCAGTTCCTGGTAGGACGGCGAGCGGAAACCGATCGAATAAGTCATGCACTCGCCCTCGGCGATGCCATCGTGGGCATAGTGCGGCGGCAGGTAGAGCATGTCGCCCGGTTCCAGCACGAATTCCTCTTCCGGCTCGAAGTTGGCGAGGATCTTGAGCGGCAGGCCTTCGACCAGGCTCAGGTCCTGCTGGGCGCCGATGCGCCAGCGGCGGCGGCCCTGCGCCTGCAGCAGGAACACGTCATAGGAATCGAAGTGCGGACCAACGCCGCCGCCATCGGTGGCGAAGCTGACCATCAGGTCGTCCAGGCGCGCGTCCGGCACGAAGCGGAACTCGCGCAGCAGTTCGTCGGCCTTGGGCTCGTGCAGGTTGATGCCTTGCACCAGCATGGTCCACTCGCGCTGGCTGCGCGGCGGCAATTCCTGGAGCGGACCGTGGTCCATGTTCCATTGCCCATCAGCGAGGATGACGAGGCGCGATTCGACGTGGTTGAGCTTGGCAAGTTCGGCCAGTTTGTCGAACTTGAGCAGGGGTTTGAAACCGGGGATCGCCTGGCGGATCAGCAGCGGCTTCTTGTGCCAGTAATCGCGGAGAAACTGGGCGGGCGTGATGTTCCCGAGGAGCTGTAATTTTTTCATGCGACATTATAACCAGCGGCCGGCGGGCTTCGGCGTTAGCGGGGTTATAATCCGAGCCTTATACATGAAAGGAAGCGCAATGAAGATTGCCCAGAACACGGTGGTATCGGTCAACTACAAGCTGTCCGACGCCCAGAACAACCTGATCGAAGACGGCGCCCAGCCGATGGTGTACCTGCACGGCGGCTACGAAAACACGCTGCCGAAGATCGAAGAGGAACTGGACGGCAAGGAAGTGGGCTACTCGTCGACCATCCAGATCGAGCCGGAAGACGCCTTCGGCGACTACGACCCGAGCCTGCTGAAGGTCGAAGAGCGTTCGCGCCTGCCGGAACCGCTGGAAGTCGGCATGCAGTTCGAAGGCGTGGCCGATGGCAGCGACGAAGAACCGACGATCTTCACCGTGACCGAAGTCGCCGACGACAAGGTCGTGCTCGATGGTAACCATCCGCTGGCCGGCATGGCCCTGCGTTTCGAGCTGTCGGTCATCGACGTGCGCGCCGCCACCGAAGAGGAAATCGCCCACGGTCACGTGCATGGCGCCCATGGCCACCATCACGGCCACGGCGACGACATGGACGACGGCGAGGAAGGCGACCACTTCCGCAGCCAGCCGCTCAACTAAGCTCACCACTAAGCTCACGAGCTAAGTCAGCGCGCATGAAAAACGGGCCGCTAGCTGCGGCCCGTGCTCATTTGCGCGCTAAATTCTGCTCATTTGAGCGCCTGCTTCACCGCCTTGGGATGGCTGCCGCCGTCCGGCTTCTCCTGCTTTTCCGGCTTCTCGCCTTTCGCCTTGTCGCCGGCATCGTCCAGCTCGCCGATCCTGAACAGCGCCTTGGCCGCCGGGTCCACCGTGACCTGGATTTCTTCCTGCCCGACCGATAGATGACCGAGGTTGCCGCGCCACTCGATCGCCGGCTTCGCCCCCTTGGCCAGCGGCGCGCTGTCGACCAGCAGCACCTTGCCGCGGAATTTCTGCGCCAGCGTCAGCACCTGGCGGCGCGTTTCGGCAAAGCCGTCGTTGTCCGGCACCGGCACCGCGCGGCGCAGCAGGGCGCGCAGGCCGGTCGGCTGCGACAGCGCCTTCAGGTCGCCTTCCGCAAACAGCACGATCGCTTCCGCCTTGTCGCGTTTGGCGATTGCGAACAGGCGGTTGAGCCAGAAGCGGTTGGCCACCAGCCGGTCTTCGTATTCGCTGTTGCGGCCGGCCTCGGTGAGGTAATGGTTGTTGTTGGCCGGGAGGTTCAGCACGGCATACAGCACCTTGCCGACCGACCAGTGGGCATTCTCCGCATAGCTGCGAAAGCGCGGGCTGGCCGACTGGCGCGTCAGCGGCAGCTTGCGCGCGCCCAGCGATTGCGGCTCGGCGTAGAACAGCTCGCGGATCCGGTTCAGGCGCTCGATCGCATTGGTACGCCCGGCGCTGTTGCGGCACTCGGTCCAGTCGCTGGCGGCCGGCACCACGATGGCGGGACGGCGCGCATTGCTGATCACCTCGCGCCGCTGCTGGTAGAGCTTGTCGCTGCAGGCTTCCTTGACGCCCTTGATGCCGGTGACGACCAGGAAGGCGGTCGACTTGTCGTCGGCTTCGTTGATGGCCTGCTTCAGGCGCGCGTCGATGCCGTCGCCGGCACGCTGGCCCGCATCGCGCCCCGCATTGTTTCCGATGACGGCGAAGCGGTGCGCGCCATCGTCCTCCTTCGCGTCCCTGGCCGCCAGCGCGCTGCCCGTGAGCAGGGCGGCGGCGACCAGGAGACCGAGGCGCGGGCGCGTCAACCGCATTATGCGCTGGCCAGGCGCTTGAGCTCGTACAGGCGCTCGAGCGCTTCGCGCGGGGTCAGGGCATCCGGATCGATCGCATCGAGCAGGGTGAGGGCCGGCGATTCTTCCTGCACCGGGGCAGGTGCCGGCGCCACTGTAGCTTGCGTCGATTCGGCCGGCGCCGCATCGGCGTCAAGGGCATCGTCGCAAGGCGCGGCAGCGAACAGGTCGAGCTGCGGCGTCGCATCCAGCGCCTGCGATTCCAGGCGCGCCAGGTGCTTGCGCGCGGCGCGGATCACGGAGGGCGGCACGCCGGCCAGCTGCGCCAC
Source organism: Massilia norwichensis (assembly GCF_024753245.1). GTDB lineage: Bacteria > Pseudomonadota > Gammaproteobacteria > Burkholderiales > Burkholderiaceae_D > Telluria > Telluria norwichensis. Next base: position 90,791 of record NZ_JANUGX010000012.1, on the reverse strand, counting down.
CTGCAAGCCGTAGCTCTGCGATGCCGGGCCGTCCTGCACCGCGTGCAGGAACACGATGCTGTCCTTGTGCTCGACCGCCGACAGGTGCACGTTGGCCGCGCTCGGATGGCTCTCCGGCAGCTGGGTCAGTTCGAAATAATGGGTCGCGAACAAGGTGAAGCTGCGGCTGGTGTCGATCAGGTGGCGCGCGATCGCCCAGGCCAGCGCGAGGCCGTCGAAGGTCGAGGTACCGCGGCCGACTTCGTCCATCAGCACCAGCGAATGCTCGGTGGCGCCGTTCAGGATCGCCGCCGATTCCGTCATCTCGACCATGAAGGTGGAGCGGCCATTGGCCAGGTCGTCGGAAGCGCCGATGCGGGTGAAGATGCGGTCGATCGGGCCGATCGTCGCACTGGTCGCCGGCACGTAGCTGCCGACGTAGGCCAGCAGCGTGATCAATGCGACCTGGCGCATGAAGGTCGACTTACCGCCCATGTTCGGACCGGTGATCAGGAGCAGGCGGCGGTCGTTCGACAGCTTGCAGTCGTTGGCGATGAAGCGCTCGATCTGGTTCTCGACCACCGGATGGCGGCCCTCGAAGATGGTGAGGCAGGGCGCGTCGACCAGCTGCGGACGGCACCAGTTGTTGCGCACCGCGTGCGCAGCCAGCGCCACCAGCGCGTCGATGCGGGCGATGCCCGAAGCGACCATCTGCAGGCAGGCGATATGCGGCGCCAGGTCGGCCAGCAGCAGGTCGTACAGCAGCTTCTCGCGGGCCAGCGCGCGGTCCTGGGCCGACAGGGCCTTGTCTTCGAACGCCTTCAGCTCCGGCGTGATGTAGCGTTCGCAGTTCTTGAGGGTCTGGCGGCGGCGGTAGTCCTCGGGCACCTTGTCGGCCTGGCCGTTGGTGACTTCGATGTAGAAGCCGTGCACCTTGTTGTATTCGACGCGCAGGTTGGCGATGCCGGTGCGGGCGCGCTCGCGGGTCTCGAGGTCGACCAGGAACTGGCCGGCGTTCTCGGACAGCGCGCGCAGCTCGTCGAGCTCCGCATCGAAGCCTCGCGCGAACACGCCGCCGTCGCGCACCATGGCGGCCGGTTCCTCGGCGATGGCGCGCGTCAGCAGGTCCAGGCAATGCTCGGGGATGGCGATGGCTTCATGAATATCGCGCAGCAGGCAGGAGTCACCCGGGATGAAGCAGTTGGCGACCAGCTCGCGCAGCACCGGCAGCTGTTTCAGGCCGTCGCGCAGGCAGGCCAGGTCGCGCGGGCGCGCGGTCAAGAGAGCGATGCGGGTGGTGATGCGCTCGACGTCCGGCACGTGGGCCAGCGTCGCCGACAATGCGTGGCAGGCGTCGTGCTCGGCCAGCGCGGCGATCGCCTCGTGGCGGCCGCGCGCCACCGACTGGTCGCGCTTCGCGTGGTGCAGCCAGTGGCGCAGCAGGCGCGAACCCATCGCCGTGCGGCAGCCGTCCAGCAGCGAAAACAGCGTCGGCGCCTCAAGGCCGCGAATGGTCTCGGTGATTTCCAGGTTGCGGCGCGTGGTGGCATCCAGGCCGATGAATTCGGATTCCGATTCGACGGCCAGGCTCTTCACGTGCTGCAGGCCGCGGCCCTGCGTCGACTGCGCGTAACGCAGCAGCGCACCGGCCGCGCCGAAGGCGGCGCCCAGGCCATCGCAGCCGAAGCCGGAGAGCGTCGACACACCCAGCTGGTCGAGCAGCGCCTTGTGGCCGTGCACGACCTCGAAGTGCCATTCGGGCACGCGCTGGTTGTGGCCAATGTTCGTTTCCTCGAACATGTCGCCATTCGCATCCGCACGCAGCACTTCGGCCGGCGCGATGCGCTCCAGCTCCTGCACCAGGCGCAGCGCGGCGTTCTTCGAATCGGCCGTGAATTCCATCAGCTTCAGCGCGCCGCTGGCCAGCGACAGCCAGGCCAGGCCGGTCGTCACATGCTTGCGGTTCGGGACCGTGCACACGGCCAGCAGCGGGCGCTCGGCCTTTTCCGGCAGCAGGTCCGAATCGGTCAGGGTGCCCGGCGTGACCACCCGCACCACCTTGCGTTCGACCGGGCCTTTGCTCAGCGCCGGGTCGCCGATCTGTTCGCAGATTGCGCAGGACTCGCCCAGCTTGACCAGCTTGGCCAGGTAGGGATCGAGCGAGTGGAAGGGCACACCCGCCATCTTGATCGGGTTGCCATTCGAGGTCCCGCGCGCGGTCAGCGTGATGCCGAGGATGCGCGAGGCTTTCTCGGCATCCTCGAAGAACAGCTCGTAGAAGTCGCCCATGCGGTAGAACACCAGCATGGTCGGGTACTCTCCCTTGATCCGGAGGTACTGTTGCATCATCGGAGTGTGTTTTTCGGCGGTGGCAAGGGCCTTGGCCGCGGCGGCGTTGATTTCGTGTGGGACGTTCATGGCTATTCAGGCTAAGCCCGGCAGGGGGCCGGGCTTGGGTTGCCATTTTACCGCGTTAGGGCTGGGCGGGGAGAGCGGATGATCGCGTTTGACAACAGTTAGCTGGGTTCGAGCCTAGCAAGCCCGCCGCCACTCCGGCTTGGCCAGCACCCGCAGCGCCGTCGCCAGATCGACCTCCTGATGCTCCAGCGCCTGCGCCGCCGCGTGCACGCTGCGCGCTCGCAAGGCATCGCGGATTTTCTGTGCGGTCTGGTGGTCCGTGCGGCGGTCGCCCAGGGTTTCGGCGCGAGTGTGGGGAAACTGGGGCTGTTCGTCGATCCATTGGTAGCTCATCGTAACCTCCGTTGTTGAAATGCCATCATCTCGCCTTGCCGTGCTGGCAATTTAGCGAAGGTCAATGGAGCAGGGAGGAAGAGCAAATCGTCCTGGCCGGCAATCCGGCGCAGGACGGAGGAAGAGAAGCGGAAAGTTTGATTCAGGCAGCGGCGGGCAAGTCCTGGTCTGCTTGTCGCCGCTTCTTGCCCCGGTCGTCGTTCTTGCCGGCCAACACCCGCAAGGCTACGTCGACGTCGACCTGCAAGTGGTCCATCGCCATCGCCGCCGCTTGCACGCTGTCGGCGCGCAGGGCGTCGTCGATGTCGGTGGCGGTGCGTTCGTCGACGCGCCTTTCGAAGTGGCGCTTGCCTGGATACAGCCGGGGAACTTTGTGGGAATTGATGCGCAGATAACTCATGTTGGCCTCCATGGTGGTTCGCTGAAGTAGCTGGAGGCATCTTCCTGCAATTGGAATTAGGAAATTTTAGTTGGAATCAAGAAATTTATGAAAGCCTGGCGTGGGTCAAAATCAACCATGCCACCGTGATCACCAGCATCCCGGTGAGGGTCACGCAGCTCCAGGTGAAGAACCAGGCCGACAGCAGCCCGGCCTGCAGCACCTTTTCGAACAGCACGCCGAGCGCGAAGTCGAAGGCGGTCAGGAAAGACCAGCGGCGCAGGTAGACCGGCAGGTAGCGGCTCATCCGGCGGTTGTGCTGGAAGGCGGCGTGCCGTTCGAGGCGGGTGCCGGCGGCGCCGACGTCGCGGAACAGCCAGTCGAAGAACAGGAAGCGGTAGAGCAGCGAGCGGAAAGGCAGTTCAGGAGACTGCTCGTTGGAATCCTTGTCGGTCGTCATGATTCACTGCCTGCGCGATGTCGTGATCGCTCATGGTAAGGCATGAAGCCTGGTGGGCTTGTGCGGTGGCTAACTGAATCGTGCTGGCGTGGGTGGTGTGCCGGCAAACTTGGGGGGATAGTGCTGGGGGCACTATCCCGCCTCCGCGGGGACGACGAACGTAAAAACGGGCGCCGCAGCGCCCGTCTTCAGATTACTTCAAGCCTTCACGCCTTGGCTTCCGCCACCCGCTTGGCAATATGCGCCAGCGCCTCGTCGACCTGGTCGATCAGGATCAACGACAGATCGCCCGGCTGCAGGCGGGCCAAAGCACGGTCGATCGCGACGAATTCGCCCTTGATCTCCTCGACATGGCTGGTGCGGCTCGCACCCTGCAAACCTTCGCGCAGCAGGGCCACGACTTCGCCCTCCGAGCGGCCGCGCTGGCACTGGTCTTCGTACAGCAGGACCTCGTCGAAGGCCTTGCCCAGGATGCGCGTCTGGTCGGTGATGTCCTCGTTGCGGCGGTCGCCGGCGCCGCTGATCACCACCGAGCGGTGCTTGGCCGGCATCGATTCGACGGCATTCGTCAGCGCCTGGATCGCGTCCGGGTTGTGGCCGTAGTCGGCGATCACGGTCGCGCCCTTGTAATCGAACACGTTGAAGCGGCCCGGCGCGTTGTCGCTCTCGCCGACGAAGGTCTTCAGGCCGGTGCGGATGATGTTCCACTCGATGCCGACCGCCCAGGCCGCAGCCACGGCCGCCATCACGTTCTCGACCTGGAAGCCGATCACGCCGCCGCGGGTAATCGGCACTTCCTTGAGGTCGATGCGTTCCTCGACCTTGCCCTGCGCCGCGACGATGTGGCCGTCGTCGACGTAGACGATGCGGCGGCCTTGGGCACGGTGCTTCTGCATGATCGGCAGCGAGCAATCCATCGCGAAGTAGGTGACGTCGCCCTTGGTGTTCTCGGCCATTGCGGCGACGATCGGGTCGGCCGCGTTCAGCACCGCCATGCCGTTCGGCGCGACGTTCTGCACGATCACGCGCTTCAGAACCGCCAGGTCTTCCAGCGTGGTGATGTAGTTCAGGCCCAGGTGGTCGCCGGAACCGATGTTGGTGACCACGCCGACCTGGCAGCGGTCGTAGGCCAGGCCTTCGCGCAGGATGCCGCCGCGCGCGGTCTCGAACACGGCCGCGTCGACGTCCGGGTGCAGCAGCACATTGCGCGCGCTGCGCGGACCGCTGCAGTCGCCGCTGTCGATGCGGCGGCCCTGGATGTACACGCCATCGGTGTTCGTCATGCCGGTACGCAGGCCGGAGGCGCCGAGCAGGTGCGCGATCACGCGTACGGTGGTGGTCTTGCCGTTGGTGCCGGTCACCGCCACCACCGGGATGCGGCCGTCGTCGCCGGGCGCGTACAGGGTGTCCATGATCGCTTCGCCGACCGCGCGGCCCTTGCCGAAGGACGGCGAGATGTGCATGCGCAGGCCCGGCGCGGCATTCACTTCGACGATGCCGCCGCCCTGTTCTTCGATGGGTTTGAGGACGCTGTCGCACACCAGGTCGACGCCGCAGATGTCCAGGCCGACCATGTGCGCGGCGGCGATGGCGCGTGCCGCCACTTCCGGATGCACGTCGTCGGTCACGTCGGTGGCCGAGCCGCCGGTCGAGAGGTTGGCGTTGTTGCGCAGGGTGACGCGCTGGCCTTTCGGCGGCACCGAGTCGGCGTCGTAGCCCTGCTTGGCCAGGCTGGCCAGGGCGATGTCGTCGAAGCGGATCTTGGTCAGGGCGGTACCGTGACCGGAGCCGCGGCGCGGGTCCCGGTTCACGATCTCGACCAGTTCGCGCACGCTGTGCTTGCCGTCGCCGACCACATGCGGCGGGTCGCGGCGGGCGGCGGCGATCAGGCGGTTGCCGATCACCAGCAGGCGGTAGTCGTGGCCCGGCAGGTATTTTTCGACCAGGATGTCGTCGCGGAATTCCGAGGCGGCGTGGAAGCCGGCCGTCAGCTGTTCCTTCGTGTTGACGTTGACGGTCACGCCCTTGCCCTGGTTGCCGTCCTTCGGCTTGATCACGACCGGCAGGCCGATCTCCTGGGCAGCAAGCCAGGCATCGTCCGGGTCCAGCACGACGCGGCCCAGCGGCACCGGCACGCCGGCGGCGTCCAGCAGCTTCTTGGTCAGTTCCTTGTCCTGGGCGATGGTCTCGGCGATGGCGCCGGTGGCATCGATCTCGGCGGCCTGGATGCGGCGCTGGCGGCTGCCCCAGCCAAACTGCACCAGGCTGCCCTCGGTCAGGCGGCGGAACGGGATGCCGCGTGCCACGCCGGCCTGGACGATGGAACCGGTGGACGGGCCGAGGCGCACGTCTTCGTCGAGTTCGCGCAGCTGGTGCAGGGCGGCGTCGAGGTCGAAGGACTGGTCGGCGCGGGCGGCCGCGATCAGCTGCTCGGCCAGGGTCAGGGCCAGGCGGCCGACGTCTTCTTCGCTGTACTCGACCACGACCTGGTAGATGCCGCGTTCGATGGTGGCGGTGGTGCGGCTGAAGGTGACCGGGCAGCCGGCCTGGGCCTGGAGGGCGAGGGCCGCCACTTCCAGCACCTGGGCCAGCGGGATGGTGTCGTCATGACCCATCGGCTGCAGCTGGCCGATCTGCGGGAACAGGGCGCGCAGGCGCGCTTCGAAGCCGGGCAGGGCCTGGATCGACTCTTCTTCGGGCGTGCAGGAAACGACCGCCTCGACCGAGGTGTGATGGCTCCACAGGTTGGGGCCGCGCAGGGCCCGGACGCGAGATACTTCCATAAAAACCTTCAATCCTTTATTTGTTCTCGAAGCTGCGCAGACCGGCGCAGATCAAATCGGTCGGCACGTCCAGCGCCCAGCTTGCGGCGGCGGCGGCCAGCACGGCTTCGGGGTGCGCGGCAACCGAGGCTTTCAGCTTGGCCAGGCCCAGCAGCGGCGCATCTTCGCTGCCCTGGCCGAGCACGATGTGCTGGTCGCGCACGAAGGCGACGCGGCCGCCGGCGGCGCGGTGCTGCTGCAGGACCTCGTTCTGTTCGTCCAGCGCGTAGAAGATCACGCCGCCGTCGGACAGCTCGGCCAGTTTCACGACTTGCGGGTCGGCCGCGTTCAGCACCGCGGCGCCTTCCGACAGCACCACGTCGACCTGGCTGCGCACCACGTTGAACAGCGCATCCTGGTCGCGCACGTACAGGTCTTCCACAGCGCCGACCTGGCCCATGTCGGTCACCACGCCCACCAGGCAGCGGTCGTAGGGCAGACCTTCGGTCAGGATCGCGCGCGCGTTCGACTCGAACACGGCGGCCTGCACGTTACGGTTGATCAGCAGGCGCTGGGCGGCGTCGAAACGGGTGCAGTCGGCGCCGGTGACGCGGCGCTGGTCGAGGAACAGGCCCTTGCGGTTGGCCACGCCCACGTGCTTGCCGGACTGGTGCAGCACGGTGCCGACCAGGCTGGCGACCAGGCTGGCACCCTCGGTGCCGGTCACGCCCACCAGCGGAATGCGGCCGGAGACTTCGCCGTCGGCGAACAGATGCTCGACGATGGCCTTGCCGACTTCGCGCGGCTTGCCGGTGGCCGGTTTGATGTGGGCCAGCAGGCCCGGGCTGGCGTTGACTTCGATGATGGCGCCGCGCTGTTCGGCCAAAGGACGCGAGATGTCCTCGCACACCAGGTCGATGCCGGCGATGTCCAGGCCGACCACGCGCGCCGCCAGCGCCGCCACGTAGGCCACGTCCGGGTGCACCTCGTCGGTGACGTCGTCGGCGACGTTGCCGTTCGGCTGGATCAGCACTTTCTGGCCGTCCTGCGGGATCGAATCCGGCGTGAGGCCCTGGCGCTGCAGGTCGAGCCGGATCTCGTGGTCGGTCGGGTTGACCAGGCCGAGCGGGTGCTCTTCGCTTTCGCCGCGGCGCGGGTCGGTGTTGATCTGGCTGTTGCACAGCTCGACTACGGTCGACTTGCCGTCGCCCGTCACGAACAGCGATTCGCCCTTGGCGGCGGCCACGACCTTCGAGCCGACCACCAGCACGCGGTGCTCGTTGCCCGGCACGTAGCGCTCGACCAGCACGGCGCTGGAGTCGCCCGCCTCGGCGGCGATCGCGTAGGCGGCTTTCACGTCCGCTTCGTTCATCAGGTTCAGGGTCACGCCGCGGCCGTGGTTGCCGTCGACCGGCTTGACGACCACCGGCAGGCCGATATCCTCGGCTTCTTCCCAGGCGTCATCCGCGCTGCGCACCACGCTGCCTTCCGGCACCGGCACGCCGCAGGAGGCGAGCAGGGTCTTGGTCAGGTCCTTGTCGCTGGCGATGCTTTCGCCGATGGCGCTGGTGCGATCGGTCTCGGCAGTCCAGATGCGTCGCTGCGCCGCACCATGGCCGAGTTGCACCAGATTGCCTTCGGTCAGACGGATCGAAGGCACGCGGCGCTCGGTGGCGGCATCGACGATGTTGGCGGTGGACGGGCCCAGGCAGTAGCGATCGACCAGTTCGGTCAGCTTCGCCACCGTGGCCTTCATGTCGAAGGGCGTGTCGTTGATGGCGGCCATCAGGAGCGCGTGGCCGGCCTGCAGGGCGGCGCGGCCGACGACCTCGTCACGGGTGCGGAAGGCCATCTTGTAAATACCGTGGTCGCCGGTGGAACGGGTCTTGCCGAAGCCGGTCTTCATGCCGGCCATGTTCTGCAGTTCGAGAACCACGTGTTCGAGGATGTGGCCGGCCCAGGTGCCGTCGCGCAGGCGTTCCAGGAAGCCGCCGCGTTCGCCGACGCCGCAGCGATGTTCGATCAGTCCCGGCAGCCAGGCGGTCAGGCGCTCGTTGAAACCGGGGAGGGTGTTCGAAGGACATTCTTCGAGTTCGCCGATGTCGAGCCAGGTCTCGATGACGGGGCGATAGGTCCAGATGTTCGGTCCACGCAGGTGGGTTACACGAAGAATCTTTATGTCTTTCTTGTTTGTCATGAAAAATATCTTGCCGCGTGGTGACCGCTCTCTCACCCGTAGCGTTGCCTTATGTTTGTGCGGATATTGCTGCAGTGCACATGTTGTATACTTGCCGAAACGAAGCTTACAGGCCTCAACCGAAATCTGCCAGTCTCGCCCCCATCGATAGAATACCGTACGCCTGTCAACCGGCGTGCCCTGCTCAGCGTTCCATCCTGGCGACCCTTCCGGTCTCCAACTTTTGATAGCACATGACGACTCAACAACTAGTTCCCTCAACGCCGCTGGCGGCTGCCAGTTTCCTGCCTGAGCATTGGCAGGCGGACGTCCAGAAAAAGCTTGCGCCAGGGGAAAACGTTTTAAGCGCCCTCGAGGTTGACCTCGATGCGAAATTACGCTTCACCAAAGGGATACTGGTTGTCACCAACATCCGTTTACTGACCCGCAGCCCGGGCGATACGCACTGGCGCGACTGGCCTTACCATGCCGGTCTGGCCATGCGTCATTACGACCACGCCGGCGTCGGCCACATCGAACTGGTCGATGCCAAGGGCCTGCTGGCCTCGTGGCGCTTCACCCTCGGCCAGAACCTGCAGGCGATCCGCCTGGTGGACCAGTTCCAGGACCAGGTCCAGAGCTACCTGACCGGCATCGCCATCCAGCCGCCCGAGCAGCACACCTGCCCGAGCTGCAAGGCGCCGCTCGACGCCGACCAGGAAGAGTGCCCGATCTGCACCAAGGTACTGCACACCCCGCCGTCGACCTGGACCCTGTTCCGCCTGTGGCGCTTCGCCAAGCCGTATCGGGGCCAGCTCCTGCTTGGATTCTTGCTGATGTTGGCCAGTACCGGCGCACACATGATTCCCCCTTACCTGACGATGCCCTTGATGGACAACGTCCTGATCCCTTACCAGAACGGCCAGAAGATCGATACCGGGCTGGTCTATATGTATATGGGCGGCTTGCTGGCCTCGGCCGTGCTGGCCTGGGCGCTGGGCTGGGGCCGTACCTACGTGCTGGCGCTGGTGTCGGAACGCATGGGCGCCGACATGCGCTCGGAAACCTATGAACACCTGCTGCGGCTGTCGCTGGAATTCTTCGGCGGCAAGCGCACCGGCGACCTGATGAGCCGCATCGGCAGCGGTTCGGACCGCATCTGCGTGTTCCTGTCGCTGCACCTGCTGGACTTCCTGTCCGACGTGCTCATGATCATCATGACCGGCGCGATCCTGTTCAGCATTAACGCCAAGCTGGCCCTGATCACCCTGGTGCCGCTGCCCTTCATCGCCTGGATGATCCACGTGGTGCGCGACAAGCTGCGTACCGGCTTCGAGAAGATCGACCGCGTCTGGGGCGAAGTCACCAACGTGCTGGCCGACACCATTCCGGGCATCCGCGTGGTGAAGGCGTTTGCCCAGGAAAAGCGCGAGGCCTCGCGCTTCCGCGAAGCGAACAAGCACAACCTGGCCGTCAACGATAAATTGAACAAGGTCTGGTCGCTGTTCTCGCCGACCGTCTCCTTCCTCACCGAACTGGGCCTGCTGGTCATCTGGTGCTTCGGCATCTGGCAGGTGGCGCACCAGGAAATCACGGTCGGCGTGCTGTCCGCCTTCATCGCCTACAGCGGCCGCTTCTACGTGCGCCTGGATTCGATGAGCCGCATCGTCTCGGTGACGCAGAAGTCGGCCTCGGCCGCCAAGCGCATCTTCGACATCCTCGACCACGTCTCGAGCGTGCCGGACCCGGTCAACCCCGTGAAGATCGACAAGGTCGAGGGCAATATCGAACTGCGCGAAGTCGGTTTCCGTTACGGCAACCGCGCGGTCAACCGCGGCATCTCGCTGAAGATCAAGGCCGGCGAGATGGTCGGCCTGGTCGGCCATTCCGGTTCCGGCAAGTCGACGCTGGTGAACCTGATCTGCCGCTTCTACGACGTCGCCGAGGGTGCGATCCTGCTCGACGGTAAAGATATCCGCTCCTTCGCCGTGGCCGACTACCGCCGCCACATCGGCCTGGTGCTGCAGGAGCCTTTCCTGTTCTTCGGCACGATTGCCGAGAACATCGCCTACGGCAAGCCGGATGCGACGCGCGAAGAAATCATCGCCGCTGCGCGCGCCGCCCACGCCCATGAATTCATCCTGCGCCTGCCGCAGGGCTACGATTCGATGGTCGGCGAGCGCGGCCAGGGCCTGTCCGGCGGCGAGCGCCAGCGCATCTCGATCGCGCGCGCACTGCTGATCGACCCGCCGATCCTGATCCTGGATGAAGCGACCTCGTCGGTGGACTCGGAAACCGAGAAGGAAATCCAGAAGGCGCTCGACAACCTGGTGCAAGGCCGCACCACGATCGCGATCGCGCACCGCCTGTCCACGCTGCACCGCGCCGACCGCCTGGTGGTGCTGGACCGCGGCGTGGTGGTGGAAGAGGGCAGCCACGATGAACTGATGGCAAGCCAGGGCGCCTATTACCGCCTGTACGAAGCGCAGGCGCGCAACGTCGACCAGGACCCGGACGACTCTAGCCAAGAAGACTAAGAATGACGACTGCTTTTAATTTACGGCGCGACCCCTTCGGCAAGCTGGTGCTGACCAATGCCGAAGGCGAGGAATTCGTCGGCGTCGCGCCGGTGCGCTCCTTCCCGGTCCAGGCGCCGACCCGCGGCATCTCGCTGGTGCGCGATGGCGGCAAGGAAGTGGCCTGGATCGAGAACCTGGAGGACGTGTCGCCCGAAGTGCGCGCACTGGTCACCGAAGAACTCGAAGGGCGCGAATTCATGCCCGAGATCCTGTCGATCCGGGGCGTGTCCAGCTTTGCCACGCCCTCGACCTGGACCGTCAAGACCGACCGCGGCGATACCGAATTCGTGCTGAAAGGCGAGGAAGATATCCGCCGCCTGAATGCGTACTCGCTGCTGATCGCCGACAGCCACGGGATTCACTTCCTGATCCGCGATATGTTTGCGATCGACAAGGGTAGCCGGAAGATCCTGGACCGCTTCCTGTAATTCAAGGCGTCGCCGGGCAGGACTGGAATGTCGGCAAGGGCATGCCGCTCGGCAGCGCATCCGGAATGTGGGTACAGGCCAGCGCCGGCAGCGTGCCTTCGTCGAGCAGGCCTTTGCGGACGAACTCGACCAGGTCATCGAATTCTTCCGCTCTCAGCCTCAAGGGACGGCGCAGCAAGGGATCGATGCTGGCTGCAACATTGGCGATGGGTGCCATCCGCTGCGCCAGGTCGGGCGCCACCCCGGCCCGCTTCGCGTCATAGCTGCGCAGCGAGGCCATCACATCGAGGTGGTGGCGGACCGCGTCTTCCAGCCTGGTGAAGGCACCATTGTGGAAGAAGGCCGGCTGCAGCGCCACGTTGCGCAGCGGCGAAGTGCGGAAGCGATAGCGGTCGCTGGCCAGCCCGGTGACCTGCTCCAGTCCATAATCCTCGTTCTCCCCCGGACCGTCGAAGATGACGTTGCCGCTACCGACGCCGAAGGCCGGCGCAATCTGCGGCACGCCGATGTTGTGCATCCTGAAGTCGCTGAACATCTCGTTCGATTTCCCGCCGACAGCATGACAGGCCACGCAATTGGCCTTCCCGAAAAACAGCAGTGCGCCGCGTTTCTGGCCATCGGTCATCGCGCCGGTCTCGCCGCGGGCGAAGCGGTCGATCGGGGCGTTGGCGCCTTTGAGGATGTATTCGTATTCGGCGATCGCGCGGGCGAACATGCTGATGTCGATCCGGGCGCCGCTGCGCACTTCGTCGAAGGCCTCGCCGAATTTCTGCACATAGGCCGGGATGGCGTTCAGGCGCTGTTCGACACGTGCGCGGATCGGCCCGTTGCGAAAGCCGCCCGTATCGAGCGCCGGGCAGGTTTCGCCCTTGCCGTCGTCGAACTGGAAGTAGCGCGGATCGAGGCCGTCGCGGATGCCGGTGAAGCCCGCTTCCTCGATCAGCTCCGTCGGCGGCAGATAGGCCTGGGCGACCAGCAGCTGCGGCACCGCCGGGTCATGCGGCCGGAAGGTGCTGCTGCCTTCCGGCTGCGGAAAGCTGAAGCCGAGTGAATTGTCGAAGGGATCGCCGGAGGGCGCGAAGAAGCGGCCATTCCACATCAGCCTGGGAAAGAAGCCGGCATTCAGAATCATCGGCGAGCGCCGCCGGTTGCGCGGTCCCTGGCGGTCCGGCCCGACGATCAGGTTGTTCTGGATGCCGATCGCGATCGATTGGGTATCGCCATAACCATGGCTGGGCGAGTGGCAGGCGGCGCAGGAATTGTCGTTGTGAAGACTGGATACCGGATCGAAGAACAGCAGGCGGCCGAGGTCGGCCCGCTTGAAGTCCAGCGGCCGGCCGAGCCGGCTCTCGAGCTTTTGCTCGACGGTGCCGGTGAAGCCGTGCTGCGCCAGCGTGGCGGCGAGCTGCTGGTCGAGGGTCGGCGGTGGCGGCGGTGCAGGCGGCGCCTTGCGCGGCTGGTCGGCGCCGCCGCAGCCGGCAAGCGCCAGCGATAAGGCCAGCAGCAGTGCCGATGTCCGATACGCTTGCTGCAAAGCCAGAGTTCTGTTCATGGGCGCTCCCGGGGCACGTCATACAGTGTCAATACACCTAACGTAACGCGCGCTGCCAGGCTCGCTTTTGCGCATGCTCAGCGGGTGAGGCTCAGCGGGTGACGCGCCACCGTCCAGCAACCCAGTCGACCAGATGCGTCAGCCTCATGCGCTCCAGGAAATGCTCGTCAGGCGAGACCACCAATAGAACCGCCCGATCCGGTATGCAAAGTGAATAATTTCTTGTCGAAAATCTTTACACTGAGAATTAGATGAAAACAGGAAATCAATAATAATCAACTACTTATGGAAGCGGTATATTTCTTGCTTGTATTCAACTCGTCCAATCGAGAGAACAACATGAAATCCACTATCCGCACGCTCATCGCCGCCATCGGCCTCTCTGCCGCCTGCGCCGCCCCGCTGGCCCAGGCCGCCGCCCAGCTGGGTCAGGAGCCGCCCGCCACCCTGATCGTGAAGGCCGGTCAGCTGGACTGGGTCTATGCCTCGTCCTGCGCCGGCGACGGGCCGAGCTGCAGCCGCGTCGAGCTGTCCTACGGTTTCAAATTCGCCACCGCCGAGCAGTGGAACGCCAGCTTCACCTCACTGGAAGAGCTGGTAAGCGCCTTCGACGGCAAGTGCGCTGCATCCTTTTTCGACAAGTTCTACAACCACTGCGATTACGGCGACGCCCTGAGCGGCTACGTCTGGCACTCGCCGCTCGCGACGAGCGAGCAGTACAGCAACGCCATTTGGGCGGAAACCTTCCTGGTGCGCGAACAATCTGCCGAGGTGCCCGAACCGGCTTCGCTGGCGCTGCTGGGCCTTGGCCTGGCCGGCCTGGCCGTGCACCGCCGCAAGGCAAACCGCAAGGCCTGAGTTGCCTCGTCCGGCAAGGGCCAGCCCGGTCCTTGCCCCGCAGCCCCGCGCCGTCCTGCCCGGGTTTCGCGTAATGTGGCGCCATGTTACTAGCAACAGGCGTCCGCAGAACCCACTTCGTCGTCGTTACCATCGGCTCGGCCGGCGACCTCTTTCCCTTCATGGCGATGGCGCTGACCCTGCTCGATGCCGGGCACCGCGTCAGCTTCCTGGCACCAGAGCAGCACGAACCCTATGTGCGTGCCAGCGGCTTGCCCTTCATCGGCCTGCCCGCCGACCCGGCCGTGCTGCTCGATCCCGACCTCTGGCACCCGACCCGCGGCTTTGGCGTGGTCTGGCGCGCGACGCGCCCGGCAATGGCGCAGATCGTGCCTTTCGTCGATGCCTTGCCGGCCGACGAGCCGCTGGTGCTGCTGGTGCATCCGCTGGCCCTGCCCGAGGCCGACCTGTGCCGCGCCCGGCGTCCCGGCCTGAAAGTGGCCGCGGCCTATCTGGCGCCGCAAAACCTGCCGACTGTCCACGATCCGCTGATGCTCGGTCCATGGCCGGTGCCGCGCTGGGTGCCCCTGGGCATGCGCAGCTGGCTGTTGCGGCGCCTGGCGGCGCGCTTCATCGATCCGGTGGCGCTGCGGGACGTGAACGCGGCGCGCCAGGCCAGGGGGATGCCGGCGGTCCCCAGCATGCTCGAGCATCTGTTCGCGGTGGCCAACCTGTCGATCACGCTCTTTCCCGACTGGTTCGCGCCGACCCAGCCGGACTGGCCCAAGCCTTTGTTGCGCGCCGACTTCCCGCTGTTCGATCCGAATCCGGATGCACCGCTGTCGCGCGAACTCGAATACTTCCTGGAAGACGGGCAGGGCACCCGGCCGGTGGTCTTCACCCATGGCACCGGCAATACCCAGGCGCGCGCCTATTTCGAACATGCGCGCGCGGCGGTGGAGCTGACCGGCCTGCGCGCCATCTTCCTGACCCCGCACCGCGAGCAGCTGCCGAGCGAGCTGCCGCCTTCCATCCTGTGGCAGGACTACGTGCCGCTGCGGCGCCTGCTGCCGCGCGCGATGGTGCTGGTCCACCATGGCGGCATCGGCACCACGGCCGAAGCCTTGCGCGCCGGTACGCCGCAACTGGTGGTGCCGCTGGCGCACGACCAGTTCGACAATGCGGCGCGCGTCGCGGCCCTGGGTGTGGCCTTTCGCGCGGTGGCATCGCGGCTGAACGGCGTGCGCCTGGCGCGCGGGCTGCAGCAGTTGCTCGCGGACCGCGAGCTGATCGCGCGCTGTCGCCGGATCAGCCGCCGCTTCGCCCTCGGACAGGGCATGCAGGCCGTGCGCCTGCGCCTGGAAACGCTGGCGGCGAGTGCCGACGCGCCGGCCGATGCGTCCATCAATCGATGAGTCCAGGCAATGGCGCGCCGACCCCTCCGGAAAGCGCGCAAGAATGGCAGTAAAATCGAACGATCTTATGATTTCCTGGAGTGAACAATGCAAAGAAGCGCACTGGTCGTCGGCGCCAGCGGCATCGGCGGCCGCTATACCGCCCGTGAACTGCTGGCCAATGGCTGGACCGTCTATGGCCTGGCGCGCCATCCACCGCGCGACCTGCCGGGCCTGATCCCGGTGGCGGCCGACCTGCTGGACGAAGTCGGCCTGCAGGCGGCGCTCGCCGATGTCGCGCCGACCCACGTCTTCATCACCACCTGGATGCGCCAGGACACCGAGGCCGAGAACATCCGCGTCAACGCGCTGCTGGTGCGCAACCTGCTGGACGCGCTGTCGCCCAAGAAGTCGCTGCGCCACGTGGCGCTGGTGACGGGCCTGAAGCACTACCTCGGTCCCTTCGAAGCCTACGCCAGCTCGGGCACGCTGCCGGACACGCCGCTGCGCGAATCCCAGCCGCGCCTGCCGCTCGACAATTTCTACTATGCCCAGGAAGACGAGGTCTATGCCGCCGCCGCGCGCGACCGCTTCACCTGGACCATCCACCGCCCGCACAGCATCATCGGCATGGCGGTCGGCAACGCCATGAACATGGGCACCACGCTGGCCGTGTACGCGTCGATCTGCAAGGAGACCGGGCGTCCATTCCGCTTCCCGGGCTCGGAAGCGCAATGGAACGGGCTGTGCGACGTCACCGATGCGCGCATGCTGGCCAAGCAGTTGCGCTGGGCCGCCGACAACGACGCCGCCAAGAACGAAGCCTTCAACATCACCAACGGCGATTACTTCCGCTGGAGCTGGCTGTGGCGCCGGCTGGCGGCCTGGTTCGGCGTGCAGGCCGAAGGCTGGAGCGGCACCGTGCAAGCGCTGGAGGCCGAGATGGCGAACGACGCCGAACTGTGGAGCGAGATGGCACGCCGCCACCACCTGCAGGAAGCCGACCTGCGGCGCCTGGCCTCGCCCTGGCACACCGACCTCGACCTCGGCCGACCGATCGAGGTGATGACGGACATGGCCAACAGCCGGCGCCTGGGGTTTGCCGGCTGGCAGTCGACCGAAGATTCCTTCTACGACCTGTTCACGGCGCTGCGGGCGGAGCGCCTGATACCTTGATCGGCAATTCGTCGTCGGCGATGCCGGCAAGGGTCCCGCACGGTGCGCCAGCGCACCGCGGAAAACCGCGCACTGCGTTGTAATACGGTCATCCGACACGATCCCTGGAGGGCCGATGCGCCGCAAGCAAGAAACCGAAACGTCGATCCACGCCGACCATGGCCGCGTACGCGTACGCGGCGCGCGCGAGCACAACCTGAAAAACGTCAGCGTCGAGCTGCCGCGCGATGCGCTGGTCGTGTTCACCGGCGTCTCCGGTTCCGGTAAATCCTCGCTGGCCTTCGGCACCCTGTACGCGGAAGCGCAGCGGCGCTACCTGGAGTCGGTCTCGCCCTACGCGCGCCGGCTGTTCCACCAGATGCCGGTGCCGGAAGTCGACGAGATCGACGGCCTGCCGCCGGCGGTGGCGCTGCAGCAGCAGCGCGGTACGCCCACCGCGCGCTCCTCGGTCGGCAGCGTCAGCACGCTGTCGAACTCCCTGCGCATGCTGTACTCGCGCGCCGGCGACTATCCGCCGGGCCAGGAACTCCTGTATGCCGAATCCTTTTCGCCGAATACCGCGGAAGGCGCCTGCCCGCAGTGCTCGGGCCTGGGCCGTGTGTATGAGGTGACCGAGCAGTCGATGGTGCCGGACGATACGCTCACCATCCGCGAGCGCGCGGTCGCCGCCTGGCCGCCGGCCTGGCACGGCCAGAACCTGCGCGACATCCTGGTCACGATGGGCTACGACGTCGACACCCCCTGGCGCGACCTGCCGAAAAAAGACCGCGACTGGATCCTGTTCACCGACGAGACCCCGACCGTCCCGGTGTATGCCGGCCTCACGCCGGAAGAAACGAAGCGCGCCCTCAAGCGCAAGGAAACGCCCAGCTACCAGGGCACGTTCACCGGCGCGCGCCGCTACGTGCTGCAGACCTTCGCCAACACCGAGAGCGCATCGATGAAGAAGCGCGTGGCGCGCTACATGGTCAGTACCGAGTGCCCGCTGTGCCGCGGCCGGCGGCTGCGCCAGGAGGCGCTGTCCGTGACCTTTGCCGGGTTGGACATCACCGAGATGTCGCGCCTTCCCTTGGCCCGCCTGGCGCAGCTGATGAAGCCTTTCGCCAAGGGCGAGGTGCCGGCCGATACGGCCGCCGCCAAACACCCGGAACAGTTGATCGTCACGCGCCGCATCGCCGCCGACCTGTGCGCGCGCCTGAGCGTGTTGCTGGACATGGGCCTGGGCTACCTGGCGCTGGAGCGCAGCACGCCGACGCTGTCGCCGGGCGAGCTGCAGCG
This sequence comes from Massilia norwichensis, assembly GCF_024753245.1. Classification (GTDB taxonomy): domain Bacteria; phylum Pseudomonadota; class Gammaproteobacteria; order Burkholderiales; family Burkholderiaceae_D; genus Telluria; species Telluria norwichensis. Next base: position 73,040 of record NZ_JANUGX010000012.1, on the reverse strand, counting down.
CCTGCGCCTGGCGACCCAGGTGCGTTCCAGCCTGTTCGGCGTGGTGTATGTACTGGACGAACCCTCGGCCGGCCTGCACCCGGCCGATACCGAGGCGCTGCTGGCGGCGCTCGACCAGCTGAAGGCGGCCGGCAACTCGCTGTTCGTGGTCGAACACGCGCTCGACGTGATCCGCTGCGCCGACTGGATCGTCGACGTCGGTCCGCAGGCGGGCGAGGGCGGCGGCGAGATTCTGTACAGCGGCCCGCCCGAGGGGCTGAAGAAAGTCGAGCGCTCGCACACCAAGCGCTATCTGTTCGACGAGGTGCAGCCGGAACCGCGCCCATTGAGGGAGCCGAGCGGCTGGCTCAAGCTCGAAGGCGTCACCCGCAACAACCTGCACGAGCTGGAGGTCGCCTTCCCGCTCGGCGTGATGAGCTGCGTGACCGGGGTGTCCGGTTCCGGCAAGTCGACCCTGGTCAGCCAGGTGCTGGTCGACCTGGTGAGCACCGCACTGGGGCAGGGCGCAGCACAGGAAGAGGCCGAGGAAGAGCCGGGCCTGGAGCAGGAGCCGCAGATCGCCACCGAGGGCCGCATCGCGGGCGGCATGGAAAACATCAAGCGCCTGGTGCGGGTCGACCAGAAGCCGATCGGGCGCACGCCGCGCTCGAACCTGGCCACCTATACCGGCCTGTTCGACCAGGTACGCAAACTGTTCGCCGCGACCCCAAGCGCGAAAAAGCACCGCTACGATGCCGGGCGCTTCTCCTTCAACGTCGCCAAGGGCCGCTGCGAGCACTGCGCCGGCGAGGGCTTCGTGATGGTCGAGTTGCTGTTCCTGCCCAGCGTCTACGCGCCTTGCCCGACCTGCGAAGGGGCGCGCTACAACGCCGACACCCTGAAGATCACTTATAAAGACCGGAATATCGCCGAAGTGCTGCGCATGACGGTGGACGAAGCGCATGCCTTCTTCGAAGACGAGGAAGCGGTGGCGCGCCCGCTGCAGGTGGTGCGCGAAGTCGGCCTGGGCTATTTGCGCCTGGGGCAGAGCGCGACCGAGCTGTCCGGCGGCGAGGCGCAGCGCATCAAGCTGGCCACCGAACTGCAGCGCGCGACCCGCGGCGGCGCCCTGTATGTGCTGGACGAACCCACCACTGGCCTGCATCCGCTCGATACCGACCGCCTGGTGGCCCAGCTGAACCGCCTGGTCGACGCCGGCAATACCGTCATCATGGTCGAACACACGATGCGTGTGGCGGCAGCCTGCGACTGGGTCATCGACATTGGTCCGGGCGCGGGCGAGGCCGGCGGCACGGTGGTGGCGTCGGGTCCACCGCAGCAGGTGGCAAACAGCCGGGGCAGCCGAACAGCCCCTTATCTTGCGCGGTATTTACGCTAACAGGCTACAAAAACAGGTTCAATAGAACACGCTCGATTTTGCAATTGCGTTACACTTAGGATATTTTTTTCTTAAGAGTTAACGAATAAGCATGTCTGGATCGAGTATCGACAGCAGCCAGTTCCGCCGCATCCTGTCCCGCAATGTCGCCATGCCGCTGGGCATGGGTGTGTTGAGCGCACTGGTTTTCGTCGGCATCATCGCCTACCTGATCAATGTGCTCACCTGGGTCGAGCATTCCGAGCGCGTGATCGGGAAAGCCAATGAAGTCAGCCGCATGTCGGCGGACATGGAAGCCGGCTTGCGCGGTTACCTGATCTCCGGCGACAGGGAATTCCTGGGACCATATACCGATGCCAAACCGAAGCTCGATGCCGAGCTGAACAGCCTGGCCAGGTTGGTGGAAGACAACTTCCCCCAGCTGGACCGCGTGCGGCGGGTCCGTTCTGCCCAGCGCGACTGGCAGGCATTCGCCGACGAAGCGATCGGGCGGCGCATCAAGAATGAGGACGTGGTCGAGCTGGTCAAGAGCGGGCGTGGCAAGGCCCTCACCGACGAAGTACGCCGTCAGTTCAAGCTGTTTATCGAATCCGAGGAGCGCCTGCTGCAGGAGCGCAACAGCTCCTCGCGCACCGTGATCGGCTGGTCGGTCGGCGCCTTCCTGCTGTTCAGCCTGACCGTGGCCGGCCTGCTGGCCCTGTTCGGCCGCCGCGAACTGATGACCCTATCGAATTCCTATGGCGAGATCCTTGCCCACGAAGCCGAGCACAACGCCCAGCTGCGCCACCAGGACTGGCTGCGCACCGGCCAGGCCGAACTGGCCACGAAAAGCGCCAACCTGCATGAGCTGGAGCCGCTGGCCGCGGCCGTGCTGGATTACGTCACACCCTACCTGGGCGGCGTGGTGGCTGCCATGTACGTGCGCGCCGATGACGGTACGCTGACCCGCATCGGCGCTTACGGTTTCGCGCACCAGGACAAGCATGCCCGCGTCATCCAGCCGAACGAATCGCTGGCGGCCCAGTCCGCCAACCAGAACCGCATCCTGACCCTGCGCGAACTGCCGCCCGATTACATCAAGGTCGGTTCCAGCCTCGGCGAGACCGCGCCGCGCGAACTGCTGATCGCGCCGATCGTGAACCACGGCAAGATCAAGGGTGTGATCGAGATCGGCTTCCTGCACGCCGTGCGCGAGCGCGACACCGAATTCATGGAGTTGATTGGCCCGGCCGTCGGTGCTTCGGTCGCTTCGGTGGTCTACCGCCAGCGTCTGCAGGTGGCGCTGGAAGAGCAGCAAGCCATGAACGAAGAATTGCAGGTCCAGCAGGAAGAGCTGCGCACTGCCAACGAGGAGTTGGAAGAGCAGTCGCGCGCCCTCGAGGAATCGCAGACGGCGCTGGAAAACCAGCAGGCGGAACTGGAGCAGACCAACGAGCAGCTGGCCGAACAGGCCGCCAACCTCGACCTCAAGAATGCGGCCCTGACCACCGCTCAGGACCAGCTGCGCGACCGCGCGCTGGAGCTGGAGCGCGCCAGCCGCTACAAGTCGGAGTTCCTGGCGAACATGTCGCACGAGCTGAGGACACCGCTGAACAGCTCGCTGATCCTGGCCAAGCTGCTGGCCGACAACGCCGCCGGCAACCTCAACGAAGAGCAGGTGCGCTTCGCCCAGACCATCTATTCGGCCGGCAACGACCTGCTGAACCTGATCAACGATATCCTCGACATTTCCAAAGTCGAGGCCGGCAAGCTGGAGCTGGTGCCGGAAGAACTGCCGCTGCGCCGCGTGATCGAGGGCCTGGCGCGCACCTTCGAGCCGCTGGCGCGCCAAAAAGCGCTGGCGTTCTCGCTGACGGTCGAGCCGAACGTGCCGATGTCCATCCACACCGACCGCCAGCGCCTGGAGCAGATCCTCAAGAACCTGCTGTCGAACGCCGTCAAGTTCACCGACGCCGGCCGCGTCAGCCTGACGGTCAGCGCCAACGCCGACGGCTGGGTCCAGTTCGAGGTGCAGGACTCGGGCATCGGCATCGCGCCCGAGCAGCAGGAAAAGATCTTCGACGCCTTCCACCAGGCCGACGGCTCGACCGCGCGCAAGTACGGCGGCACCGGCCTGGGCCTGTCGATCTCGCGCGACCTGACCAGCCTGCTGGGCGGCACGCTGACGGTGGCCAGCACGCTGGGCGAGGGCAGCACCTTCATGCTCAGCCTGCCGCGCAATGGCGCTGTCGCCGCGACCCCGCCGGCGCCGCAACTGGTGCACGCGGCCAAGCCGGCGCGCGCTGCGCTGGAGGCGCCGGCGCCAGCCGCTGCCGTCGCCGATGCCGCCGCCGCGGATGCGCCGCGCTTCGAGGACGACCGGCTCGAGCCGGCTTCCGGGCGCCGCACTGCGCTGGTGATCGAGGACGAGCCGGAATTCGCCCGCATCCTGTACGGCCTGGCGCACGACATGGACTTCCGCTGCCTGGTGGCGCTGCGCGCGGAAGAGGGCCTGGAACTGGCCGCCAGCGAGAACCCGGACGCGATCCTGCTCGACATGCGCCTGCCCGACCGCTCCGGCCTGTCGGTGCTGCAGCAGCTGAAGGAAAATCCATCCACCCGCCACATCCCGGTGCACGTGGTGTCGAGCATGGAAAACGGTGGCGAAGCCCTGCACCTGGGCGCGATCGGCTATGCGCTGAAACCCACCACCCGCGAGCAGCTGGAAGCGGTGTTCCTGAAGCTCAAGGAAAAATCGGCGCAACAGGTCAAGCGTGTGCTGCTGGTCGAGGACGACGCGCGCCAGCGCGAGAGCGTGGTGCAGCTGATCTCGGATACCGACGTCGAGATCGCGGCCGTCGGTTCGGGCGAGGAAGCACTGCACCTCTTGCGCACGCAGATTTTCGACTGCATGATCATCGACCTGAAGCTGCCGGATATGCAGGGCAACGAGTTGCTCAAGGCGATGTCGCTGGAAGAGCTGTGCTCCTTCCCGCCCGTCATCGTCTACACGGGGCGCAACCTGACCCGTGAGGAAGAAGCGGAATTGCTGAAGTATTCGCGCTCGATCATCATCAAGGGCGCGCGTTCGCCGGAGCGCTTGCTGGACGAGGTGACGCTGTTCCTGCACAAGGTGGAGTCGCAGCTCTCGTCCGAGCGCCAGAGCATGCTCAAGAGCGTGCGCGGGCGCGACCGGGTGTTCGAGGGCAGGACCATCCTGCTGGTGGACGACGACGTGCGCAATGTGTTCGCGCTGACCAGCGCGCTGGAGCAGCGCGGCGCGCATGTGGAGGTGGGCCGCAACGGTTTCGAAGCCCTTGCCAAGCTCGACGAAGTGGAGAACATCGACCTGGTGCTGATGGATGTCATGATGCCCGGCATGGACGGACTGGAGGCGACGCGCAGGATCCGCCAGGATGCGCGTTTCGCGCGCTTGCCGATCATCGCGATCACGGCCAAGGCCATGAAGGATGACCAGGAACAGTGCCTGGCCGCCGGCGCCAACGACTACCTGGCCAAGCCGATCGACCTGACCCGGCTGTACTCGCTGCTGCGGGTATGGATGCCGACCATGGAGCGCATTTGAAACAGCCCAGCGACATCGACATCGAACTGCGGATGCTGGTCGAGGCGGTCTACCTCAAGTACAACTACGACTTCCGCGACTACACCGGCGCCTCGCAAAAGCGCCGCGTGCTGGCCGCCATGCGCGTGATGGAATGCGAAACCGTGTCCGCGCTCCAGGCCCGGGTGATGCACGAACCGGCCGCCTTTGCCCAGCTGCTGCAGTTCCTGACGATTCCGGTGACCGAGATGTTCCGCGATCCGGAGTACTATCTGGCGGTGCGCCGCCAGGTCGTGCCTTTCTTGAAGACTTATCCGTCGCTGAAGGTCTGGGTGGCCGGCTGCAGCACCGGCGAGGAGGTGTATTCGCTGGCAATCCTGCTGAAGGAAGAGGGCCTGCTCGAGCGCTCCCTCATCTACGCCACCGACATCAATCCGGAGTCGCTGGAGACGGCGCGGCGCGGCGTGATGCCGCTCGAGCGCATGCGCCTGTACACCGAGAATTACCAGAAGGCCGGCGGCACGCAGGCTTTCTCGGACTATTACACGGCGGCCTACGGCGGGGCCCTGTTCGACCGCGGCCTGATCGAGAACGTGACCTTCGCCGACCATAGCCTGGCCACCGACAGCGTGTTCGCCGAGACCCATTTCATCAGCTGCCGCAACGTGATGATCTACTTTAACCGGCGCCTGCAGAACCGGGTGCTGGGCCTGTTCCACGAATCGCTGGTGCACCGCGGTTTCCTGGGTCTGGGCAGCAAGGAAAGCATCGACTTTTCCAGCTATGCCCAGCGCTTCGAGCCGCTGGCCAGGCGCGAGCGGGTGTTCCGCAAGGTGGGACAGTGAACAAGTCAGCCTTTGATGCGACCGACCTGCAAGCCGCACTGGCCGGGCGCCGTGTCGAGGCGGTGGTGATCGGCGCCTCCGCCGGCGGCGTCGAAGCCCTGGGCGCGCTGTTGCCCGCGCTGCCGGCCGGCTACACGCTGCCGGTGTTCTGCATCCTGCACCTGCCGGGCGACCGCGAGAGCCGCTTGGCCGAGCTGTTTGCCGAGCGCCTGCCGCTGCGCGTGAAGGAAGCGGTCGACAAGGAAGCGATCGAGCCCGGCACCGTGTACTTCGCGGGCGCCGGCTATCACCTCTCGGTGGAAAGCGACTTCACATTCTCGGTGAGTTGCGAACCGCCCGTGCATTTCGCGCGCCCGGCCATCGACGTGCTGATGGAATCGAGCGCCGATGCCTACGGCGCCGGCCTGGCGGGCATCCTGCTCACCGGCGCCAATCACGACGGCGCCGCCGGCATGGCTGCCATTCACGCCGCCGGTGGCCTGACCGTCGTGCAAGATCCCGATGAGGCGCAGGTGGCCACCATGCCGCAGAGCGCCATCGACCGTTTTACCCCGCACCTGATCCTGCCTTTGGCCCGCATCGGGGCGCTGTTGCCCATGCTGGAGAGCGACACTCATGAGCCCTAAAGAACCAAGCAAACTGCTGATCGTCGACGACCTGCCGGAGAACCTGCGCGCACTGGATGCGCTGATCCGCGATGAGGCGCGCCAGGTGTTCCAGGCCGGCTCCGGCGAGGAAGCGCTGACCCTGATGCTCGAGCACGAGTTCGCGCTCGCCATTCTCGACGTGCAGATGCCCGGCATGGACGGCTTCGAACTGGCCGAGCTGATGCGCGGTACCGAGCGCACCCGCAACATTCCCATCGTGTTCGTCTCGGCTGCCGGCCGCGAACTGAATTACGCCTTCAAGGGCTACGAGCAGGGCGCGGTCGACTTCCTGCACAAGCCGATCGACCCCGACGCGGTGCGCAGCAAGGTGAACGTCTTCGTCACGCTGGACCAACAGCGCCGCGAGATGCGGCGCCAGATGGAGGCGCTGGAACGCAGCCGGCGCGAGCAGGACACCCTGCTGCGCGAGCTGAACAAGACCCAGGAAGAACTGCAGCGCTCGCTGCGCATGCGCGACGATTTCATGTCGCTGGTGGCGCACGAGCTGCGCACGCCGCTCAACACGCTGTTCCTGGAAACGCAGATGCGCAGCCTGCAGCTCAAGCGCGGCAACCTGCCGGCCTCCACGCCGGAACAGGTGGCCAACATGATCAAGCGCGACGAGCGCCAGATCAAGGCCATGATCCGCCTGATCGACGACATGCTGGACGTTTCGCGCATGAAGAGCGGCACGCTGTCCATCCGTCCGGGCAAGGTCGAGCTGATGGGGCTGCTGGAGCGGGTCGTCAACGATCTCTCGCTGCAGGCCGCCGCCGCCAATTCGACGCTGCAGCTGGCCAGCCATGCGCCGGTCGAGGGCATCTGGGACGAGTTCCGCATCGAACAGGTGATCGTCAACCTGCTGACGAATGCGCTGCGCTACGGCGGCGGCGGCACGGTCGAGGTCAGCGTGCACCAGGTCGGCTGCAACGTGCGCATCGACGTGCGCGACCACGGCAAGGGCATTGCACCGGACTACATCGACCGCATCTTCGAACCTTACGAACGCGGCGCCAAGGCCGGCGAACCGAAGGGCCTCGGCCTGGGCCTGTACATCTCGCGCCAGCTGGCCACCTCCCACGGCGGCGCGCTGACGGTGCAGAGCACGCCCGGCGAGGGCGCCACCTTCAGCCTGCTGCTGCCCTGCAGCGAGGCGGAGGTGCCGGCGGCGGCTGTTTCCGCCTGACGTCGTTCGCGTGAACCCAGCCGTCGTCCTCGCTCTTGACCGTCGTCCCCGCGCAGGCGGGGACCCAGGTTGCAGGCGCTAACGAGATGTACGCAATACTTGGATTCCCGCCTCCGCGGGAATGACGAGAGGCGATAGGAAAAATCAATTGATGAAATCCGTTCAATTAATTTCACAAAACACGGTGCGCGCGGTATAGTGCGTACCTAACGTTTTTTTTAACCCCGAAAGAGGAGCTTTCATGTCCATCATCAACACCGAGATCAAACCGTTCAAGGCAACCGCTTTCCACGATGGCAAGTTCATCGACCTGACCGAAGCCGACTTCAAAGGCACCTGGTCGGTCCTGATGTTCTACCCGGCGGACTTCACCTTCGTCTGCCCGACCGAACTGGAAGACCTGGCTGCTTTCCAGCCGGAATTCGCGAAGATGGGCGTCAAAGTCTACGGCGTGTCGACCGACAGCCACTTTGCCCACAAAGCATGGCACGACACCTCGGAAGCCATCAAGAAAGTGAACTACCCGCTGATCGGCGACCCGACCGGTACCCTGTCGCGTAACTTCGAAGTCATGATCGAAGAAGAAGGCATGGCCCTGCGCGGTACCTTCGTGATCAATCCGGAAGGCCAGATCAAGGTCATGGAAGTGCACGACAACGGCATCGGCCGCGACGCATCGGAACTGATGCGCAAAGTCAAGGCAGCGCAATACGTCGCAGCACACCCGGGCGAAGTCTGCCCGGCCAAGTGGAGCGAAGGCGCCGAGACCCTGAAGCCGTCGCTGGATCTGGTCGGCAAGATCTAATAGCAGCACATGGTGGGCACGGGTGCCCACCCTACGGCAAGTGGTAGGGTGGGCTCTCCGAGCCCACGAGCAGTACAAGAAGTACCAGCAGCAAAAGCAGTACAGGAGGCCGCCCGCGAGGGGCGGGCGGTCTCCCACCCCTCCCTGAAATGCCGTCCGCCTACGCAGGACTGGCCACGAAAGACAGGCGATCAAACTGGTCGATCTGCCCAGCTAGATTTACGACTTTGATTAATTGGATGCGCCCGCATGTGAGCCGCATCGGCCTGAACACGACTGAAGAAAAGGAAATCACCATGAGCGTACTCGACAACGACCTGAAAACCCAGCTGGGCGCCTACCTGCAGCGCGTGCAGCAACCGTTCGAGCTGGTGGCCTCGCTGGACGACAGCGAGACCTCGAAGCAGACCCTGGAACTGCTGCAGACCATCCAGAGCCTGCGCGCCGACAAGATCACCGTCCGTACCGACGGCAACGATGCGCGCAAGCCGTCCTTCAGCGTGCAGCGCGTCGGCAGCGAGACCTCGCTACGCTTCGCCGGCCTGCCGCTGGGCCACGAGTTCACTTCGCTGGTGCTGGCCCTGCTGTGGACCGGCGGCCACCCGCCGAAGGTCGAGCAGGACACCGTCGACGCGATCAAGGCGCTGGACGGCAACTACGAGTTCGAGATGTACATGTCGCTGAGCTGCCATAACTGCCCGGACGTGGTGCAGGCGCTGTCGCTGATGGCGATCCTGAACCCGCGCGTGAAGACCACCGTGATCGAAGGCGGCGCCTACCAGAAGGAAGTCGAGGCGCGCCAGGTGATGGCCGTGCCGATGGTGTTCCTGAACGGCGAACTGTTCGGTTCCGGCCGCATGATGGTCGAAGAGATCGTCGCCAAGCTGGACAAGGGTGCCGGCGAGCGCGATGCCGCCAAGCTGAATGCGAAGGAACCGTATGACGTGCTGATCGTCGGCGGTGGCCCGGCCGGCTCGGCCGCTGCCGTGTACGCAGCCCGCAAAGGCATCCGCACCGGTATCGCCACCGGCCGCATGGGTGGTCAGGTGAACGACACCATGTCGATCGAGAACTACATCTCGGTGCTGGAAACCGACGGCCCGAAATTCTCGGCCGCGCTGGAAGCCCAGGTGCGCCACTATGGCGTCGACATCATGACCCAGCAGGAAGCGGCGCAGCTGATCGCGCCTTCGAAGCCGGGTGAACTGGTGGAGGTGAAGTTCGCCAACGGCGGCTCGCTGAAGTCGAGCACCGTGATCCTGTCGACCGGCGCGCGCTGGAGGAACGTCAACGTGCCGGGCGAAGAGCAGTACAAGAACGCCGGCGTGAACTACTGCCCGCACTGCGACGGTCCGCTGTACAAGGGCAAGCGCGTGGCCGTGATCGGCGGCGGCAACTCGGGCGTGGAAGCGGCGATCGACCTGGCCGGTATCGTCCAGCACGTGACCCTGCTGGAGTTCGCGAACCAGCTGAAGGCCGACGCGGTGCTGGTCAACAAGCTGCAAAGCCTGCCGAACGTGACCATCCACGTCAACGCCCAGACCACCGAGATCACCGGCGACGGCAAGAAGGTCAACGGCATCTCGTTCAAGGACCGCGTGTCGGGCGAGGACAAGCACGTCGAGCTGGAAGGCGTGTTCGTGCAGATCGGCCTGGTGCCGAACACCGAGTGGCTGAAGGGCAGCGTGGAACTGTCGCGCTTCGGCGAGATCGTGGTCGATGCCCACGGCCGGACCAACATCCCGGGTGTGTTTGCAGGCGGCGACGCCACCACCACGCCGTTCAAGCAGATCGTGATCGCCGCGGGCGACGGCGCCAAGTGCGCACTGTCGGCCTTCGACTACCTGATCCGCATGCCGGTGGCGGTCGAAGCGGCGTAATCCCCCAGCACCGCCTGCAGCCGGTCGAGATCGATCGGCTTGACCAGGTGGTGGTCGAAGCCGGCCTCGCGCGTGCGCGCGCGGTCGGCTTCCTGGCCGTAGCCGGTGACCGCGACCAGCATCGCATCCGCGGTTTCCGGCCGCGCGCGCAGCTGCCGCGCCAGCTCGGCGCCGTCCATGTCGGGCAGGCCGAGGTCGAGCAGGCAGACATTCGGCCGGGCTTCTAGCGCCCGCGCCAGCGCCTGGCGCGAACCGTGTTCGACCAGCATCTCATGCCCGGACAGTTCCAGCAGCATGGCCAGCGTGTCCGCGGCATCTTCATTGTCGTCGACCACCAGGATGCGCAGCGCTGCCGGCTGCCCGGCCGCAGCCGCCTTATTATCGGCGTCGTCCTCCGATTTTATTGTCTGCTGTTGCGCCAGGCGCGGCAGGCAGACCGTGAAACAACTCCCCTTGCCGAGTCCCGCGCTGGCGCAGCTCACCGTCCCGCCGTGCAGCTCGACCAGATTCCGCACCAGCGGCAGACCCAGTCCCAGCCCGCCCGAAGCGCGGTCGACGCTGCGTTCGGCCTGGGCGAACAGCTCGAAGGCATGCTCTGCCAGTTCGGGCGTCATGCCTATCCCGTTGTCCGCGACCTCGATGCAGACCTGATCTTCTTCCACCTCGATGCCGAGCCGCAGCGCGCCGCCTTCCGGCGTGTACTTGGCGGCGTTGTTGAGGAGGTTGGCCAGCACCTGCACCAGGCGCTTCCTGTCGCCCCGCACCAGGGCCGGCGCGGGCGGCTGGTGCACGCTCAACTGGTGGCGGCGCGCCTGGATCAGCGGCATGACCTGCTCGACCGCGTCAAAAGCGGCCTGGGCGATGTCCAGCGGCGCCGTCTCCAGTTCGATCAGCCCGCGCGTGACCCGCGAGACGTCGAGCAGGTCGTCGATCAGTTCCGTCATGTGGCGCACCTGGCGCCCGATGATCTGGCTGGTCGTGCGCAGCATCGGCTCGTCCGGCTTGGCACGCTGCAGCAGGTCGGCGGCGGCGCCGATCGGCGCCAGCGGATTGCGCAGTTCGTGCGCCAGCATGGCCAGGAATTCGTCCTTGCGCCGGTCCTGCTCGCGCAGCTTTTCTTCCGCCATCCTGCGTTCAGTGATGTCGCTGGCCGTGCCTATCCATTCTTCGATCTCGCCGTCCTCGCGGAACATCGGCACCGCCCGCGACAGCGTCCAGCCATAGCTGCCGTCGACGCGGCGCACGCGGTGCTCCAGTTCGAAGAAGCGCTTGTTGCGGATCGCCTCGCCGATTGCCGCGTGCACCAGCGGCTGGTCTTCGGTGGCCACGTACTCGTCCAGCCAGTGGGCCCGCGGATCGATCGTGTCCTTGATGAAGCCGCGGCCGTCGAGCTGGCGTAGTTCGGTCCAGTCGGGACTCATGCGATAGATGACGTCGGCCGACGCATGGGTCAGTGCGCGAAAGCGCGCCTCGCTGGCGCGGATCGCCATCGCTGAACGCACGCGCTCGGTCACGTCCGAGGTGGCGTGCGAGATGCACAGGATGCTGCCGTCCTCGCGGAAAATCGGCGTGCTGACGGCATCCCAGAAGCGTTCTTCGAAGACCACCTCGCCGCTGGGCAGCTGCACCCGGATCGGGTAGCGCTCGGCGGGCAGGGTGTCCGGCTTGCCGGTGGCGGCCACGCGCGCAAGCGATTGCCTGAGGACGGACTCGCCGCTGTCGGCGGGATCGTCCGGATTGCCGGGGAAGGCTTCGAACAGGCTGATGCCGACCAGTTCGTCGCGGCGGCGTCCCGAGGCCTGCAGGAAGGCTTCGTTGACGGCGAGAATGGTCGCTTCCGGCGTCGGCGAGAGCAGGTAGCTGCCGATCGGCGAATGATTGAAAACGGCTTCGAACAGGATGGTGGACTGCATCGGCGTGATGGGTGGACCGGATGGATCGCTCATTGTAAGAGAAGCCTGCTTTGGCATGCTGTAAATTTGACACCGATTGCGGAACCGGGGCCGTGGAAGTTCGAGAGATTTCGAGATGAGAATCGCATGTAGGATAGAGTCGCGCCGGCTCGCCATGGTGGCTGCCGCGCCTGTCAAACCGGGGATGTCATGACCTTTAGCGAATCGATCAAAACCTGCTTCAGCAAATACGCAACGTTCGACGGGACGGCGCCGCGTTCGGAATACTGGTGGTTCTTCCTTTTCCTGTGCCTGGGGTCGTTCTTTTGCGGCCTGTTCAGCCAGAATCTGCAGCTGGCATTCAATATCGCGACCCTGCTGCCTTCGCTGGCAGCCGGCGCCCGGCGCCTGCATGACACCGATCGCAGCGGATGGTGGCAACTGCTGATGTTCGTGCCGCTGATCGGCTGGATCGTGCTGATCGTGTTCTGGGTGCAGGAATCCCGCCCGAACCGCTATGCGGATTCGATGCAGCGTTACGCCTGAATAGAAGGGAAAAGAAAGGACAAAGGAAAGCGCGCCGATCCGTGATTGCTCAGGATAGCGTCGCCTGACACGCGCAAGGCATGCCCTTGAAACTGATGCGGTAAGACTGCAAGACTTGCCGCATCGTTCAGTGGAAGAACACCGGAGCCATGCCGGTCAGGGCATCGGTTTCGATCAGCAGCCAGGTAGCGGCGCTGATGAGTCCAACATGCAGGGCGGTCCAGGTAGCGGGGAAGATGCGGATCATGATATGGCTCCAATCGTGTGCCGGTTGCGGGAGAATATGGTTCCATGATAGGTCGCCTGCTGTCTGGCAACTATCGGCGGGAATTCCGCCGCTTTGTAGGAAAACAGCTTGTCGCCTTGTCTGAGCGGTAGCGGAAAGCTCTAGTGGCGCTCCTACGGTAACTGTAGGTTGCGTCCTATACCAGCTCAGATCGGCCCCGGATACAGTTGGGCCATCATGACCCGACACGAACCCAAACTCCTGCACAAAGGCCTGCTTGCGGTACGCCGCAACACCATTCGCCGCCTGCTGAATACCGTCTTCGGCATCCAGCAGCTGCGCGACGGCCAGCAACGCGTGATCGACAGCGTCCTCGATGGCAAGGACACGCTGGCGATCATGCCCACCGGCAGCGGTAAATCGCTGTGCTACCAGATTCCCGCCCGTATCCTGGAAGGGATGACCATCGTCGTTTCCCCGCTCATCTCGCTGATGAAGGACCAGCTCGAAAAGCTGGAAGAGCTGGGAATCCGCGCCGTGCAGGTCAACAGCAGCCTCTCCGCCGAGGAAGAGCGCGAGGCGCTCGCCGCCATCGCGCAGAACCGCTGCGAGATCGTGTTCTGCACGCCCGAACGCCTGGTGATGGCGGAGTTCGTCGAGGTGCTCAAGCCCGTCAAGATCGCCCTGGTGGTGATCGACGAAGCGCACTGCATCTCGCAATGGGGCCATGATTTCCGTCCAGCCTACCTGGAGATGGCCGGCGCCATCGAAGCCCTCGACCGGCCGCCGGTGCTGGCGCTGACTGCCACCGCCACCGAGGAGGTGATGGACGATATCGGCCGTCAGCTCAACCGGCCGCGCATGAACGTCATCAATACCGGGGTCTACCGACCGAACCTGCACTACCGCGTGCTGCAGGTGACCAACCACGACGAAAAGCTGGCCGAAGCGCGGCGCCTGGTGGCCGAGACCGAGGGCAAGGGCATCGTCTACGCCGCCACCGTCAAGATGGCGGAAGAGATGTACCACCTATTGGCGGAAGCCGGCGAGTCGGTCACCATCTACCACGGCAAGCTGCCGGCCGCCGAGCGCAAGGCCAATCAGGACCTGTTCATGGACGATGAGCGGCGCGTGATGGTCGCCACCAACGCCTTCGGCATGGGCATCGACAAGCCCGACACGCGCTTCGTGATCCACCTGCAGATCCCCGCCAACCTGGAAGCCTATTACCAGGAATCCGGGCGCGCCGGCCGCGACGGCAAGGATGCCGAATGCACGCTGCTGTTCCTGCAGGACGACAAGCGGGTGCAGCAGTTCTTCCTGGTGAAGCACTACCCGACCGCCGCCGAGATCCGCGCCGTTTACGAGGCCGTGCGCGAACTGGCGGAGAACGAGACCGCCACGCCCGAGCGCGTCGAGGACGTCGCCGGCGAGCTGGCCGGTCCGCACCTGAAGGTCTGCCTGAAGCTGCTGAAGGACATGAAGCTGCTGCGCCAGTCGCGCAAGCTGGCCTGGAACGTCACCGCCCAGCAGCCGAAAGAAACCCTGTTCGAAGCCATGGCCGAGGTTTACCGCCGCAAGCAGGAGCACGACAAGGAGGCCCTGGAGCAGATGGTCGGCTATGCGGTCAGCGGTTTCTGCCGCTGGAAGCTGCTGCTCGATTACTTCGGCGACGAAGTCGAAGGCTTCGAGAAGTGCTGCCGCTGCGATAACTGCCTGAATCCGCCGGCGGCCGTGCTGACGGAAGATATCGAAATCCGCGACGACGAATTCGACCACGAACCGGCAGCCGAACCCGATCCCGCCTCGCTGTTCGAGCCCGGCCAGCGGGTCAAGGTGCCGAAGTACGGCGAGGGCACGGTGGTGTCGATGGCGGCCGATCAGGTCTGCATCGAATTCCCGGACGGGGAAAAGCGGTCCTTCCTGAAGGACTTCGTGACGCACATCGATTAAGGAGCTTTATGGGTGACATGGTCGTCGTAAGGAAGGAGGGCCTGTACTGCGTACCTGGCGATTTCTACATCGACCCCTGGCGGCCGGTGGACCGGGCCGTCATCACCCATGCCCACGGCGACCACGCGCGCTGGGGCCACAAGCACTACCTGGCATCGAACCAGAGCGTGAACATCCTGAAGTCGCGCCTGGGCGCCGACATCAACATCGACGGCCTGGCGTATGGCGATCGCATCGTCCATAACGGCGTCGCGGTCTCGCTGCACCCGGCCGGCCACGTGCTCGGCTCCGCCCAGGTGCGCATGGAATACGAGGGCGAGATCTGGGTCGCCTCGGGCGACTACAAGGTCGAGCCGGATGCCACCTGCGCACCCTTCGAGGCGGTGCGCTGCCATACCTTCATTACCGAGTCGACCTTTGGCCTGCCGATCTACCGCTGGGACCCGCAGCAGGAGGTCTACGACGACATCAACGCCTGGTGGCGCCGCAACGCGGATGAGGGCCGCACCAGCGTGCTGTATGCCTACGCCTTCGGCAAGGCCCAGCGCATCCTGTCCGGGCTGGATACTTCGATCGGGCCCATCGTCTGCCATGGTGCGGTCGAGCCGCTGAACCGCGTCTACCGCGAGGGTGGCGTCGAACTGCCGCCGACCCGGCTGGTCAGCGAGACCGGCAAGGACGAGATGAAGCGCGCGCTGGTGCTGGCGCCGCCGTCCGCCGCCGGCTCGACCTGGACCCGCCGCTTCGGCGATTACTCGGATGCCTTCGCCAGCGGCTGGATGCTGCTGCGCGGCGCCCGGCGCCGCCGTGGCGTCGACCGCGGCTTCGTGCTGTCCGACCATGCCGACTGGCCCGGCCTGCTGTCGGCCATCGAAGCCACCGGCGCGCACCAGGTGGTCGTCACCCATGGCTCGATCCCGGTGATGGTGCGCTGGCTGTGCCAGATCGGGCTCGATGCGAAGGCCTTCGACACCGAGTACGGGGACGAAGACGATGAGGCCACTGGTTCGGCCGCGCCGGAGGAGGGCGAGTCGCACAAGGGGGCGGCTGACAAGGCGGAGGCGAAGGATGCGTGAATTCGCCCAGCTCTACGCCGAACTCGACGAAACCACCGCCACCAATCGCAAGCTGGAAGCGCTGCAGAACTACTTCGAGCACACCGCGCCCGAAAACGCCGCCTGGGCCGTCTACTTCCTGGCCGGCGGCAAGCCGAGACAGGCGGTGCCGACCAAGGTATTGCGCGAGGCGGCCATCGAATACGCCGGGCTGGACGAGTGGTTGTTCGAAGAAAGCCACGCGGCGGTCGGCGACATGGCCGAGACCATCGCCCACATCCTGCCGCCGCCGAAGCGCCACAGCGACATCGGCCTGGCCGTGTGGATGGAAGAGCGCATCGGCCCGCTGCGCGGCGCCGATCCCGGCTTCATCCGCGAAAAGCTGTTCGAATACTGGGACGAGCTGACCTGGCGCGAGCGCTTCCTGTTCGTCAAACTGATCGGCGGCGGTTTCCGGGTCGGCGTCTCGAAGCTGCTGGTGACGCGTGCGCTGGCGGCCATCGCCGCGGTCGACGCCAAGCTGATCGCGCAGCGCCTGATGGGCTGGACCGATGGCCGGGTGCGCCCGACAGCCGCCGGCTTCCTGCAGCTGATCGCGGCCCAGTCCGAGGACGAACACAAGCTGCGCGGCGGCCAGCCTTATCCCTTCTTCCTGGCGCACCAGTTGAATGGCGAACCAAGCGAGCTGGGGACGCTGTCCGACTGGCAGGTCGAGTGGAAGTACGACGGCATCCGCGCCCAGCTGGTGCGGCGCGGCGCGCAGAACTATTTGTGGTCGCGCGGCGAAGATTTGATCACCGAACGCTTTCCGGAGCTGGCGGCCTTGACGCTGCCGGAAGGGACCGTGGTCGATGGCGAGGTGCTGATCTGGACCGGCGGAGACGCGCCGGCGCCGTTTGCCGATCTGCAGAAGCGCATCGGCCGCAAGACCCTGTCGAACAAACTGCTGGCCGAGCTGCCGGCGGTGCTGCTGGCCTACGATCTGCTCGAGCTGGACGGCGTCGACCTGCGCGGCTTGCCCCAGCACGAGCGGCGCGCGCTGCTGGAAACCCTAGTGACCGGCGTCGCCAGGCCGCAGCTGCGCATTTCGCCGCTGGTGGTCGCCGACAGCTGGGACGACCTCGCCAGGCTGCGCGAAGAGTCTCGCGCGCGCGGGGTCGAGGGCATGATGCTGAAGGCGAGGAACGCCCAGTACGGCGTGGGCCGCACCAAGGACGTCGGCACCTGGTGGAAGTGGAAGATCGATCCGTATGCGGTGGACGCGGTGCTGATTTATGCCCAGCCGGGCAGCGGCCGCCGCGCTTCGCTCTACACCGACTACACCTTCGCGGTGTGGGATGGCGAAGGCGAGCAGCGCCGCCTGGTGCCCTTCGCGAAAGCCTATTCCGGCCTGACCGATGCCGAGATCCGCCAGGTCGACGCCACCATCCGCAAGACCACGGTCGAGAAGTTCGGGCCGGTGCGCTCGGTCAAGCCGACCATGGTGTTCGAGCTGGGCTTCGAAGGCATCGCGCTGTCGCCGCGGCACAAGGCCGGGATCGCGGTGCGCTTCCCGCGCATCCTGCGCCGGCGCGACGACAAGCCGGTCGAAGAAGCCGATACACTGGATACCTTGAAGGGTTTGTTGGAAGCGGCGTCGCCATGAGCAAGTCGAAGGCGGAAGAGGCGGTCGATGCGTGGTTCGCGAACCGCGGCTGGAAAGTCTTCCCGTTTCAGCGCGCGGTGTGGAAGGCAGCGCTGGCCGGGCAGTCCGGGCTGCTGCACGCGAATACCGGCGCCGGTAAAACCTATGCCGTCTGGTTCGCGGCGATGCTGCGCGGCGCGAATCGCTCGCGCCGCGACCGCACCGGTCTGCGGGTGCTGTGGATCACGCCGATGCGCGCCTTGGCGGCCGACACCCAGCGCTCGCTCGAGGTGTCGGCAGAAGAGTTGGGCGCCGCCAGCCCCGACGCGATCGGCAGCTGGACGCTGGGCGCGCGCACCGGCGACACTGGCTCGGCCGAGCGCGCGCGCCAGTCGAAGAACCTGCCCGGCGCGCTGATCACGACGCCGGAATCGCTGTCCCTGCTGCTGTCGCACGCGGGTGCGCGCGACCAGTTCAAGCACCTCGACATGATCATCATCGACGAGTGGCACGAGCTGATGGGCAGCAAGCGCGGCGTGCAGGTGCAGCTGGCGCTGGCAAGACTGCGGCGCTGGAATCCGGACCTGGTCGTGTGGGGCCTGTCGGCGACCATGGGCAATCTGCAGGATGCGCGCAACGTGCTGCTGGGCGCCGGTGCCGACGAGAGCAAGAGCGTGCTGGTCGAGGGCGACCTGAAGAAGCAGATCGTGGTCGACTGCCTGATCCCGCAAAACGTTTCGCGCTTCCCCTGGGGCGGGCACCTGGGCCTGCAGATGCTGCAGCCGGTGATCGAGGAAATCGAGAAGTACGGCGCGACCCTGGTCTTCACCAATACCCGGGCTTCGTCCGAAGTCTGGTACCAGAACCTGATCGAGGCGCGCCCGGACTGGGCCGGCACCGTCGCGCTGCACCACGGCTCGCTCGACCGCGAGGTGCGCGACTGGGTCGAGAAGGGGCTCAAGAACGGCGAGCTGAAGGCGGTCGTGTGCACGGCCAGCCTGGACCTCGGCGTGGACTTCCTGCCGGTCGAGCGCGTGCTGCAGGTCGGCAGCGCCAAGAACATCGCGCGCCTGCTGCAGCGCGCCGGGCGCAGCGGTCATGCGCCGGGACGCGTGTCGCGCGTGACCCTGGTGCCGACCAACAGTCTGGAGCTGCTGGAAGCGGCCGGCGCCAAACGCGCCGTCGCCACGCGCCGCATCGAGGCGCGCCAGGTGCCGAACAAACCCTTCGACGTGCTGGTGCAGCATCTGGTGACGATCGCGCTGGGCGGCGGCTTCCGCTCGGAGGAGTTGTACGAGGAAGTAAGGACCGCCTGGTCCTATCGCCACCTCACCAGGGAGGAGTGGCAGTGGGCGCTGGACTTCGTCGCGCGCGGCGGCCAGAGCCTGGAGGTGTATCCGGAGTACCGGCGCGTGCTGCCGGACGAGGAGGGCGTCTACCGCGTGCCCGACGCGACGATCGGGCGTCGGCACCGCATGAGCATCGGCACCATCGTCTCGGATGCGCAGATGCAGGTGCAGTACGTGAGCGGCGGCCGGATCGGCAGCGTCGAGGAATCTTTTGTGGGCCGTCTGAAGCCCGGCGACCACTTCCTGTTCAGCGGCCGTATCCTGGAGCTGGTGCGGGTGCATGAGATGACGGCTTACGTCAAGCGCAGTGCTTCGACGCGCGGCGCGATCAGCCGCTGGGGCGGAACCAAGGTGCCGCTCAGCGCGGAGATGGCGCGGGCCGGGCTCGAAGAACTCGAGCGCGCCGCGCAAGGCATCTTCGAAGGCCCGGAAATGCAGGCCGTGCGGCCGCTGCTGGAAGTGCAGGCGCGCTGGTCGGCGCTCCCTACCGCCGAGGTGCTGGTCATCGAAAGCCTCAAAAGCCGCGAGGGCTGGCACTTGTTCGTCTACCCGTTCGGCGGGCGCTCGGTGCACACGGGCCTGGCGTCGCTGCTGGCTTTTCGGGTCGGGAAGACCATGCCTTCCACCTTTTCGGTGGCGGTGAACGACTACGGCTTCGAGCTGCTGTCGCCGGAGCCGGTCGACTGGGGCCGCATGTTCGAGGCGCAGCTAGGTGCCGGCGTCGGGCTGTTCGATACCGGGCGCCTGCTGGAGGATGTGCTGGACAGCCTGAACGCGACCCAGTTGGCGCAGCGGCGCTTCCGCGAGGTGGCGCGCATCGCCGGGCTGGTGAACCAGGGTTTTCCGGGTCAGCGCAAGTCGATGCGCCAGGTGCAGGCTTCATCTGCGCTGTTCTACGAGGTTTTCCGCAAGCACGACAGCGGCAACCTGCTGCTGACCCAGGCCGAGCGCGAGGTGCTGGAGCAGGAGCTTGAACTGACCCGCCTGCGCGACACGCTCACCGAGCTGCACGGGCGCCGCATCGCCTTCCACGAGGTCAAACGCGCCACGCCCTTCGGCTTTCCGCTGATGGTCGAGCGCTTCCGCGAAAAGGTCTCGACCGAGAAGCTGTCCGACCGCGTGGCGCGCATGGTGCGCGAACTGGAAAAGGCGGCCGCGGCATGAATGGGGTGGGGATCGCGGGTGCGCTGACGGTGGAGCTCGGCGGAGAGCCGCTGGTGCTGCTGCCGCAGAAGGCCGCATTCTGGCCGCGCGAGCGCATGCTGATCGTCGCCGACATCCATTTCGGCAAGGCGGCGGCCTTCCGGTCCTTCGGCATTCCGGTGCCGAAAGGGACCACCACCGAAAACCTGCTGGCCCTCGATGCCCTGATCGAACTGACCGGCGCGAACCACGTGCTGTTCCTCGGCGACTTCCTGCATGCGCGCGCCGCCCACGCGGCATCGACCCAGGCCGCGATGCTGGCCTGGCGCCGGCGCCGCTGCGAGCTGGTGCTGACGCTGGTGCGCGGCAACCACGACAAGCATGCGGGCGACCCGGCCGGGGAGCTCGGTATCGACCTCGTCGACGAACCCTGGACGGTGGGGCCGTATTCCTTCTGCCACCACCCGGACATCGCCGCGCCCGGCTACGTGCTGGCTGGCCACGTGCATCCGGTCTATGTGCTGGCGACGCGTTCCGATGCGCTGCGCCTGCCGTGTTTTATCGCCGGGCCGACGCGGATGATCCTGCCGTCTTTCGGCGCGTTCACCGGCGGCCATGCCTTGCGGCCGGAGCCTGGGGAGCGGGTTTGGGTGAGCTCAGGCGAGGCAGTGCACAGCGTACGTTAGCGCACCGAGATACGGTCGTGTGCGGCGTAAGCTGGCCACATTGACAATTGCACTTCCCAGGAGGACATCATGGCAACAACCCGTCAGACACTCGCCGCGGCAGTGGTTGCCGCGCTGCCACTCTTCACGGCCACCGTGCCGGCGCCGGTGCAGGCCCAGGAACACCCGCGTGCGCGCCAGCTGGAGCCGCGCATCGAAGGTTTCAATGTCAACGAACTGCGCCGCATCGAGCCGGGCGCGGAACTGAATTTCGAAGTGTTCGGTACGCCGGGCGGCAACGCCACCGTGCGCATCGACGGCGCCACCCGCAACCTCAATCTGAACGAAACCCGTCCCGGCACCTACCAGGGCACCTACACGATCGGTACCCACGACCGCATCCGTCCGGACAGCTCGATCACCGCCAATCTGCGCGTGAACGGCATGGTCAAGACCCAGGCGCTGGCCGCGACCATCGTGCGCATGCCCGACCGCACGGGCGGAGACGACCGCCAGCTGGCAGGCACGCCGCGCGTCCAGACCTTCGACGTGCGCGGCAGCGACGATCTCGGTCCGGGCCATGAGCTGAAGTTCACCGTGATCGGCACGCCGGGCGCCAAGGTCGACGTCCAGATCGCCGGCACGCGCGGCATCTTCACGCTGCCGGAAGTGCGGCCAGGCGAATACGCCGGCCTGTACACGATCCGCCGTGACGACAACATCGCGCCGGATGCTTCCGTCACCGCGACCATCCGCGCCAACGGCCGCTATTCGACGGCGACCCTGGGCCAGCCCCTGCTGGCGGGCGGGCGCGACCGTGACGACCGTATCGACAACCGCCGCGTCGATCGCCGCGATGATCGCCGCGTGGAAGACAGCCAGCGCGTCGCACGCTATTGCACCAACTGCGCGACGGTGGAATCGGTGAATGTGCTGCAGGGCGAAGCCGGCGCGGCCGGCACGCTGGGCGGGGCCGCGGTCGGCGGCCTGCTCGGCAACCAGGTGGGCAGCGGCAGCGGCCGTACGGCGGCGACGGTGGCCGGTGCGGTCGGCGGCGCGCTGGCCGGACGCGCCATCGAGCGCAACGCGCGCGCGCCGCGCTATGAAGTGGTGGTGCGCTACGAGAATGGCGCGACGCAATCCATTCGCTACGACAACGATCCGGGCTTCCGCGTGGGCGAGCAGGTGCGCGTGGCCGACGGCGTCCTGACCCGCGACTGACAAAACGCCCATGGCGGCGTTGCACCTTCTCGCCGTACTAGCGTACTGTCTTCGAAGGCACGTCGGGTGGCCGCATCCCTTGCCCTGAGCGTTTTGTCGGCGCTCCAGAAATGAAGAAGCCGGCTCAGTTTCGAGCCGGCTTTCCTGTTTCAAGCGCTGCGAAGCAGGTTCAGGCCGTGGCCAGCACCTGGCCGTCGCCCGAGGATTCGGCGTCGGCCTTGGCCTTGGCGTTCTGCTTGGCGCGGGAACGCGAGGGCGGCAGGCGGCGCAGGGTTTTCAGGGCTTCCGGATCCTTGATGCCGATGGTGCGCTGGTCGACGGTGATCAAGCCGATCTCGTTAAAGGCGGACAGCGTGCGGCTGACGGTTTCGAGCGTCAGGCCCAGATAGCTGCCGATCTCGTGGCGCGTCATGCGCAGGTTGAACAGCTTGCTCGAGTAACCCATCGCGGCGAAGCGATCGGCCAGCGAGATCAGGAAGCGGGCCACGCGGGCTTCCGCCGACAGGGCCCCGAGCATGCCGATCATGGCCTGCTCGCGCACCAGTTCGCGGCTCATCACGCCGTACATCAGGTTCTCGAGCTCGGCATGCACCCTCCCCAGGGCAGTGAGCTTTTTGAACGGTACGAGGATCAGGTCGCAGTCGGACAGCGCGACCGCTTCGGACGCGTAGTGCCGGGTGTGGATGCCGTCGACGCCGAGCATGTCGCCCTTCATGGGGAAGCTCAGCACCTGTTCGTTGCCGAATTCGTCGATCAGCACCGTTTTCAGGAAGCCGGAATTGACGATGTACAGGGTGTCGAAAGCCTGGCCGATCGTGTGGACACGCTGGCCGGTCTTGAACTGCACGTGCTGGAACAGGAGTTCCTCGGTGTTCATCGATACGGCGGCCGGAATATGGAGCAGGTCGCAGACTTCTTTCAGGTTGGACCAAAGGCGACCTTGGCGCTGGCGCCCAGCTTCCATCTGTGACGAGTGCAGGGTCGAGGGGGAGGCATTGCGCTGTTCTGACATTGGCTGGGACTGCATACTCATCTCCAGGTTTAGTAAGTCATGGTTTCAGGAGGCTCAATGCGGAGAATGGACCGCAAGCAAGTCGAAACGCTGAAGTCAGTATGCCAACACGAGTTCGGCATTCATATCAGCAACGGCTGAATGTGTAGGTAGGAAGGTGAGTCAGACTGTAGGAGTTTTCTTACTGTCTGGGCTCACTTCCGAGGGAGAGCAGGGCATACCCGTGTAGGATAGCTGCGTTGATGAGCTAGTCTCTTGGACGCCACGCACTGGGCGTGGAAACCACAGTCAGCTTGTGGTGTCTAAGACAGTTTGGTGACGATCACGCCTTCATGGGCGCCAGCAGGCGGTGCGCGACGGCATACTGCACCATTTCCGACAGCGAGGTCATCCCCATTTTTTGCATGATGCGGGTCTTGTGCGTACTGACCGTCTTCACCGACAAGTGCAGGTTGTTGGCGATTTCGGTGATCGATTTTCCGCCCACTAATAAAGAAAAGACTTCGAATTCCCGGTCCGAGAGTTGCTTGTGCAGCAGCTGTTCGTTCGGCGCCATGATGTTCAGCGCCAGCTGCTCGGCCACTTCGGTACTGATATAGGGACGGCCGGATGCCACCTTGCGGATCGCCCCGACCAGCTGGGTGCCGGCGCTTTCCTTGGTCAGGTAGCCCTGAGCACCGGCGCGGATCGCACGCACCGCGTACTGCTCTTCCTCGTGCATGGTGAGGATGAGGATGGCCAGCTTGGGCGCTTCGCTGCGCACCTGGCGGATCAGGTCGACGCCGCTGCGGCCCGGCATCGACAGGTCGAGCAGCAGCAGGTCGAAGCCGCCCTGGCGCACCAGCGACAGGACTTCGAAGCCATTGATGGCCTCGCCGACGATCTCGATGTCGAGGGCGCCGTCGAGGATGCGCTTCAGACCTTCGCGCATGATGGTATGGTCGTCAGCGATGACTATGCGAATCATGAAAGTTCCCCAAAGTGCAATGCGAAACGTAGATTAAACGCTAGCACATTGCTAACGAATAATTTGTAATTATTTTGGCAATGAGCGTCCCCACGCCGGCGTCGGTCTTTTGCAACAGGCGGATTCAGGTGCCGGGTTCGCGGATCAAGCGGTGCACCAGCACGGGCTTGCTGGTCTGCGACAACACCTTGTTCGTCACGCTGCCGAGCAACAACTGGCCCCATCCGCTGCGGCCGTGCGAGCCCATGAAGATCAGGTCGCAGTGTTGTTGTTCGGCCACGTCGACGATCTTCAGCGCTGGCGCGTCCGAGAACGCGGTCATGCATGCATGCTTCAGTCCGGCCTGCTCGGCCGAGCGCATGATCTTGCCCATGTATTCCTCGCCCATGCGCCGCATCTGCCCCAGGTAGTCTTCCTCACTAGGGTAGGAAGGCGGGATGATCTCGACATACACGGGATACTGGTACTCGGGCGCGACGAACAGCGCGAGCACTTCCGCGCCCATCTGCCGTGCGAACTGGACACCGGCACAGGCGGTGTGCTGGGACACCGCGGAACCGTCGGTGGTGATCAGAATTTTCTGGTACATGGTGAGTCCTCCCTCACATCACGTTACCTGGTTATTGTAGTTCGGGTTTCCATCCTTGGCAGATGGTAAATGCTTGATCTTGCTCAGTGTTGTGTTTGCTTTCTAGGGCGAAAACATTGATTGTGACAAAGCCGCGATAAAAAAATACAACACTTGCTTTGCGAAAATATTCAGAAACGGGTGGAAATAATTGTCGCCTAACTAAGTTTACTGACCCAATGAACAACGGTCCGTTTTCCGAGATTTACCTACGGCAACCACGCTGCTACACTCCGTGCAATACCCGTACCGTCATCGTATTGACGGGAGCAAGCACAGCACAGTACAGATCATCGCGATATTTACACATTATGGAGAAGCAGGGACTATGACCGACGCCGCTGACGATTTCGACGCACTATTCGAGGAAGTGGCAGCGCAGCGAGCCAGCGCGCCCGCTCCGGCGCCGGCACCGGCGCCCGAACCCGCTGCCGGTGGCGACAGTGACGACACTGACGATCTTGAGGCCCTGTTCGACCAGGTGGCTTCGAGCGTCGCGCCGGCCGCCGCGCCAGTCGCAGCCGCGCTCGCACCGGCGCCGGTGGCCACCGCCGTACCCGCCACCATACCCGCCGCCGAGGCCACCGACGACCCGGATGGCCAGATGATGTATGCCCGCCTGGGCAGCATCGTGCGCATCATGCACGACTCGCTGCGCGAGCTCGGCTACGACAAGGCCCTGACCGAAGCGTCTTCGCAGATCGTGGACGCCCAGGACCGCCTGGAATATGTCGCCACCCTGACCGAGCAGGCCGCCAACAAGGTCCTGAACACGCTGGACGACGGCATGCCGGCCCAGGACGTCCTGTCGAAGCAGGCCAAGGACATGGAAGGCCGCTGGGCCGACCTGTTCGCCGGCAAGCTGTCGCTCGAGCAGTTCAAGGCCCTGGCCGGCGACTCGCGCAGCTTCGCCCAGGCCGTGTCGGAAGCGACCGAAGCCGAAAAGGCGCGCCTGCTCGAGATCATGATGGCGCAGGACTTCCAGGACATTACCGGTCAGCTGATCAAGAAAGTCGTCAAGATCACCCAGACCGTGGAAAACGAGCTGGCCCAGCTGCTGCGCGACAGCGCGCCGGCCGACGTCAAGGAAAAGCTGGCGCAGAAGGCGGCCGCGCAGGAGCCGGAGAAGCCGGCCGAGCTGATGTCGGGCCCGTCGGTGCCGACCGCGGCGCTGGACCAGGATAGTGTCGATGACCTTCTTGCCGATCTGGGATTCTAATGGATGAAATGCTCAAGGATTTCGTGATCGAGGCGTTGGATCTGGCGACCAACGTCGAGGAGCACCTGCTCCGCCTCGAACGCGATCCCGATAACAAGGAAACGCTGAACGCGGTGTTCCGCTCGTTCCACACCATCAAGGGTGGCGCGGGCTTCATGGGACTGCCTGCGCTGGTGACCGCCTGCCACCTGACGGAAAACCTGTTCGACGCGCTGCGCACCGGCGCGGCCCCGGTCACGCCGTCGGCGATCGAAGCGTCGCTGCAGGCATCCGGCTTCGTCGCCGACCAGCTCAACGACCTGAACAACGGTACCGCGCCCGAGCAGCTGGCGCCGATGCCGGCCGACCTCGAGCGCATGCTGAAGGATGCGATCGACGGCAAGGATGCGCCGAAGGCGGCAGCACCGGCACCGGCCCCCGTGGCAGCAGCGCCGGCGCCAGTGCCGGCCGCCGCACCGGCCCCGGTTGCCGCAGCTGCCAGCGCCGACGGCCTGGACTGGGAAGCGATGTACATGGCGGTGGTCCCGCCCGGCACGCATACGCCGGCCGCCGCAGCTGCTACCGCTGCTACTGCCGCTGCACAGGAAGCGACATCCGCTGCCGCAGTGCCCGCGGCGGCAGCGCCTGCTGCTGCCGCACCCGACGCGGCGCAGGCCAAATCGGGCTGGGACGGCGTCGAGCGCCGCACCGAGAACAAGCCGGCGCAGGCTGCCGCCGCCAAGGCCGACGAAAGCATCCGTATCGACGCGGTCAAGCTGGACGCGCTGCTGGAAGTGGCCGGCGAATCGGTGCAGGCCGCGAACCAGGCCGCCGTGCTGCTCGAGCGCCTGTCGCAGTTCAAGTTCGAAGGCCAGGCTGCCACCCTGATGGCGACCCTGACCGAAACCCTGGAGCGCGCCTCGCGCTACTCGGCCGAGCTGCAGCGCGCCACGCTGGCGACCCGCATGCAGCCGGTCGGCCGCCTGTTCCAGAAATTCCCGCGCCTGGTGCGCGAGCTGGCCAAGGACCTGGGCAAGGAAGTCGAACTAACCATCGAAGGCGCCGAGACCGAAGTCGACCGCGTGGTGGTGGACAGCCTGTACGATCCGCTGGTGCACATGCTGCGCAATGCGCTCGACCATGGCGTCGAAGGGCCGGAAGACCGCGTCGCCAACGGCAAGCCGGCCAAGGCCTACATCCTGCTGAAAGCCTGGCAGGAAGCCAACAGCGTCATGATCGTGCTGCAGGACGACGGCCGCGGCATGGACCCGGCCAAGCTGCGCAAGAAGGCGATGGAGAAGGGCCTGATCACCGAGCACCAGGCGACGTCCGACGACGAAGCCTACCAGCTGGTGTTCCTGCCCGGCTTCTCGACCAAGGACGTGGCGTCCTCGGTGTCGGGCCGCGGCGTTGGCATGGACGTGGTCAAGACCGCCGTCGAGAAGAACCGCGGCGCGATCCGCATCGACTCGAACCTGGGCAAGGGCACCAAGTTCTCGATCCGCCTGCCGATCGAACTGTCGATCGTGCCGACCATGCTGGTGTCGACCTCGGGCGCCCAGCTGGCCCTGCCGATGGCGGTGGTCGAGCGCGTGGTCGAGCTGCCGGAGACCTTCATGCAGGTCGGCGGCGCCCCGGTGCTGAAAGACCAGGGCCGTCCATTGCCGGTGCGTTCGCTGGCGCTGTCGCTGGGCTACGAGGAATGCTCGGAGCGCGTCGGCATCGTCATCAACGCGCCCCAGCCCTACATCATCGCGGTGGAAGCGGTGGACGGCACGGCCGACCTGGTGATCAAGCCGATGACGGCGCTGCACGTCGAAGGCATCACCGGTACCGCACGCTCGGCGGAAGGTTCGCTGGTGCTGGTCGTCGGCCTGTCCTTCCTGATGGACGGCTGCCGCTCATCGGTGCGTCTGGCGGCATAAAAACCACAAAGCAACAAAACCAAGAATAGCCTGCCCGGAAACCGTGCAGGCTATTTTCATTTGCATTCCAGTCATTCAAGGCAAACAAAATTTGCATGTAGAGGTTTCGGTTGAAATAATCGTGCAAGCAGGGCGGGCTGACGCAGTGCACAAATATGGCATAATCAAAGACCATGCCCGCATAAGCCGGCTGTTCGAATGGATAGATCATGTTGAAAACGCTCTACGACAAACTCTGGGATTCGCATGTCGTGCGTGCCGATGCGGATGGCACCACCGTGCTGTATATCGACCGCCAGCTGGTGCACGAAGTCACCAGCCCCCAGGCCTTCGAAGGCCTGCGCGTGGCGGACCGCCAGCTATGGCGCACCTCCGCCAACCTTGCCGTAGCCGACCACAATGTGCCGACCACCGACCGTTCGCGCGGCATCGCGGACCCGACCTCGCGCCTGCAGGTCGAGACGCTGGATGAGAACACCAAGGCCTTCGGCGTCACCTACTTCAACATGAACGACAAGCGCCAGGGCATCGTCCACGTGATCGGGCCGGAGCAGGGCGCGACGCTGCCGGGCATGACGGTGGTCTGCGGCGACTCGCACACCTCGACCATCGGCGCCTTCGGCTGCCTGGCGCACGGCATCGGCACCTCGGAAGTCGAGCACGTGATGGCCACCCAGACCCTGCTGGCGAAGAAATCGAAGGCCATGCTGGTGCAGGTCGACGGCGCGCTGCCGCCGGGCGTCACCGCCAAGGACATCGTGCTGGCCGTGATCGGCAGGATCGGCACCGCCGGCGGCACCGGCTACGCGATCGAATTCGCCGGCTCGACCATCCGTTCGCTGTCGATGGAAGGCCGGATGACGGTCTGTAACATGGCGATCGAAGCGGGCGCGCGCGCCGGCATGGTGGCGGTCGACGACACCACCATCGAGTACGTGAAGGGGCGTCCGTTCGCACCGGTCGGGCCGCAGTGGGAGCAGGCGGTCGCCTACTGGCGCACCCTGCACAGCGACCCGGGCGCGAAGTTCGACATGGTCGTGACCCTGAACGCCGCCGACATCCGCCCGCAGGTCACCTGGGGCACTTCGCCGGAGATGGTGACCACGGTCGACGGCCGCGTGCCGGATCCGGACAAGGAACGCGACCCGGTCAAGCGCGACGCCATGGAGCGCGCGCTGGTCTACATGGACCTCAAGCCGAACACCCCGATCGAGGACATCCGCATCGACAAGGTCTTCATCGGCTCCTGCACCAACTCGCGCATCGAAGACCTGCGCGCCGCCGCCGCCATCGTGCGCGGGCGCCAGCGCGCTTCGAACGTCAAGCTGGCGATGGTGGTGCCGGGTTCGGGCCTGGTGAAGGAACAGGCCGAGCGCGAAGGCCTCGACCGCATCTTCAAGGCCGCCGGCTTCGAATGGCGCGAGCCGGGCTGCTCGATGTGCCTGGCGATGAACGCCGACCGCCTCGAGCCGGGCGAGCGCTGCGCCTCGACCTCGAACCGCAACTTCGAAGGCCGCCAGGGGCAGGGCGGACGCACCCACCTGGTGTCGCCGGCCATGGCTGCGGCGGCCGGGATCGCGGGCCACTTCGTCGACGTCCGTAAAATCTAGGGTCGGAGCCCGGTGCTCAGCCACGCACACATTTTTAACCCAATAAATCAACACAGCAGAACCATGAAAAAAGTAATCGCTCTCGCCCTCATCGCCATCGCTGCCGCCGGCTGCAACACCATCTCGGGTGTCGGCAAGGACGTGCAGAAGGTTGGCCAGGTCATTACCGGCGCGGGCGGCAAGTAAGTTTCGAATCGACGGGCATCGGCCGCGGACTACCGGGTCAGAGCCCTTTGAAAACCAACACCGGGCTCTGACCCCTCGGATCATGGAAAAATTCACCGTACACGAAGGACTGGTGGCGCCGCTCGACCGCGCCAACGTCGATACCGACGCCATCATCCCCAAGCAGTTCCTGAAGTCGATCCGCCGTACCGGCTTTGGCCCCAACCTGTTCGACGAGTGGCGTTACCTCGACCACGGCGAACCGGGCATGGACAACGACAAGCGCCCGCTGAACCCGGACTTCGTGCTGAACCAGCCGCGCTACGCCGGCGCGTCGATCCTGCTGGCCCGCAAGAACTTCGGCTGCGGTTCTTCGCGCGAGCACGCGCCCTGGGCGCTGCAGCAGTACGGCTTCCGCGCCATCGTCGCGCCGAGCTTCGCCGACATCTTCTTCAACAACTGCTACAAGAGCGGGCTGCTGCCGATCGCGCTGAGCGAACAGCAGATCGACCAGCTGTTCAATGAAGTGAAGGCCTTCCCGGGCTTCAGGCTGGTGGTCGATCTGGAGCAGCAGGTGATCCGCACGCCGGACGGCCAGCTGGACTTCGAATTCGCGATCGACGAATTCCGCAAGTACTGCCTGCTGAACGGCCTGGACGACATCGGCCTGACCCTGCGCCACGCCGACGAGATCCGCGCCTTCGAAGAACGCCACCTGCGCGCGCAGCCCTGGCTCGCCAACACCATCTGAGAAAGTCTGACATGAAGATTGCCATCCTGCCGGGCGACGGCATCGGTCCCGAAATCACGGCGCAGGCCGTCAAGGTGCTGAACGCGCTCGGCGAATCCTTCGAGATGGAGAGCGCGGAAGTCGGCGGCGCCGGCTACGCGGCCCACGGGCATCCGTTACCCGAAAAAACGCTGGCGCTGGCCAAGGCCGCCGATGCGGTGCTGTTCGGCGCCGTCGGCGACTACAAGTACGACAATCTCGAGCGCGCGCTGCGCCCCGAGCAGGCCATCCTCGGCTTGCGCAAGGAACTCGGCCTGTTCGCCAACCTGCGTCCGGCCATCCTGTATCCGGAACTGGCGGGCGCATCGACGCTCAAGCCGGAGGTCGTGTCGGGCCTGGACATCCTGATCATCCGCGAGCTGACCGGCGACATCTATTTCGGCAAGCCGCGCGGCGTGCGCGAATGTCCGGACGGTCCGTTCGCAGGCCAGCGCGAAGGCTTCGACACCATGCGCTATGCGGAAGGCGAAATCCGCCGCATCGCCCACGTCGCCTTCCAGGCTGCGCGCAAGCGCGGTTCGCGCGTGACCAGCGTCGACAAGGCCAACGTGCTGGAGACCTTCCAGTTCTGGCGCGACATCGTCACCGAGGTGCACAAGGAATACCAGGACGTCCAGCTCGAGCACATGTACGTCGATAACGCGGCGATGCAGCTGGTGCGCGCGCCCAAGAAGTTCGACGTCATCGTCACCGGCAACATGTTCGGCGACATCCTGTCGGACGCAGCCGCGATGCTGACCGGTTCGATCGGCATGCTGCCCTCGGCTTCGCTGGATGCGAACAACAAGGGCTTGTACGAACCGTCGCACGGCTCGGCGCCGGATATCGCCGGCCAGGGCGTCGCGAATCCGCTGGCGACCATCCTGTCGGCGGCGATGATGCTGCGTTTCTCGCTCGGCAAGGCCGAGCAGGCGGACCGCATCGAGAATGCCGTCAAGGCCGTGCTGGCACAGGGCCTGCGCACGCCGGACATCTTCGAGCAGGGCACCACGCGCGTCGGTACCGAACAGATGGGCGACGCGGTGGTCAACGCATTGGCGTGATGCGGCGTTAATCGATATTCATCGTGGGCCCGGTAAGCCCACGAAAGCAAACATAAAACGAGGGAATTTGAAATGAAACTAGTTGGTCTGGTTGGTTGGCGCGGCATGGTCGGGTCGGTCCTCATGAAGCGTATGCAGGACGAGGGCGATTTCGACCATATCGAGCCGGTGTTCTTCACCACGTCGAACCCGGGCGGCGCTGCGCCGGCCATGGCGAAGAACGAGACCAAACTGAAGAGCGCCACCGACATCGCCGAGCTCTCGAAGTGCGAGATCATCATCTCCTGCCAGGGCGGCGACTACACCACCGAAGTCTTCCCGCAGCTGCGCGCAGCCGGCTGGAACGGCTACTGGATCGACGCTGCATCGACCCTGCGCATGAACGACGACGCCGTCATCGTGCTGGACCCGGTCAACCTGAACGTCATCAAGGATGCGATGACCCGCGGCGTGAAGAACTTCATCGGCGGTAACTGCACCGTGTCCTGCATGCTGATGGGCCTGGGCGGCCTGTTCAAGCACGACCTGGTCGACTGGATGACCTCCATGACCTACCAGGCGGCATCGGGCGGCGGTGCCCAGCACATGCGCGAACTGCTGACCCAGTTCGGCACCATCAACGCGGCCGTCAAGCCGCTGCTGGACGACCCGGCCTCGGCCATCCTCGAGATCGACCGCACCGTGCTGGCGACCCAGCATGGCATGTCGCTTGAGGAAACGAAACAGTTCGGCGTGCCGCTGGGCGGCAACCTGATTCCCTGGATCGACAAGGACCTGGGCAACGGCCAGTCGAAGGAAGAGTGGAAGGGCGGCGCCGAGACCAACAAGATCCTCGGCCGCACCTCGGCATCGGGCAATGTGATCCCGGTCGACGGCCTGTGCGTCCGCATCGGCGCGATGCGCTGCCACTCGCAGGCGCTGACCATCAAGCTCAAGAAGGACGTGCCGCTGGATGAGATCAACGACATCATCGCCAACGACAACCAGTGGGTGAAGTTCGTGCCGAACACGCGCGAAGCCTCGATGCGCGACCTGACCCCGGCTGCCGTCACCGGCAGCCTGAACATCCCGGTCGGCCGCGTGCGCAAGATGGCTATGGGCCCGGACTACATCTCGGCCTTCACCGTCGGCGACCAGCTGCTGTGGGGCGCCGCCGAACCGCTGCGCCGCATGCTGCGCATCGTGCTGGACAAATAAGCCGGACCCGGTTCAAGGGTAGAATGAAGGCGGCCTCGTGCGGCCTTTTTTCATGGCCGTCGTTTGTGGTCGGCATGGCAAGAGGTGCTAATCAAATGTCATGGTTTGACCCAAAAAACATCACTTGCATGAATAGACCGTCTACATATCTCACGGGTCGTGAATGTTTCTTTCCGTAGAGCTTGCGTGCCATAGTGCATGATGCTATGTTGCCGAGACCACCGGGCTCGCCTCCGGGCTGATCACCTCTCCGCTCAACTCATTCAGTCGAATTATGCATTCCACTCAACGTCCCTCGATGAAGTCGTCCGCGCTGAAGAAGCTCACCGCGGCGGTTGCCAGTGCGTTGGTTCTGAGCTCGGCCGCGCATGCGGCGGGCCTCGGCAAACTCACCGTGCTCTCGGCGCTCGGCCAGCCCCTGCGTGCCGAAATCGAGTTGACGGCGGTGTCCAGCGACGAGGCCAACGGCCTGGTGGCCAAGCTGGCTTCGCCGGAGGCCTTCCGTACCGCGAACATCGAATTCAATCCGGCCCTGCTGTCGCTGCGTTTCGCGGTCGAGCAGCGCAATGGCCGGCAGTTCATCCGCGTGAGTTCGACCCAGCCGCTGAACGAGCCTTTCGTCGACATGCTGCTGGAGCTGACCTGGAATAACGGCCGCCTGGTGCGCGAGTACACCTTCCTGCTCGATCCGGCCGAGCTGCGCGCGACCCAGTCGGCGCAGGTGGCATCGAACGAAGCGCCGCCGGCCGCGCGCCCGCGTGCCGAAGCCCCGGCTGCGGCCGCGCCGGCGGCACCGGTGGCGAGCGAACGTCCGCGCCGCGCCGACCGCGCACGCGCCGCCGAGGAGGGCAGGCCGGCGTCTTCGGGCAGCGCCGCGAGCGGTGCTTCAAAGTACCGCGTCAAGCCGGGCGACAGCCTGGGCCGCATCGCCGCGCAACTGAAGCCGGTCGACGTTTCGCTCGACATGATGCTGGTGGCGCTGTACCGCGCCAATCCGGATGCCTTCATCGGCAACAACATGAACCGCCTGAAGTCGGGCCGCATCCTGTCGGTGCCGGACGCCGGCAGCGTGCAGTCGCTGAACGAGGGCGAGGCGCATGGCGTCGTGGTCGCCCACGCGGCCGACTTCAACGCCTACCGCAACAAGCTGGCCGGCCAGGTCGGCAATGCCGAGCCGACCAGGACTCCGCAGGCGGGCCAGAGCGCCGGCGGCAAGATCACCGCCAAGGTCGAGGAGCGCCCGACCGCCGCCAACGAGTCCCAGGACCAGTTGCGCCTGTCGAAGGCGCCTGCTGCCGGCAGCGCTGCCGGCAAGGGCGCGACCATGAGCGCCGAGGACACGATCGCCAAGCAGCGCGAGCTGGAAGAATCCCAGAAGCGCGTGAAGGAGCTCGAACAGAACATCAACGACCTCGAGAAGCTGGCGACGGTCAAGAGCAAGGGCGGCGCCGAGGCCCAGCAGAACGCTGCCGCCACCGTCACGCCTGCCCCGACTCCGGCCCCGGCGCAGGACAAGCCGGCGCCGAAGAAGCTGCCGACCATCAAGCCGGCACCGGCCCCGGCGCCTGCCGCGGAACCGGGCATCTTCGACTTCCTGATGGAGAACCTGCCGCTGGTCGGCGGCGGCGCGGCCGTGCTGCTGCTCGGCGGCCTGCTGGCGGCCCAGCGCCGCAAGAAGAAAGAGGTCAAGGCCGTCGCCGAGCCGTCGATCCTGGGCGTGCCGACCGCACCGGCGCACTCGCTGTTCGCCGAAACCGGCGGCCAGAGCGTGGACACCAACAACAGCGTGTTCAATTCCAGCTTCGCGCCCTCGGCCAGCCAGCTCGACACCAACGAAGTCGACCCGGTGGCCGAAGCCGACGTCTACATCGCCTATGGCCGCGACGCCCAGGCCGAAGAGATCCTGAAGGAAGCGCTGCGCACCCATCCGGAACGCTATCCGGTGCGCCTCAAGCTGCTCGAGATCTACGCCGCCCGCAAGGACCAGCGCGCCTTCGAGACCCAGGCCGGCGAGCTGTACAGCATGACGCGCGGCCACGGCGACGAGTGGGCGCAGGCCGCCGCGCTGGGCCTGTCCATCGATCCGCTGAACCCGCTGTATGCGGCCGGCGCGCCGCAGGCCGACGCCGTCCCGGCCCCCGGCGAGGCAGCGCAGACCCTGAGTTCACGCGACTTCGACGACGTCTTCGGCGCCGCCGACGACATGACCGCGACCCCGGCCGCCGCGGCGCACGAGCCGATGAGCTTCGACCAGCACTTCGCCGGCGCGATGGGTGCCGCGCAGCCGGCCGCGCAGTCGGCCGCGCAGTCGCCCGTCCAGCCGCAAGCCGCCGCAGCCAGCCCGGCCGACGACGAGCATACGCTCGACTTCGACCTGGGCGGCCTGGCCTTCGAGCCGGTGCAGGCCGAGGAACCGAAGCCGGCGCAAGCGGCGCACGACGACAACCTGCTCGACTTCGACATGGGCAGCTTCGACGCAGCTCCGGCAGCCGCAGCGGCCGAGCCGGTGGCGATGCATGCCGAAACGACCGGCGCAGCGGCGCCGGCAGCCGCCGACGAGCCGCTCGACTTCTCCTTCGACATGGACTTCGGCGCCCCGGCCGCGAGCCCGCTGCCGCAGCCGGCCATCCAGCCGCTCGAGACCGCGGACGACCTGCCGTTCGGCGACTTCGACCTCGGCGACACCATCCCGGGCGCCGGCGCGGCCTCCGACATCGCTGCCGCCGCACCGGCCAACGAATTCGCCAACAGCGACTTCGACATGGCCAACCTGGCCAGGGAATTCGACTTGCCGTCGATCCCGGCCGCGCCGGAAGAAACCGCCCCGGCCACCGAATTGAAGGACCCGCTGTTCGACCTCGACACCATGGACTTCGGCCTGGTCGACGAGGCCAAGCCGGCGCAGGCCGACCCGGCCCCGGCGCTCTCGCTGGAAGACGAACTGTTTGGCCTGGACACGCTGCACAACGGGCTGCCGACGGCGACCCCGGCGCCGGTCGAAAGCGCGGCCTACGCGCCGCACGACATGCTGGAGCCGGCAAAGGTCGAGCCGGCCTTCGACCTCGGCGGCTTCGACCTCGACCTGCCGGGCGAGGGCAACGGTCTGGCGCTGCCGGAAGTGGAAACCGCCAGCGCCGCCGCGCCGGCCGAGATGACGGCCGCGCACATGGAGATGGAAACCAAGCTGGATCTGGCCATCGCGTATCAGGAAATCGGTGACAAGGAGGGCGCGCGCGAGCTGCTCGAGGAAGTCATCAAGGGCGGCAACAGCGACCAGGTCTCGAAGGCCAACGCAATGCGCGCACAGCTCGTGTGAGGCCGGTCGGGTGACAAGAATTGCATTGGGTGTCCAGTACATCGGCACCGCCTGGAACGGGTACCAGAAACAACCATCGCGCGACACGGTCCAGGATAAACTGGAAATCGCGCTCGAGAAATTTGCCTGCACGCCGATCGCCACCGCCTGCGCCGGCCGCACCGACGCCGGCGTGCACGCGATCGAGCAGGTCGTCCACTTCGACACGGAGCTGGACCGCCCGCCGCAGTCCTGGGTGCGCGGCACCAACGCCTTCCTGCCGGATTCGATCGTCGTGCGCTGGGCGCATGCGGTCGCGCCGGATGCGGAAGGGCAGGACTTCCACGCGCGCTTTTCGGCCAGGTCGCGCACCTACCGCTACGTGCTGTACAACCACCCGAATCCGTCGGCCCTGCTGGCCGGCCGCGCCGGCTGGGTGTTCCGTCCGCTGGACGTCGAGCGCATGCAGGAGGCGGCCCGGCACCTGATCGGCACGCACGACTTCAGCAGCTTCCGCGCTTCCGGATGCCAGGCGAATTCGCCGATCAAGCAGATGCACGAAGTGAACATCGTGCGCCAGGGCGACGTGATCGTGTTCACGGTGCGCGCCTCGGCCTTCCTGCACCACATGGTGAGGAATATCGTCGGCTCGCTGATCTACGTGGGCACCGGCCGCAACGAGCCGGGCTGGATGGCCGAGGTGCTCGCGGCCCGCTCGCGCGACGCCGCCGCGCCGACCTTCATGCCCGACGGCTTGTATCTTGCTACAATCGACTACGACCCGAAGTGGGGACTGCCGCAAGAGGCGACGCCGCCGTTCTTTTTATGAATCGCACCCGAATCAAAATCTGCGGCATCACCCGCGAACAAGACCTGCGCGCGGCAGTCGACGGCGGCGCCGATGCCCTCGGCTTCGTGTTCTACCCGAAGAGCCCGCGCTACCTCGCCCCCGAACAATGGAAGGCGCTGGCCCCGGCCATGCCGCCCTTCGTGAACGGCGTCGGCCTGTTCGTCAACGCTAGCGTGGATGAGGTGCGCCAGGCCGTCGACAACGGCCCGATCGCACTGCTGCAGTTCCACGGCGACGAAACCGCCGAGCAGTGCGCCGCCATTGCCGCGGCGGTGCGGCGGCCTTTCGTGCGGGCTTTCCGCGTCAAACCCGACACAAGCGCGTCCGACCTGCTAGAATCGGAAGCTCAATACCGCGTCGCCAGCGCCTGGTTTTCGGGTCTGTTGCTCGACACCTGGGTCGACGCCTACGGCGGTGCAGGAAAGGTTTTCGATTGGTCTCTTATTCCAAAAGAGCTCGCGCCTCGGGTCGTTTTGAGTGGTGGCTTGAGCGTGCAAAACGTGACTAGCGCGGTGATGCGCGTACGCCCCTTTGCGGTCGACATCAGCAGTGGTGTCGAGGAAAGCAAGGGGATCAAGGATGCCCGCAAGATTGCCGCGTTCATCGACGCGGTGCGGGCTGCCGATGCATCACCCGATACGAGCGAGTCACACCATGGAGAACACTCCTAAAAGTCTTTTCAAGACCCCCGAATACCAGCTGCCGGACGCTTCCGGCCACTTCGGCCCCTACGGCGGCTCTTTTGTCGCCGAAACCCTCAGCCACGCGCTGGCCGAGCTGAACGAAGCCTATGCCCGCTACAGCCAGGATCCCGCGTTCCTGGAAGAGTTCCGCTACGAGCTGGCGCACTTCGTCGGCCGTCCGTCGCCGGTCTACCACGCCAAGCGCTGGTCGCAGCAGGGCGCGCACGATGGCCTCGGCGCCCAGATCTTCTTCAAGCGCGAAGACCTGAACCACACCGGCGCCCACAAGATCAACAACGTGATCGGCCAGGCCCTGCTGGCGAAACGCATGGGCAAGCCGCGCATCATCGCCGAGACCGGCGCCGGCCAGCACGGCGTCGCCACCGCCACCATCTGCGCCCGCTTCGGCCTCGAATGCGTGGTCTACATGGGCGCCGAGGACGTCAAGCGCCAGGCCCAGAACGTGTACCGCATGAAGCTGCTGGGGGCGACCGTGGTGCCGGTGGAAAGCGGCTCCAAGACCTTGAAGGACGCGCTCAACGAAGCGATGCGCGACTGGGTCACCAACATCGAAAACACCTTCTACATCATCGGCACCGTGGCTGGCCCGCACCCGTACCCGATGATGGTGCGCGACTTCCAGTCGGTGATCGGCGAGGAATGCCGCGTGCAGATGCCGCAGATGACCGGCCGCCAGCCGGACTATGTGGTCGCCTGCATCGGCGGCGGTTCGAACGCGATGGGCATCTTCTACCCCTATATCGACGAGCCGGGCGTCAAGCTGGTCGGCGTCGAGGCGGCGGGCGAGGGCCTGGACAGCGGCAAGCACTCGGCCTCGCTGACGGCCGGCTTCCCAGGCGTCCTGCACGGCAACCGCACCTACCTGCTGCAGGATGCGAACGGCCAGATCATCGAAACGCACTCGGTCTCGGCCGGCCTGGACTATCCGGGCGTCGGCCCCGAGCACGCCTGGCTGAAGGACATCGAGCGCGCCCAATATGTCTCGATCACCGACGACGAAGCGCTGCAGGCCTTCCACGACTGCTGCCGCATCGAAGGCATCATCCCGGCGCTGGAATCCTCGCACGCGATCGCGTACGCGGCCAAGCTGGCGCCGACCCTGCCTGCCGACCAGATCATCCTGGTGAACTTGTCCGGCCGCGGCGACAAGGACATGCACACGGTCGCGCAGCGCGCCGGCCTGAATTTCGGTTGATAAAAAGAGAGCAGACATGTCCCGAATCGAACTTACCTTCAATGCCCTGAAACAGCAGGGCAAGACCGGCCTCGTCACCTTCGTCACCGCCGGCGACCCCGGCCCCGATGTCACCGTGCCCATCATGCACGCGCTGGTGGCGGGCGGCGCCGACGTGCTGGAACTCGGCGTCCCGTTCTCCGACCCGATGGCGGAAGGCCCGGTCATCCAGCGCGCCTGCGAACGCGCGCTGGCCTTCGGCATCAGCATGAACGACGTCTTCAACTACGTGCTTGAATTCCGCAAGACCAACCAGCACACGCCGGTGGTCCTGATGGGCTACGCCAATCCGATCGAGCGCATGGGGCCTTCGGAATTCATCCGCCGCGCCAAGGCCGCGGGCGCCGACGGCGCCATCGTGGTCGACTATCCGCCGGAGGAGTGCGCAGATTTCGCCGCGGAGATGAAGGCGAACGACCTCGACCTGATCTTCCTGCTCGCACCCACCTCGACGGTGGAACGTGTGAAGCAGGTGGCGCGCCACGGCAGCGGCTTCTCGTATTACGTCTCGCTGAAGGGCGTGACCGGCGCCGGCGGCATCGACACCGCCGACGTGGCGCGCCGCGTGGCCGCGATCCGCGAACATGTGAAGCTGCCGATCGGCGTCGGCTTCGGCATCCGCGATGCCGAGACCGCGAAGTCGGTGGCGGCGGTGGCGGATGCCGTGGTGATCGGCAGCCGCATCATCCAGGAGCTGGAGAACACGCCGAAAGAGCAGGGGGCGGAAGCGGTGCGCGCCTTCGTGGCGGGGATCCGCGCGGCGCTGGACGCCAAGTAAGCAGGCAGTACCGGCCGGGGCATGCGCCCCGGTCAGAACGGCGACCAGCCCAGCGCGTAGATCGCGATCAGGAGCTGCACCGCCAACTGGATCTGGAAAACGACGGACAGCCTGGCGTGCACGGTATCCGGCGATTTTCCGGGCGCTGCGAAGCGCTGCGGCGCGGCGCACATCAGGAACCAGATCACCAGCGCGACGATCGGATTCACCAGCTGGACGGCGGCCCCGCCGATCCAGGCGTCAGGCCGGTTGTCGGGCCCCCAGTGAATCGCGACCTGGCCGGCGCCCGGGAGCCGATCGATGGTCCAGAACGCGACGGCAAACACGGCGGCAACCAGGAAGGCATTCACGACTGCAGCCGGGCGATTGCGCATGAAGGTCTTCATCTCCATATCCTTGCAAGAAACGCATGTATCGTACACCGAAAGGCATGCCGTCGAAAACCAGGGCGGCGCCTTCATTTTTGTTTGCCTAATTGCAAACATCAGCTACATTGTCGTCAGTGCAACCACATCCTGCCGACATGAAAACCCAGATCGTTCATATCTCCAAACTGCAAACGGCAAAAGTCATGACCGTGCTGTACCTGGTCATCTCGATCCCGATGATGCTGTTCGCGATCGTTCCTTCGCTGCTCACCCACCAGCCCATCCCCTGGGGCATGCTGTGGTGGATGCCGCTGATGTACGCGGTGTTCGGCTTCATCTTCACCTTCCTCGGCGCCTGGGTCTACAACGGCGTGGCCCGCTGGGTCGGCGGCATCGAATTCACGATCGCCGAGCGCAGGGAAGAATGAGCCGCCTGAAACGCCTGACCTTCTGGGGCGCCGATGAAGAAGACGACAGCCTGCCGCGCGACGTCATGGCAGGCCGCAAGACCGTCACCGCCGACGTGGCCGAAGACTACTACAAGGGCTACGGCGAATACGGCGACGGCGGCTACGCGGCCGGCGACCTGATCGAAGTCTACGATTTGAAGCAGCGCCTGCGCTGCCTGATCCGCGCCACCAAAGTGGAAACAATCCGCTTCGGCGATATCCCGGAGGCGGTATGGCGCGGCGAGAACATGTCGAGCGCGCGCGAATTCCAGGAGGTGCACATCGCCTGCCTGCCGCAATACGAGTTGCACGACGATTTCGAATTCGTCGCCCTGCACTTCGAGCTGGTCGAGACGGGCCTGCCCTGATCCGCCACAGCCCGCATGTGGCCTGGTTTTCAAGTTTGACTAACAGGCAAGTAAATTAGAGCAAGCATTCGACAAGAGGGACTTGACCGGCTACACTACCGCCAATTCTGAATTGCCGCAAAGGAGAACACATGAGTTGGTTGGAAAAACTGCTGCCCCCACGGATCCAGCGCTCCGATGCCGCCGCCAAGAAGCAGACCATGCCCGAAGGCCTGTGGGTCAAGTGCCCGTCGTGCGAATCGGTGCTGTACCGGACCGACCTCGAGTCCAACCTGCACGTGTGCCCGAAGTGCAGCCATCACATGCGCATCCGCGCCCGCGAGCGCCTCGATGCGCTGCTGGACGAAGGCGGCCGCTATGAGATCGGCCAGGACGCGCTGCCGGTCGACACCCTGAAGTTCAAGGACAGCAAGAAGTATCCGGACCGTCTCAAGCAGGCCATGGACGCCACCGGCGAAACCGATGCCCTGATCGTGCAGGGCGGCTCGATCATGAGCCTGCCGGTCGTCGTCGCCTGCTTCGAATTCGAATTCATGGCCGGCTCGATGGGTTCCGTGGTCGGCGAGCGTTTCGCGCGCGGCGCCCAGGTGGCCCTGGAGCAGAAGGTGCCCTTCATCTGCATCACCGCCACCGGCGGCGCCCGTATGCAGGAAGGCCTGCTGTCGCTGATGCAGATGGCGAAGACCACTGCCATGCTGACCAAGCTCTCCGAAAAGAAGCTGCCCTTCATTAGCGTGCTGACCGACCCGACCATGGGTGGCGTGTCCGCGTCGTTCGCCTTCATGGGCGACGTCGTGATCGCCGAACCGAAGGCCCTGATCGGCTTCGCCGGCCCGCGCGTGATCGAAAACACCGTGCGCGAAAAGCTGCCGGAAGGCTTCCAGCGCGCCGAGTTCCTGGTCCAGAAGGGCGCCGTCGACATGATCGTCGACCGCCGCAAGATGCGCGAAGAGATCGCCCATCTGCTGGCCCTGCTGCAAAGCCAGCCGGCCGACGTCCTCGCGTAAATCCATCCAGAAAAAAGCGGTAAAGGGATGCTGTGCCAGGCGCCCTTTACCGCTCTGCACCGCACATCCCCCATGCCTATGCTCCCCACCACCTTGCCCGACTGGCTGGCGCTGCTCGAGTCGCGCCATGCCGAGACCCATATCGACATGGGCCTGGACCGCGTGCGCGCCGTCAAGGAACGCATGCACCTCGCGTTCTCCTGCCCCGTGATCATGGTGGCCGGCACCAACGGCAAAGGCTCGACCTGCGCCATGCTGGAGGCGATGCTGCTGCAGGGCGGCTACCGCACCGGCCTGTACATCAAGCCGCACTTCCTCGACTTCAACGAGCGCGCCCGCATCAACGGCGAGATGGCCAGCGATGAAGCACTGGTGTCCGCCTTCGACGTGGTGGAAACCGCGCGCGGCGACATCGACCTGACCTATTTCGAGTTCACCACGCTGGCGATCGCGCACCTGCTGTCCACCAGCGAGATCGACGTCGCGATCCTCGAGGTGGGCCTGGGCGGGCGCCTGGATGCGGTCAACGTGATCGACGCCGACGTGTCCATCGTCACCAGCATCGACATCGACCACAAGGACTACCTGGGCGACACGCGCGAGGAGATCGGCTTCGAGAAGGCCGGCATCTTCCGGAGCGGCCGTCCGGCGATCTGCAGCGATCCGCAACCGCCGGCGTCGCTGATCAAGCATGCCGAAGACATCGGCGCCGACCTGTGGCTGATCGGCCGCGACTTCAACTACCAGGGCGACAAGCAGCAGTGGGCCTATGGCGGCCGTTCGCAGCGCCGCAACTCGCTGGCCTATCCGGCCCTGCGCGGCGCGAACCAGCTGCTGAACGCCTCGGCCGCGCTGGCCGCGCTCGAAGCGCTGCGCATGCAGCTGCCGGTGGGTGCGCAGGAAGTGCGCGCCGGTCTGGCGATGGTCGAGCTGCCGGGCCGCTTCCAGGTGCTGCCTGGCCGTCCGACCACGGTGCTGGACGTGGCCCACAATCCGCACGCGGCGGCGACGCTGGCGCAGAACCTGTCGAACATGGGCTACCACCGTTTCACCTATGCGGTGTTCGGCATCATGCAGGACAAGGACATCGACGCCGTCATCGAGCACATGGCGCCCTACGTCGACCACTGGTGCGTGGCGGCGCTGCCGTCGCCCCGTTCGGCCGACCCGGACGTGCTGGCCGAAAAGCTGCAGGCGAAGAAGCCGGCCGGCGTCAAGCCGGACGAATTTTCGGTGCAGACTTTCGCCGATCCGGCGGCGGCCTTCCAGGACGCAACTAGCCGGGCCGGACAGGATGATAGAATAGTGGTCTTTGGCTCCTTCTATACCGTGGCTGGCGTGATGGCGGCCCGTAAATCCTCTCTTCATTGACCTGACAACGCATGGGCTTGTTCTCGTTCTTCGGTAAAAACAAGCAAGGCCGCGCTGCCGAGGACAGCGGCCGTTTCTACAGCAAGGACGACGACGCCGCACTCGGCGAACGCGCCCGTTCCAAACGCGCCTCGAGCGTGGGTGCCGTCGCCGGCAGCACGCGCGGGCGCGGCACCGGCAACGACCCGCTGCTGCCCGAGAAGAAGCGCGCAAGGCGCCGCCTGGTCGGCGCCATCGCGCTGGCGCTGGCGGCCGCCGTCGGCCTGCCGATGCTGCTCGACTCGCAGCCCAAGC
This sequence comes from Massilia norwichensis, assembly GCF_024753245.1. GTDB lineage: Bacteria > Pseudomonadota > Gammaproteobacteria > Burkholderiales > Burkholderiaceae_D > Telluria > Telluria norwichensis. The sequence goes on along the minus strand of NZ_JANUGX010000012.1, from coordinate 29,828 downwards.
CGCTGGCCGGCGACATCGCGATCCAGATCCCGTCCAAGGACAAGGCGGCGCCGCTGCCGGTGCCGACCGAACCTGCGCCCGCCGCATCCGATGCGCCGATCGCCGAAGCACCCGCGCCAGCGCCCGCGCCCGTGAACAGCAGGACCGTGGCCGCCGTCGACACCGTCGACAAGGGCGAGGAAGTGGTCCAGATGCCGCCGCCGGTGACCCGCGCCACGCCGCCGAAGCCGGAACGCAAGCCGGAGCCGCCGAAAGCCAAGGCTGAGCCGAAACCGGAACCCAAGCCCGAGCACAAGCCGGAGCCGAAGCCCGAGCACAAGCCGGAACACAAGGACACCAGGGCCGAGCACAAGCTGGCCGAAAAAGCGGACAAGGCCGACAAGCTCGAGAAGCCCGTCAAGCCGAAGAGCGAGGACAAGCCGGCCAAGCCGCATGACGAAGCCCGCGCGCTCGCCATCCTCGAAGGCAAGGGCGCCGAAAAGGCCGAGAAGCCGGCCGACACCGGCGGACAGAAGGTCGTGCTGCAGGTCGCCGCGCTGTCGACCCAGGAAAAGGCCGCCGAGCTGCAGGCTAAACTGCGCGGCGCCGGCATCAGCTCGCATACCGAGAAGGCCGGTGAACTGATCAAGGTGAAGATCGGTCCGCTGAGCAAGGAAGAGGCCGACAAGATGCGCGCCAGGCTGGGTCGCATCGGCCTGTCGGGCTTCGCAACTCCCGCTTGAGCCGTGACGATTTTCGACTACATCGTCCTGTTCATCCTGGTCTCGTCGGTTGTCATCAGCACCATGCGCGGGCTGGTCAAGGAAATCCTGTCCCTGGTCGGCTGGATCGCGGCCTTCGTGGTGGCGAACGCCTTCGGCGCGAAACTGGCGCCCATGCTACCATCGGTGGTTCCGGGGGAGTCGCTCAGGTTGATCGTCGCCTTCATCGCATTGTTCCTCGGCGTGCGCGTCCTGATGGGCTTGCTGGCACTGGCGATCGGCGCGCTGATCGAGGCGACCGGCCTGTCGCTGGCCGACCGCGGACTCGGCGGCCTGTTCGGACTGGGCCGGGGGATTGTAATCGTGCTGGCCGGCGTCATATTGTGCGGAATGACTTCCATCCCCCAACAGGCTTTCTGGAAAGACGCGCTGCTCTCGCCCATGGCGGAAACAGGGGCGCGCACGGTCAAGCCTTTCTTGCCTGCTGCCCTTGCGCAGCACGTGCAGTTTTAAAATTCTTTTGTTCAGCTGTTTAGGAGCGCACCATGTGTGGCATCGTCGGCGTCGTCTCGCAAGCCCCCGTCAACCAGTTGCTGTATGACGCATTGCTGCTGTTGCAGCACCGCGGCCAGGATGCGGCCGGTATCGCAACCAACCACAGCAGCATGTTCTCGATGTACAAGGCCAACGGCCTGGTACGCGACGTGTTCCGCACTCGTAACATGCGCTCGCTGATGGGCAATTCCGGCATCGGCCATTGCCGCTATCCGACCGCCGGCTCGTCCAGTGAAGAGGAAGCGCAGCCGTTCTACGTCAACGCGCCGTTCGGCATCACGCTGGCGCACAACGGCAACCTGACCAACCAGGCGCAGCTGAAGGACGAGCTGTTCCGCATCGACCGCCGCCACGTCAACACCAGCTCCGACTCGGAAGTGCTGCTGAACGTGCTGGCCCACGAGATCCAGACCGCCGCCGACGGCTATTCGCTCGACGCCGAAGCCGTGTTCAAGGCAGTCGCCATGGTCCACAAGCGCGTGCGCGGCGCCTATGCCGTGATCGCCCAGATCGCCGGCCACGGCCTGCTGGCCTTCCGCGATCCCTTCGGCATCCGTCCGCTGTGCCTGGGCGTGAACGAAACCGAGCAGGGCCCGGAATACCTGGTGGCCAGCGAATCGGTGGCGCTGGAAGGCCTGGGCTTCCGCTTCGTGCGCGACATCGCGCCGGGCGAAGCCGTGTGGATCGACGAAAACAGCCAGATGCACGCGCGCCAGTGCGCCGAGAATCCGTCGCTGAACCCCTGCGCCTTCGAATACGTCTACCTGGCGCGTCCGGACTCCGTGATCGACGGCGCCTCGGTCTACGCGACGCGTCTGAAAATGGGTGAGTACCTGGCGGACAAGATCCGCAAGGAGATCCCGCTCGAGGAAATCGACGTCGTGATGCCGATCCCGGATTCCTCGCGTCCGGCCGCGATCCAGCTGGCGCTGAAGCTGGGCGTCGAGTACCGGGAAGGCTTCATCAAGAACCGCTACATCGGCCGCACCTTCATCATGCCGGGCCAGGGCATGCGCAAGAAGTCGGTGCGCCAGAAGCTCAACGCCATCGCCGCCGAATTCAAGGACAAGAACGTGCTGCTGGTCGACGACTCGATCGTGCGCGGCACCACCAGTCGCGAGATCGTGCAGATGGCGCGCGAAGCCGGCGCCCGCAAGGTGTTCTTCGCCTCGGCCGCGCCGCCGGTGCTGTACCCGAACGTGTACGGCATCGACATGCCGACCCGCGACGAGCTGATCGCCCACGGCCGCACGGTGGACGAGGTGTGCCGCGAGATCACGGCCGACCGCCTGGTCTACCAGGACATCGAGGCGCTGAAGAAGTCGATCATGGACGTGAACCCGGAGCTGACCAGCGTCGAGGCTTCCTGCTTCGACGGCGTCTACATCACCGGCGACATCACGCCGGAGTTCCTCGACAGGCTGGAGACCCACCGCCACAAGAGCTCGGGCAAGTCGTCCGAGGACCTGGTGCGGACCCAGCTGAACCTGAATCCGTCGGTAGCGGCCGAATAACGCACGATCGTGGGCACGTTCGTGTTGAGCCCTCGGGCTCAACACCCCACCCTACGTCACGCGCCCGTAGGGTGGGCACTCCGTGCCCACGTCCCTCATTCCGACCTGACCAGTAGAGCCCGATCATGAGCGACAAGACCACCTACGGCTTCACCACCACCATCCTCCACAACGACCGCCAGAAACCGATCGAACAGGGCTCGCTGCACAAGCCCATCCACACCTCGGTGGCCTTCGGCTACGGCGACGCGCGCCAGCTGGCCTCGGTCTTCCAGGGCAAGGAGCCGGGCTTCCGCTACGGCCGCCAGGGCAACCCGACGGTGGCGGCGCTGGAAGACAAGATCAGCAAGATGGAAGGCGGCGTGGCCACGCTGTGCTTCGGCACCGGCATGGCGGCGATCGGCGCGCTGGCCCAGGCCCTGCTCAAGGACGGCGACCATGTCGTGTCCTCGAGCTTCCTGTTCGGGAATACCAACAGCCTGTGGAACACGGTGGCGGGGCAGGGGGCCGAGGTGTCCTTCGTCGATGCCACCGACGTCGCCAATGTCGAAGCCGCGCTGCAGGACAACACGCGCCTGGTGTTCGTCGAGACCATCGCCAATCCGCGCACCCAGATCGCCGACCTGGCGCGCATCGGCCAGCTGTGCCGCGAGCGCGGCATTCTCTACGTGGTCGACAACACCATGACCACGCCTTATTTGTTCCGCCCGAAAGCGGTGGGTGCGGGCCTGGTCGTGAATTCGCTGACCAAGTCGATCGGCGGCCACGGCATGGCGCTCGGCGGTGCCTTGACCGATACCGGCCTGTTCGACTGGAGCGCCTATCCGAACATCGCGCCGAATTTCCGCAAACTGGCGCCGGCAGCCCAGGGCATGGCCCAGCTGCGCGCCAAGTCGCTGCGCGATTTCGGCGCGAGCCTGGCGCCGGAAGCCGCGCATCACATCGCGGTCGGCGCCGAGACCCTGGCCCTGCGCATGGAGCGCACCAGCGCCAACGCGCTGGCGCTGGCGACCATGCTGCAGGCCGACGAGCGCGTGGCCGCGGTCCATTATCCCGGCCTGGCCTCGCACCCCCAGCACGCCCTGGCGAGCGAACTGTTCCGCGCCTACGGCTCGCTGTTCAGCTTCGAGTTGAAGGAAGGCATCGACTGCTTCGATTACCTGAACCGCCTCAGGATTGCGATCCCGGCTTCGAACCTGGGCGATACCCGCACCCTGGTGATCCCGGTCGCGCACACGATCTTCTTCGAGATGGGGCCGGAGCGCCGTGCCAGCATGGGTATTGCCGAGTCGCTGATCCGGGTGTCGGTCGGCATCGAGGATACCGACGATCTGGTGGAAGATTTTCGTTCGGCCTTATCCTGATCGCATTGTCTTGAAGTAATTGCACGTCTATCATCATCTTCCATACCTATCCCTATTCAGGAGGAGAGATGATGAAGCGACTTGGTGTTGCGATGCTGATGCTGATGCTGATGCTGGTTGCGGGCATGGCCTGCGCCGATGATCTGGGCGATGCCGAAAAGGCCTTGCGCGCAAAGGCATACGACAAGGCTTTCCCCATCTACGCGAAGCTGGCGAATGCCGGCAATGCCGAAGCGCAGTTCCGCCTGGGTGAGATGTACTGGTACGGCGACGGCACCGCGGTCGACATGGCCAAGTCGCAGACCTGGCTGCAAAAGGCCGCGGCCAGCGGTCACGGCGGCGCCAAAGAGACGCTGGGTATCCTGCAAACGCGCGAGAAGCGTGCCGCCGACATTGCCTACTGGACCCAGGGCTACAAGGGCGAGGACCTGGTGTCGGGCAAATACGCCTGCCCAATGCCCGCGATCCCGGCCGTTTCGAAGACAAATGCCGACATCAAGGCTGTCAGCGAAGCCATTGCGAACTGGGAAACCTGCTACAACGACTTCGTCGCCGGGATCAACCAACTTGCGCCGCCCAACAAGCGCATTCCCACCGATGTGCTGCAACTGATGAGTCCACGCGAAGCGGAGCAGGCCATCGCCCACGTCGACGACGCGACGGTTGCTGTCGTGACGCGGCGCCAGGCCGAGGCGCTGAACTTCAGTGCGGAGCGCGACGCCTGGCACAAGGCGACCAATGAGTTCGTCCTTGCAGCCAATGCGCAGCAGGAGGCGAACAAGGCCAGCCTCGCGACCGACATCCGTCGGGAGGAGGAAGCGCGCAAGCTCGACAGCCGGCCGATCGGCAAATAAGGCCGGTTGAGCCGGCAGGGCTGTGCAGGTATCATGACTTTCCTTTTTCACAGCCCCGTTTCCATGAAGACTCTCCTGTTTTGCGTCGCCATGCTGGCAGCAGGCGCCGTCTGCGCCGACGAGCTCGCCGATGCCGACGCTCTGTTCGCCAAGAAAGCCTATCCCGAAGCTCTGCAGAAATACACCAAGCTGGCGAATGCCGGCAATCCGGTGGCCCAGCAGCACCTTGGCGAAATGTACCTGTACGGCGAAGCCGGCAGCGTGGACGAGCCGAAGGCCGAGGCCTGGTTCCGCAAGGCGGCGGCGAAGGGCAATGCGGTCGCGATCGCTTCGCTGGACCTGATCCGCCAGCGCGCCGAGCGCCGCAAGGACATCGATTACTGGATCACGCAATACGACGGCTCCGACTTCCGCAGTGGTCAGTACCGCTGCCCGGCGCCGCGCCTGCCTTCGATCTCGAAGCAGAACGACGAGATCGACCGGATCTGGGCCAACATCAAGACCTGGCAGGACTGCCACAACGGCCTGGTGCATGCGCTGAACGATGCCAACCCCGGCACCAAGCTGATCCCGGCCGATATCGCGAAGCTGATGACCAAGCCGGAGATGGAGCAGGCCGGCAAGCACCTGAACGACGTCATCGCCAATCTATCGGAGAGCGCTCAGGTGAAGTCGAAGCTGGTGCTGGCCGACTTCGCGGCCTGGCGCGCGGCCACCGATGCCTGGGTCAAGGAGCACAACGAGATCGTGAAGAACGCGCCGACGCCGGAGCGCCAGCACGAGCTGGAGGAGCGGCGCCAGAACCGCACGACGCAATAATGCAAAAGAAAATGCCGGCGCCGGTGTGTCACCGTGCGCCGGCATCAGAAACAGCCTGGTGCTGACTTAGTGCTAGCTTAGTGCCAGGACCGCAGCAGGCCGACCGCCAGGCCTTCCAGCGCGAACTCGTCGCTCTGCGGATCGACCGTGATGACGGAGAAGTCCGGGTTTTCCGGCAGCAGTTCGATGGTGCTGCCGCTCTTACGGTAGCGCTTGACGGTGACTTCGTCGCCGATGCGGGCAACCACGATCTGGCCGTTCTTGGCCGAATCCACCTTCTTGACAGCGAGGAAGTCGCCATCGCAGATGCCGGCGTCGCGCATCGACCAGCCCTTGACCTTCAGCAGGAAGTCGGGCTTGGCCGAGAACATGGCCGGGTCGACCGAGTAGGTGGTCTCGACGTGTTCCTGGGCCAGGATGGGTGAACCCGCGGCGACGCGGCCGACCAGCGGCAGCGACATCAGCAGGGCTGCCGGGACGCTAGGCGCCGGCGCGCTGTCGTCAGTGCTGCCGACCAGGCGGATGCCGCGCGAGGTGCCAGGGGAAATTTCGATCGCGCCCTTGCGCGCCAGGGCTTGCAGGTGCTCCTCGGCGGCGTTGGCCGAGCGGAAGCCAAGCTCCTTGGCGATTTCGGCGCGGGTCGGTGGAAAGCCGGTGTTGTCGATGGCTTCCTTGATCAGGTTGAGGATCTGTTCTTGCCGTGCGGTGAGCTTAAGCATGGTGAAATAAATGTAGGTGAAAAGGAGAGTCAGCGAACCAACGGTCTGCGGTGACACTCGACACCCTGTATTTTTGTACAGTATTGCGCCGGGCGCAAGGGGAATCCATGTTTTCGGCCGATTTTTTTGCTTGGCGGGCACAGCCGATAACCGCGGGACAGAGCGCGCCGCGGCCATGGTCGAAGATGGTGATTGAGCTCTTGACGTTTTTACGGTTATAATGTCGGGCTTTCCCTTCCCACACTCGTCTTGACGCCGAGGTGGGCATTTGTTTAAACGTCCTTAAGGAGTGTTGCATGCGTCATTATGAAATCGTATTTATCGTCCACCCGGACCAGAGCGAGCAGGTCCCGGCGATGATCGAGCGCTACAAGACCACGGTCACCTCGCGCGGCGGTAACATCCACCGTGTCGAAGACTGGGGCCGCCGTCAAATGGCTTACCAGATCCAGAAGCTGCCGAAGGCACACTACATCTGCATGAACATCGAGTGCGACAACGAGACCCTGGTCGAGCTGGAAACCGCATTCAAATTCAATGATGCCGTGCTGCGTCACCTGACCGTTAAGATGAAGAAGGCTGAAACCGCACCGTCGCCGATGATGAAGTCGGTCCAGCGCGAAGACGCAGCCAAGAGCCACCGCGCCGAAGCTGCTGCTGCTCCGGCTGCCGCTGCTTAATTCTTCGGAAAGAAGCGCGCAAGGGCAGTGAACGAGCTGTTGCTGGTCGCAAGCATCGCGGAACGCGATACCCTGCGCTATACCCCGGCCGGCATCCCCATCGTCAGCGGCACCCTGCAACATGGGTCGCAGCAGACTGAAGCGGGGATCGCGAGGCAGGTCGAGTTCGAGATTTCCGCGCTTGCCGCGGGCGATATTTCGGGCCGGTTTGCCGACGCGGAGCTGGGCGCCGTACACCGGTTCAAGGGATTTTTGGCCAGGAAGAACCGCAACAGCAAAGCCCTGGTGTTTCACATCATTGATTTCAACAGATTAGATACAGGAGCCTCAAATGGCATTCGGTAAAAAGTTCGACAAAAACAAAGCCAAGGAAAAACTGAAGCGCAAACAGCAGAACCCGCTGTTCAAGCGCAAGAAGTTCTGCCGCTTCACCGCTGCAGGCGTGGAACAGGTTGACTACAAAGACGTCGACACCCTGAAGGATTTCGTCCAGGAAAACGGCAAGATCATGCCGGCACGCCTGACCGGTACCAAGGCGCACTACCAGCGCCAAGTGGACACCGCCATCAAGCGCGCCCGCTACCTAGCCCTGCTGCCGTACACCGACCTGCACAACGCTTAATCGTCGGTCACGACACGTATACTGGAGAATAATATGCAAGTCATCCTGCTGGAAAAAGTCGTCAACGTCGGTAACCTGGGCGACGTGGTCAAGGTCAAGGACGGTTACGCACGTAACTTCCTGATCCCGCAAAAGAAAGCCCGCCGTGCAACCGAATCGGCTGTGGCCGAGTTCGAAGTCAAGCGCGCCGAACTGGAAAAGGCAGCCGCCGAGAAGCTGGCAGCCGCACAAGGCCAGGGCGAGAAGCTGAACGGCATGACCATCACCATCGCTCAGAAAGCTGGCGTCGATGGCCGTCTGTTCGGTTCCGTGACCAACTTCGACATCGCTGAAGCCCTGAGCAAGCAAGGTTTCGCCGTCGAGAAGGCCAACGTGCGCATGCCGACCGGCCCGCTGAAGACCACCGGCGAGCACCCGGTTGCCGTCGCTCTGCACACCGACGTCGTCGTTGACGTGACCGTCGCTGTCGTGGGCGAAGCTGCCTAAATAATTTCTGGCAACGTTTGTTGCAGGAATGAAAAAAGCCGGGTTCGCCCGGCTTTTTTACGTCTGGAAAATCATCAATCATTTCAGCGGTCGATGCGGAAAAGGTATAATGTCGGCCATGAACACCCCAGCAGACCCGCAGATCGAGTCGCTCCGTATTCCCCCGCATTCCATCGAAGCAGAACAGTCCGTCATCGGCGGTCTGCTGCGCGATAACGCGGCGTGGGACCGTATTGCCGACTTCATGCATGCGGAGGACTTCTACCGCTACGACCACCGGATCATCTTCGAACAGATGGTCCGCCTGATCAATGCCGGCAAGCCGGCCGACGTGATCACCGTCTACGAATCGCTCGTCCAGCTCGGCAAGGCCGAGGAAGTGGGCGGGCTGCAGTACCTCAACGCGATGGCGCAGAACACGCCGTCCGCCGCCAACATCCGCCGTTACGCCGAGATCGTCCGCGACCGCGGCGTGCTGCGCCAGCTCATCACCGTGGCCGACGAAGTCTCGGCCAAGGCCTTCAATCCGCAGGGCGCCGAGGTCAAGCAGATCCTCGACGAGGCCGAGTCGCGCATCTTCGCGATCGCCGAGCAGGGCGCGCGCGGTGCCCAGGGCTGGATTCCGGTGCAGCCGCTGCTGACCCAGGTGGTCGAGCGCATCGACGAACTCTACAGCCGCGAGAACCAGGGCGAGATCACCGGCGTTCCGACCGGCTTCATCGACCTCGACAAGATGACTTCCGGCCTGCAGCCGGGCGACCTGGTCATCGTTGCCGGCCGTCCGTCGATGGGTAAAACCGCGTTCTCGGTCAACATCGGCGAAGCCGTCGCCGTCGAGGCCGGCCTGCCGGTCGCGATCTTCTCGATGGAGATGGGCGGCGCCCAGCTGGCGATGCGTATGCTCGGCTCGATCGGCCAGCTCGACCAGCACCGCCTGCGTACCGGCAAGCTGATCGACGAGGACTGGCCGCGCCTGACGCACGCGATCCAGAAGATGAACGACGCCCAGATCTTCATCGACGAGACGCCGGCACTGAACCCGATCGAGATGCGCGCCCGTGCGCGCCGCCTGGCCCGCCAGTGCGGCAAACTGGGCCTGATCATCGTCGACTACCTGCAGCTGATGCAGGGCTCGAAGCCCGGCGACAACCGTGCTTCGGAAATTTCCGAGATTTCGCGTAGCCTGAAGGGCCTGGCCAAAGAGCTGGGCTGTCCGGTGATCGCGCTGTCCCAGCTGAACCGATCGCTGGAACAACGCCCGAACAAGCGTCCGGTCATGTCCGACCTGCGCGAATCGGGCGCTATCGAGCAGGACGCGGACGTCATCATCTTCCTGTACCGCGACGAAGTCTACAACCCGGACTCGCCCGACAAAGGTACCGCCGAGATCATTATCGGCAAACAGCGTAACGGCCCGATCGGGGCGGTGCGACTGACCTGGATGGGCATGTATACCAAGTTCGGGAATTACAGCGGCAGCCTTAGTATTTACCAGGGCGATTAAGCCGATACATAAACTGTAGCGGCTTGATTACCGGGGTCAGGGAAACCCAACCCTGACCCCTCCGCTGCGGGCCTTTTAAAAAGAAGTTCCAAGAGATTTACAACGGAGAACCATATGTTTGGACGCCTGATGCCCACCGAGGGCAAATTTTTCGATCTGTTCAACCAGCACGCCGCGCTGTGCGTGAAGGGTGCGCAGGAAATGGTCGGCCTGATGACCAACTTCGACGACCTGGAAAACCGCACCCACGCCGTGGAGAGCATCGAAAAACAGGCGGACAAGATCACCTACGCGTGCGTCGACCTGCTGCACAAGACCTTCATCACGCCGCTGGACCGTGACGACATCCACAAGCTGATCACCCGCATGGACGACATCCTCGACATGATGGAAGACGCGGCCCAGACGATCTCGCTGTACGACCTGCACGCCGTGACCCCGGAAGCCAAGCGCCTGGCCGAGCTGTGCCTGGCCTGCTGCGAAAAGGTCCAGCAGGCTGTCGGCATGCTGCACAACATGGACAACGCCCAGAAGATGGTCGCGATCTGCGAAGAGATCGACCGCCTGGAATCGGACGCCGACCACGTCATGCGCGCCGCCATGTCCAAGCTGTTCCGCGACGAGCCGGACGTGCGCAACCTGATCAAGATGAAGGCGATCTACGAGATCCTGGAAACCGTCACCGACCGCTGCGAGGATGTCGCCAACATCATCGAAGGCATCATCGTCGAAAACGCGTAAGCCCAAAACAATAAGAACAATATGGATCATCTTCAAATCAGCATCTATGTGCTGGGCCTGCTCGTCCTTTTAGCGCTGGTCTTCGACTTCATGAACGGTTTCCACGACGCCGCCAACGCGATCGCGACGGTGGTGTCGACCGGCGTGCTGAAACCCCAGACCGCGGTGGCGATGTCCGCACTGTTCAACTTCGTCGCCATCTTCACGGTGGGCGTGCACGTGGCGGCGACAGTGGGCAAGGGCACCGTCGATCCCGCGGTCGTCGACCAGTACGTGATCTTCGGCGCCCTGGTCGGGGCGATCGTCTGGAACATCATCACCTGGTACTACGGGATCCCGTCCTCGTCCTCGCACGCGCTGATCGGCGGCCTGGTCGGCGCGGCCGTGGCCAAGTCGGGCACCGGCGCCCTGGTCGGCGGCGGCCTGCTGAAGACCGTCACCTGGATCATCCTGTCGCCGCTGCTGGGCTTCCTGCTCGGCTCGGTCGTGATGCTGGCGGTGTCCTGGATCTTCGTGAAGACCCCGCCGCGCAAGGTCGACACCTGGTTCCGCCGCCTGCAGCTGGTCTCGGCCGCAGCCTACAGCCTGGGCCACGGCGGCAATGACGCGCAAAAGACCATCGGCATCATCTGGATGATGCTGATCTTCGCCGGCGTGTCGGCGCAGGGCGATGCCGCACCGCCGCTGTGGGTCATCATCTCCTGCTACACCGCGATCTCGCTCGGCACCCTGTTCGGCGGCTGGCGCATCGTCAAGACCATGGGCCAGAAGATCACCAAGCTGAAACCGGTGGGCGGCTTCTGCGCGGAATCGGGCGGCGCCATCACCCTGTTCCTGGCCAGCGCCATCGGCGTGCCGGTCTCGACCACCCACACCATCACCGGCGCGATCGTCGGTGTCGGCTCGGCGCAGAAGGCGTCGGCCGTGCGCTGGGGCGTGGCGGGCAACATCGTCTGGGCCTGGGTCTTCACGATTCCGGCCTCGGCTTTCATGTCGGCGATCGCCTGGTGGATCGGTACCCACGTGCTGTAAGCAGCGGCTTTCGAGCCAGCTTCAAATGAGAAGGGCGGGATGCGAATCCCGCCCTTTTGTTTTGTGGACGCCACGCAACGTTGTTCCATGATTTTTTGTTATCGATGGTAGTAATATTACACAGTGGCTTTTGCCACCGATAATAAACACAGGGGACACTATGCTAACCAGACGTAGTTTGACTTCACGGCTGCGCTTTGCCGCAGCCGTTTGCACATCCGTGCTGCTCGGCAGTCTACTAACCGCCTGCGGTGCCGGCGACAGCGCCGACCTGCAGGGCAGCAGTGGCGGCGCCCGCCTGCTGGCCTCGGCGCCGGCCGCCGCCGTCGCGCCGGTAGCGCCCGGCAGCATCCGCATGCACTTCCACCGTATCCAGAACGACACCGCGCAATGGGGCGTGTATTCCTGGGACGGCCCGCAGCGTCCGAGCGGCGCCTGGATCACCGACCGCTTCATGTTCACCGGGACCGATGCCTTCGGCGGCTACGTCGACATTCCGCTGGCCGCCGGTAAAAGCGCGATCTGGTTCCTGGTCACCGACGGCACCGGCTTCAAGAACTGCGGCAGCGACCAGCACGCCGACCTGAACGCCGATGTGTATGCCAAGGGCCAGGAAATCTGGATGCTGGAAGGCGACTGCGCGGTCTACAACAGCGCGCCGGCGCTTAGCTACGGCAACCTCGGCAACGCCAGCGCGCACTGGCTGTCCGCCACCACGCTGGCCTGGCCCGGCGTGCCGGCATCCGGCGCCAGCTACAAGCTGTTCTACGCGCTGAACGGCGGCTTGAGCGCCACGCCCGATGCCGCCACCGGCCTGGTCGGCGCGAACGGCAGCTTCGCCCTGGTTCCGGCGCCGCTGTCGGACGCGATCCGCAGCAAGTATCCGCACCTGGCCGGCGCCACCGGCCTGCAGCTCGCCGGCCCTGACGCGGCCAAGGCCGCGCAGCTGGCCAGCGGCCAGTTCGCGATCGCCCAGTACGACGCCAGCGGCAATCTGGTGCAGGCGACTTCGCTGCAGATGGCCGGCATGCTGGACGACGTGTTCGCCCCGGCGGCATCGAACGCCGAGCTGGGCCTGAGCTTCGACCGTGCCGGCATCCCGACCTTCCGCGTGTGGGCACCGACCGCAAAGGCGGTGTCGCTGAACGTCTACCCGAACGGCACCGCAGCGGCGAGCGCCAGCGTGCCGATGACGAAGGATGCAGCCAGCGGCGTGTGGCGTTACACGGCGGCGGACGGCAGCTGGACCAACCGCGCTTACTACACCTACACCGTGCAGGTGCTGTCGCGCTGGGCGAACAATGCCCTCGTGACTAACACCGTCACCGATCCGTATTCGCTGAGCCTGAACGCGAACAGCACCCGTTCTTTTGTGGCCAACCTCGACAGCCCGGCGCTGAAACCGGCCGGCTGGGACAACCAGCGCATCCCGAAGCTGGAGGCGCCGACCGATATCGCGCTGTACGAGCTGCACATCCGCGACTTCTCGGCCCAGGACACGACGGTGCCAGCCGCCTACCGCGGCAAGTACCTGGCTTTCACCGATGAACAGGCGAACCCGATGCGCCACCTGAAGTCGCTGCAGAAGGCCGGCATGACCCATGTGCACCTGCTGCCCAGCTTCGACTTCGCCAGCGTGAACGAGGCTGGCTGCGCGACGCCTGCCATCCCGGCCGCGGCCGCCGATTCGAGCGCCCAGCAGGCGGCGGTGGCGGCGGTGGCGGACAGCGACTGCTTCAACTGGGGCTACGACCCGGTCCACTACAACGCGCCGGAAGGCAGCTACGCCAGCGATGCCAACGACGGCGCCGCGCGCGTGCGCGAGTTCCGCGCGATGGTGCAGAGCCTGCACGACAACGGCCTGCGCGTGACCATGGACGTGGTCTACAACCACACCAGCCAGTCGCAACAGGGGCCGCTGTCGGTGCTGGACCGCATCGTGCCGACCTATTACTACCGCCTCGGCGCTAACGGCAACATCCTCAACGACAGCTGCTGCGCCGACACCGCCCAGGAAAACGCGATGATGGGCAAGCTGATGATCGACTCGGTATCGCTGTGGGCCAGGCAGTACAAGGTCGACAGCTTCCGCTTCGACATCATGGGTTTCACCCCGCTCGACCTGCTCAAGCGCCTGCAAGCCTCGGTCAACCAGGCCGCCGGCCGCGACATCTACCTGTACGGCGAAGCCTGGAACTTCGGCAGCGTCGCCAACGACGCCCGCTTCGTGCAGGCGCGCCAGGCCAACATGGCCGGCACCGGCATCGGCTCCTTCAACGACCGCATGCGCGACGCCGTGCGCGGCGGCGGCTGCTGCGACGGCGGCAGTGCGCTGATCACCCAGCAGGGCTTCATCAACGGCGTGTGGTACGACCCGAACGGCCAGGCCAACCAGAGCCGCGACGACGCCTTGCGCCTGGCCGACATGGTGCGCGTCGCGCTGTCCGGCACCCTGCGCGACTACCGCTTCACCGACCGTTTCGGTTCGCTGCGGACCAACGCCCAGATCGACTACTTCGGCCAGCAGGCAGGCTTTGCGCTGAGCCCGTCGGAGACCATCAACTACATCGAGGCGCACGACAACCAGACCCTGTTCGACATCAACGCCTTCCGCCTGCCGCAATCGACTTCGCTGGCGGACCGCGTGCGCGTGCAGAATCTGGGCGCGGCCATCGTGCTGCTGTCGCAGGGCGTGCCCTTCATCCATGCCGGCCAGGAGATCCTGCGTTCGAAGTCGCTGGACCGCGACAGCTACAACGCCGGCGACTGGTTCAACCGCCTGGACTACAGCTACGCGTCGAATAACTTCGGCGTCGGCCTGCCGATGGCGGGACCGAACCAGGACAATTGGGGCCTGATGGCGCCGATCCTGAACAATCCGCTGATCAAGCCGGATACGCGCGCGATCCTGCAGGCCAAGGCCGTGTTCGAAGACCTGCTGGCGATCCGCCAGGAGTCGACCCTGTTCCGCCTGCGCAGCGCCCAGGACGTGATCGAACGCCTGAAGTTCCATAACGTCGGCCCCGACCAGGTGCCGGGCATGATCGTGATGGAAATCGACGGCAACGATCCGGGCAAATACAAGGGCGCCCAGTACAAGGGCGTGGTGGTGGTGTTCAACGTCGACAAGGCCGCCAGGACCATCGCGGTGCCGGCCCTGAAGGGACGCAAGCTGAAGCTGCACCGCATCCAGCGCAACGGCAGCGACGAGGTGGTGAAGGCCGCCGATTTCGACGGCAATCGCGCCACCTTCAGCATCCCGGCGCGCACGGCGGCGGTGTTCGTCCAGAACGCCAACGAGTAAAGCAGGGAAGGGCTGAATGACAAGGGCCGGGCAGCGCAAGCGCCCGGCCCTTCGCTTTGGCGCGCTGCCTCAGTTCTGCGGCAGGTTCAGGGCGCCGCCGCCCAGCAGGCGCGCATTTTCCAGTTCTTCCTTGCTCGCGGACTTCACGGCGCTGTTGCGGTCGACGTTGCGGCGCGCGATCATGCTGCCGGTCGGGACATACGATTCTTCAACGCCGGCACGCTGGGCGCCTTCCTGGGTGCCGCTAGCGGCACAGCCGGCCAGCAGGACGAGCACGCTTGCCGCCAGCAGGGTAAAACGTTTCATTGCTTTCTCCTTGGTTGCACTACGTTGATGAATGCATGATAGCCGTATCATAGAGGAAACTTCTCTGTAATTACAATTTTGCATTGACAGGGCGGCAATAAAAAAGCCTGCGTCCCCATCAAGGGCCGCAGGCTTTTCGTTGTGGGGCGCTGGGTGCGCCCGAGGCTTACAGTACGTCGCTCGCGTGGTCGGCCAGGCGCGAACGTTCGCCGCGCGCCAGCGTCACGTGGCCGCCGTGGCTCCAGCCCTTGAAGCGGTCGACCACGTAGGTCAGGCCGCTCGAGCCTTCGGTCAGGTAAGGCGTGTCGATCTGCGCGATGTTACCCAGGCAGAGGATCTTGGTGCCGGGACCGGCGCGCGTGACCAGGGTCTTCATCTGCTTGGGCGTCAGGTTCTGGGCCTCGTCGATGATCAGGAACTTGTTCACGAAGGTACGGCCGCGCATGAAGTTCAGCGACTTGATCTTGATGCGCGAACGGATCAGGTCCTGGGTCGCAGCGCGGCCCCAGTCGCCGGCGTCGCTGTCGCCCTTCATCAGGACTTCGAGGTTGTCGTCGAAGGCGCCCATCCACGGCGACATCTTCTCTTCCTCGGTACCCGGCAGGAAGCCGATGTCCTCGCCCACCGGCACCGTGACGCGGGTGACGATGATCTCGTTGTAGACCTTGGTCTCCAGCACCTGCGCCAGGCCGGCGGCCAGCGCCAGCAGGGTCTTGCCGGTACCGGCCTGGCCGAGCAGGGTGATGAAGTCGACTTCCGGGTTCATGAGCAGGTTCAGCGCGAAATTCTGCTCGCGGTTGCGCGCGGTGATGCCCCAGACGTTGTTCTTGTTGTGGCTGTAGTCGCGCAGGGTCTGGAACACGGCGGTCTTGCCGTTGATTTCCTTGACCTGGCCCTGGAACGGCGCTTCGCCATTGTTCGGCTCGAAGAACACGAACTGGTTCACCATCAGCGAAGGAATGAAGGGGCCGGTGACGCGGTAGTAGGTCGACGAATTGCCGCCCTTGATCTCCTGCCAGGACTCCATGTTCTTGCCATGCTTGTCCCAGAAGTCGTCCGGCAGCTGGACGATGCCCGAGTACAGCAGGTCGGTATCTTCCAGCACGTGGTCGTTGAAGTAGTCCTCGGCGGCCAGGCCCAGGGCACGCGCCTTGATGCGCATGTTGATGTCCTTCGACACCAGTACGATCGCGCGGCCCGACTGGTCGGCTTCCAGCGCGCGCACCACGCCCAGGATCTGGTTGTCGGCTTTGCCCGACGGCAGGCCTTCCGGCAGCGTGGCGGCGTTCAGGCGGGTCTGGAAGTACAGGCGGCCGCGCGCATCCTTGTTGCCCAGCTTGGCCAGCGGGATGCCGGCTTCGATGGCGTCGTCGTCGGTGTTGGCGATCAGCGCGTCCAGCGTGCGCGAGACCTGGCGCGCGTTGCGGGCGACTTCCGACATGCCCTTCTTGTGGTTGTCGAGCTCCTCGAGGGTCATCATCGGCAGATACACGTCGTGCTCCTCGAAGCGGAACAGCGAGGTCGGATCGTGCATCAGCACGTTCGTGTCGAGCACGAACATCTTGCCGGCGCCGGCCTTGTCGGCCTTGCGGCTGACCGAAGACTTGACGTTGACCTCGACCGGCTTGTGCTTGACCGGATGCGGCTCGTTCATGTCGGTTTCACGCAGTTTGGCGCCAACGCCGTTCTTGCCGCTCTTGTCTGCGCGGGCAGGGGCGGGCAGCGTTGCCGGCGCTGCGGGCGGGGTCGATTCGCGCGAGGGCGCTTCGACCAGCAGCGCGGCCTTGGACTTGCGCGCGCGGGTGGTCTTGGCTGGGACGGCTTCGCCGCTGATCAGGTCTTCGACGGGGTCGTTCTCCGCCTTCGCGGCTGCGCGGACAGGCGATTTGCCGGGTTCGGCTTTGGGATAATCTTTTGCCAGCAGAATCGTCGCCGGCTTGCTTGGAATTTTCGGTAATGGCATCAGGTTCTCAATCGTAATGAAGTCGAAAAAATGCACCGCGCGGACGTCGTCGCCGCCGGGCCGGACAGATGCAACCGTGGGGGAAGCTGCGCGGCCCCGTCACTTCCGCTCATGCCGGGAAGTCGCTCCTCAAGGGGAGCGGGGGCCAGATTGAAATGATGCGTAGGGGTAAAACTCGGACTCAAAATAGGCAAATGTAATGGCAACGAGTTAATAATACCCGAGCCATCATTACCAGGTGCTCAAGAAGCGTAGCGAGCGGCCGCAGTGGTGGCCGAGAAGCGCAGCTGTACTTAAGTACAGCGAGCATCGCAGGCCGCCAATGCAACGCGCAGTAGCTTATTGAGCGCCTGGGGGCTGGGTCTTTAGGAAATCCAGCACTTCCTTGACGTGATCATTGACTTTCACGCCACGCCATTCTTTCACCACTTTGCCGCCAGCGTCAATGACAAACGTACTGCGCTCGACCCCACGTACTTTCTTGCCGTACATGTTTTTCATCTTCATGACATTGAACTGGTTGCAGACCGCCTCGTCCGGGTCGGAAATCAGTTCGAAGGGCAGGCCGAGCTTGGACTTGAAGCTCTCGTGCGAGCGCAGCGAATCGCGGCTGATCCCGTAGACGACGGCGCCCAGCGCGGTCAGTTCGTCATGGTGGTCGCGGAAGTTCATCGCTTCCGTCGTGCAGCCGGGCGTATTGTCCTTGGGATAAAAATACAGCACCGTGTAGCGCGCCGGGCGACCTTGCAGCTCGAAGGTCTGGTCGCCGGTCATGGCGGCGCTGAAGTTCGCCAATTGCGTGTTGGCCAAGGGTTCGGTGGATGCTGCGGATGGGCTTTCGGCCACGGGTTTCTCCGTTCAGGTTTCGGTATCGAGGACGATCAGCTCTCCCGAGCGTCCCGGTAATTCTCCCCACTGAACCGGATACTCGGGCAGCGGGTCATGTTTTATCTTCTCATAATAGTCGGCCATTGAGGCAAGCTGGTAGCCTTGTGCTTTCCAACCTGACAACAGCTGCTCGAAGATGGGGGCAAGTTTCTGTCCTTCAAGTTCTGCGTGCAGCGTATACACGTGATCGCGACGGTTGTCGGCCGTCAGCTGCAGCAGGTGGGCGGCGATGTTCTGCGTACTCAGCTCCACGCCGTCGACTTCGCGTCCCAGCAGCTCGTCGAGCGTGGGCAGCGTGGTCGGCATCTGGATGTGGCGCATGCCCTGGAAGCGGTAGGGCCCGGCCTGCGGATCGGCCAGCGCGCCGTTCTCGCGCAGCATGGCGCGGCCATCGGATGCGTAGGCATAGCCCTGGCTATCGTGACGCCGGAAAGCCGGAAGATTCATCTGCCAGCCGGCCGCGCCATGGGTATGCGGGGCCTCGCCGAAGACCTGGGCGTAGCGCTGTTCGCTTTTCTGCATCATGGCATCGGTCCAGCGCGCGTCGCGCGTGCGCACATTGTCCTGCCAGCGCACGTGGTCCCAGGTGTGGATGCCGCATTCGAAGCCGGCGTCGCGCGCGGCGCGCATCTCGGCCGCACCCTTCACGCCGATGTCCGGGCCGGGCAGCAGCACCCCGTACATCAGCGTCTTGAAGCCGTAGTGTTCGACCACCGAGGTGCGCGAGACCTTCTGGAAGAAGCCCGGACGCAGCGCGCGGCGCATCGCCCAGCCGGTGTGGTCGGGGCCGAGCGAGAACAGGAAGGTCGCGCCGGCCGCGTGGCGGCTCAGCATGCGCACCAGGTTCGGCACGCCTTCGAGCGTCCCGCGGTAGGTGTCGACGTCGATTTTAAGAACGAGCAGAGGGGCCACGGTTCAATCTCTTACGCTGCGAGTTGCGTCTTCAGTTCGGCAGCGGAAATGCGCAGGCCGTCGGCCAGCAGGCTGTGGATGGACAGGGCGCGGCCATCGCCGCAGATGCCGAGAATGGCGCCGTCAACCACCGCCAGGCCCGGTGCCAGGCCGTCGGGCAGCGCACCGCGATACGGGCGGGCGCGCTCGATCACGTAACGGCGCGGGCCGATGTCGGTGAAGGCGCCGGGGTAGGGCGGAGCCACCGCGCGGTGCAGGTTGTAGACTTCCCTGGCAGGCCTGGCCCAGTCGATGCGGCCGTCTTCCGGCTTGCGCCCGCCGAAGTAGCCGCCCTTGGTCAGGTCGTTCGGCGTGCGCGGCGCGGTACCGGCCAGCAGTTGCGGCAGCACGTCGTAAAGGGCCAGTTCGGCCGCCACAGTCACCTTGCCGAAGACTTCGAAGGCGGTATCGTCGGGCAGAATGGGCACGGCCTGCTGGGCCACGATGGCGCCGGCATCCGGCTTGGCGGTCATCTCGTGCAGCGTGGCGCCGGTGCGGGTCGCACCGTGCAGCACCGCCCAGTTGGTCGGCGCGCGGCCGCGGTATTCCGGGAGCAGCGAGCCGTGCATGTTGTAGGCCGGGGCGACGTCGAGGATCGCCTGCGGCAGCATGTGGCGGAAGTAGAAGCTGAACATCAGGTCCGGCTTGAGCGCCTGGAGTTGCGCCAGCAGCTCGGGCGCTTTCGCATCCGCCGGCGTGATGAAGGGGATGCCCTCGGTTTCGCACAGCGACTGCACGGACTCGAACCAGATGTTCTCGGTGGCGCTGTCTTCGTGGGTGACGACCAGGGCGACGTCGACGCCGCCGGCGAGCAGGACTTTCAGGCAGCGCACGCCCACGTTATGGTAGGCGAAGACGACTGCGCGTTTGGCTGGTTGGCTCATGGGCTTTCGGTGTTCTCGGTGCGATCGGGTGAAGGAATCAACGCGCAATGCCGCGCTTTTCGGCTTGCTCGGGTGTCGGCACCGCGTGCGGCACGCCCTGCAGGATGGTCTGCACCACATAGCGCGGCCGCGCGCGCACCTGCTGGTAGATCCGGCCGACGTATTCGCCCACCAGGCCGATGCCGAACAGGATCACGCCCATGAAGAAGAAGGCGATCGCGAACAGGGTGAACACGCCCTCGGCCTCGGCGCCCAGCATGAAGCGGCGCAGCAGCAGCACCACCACCAGCAGTGCCGACAGCAGCGACAGCACCATGCCCATCAGCGAGAAGAACTGCAGCGGCACCAGCGAGAAGCCGGTCATCAGATCGAAGTTCAGGCGAATCAGGCTGTACAGCGAATACTTCGATTCGCCGGCCGCGCGTTCTTCGTGTTCGACCACGATCTCGGTCGGCTTGCGCGAGAATTTATAGGCCAGCGCCGGCACGAAGGTGTTCACCTCGCCGCACTGGTTGACCAGATCGATCACGTTGCGGCCATAGGCGCGCAGCATGTTGCCCTGGTCGGTGATGTGGATGTTGGTGATCTTCTCGCGCAGGCGGTTCATGGCCTTGGACGCATAGGTGCGCCATGCCGAATCCTGGCGCTTGCGGCGGATCGAGCCGACGTAGTCGTAGCCCTCGCGCATCTTGGCGACCAGCTTGTGGATCTCTTCCGGCGGGTTCTGCAGGTCGGCGTCGAGGGTGATGACGATGTCGCCGCGGGTCTGCTCGAAGCCGGCCAGGATCGCCATGTGCTGGCCGTAGTTGCCGTTGAAGAGCACCACGCGCGTCACGTCCGGACGCTTGCGGTACTGCTCGGCCAGGATCGCCACCGAGTTGTCGCGGCTGCCGTCGTTGACGAAGATGACTTCATAGGCCAGGCCCAGCCTGTCCATCGCCGGATACAGGCGCGCGAACAGGTTGGCCAGGCCGGCCTCCTCGTTATAGACCGGGATGACGATCGACAGCTCGGGCTTCGCCGCGCTCATGGTGCCGCTCATTGCGCCGCTCATTGTTTCGTTCAAGCTCATTTGGCCAGCACCGCCTTCACTGCCGCCACGGCGCGCTCGACGTCGGCCCTGGTCATCGCATAGAACATCGGCAGGGTCACGTTCAGGCGGCCGATCTTTTCGGCCACCGGGAATTGCCCGTCGGTGAAGCCGCGTTCGCGGTACATCGTGAACAGGTGGATCGGGCGGTAGTGGTAGCCGGTGCCGACGTTGTGCTCCTTCTGCAGGCGCGTCATGAACTCGGCGCGGGTGTCCGGACCATTGTCCGGCAGGACGATCTGGAACAGGTGCCAGTTGGTGCTGCCGAAGGCCTTCAGCGGCAGCTGGACGCCGTATTGTTCTTCGAAGTCCGGACCGAAGCAGTCGAAGTAGTGCTGGGCCAGCATCGCGCGGTGGGCGGTGATCTTGTCCAGGTTCTTCATCTGGCCCAGGCCGATCACGGCCATGATGTCGCTCAGGTTGTACTTGCCGCCCAGGACGTCGACGTCGATGCCGTCCACGCCGCTGCGGGTCACGCCCTGCAGGCGGTATTTCTCGGCCAGGCGCGCCTCTTCCGCATTGTTCAGGACCAGGCAGCCGCCTTCGCCGGTGGTGATGTTCTTGTTGGCCTGGAAGCTGAAGGAGACGAAGTCGCCGAAGGAGCCGATCGGCTTGCCCTGCCACTGCGAGCCCAGGGCCTGGGCCGCATCTTCGACCACGCGCAGCCCGTGCTTGTTGGCGATCGTGTACAGGCGGTCCATGTCGACCGGCAGGCCGGTCAGGTGGACCGGGATGATCGCGCGAGTACGCGGGGTGATCGCGGCTTCCAGCTTGTCGAGGTCGATGTTGCGGGTCAGCGGGTCGATGTCCGCGAACACCGGCGTGGCGCCGACTTCGATGATGACGTTGGCCGTCGCGACCCAGGAATTCGGGGTGGTGATCACTTCGTCGCCCGGCCCGACGCCGGCGATGCGCAGCGCGATCTCCATCGTGCAGGTGCCGGAATTGAAGGTGCGCACCGGACGGCCGCCGAAGTACTCGGACAGCATGGCTTCGAAGGCCTGGTTCTTCGGACCGGTGGTGATCCAGCCGGAGCGCAGCACCTCGCCGACGGCGGCAATGGTTTCTTCGTCGATGGTGGGCCGGGAAAAGGGCAGGAAGGGCAGCTCGGCAGTCATGGAAAACTCGGTCGGATTGTTATTGGTGGATGTGTAAATACGATTTTATCAGTCAGGAACGCGCAAGCAGCGCCACGCCGACCATGATCACGCCGATCCCCAGCAGGCGCTGCGGCGACACGGTCTCGCCCAGGAACATCCAGGCGCCGAGCGCGGCGACCACATAGCCCAGCGACAGCATCGGGTAGGCGATGGTCACGTCGGTGCGCGACAGGCCCATGATCCACACCACCAGCGACAGCGCATAGCAGGCCAGGCCACCGAGGATGGGCAACTGGGACGCGACCCGGATGAAGGTCTCGAAGGCGTTGCCGAAGGTGAGATTGATGGCGCCGCCGAGGGCATTGGTGCCGGCCTTGAGCAGCACCTGGGCCACGGCGTTCAGCAGCACGCCCGAAATGATGAATGCGAAAGTAGAGAGGTTCATAGTCAGAAATTGGCGATCACGGTGCGGCGCGCATCGCCGGCGACCACGCGCAGCGGCACGCCCTGGCGCTGGAATTCGGCCACGAATTCGGGACGGACGATGGCGATGCTCTTCACGCCGGCCGCCGCCTCCTGGCGCCAGCGCGCCAGGAAGGCCGGGATGGTCGGAATCGAGAGCTGCGGCTGCTGCTCCAGGCCGAAGCTAAATTCGTCCCAGTAGTCGACCAGGGTCACCGGGCGGCCCAGGTAGAAGGTCAGCGACTGTTCGTAGATGCCGACCGAGTAGACGCGAGTGGCCGGGTTGGCGGCGCCGGCGGCCTTCATTGCCGGCAGCAGGGTGGTGCCGGCGCGGACCTGGCCGATCGGCTCGAAGCCGGTCAGGAGCAGTTCGGTGCCGGCGAAACCGGCGATGGCCAGCACCAGCACCGTCAGGTCGCGCTGCATCTGGCGCGCGTACAGCATCGAAAGCAGCCCGCCGATCAGCAGCACCAGGCCGGCCGCCAGCGCCCAGGGCTGGTAGGCCGCGTACAGCACGTCCTCGCCGGGATGGCGGGCGAGTTTCAGCATGAAGGGCACGAAGCCGAGCAGGGCGGCGCCGAGCAGGGCGGTGAGGCCGGCCGTGATCATGCGGCCGCGGCGGGTGCCGCCTTCCAGGTAGTTCGCCACCAGCAGGGCCACCGCCGGGAACACCGGCACGATATAGCCGGGCAGCTTGGAATTCGACTTGGTGAAGAACAGGATGATGAAGGCGACCCAGACCAGCAGCATCAGGCGCGGCTTGAAACGGGTGGTTTCGCCGCCGCGCTTCGCGCCGAGGATCAGGCTCTGGATCAGCACGCCGGCCCAGGGCACGCTGCCGGCCGCCAGCAGGACGAAGAACACATACCAGGCGGCTTCGCGGTGGTGCTCGGTTTTGAGGAAGCGGTCGAAGTGTTCGTGGATGAAGAAGAAGTGCGGCTGCTCCGGATTCTTCAGGCCGACCAGCACGAACCAGGGCGCGGCGATCAGGAAGAACAGCAGCAGGCCTTTGACCAGGTGCAGCCGGGTCCAGATCTTCCAGTCGCGCGAGAACAGGGTGTAGAAGAACAGTACACCGCCCGGCAGCACCAGGCCGATCAGGCCTTTGGCCAGCACCGACAAGGCCATGCCGGCCCAGCACAGCAGCATCCAGTTGCGCTGTTCAGCCGGCGTGGCCTCGTCGCGCTGGGCCACCAGCAGGGCGCACAGCGCGATCGTCATCATGCCGGACAGGCCCATGTCGAGCGAATTGATCTGGCTGCAGGCGACCCAGTAGAAGGAGGAGCCCAGCACCAGCGCGGCGTAGAAGCCGACGCGGCTGCCGAACACGCGCATGCCGGCATAGCCGGTCAGGCCGACGCCGAGCAGGCCGCACAGGCCGGTCCACAGGCGCGCCTGCCAGTCGCCCAGCCCGAACAGTTCGAACGACAGCGCGTTCATCCAGGTCTGCAGCGGCGGCTTCTCGAAGTACTTGATGCCGTTCAGGCGGGTGGTGATCCAGTCGCCGCTGGCGAACATCTCGCGCGCCATCTCGGCGTAGCGCCCTTCGTCGGGAGGAACCAGGGTCCGCGCCCTCAGCACGCCGAGCAGGACGGCGGCAAAGGCAAGAAACAGGGTCCAGGCGAGCGTCTTGTTCTTGTGCAGTTCCTTCATTCGATGATCAGCGCCAGCGTGACCTTGCGGCCTTCACCCATCAGGATGTTATAGGTGCGGCAGGCAGCATGGCTATCCATGCTTTCCACGCCCACCTGCTTGCCGGACAGGCTGGCGATCAGGCGCGGGTGCACGAAACGCTGGCGTTCGCCGGTGCCGAGCACCACCACGTCGGGGTTGTCGGCGGCGATCCGTTCGAAGTGCTCGGCAGTGAGGTCTTCGAAGCGCTTGACGTCCCATGCGCGCGGCGCAAGCTCGGGCATCACCAGCACGCTGTAGTCGAAGCGCTTGGCATTGATCTCGACGCCGGACCGGTCGTAACCGGTGACGGTCTGGAATTTCTCGGTATTGCTGGAATGGAGCTTCATGGGCGTTTTCTCGGGTGCGTGCTGCGCGCGCTAACTTTCTATTTTAACTGGGTTTACTTGCGCCGCCATAGTCGGGTTGCGTAATCCCGGCGCTTTGGGCAGAATGGGATTTTTCGCATTGCAACAAACCATATCTTGGCAGGGTGACATTTTGCGACCGATTCTGAAATCGAACAAGCTGGATGACGTGTGTTACGAAATCCGCGGCCCCGCGCTCGAGAAGGCGCGCCAGATGGAGGATGACGGCCACAAGATCATCAAACTCAACATCGGCAACCTGGCCGTGTTCGGCTTCGACCCGCCCGACGAGATCGTGCAGGACATGATCCGCAACCTGCACGGCGCCGCCGGCTACACCGATTCGAAGGGCATGTTTGCACCGCGCAAGGCGGTCATGCACTACACCCAGGGAAAGAACATTCCCGGCGTGAAGATCGACGACATCTACCTCGGCAACGGCGCTTCCGAGCTGATCGTGATGGCGATGCAGGGCCTGCTGAACAACGGCGACGAAGTGCTGGTGCCGGCGCCCGACTACCCGCTGTGGACCGCCGCCGTCAGCCTGGCCGGCGGCAACCCGGTGCACTACGTGTGCGACGAGCAGGCCGGCTGGATGCCGGACATCGCCGACATGCGCAAGAAGATCACGCCGAACACCCGTGCGATCGTCGTCATCAACCCGAACAACCCGACCGGCGCACTGTATTCGCGCGAGGTGCTGCTGGAGATCGTCGAGCTGGCGCGCCAGCACGGCCTGATCGTCTACGCCGACGAAATCTACGACAAGACACTGTACGATGATGAACAGCACATCTCGCTGGCCTCGCTGGCCGACGACGTGCTGTTCGTCACCCTGAACGGCCTGTCGAAGAACTACCGCTCCTGCGGCTACCGCGCCGGCTGGATGGTGGTATCCGGCGAAAAGCGCCATGCGAAAGACTATATCGAAGGCCTGAACATGCTGGCCTCGATGCGCCTGTGCGCGAATGCGCCGGGCCAGTTCGCGATCCAGACCGCGCTCGGCGGCTACCAGAGCATCGCCGACCTGGTGGCGCCGAACGGCCGCCTGACGCGCCAGCGCGACCTCGCGCACAAACTCCTGACCGATATTCCGGGCGTGACCTGCGTGAAGCCAAAAGCCGCGCTGTACATGTTCCCGCGCCTCGACCCCAAGATCTACCCGATCGCCGACGACCAGCAATTCATCTGCGAGCTGTTGTCCGAGGAAAAAGTCCTGCTGGTGCAAGGCACCGGCTTCAACTGGATCGCCCCGGACCACTTCCGGCTGGTGTTCCTGCCCAATTCCGACGACCTGACGGATGCCTGCGGCCGCATCGCACGCTTCCTCGACGGCTACCGGCGCCGCCACGCGCGCTGAGAACGACAATAGAATTAACTATATGAAACCGATCAAAGTAGGTCTGCTGGGCGTCGGCACCGTGGGTGCCGGCACCTGGCATGTGCTCCAACGCAACCAGGAAGAAATCCGCCGCCGCGCCGGCCGCGGCATCGAAGTGACGATGGTCGCCGCCCGCAACCTCGAGCGCGCACGGCGTATCGTGGGTGAGGCCGTGGAAGTGGTGGGTGATCCCTTCGCGGTCGTGAACCACCCCGAGATCGACATCGTCGTCGAGCTGATCGGCGGCTACGAGCTGGCGCGCGACCTGGTGCTGCAGGCGATCGCCAACGGCAAGCACGTCGTCACCGCCAACAAAGCCCTGCTGGCCCTGCACGGCAACGAGATCTTCGAAGCGGCCCAGGCCAAGGGCGTGATGGTGGCTTTCGAGGCGGCGGTGGCCGGCGGTGTGCCGATCATCAAGGCGCTGCGCGAGGGCCTCTCCGCCAACCGCATCGAATCGGTGGCCGGCATCATCAACGGCACCACCAACTTCATCCTGTCCGAGATGCGCGACAAGGGCCTGGACTTCGCCACCGTGCTGAAGCAGGCCCAGGAGCTGGGCTATGCGGAAGCCGACCCGACCTTCGACATCGAAGGCGTCGACGCCGCCCACAAGCTGACCATCATGGCGGCGATCGCCTTCGGCATCCCGATGCAGTTTGCGCGCAGCCACATCGAAGGCATCAGCCAGCTGCAGGCGGTCGACATCCGCTATGCCGAACAGCTCGGCTACCGCATCAAGCTGCTCGGCATCACCCGCCGCACCGTGGTCGACGGCGCCGAGGGCATCGAGCTGCGCGTGCACCCGACCCTGATTCCGGCCGCGCGCCTGATCGCCAACGTCGAAGGCGCGATGAATGCCGTGCTGGTCAAGGCCGATGCGGTCGGCACCACGCTCTACTACGGCAAGGGCGCCGGCGCCGAGCCGACTGCCTCGGCCGTGATTGCCGACCTGGTGGATGTGACCCGCCTGGCGACCGTCGATCCTTACCAGCGCGTGCCGCACCTGGCCTTCCAACCGGCCGAGCTGGCGGATTTGCCTATCCTGCCGATGGAAGAGATCCGCACCGCTTACTATTTGCGTGTATACGTGCAGGACCAGCTGGGCGTGATGGCCGACCTGACCCGCATCCTGGCGGAAGCCGGCATCTCGATCGACGCCGTGCTGCAGAAGGAGCCGGGCGAGAAGGCGCGCACGGACATCGTCATCATCACCCACCAGACCCGCGAAAAATACGTCAACGCGGCGATCGCGAAGATCGAAGCCCTGTCGACGGTGGTTGCCAAAGTCATCCGCATCCGCCTGGAAAGCTTCAGCTAATTCGCCAGCCCGGTCCCGGTACCGGGCAGCGTGCCCATGCAACTGAAAAAGTCGTCGGCGAACTCGTCGACGCACTCGGGCGGTTCTCCGCCCCGGCTGTCGAGCGGCGCAGTGGTGAGGGCGAGCAGGTCCTGCTCGATCTGGTCGAACAGCGCATCGGCGGCGCTGTACTCCAGGAGGCTGTAAGCGTGTCGGGTCGTGTTCATGGGCGCATTCTACCCGCGCTGCACCGCACAAAAAGCGTGTACTGAATCCAGCTTGTGCTGGCTCAAATTTCTGGGCTTTTGCCGCTGCGAATGCTTGTCAGGGCGCAATGCACGTTGTCGTACGGTACATGCTTGGTGTCATCAATCGCTACCTGTGGTGCCATGCAGCGGTACCTGATCCGCACGGTATCACTATCCGCGACTCTGTTTGAGAACTAGCAATGTCAGGTGTTCAAGCCTGATGTTGTGAGGTAGATTACGGTTCTCGACGCCACGATATTCCATACCTGCATGAGCCACCCCAGCCAATCCAGCCAATTTGCCCTGCTGCGCCAGCGCCGCTTCGGCCCCTTTTTCTGGACCCAGTTCCTGGGCGCCTTCAACGACAACCTGTTCAAGACCGCGCTCCTGGTCGTGCTGACCTACGACGCGCTGTCCTGGACCACCTTGGCGCCGTCCCTGCTCAACAACCTGATTCCGGGCCTGTTCATCCTGCCCTATGTCGTGTTCTCGGCCACCGCCGGCCAGATCGCGGACAAGGTCGAGAAGGGCAGGCTGGCGCGCTGGGTCAAGTCGCTCGAAATCGTGATCATGATGGTGGCGGCGGTGGGCTGGTACACGCACACTCTGTGGCTGCTGATCGTGGCGGTGGCGGGCATGGGCGTGCACTCGACCCTGTTCGGACCGGTGAAATATGCCTACCTGCCGCAGCACCTGAAGCCGGAAGAACTGGTCGGCGGCAATGGCGTGATCGAGATGGGCACCTTCGTCGGCATCCTGCTGGGCGAGGTGATGGGCGCGGTGCTGGCCGGCCACGGTGACCTCGGCGTTCACCTGGTGGCCGGCGGCACCATCGTGGTGGCGGTGCTGGGCCTGATGACCAGCTCGCGCATACCGGCATCGCCGGCGCCGGCGCCGGATCTCGTCATCAGCAAGAACCCGATCGCCGAATCGCTGCGCAACCTGGGCTATTCGCGCCGGAACCGCACCGTGTTCCTGTCCATGCTCGGCAATTCCTGGTTCTGGTTCTACGGCGCCCTGGTGCTGTCGCAATTCCCGCTGTACGCCAAGGATTACCTACACGGCGACCACAGCGTCTTCGTGCTGCTGCTGACCATTTTCTCGCTGGGCATCGGCGCCGGCTCGCTGCTGTGCGAAAAGCTCTCGGGCCGCAAGGTCGAGATCGGCCTGGTGCCCTTCGGCGCGATCGGCCTGTCGCTGTTCGGCATCGACCTTTATTTCGCCAGCCTGGCGTACACGAATACCGCGGCCGTCGATTTCCTCGGCCTGCTGGCCCAGCACGGCACCTGGCGCATCCTGCTGGACCTGCTGCTGCTGGGCGTGTTCGGCGGCTTCTTCATCGTGCCGCTGTTTGCCCTGATCCAGACCCGCTGCGACCCCAAGCACGTCTCGCGCACCATCGCCGGCATGAACATCCTGAACGCCCTGTTCATGGTGGCGGCGGCCGGCGTGGCGGTGTTCCTGATCGGCCAGGGCTTCTCGATTCCCGAGATGTTCCTGACCACCGCGCTGCTGAACGCGGTCGTGGCCATCTACATCTTCTCGCTGGTGCCGGAATTCCTGATGCGCTTCCTGGCCTGGCTGCTGATCCACACCATCCACCGCGTCTCGACCGTCGATACCGACCGCATCCCGGAAGAGGGCGCCGCGGTCCTGGTCTGCAACCACGTGTCCTACGTCGACGCGATCGTGATCATGGCGGCCAGTCCGCGCCCGATCCGCTTCGTGATGGACCACCGCATCTTCAAGACCCCGCTGCTGGGCTTCATCTTCCGCACCGCAAAGGCGATTCCGATCGCCCCGGCCAAGGAAGACCCGTGGCTGATGGAAAAAGCCTTCGTCGACATCGCCCAGGCCCTGCACGAAGGCGAGCTGGTCTGCATTTTCCCGGAGGGCAAGCTGACCCGCACCGGCGAGATGAACGAATTCCGCGGCGGCATCACGAAGATCGTCGAACGCAGCAAGGTGCCGGTGATCCCGATGGCCCTGCGCGGCTTGTGGGGCAGCGTGTTCTCGCGCGACCCGTCGAACGTGTTCGAGCGCTCGTTCGCGCGCGGCTGGCGTTCGCGCCTGGCGCTGGCGGTGGGACGTCCGGTGCCGCCGCAGGAGGTGACGCCGGAAGGGCTGTACGACGAGGTCCTGGCCTTGCGTGGTGAGTGGAAGTAACAAAAAACTTATCATTCCGTCCGCCTCTGATATAATTGCAGGCTGAGTCGGGGCGTAGCGCAGCCTGGTAGCGTACCTGCATGGGGTGCAGGGGGTCGGAGGTTCGAATCCTCTCGCCCCGACCAACAGATCAGAAAAAAAGCCAACCTTCGGGT
>NZ_JANUGX010000011.1 GCF_024753245.1 Massilia norwichensis | reverse complement strand
CTCAAGCGCCGGTCGGCTCGACGTCGTCGCCCTGGAAGCTGCCGGCGCGCCAGGTCAGCACCAGCGTATCGCGGTGGCCGTGCTCGCCCAGCGGCTGGATCGGCGTCGATTCGTGGATCACCGCCGCATCGTCCAGCAGCAGCATGGTCCAGGGCTCGAGCATGGTGAAGCGCTGGCCTTTCGGGCCGTCGGCTTCGAACACGCGCGTCTCGCCGCCCTTGATGTTCTCGCGTCCGATCAGGATCACGGCCACGAAGTCGACACCGTCGCGGTGCGCGCCTTCCGGGGTCGGACGGCCGATGCCGTCGGCGGTGTCGATGCGGAACTGGTGGGCTTCGACGTACCAGGGCTGCGGTCCCTTGACCGCGGTGCAGACGCCGCCCAGGGCGCGCAGCAGCTGGTTCCAGGCCGGCTGCTCGACGGTGGCCGGCTCGATCGGCACGAACAGGCGGTGCATGCCGCCGTGCAGGGCGTTGTACTCGACCGGCTGCCAGTGCGCGCGGTGCGGGCTCTGCGTCAGCGCCGTGCCGTCGTCGACGAAGCAGGAGTGGCGCCGGCGGCGGTAGCGGCCGCCGTCCTTCAGGTAGTTGTCGAGTTCCAGGCGGTCCCAGCTCGGCGCCAGGGCCTGCAGCGCGTCGAGGGAGCAGCTGGCCAGGCTGGCCACGTCCTGCGGACGCAGCAGCGCATAGCCGTCCGTACGCAGCGCATCGACGATGCGTGCCGGGTCGGTATAGGGTGGTTGCGGTGTAGTCATCTCGCTAGCGTAGCATTTTTCGAACGCGTGGGCTCGGAGAGCCACCCTACCAGTTCTTAATCAGCGTCAGGCGGAACGAACGCGATTCGAGCGGGTGGAAGTGGATGTCCTCGCGCGCCTCCGCTTCGCCGCGCAGTTGCGAGGCATAGTAGTAGTCGATGCTGGACACGCGCTTGTTGGCCAGGTTGAAGCCCTCCAGCTCCAGCCGCAGGTCCTTCGCCATCCGGTAGCCGATGCGGCCGTTCAGCGTGGTGCTGGCGTGCGAGCGCACGCTGTTGTCCTCGACCAGCGGGCGCGGGCCGAAGTAGCGCAGGCGCAGCGCGCCCTCCCAGGCGCCATCTTTGCCGAGCTGGCTGGCGGTGATGGCCAGCTGGCCCACGCCTTCCACCGCGCCGGGGATGCGCTCCTGGCCGGCTTCCACTTCGCGCGAGCGGGCATGCGCGAACGCGGCATCGAAGTCGATCGACAGCCACTTCACGGGTTTGTAATAGTTCGAAAACTCGATGCCGATGCGCCGGCTCGGCGAGCCGGCCTCGGTCGTGCCTTCGTCGCCGACGTAGCTCAGCTCCGAATCGAAATCCAGGCGGTACAGCGAGAGCGCGGTCTGCATCTTCGGGATCGCCTCGGTGCGCAGGCCGATCTCCATGCCGCGCGAGCGCACCAGCGGCTCGCTGCTGGTGACCGCGCCGCGCGCATCGTTGCTGTGGAAGCCCTGGCCATAATTCAGATACAGCTCGCTGCTCTTCCAGGGGCCGAACACGAGGTTCAGCGAAGGGCTGAGCAGGGTGTCGCTGGCGCTGGCCGCCTTGCCGGTCAGGTCGCTCTTGACGCGGAAGCGGTAGCCGTCGGCGCGCAGGCCGACGATGCTGCGGAAGGACTCGCCCCAGCGCGTCGCGCTCTCGATCCAGGCGGCGCGGCTGGTCTCGACGATGTGGTCCTGGCGCGTGGTGTCCAGGGTCTGGCGCGCCTGCGTGTGCAGCAGGCCGTTGAAGATATTGTCGTTCTGCGCCTGCAGGCCGACGCTCAGGTCGGAAGTCACCGTGTCGCTGCGGTGCGCGTGCCAGGTGTGCTGGGCGTTGACGCCGCTGGTGACGCGGCGGTCCGGCTGGGCGAACTGGTCGCCGTGCACCGGGTCGTTCATGAAGTAGGTGAAGTTCGACCACAGATCCAGCTGGTTGCGGATCAGGTAGGCGCTCACCTTCGAGGCCGAATCGGCGGTGGTCTGGCGCCACACGCCGGACAGGCTGTAGCGGCGCGCCTCGCCGCCATCGGTATCGTCGATGGCGTCGAAGCGGCCGATCCGTCCCTCGTCGACTGCGCGCTCGGGGATCTGGTCGGTCGAGTTCCAGCGGCCATGGTAGGCCATCGCGGTGACGCTCCAGCCGTTGTTGGCATAGCCGCGGCTGTAGCGCAGCACGCCGTTGACCTTCTGGTAGTCGTCCGGATGGGTATAGGGGCCGTCGTTGTGCAGCAGTTCCAGCGCATAGGTGAGGGCGCCCCCTAGCGCATCTTTCGACGCCGCCAGCGCCGTGCGCGCATAGCCGTTCTGGCCGACGCTGAGGGTGGCGACGTCGCGCACCAGGCGGTTCGCGTAGGTGATGGACGCGCTGCCGGCCGAGGCGAAATCGCCCTCGCGCGCCGAGTACGGACCCTTGCGGTAGTCGAGGCGGGCGGTCAGTTCCGGGATCAGGAAGTTCAGGTCGGTCCAACCCTGGCCGTGGGCGTGCGAGCGCTGGTTGACCGGCATCTCGTCGATGTAGGTGGCGAGGTCGGTGCCGTGGTCGAGGTTGAAGCCGCGCAGGTAGAACTGATTGGCCTTGCCTTCGCCGCTGTGCTGGCTGGCGATCAGGCCGGGCGCCGCCTCCAGCAGTTCGCCGGGACGGTAGATGGTGCGCATTTCCAGCTCTTTCTGGCTGACGCTACCGGCATTGGCGGAATCGGCGATGCCGAGCTGGCTGGCGCGTGCGCCTTCGACCAGCACGCGCTGGATCACGAAGTCGTCAGCATGGGCATGGGTGTGCGAAAACAGCGCGGCCAGCGCGCAGGGCAGGATACGGAGATGCATTGCTTAATCTATGTTCAGTGGACGGACAGCTCGGTGTGGCTGCTGCTGAAGCCGAAGGTGCGCAGGCTGCCTGCCACCGTCAGGTTCACGGTGTTCAGCTGGTCCGGCATGAAGTCGATGAGCACCGCGTCGTGGATCAACTCGACCTTCGCGCTCGGTGTCTGCAGCACTTCCTGGAACACCATGACGTTCTGGGCGTCGGCCGTCATGCCGACCCAGTTCAGGGGCAGACGGCGCTTGTCCTTGTCCGCCAGCCAGAACTGCTTCTCGACGTACTTGCGGAACACCGCCTGGTCGTCGGGATCGGACAGGTCGAACTGGCGCTGGTACAGATTGGTCAGCAGCGCCTCGACGTCGTGCGCCATGTAGGTGTGCACGATCTCGGTGCTGCCGGTGCGTTCGTTGTAGCTGATGTCGGTGATCCCGGCATGGAAGTTATGGGCCAGCAGCGGTGCCGGCGCCAGCGCGCAGGCGCCCGCCAGGATGGCGGCGCCCAGGCACCTGCTCAGAAAACCGCGGATGAAGCGTTTCGGATTCATTCAACCTTCCTGCCGGCTTCGATGGACTGCTGTTCGGCCTTGACGGCTTCCTTGCTGTCTTTCCTGGCTTCTTTTGTCTTCGACTTTTCGCTCAGTTTCTCTTGATAGTCTTTCATCATGTCATCCTGCGGCCGCTGCGACTTGAACAGTTCCAGTCGCGACGGGGTCGCCTTGCGCGGCCAGGCATTGTCGCTCTGGTCGACGTCCGCGGTTTCCCAGTACGGGTCCTGCACCAGGCTAGTCATCGGTTCGTCGGTGATGATCAGCTTCGTGACCTTCTTCGGGTTGTAGCGCCAGATTTCAGCCGGCACGCGTTCGACATACTTCTTGCCGCTGGCGAGCGTGATCTCGAGGATCAGCGGGGTCACCAGGCCGCCCTTGTTGCTGAAGTCGACCAGGTACAGGTGCTTGCCTTCCTTGAGCAGCGCCTTTTCCCAGTCTTCCAGGCCTTCCATGGTTTCATTGTACTTGTTGCGGTCCTTGTTGGTGACCGTGAACTCGTCATGCTCGTTGTAGAAATCCTTCAGTTCCGGATGCGCGTCGAGGCGGCGCGGCAGCGTGCCCTGGTTGCGCTGGTCGGTGATCGAGACCGGTTCCGCATTCTTCTGCGCGCGCTTCCAGGCCTTCTCGACTTCCGGGTCTTTGGTGCCGATCGTGTACTCGCTGATGCCGTCCACACTCACGTCGACCGCGTCGGTGGTGTAGAACCAGCCGCGCCAGAACCAGTCGAGGTCCGTGCCCGAGGCGTCTTCCATGGTGCGGAAGAAGTCGGCCGGCGTCGGGCGCTTGAACTTCCAGCGTTGAGCGTATTCTTTGAAGGCGAAGTCGAACAGCTCGCGGCCCAGCACGGTCTCGCGCAGCACGTTCAGCGCGGTGGCCGGCTTGGCGTAGGCATTGCTGCCGCGGTTGGTGATCGACTCGGAATTCGTCATGATCGGCTGCTGGTTGCGGCTCTTCATGTAGTCGACGATGTTGCGTGCTTCGCCGCGGCGGGCCGGGTAATTCTCTTCCCACGCGGTCTCGGCGAGGAACTGCATGAAGGAGTTGAGGCCCTCATCCATCCAGGTCCACTGGCGCTCGTCCGAGTTGACGATCATCGGGAAGTAGTTGTGGCCGACCTCGTGGATGATCACGCTGATCAGGCCATACTTGGTGCTGCGCGAATAAGTCAGTTCGCCAGTCTTCTTGTCCTTGGTCGGACGGCCGCCGTTGAACGAGATCATCGGGTATTCCATGCCGCCCACCGGACCGTTCACCGAGATCGCCACCGGATAGGGGTAGTCGAAGGAGTACTTGTTGTACTGGTCGATGGTGTGGATGATGGCCTGGGTCGAGTACTTTTCCCACAGCGGGTTGCCTTCCTTCGGGTAGAAGGACATGGCCAGCACGTCGGTATCGCCCTTCTTGAAGCCCTGCGCATCCCAGATGAACTTGCGGCTGGTGGCCCAGGCGAAGTCGCGCACGTTTTTCGCGCGGAAGCGCCAGGTCTTGGTCGTGGTGGCGCGGCCCTTCTCGCGGGCTTCGGCTTCCGCCTGGCTGGCGATGACGACCGGCTGCCTGGCGGTGCGGGCCTGCTTGAGGCGCTCGCGCTGGGCGCTGCTCAGGACATCGCCTTCGTTCTGCAGCACGCCGGTGGCGGCGACGATATGGTCGGACGGCACCGTGACCTCGACATCGTAGTCGCCGAATTCCAGCGTGAATTCGCCGTCGCCCAGGTACTGCTTGTTCTGCCAGCCGTGGACGTCGTAGTAGGCCGCCATGCGCGGATACCATTGGGCGATCTCGAACAGGTCGTTCTTGTCTTCCTTGTCGAAGCGCTCGAAGCCCATGCGGCGCCCCAGCACGTTCGTCTCCGGCACGTTGAAGGACCAGCTCATGTTGAAGGAGACGCGCGCGCCCGGTTTGAGCGGCTGGTCGAGGTCGATGCGCATCATGGTCTTGTTGATCGCGTAGCGCAGCGGCTTGCCGTCGGTACCGGTGACGCTGGCGATCTTGAAGCCGCCGTCGAACTTGCGGCTCTCGACCAGGAAGCGTGCGGCTTCGTACTGCAGGCCAGTCTGGCCGCCGGTGCCGGCCGTGCGCCAGGCTTCGCGCGACGGGTAGCTCGAGATGTTGCGGTTATCCGAGTCGGCGCGGAACATGTTCTGGTCCAGCTGCACCCACAGGTAGTTCAGCGTGTCCGGCGAATTGTTGTGGTAGGTGACGGTTTCAACGCCGGTGATGGCGCGCTTGGCTTCGTCCAGCTGCGCGCGGATCTTGTAGTCGGCGCGCTGCTGCCAGTAGGCGTGGCCCGGGGCGCCCGAGGCGGTGCGGGTGTCGGTGGGCGTCGGCAGCAGTTCGTCGAGCTGGCGGAACTTGTCGTCGAATTGCTGGGCGAAGGCGGTGCCGGTGATCGAGGCGATCAGGCTCAGTGTGGCGAGGCGGGTAGCGAGATGTTTCATGTTCGTAGGGTGGGCACCCCGTGCCCACCATGTGCGTTGAATGATGCGTGGGCACGCTATTCAGGCCACTGGCCTGAATAGCCCCGCCCTACGGTTTACTTGGCGATCGGCTTTTCTTCGTCCTTGGCCTTCTCGTCCTTGGTCTTCAGCTTCTCGTTATAGTCCTTCATCAGGTCATCGCCGCCGCGCTGCGACTTGAACAGCTCCAGGCGAGTCGGGGTCGCCTTGCGCGGCCAGGCGTTGTCGCTCTGGTCGACGTCCGCGGTTTCCCAGTACGGGTCCTGCACCAGGCTGGTCATCGGTTCGTCGGTGATGATCAGCTTCGTGACCTTCTTCGCGTTGTAGCGCCAGATTTCGGCCGGCACGCGCTCGACGTACTTTTTGCCGGAAGCCAGGGTGATCTCCAGCACCAGCGGGGTCACCAGGCCGCCCTTGTTGCTGAAGTCGACCAGGTACAGGTGCTTGCCTTCCTTGAGCAGCGCCTTCTCCCAATCCTCCAGGCCTTCGACGGTCTCGTTGTACTTGTTGCGGTCCTTGTTGGTGACCGTGAACTCGTCGTGCTCGTTGTAGAAGTCCTTCAGTTCGGGATGCGCGTCGAGGCGGCGCGGCAGCGTGCCCTTGTTGCGCTGCTCGGTGATCGAGACCGGTTCCTCGTTGCGGCGTGCGCGCTTCCAGGCCTTCTCGACTTCCGGGTCCTTGGTGCCGACCGTGTACTCGCTGATGCCGTCGATGCTGACGTCGACGTAATCGGTGGTGTAGAACCAGCCGCGCCAGAACCAGTCGAGGTCCGTGCCCGAGGCGTCTTCCATGGTGCGGAAGAAGTCGGCCGGGGTCGGGCGCTTGAACTTCCAGCGGCGTGCGTATTCCTTGAAGGCGAAGTCGAACAGCTCGCGGCCCAGCACGGTCTCGCGCAGCACGTTCAGCGCGGTGGCCGGTTTGGCATAGGCGTTGTTGAGGAACTGGACGATCGATTCCGAGTTGGTCATGATCGGCACCTGGTTCTGGCTCTTCATGTAGCTCGCGATCATGCGCGGTTCGCCGTAGGAGATCGGGAATTTCTCTTCCCAGGCTTCTTCGGCCAGGAACTCGAGGAAGCTGTTCAGGCCCTCGTCCATCCAGGTCCACTGACGCTCGTCCGAATTGACGACCATCGGGAAGTAGTTGTGGCCGACCTCGTGGATGATCACGCCGATCAGGCCATATTTCGTGTTCTTCGAATAGGTGATCTCGCCGGTCTTCTTGTCCCTGGTCGGACGCGGGCCGTTAAACGACAGCATCGGGTATTCCATACCGCCGCCGACGTCGAAGTTGACCGAGATGGCCACCGGGTAGGGGTAGTCGAACGAATACTTGTTGTACTGCTCGAGGGTATGCACCACGGCCTGGGTCGAGTACTGGCCCCACAGCGGGTTGCCTTCCTTCGGATAGAAGGACATCGCCAGCGCATCGGTGCCGTCCTTCTTGTAGCCCTGCGCATCCCAGATGAACTTGCGCGACGAAGCCCAGGCGAAGTCGCGCACGTTTTTCGCGCGGAAGCGCCAGGTGCGGGTCGACTCGGCGCGGGATTTTTCCTTGGCTTCCGCCTCGGCCTGGGTCACGATCAGCACCGGCTGCCTGGCGGTGCGCGCCTGCTTCAGGCGCTCGCGCTGGGCCGGGCTCAGGACCGCGTCCGGGTTCTGCAGCTCGCCGGTGGCGGCGACGATGTGGTCGGACGGCACCGTGACCTCGACGTCGTAGTCGCCGAATTCCAGCGTGAACTCGCCGGCGCCGAGGAACTGCTTGTGCTGCCAGCCGTGGGCGTCGTAATAGGCCGCCATGCGCGGGAACCACTGGGCGATCGCGAACAGGTCGTTCTTGTCGTCGAAGCCTTCATAGCCCGAACGGCCGTGCACCACCTTCTGGTTGTTGATGTTGTAGTGCCAGTCGACGCCGAAGGACAGCTTGGCGCCCGGCTTCAGTGGCTGCGGCAGGTCGATGCGCATCATGGTGCCGTTGATGACGTAGCGCAGCGGCGCGCCGCCGGCATCCTTCACCGCGGTGATGTTGAAGCCGCCGTCGAACAGGCGCGATTCCAGCATGGTGCGCATCGCATCGAACTTCACACCGGTTTCCGGCGTCGCCCTGGCCCAGGCTTCGCGCGAGACCACGGTAGCCGAGGTGCGCCCGTTCGAGTTCGGCTTGAACAGGTTCTGGTCCAGTTGCAGCCACAGGTAGTGCAGCGTGTCCGGCGAGTTGTTGTGGTAGGTGACGGTCTCGGAACCGATGATGGCGTGCTTCGCTTCGTCCAGCCTGGCCCGGATCTTGTAGTCGGCGCGCTGCTGCCAGTAGGCGTGGCCCGGCGCGCCCGAGGCGGTGCGGGTGTCGGTGGGCGTGGGCAGGAGTTCGTCGAGCTGGCGGAACTTGTCGTCGAATTGCTGGGCGACGGCAGGGCTGACGAGGGAGGCGATCAGGCTCAGGGCGGCGAGGCTGGCGGGCAGGCGCTTGAAGTTCATGTGCTTGTTATATGTATGTTTTGCGGTCTCAAACGGAGGATGGGCACGCCATGTTCCACGCGTGGCGCCGCCATGTTGTGGCGTCACGCGTGGGCACGGGGTGCCCACCCTACGGTCTTACTTGTTTGCTGCTGCTGGTGCTGCTGCTGCGCCCTGGTCGGCCGCGGCCTTGACTTCCGGCTTGGCGTCCTTGGTGGCCTTGTCGTCCTTCGACTCCTTGGTTTCCTTGGTCTTCAGCTTCTCGTTATAGTCCTTCATCATGTCGTCCTGCGGACGCTGCGATTTGAACAGTTCGAGGCGCGACGGGGTCGCCTTGCGCGGCCAGGCGTTGTCGCTCTGGTCGGTGTCGGCGGTTTCCCAGTACGGGTCCTGCACCAGGCCGGTCATCGGCTCGTCGGTGATGATCAGCTTCGTGACCTTCTTCGGGTTGTAGCGCCAGATTTCGGCCGGCACACGTTCCACGTACTTCTTGCCGGAAGCCAGGGTGATCTCCAGTACCAGCGGGGTCACCAGGCCACCCTTGTTGGTGAAGTCCACCAGGTACAGGTGCTTGCCTTCCTTGAGCAGCGCCTTTTCCCAGTCTTCCATGCCTTCGAGCGCTTCGTTGTACTTGTTGCGGTCCTTGTTGGTGACCGTGAACTCGTCGTGCTCGTTGTAGAAGTCCTTCAGCTCCGGATGGGAATCCAGGCGGCGCGGCAGCGTGCCCTTGTTGCGCTGGTCGGTGATCGAGACCGGCTCCGCATTCTTCTGCGCGCGTTTCCAGGCCTTTTCGATTTCCGGGTCTTTCGTGCCGATGGTGTACTCGCTGATGCCGTCCACGCTGACGTCGACGTGATCGGTGGTGTAGAACCAGCCGCGCCAGAACCAGTCGAGGTCCGTGCCCGAGGCGTCTTCCATGGTGCGGAAGAAGTCCGACGGGGTCGGACGCTTGAATTTCCAGCGGCGTGCGTATTCCTTGAACGCGAAGTCGAACAGCTCGCGGCCCAGCACGGTCTCACGCAGCACGTTCAGGGCGGCGGTCGGCTTGGCGTAGGCGTTCGCGCCCAATGCCGTGATCGACTCGGAGTTGGTCATGATCGGCTGCTGGCCGGCGCTCTTCATGTAGTCGACGATCGAACGTGGTTCGCCGCGCGACTGCGGATAGTTTTCTTCCCAGGCCTGCTCGGCCAGGTACTGCACGAAGCTGTTCAGGCCTTCGTCCATCCAGGTCCACTGGCGCTCGTCCGAGTTGACGATCATCGGGAAGTAGTTGTGGCCCACCTCGTGGATGATCACGCCGATCAGGCCATACTTGGTGCGCTTCGACCAGGTCAGCTCGCCGGTCTTCTTGTCCTTGGTCGGACGCGGACCGTTAAACGAGATCATCGGGTATTCCATGCCGCCGACCGGACCGTTCACCGAAATCGCCACCGGGTACGGGTAGTCGAAGGAGTACTTGTTGTACTGGTCGATGGTGTGGATGATGGCCTGGGTCGAGTACTTCTCCCACAGCGGATTGCCTTCCTTCGGGTAGTAGGACATGGCCATCACGTTGGTCGCGTCCTTCTTGAAGCCCTGGGCATCCCAGATGAACTTGCGGCTCGAGGCGAACGCGAAGTCGCGCACGTTCCTGGCCTTGAAGCGCCAGGTCTTGGTGCCGCTGGCGCGGGTCTTTTCCTTGGCTTCGGCCTCAAGCTGGGTCACGATCACGACCGGCTGCTTGGCGGTGCGCGCCTGCTCGAGACGCTGGCGCTGGGTCGCGGTGAGGACGTCGCCCGGGTTCTGCAGTTCGCCGGTGGAAGCGACGATGTGGTCGGCCGGGACGGTCACGGCGACGTCGTAGTCGCCGAACTCCAGCGTGAACTCGCCGGTGCCCAGGAACTGCTTGTGCTGCCAGCCGGTCACGTCGTAGTAGGCCGCCATGCGCGGGAACCACTGGGCGATCTCGAACAGGTCGTTCTTGTCGTCGAACTTTTCGTAGCCCGAGCGGCCGCCGAGCACCTTCTGCTCGTTGATGTTATAGGACCACTCGACCGAGAACGCGACCTTGGCGCCGGGCTTCAGCGGCTGCGGCAGGTCGATGCGCATCATCGTGCGGTTGATGACGTAGTGGAGCGGGGCGCCGCCGCTGTCCTTGACCGACTTGATGTTGAAGCCGCCATCGAAAGTACGGGCGGTCATCAGGGTCTGCAGCTGGTCGAACTTCATGCCGTCGTCCGGACCGCGCGGCTTGTCCCAGGCGTCGCGCGAACGGACGGTGGCGCTGGTGCGCGTATCCGAGTTCGGCTTGTAGATGTTCTGGTCGAGCTGGACCCACAGGTAGGTCAGCGTGTCGGGGGAGTTGTTGTGATACGTGATCGTCTCGGCGCCGGTGATCGAACGGTTCGCCTCATCCAGCGTCGCGCGGATCGAATAGTCGGCGCGCTGCTGCCAGTAGGCGTGACCCGGTGCGCCGGAGGCGGTGCGGATCGTGGTCGGCGTAGGGAGTAGTTCGTCGAGCTGGCGGAACTTGTCGTCGAAAGGCTCGCCGCCATACGGGGCGGCGAGCGCCGCAGGCGTTAATGCGCTGAGGTATAAGGCCGCCAAGGCGATCGGCAAACGTATCATATTTACCCTGCTATAGAGGTTGAAAGAAAGAAAATATTCTAGTCTTCCCTCTAAAGCAATGGTTCGCTTGATTTGTAACAAGCTTGTTACAAAGCATTGATTTGCCGCAATGTGGCGTTTTCGATACTGTTGTATAGGCAGGCAGGGCGCTCAGGCGCCGGCGCTGTGAACGCCTTCGATGAAGCCGTGCACAAAGTCACTGGAACCGGCCCCAAACCAGAGCAGCAGGGCGGCGCCGAGCAGCATGTTGCGGTTGCCGCCGCGGAAGCCTGCAATGAGGAAGATGAACCCGAGAATCTGGATCACCAGCGAGATGACGGCCATGGCTACCTCTACGCATGAAGTTGACTTAAATTTATTATAGGCAAACCTAATATATTGATGTCAACTATGAGCAAAGCTTATGCATGCCGGGCCGAGTTCGCCACGGCGCGCAGATAAATCGTCGTGAGCGCGATCAGGATGCCCAGCAGTACCAGCACCGTGTTCATTTCCAGCTTGATCTGCAAGGCCATCGCATAGCTGGCCGTCATTGCCAGGATAGCCAGGTTCTCGTTGAAATTCTGTACCGCGATCGATTGTCCGGCGCTCATCAGGCTATGGCCGCGGTGCTGCAGAATGGCATTCATCGGCACCACGAACAGGCCGGCCAGCACGCCGATCGCCAGCAGCAACGGCAGCGCCACCTGCACCGTGTGCACGAAGACCATCGCGCACAATCCGACGCCCAGCACGATCCCGACCGGCATCACCGCCATCGAGCGCACCAGCGGCACCGTCTTGCCGGCAATGGCGGCGCCGATCACCACACCGAGCGCGAACACGCCTTGCAGCGCCGCCGCCTTGTCCAGGCTGAGGCCGAGCGCCGACCGGGCCCAGGCCAGCAGCAGGATCTGCAGCACCATGCCGGCGCCCCAGAACAGCGAGGTCACGCCCAGCGATACGCGGCCCTCGCGGTCGCGCCACAGCGTCGAATTGCAGCGGTAGAAATCGAGCAGCAGCGCGGGCAGGGAGCGGCGTGCCTTGGCATAGCGGGGGCCGGCGTTCAGCACGCACAAGTTCAGGACCCCGGCCACGAAATAGGTCAGCACGATCACCAGCACCGCCGCGCTCACCGGCGTGTCCATGATGCCGTCGTGGGCGGGCGTGACCCGCAGCAGCCAGGCGATGGTGTGCTGGTTGGCGGAAATGAGCCCGCCGAGGATGGTGCCGAGGATCATGGCGACCACGGTGCTGCCTTCGATCCAGCCGTTGGCCGCCACCAGGCGCCGCGCCGGCAGGACTTCGGCCAGGATGCCGTACTTGGCCGGCGAATAGGCGGAGGCGCCGAAACCGACGATGCCATACGCGAGCAGGGGATTGGCCTTGGCCAGGATCAGCGAGCAGCCGAGCATCTTGATCGTGTTCGTCGCCAGCATCACGCGGCCCTTCGGGAACATGTCGGCGAAGGCGCCGGCGAAGGGGGCCAGCAGGATGTAGGACAGCACGAAGCCCATCTTCAGCATCGGCGTCATCCACTCCGGAAAGGCCAGGGTCGTGACCAGCGACACGCACAGGATGAACAGCGCGCTGTCGGCCAGCGACGAAAAGAACTGGGCACCAACGATGGCGAAGAAAGCGGGTTTCATGGGCACGGCTCGGTGGTTGGAGTGCACTTATATCACAGCCTTGCAGGCACCCGGTTTCGCTTCGTTTGAAACAATGTGGGAGATTTACCTGACGACAATAATTTTATACTCCAGGCATTCATCGTTACTGCAGCGTTCGGTCGTCGGGGATCAGCATGGATTCGTTTACTCTCGTCGTGGCTTCCGCCATGGTGGCCGGCGTCATGGCCGCCAGCATGCTGCTGCTCTACCGCGCAAGTTCGCGCCAGCGCTGCCTGCTGGACTGGTCGCTGAGCGGCCTGTGCTTCATGGCGACCAATATCATCGGCGCCGTGGCCCTGAAGATCCATCCCGACCACGCGGCCGCGCCCGCCATCGCCAACATGTTCTACATTGCCGGCCATGCCGGCATCCTGGTCGGCGTGCGCCGCCACCTGTCCCTGCGGCCGCGCTACGATCTGCTGTTGCTGCTGGCACTGGGCGTGCTGGCCGTGCACGCGCTGCCCTGGACCCTGGGCTCGGTGCTGCACCGTCTATTGTTGTTCACGCCGGTCGTGGTCGCCATCAACCTCGGCGTGGTCTGGCTGCTGTGGCGCCAGCCCGACGAGGGCGCCAAACCCGCCTACCGGCCGCTGATGGTGCTGGAGCTGCTGTTCATGGCGCAGATGAGCGCGCGTGCCATCTACATGCTGGTCAGCGAAGACCGCGTGCTCACCTTCATGGGCAGCCAGTTCCTGCAGACCTCGGGCTCGCTGTTCGTGCTGGTGTTCCTGTCGGTGGCGACGATGGCCTGCGCGCTGATCGTCACCCACCAGCAGGAGCTGGCGCTGCGCCGCGCTTCGCGCACCGACGTCCTGACCGGGTGGCTGAACCGCCGCGCCCTGCACGACACATCGCCCGCCGCGAATTCGACCGCTGCCAGCGCACCGGCACGCCGCTGTTCTTCATCACCTTCGACATCGATCACTTCAAGTCGATCAACGACCGCTATGGCCACAGCACCGGCGACGCCGCGATCTGCCACGTCACCAGGCTCGCCGCGCGCGCCCTGCGCGGCTACGACGCGCTGTTTCGCATCGGCGGCGAAGAGTTCGCGGTGCTGGTCAATGGCGGCACGCTGGCCGACCTGCAGGGCATCGCGCAGCGCCTGCGCGAACTGGTGGCCGGCACGCCGATATTCGCACACGGACTGGCGCTGCCGATGACGGTCAGCGTCGGCCTGGCCGCGGCCCAGCCGGGCGATACGCAATGGGAAGAGGTGCTCAAGCGCGCCGACGAGGCGATGTACCACGCCAAGCAGCACGGACGCAACCACGTCAGCGTGCATGGCGTGGACGTGGGGAAGGCTTACTTCATCCAGACCGCGTAGTTGGTGCCCGAGGTCTGCAGGGTCCAGCCGGTGCCCGGGCTCCAGCTGTTCGGGCCGATCTTCATCGCCAGCTGGCGCGTGCTGCCGGTGACGATCGCCGCGTACAGGCCCTGGGTCGCCTGCTGGATCGACACCGCCGAGGTCGAGTTCACGCCGGCCGCTTTACGGGCCTTGATCAGCGCCGCGATCTGCGTCTTGAGGTTCCAGTTGTAGATGTGCGGGTAGAACACGGTCGGGATGCCCGGGTGGCTGAGGATGTAGGCATAGCCCTCCATCACCTTGCCGCAGGGGGCGGGCCACAGGTTCTGGCCGCTGCCGCAGCTTTCGGCCGGACCGGTGTCGTGGTTGTCGACGAAGGTCACCATCATCGCCGGCCACCAGCCGATCGCGCCCTGCGGCTTGCCGTCGGTGGCCTTCAGGCGCCAGTAATTGCCGTTGGCGAGGGCGTCGTTGAGGATGCCCTTGGTGGTGAAGTCGAAGGCGCCGCAGCTGTTGCTGGTGCCGTTAATCCAGTTCATCAGCGCCTGGCGGTTGGCGTCGATGTTGTTGATGTCGAAGTTCGGCCACAGCTCGCCGACGCAAAACTCGGCGCCGAAGGCGTTCGCATACTGGCCCACGTAGTTGGCGCCGAAGCCCTTCACGTAGTCGAAGCGCAGGCCGGAGAAGCCGATCGGCTTGAGCGTGTAGTTCAGCCAGTTGATGATGCCGTTCTGGACTTCGCCGACGTTGGTGTGCGCAAGATCGCGTCCGGCGCTGAAGCCGTCGCCGGTGTCGCCCGCGCCCAGGCCGCAATTGCACTCGTCGTTGTTGACGATGGTGTAGGTGGTCCAGTTCGGGTTGGTGAAGTCGGACCAGCCGGTGGTGCCGACCCGGTGGTTGACGACCACGTCGGCGATCGCCTTGACCCCCTTGCTCTTGAAGGCGCTGATCACGTTGGTCAGTTCGGCCGTGCTGCCGTAGCTGGAATCGAGCTTGTTCAGCTGGCGCGGCAGGTAGCCTTCGCGCGCGCCCGAATCCGAGGGCGGCGGGAACCAGACGTGGGTGACGCCCAGGCTGCTGATGTCGGCCACGT
Source organism: Massilia norwichensis (assembly GCF_024753245.1). Taxonomy (GTDB): domain Bacteria; phylum Pseudomonadota; class Gammaproteobacteria; order Burkholderiales; family Burkholderiaceae_D; genus Telluria; species Telluria norwichensis. The sequence goes on along the minus strand of NZ_JANUGX010000011.1, from coordinate 151,728 downwards.
TGTTGAGCAGGGTGTTGTACCAGTCGGGGCCGGCGTAACCCGCCGAATTCCAGTGGAAGCCTTGCAGCAGGATGGCGTTGCTGCCGCCGGCCTGCTGCGCCGGGGTGGCGGCGCCGGCCTGGCTTGCGGACAGCAGGATGCCTGCGGCCAGAGCGGCAGCGATTGCGTTCTTCATTGTTCTCCTCCGTTATTTGTACGTATTGGTTTCAGTACTTTTACTACGGGTCGGAGTTTTTGCGTGCGCGCGTCTCGTCATCTCCGGTGCAGAGATTGTTGAGCGAGCCAAATTGTGTGTCAATCGAATTCAAGCTCGCTTTGTAGTTTTAATACTGGCGGCTTGATGTGAGGCAATGTGCTCAGTGCGCCCCGGGCGCTGGCTTGACGCGCTTGAAAGCCACGTCGAAGGCGCCTGCGTGCAGGCGGCCGGTTGGACTGCCGTCCTTCGCCATGTGCAGTTCGAGTTCGCGCGACAGCACGAACAGTTTGGTCGGCGAGCCGGGGGCGGCGTACAGCGGCTCGATCACGCCTTCGCGGATTCCCAGCACCAGTTTGCCCTTCTGTTCCGCGATCTCGAAGGTGCCGAGTCCCTTGATCTCGTAGGTGCCGAGCAGCGCCCTGCGCTTTGCCGGCGAGAGCTCTACCGCCTTGCGCATCGTGGTCTGGTTGCCGGGCCAGCGGTATTCGAAGGCAGCCGCGCGCAGGATGCTTTGCGCCAGCTCGGCGCCAGCATCGCCGTTGGTCATCACGACGATGCCGTCGCCGCGTTCGACGTAGGCGTACAGGGAGTTCTGGAAGCCCATGTTGCTGCCGCCATGGGTAAAGGCACGGTTGGCACCCTTGCCCTCGATTTCGAAGCCGAGCGCGTAACCGTTCTTCACCGGCGTGAGCATGGCGCGCGCCAGATCGGGCGGCAGCAGGACCCGCCCGGACGCCGGCGGCTGCTGGCCCTTGGCGGTGCGCTGCACGCCGATGGCGAAGCGCGCCAGGTCGCTGGGCGTGGTCCACAGGCCGGCCGCGGCCAGTTCCGGATAGGTGTAGGCGCCGCCCTTGTAGGGCTCGCCCTTGGCGTCGTGCGGCAGTGCGGCGCGCGGCAGCAGGGCCGCCGGCAAGGGCTGGGCGAAGGTGCTGTTTGCCATGCCGAGCGGCGCCAGCACGCTCGAGGCCACCAGCTCGCCGAAGGGCTTTTCGCCGGCGTCGATCATGGCCTGCTGGACCACTGTGTAGCCGCCGCCTGAATATTTCCATTCGGTGCCGGGCGCCGTTTCGATCCGCACCGGTTTGGTGTTCGCGGGCGGCGCGCCGTCCAGCACCTGCAGCAGGGTCGGCACCTTGGCGTCGTGCGCATAGCCGGGGAAGCCCGACACCGTGGTGCCGGCCGTGTGCGACAGCAGCTGGCGCAGCGTGGCATGCGTTCCCTTGGGGCCGGGCGGCAGCTTCCAGGTCGTCAGTTAGGTATTGATGTCGGCGTCGAGCGAGAGCTTGCCGGCTTCCACCATGCGCAGCGCGGCGAAAGCGGTAACCGGCTTGCTGATCGAGGCAGCCTGGAACAGCGTGTCCGGCGTGACCGGCTGTCCATCCTTGACGGCGACGCCGTAGCCCTTGGCCCAGGCGATCCTGCCTTCGCGGACGACGGCGATGCTGACGCCGGGCACGTGCAAACGCTGCATCTCGGCTTCGAGGGTGGTAGTGGGGACGGGTTTGCCTTGCAAGGCGACGGCGGGGCGCAGGCCTTGTTCGATGCGGCGGCGGATGTCGCCGTCAGCGGCCTGGGCGGCGGTGCAGGTTAGTACTGCAGTGAGAAAAGCTAGAAGTTTCGCCGGTATGCTGAACATACGGACTCCATCAAGATGGTTATCTATTCGTTAACCATTATCGATGTGCAATATCTCTTCAGCAAGAAATATCTTTTTCACCTTACGAGGATTGAGGTTTCCGTTTCCTTTGTGATGCCACTTTTGGATTTTCAAGCCCCTTCATATATTTCCGTAGGTCGGCAATTAGTGATTCATGGACTGTCAACATGTTTTGCAAAGTAGACAAATCTAGTTCGCCAGGAATTTTAGGTTCGTCGCCCTTGTGTTGCGGCAGCGGCTCTGTAACTGCTGCAGCACGCCTGACCCGTACAAACCCTACCTCCACCCCAAAGAACTCCCCAATTCGGTTCAAGGTTGCCACCGTCGGATTTCCCTGTCCCAGCTCTAGCGCCTTGATGACGCGCGGGCTGACGTCGCGATGCTGTGCGAATTCCTCTTGCGTCATCCCGGAAATCGGTCGCATCTCTCGTACGCCTTCAGTGAGCGACAAGTTGGCGGCGGCGGCGGATTCCAGCAGTTGGTTGCGCCGTTCGCGGGCCTGAGCCTTATCCATCGGGTTTCGTTTGCTCATGATGGTCTGGATGCCAGAAGTTGGATGCGCTGCATTTTCAATGCTGGTTCGAGGAAGTCGACGATGTCCACGTCGACCTCGATAAAAATACTGGTCGAGAAAGAAATCAGTCGAACCCGCGCACCGGCAAGCTGGCATCCCGCTGAATCCAGTTGCGCGCCGAGTATGCGGTGCGCGCATCGGTCACATGCAAGGTGAACGCATGCCGCGACACCGGCGACCGGTTCGGCGCCGAGTAGTGCGGCAGCAGGCCGTGGAAGCACACCAGGCTGCCGGCCTTCGCTTCGAGCGGCACGGCGGTCGAATCGTCCGGCCACGGCGTGCTGTCGAGCTTTTCCATCGTGATCTGCTGGCCATCGCGCAGGAAGCGCTCGCGCAGCGGTCCGCGGTGGCCGCCCGGTTCGACCCAAAGGCAGCCATTCTCGATGGTCGCGTCTTCCAGTGCGAACCAGAAGGTGGTCACGCTGATCGGCGTGGAATCGAAGAAGGTCGCGTCCTGGTGCCAGCGTACTTCGCCGCCGATGCCGGGCTGCTTGAAGATGTACATCGACTGCCAGACCTGCGGCTGTTCCAGTCCCAGGTCGCGCGCCACCGCCGCCAGTTGCGCATCGCGCGTAAACGCTTCGAACACCGGATCGAGGTCGTGCATGGCGTGGCCGATCTTGTTGATCGACAGGGCCTTGGCCTGCTTCAGCTGGCCGTTGGCGTCGAAGGCTTCCTCTTCGAAGAAGCAGCGCACGGTATTGTCCGAGCCGAGGAACCAGGCGTCGCTGGCGTTTTCCTGGTCGCGCGTGGTGAAGACGGCGCGCGATTCCGCCGGGTCGAAGGCATCGACGATTTGTTCGGCGCGTGCGCGCAGGCCTGCGATCGCATCGGGCGATTTGAAATTCGGGATGACGATATAGCCGTCGCGCTGGTACTGCGCGCGCTGTTCCTGGGTCAGCATGGTGGTGAAGTCTCCGTTGAACGAGCGCGTATTTTACGACGCCGCCACCGTCCAGCCGCCATCCGCATACACCCGCTCATCGTCGAGATACACCGCATCGGTCACCACGAACACGTCGATGTGGTAGCGCGCGTCCTTGCGCTTGAAGCCGGGTTTCGCATACACGCCGTGCTTGGCGCCCAGCGACAAGTGGATGCCGCACATGCGTTCGTAGGTGCCGATGTCGTCGACGCGGCGCTCGCGCGTAAAGGCGCGGTTCATGCCGAAGCCCAGTTCGCGCACCCAGACCTCGCCTTCGTCGCGGCGGATGATGTCCAGCACCTGCTGGAATTCGGGCGTCACGTTTTCCGCATCGACCACGCGGCCGCGCTCGATCACCAGCGTGATCGGCGCAGCCGGGCGGTTCACCAGGTAGGAGGTATCGCCGAACACGTGGACCTGGGCGCGGCCGCTGACGGCTTCGAGATCCTGCGCCTCGGTGAACACTTCGCCGATCGGGAACTGGCCGCCCACATTGTTCATCGCGCTGTAGTCGCCGACGTTCAGCTTGGCCGATTCCAGCGGCGAGTCGAACACCAGCACGGCATCGCCGCCATGCACCTCGGCGCGCCTGGCCACGTCGATGCGCGCCTTCAGGGCATGGCCGACGCCGCGGAAGTATTGCGGGTCGTAGGCCAGGGCTTCGATGTAGTGGTCGCCCTGCGCCCCCGGCATGCGCGACAGGTGCACGTGCTCGATCACTTTCAGGCCCAGCTTGAACAGTTCGACGCGCAGGCGGAAGCCGTCGAGGCGGAAGTTGGTCGACTGCACCAGCACCACCAGGTCGCCCGCCGCGTAGTCCTTGAAGGCGGCCAGCACGGTATCGGGCGTGACGCTGTCGAAGTCGATGAAGACGGCCTCGGGCAGGTTGCGGCGGTAGGCCTCGACCAGTGCGCGGGACAGGCCGGTGCGCCCGTCGAACACCACCAGTGCGCGCCGTCCCGGGCCGTGTTCGAGCGCGATCGCCAGCACGTCGCGCAGGTGCGCGGTGGCGGCGTCGATGGCGGAGGCGGGCAGGTCGGCGGTGGAAAGCGCGGTGGCGGTCATGGCGTCAAAACGGTGGGAAGCAACCCGTCATTATAGCCTTGCCGCAGCGGTACCGAGCGGCTACGGCGCGGCTTGCGGCAGCTCACGGACGCCAGGCCGGCTTTGCTGCACAGTTTGGCTGGCGGAGGTCTTATCATGTTGATTCTAAAGGGAAAATTTCCTATTCTTAATTTCCTGGCCTTGTTGCTGGCGCTGATGCTGGCCGCGGCCCCGGCTGCGCGCGCACTGGAAGTGAAAGCGGGCGCGCGGCCACCGGAGGTCGTCGCGACCGAGTTCTACGGCTGGTATCTGGAAGCCCTGAGCGCCGACCAGGACCCCCTCAGCGACCGCTACGACACCTTCACCCGCTACGTGGCCAGGGAACTGGCGGCGCGGCTGGTCGAACGCCTGCAGGCCGGCCGCTTGCCGCAGCGCGATTACTTCATCCAGTCCGCCAGCTACCGGCCGGCCTGGCAGCGCAGCGTACGGGCCGCCACGGTGCGCCAGCGCGCGGGCACGGCGGACGTCCTCGTCACCCTGGGCGACGCCAGCATTGATGCCGGTCCGCGCCAGACGCTGGCGCTATCGATGGTGCTCGAGAACGGCGTCTGGAAGATCCGCCAGGTTGCGGCCGTCGATGCGTCCAGAAGTTCCGCTGAACAGCCCGTCATTTGATCCGTGAAGCACCGCCCCGCGCTCCTTTCGTGAACGGGGCGCCGCGCCCCCCCATGCCGGCGCTATGATTCCAAAAGGATAACGAGCGGGGGCGACGGCAAACCCAATGGCATACCGATGGGAAACACCAGCCAGCGTCTGGCTGGAAGACGAGAACAGCGGCCAGTTCGAGCTGGCCGCCAGCGAAGGGCTGGGGCGGATCGACTGGCGCGCCCATGCGCGTGGACGCATGGCCGACTTCGCGCACCTGCTCGGCGCCTCGCTGCCACGCTGCGCCAATGAAGACGGCAGCGAAGGCTGCGAGCACTCGCCTATCTACCCCGAAGGTTTCTCGTTTTGCCCCACCTGTGGACGTCCACTCGAACGCCTGGCCGGCAGCGCCCGCCGTGGGCCCGACTGGTGGGGCCAGCATGCCGACCAACTGCTGCCGCGCCACGTGCCGCATGGCCTGCCGGTGACCTCGCTGCCGCTCGGCGACAGCCTCGAGGAACGTCCCGCCGCGCCCAGTATCGGCCGCTTCGACGCCTCGATGCCGCCGCCGCCGAACGCGCAATGCGTTTTCATCGCCGCCGGCTACGGTTTTCCGGAACAGCGCCTGCTGGCCCTGGCGCCGGGCCGCGGCGTGCTGCAGTACTGGGACCCGCTCGGCGAGCTGTGGCATGTGCTGGTGCCGGAAGAGGGCACGGCCGATCTGCGTTTCGGCGCATCCGATTACGGCTGGCTGCCGGCATTGGCCCCGCGGCGCGGCGAAGTCGGCCTGGTGCCGACCGCGCAGGGCCTGTACCGCCTGTGGATCAACCCGATCAACGAGACCTACCGGCTGGAACCGGTGCTGGCCGCGCCGCTGGCTGCGGCGCCGGGCACGATGCGGCGCCAGCTGGCCTGCCTGGTGCGCGGGAATGCCGGCGTGCTGGTGCTGTGTGCGCTGGATGCGGACCTCGCCCCCGGCCCGCAATACGACTGCGGTGCGCTGCCGCTGTCCGGCTGGAGCCGTCCGATCGGCTACGACGGCCAGCTATTCTGGCTGCACGACGAAGGCCAGCTGCTGTGGCGCCCGGGCGAGGCGCCGCGCTTCCTGCCCTGGCCCGATACCTGGCTGCCGCGCCTGCAGTTCGGCGGGCCGACCCTGAGCCGCGATGGCCGCATGTGGCTGATCGGGCACGACGGCCTGTCCTACTGCTTCCTCGAACTCGGCGTCGAACGGCCGCAGCGTGAACCGATCGATGGCGCGCGCCTGGGCTTTGCCAACCTGCTGTTCCGGCGCGGCCATCCGGTGGTCGACGAACCCTGGTCTGGCGAACACGTCGAGGACCAGAACGAAGACGATTCGCTGGTGCTGCCGCTGCTGCGCAGCTTCAACAACAACCGCGCCCAGCCCAGCGGGCTGGTGCTGCGCTTCCACAAATACACCGGCCGCGCCGAAGACGCGCTGGCCGACCGCGTGATCGCCCGCACCACGGTCGAATGGATAGGCCGGCGCAACGTCATCCTCGACGAGATCGCACGCCTGTCGCGTCCGCTCGAGTGCCTGCCCTTCGTGTACGCCAATCACCTCTGGCTGCACCACCCAGACTGGAACCGGATCCGCGGCTGGCACCTGGAAGAGCTGTCGTGAGGCGCGCGCTCGCCTTTGTCATCGCGCTCGCGGCTGGCCTGCCGGGGCTGGCCCTCGCCATCCCGCACGTGGTGCTGGTGCAGAACTCGGGCTGGATGGAACCCTTCTACAGCGACCCAAACTCGAGCTTCAAGCCGCTGGTGACGGAACTGGTCAGCAGCGTCGCCCAGCCCGGCGATGCGCTGGTGCTGGCCGCCTTCAACCAGTCGCTGCCCGGCGCTCCCTCGCCGCGTGCCTTGCTGTCCGAACAGGTCGATGCGAAGTCGGTGCATGGCCACGTGCAGGCCGCGCTGCAAGGCCTGGAGACGGCGAGGAAGCCCGGCGGCCAGGCGCTGGCCGACACCGACCTCGGCGAGGCCGTCGACGCCGCCCTGGACCGGGTGCTGGCCGGCAAGCCAGGACTGGTCTGGCTGGTGACGAACAACCGCAACAGCCCCAACAACGACCAGGCGACCGCCCAGCGCAACCGCGAGTTCTATGCCCTGATCCACCGCGGCGCCGCGATCGACAAGGCGTTGGCCTTCCCGCTGCGCATGCCGGTCAAGGGCGCGCACTACAGCGCGAACGGCTTGATGGTGTATGTGTTCGCGGCTGGGAAGGAAGGCAGCCGCGCCCTCGACGCGCTGCTGGCATCCGGCCGCGTGCAGCGCGTGATCACCGAGCCGCCGGCGCGCCTGAAACCGCTCGACCGCGACACCGTGCGCCTGGTACCGCGCCGCGTCGAAGGCGCGCCCGGCGTGGCGCTGGCGATGGATGCCGGCGGCCGCCTGCACGCCGACGTCGAACCGGATGCGGTGGCGCCCGGCACCCGCATCCAGTGGCAGCTCGAGAACACGATCTACCCGTACACGATCGCCGGCGCCACGCTCAGCGCGCGTTCCATGCTGGCCGGCGAAAACCGCCCGATCGAACTGGCACGCCACGCCGTGCAGCAGCTGGCGCCGGGCAAGGCCGAGCCGCTGGCTTCCAGCATGCAGCTGCCGGTCGCGAAACTGCCCGGCAAATGGTCGATGGAAGCCCTGCAGTCCGCCGGCTCGGCCTATGTGCTGCCCGGTCAGATCGAGCTGCACCTGGCCGGCCAGAAGCTGGTGCTGTCGCAGGCCTTCCGCGAACGCATGGCGGCGCTGTTCCCGGGCGATCCGCTGCCGGAGATTTTCACGCCGCCCGCCGAGATCCAGGCATCAACCGCGGTGCTGCCGCTGGAAGTGCGGGTGCATTACGGTTCCGGGCCGCTGCTGGCCGCGATTGCCGGTGCCCTGGCCCTGCTGGCGGCCGGCGCCGGTGCCGCTTACGCCTATGGCCGGCCGCGCCGCGTGCAGCTGACGGTCGAGGACGAACTGCGCACCGTGCACACGCGGGTGGGTGCGACGCAACCGATCTACGACAAGGCGGGCCAGCAGGTGGCCAGCCTGAAGACGACGCTGTTCGGCCACCAGTTGATCGACCTGCGCGAAGGCGCCCAGGTCAGGCTGGGACGATGAGCCACCTATAAAAAATACACCCGAGAGGACCCCATGCAAGACCAGAAAACAGCCCCGCCCGTGACCGACCCCGGTTTCAAGCTGCCGGGCCAGACCCAGCAGACCACGCCCCAGGACCCGCTGCCGAAGACGGCGCCCGACACCGCCAACCAGCCGGTCGAGATCGCGCCGGGCGGCGCCACCAATCCCAGCGCCGCGCCGCTGCGCGATACCTCGGGACGCGACCTGGCCATCGGCGGCGCGGTGTTCCTGGTGCTGCTGGTGATTTACTTCTTCGTGCGCAACGCCTACGTGCACCACCTGGTGGTCAGGCGCGTGGCGCCGTCCTCGGCCGGCAGCGCGGGCTGGCTGATGTTCGTCGGGCTGGCCTTCCTGTCCTTCGCGGCGGTACTGGCGATCATCAACGCCGCCAAGTACCTGACCCTGGCGATCACGGGGCCGCTAGTCGTCATCGGCGTGGTGGCCCTGATCGCAGCACTTTTCATTGGCCGCCGCTGAGCGCCAGCAAGGAAACGATATGGCAGATTTTCCCGATCCCTCTTCGCTGAATAACAAAGCCGAGCTCAAGGTCGACCTGCGCCCGACGCTCTTCATCGGCGCCGGCGGCACCGGCATGGAAGTCATGATGCGCATCCGCCGCCGCATCCTGTCGGCGGTCTGGAACCGCCAGCATCCGACCCGCGTGGAGTCGATCGCCGACTTCCCGGTCGCGCGCTTCCTGCACTTCGACCTCGACAACCAGGCCATCATCGACGAAGGCAAATCGCAGCAGACCGACCCCTGGTTCGAACTCGTGAAACTCTCGGACGAGGAACGCCTGGTCGAGCCGCTCGACCTGCCGCAATACCACGAGTCCGACGACAGCCTGGCGCGCTTCCCCCTGATCGAGAAATGGATGCCGCTGCGGCCCAAGAAGCTGCGCTCGCTGGGCATCGATCCGTCGAAAGGCGCGGGCCAGATCCGCGCGCTGGCGCGGCTCTATTTGTTCGACAAGTACCCGAAGCTGCGGGGACGCATCAAGGGCGCGCTGAACTTCCTCAGTTCGAACGCCGGCATCGAGCGCAAGGAGAATTACCAGCGCCTGGGCCTGCAGGTCGATACGAGCAAATTCCGCATCGTCGTCATCGCCTCGAACGCCGGCGGCACCGGGGCCGGCAGCGCCATCGACCTGGGCTGGATCGCCAAGGCCATCGCGCGCCAGGAAGTGTCGGACAGCCAGGTCGACCTGGTGATGTTCCTGCCTTCGGGCTACGCGAAGGCCAACAAGGAGCGCACCGAGGCGAATGCCTACGCGACCCTGATGGAGCTGGAAACCACCATGCGCGACATGAACGCGCGCGTGCAGTGGATGGACCCGGACAGCGTGGTCGGACGCGGCGCGCCTTTCGACGACGTCTATTTCGTCGACACCGCCAACCTGGCCAACAAGGCGACCCAGGACGTGAAGGACGTCTACCAGATGGTGGCCGACACCCTGTTCGAAGACTTCGCCTCGGCCGATTTCGCCAACCGCAAGCGCTCGGTGGCGGTCAACCAGCAGCAGCACAAGCTCGGTCCCTACAACCCGCGCGTGCCGGAGCAGCGCTTCGGCGACATGCGCCTGTCCTACTCGAAGGTGTATTCGGCCTTCGGCCAGGCGGTGCTCGACACCCAGCAAAGCCTGCGCGACGACATCCGCGCCTACGAGCTGGCGGCGCTGATGGTCAAGGCCTTCTTCGGCCTGGCAAGCACCGACGGCACTGCCGCGCGCCGCGCCACCGATGCGGAGCGCGACAGCTTCATGCGCGAGCAGATGGCCATGGGGGAGCACCCGTTCTCGGAGTTCCCCGACTTCCGCAAGGGCACGGTGGACGTCACGCCTTTCCAGGAATACGCGCTGACCGACATGCTCCTGATGGACAAGGACCAGCGCTCGCTGCTGGAGCGGGTCGAGAGCAAGGTGCAGGTCGAGATCGACCGCATCATGGCATCCTACGATTTGAAGCTGTGGCGCGAGAAGGTGGTCGAGCTGCTGCCCAACCTGGAGCGTGACGCCATCCGCGAAGCCGGCGCCACCGCCGAGACCAGCGAAGACCGCATCAAGCGCCACACCGGCGAGCTGCTGGCCAACCTGCGCCTGAACGTGCGCGGGCGCCTCTACATGCTGCTCGACGATCGCAAGCAGGGCGGCCTGGAGTTCGTGCTGTCGCTGCTGGAGCAGGTCAAGGCAAGACTGGCGCAGCGCGACCTCGCCAACGCCCAGCGCAACGGCAAGCGTTACCGCGACATCCGCGATGCCCTGCGCACGCGCCAGGTCGAGGAATCGCTGAACAACCTGTCGCAGGCCGCGGGCCGTTTGTTCGGCAAGGATGCGCAGGCGCGCGAGGTGATGAACCATCTGAAACGCGACATCGCCGACTACCTGCGCTTCCACCTGCTGGCGGTGGCGTCCGGCCAGGCGATCGACGTCATGAACAATATGTCGGCCTGGCTCGGCAACCCGCAGGGCACCGACGAACACGGGCAGGCGCAGTGGAGCGGCATCGCCGGCGAATTCCAGGAAGGCCGCCGCTCGGTGCAGGCCATGCTGGCGGCCTGCGACCAGCGCATCGGCCAGCTGCGCGCCGATGCCCGCCACGAGCACGCCACCTACATCAAACTGGCCAGCGATGTGCTGCCGCAGCCGGTCAAGCTCACCAGCGACGTCAGCGGCTGGGCCGAAGAGGTGCTGCTGGAATTCGGCGGCTCGGCCAGGCTGTTCCCGCAACTGGGCGACGAGCGCCTGCGGGCGGATCTGCTGCTGAAACTGTTCCGTCGCGCGCAAACCCAACTCTCGAGCATGCAGGCGCAGGGCCTGGAGCCGGCACAGGCCGTCGATCCGCTGCTGGAGCGTTTGAACGCGATGTCGCCTACGGCGCGCCACCGCGTGTTCAGCGAATGGATACGCAGCAGCATGCCCTGGATTAACGCGCGCTTCTCGGCCGAGTTCACACCCAGCGCCGACCAGTTCAAGTGCTTCGTCGGCGTCGGCGACCCAGGCGCCTGGCGCAAGCTGGAGCCGGAGATCCGCGCGGCGGTGCCGACCGGCTTCCTGCACGGCGACGCGGTCGCCATCGTCAACACCGGCGTGGCGGGCAGGGCGGTGTGCTACATCGAGCTGTCCGGCTATCCGATGACGGTGCTGCGCGGCCTGCCGACCTGGCGCGCCTCCTACCAGATCGAGAACCCGAAGATCCCGACGCACCTGCACTTCGATTCGACGCGCTTCCGCCATCCGATCTCGCCCTCGATGGATGAGCTGAACCGGCTGGCCGACGATTACGAATGGTTCCTGCAGGCCGTGGCGCTGGGCGTCATCCGGCGCAAGCAGGACGCCGGCGACCGCGAAGCCGCCTTCCAGCCGCGCGGCCAGTACCTGTTCGAGGTCGAGCAGGGTTCCGGCGAATGGCTGCAGATCGGTAACGAGTACGCGATCCGCTCGAACGGCCTGCCGCCTTATTACCGCGAGCAGGTGATCGCCGCCGTGCGCCAGCGCCTGGGCACGATGGGGCCCTATCGCCTGGCGCTGCTGGCCGCGCTGATGCGCCATTACCAGTTGCGCGTGTACGAGCCCAAGCTGGAAGTCGACGAGACCGGCGCCCAGCTGCCTTCGCCCTCGCTGCCGACGATTACCGCGCGGCGCCTGTACGAGCAGTGGATGCGGCGCGCCGCCAGCCTGCATCCGGAACTGTCGCCGGCCCAGGTCGAGGCGGCGCTGGCCCAGCTCGACCTGTGGAGCGAGGTCGTGCCGGACTCGGCCAGCGACGCCTACCACTGGGAAGTCGAGCGCCCGGGCGACAAGCGCACGATCCGGCCCGAGTTCCTGGCCAGCGAGGCGCGCGCCCTGCAGGCGCTGGAGCGGCGTTCGGCATCGCCGGCAGCGATGGCGCCGGGCCTGGTGGCCGGCATGGAGCAGGGCGGCGGCGCCCCGGCGACTATCGTCAGCCCGAGCATGCAGCCGATACAGGCCGGTACCGACCTGCATCCGGCGGTGGCCAGCCCGGCCGCTTTCGTGGTCGGCGCGACCCCGATGGCGGCGCGCTTCAAGCTGTTCGTGAACGGCGCCCAGCGCGGACCGTATGCGCTGGAAGAGGTGGCGCAGATGCTGGCGCGCGGCGAGATCGACGGCGGCACGCGTATCTGGAACATGCAGTGGAACCCACGCCAGGACAAGTGGAAGACGGTCGGCGAGATCCCGGAACTGGCGGCGGCCTTCGACACCGCGATCCCGGACCCCGACGACGGCATCCCGGACCCGGAATAAAGGCGCACCGTGCACGACCAGGCAATCTACCGATGCATCAACGAAGCCTGCGGCCGACCGGCGCCGCGGCCCGTGAACTACTGTCCCTGGTGCGGGACTGCGCAGGCGCGCGCGGGTACGCAGGCGCCTGGCGTGAACGCGCCGCCGGCATCGTCCACGGTCTCCGCGGCGGCGGCCGCAGCGGCTGCCGGCGCAAGCGCCGCCGCCGCGCTGTCCGGCTGGTCGGACGCGCCGCCGGAGTTGCCGTCGGCACCGGCTGCCGCGGTGCCGCCGCCACCCGCATCGCCTGCCGCGCCAGCTTCGTCAGCGTCGTCGGCCGCAACAGCCGCAGCAGCGTCAGCAGCCGCGCAGCGGCCGATGGCCACCCCGAGCGCAACCGATTTCGGCCGCAGCGGCAAACCCGGCGCAAGCGGTCCGTCAGCGCCGCCACCGCCACCGCCGCGCCAGGAAGTGCCGCGCCCGCCGCTGGCCGCCCACCCGCCGCAGCGCTCGCCGATCCGGCTGCGCTGGTGGATCCTGGCGCTGGCCCTGCTGTGGGGTGTGTGGCTGGTCGCCAAGCCCTCGTCGAAGAAGATCGAGCGCCAGATCGATGCCGCCATCGCCCTGGCGCGCGAGTGCAAGGGCAGCGAGGCCCAGGCCCAGCTGATCGCCCTGCGCAAGACCCGCGCCTCGCAGGAACAGCTGCAGCGCCTGCAGCAGGCCCTCAACGACGAAGCGGCCAAGTGCACCAGGCGGCGCCAGCGCAGCAAGGCCTGGAGCGATGCCAGCAACGGCGTCGAGGCGGCACTGGCGGCGGCCAGCTGGGACAAGGCGAGGACGCGCCTGCAAGCTTTTACCAAACGCTGGGGCGAGGACGAGGACACGCGCGCGCTCAAGGAGCGGATCGAGACGGCAAAGCGTGATGCCGCCCACCCGCTGGCGGTGCCGCGCAGCGCCGTCGGTTCCTCCGGCGGCGGCGCGACCGGCGCCGGTGGCGGAAGGGCGTCGCAGGCCGCGGCCGAATCCGCCCGCAATCTGATCCAGAGCGCCGAGCGCGACCTGGACCGCGGCGATTACGGCGCCGCGGCCGACAAGATGACGCTGTGCCTCACCATGGTCGACGCCGGCAACCCAGCGTGCCGGGCACTCAAGACCCAGGCCGAGCAGCAGGCGAAATTCCAGTAAGCGGCATGCAATAAGCGGAAAGGAGGTGCAACGTGAAGCGCATATCGATCATCGCCCTGGTGCTGGCCACCTTGCTGGCCGGCTGCAAGGAGTCATCCACCGAGGGCATGGGACCGGCCCAGCAGGCCGGCAAGGCGGTCGACGAGGCCGGCGCCAGGGTGCAGAACGCGGTCCAGGACCAGGTGGCGAAAGCCGACGAAGCCGCCGAGCGGGCGCGCGAAAAGGCGAAGGAAGCGGCGGCGCAAGCCAGGGACAACCTGGACCGGGCAACCGCCAAGGTCGGCGAAAAAGTCGAAAAAGCCGGAGAAAAGATGCAGGAGGCGGCGCGCTAGGTCAGGAGACCGCGCGCAACTCCGGCCATGGACCCTGCACCACCGACAGCTCCACGTTGCCGGCGCGCCAGGCAGCCTCGATGTCCTGCTCGATCTGCTCCATGCTCATGCTGTGATTGCCGGTCAGGCGCTGCACGCCGTAGGCGCGGTTGCGGCCATGGCCCTTGGCCAGGTAGAGCGCCATGTCGACCAGGTTGACGGCGCGTTCCCAGGACATCGTCTTGCCGCCGGGCGCCAGCGGGAAGGGCGCGAAGCCGATCGAGACGTTCACCGACAGCGTCGTGCCCTGGTACTCGATGGTGCGGGCGGGGATGCCGTTCAGCAGGCGGCGCGCCACGTCGTCCAGGCTGCTGCGCGGGACCGCCGGCAGGAAGGCCAGGAATTCCTCGCCGCCCCAGCGCACGATCATGTCGGTTTCGCGCAGGATTTCGCGCAAGGCGTCCGAGATCTCGCGCAGCACCGCGTCGCCGGCGCCGTGGCCGTAGGTGTCGTTGATGTGCTTGAAGTGGTCGACGTCCATCAGGTAGAGCGCGCTGACCGTCTCTTCGTTCGCGGCGGCTTGTGCGATGCCTTCCTGGCCGCGCATGAATTCCTGGAAGTGGCGGCGGTTGTACAGGGCGGTCAGCGGGTCGCGCGCGCTCTGCTGCTTGAGCTCCAGGTTCTTTTCCTCGAGCTGGGCATTGGTCTGGCGCACCTTGCGGTACAGGAAGGAGACGATCACCGCCGACAGCGCGAACACCAGCGCCAGCAGCCACCAGATGCGCTGCTGCAGGCGACGGTTGTCGAGTTCGGTGCTCTTGACCTGGTTTTCCTGGCGCAGCAGCGCGATCTGGCGCTGGCGCTTGTCGGCCTCGTACTTTTCCTGCAGTTCCATCACGGCCTTCTGGCGGCGCGTCTCGAACAGCTCGTTCGACAGCGTGCGCTCGCGGTGGTAGGCCTGCAGGGCACCCGTCAGGTCGCCGGCATGCTCGAGCGCTTCGCCGTATTCGGCCAGGACCGCCTGCAGATCCGGCTTGTTGCCCGACTTCTCGTACCAGGCCATGCCCTCTTCGAAGCTCTTCTTGCCATCGGCCATGCGGCCCATCGCCAGGTACACCTGGCCGATGTTCACGCGTGCGGTCGCGATCGAACTCTCGTCGTTGATCACCTGCGCCTGTTCCAGCGCCTGCTGGGCGGTGGCCAGGGCGTTGCGGTAATCCTTCAGCTTCAGGTAGCAATCCGACAGGTTGACCAGCGAGATGGCGATCATCGGGCCGGCGTCGATCTTGCGTTCCAGTTCGACGGCGGCCTGCAGGGCCTTCAGGCCGCGCTGCACCTGGCCGGAATCGATCGCCAGCGCGTACTCGGTATTCTTCAGCATCGCCATGCGGCCCGGCGAATCGAGGCTTTTCGCGGCCCGGTAGGCCTCTTCCAGCGTGTCGAAGCCCTTGTCGTGCTCGCGCATCTGGTTGTACAGGTAGGCCAGCGCATTGAGGGCGATCGCGATCAGTTTCGGATGGTCGCTTTGGCGCGCCAGCGTGGCCGCAGCCTGCAGCTTGCTCAGCGCCATCGGGAAATTACCTTCCTCGGCATAGGACTGGCCGGAGCTGATCGTCACCCGCACCCGCAAGGCCATGTTGGGCTGTTCGTTGCCAGCTTTTCCGCCTGCCAGACCAGTTCGTGCGACTGCAGCCGCTCATTCATGCTGAACAGCACATAAGCCTTGGTCAGCATGCCCAGCGCGATGGTCGTGTTGTCGCCATGCTGCCGGCCGAGTTCGATCAGTTCATCGCACAGCTTGCTCGCCAGCGCATGGTGACCGAGGCTGTCATGGGTATTGCAGGCCAGAGCGAGATAATGCGCCCGTTCGGCCAGCGGTGCGGCGCGGCTTTCCTGCTCTACCTGGGCTAACTGGGGCAGGGCGCGCAAGGGGGTGAAACGGCTGACGTCCTCGATCGCGTCGAGGCGCTGGGCGAGCGGCAAGGGGGCATCGGCCAGGGCCAGACTGGAGGCCATTGAAAGCGCCGCCAGCAGCGCGCGGCTGCGGTGCTTGTGCGATGCGCGATAGTGGCCTGCCAACATAGTTCCCCAAGGACTGTCGATTGCGTCCCACCGGGGACTCAACCAAGTATTGTACGCCGCTTGCTGCAGAGAAATACATCTTTTCCAAGGTATATGCGAAAAAGATACAGATGTATTCCTGGAACTTATAGGCTGTATAGTCAGGCGCTATTCGCTTTTCGAAACCGCAAGTTGTTGCAGCAGATAGAGGCGCTGATACAGGCCGCCCTCGATGCGCATCAGGTCTTCATGGCTGCCGGCTTCGCTGATGCGGCCATGGTTCAGCACGATGATGCGGTCGGCGTCGCGGATCGTCGACAGGCGGTGCGCGATGGCGATCACGGTGACCTTGCCGCGCAGGCCGACCACGGCCTGCTGCACGATCTGCTCGGTCTGGCTGTCGATGCGCGAGGTGGCTTCGTCGAGCAGCAGGATGCGCGGCTTGCCGGCCAGGGCGCGGGCGATCGCGATCAGCTGCTTCTGGCCGGAAGACAGGCGCGAACCGCCTTCGCCGAGCGGTGTGTCGTAGCCTTGTTCCAGCGCCGCGATGAAGTCGTGGGCGTGGGCCGCGCGCGCTGCCGCTTCGATGGCGTCCTGCGGCAGGCCGCGTCCCATGTCGATATTCTCGCGCGCCGATGCCGCCAGCAGGAAGGGATCCTGGGGCACCAGGCCGACTTCATTGCGGAAGCGCTCGTTGGCGATGCCGGCCAGCGGCTCGCCGTGGATCTCGATGCTGCCCTGCTGGACCGGGTAGTAGCGCAGCAGCAGCGACAGCAGGGTCGACTTGCCGCTGCCGGTGTGGCCGACGATGCCAAAGAAGGCGCCCTGCGGGATCTCGAGCGACAGGTGGTGCAGCACGGTGACGCCATCGACGTAGCCGAAACTCAGGTCGCGCACCCGTACCGCCGGCGCATTGGGGTCGTCGACCGGGGTGTCGGCTGGCCGGCCGCCGCTGCCGCTGCGCATGCCGTGTTCGGGCGCATTCGCTTCGTCGAGCAGGGTCGCCACGCGCGCGGTCGCCACCACCGCCTGCTGCAGGCCGCTGAACTGCATCGTGATCTGGATGAGGGGTTCGACCACCCGCGCGATATAGCTGATGAAGGCGTACAGCACCCCGACCTCGACCGCGCCCATGCTCTGGCGGCCGAAGCTGAAGATCACCACCGCCAGCAGGATCACGTTGAGGAAGTCGAGCGCGGGGCGCAGCAGGAAGGCGTTGGCGCGCAGTTCGGCCACGCGCGCCGTGTAATGCTGGTCGTTGGTGGCTTTGAACCGCTCGCCGAAGCGGTGCTGGGCATTGTTCGCCTGCAGCACGCTCATGCCGCCGATCGATTCCGCCATCTGGGCGTTGATGTCGCTGCGCAGGGCGCGGGCGCGGGTGACGGCCGGCGCGGACAGGCGCTGGTACAGCCAGATGATGCCCAGCACGGCCGGCAGCAGGGCCAGCACGATCAGCATCAGGTGCCAGTCCAGCCAGGCCATCGCGATCGAGGTCCCGACCAGCACGATGGTGGAGTCGAGGATCACGAACAGCACCTGGATGTACAGGGTTTTGACGGCCTCGGTGTCGTTGGTGACGCGGCTCACCAGCTGGCCGGTGATGGCGCGGTCGAAGAAGGCCATCGGCAGGCGCAGCACGTGGCCGTAGACCCATTCGCGCAGGCGCTGCACCGAACGCATCGCCAGGCCGGACAGGCGTACCAGCTGCAGGAAACGGATCCACGATGCCGCCCAGCCGGTCACCAGCACGCCGCCCAGCAGCAGGGCCACGCGGGTCCAGTCCAGGTGATGCGGCAGCAGGTGTTCGTCGATCAGCTTCTTGCCCAGCAGCGGCCCGAGCACTTCGAGCGCCGCCGCCAGGATCAGCCAGCCGGTGGCCCAGCCCAGGTGAGCGCGGTCCGGGTGCGCGGCGCGGCGCAGCAGGCCGGCCGCTTGCCTGGCCTGGGCCGGCGTGGTTTTCTCTTTAGACTGCATCGAGGCTGGCCTCCAGTTGTTGATAGCGCCACTGGCTGGCATACCAGCCGTCGCGCGCGAGCAGGGCCTCGTGGGTGCCGGATTCGGCGATGCGGCCATCCTTCAGCACGACGATGAGGTCGGCCTTGACCACGGCCGACAGGCGGTGGCTGGCGATCACCGCCGACAGTTCCGGGCGGTTCACGCGCAGCTCGTCGAGGTGTTCGAGGATGCGGGTTTCGGTGCCGGTGTCCACCGCGGACAGCGCGTCGTCCAGCAGCAGCAGCGGGCTTTGCGCCAGCAGCGCGCGCGCGATCGCCACGCGCTGGCGCTGGCCGCCGGACAGGGTGATGCCTTTTTCGCCGACCGGGGTGTCGTAGCCGTCCGGGAAGCGCAGGATGTCGTCGTGGATGTCGGCCATTTTCGCCGCATGCTCGATCTCGGTACGCGACGCGCCCGGATAGCCGAGGGCGATGTTCTCGGCAATCGACGCCGAGAACAGGAAGGATTCCTGCGGCACCCAGCTGATCCCGGCGCGCAGCGTGGCGAGCGTGTATTCGTCGAGGCGGTGCCCGCCCCAGGTCACCAGTCCGTGCTGGGGCTCGGCCTGGCGCAGCAGCACGCGCAGCAGGGTCGACTTGCCGGCGCCGGTGGCGCCGACCAGGCCCAGGGTTTGGCCCGGCTGCAGGCTGACCGAGACCTGCTTCAGGGCCGGTGTCTGCTGGCCGGTATAGGCGAAGCTGACATCGCGCAGCTCCAGCGGGCCGCGCCGCAGCTGGGCGATGGTGCCGTGGTCGTCGATGGTGAGCGGGGCGTCCAGCAGCGGCTGCAGGCGCGCCAGCGCGGCGCGTCCGCGTTCGATCAGGGACAGCACCCAGCCGGCCGCGAACATCGGCCAGATCAGCTGCCCGAGGTACATCGTGAAGCTGGTCAGCGAACCGATGGTGAGCTGGCCGTTCCACACCAGGTAGCCGCCCAGGCCCAGGGTCAGGCCGGTGGCGGCGGTGAGGGTCAGGCCGACCGCCGGCTCGTAGGCCGCTTCCCACTTTTGCGCCGTCAGGCTGGCATCGGCCGCGCGCGCGGCCAGTTCGCCAAACTGTTTCGCGCTGCGCTGCTCGAGGCCGAGGGCGCGCAGGGTGCGCACGCCGGACAGCGTTTCCTGCACGTGGTCGTTGAGCGCCGAAAAGCGCTTCAGGGAATCGCTGGAGGCGGTATGGATATGGCTCGAGATATGCCAGAAGGCCAGCGCCATCAGCGGGAAGGGCAGCAGGGCGATCAGGGTCAGGCGCCAGTCGACGCCGAGGAACATGATGCCGAGCACCATGACCAGGGTCAGGGTGCCGTCGAAGCCGGCCAGCATCGCTTCGCCGGCGGCCTGCTCGATGGCGTCGATGTCGTTGGTGGCGAGCGCCATCAGGTCGCCGGTGCGCTGGCGTTGGTAGAAGGCCGGGCCCTGGTTGGAGAGCCGGGCGTACAGCCGGGTGCGCAGTTCGACGCCGAGCCGGTAGGCGGCCGAATACAGGCGCAGGCGCCAGGCCACGCGCAGCACGTAGATCGCCAGGCCCAGGCCGAGCAGCTGCAGCAGCTGGATGGTGAGGTCGTGACCTTGCAGGCGGTGCGCCGCGAGGGCGTCGATGGTGGCGCCGACCTTGCGCGGCACCAGCACCGAGCACAGGGCGACGCCGAACAGCATCACCGCCGACGACGCGTACGAACGCCAATGCCGGCGCACGAAGCCGCCGATCAGCCTAGCCAAACCCATTGCGTGTCCTGTTCTTCGTTCGTGTTGCGAGGACCGCTACTGTACTATTTTTGCCAGGCTGCTGCAGGCGGAGCGGGCGCGGCGTGCCCGCTTATTTCTTGCGCGATGCGCGCGATGCCTTCGGTGGCGTGACTTGCGGCGTAACCGGCGGCAGTTCGACCTGGCTTTCGGCCTGGAGCGGCAGCGTGGAAGCCAGCGGATGCTCGGCGCCGGCCGGCTTCGGCGCGACTTCGTTCAGGGCCTTGGCCAGCGCGGTCGGCGCGGCCGGCGGAACGTCGTCGGCAATCGCCGTTTCGATGGCGGCTTCGAAGGCTGCCAGCTGTGCTTCGTCCTGTGCCGGTGCGGCTTCGGCTTCGGCTACCGGCGCGACTACAGCTTCGGTTACCGGTGCAGCTGCCGCTTCGGCGACCGCTGCAGCTTCAGGCTGCGCTACGCCATGGCTGCCGGCATCGATCGCGGCTTCAGCCAGCGCGGCGCCGGTGTCGACGGCGGCGGCAGTGATCTCGCCGGTGATCGTGGTGGCGGCGTCGGCGGCGATCGAGGCCTGCTCGACGATCTGGGTGTAGGAGGTCGGCACATTGGCGGTCGGCGCCGGTGTGGCCAGCAGCGGCATCGTTACCGGCGCCGGCAGGGTGCGCAGGCCGGCGGCAAAGCCGAACAGCTCGCGGCCATAGGAGAACAGGGCATGCCACTGGCCCTGGGCGGCGGAGTCGAGGGCGAACAGGTCGCGCGGTTCGCGCGCATCGAGCAGGCGCCTGAAGGTGCCCGTGGCCTGCTCCAGCGAGGCGCGCGAGGCGCGCATGTTCAGGGCGGCGAGCTGGCCGGCGCTGTCGAGCGCGCGGGTGGTCAAGGTGCGGAAGATGTCGAGCTGGGCCTCGAACTGGGCCTGGCGGACGGCGGACAACTGGTCGGAAAATTGGGTCATCGGAATCCCTTTATTCAGTTATGACGCACTGCAATAAGAGGCTAGTGTAAAGCCGTTCAGCAGGCTTGGAAAGCACTATTTATGTTGTTTATGCAACGAAATATTGCGATGTAGCATGAATAAAAAATCAGCAGCATCCGCAGTACAATGGGTCGTCCTCATCAGGAGAAAACGTATGGATTTTGTCATCCGTAACGCCAGCCTGGCCGACGGCCGCCACGGCGTCGACATCGCCATCGAAGGCGAGCGCATCGCCGCGGTCGGCGCCAATTTGCCGGCGCGCGGCGTGCGCGAGATCGATGCCGGCGGCGACCTGGTCAGCCCGCCTTTCGTCGATGCCCATTTCCATATGGACGCCACCCTCAGCTACGGCCTGCCGCGCGTGAACGAATCCGGCACCCTGCTGGAAGGGATCGCGCTGTGGGGCGAACTCAAGCCCCAGCTGGCGCAGGAAGCGCTGATCGAACGCGCGATGCAGTACTGCGACTGGGCGGTGGCGCGCGGTCTGCTGGCGATCCGCACCCACGTCGACGTCTGCGACGACCGGCTGCTGGCGGTCGAAGCCCTGCTCGAGGTCAAGCGCCGGGTGGCGCCTTACATCGACCTGCAACTGGTGGCCTTCCCGCAGGATGGCCTGCTGCGCAGCGCCGGTGCCTTCGACAACCTCAAACGCGCGATCGCGATGGGCGTGGACGTGGTCGGCGGCATCCCGCACTTCGAGCGCACCATGGCGCAGGGCGCGGAGTCGGTGCGCCTGCTGTGCGAGTTCGCGGCGGACAAGGGCCTGATGGTCGACCTGCATTGCGACGAAACCGACGATCCGCTGTCGCGCCACATCGAGACCCTGGCTTACGAGACCCAGCGCCTGGGCCTGCAGGGCAGGAGCACCGGCTCGCACCTGACCTCCATGCATTCGATGGACAACTACTATGTCAGCAAGCTGATTCCCCTGATTGCCGAAGCGGGCGTGGCGGCGATCGCCAATCCGCTGATTAACATTACCCTGCAGGGCCGCCACGACAGCTATCCGAAGCGGCGCGGCATGACCCGCGTGCCGGAGCTGCTGGCGGCCGGGGTGCCGGTCGCCTTCGGCCACGACTGCGTGATGGACCCGTGGTACGGGCTCGGTTCCGGCGACATGCTGGAGGTCGCGCACATGGGCCTGCACGTGGCCCAGATGACGGGCCAGGCCGCGATGCGCCAGTGCTTCCTGGCCGTGACCGAGACCCCGGCGCGCATCCTCGGCCTGCAGGACTACGGCATTGCGCCGGGTTGCCATGCCGATCTGGTGCTGCTCGATGCCGGCGGTCCGGTCGAGGCGATCCGCCTGCGCGCCGCCCGCCGCCTGGTGATGCGGCGCGGCCAAGTCGTCAGCGAGGCGCCACCCATGCGTGCGAGCCTGCAACTGCCGGGCCGGCCCGAAAGCGTCGATTTTCGCTTGACCCGCAAAGAGTAGGAATGTTAGCCAGTTTTTGCCTATACAAGTCAACACAGGAGAAAATACGTAAACAGCGCAAACGCACATGCTAAATCTTCGGAAAAGGTTGCTTACCGTAACTCAATTTCCATGTGTAAATGTGGTTACATTTTTCTCTAGCCGCGCGGACAATTCCCGGTTTAGAATCTTGCGCTTTCGTTACACTTAAGCAGGCTCAGCAGTGAGAGACATCCAGATCCGACCAGCGCGCGACGCCGACTTCAACGCCATGTGGACCATCTTCCAGGCCCACGTCGCCACGGGCGAGACCTTCGCCCACGGCGGCGCGACCAGCCGCGAAGCCAGCCATGAATACTGGTTCGCGCCGAGCGCGACGACTTTCGTGGCCGTGAAGGGGGAGGAGCGGGTGCTCGGGATGTACAAGCTGCAGCCGACCCATCCCGGGCGCGGCAACCACGTGGCCGGGGCCTGCTACATGGTGAGTCCGAACGCGCAGGGCGTGGGCGTGGGGCGCATGCTGGGGGAGCACAGCATCGAGGAAGCGCGCCGCCAGCGCTATCTGGCGATGCAGTTCGATTACGTGGTCAGCACCAATAGTCCCGCGATCAACCTGTGGAAGCGGCTCGGCTTTTCGATCGTCGGCACCCTGCCCAAGGCTTACCGGCATCGCCGGCTGGGCTATGTCGACGCCTATGTGATGTACAAATTACTGGAAGACCCGGCGCGCTGGGAGCTTCCGGAGGAAGACTGAACCCGTGCAGATTGCCGAGACAGCGCGCCTGCGGGTGCGCACCGCCAGGCTCGAAGACCATGTCTTCTTTTACGACCTGGTCAACGACCCGGCCTTCGTCCAGCACATCGGCGACAAGGGTGTGCGCACGCCGGAAGACGCCATCGAGGCCCTGCGCACCGGGCCGCTCGCGATGCAGGAAGAGCGCGGCCACTCGCTGTACGTGGTCGAACTGCGCGACGGCGCGATCCCGATCGGCATGTGCGGCCTGATCAAGCGCGACACGCTGGACGGCATCGACATCGGCTACGCCTACCTGCCCGCATGGCGCGGCCAGGGCTATGCCTACGAAGCCGCGCAGGCGGTGATCGCGTATGCGCCGACGCTGGGCATCCGCACGCTGCTGGCGATCACCTCGCCCAACAACCTCGCCTCCAACGGCCTGCTGCGCAAGCTGGGCATGCGCTTCGTGAAGTTCACGCACCTGGTGCCGGACGATGCCGGCTCCAATCTCTACAGCATGGAGCTCTAGTTGTCATTCCAGGCACTGCCCGAAATGACCCCCCGCGCTTAATTACGTCATCCCCGCGCAGGCGGGGATCCAAGTCACTGCTTCGTACTCCCCCAAGGGAAGAACCAGAGCAAAGGCTTCTCGACCCGCGCCGCCCACGATGTCTCGTTGTGGCGCGCACCCTCGGCCTTGAAGAACAACAGGTCCTCGTTCTCGCGATAGCCCTTGGCGCGCATCGCTTCGAGCATCCTGGTGGTCTCGGGCAGGCCGTCGTCGACGGTGCCGGCGTCGAGGTAGAACTTGACCGGCACGCGCGCCGGCAGCTTCGCGATCATGGCGCCGTTGTTCCACCAGAAGGAGCTGGATACGCCGCCCGCCTTCGAGAAGATGTCCGGATAGCGCTGCGCGATCGCGACCGAGGCGATGCCGCCCAGGGACGAGCCCATGATCGCGGTGTTCTCCTTGCCCGAGAGGGTGCGGTAGGTGCGGTCGATGTAGGGCTTCACGGTGTCGACGACGAAGGCGCCATAGGCATCCAGCTTGCCGCCGCCGTATTTCGGGTCGCAGCAGGGCGTGTACTCGGCGATGCGTTCCGGCGTGTTGTCGATGCCGACCACGATCGCTTCCTCGGCCTTGCCCATCGCGATCAGGCGGTTCATGGTCTCGTCGATACCCCATTCGACGCCATAAGCCGCGGTCCTGGCATCGAACAGGTTCTGGCCATCGTGCATGTAGAGCACCGGATAGCGCTTGGCCGGATTTTCCGCATAGCTGGGCGGCAGCCAGATACGCAGCGCGCGCTTGTTGTTCAGCTGGGGCGAAGCGAAATCCTTCACGATCGTCAGCTTGCCGAAGGGCGCGCCGAAGAAGGGATAGATGTCGACCGTGCTGCCCGCCGCCAGTGTATAAGCACCGCCGATCGAGATCTTTTCCTCGCCCAGCGTCGGCTTCATCTGCACCTCGCCCAGTTCGTCGGGCCAGGTATAGGTCCAGACGTTGACCGGGCCTTCGGGGCGCTGGGCCGGCACGCCCTTGGACCAGCTCATCGGGCCTTTGTTACCGATGATGCCGATGCCTTCCTTGCCGGCCGGGTAGTGGACCCGCACCGTGGTGGCGCCGGCCTGCTGGGCGGTCAACGCAGTCAGCGCCAGCAGGGCGCCGAGTGCGGCGATGGTTGTCGTGCGTCGTTTCATGCTCGTCCTGGTTCAGCGCACGCGCAGCAGGCGCACGCCATAGATGTCGAAGCGGTTGGATGGTCCTTCGAGGCCGCCGGCCGCGCTGAAGCTGCTGTTGCTCTGCAGGTAGCTCATGTTGAAGAAGTCGCTCATCTCGATCCGGTACGAACGGCCTGCCTGCAAGGCTGCCGCCAGCGGGGTCGAATACACAATCGGCGTATGCGCCTTCTCGATGCGCGCGTGCGGCAGCTGCACCACGCCCTGCGCGACGATGGCGCCCGACGCATCCTTCACCGCCAGCCATTTTACGCCACCGCTGATGCCCAGGTTGATCTGGTTGGCGCCGTTGTGGTAGCGGACCTGCACGGCGTAGTTGCCGGCACTTGGCACCTTGATAGCGCCGACTTCGAAGCGGTCCTGCGGCTTGCCCCAGTTGGCCAGGTGCGGTTCGTCGAAGCGCGGCGAGGGGGCGGCCAGCGGCAGATCCGCGCGCACGCGCGCATCGGTCACCGGGATCTCGATGCCGGCATCCACGCAGCGCGGACGGCTGTGGTGGCTGCGGTTGCCCGAGCTGCCGAATGCTGCTTCGACCGCGTAGCAGGCGGTGCTCGTGGCCTGGCGATCGGTCCAGGCGCCGGCCGGCAGCCTGGCGGCCACCAGCTTGCCGTCGCGGTAGATGTTGTAGTGGACGCCGGCGCTGTCCCTGGCTGCGATGTCGAGCGTGACGCCGCCGGCGCCGCGCTGCAAAGTCGCGATCGCCGGTTCGCGCGGGCTGAACACGGCCGGCGATTCGACGTAGGGGTCGGCGTTCACGCGACGGATCGCCTGGTCGCCGACCTCGAGTTTGCCCAGCACGATCTCGATCTGGTTCTGGGGCGCCAGCTCGGTCCACTTGATGGCGCTGCCTGCCGGCTTGCCGTTCACCAGAATGCGCTCGACCGCATACATGCCCTCGGCGCCCTGGCCGGCAAGCGCGGGCAGGCGCAGTTTGATGTCCAGGGTGCGGCCCTGCAGGCGCAGGTTGTTCAGCGCGAGCTCGTTGGAAGCCGCGAACACGCCGCCGCGCAGCTTGGCCGTCACGAAGGGGTGCAGGGCGATGCCATCGTTGGTCGCCGAGACCCCGAACACATTGCGCACCACCATGCCGAGATAGGCGCCGACCGACCACAGCTGGCGCTTCGAATTGATGACCGGCCCGATCAGCTCGGGGTGGGCCTCGTCCAGCAGCACGGACTGGCCGGACAGCCACTCCAGGTTCTCCATGTTCGACAGGTTCAGCGCCGCGCCGCGCATCAGCGAGTCGTAGGCGGCATCGGCGACCGCCACGTTGCGCCCCGCCACCGCGGCACGCAGGCCATAGCCGGTCACGAAGGGCCACATCGCACGGTTGTGATAGACCGGCATGCCGGGCTGCTGCGGCCAGATCACCGGCGCGCCCATCGGGCCGTGCGGATAGCTGGCCAGGATGCGGCGTGCGCGCTTGTCGTCGGCGACGCCGGTGACGATGGCGAGCGCCTGCCCGAGCCAGTCGAACTTGTGCATCGGCGCGCCGTCGAAGTGGGCGGCGGTGAGGCTGCTGTACATGCCGGCGTCTTCGAGCCACAGGCGCTGGTTGATGGCGCGCTTCAGGTCGCGCGCCCATCCTTCATAGCGTTTCGCACGCGCGCCATCTCCCTGTTCGCGCGCCAGCATCGCGGCCAAACTGAGTGCCTTGTAGTGGCCGACGTTGGTCGACAGCGCCCTGGACGAAGCCATCGAGGCCAGGTCGTCCGGGATCCAGGCCGCGTAGCTCTGGTCGCGCCAGTCGAGGAAGGATTCTTCGCCGGTGTACAGGCCGGATGGCTTGTCGAAGGCGGCGATGCGGTCGTTGTCGATCGTATTCGCCAAGGCTTTTAGCGCCGTCGTCGCGAACGCCTGGCGCTCGGCCGCCGGCAGCGATTTCAGCGTTTCCTCGGCGGCGAAGGCCCAAGTGATGCGGTCGGTGCTGACCGGCCAGCTGCCACCGCTGCCGGTGTCCTGTACGATCTGCAGGCCATCCGGCGTGCCTTTGACCTGCGGCGCCGGCGTCACGCCTTCGCGCCAGCCCGACAGTTTGAAGAGCAGCGAATTGCGCACCCGCTGCGGATCCAGCATCGCCAGGCCCAGGTCGGCCGCATACGAGAGGTCGCGGGTCCAGACGTAATGCCACTTCTCGCCGGTCTCGAAGCAGTCGCAGGGGATGGCCTCGTTGCCGTTGTAGTTACCGTCGCGGATTTCCTTGACCGAGTCCAGGCGCATCTCGTGGGTGGCAAGGGCGAACAGGGCGTCGAAGGCCAGGTTGCCGCTGCGGACCCGGGGCAAGGCGGCATCTTCTTGATAGAGGGCGTATTGCGGGCCGGGGTCGCGCAGCTGCACGGTGGTCGAGTGCGCATAGCTGCGCAGCGGCGCCTGCAGGTCCTGCACCGAGAACCTGGCCGTCTCCTGCTTGCCGTCCCAGGTCGCGAAGCTCAGCGCCGCGCGGGCGGCGGCGTTCGCATGCGGATCGACGGCCGGGCCGCCGGCCGGGGTCTCGACGCGGCTGATGCGCAGCACCGGCTTGCTCGGATCGGACACATCGACGCGGAAGCGGAAGGTCGCGGTCTGCTTGGTGAACAGATAGTCTTCCGGTCCAGCCTCGGTGGCCAGCGGGTAGGCGTTATCCAGCTTCACAGCCACGCTGGCGGCGGGATTCGCGACCCACTCGGCGTTCCAGTCCTTGCTGCCGATCTTGAAGGCGTGGTTGCCGGGGCTGACCAGGATGTCGGTCTCGTAGACGCCCTTGCCTTTGTAGGCGAGCTGGTTGTCGGTGCCCCAGCCGTTGAAGGCGCCGCGTACGTACAGGTCGTAGCGCAGGGGAGGGGCTTCGGCGGCGATGGCGGGGATGGACTGCGCGACAAGGGCCGCGGCGATGGCGAGAATAGTCGGTTTCATATGTCAGATCTCGAGAATGAGCGTGGCTTTGGCCGGCAAGCGGATCTCGTCCTTCAGCGAGTAGGTCTTCCCGCTCAACACGTCGCGGCCCGATTCGACACCCGACAGCATCTCGCGGAAGCGCCCCGCATCCAGCACGGTCTCCTTGTCGTTGGCATTGAAGGCCACCATCACCTTCTTCCGGTCGCTCATTTTGTCCGAATAGCGGAAGTAGACATAGGTATTCTGCTCCGGCCCGTAATGCATCAGCTTCCCGTGATGGATCAGGGGCGTGTTCTTCCGCCAGTTCACCAGCTTGCGCACGAATGCCTGCGCCTCGCGCTGGCGCGGCGTGAGGCCGGCCCCGGTAAAGGCGTTGACTTTGTCGCCGGCCCAGCCGCCCGGGAAGTCGCGGCGGTAGCTGTTGTCGTCGCGCTCCTTGGTGGCGCTGGTCATCAGCAGCTCGTCGCCGGTATAGAAGTGGGGGATGCGCGGCATCGTCATCACGAAGGCGATGTCCATCTTGTAGCGGTCGAAGTCTTCGTTCACCACACTATAGATGCGCGCCATGTCGTGGTTGGCCTCGAACAGCACCAGGCGGCTCGGGTCCGGATACAGATAATCGAGCGACAGCGTCTCGTACACGTCGCTGAAGATGTTCTTGCCCTCTTTGTCGGCCAGTGCGGTGCGCATCGCCTCGGTCAGCGGGAAGTCCATCATGCTCGGCATCGAGCTGACATAGCCGTCGAAGTTGACTTTGCCGCGCTGCCAGTGCGAGACCACCGCCGGCAGCTTGCTCCATTCCTCGCCCACCATGTTCAGCTTCGGATATTCCGCCATCAGGCGCTTCGTGTACTCGGTCAGGAAGGCGCCGTCGGAATAGCCGAAGGTGTCGATCCGCAGGCCGGACAGGCCGGCGTACTCGATCCACCAGATATTGTTCTGGATGAGGTAGTTCGCCACCAGCGGGTTGGTCTGGTTCATGTCCGGCATGCCCGGGCTGAACCAGCCGGTGGTGAAGTTGCTGGCGTCTTCCTTCGACGCGTACGGATCCTGCACCGCGGTGCGGTGGTGGGACGTGCCGACGAACTTGCCCGGATGGTTGATCCAGTCTGGCGTCGGCAGGTCCTTCATCCACCAGTGGTTCTTGCCGATGTGCGAGAGCACCACGTCCTGGATCAGGCCGATGCCATGCTTCTTCGCTTCCTTCGACAGGCGCACATAGTCTTCGTTGCTGCCGTAGCGCGGATCGATCTTGTAATGGTCGGTGGCGGCGTAGCCGTGGTAGGAGGCGGCCGGCATGTCGTTCTCGACCAGCGGCGTCGGCCACAGCTGGGTGAAGCCCATGCCGGCGATGTAGTCGAGGTGGTCGATCATGCCCTGGATGTCGCCGCCGTGGCGGCCGTGGCCCAGCTTGCGGTCCAACTTGTCGGCCAGGCCGGCGACGCTGTCGTTCCTGGTATCGCCGTTGGCGAAGCGGTCCGGCATCAACTGATAGATAGCGTCCTGGGTGTCGAAGCCCTTGCGCTGGCGCGATCCGGCCTCGCGCGCTAGCAGGCGATAGCTATAACTGGTGGAGCGCGCGGCGGCCTCGCCCTTGCCGCGGAAGTCGATGCGCACATCGCCCGGCGCGGCCTTGCCGTCGACGACCAGGTCGATGAACACGTAGTTACGGTTGGCGACCCGCGTCACCTGGGCGATGCGCACACCCGGATAGTCCAGCGCCGGTTCGAGCTCGGCGATGGCGGGGCCGTGCACCATCAGTTGCAGGCGCTGGTCCTGCATGCCGGTCCACCAGAACGGCGGCTCGACGTGGTCGATGGCAGGGGCTTGAGCGTGCGCTGCGCCGGCGGCGAGGAGGGCGGTACCGATGAGGAGGCTGGCGAGGGTGCGGCGGAAGGGGGCGGGCATGGAAGGTCTCCGTAAGTAGTGCAACTACATCGGCTGACGGACAAGGTTGTCCTGCAAAATATGCCGGAGTTGCATTGTTGCCCAGAGAATACTACAGCGATGTTACGGCTTCAACGAAAGTGACCGGATAAATCTCTAGTTTTGCTACAGCTTTTCAGCAGCATAAATACCCGCTTCCAAACACCTACCTTGACATAAACTGAAAATCTACTACGGAAATTTGCACCAACATGGTGCAAAAGCAAGCTTTATTGGTGCAAAGTAAGCGGTTTGTAGTACGACTACATCGTCTGTATGGGCACTTTGTAGCTCGAATACAACGATAACCGACCTCTCTATGAGAAATTTACGTAAAAATCCGAGATTCAAGTAGTCAAAGGCAAGTCCCGTTGACAGTGCATCTAGTTTTAGTACAGAATCCTTGACAGAACGTCTAAGAAACGTTTCCTTCTGGCTCCCGTGGTGATGGCTCTCCGGCTAGTGTTTTCGGGAAAAAAACATAGATTTGTACGATTTGAGGGGACAAATGAACCTGATCAATAAGCGCGCGGCGCGCACTGTGCCGGGCAACATCGCATTCAAGCTCAGCCCGGTTGCAGCGGGCTGTGCCGTTTTCATGGCACTGGCAACCCAAGCTGCTTACGCGCAGGAGACCAGCGGCCAGGACGCCGCCGCTACCGGTGCCACCACTTCCGCTATCCAGACCGTGCAGGTGACCGGTATCCGCCGCGGTATCGAAGCAGCCATTTCCGTCAAGAAGAACAGCGACTCCATCGTCGAAGCGATTTCGGCTGAAGATCTCGGCAAGCTGCCGGACCAGTCGATCGCCGAATCGCTGGCGCGCCTGCCGGGTGTGACCACCCAGCGCGACGTGCACGGCAACGCATCCATCATCTCGATCCGCGGTATGTCGGGCGACTTCTCGACCGGCCTGCTGAACGGCCGCGAGCAGGTCTCGACCGGCGACTCGCGCACCATCGAATTCGACCAGTACCCGGGCGAACTGCTGTCTGGCGTGGTGGTCTACAAGACCCCGGACGCAGCCGTCGTCGGCCAGGGCCTGTCGGGCACCGTCGACCTGCGCACCGTGCGTCCGCTGGACTTCAAGGGCCGCACCATGGCGGTCAACTACCGCCGCGAAAAGAGCGGCCTGGGCCTGGATTACGCGAAGGGTTCCGGCAACCGCTTCACCTTCTCGTACATCGACCAGTTCGCTAACCGCACCGTCGGTGTCGCCTTCGGCTTCGCCCGCCTGCAGGGCACCGGTCCGGCCAACAGCCGCTTCAACGGCTGGGGTGGCGGCACGACCAAATACAACGGTCAGGACGTGAACATCCCGCAAAACGGCGCCGAAGGCTACACCGAGACCTACCGCCAGGCGCGTAACGGCATGATGGGCGTGGTCGAGTTCCGTCCGAACCGCGAGTTCACCAGCACGCTGGACCTGTTCTACTCGCAGTACGACCGCAGCACCCGCAACGTCGGCATCCAGATGCCGCTGAACGACGGCGGCAACGCCTACGACGCGGCAAGCACCCTGATCAACCCGGTGCTGTCGGGCAGCGACGTGCAAAGCGGCTCGGTCAACAACGTGCGTCCGATCATCCGTAACGACAACGAAGTCTGGAACGACCGTACCCGTTCGATCGGCTGGAACAACAAGTTGAAGCTGAACCAGGACTGGACCGCGTCGCTCGACCTGTCCTTCAACGACGCCAAGCGCGAAGGCGTCAACCTCGAGACCTACGCCTCGACGACCGTGAACAACCCGACGACGATCGGCTTCAGCCGCGGCAGCCTCGGTTACACCAGCAGCGTCGACCTGGGCAATCCGGCCAACGTCGTGCTGACCGACCCGCAGGGTTGGGGCGGTGCCGACATCCAGGCCGGCTACGTCAAGTTCCCGCACGTGTACGACCGCCTGGGCGCGGTGCGCTTCGATGTGTCGCGCGACCTGCCGGAAGGTCTGCCCTTCAGCAAGTTCTCCGCTGGCGTGAACCTGTCGAACCGTTCGAAGACCCGTTCGTACGAAGAAGGCCTGCTGTCGATCAAGGGTGACAGCAGCCCCTACGCGACGGCACCGGTCCCGGCAGGCAGCAGCTCGATGGTGGCTGGCCTGACCGGCATCAACGTGATCAGCTACGACCCGGTTGCAGCCCTGAACTCGGTCTACAACGTCAATTCGAAGAAACACCCGGACATCTACAACAAGGACTGGGTGGTACGCGAGAAGATCGACACCGCGTTCACCAAGCTGGGCATCGACACCCAGGCCTTCGGCATCCCGCTGCGCGGTTCGGCCGGCCTGCAATACATCCACACCCAGCAGGAATCGACCGCCTTCTCGGTGGACAAGACCCAGGGTGCGGACGACCTGCACCGTCCGACCGCCACCGTTACCGCCGGCACCAGCTACAACGACGTGCTGCCTAGCCTGAACCTGATCGGCGACCTGGGCAACCAGCAAGCCCTGCGCTTCTCGCTGGAGAAGATCATGGCGCGTCCGCAGCTGCAGCAGATGCGTGCTTCGGGCGGCTTCGGCTACGATGCGTCCAAAGGTATCCTCAGCGGCAGCGGCGGCAACCCGGCGGTGAAGCCGTTCCGTGCCAAGGGCGCCGACTTCTCGTACGAAAAGTACTGGGACAGCCAGGCCTATGTGAGCGCCGCGGTGTTCTATCGTAAGCTGGACAGCTACATCATCAACACCGATGCCCCGATGGACTTCACCCCGTACCTGGTGGGTGGCTACGTACCGACGAACCCGACCACTGGTGCGCCCATCACCACCGGTACCTTCAACACGCCGATGAACGGCACCGGCGGCAACATCAAGGGTGTGGAACTGGCCGCGTCGCTGCCGCTGAAAGTCCTGACCCGTTACCTGGACGGCTTCGGCGTCGTGGCCAACGTGGCGCAGAACGCCAGCTCGGTGTCGATCCCGAACACGACCGACAACAACGCCGGCGGCAACATGGCACTGCCGGGCCTGTCGAAGCGCACCGCCAACCTGACGGTGTACTACGAGAAGAACGGTTTCTCGGCACGTGCGGCCGAGACCTACCGCGGCGACTTCATCGGCGAGGTGGCCACCAACACCGGCGACCGCCAGCTGACCTTCATCGAAGGCACCAAGGTGCTCGACCTGCAGTTCGGCTACGAGATCCAGACCGGCCCGATGAAGAACCTGTCGTTCCTGCTGCAGATGAACAACATGTCGAACTCGCGCTTCAAGCGTTATCGCGACAAGAAGGACAACGTCATCGAAGACCGTCCGCTGGGCCGCACCATCCTGTTCGGCGTGAACTACAAGATGTAATTCTGCTGTTGGTTTGATGCTGACATTGCCCCTTGCCAGGTATCCCGGCAAGGGGTTTTTTTGTATCCTGTGAACATGACCACCCAGACTCCCATTCAAGAACTCGTGATCGTCGGCGGCGGGACCGCCGGCTGGATGGCCGCCGCCGCGCTGTCCCGCCTGCTGCAGGGCAAGATCGCCATCCGCCTCGTCGAATCGGACGAGATCTCCACCGTCGGCGTCGGCGAATCGACGATTCCGATGATCCGCCTCTTCAACGACGTCCTCGGCATCAACGAAGACGAATTCGTGCGCGAGACGAAAGCCACCTTCAAGCTCGGCATCGAGTTCAAGGACTGGAGCCGTCCGGGCGAGCGCTACATGCACGGCTTCGGCCGCTTCGGCCAGGACCTCTGGACCGTCGACTTCTTCCAGTACTGGCTGAAGGCCTACCAGGCCGGCATCGCGCCCGACCTCGAACACTTTTCGATCAACCGCATGGCGGCGCGCGCCAACAAATTCATGCGGCCGTCCAGCGAGACCCCGAATTCGCCGCTGGCCGAGATCGTGTATGCCTTCCATCTCGACGCCGGCCTGTATGCGCGCTACCTGCGCAAGTACGCCGAAGCGCACGGCGTGCGCCGCACCGAAGGCAAGGTGGTCGAGGTGCGCCAGCGCCCGAACGACGGCTTCATCGAATCGGTGGTGCTCGAGCGCGGCGAGGTGGTGGCCGGCGACCTGTTCCTGGATTGCACGGGCTTCCGCGGCCTGCTGATCGAGCAGACCCTCAAAACAGGCTTCGAGGACTGGAGCCACTGGCTGCCCTGCGACCGCGCCTGGGCCGTGCCCTGCGCGCTGTCCGGCGAACTGCTGCCGTATACGACCGCCACCGCAAGGCCGGCCGGCTGGCAGTGGCGCATCGGCCTGCAGCACCGCACCGGCAACGGCCACGTGTACGCGAGCCGCTTCATGAGCGACGACGAAGCCGCCGGCATCCTGATGGCGAACCTGGACGGCGAGGCGCTGGCCGATCCGAAGCTGCTGCGCTTCACGGCCGGCAAGCGCAACAAGGTATGGAACAAGAACGTGGTCGCGGTCGGGCTGTCCTCGGGCTTCCTCGAGCCGCTCGAATCGACCTCGATCCACCTGATCCAGTCGACCATCTCGCGCCTGCTGGCCTTCTTCCCGGACGCCGGCTTCCACCAGGCCGATATCGACGAGTTCAATCGCCAGTGCGACTTCGAGGTCGAGCGCATCCGCGACTTCCTGATCCTGCATTACCACGCCACCGCCCGCGACGACACCCCGTTCTGGGACCACGTGCGCACGATGGCCGTGCCGGACACGCTGCGCCGCAAGATGGACCTGTACAAGGCCCACGGCCGCGTGGTGCGCGAGAACGAAGAGCTGTTCACGCCGATCGGCTGGCAGCAGGTGCTGCATGGCCAGGGCGTGCGCCCGGTGGGCTACAACCCGCTGGTCGACCTGATGGGCGACAAGGAGCTGCGCGGCATCCTCGGCGATATCGAGCGGGTGATCGGCAAGTGTGTCGATGTCATGCCGACCCACAAGCAGTTCATCGAGGCGGTGGCGGCAGCGGGGCAGCCGGGTTCCGCCCGCCGCTGAGCGGCGCGGGGCGTCGTTTTCCGGGCGCCCCGCATCAAATAATCGGGCCTTGCAGGCCGCGAAAGAGTAAACTGTAGGTTTGCCTCAAATTTTTAAGAGAATTTCCTACATGCATGACACCCCGCTCCCGACGTTTGCCGACCTGAACATCCCCGCGCCGATTCTGAAAGCGCTGAAGGAGGTTGGCTACGAAACGCCGTCGCCGATCCAGGCCGCCACCATTCCCCTCCTGATGGAAGGCCGCGACGTGCTGGGACAGGCCCAGACCGGAACCGGCAAGACCGCGGCCTTCGCGCTGCCGGTCCTGTCGCGCATCGACGTCAAGAACCCTGCCGTGCAGGCGCTGGTGCTGGCGCCGACGCGCGAACTGGCGATCCAGGTGGCCGAAGCCTTCCAGAGCTATGCCGCGCACCTGAAGAACTTCCACGTGCTGCCGATCTACGGCGGCCAGGCCTACGGTCCGCAGCTGTCGGCACTGCGCCGCGGCGCGCAGGTCGTGGTCGGCACCCCGGGCCGCGTGATCGACCACCTGGACAAGGGCACGCTCGACCTCTCGCAGCTGACGACCCTGGTGCTGGACGAAGCCGACGAGATGCTGCGCATGGGCTTCATCGACGACGTCGAACGCATCCTGCAGGAGACCCCGGAATCGCGCCAGACCGCGCTGTTCTCGGCCACCATGCCGCCGCAGATCAAGCGCATCGCCAACACCTACCTGAACGAGCCGAAGGAAGTGACGGTGGCGGCCAAGACCACCACCGCCGTTAACATCACCCAGCGCTACTGGCTGGTGGCCGGCCTGCAGAAGCTGGAAGCGCTGACCCGCATCCTGGAGGCGGAACCCTTCGACGGCATGATCATCTTCGCGCGCACCAAGCTGGGCACCGAGGAACTGGCGAGCAAACTGCAGGCACGCGGCTTCGCCGCCGCCGCCATCAACGGCGACCTGGCGCAGCAGCAGCGCGAGCGCACCATCGAGCAGCTCAAGAACGGCAAGATCGACATCCTGGTCGCCACCGACGTCGCCGCGCGCGGCCTGGACGTCGAGCGCATCACCCACGTGATCAACTACGACGTGCCGTCGGACCCGGAAAGCTACACCCACCGCATCGGCCGCACCGGCCGCGCCGGCCGCAGCGGCGACGCCATCCTGTTCGTCACCCCGCGCGAGCGCGGCCTGCTGAAGGCGATCGAGCGCGCCACCCGCCAGCCGGTCGCTCCCTTGACGCTGCCGACCATCAAGGCCGTCAACGACGTGCGCATCGCGAAGTTCAAGGACCAGATCGGCGAAGCGCTTGCCGCCGGCGGCCTGGAGATGTTCCGCACCCTGATCGAAGAGTACGAGCGCGAGCACAACGTGCCGGCGATCGACATCGCCGCCGCCCTGGCCAGGCTGAACCGCGGCGACGAGCCGCTGCTGCTGGAGAAGCCGGACCGCGAACCGAAACCGGTGCCGGAATGGCAGGACCGTCCCGAGCGCCCGGCCCGCGGCGGCCGCGAAAGCTTCGGCAGCGAAGACCGCCCGCAGCGTCCGACCCGCGAAGCCTTCGCCCAGCCGCGCGAGAGCTTCAGGAAGGAGCGCGTGATGCGTGCGCCGGAACCGGGCATGGCGACCTACCGCATCGAAGTCGGCCACGCGAACAGCGTCAAGCCGGGCAACATCGTCGGTGCGATCGCCAACGAGGGCGGCATCCCGTCCAAGGAAATCGGCCGCATCGAGATCTACGACGACTACTCGACCCTCGACATGCCGGCCGACCTGCCGCAGGACCTGCTGCAGCACCTGCAGAAGGTCTGGGTGGCCGGCCGCCAGCTGAACATCACGCGCGACGGCGAGGAGCCGATCAAGGCCGCGCCGAAGAAGAAGTTCGGCGAGAAGAAGCCGTACAAGAAATCGTAATGCAGTCGTAATTTGACTACAAAACGCCCGCGTCCGCGGGCGTTGTTACGTTGACACTCAACAATCCCCATGTTACTTTGCTACATGGAGCTGGTCCGGCACGAATCCGGGCAGCGTTAGGGGACACAGATGGAAATGCAAACTCATTCGCTCAAGCCGCGCCTGTCGTTCTGGCAGCTGTGGAACATGAGCTTCGGCTTCTTCGGCATCCAGTTCGGCTTCGCCCTGCAGAACGTGAACACCAGCCGGATCTTCGCCACGCTCGGCGCATCGGCCGACGACCTGCCGCTCGGCTGGCTGGCCGCGCCCGTGACGGGCCTGCTGGTGCAGCCCATCATCGGCTACCTCAGCGACAATACCTGGCACCCGACCTGGGGCCGCCGCCGTCCCTTCTTCTTCCTGGGCGCCATCCTGGCCGCCATCGCCCTGTTCCTGATGCCGAATTCCTCGGCCGTCTGGATGGCGGTGGCCGTGCTGTGGATGATGGACGCCGCGATCAACGTGTCGATGGAGCCGTTCCGCGCTTTTGTGGGCGACAAGCTCGATACCTCGCAGCAGACCGCGGGCTTCGCGATGCAGACCTTCTTCATCGGCTGCGGCGCGGTGATCGCCTCGCTGCTGCCGATGATCTTCTCGGACTACCTGGGCGTGTCCAACGTGCCGGTGAACGGCGCGATCCCGGACACCGTACGCTACTCCTTCTACGTCGGCGGCGCCGTGTTCCTGGCCGCCGTCAGCTGGACCGTGTTCACCGCCACCGAACTGCCGCCGCCGGACATGGACCGCTTCCAGGCCCAGCGCAAGCACGCGCGCAGCTTCGGCGTGGCCCTGCGCGAGATCGTCGGCGGCTTCGGCCAGATGCCGAAAACCATGGTGCAGCTGGCCTTCGTCCAGTTCTTCAGCTGGATCGCGCTGTTCGCGATGTGGATCTACACCGGCACCGCGATCGCCGACAACGTCTACGGCACCACCGACGCGCAATCGGCTGCGTACCAGGAAGCCGGCAACTACGTCGGCGTGATGTTCGCGATTTATAGCGGTGTGTCGGCCCTGGCGGCTTTCCTGCTGCCGGTGCTGGCGCGCGCCACCAGCCGCAAGTTCTGCCACGCGCTGTCGCTGACGATCGGCGGCCTGTCGCTGGCCAGCATGTTCTTCATCCATGACAAGGCGATGCTGACCCTGCCGATGATCGGCGTGGGCATCGCCTGGGCCAGCATCCTGACCATGCCGTATGCGATCCTGGCCGGCGCGCTGCCCGCCAGCCGCATGGGCTACTACATGGGTCTGTTCAACTTCTTCATCACAATTCCGCAGATCGTCAGCGGCCTGCTGCTCGGCTTCTTCACCAAGCACCTGTTCGGCGGCCACACGGTCAACACCCTGGTACTGGGCGGCGCCTGCATGGTGCTGGCGGCCGTATTGACGATGTTTGTCACGGATAAAGCCGAAAAGTAAGTTGCGACACATTTTGCGCTCCTCGCGTATCGTAATGGTTTGACAACAAACCCATGCATCAACGAATACGACAGGAGCGCAACAAATGACGATTCAAACCGTGGCGACCACGCCGTTTGCCGGGCAGCGCCCAGGCACCTCGGGTCTGCGCAAGAAGGTGACCGAGTTCCAGCAGCCCGGCTACCTCGAAAACTTCGTCGAGGCGATTTTCCTGACCCTGGGCGAAGCGCGCGGCCGCACCCTCGTGCTCGGGGGCGACGGCCGTTTCTTCAACCGCAACGCGATCCAGACCATCCTGCGCATGGCCGCCGCGCATAAAGTGGCGAAGGTGCTGGTCGGACGCGGCGGCATCCTCTCCACGCCGGCGGTCAGCTGCGTGATCCGCAAGCACGGCGCCTTTGGCGGCATCGTGCTCTCGGCCAGCCACAATCCCGGCGGCCCGGACGGCGACTTCGGCATTAAGTACAACATCGAAAACGGCGGCCCGGCCCCCGAAAAGATCACCGAGGCCATCTTCGCCCATACCCAGGTGCTCACCGAATACCGTATCAGCGACGCCGGCCCGGTCGACCTCGACCGGATCGGCAGCACGCGGCTGGAAGAGATGGCGGTCGAGGTGATCGACCCGGTGGCCGACTACGCGGAGCTGATGGGCCGCCTGTTCGACTTCGACGCCATCCGCGCGCTGTTCGGCCGCGGCTTCACGATGCGCTTCGACGGCATGAGCGCGGTCTCCGGCCCCTACGCGAAAGCCATCATCGAAGGCATGCTGGGTGCGCCGGCCGGCACCGTCATCAACGCCGAGCCGATGGAAGACTTCGGCGGCCACCACCCGGACCCGAACCCGGTCAACGCCGCCGAACTGGTGGCCCTGATGAACGGCGCCGATGCACCGGAATTCGGCGCGGCCTCGGACGGCGACGGCGACCGCAACATGATCGTCGGCCGCAATCTCGCCGTGGCGCCTTCGGACAGCCTGGCCATCATCGCCGCGAATGCGACGCTGGCGCCGGGCTACCGCGACGGCATCCGCGGCATCGCGCGCTCGATGCCGACCTCGCAGGCGGCCGACCGGGTCGCCGCCGCGCTGGGCATCTCCTGTTTCGAGACCCCGACCGGCTGGAAGTACTTCGGCAACCTGCTCGACGCGAACCTGGCCACCCTGTGCGGCGAGGAGAGCTACGGCACCGGCTCCAACCACATCCGCGAAAAGGATGGCGTGTGGGCCGTGCTGTTCTGGCTGAACCTGATTGCCGCGACCGGCAAATCGGTCAACCAGATCGTCGAGGAGCACTGGGCACGCTTTGGCCGCAACTACTATTCGCGCCACGACTACGAAGCCGTGGACGCGCATGCCGCCGACCGCATGATGGTCGACCTGCGCGCGAAGCTGGAATCGCTGGCCGGCCAGACCTTCGGCGAGTTCCGCGTCTCGCAGGCCGACGATTTCGTCTACACCGACCCGGTCGACAAGTCGGTCGCGACCCGCCAGGGCATCCGCATCATCATGACGGACGGCTCGCGCATCGTGCTGCGCCTGTCCGGCACCGGCACCGAAGGCGCGACCGTGCGGGTCTACCTCGAACGCTACGAGGCCGACCCGTCGCGCCACAATCTCGATACCCAGGAAGCGCTGGCGCCTTTGATCGCCATTGCCGAACAGGTGTCGGAACTGAAGCAGCGCACCGGGCGCACAGAACCGAGTGTTATCACCTAACCCCACCCCCGTCATTCCCGCGAAGGCGGGAATCCATAATGAGCCACTTCAGCCGACTCAGCATGGATTCCCGCTTCCGCGGGAATGACGAGGCAACTTGAATAAGGACCTTGCATGAAATTTTCTGCCCTTGCCGTTTCCCTGATGCTCGCCTTCGGCACCGCGTCCGCCGCGCCGGACCTGGCGCCGGTCAAAGGAAAGCCGTTCACCTGGGAGAACGCGACCGTCTACTTCCTGCTGACGGACCGCTTCAACAACGGTAACCCGGCCAATGACCACGCCTATGGCCGCAAGGACGATGCGGCTGTCGCCCGCGGCTTCATGGGCGGCGACCTGGCCGGGGTCACGCAGAAAATCAAGGAAGGCTACTTCGACGACCTGGGCGTGGACGCGATCTGGATCACGCCGCCGGTCGAGCAGATCCACGGCTCGACCGACGAGGGCACCGGTAAATCCTACGGCTTCCACGGCTACTGGGCGCGCGACTTCACGGCCGTCGATGCGAATCTCGGCACCGAAAAGGAGATGCACGAGCTGGTCGACGCCGCCCACGCGCGCGGCATTCGCGTGCTGCTGGACGTGGTGATGAACCACACCGGTCCCGTGACCGCGGAAGACCCGGTGTGGCCGGCCGGCTGGGTGCGCACCGAGCCTGCCTGTAACTTCAAGGACTTCAAGGGTACGGTCGAGTGCACGCTGGTGAAGAACCTGCCGGACTTCCGCACCGACAGCAACGAGAAGGTCGATGTGCCGCCGGCGCTGGTCGCCAAGTGGAAGAAGGAAGGGCGCTACGAGCGCGAGACGGCCGAGCTGAACGACTTCTTCAAGCGCACCGGCTACCCGCGCGCGCCGCGCTACTACCTGATGAAATGGCATGCCGACTGGGTGCGCAAGTATGGCTTCGACGGCTTCCGCGCCGACACCGTCAAGCACACCGAGCCGGGCATCTGGAAGGAACTCAAGAAGGTCGCCGGCAGCGCCTACGAGGACTGGAAGCGCACCCCGGCCGGCAAGCAGACGGTGGCCAAGCTGGGCGACCTGCCGTTCTTCATGACCGCCGAAACCTACGGCTATTCGCTCAAGGCCGGCCGCGAATTCACCTACGACGGCGGCACGAAGGCCGACTATTACAGCAACGGCTTCGACAGCATGATCAACTTCAGCATGGCGGGCGATGCGCGCCAGGGCTACGAGCAGCTGTTCTCTTCGTATTCGCAGGCGCTGCACGGCCCGCTGAAGGGCGTCTCGGTACTGAACTACCTGGACTCGCACGACGACGGCAACCCCTTCGACGCGCTGCGCCAGCATCCGATGGAAGCGGCCAACAAACTGCTGCTGGCGCCGGGCGCGGCCCAGGTCTACTACGGCGACGAAACCGCGCGCGTGCTCAAGATCGAGGGCGCGGAAGGCGACGCCAACCTGCGCTCCTTCATGAACTGGGACCAGCTGAAGAACAACACCCGCGTCGGCCTGTTCGGCGTGGCCGAGGTCCGCGACCACTGGGCACGTCTGGGCCGCTTCCGCCACGCGCATCCGGCCGTGGGCGCGGGCATGCACCAGATGCTGCAGGCCAGCCCCTACGTTTTCAAGCGCACCATTGACAGGAACGGCGTGAGCGACCGCGTGGTGGTCGCGCTCGACCTGCCGCAGGACCGCAGCGTGGCGATTCCGGTCGCCGGGGTGTTCTCGGACGGCCAGACCGTGCGCGACTGGTACACCGGCAAGAGCGCCGTGGTTGCGAAAGGCAAGGTGCAGTTCGAGCTGCGGGCGCCGGTGGCCTTGATCGCATTGGATTGAGCCGCTTCGGACTAGGGTATGATCGATCCTTTCGAGGTTCGTGATTAGCTGGTCCGTCTATGCTGCGCAATAAATACATCGACATACAGGCTGCGACCGGCAGGCTTGGCCTATCGGCGCAGCTGATGCTTCTGCTGTCCGGGCTGGTGCTCCTGATCACGCTGGTGCTGGCCGGCGTCCTCGACCGGCTGTTCACCCAGCGCGAGGAGGCCGATATCGGCCAGCAGTTTGCCGAGCTGGCGATCCAGGCCACCGACAAGCTGGACCGCAGCCTGTTCGAGCGTGTCCGCGAAGTCCAGCTGCTGGCCAACCAGGCCGGCCTCGCCGGCACCGCTTCGACGCTGGACGACAAGCGCCGCCTGCTCGAAGCGATGCAGACCACCTATGCCTATTACGCCTGGCTCGGCATCACCGACAGCGAGGGCAAGGTGCTGGTGTCGGCGAACCGGCTGCTGGAAGGCGTGAACGTCGCCCACCGCCCCTGGTTCAAGAATGCGCTGAAGGGCGTGCACCTGACCGACGTGCACGAGGCCGCGCTGCTGGCCAGGCTGCTGCAGCCCAAGGATGCGAAGGAGCCGATGCGCTTCATCGACGTCGCCTTTCCCTACCGCGATGCGCAGGGCCGCATCGCCGGCGTGTTCGGCACCCACCTGAGCCTGGCCTGGGCCGCCGACATCGAGAAGTCGGTCATGCTGCCGCTCCTCAAGCGCAAGCAGGTCCAGACCCTCATCCTCGGCAAGGACATGGCGGTCATCATGGGCCCCAAGGCGCTGATCGGCACACGGCCCTTGCAGAATCCGGCTTTCCCGGCCAGCGGCGCCAGCGGCTACGCGGTCGAGCGCTTCGGCGACGGCAAAACCTACCTGGCCGGCTACAGCAAGAGCCAGGGCCACAGTTTTTCGCCCGGCCTGGGCTGGACCGTCATGGTCATCCAGGACCTCGGCGCCGCTTACGCGCCGGTGGCCGAGCTGCGCTACCAGGTCCTGATGAGCGGCGTGTGCATCGCCGCGCTGTTTGCCGTGCTGGCGCTGTGGCTGGCGGGACGCACCTCGCGGCCGCTGGACCTGCTGGCCGCATCGGCGGGCAGGGTCGAAGCCGGCGACATCGACGACATCGCACCGATCCCCGGCGCCTACCGCGAGATCGGCGTGCTGCGCACCTCGCTGCAGTCGCTGCTCAAGAAGCTCAAGGCCAGGGAGTCGGCGATGGTGCAGGCCGACCGCCGCAAGGACGAATTCCTGGCCACGCTGGCGCACGAGCTGCGCAATCCGCTGGCGCCGATTTCCTCGGCCGCCGACCTGCTGCGCATGGCCAGGGCCGACGAAGCGCAGCAGCGCCGGCTCGGCGAGATGATCGGGCGCCAGACCCGCCACATGACCGGCCTCGTCGACGACCTGCTGGACGTCTCGCGCGTGACCCGCGGCGAGATTGCGCTGGACCTGCGCCCCGTCGACCTGCGGGAGGCGATCGCCGAAGCGGTGGAACAGGTTGCGCCGCTGGCCGCGGCGAAAAGCCAGGGCATCGAAACGCAGGCCGGCGCCGGCCCCGCCATGGTGATGGGCGACCGCAAGCGCCTGGTGCAGGTGCTGGCCAACCTGCTC
Organism: Massilia norwichensis; assembly: GCF_024753245.1. Taxonomy (GTDB): domain Bacteria; phylum Pseudomonadota; class Gammaproteobacteria; order Burkholderiales; family Burkholderiaceae_D; genus Telluria; species Telluria norwichensis. Next base: position 109,019 of record NZ_JANUGX010000011.1, on the reverse strand, counting down.
AACAACGCCACCAAGTACACGCCCGCGGGCGGCCGCATCGCGGTCGAGCTGTCGATGCCGGCGGAGCGGGTCGTGCTGGCGGTGCGCGACAACGGCATCGGCATGTCGGCCGACCTGATGGAACATGCCTTCGAGCTGTTCACCCAGGAGACGCGCAAGACCGACCGCTCGCTGGGCGGCCTGGGTGTCGGCCTGGCCCTGTCGAAGCGCCTGGTCGAGCTGCATGGCGGCGCGCTGAGCGTGTGCAGCGAGGGCAAGGACCAGGGCAGCACCTTCGTGGTGTCGCTGCCGGCGCTGGCCGAAGCCGAAGCCGAACTGGCCGTCTAGGTTTCGTTCCCGTTTCCGGCACCGGGGTCATCGAAACCGCATTCCGCGATCGGCCCAGCCGCCGATCCGGCGTGTCGGCATTCTGGGCCATGAAATTTGCATCCTGTCCACTTCGTCGTTGTGGCTGTTCCGGGTTCTGCCTACATTGATCAGCTATCGCAACCAAGGATCGAAAGGAGATGGCGGGATGGGCAAGTGGACGAAGTGGATTTGGGGAGCGATCGCGGCGGCGCCGCTTGCCGTACCGGTTGCCGCGCACGCGCAGTCGCAGATCGACCTGACGGTGCTCGATCGCGATATGGTCGGCGCGCGGGCGCAGGTACTGGTGCTGGGCACGGTGCATCTGCGCGAGATGCCGAAGAGCTTCAAGCCGGCGGCGCTGGACGGTGTGCTGGACCGCCTGGCCGGCTTCAGGCCCGAGATCATCACGATCGAGGACGAGCCGGGCGAGGATTGCGACCTGGCGCTGCGCCAGCCGGCCAAATACGGTACCGACTTTTGCACCGCGCCCGCCGAGGCGCGAGAAGCCACCGGTCTGGAGATACCGGCGGCGCTCGACGAAGTGCGCAAGACGCTCAAGGCCTGGCCCGCACAGCCCACGCCGCCGGCACCGGCCCAGCGGCGGCGCCTGGCCGCGCTGTTCCTGGCGGCGAACGAACCGGTATCGGCCTACGTGCAGTGGCTGCGCCTGCCCGAGGCCGAGCGGCACGCCGGCGACAGCCTGAGCGCCGCGCTGGTCGAACAGCTCGAACGGCTCGGCAAGCGCAACAACGAGAGCATCCAGATTGCCGCGCGTCTGGCGTCCCGCCTGGGCCTGGAGCAGGTCCACGCCGTCGACAACCATACCGGCGACAAGATCGACGTCCCGGACATCAAGCCCTTCCTCAAGGCCCTGGAAGCCGCCTGGGCTTCAGGCGCCGCCGCGCTGGACGCGATGAACAAGCGCGAAGAGCCGTTGAAGGCAGCGCCGGACCTGCTGCCTCTGTACCGCTCGGTCAACGACCCCCAGTCCCTGCGGGTGCTCGCCGAAGGCAATATCGTCCCGGCCATGCGCTCGCCGTCGCCGGAGGGCTATCCGCGCATGTTCGTCGGCGGCTGGGAGGTGCGCAACCTGCGCATGGTCGCCAACATCCGCGAGACCTTCCGCGAACGCCCGGCGGCGCGCGTGCTGTCGATCGTGGGCGCCTCGCACAAGCCCTGGTTCGATGCCTGGCTGGGGCAGCTGCAGGGCGTGGATATCGTCGATGCGGCAGCGGTGCTGAAGTGATGCGGCGGATCGGCTAGACTCGCAGGCATCGCAATCTACCGAGGATGCACGATGCCTGTTTCCTGCCGCTCTGTTCGCCCTTCTGTTCGCCAATTTGCTGCCCTGTTGTCGACCCTTGCCGTGGCCGCCGCCGCCCATGCCGCCGAGCCGGCCTACGGCCCCGAACTCGAAGGCTTCGACTATCCCTATCCGGTGCAGCAATACCGCTTCGCCTCGCAGGGCGTCCAGCTGCACATGGCCTACATGGACGTGAAGCCGGCCAAGCCCAACGGCCGTACCATGGTCCTCCTGCACGGCAAGAACTTCTGCGGCGCCACGTGGAAAGAGAGTATCGAGGCGTTGACGAAAGCCGGCTACCGCGTGGTGGCGCCGGACCAGGTCGGCTTTTGCAAGTCGAGCAAACCCGAGCACTATCAGTACAGCTTCCAGCAGCTCGCCGCGAACACCCACGCGCTGCTGGAGGCCATCGGCGTCAAGAAGGCGACCGTGATGGGCCACTCGACCGGCGGCATGCTGGCGGTGCGCTACGGCCTGCTGTACCCGGACCAGACCGAGCAGCTGGTGCTGGCCAACCCCATCGGCCTGGAAGACTGGAAGGCGCTGGGTGTGCCTTCGCTGGGCGTCGATAAATGGTACGAGCGCGAGCTGGGCCAGACCGCCGACAAGATCCGCAATTACGAGAAATCGACGTATTACGTGAACCAGTGGAAGCCCGAGTACGAGCCCTGGGTGCAGATGCTGGCCGGTCTTTATCGCGGGCCGGGCAAGCAGCTCGTGGCCTGGAATTCGGCCCTGCTGTACGACATGATCTACACCCAGCCGGTGGTCTACGAATTCCCGCTGCTGAAGATGCCGGTGCTGCTGCTGATCGGGACGAAGGACAACACGGCCATCGGCAAGGACGCCGCGCCCGCCGAGCTGCGGCCGAAGCTGGGCAACTACGCGGAGCTGGGCAAGCGCGCCGCCAAGGCGATTCCGCATGCGACGCTGGTGGAGTTCGATAACATGGGCCACGCGCCGCAGATGCAGGATCCGAAGGCATTCCATGCGGCGCTGCTGAAAGGCCTGGAAGGAAAGTAAGGAAGCCACATGCGCATCAACGCAGATTTTTCGCAGCGCGCCATCGTCGAACCCGGCCAGCATGACTGGGTCGCTTCGCCGCAGGCCGGCGTCGAGCGCCTGATGCTGGACCGGATCGGCGCCGAGAAGGCGCGCGCCACCAGCATCGTGCGCTACGCTCCCGATTCGCGCTTTCCGCCGCACCAGCATCCGGGCGGCGAGGAGATCCTGGTCCTGGACGGCACCTTCTCGGACGAGACCGGGGACTTCCCGGCCGGCTGGTACCTGCGCAATCCGGACGGGACCTCGCACCAGCCGTCGAGCGCGGAAGGAGCACTCATCTTCGTGAAGTTAAGGCAGATGGCGCAGGGAGACGCGAGCCGCGTGCGCATCGATACGCGCCTGGCCTCGGCCTGGCAGCGCTTCGAGGACCGGATGGTGTGTCCGCTGTTCTCGAGTGCTGACGAGCAGGTATCCCTGCAGCGCGTGGGTGCGGGGCGCATGCTCCTGCCGGACGTCGATGGCGGTGCGGAGCTGCTGGTGCTCGAAGGCCGCATCGTCGATGGCGGCCGGTGCTACAAGCCCGGCACCTGGATCCGCCTGCCGCCCGGCGACCGGCCCGGTTTCACGGCCGGCGAGAAGGGCGTGCGCTTTTATCTGAAGACCGGACACCTGGCGCATCCGGCCGTAGAGGCGTAGTTAGCAGCCGCTCTGCTTGATGCGCTCGACTTCGAGGCCGAACAGTGGACGCAGGCGCGTGCCGAACACGTTGCCGGCAAACGCCGCCACCAGCCACAGCCAGCCGTGCAGGCTGCCCGAGACGATGCCGCTGAAGTAGGCGCCGATGTTGCAGCCGTAGGCCAGACGCGCGCCGTAGCCGAGCATCAGGCCGCCGACCACGGCGGCGATGAAGGAGCGCAGCGGCAGCTGCCACTTCGGCGCGTAGCGGCCCGCGAGCGCGGCCGCCAGCATCGCGCCGAGCACGATGCCGATGTCCATCACCGAGGTCACGTCCTTCCATACCGGCGCAGCCAGTGCGGCGGCGTTCGACTTGGTCGACCAGTAGGTCCAGCTGGCGGTGTCGATGCCGATCGCCCCTGCGGCCTTGGCGCCCCACAGCGCGAAGGCCGAGGTCACGCCCCACGGGCGGCCGGACAGCGCGAGCGTGGCGAAGTTGAGCACCACCAGCGCGATGGCGCCGGCCACCAGCGGCCACGGGCCATGCAGCCAGGTGGCGGCGCGGTCGGCCGGCAGGTTCGGGACCACCAGCTTGCCGTGGCGGCGCTTTTCGACCACGACGGTGATGAAGGCGATGGCGGCGAACACCAGCCAGTTGAGCAGCAGTGCCGGGCCCAGGCCCAGGCTCTTCACCAGCGAGATCGGCTGCAGTTGCGGCAGCGAGGTCCAGAACGGCATGTGCGCGGTGGCGATCACGGAGCCGGTAATGAAGGCGATCAGGGTGACGATCATGCGCGTGCTGCCGCCGCCGACCGTGTACAGCGTGCCGGAGGCGCAACCGCCGCCCAGCTGCATGCCGATGCCGAACATGAAGGCGCCGATCACCACCGAGGTGCCGGCCGGCGAGACCAGGCCCGTGACCGGATTGCCGAACAGGGTGCCGGCGGACAGCGCCGGGAAGAACAGCGCCACGCCGACCGCCAGCATCAGCATCTGCGCGCGCAGGCCGGCGCCGCGGCCGTCGGCGATGAAGACGCGCCACGAGGACGTGAAGCCGAAGGCGGCGTGGTAGAGCGCAAGGCCGAGCAGGGCGCCGACCACGAACAGGGTGGCCTGCTTGACGCTGACGGCCTGCGCCAGCCAGAGCGCGCCGGCGAGGATGAGCAGCAGGGCGATGCCGAGCGGCTTCGGGTTGATGTCGACCCGGGGGCGGACTGGCAAGGAGATGGTATCCGACATGGGTAGGTATCCGATAAAGACGTAATCCTCTATTTTCCGCCGTTTCGCCGATTTTTGCAGGCCGGGTTTGCCTGATGCTCTACCATTTGGCGCTTACAGCGCGTTGCTGCGGCCCGGCATCGCATCGCTGCCGGCGTCCGGGCCGCCGGGGCCGCCCGTCGAGGCGCCGCCGGTCGTGCTCTGGCGCGAATCGGTGCCGGTTTTCGAGCCGGGCGGCACCTGGGCCGTTTCGTTCTTGCCGGTGGCCGGGGGCAGGGCGCCTTCGTGGGATTTCTGTTCGTTATCAGCCATGATGGACTCCTTCGCAGGGTGATCGATAGCTGCCATGCTAGTCCTTTGCCCGTGGGCGCCAATAGGAGCATGTCCTGGGCGATTGTAGGACGGAGAAAGCGCTCGCCCTGTGTATGGATGTTGTTTTCACTTAAGATGCGTGCGGTAAATCATATCGGGTGGAACGATGGCAGTATTGGACGAATCGCTGATTCTGAGTCTCAAGGGAAGTGCGGAAGCGCTCGACACGGCGCCTGCCGCCGGCGACGCGCTGCTCGCGCAGCTGGCGCAAGCCGGTTTGTTCGGTGTCGGCGTGCCGCGCAGCGAAGGCGGCGACGGTGCGCCTCTGGGTGCGGTCGTGCGCGTCGTTGCCGGCCTCGCCGAGCACACGCTCAGCGCCGCCTTCGTGTTCTGGGCCCAGCGCGCCTTCATCGAATGCGTGCTGGCCAGCCCGAACCGGGAACTGGTCCGGCGGCTCATGCCGGCCTTGCAGCAGGGGCAGCTTGCCGGTGCGCCCGGCCTGTCGAATGCGATGAAATTCCTGGGTGGCCTCGACCGGCTGCGCACGACCTGCACGGCCGGCCCCGAGGGCATGCGCCTGAACGGCAGCGTGCCATGGGCCACCAACCTGCATCCCGGCGGTTTCGTGGTCGCGCTCGCGGCCGGGGACGAGCAGGGCGACAACCCTGCCGTCATCGCCGTGCCCTCGGATGCGCCAGGCGTGCGGCGCGAGCCGGATCTGGACCTGCTGGCCCTGCGCGGCACGAATACGGGCGCGCTGCGCCTTGCCGACGTGCCGGTCGACCCGTCCTGGCAGCTGCACCCGCAAGCCAAGGTTTTCCTGCCGGGCATCCGCCCGGCCTTCATCGGCTTCCAGTGCGGCCTCGGGCTGGGCCTGGCGCGCGCATCGCTGCGCGCGGCAAGGCAGGCGCTCGATGACGCGCCGGCCGTCCTGGCCGGCGAACTGGCGGCGGCGGACGAGGCGCTGCATGCGTATGAGGCGGCCTTGTGCACGGGGCTGGACAGCGGCGCCCTGCGCGAACGGCCGGGCGAGCTGTTGCAGCTGCGCCTGCGCATGGTCGAGCTGGCGACGAGCGCCGTGCAGGTGGAATTGCAAGCCCTCGGCGGACGGGCGCTGCTGGGGGCCAGCGGCCGGGAGTTCGGCCGCCGCGCACGCGAAGCGGCCTTCCTGACGATCCTGACGCCGACCGCCGTGCAGCTCAAGAGCGAGCTGGCCAAGCGCGCGGCGATGCCGTGATGACGAGGGCCTAGCCCTTGTGGCGGATCGTCTCGATCACCAGCGCCAGCGCGCGCGAATTCTGGCGCCGGCTCGGGTAGTAGGCGTGCAGGCCCGGAAAGCTCGGGCAGAACGCTTCCATCAAGCTTTTGAGCTGTCCCGCGCGAATGTGCGGTTCGGCCAGGTCGGCCGGCACGAAGCCCAGGCCGCAGCCGCTGAGCGCCGCATTCAGGATCTGGTAGATGCCGTTGAAGACCAGCCGCCCGCGCACCTGCACCTCGATGTCGCGCCCGTCCTGGCGCAGCTCCCAGGCATACAGTCCGCCCTTGCTGGCCAGGCGCAGGTTGATGCAGTCGTGCTTGATGAGGTCCTGGACCGATGCCGGCACCGGCCGCCGTGCAAAGTAGGCCGGGGCGCCGACGATCGCCATCTTCACGTCCGGCGTCAGGCGCACCGCGATCATGTCCTTCTCGACCTGGTCGCCGAAGCGCACGCCGATGTCGTAGCGCTCGGCCGCGATGTCGACCATCCGGTAATCCGCGCTGAGTTCCACATGCAGGTCGGGGTATTGCGGCAGGATAGTCGCCAGGCGCGGCCACAGCACGGTGTCGACCACGTGGTCGGTGGCGGTGATGCGGATCGTGCCGGCCGGCTTGTCGCCCAGGTCGCTGACGGCGGCGATCTCGGCTTCGATCTCTTCCAGGCGCGGCCCGACGTTCTGCAGCAGCCGCTCGCCGGCATCGGTGGGCGAGACGCTACGCGTGGTGCGCGTCAGCAGGCGCACGCCGAGGCGTTCTTCGAGCCCGCGGATGATATGGCTGAGCGCCGATTGGGTCATGCCGAGCTTGGCTGCCGCGCGCGTGAAGCTGCGTTCGCGCGCGACGGCGAGGAAAACCAGGATATCGTTGATGTTTTCGCGGGCCATTGATGACAGTGTAATCCTAATTACCGGGTCGATTCATGAGCACAATTCATAAGCCCATGCAATTTTGGCACCGTTCCGGCCCCGGTTTTGCCTTTAAGATGCCAGGCTCGAAAAAAGGAGCAAACCCATGACTGTAAAAGCCTACGGCGCCTACGCCAGCGACAAGCCGCTCGAAGCGATGGATATTACCCGCCGCGCGCCGGGTCCGCACGACGTCCAGATCGACATCGCCTTCTGCGGCGTCTGCCACTCCGACCTGCACACCGTGCGCAGCGAATGGGCCGGCACCCTCTACCCCTGCGTGCCGGGTCACGAGATCGTCGGCCGCGTCTCGGCCGTCGGCGACCACGTCCACAAGCACCGCGTCGGCGACCTGGTCGGCGTCGGCTGCATGGTCGACAGCTGCCAGCATTGCGCCGATTGCGAAGAAGGCCTGGAGCAGTACTGCGACGGCATGGTCGGCACCTACAACGGCGCGACCCCGGACGCGCCCGGCCACACGCTGGGCGGCTACTCGGAAAAGATCGTCGTGCACGAGCGCTTCGTGCTGCGCGTGACGCACGCGGAAGAGCAGCTGGCCGCCGTCGCGCCGCTGCTGTGCGCCGGCATCACCACCTATTCGCCGCTGCGCCACTGGAACGCGGGTCCCGGCAAGACGGTCGGCATCGTCGGCATCGGCGGCCTGGGTCACATGGGTATCAAGCTGGCGCGCGCGATGGGCGCCCACGTGGTCGCCTTCACCACCTCGGAATCGAAGCGCGCCGATGCGCATGCGCTGGGTGCGCACGAAGTGGTCGTCTCGCGCAACGCGGAGGAAATGGCCGCGCGCGCAAAATCGCTGGACCTGATCGTCAACACGGTGGCGGCGCCGCACGACCTCGACGCCTTCCTCACGCTGCTCAAGCGCGACGGCACCATGGTGCTGGTCGGCGCACCGGAGTCGCCGCACCCGTCGCCGCAGGTGTTCAACCTGATCACCAAGCGCCGCGCGATCGCCGGTTCGATGATCGGCGGGATCCCGGAAACCCAGGAGATGCTGGACTTCTGCGCGCAGCACGGCATCGTCGCCGACATCGAGATGATCAAGGCCGACGAGATCAACGCCGCCTACGAGCGCATGCTCAAGGGCGACGTGAAGTACCGCTTCGTGATCGACAGCGCGACGCTGGCGGCATAAAGCGCGGCAGGGCTGGGTCTTGTCGTAAGATACACGCATGACCCAGAATCCGCACGCCACCGCACCCGCCCCGGCGCCGGTCACCGAAAAGGAGATCCGCGCCGTCTACTTCGCCCTGATGGCCGTCCTCGGCCTCGGGGCGCTCGACCAGAGCATCGTCGCCACGGCCCTGCCGCGCATCGTCACCGACCTGGGTGGCATGGCCCACTTGTCGTGGGTGGTGACCGCCTACGTGCTGGCCTCCACCGCCACCATGCCCCTGTACGGCAAGATGGCCGACCAGTACGGCCGGCGGCCGATGATCTTCACGGCGCTCGCCACCTTCCTGCTTGGCTCGGTGCTGTGCGGCCTGGCCGGCAGCATGACGCAACTGATCGTGTTCCGTGCGATCCAGGGCATGGGCGCAGGCGGCTTCATGCCGCTGGCCCAGATCATCATCTCCGACCTGGTGGCGCCGCAGGACCGCGCCAAGCGCCAGGGTTCGATCGCCATCGTGTTCGCCGTCACCAGCGTGCTCGGGCCGGTGCTGGGCGGCTTCATGACCGACCTGCTGTCCTGGCACTGGATCTTCTTCATCAACCTGCCGATCGGCGCCTTCGCCAGCTGGGCCATCGCGCGCTCGCTGCGCAAGCCGGTCATCACGCACGCCCATCGCATCGATTACCTCGGCTCCATCCTGCTCACCACCAGCATCGTTTCGCTGCTGCTGATCCTGGCCCTGGGCGGCACCGAGTGGCCGTGGGACGCGCCCGAGATCAAGGTCTGCGCCGCGCTGACGGTCGTGCTGGGCGCCTGGCTGGTGGTGCACCTGCGCCGCGCCGCCGAGCCGGTGCTGCCGCCCGACCTGTTCGGCAACCGCGTCTTCAACCTGGCCAGCGTGGTGATGGCGCTGAGCTTCGTCGGCCTGATGGGTTCGAGCGTGTTCTTCCCGCTGTACTTCCAGCTGGTGATGGGCGCCAGCCCGGCCCATTCCGGCATGCTGACGGTGCCGATGATGGTCGGGATGATCATTGCCTCCGCCCTGATCGGCCGCGCCGTGGCGCGCGCCAACAAGTACAAGGAAGTGCAGGTGGTGGGCCTGGCGGTGGCGGTGGCGGCGTTTGCCGCGCTGACCTGGGCCATGGCCAGCGGCCGCGGTTACTGGTTCATCGAGCCGCCGATCTTCTTCCTCGGCGCCGGCCTGGGCCTGGTGATGCCGAACATGACCATCGTCGTGCAGAGCGCCCTGGCACCGGCGCGGCGCGGCGTCGGCACCGCCATGCTGACCTTCTTCCGCTCGCTCGGCGGCCTGCTCGGCGTGACCGGTTCCGGCGCGATCCTGGCGCACCAGTTGCAGGAACACGGCATCGCCCAGGCCGCCGCGGCGGGTTCCGGCACGGTGCTGGCGCCGGCCCTGCGCGAGGTCTACCGCCATGCGATCGCCAATATCTTCGGCGCCGGCACCGTGATCGTGCTGGCGGCGCTGGTGCTGCTGCTGTTCATGCCGCAGGTGCGGGTGGAGGGGGCGGCGGCGCCGCAGCCTCCGCAGGCGGAGTAGCCGTCATCCCCGCGGAGGCGGGGATCCAAGGTTCTGGGCGCTGTCGAAACGCATGCAAACTTGGGTCCCCGCCTTCGCGGGGACGACGGCGGGAGCGGGAACGGCGTTTTAGCGGTTTTGGTGTCATTCAATCAATGGTATTCTACGGAAATGACCATTGAGCCCGACACCACCGAACAGAAGCAACCCCGCGCCGCCTACGCCGACGGTCCACGCCTGCTGGCCGACATCGGCGCGACCCACGCCCGCTTCGCCCTCGAGAGCGCGCCCGGCGTGCTGCGCAACGTCGCCGTGCTGCTGTGCGACGACTACCCCGGCATCGTGCCGCTGCTGAACGCCTACCTGGCGCAGACTGGCGGTGTGCGCATCAGCCATGCCGCCTTCGCGCTGGCCAATCCGATCAGCGGCGATTTCATCCGCATGACCAACCGCGACTGGCAGTTCTCGACCGACGAGGTGCGCCGCGCGCTGGGCCTGACCACGCTCCTGATCGTGAACGACTTCACGGCGCTGGCGATGGCGCTGCCGGGCTTCAAGCCGGAAGACCTGCTGCAGATCGGCGGCGGCAAGCCGCAGCCGCATGCGGTCGCCGGCGTGCTGGGGCCGGGCACGGGCCTGGGCGTGTCGGGCGTGATCCCGACGGTGGACGGCTTCGTCACCCTCGGCAGCGAAGGCGGCCACGTCAACTTCGCGCCGGCCGACGAGCGCGAATTCGCGATCCTGCAATACGCCTGGCGCGAGTGGCAGCACGTGTCGAACGAGCGCCTGATCTCCGGCCCCGGCATGGAGATCATCTACCGCGCGCTGGCGCAGAGGAATGGCGTGGATGCCCCCGCGCGCAACGCCGCCGACATCGTCAGCTGCGCGCTCGAACAGAAGGACTCGCTGTGCCTGGAGGTGCTGGAGTGCTTCGCCGGCATGCTGGGCGGCGCCGCTGCGAACCTGGCGGTCACGCTCGGCGCCTTCGGCGGCATCTTCATCGGCGGCGGCATCGTGCCGCGCGTGGCGCAGTGGTTCGAGACATCGCCGTTCCGCACGCGCTTCGAAGCCAAGGGCCGCTTTTCGAGCTACCTGGCGCAGATCCCGACCTACGTGATCATGACGCCGAATCCGGCGCTGTACGGCGTGGCGAGCATCCTGTCCGAACACCTGCGCGGCCGCACCGGCGCGAATACGCTGATGGAGCGCGTGCAGCACCTGCAGCACGAACTCTCGCCGGCCGAGCAGCGCGTCGCGACCCTGGTGCTGGAGCATCCGCGCAAGGTGCTGTCCGAGCCGATCGCCGAGATCGCGAAGCTGGCCGACGTCAGCCAGCCGACCGTGATCCGCTTCTGCCGCTCGCTGGGCTTTTCCGGCCTGGCCGACTTCAAGCTCAAGTTCGCGGGCAGCCTGACCGGCACCATCCCGGTGCGCCACAGCCAGGTGCGCATGACCGACAGCACCCACGATCTGTCGGCCAAAGTCATCGACAACACCGTATCGGCGATCCTGAAATTCCGCGACCAGCTCGACGTGAACTCGATCGACCGCGCCATCGAACTCCTGCGCCGCGCCAAGCGCATCGAGTTCTACGCGATGGGGAATTCGCGCGTGGTGGCGCTGGACGGCCAGCACAAGTTCTTCCGCTTCCGTATCCCGACCTCGTCCTACGGCGACTCGCATCTCTTCAGCCTGGCCGCCGAGCTGCTGGGACCGGGCGATGTCGTGATCGCGATCTCGACTACCGGCCAGCTGCCCGAGCTGCTGGCCGCGGTCGATACCGCGCGCGCGGCCGGCGCCGACGTCATCGCCATCACCAGCAGCAAATCGGCGCTGGCGAGGAAGGCCAGCATCTGCCTGGCGGTCGACCACAGCGAAGATTCGACCACCTTCCTGTCGATGATCTCGCGCATCCTGCAACTGCTCCTCATCGACATCATGGCGGTCGGGATCTCGCTGGGGCAGGAGAATGGCGGCGAGCATGGGGACGGCGACAACGAGCGCCGGCGCCTGCTGATCTCGCACCTGGACATCTGATGACGTAAGCGAGCTGGATCAAAGAACGTTTCCGTACGGCACTACACAATGGGCGGATATTCCCCCATTGGAGAGCCACATGATGCACCCGGATGACATCAAGCGTCTGGCGATCATGGCCACGCTGATCATGCTGTGCGCGCTCAGCTCCGGCCTGACCCATCCGGCGATCGTCTAGAACCGCGCTCTAGAAACGCGACTCGAGCGTCAGCCGCAGGCTCGGATGCCCGAGGATGGCCAGCCGGTTACGCAGCAGCGTGCCGCTGGCCGTGTCCAGGTAGCTGCGCTCGTTGACCATGTCCATGCCCAGCAGGTTGGCGGCACTCAGGCGCAGCTGGCTGGTCTTGTCGAGCCGCCAGGCGGCATACAGTTCCAGGTCGCGCTGGGCGTGCAGCCAGACGGTCTCGTTGGCCGTCACCGCCACCCGCCCGCCGCTGCGAAAGCCGAAGTTCGCTCCCGCGCTCGCGCGCTCGCCCTTCCAGTCGACGCCGAGGTTGCCGGAGAACGGCAACTGCTCGTCGAGCCGGTTGTCCGGGCCCGGCACCCCATCCACGCTGGACCAGTTGCGCGCGAGGTTGGCGCGCAGTTCGAGCGGCGGCGCAGCTTTCATCAACGCGGCCAGCGGGAAGCTTGTTTCCAGCTGCAGGCTGCGGGTGCGCGCCTTGCCGACGTTGGCCGGCACCGAGATCCAGCGCCCATGCTCGAACGACACCAGCGGGCGCACGTAATCGTCGATGCGGCGCGCGGACGCGCTCAGCGACAGCAGCGCGCCCTCGGCCCAGTGGTGCTCCCAGGCGGCGTCGATGCCGAGCGCCAGCTCCGGCTTCAGGTGCGGATTGCCCTCGGTGTCCGGCTCGGCCGGGTTGTTGTTGACCGAGGTGTAGCGGTGCGGCAGCAGTTGGTCCATGCCGGGCGCCTTGTAGGTGCGCGACACGCCGAAGCGCAGCTGGTCTTCCCTGGTGCCCGGCAGCTTGTAAAGCATCTGCAGCACCGGACTGAAGACGCTCGATTGCGAGCGCGCGCTGCCGAAGGTGTTGCCCGCGGCGCGGATACGCACCCCTTCCCAGCGCGCGCCGAGGTAGGCCGACAGCCGCTGCGTGACCTCCCACTCGTCCTGCGCATAAGCCGCCAGCCGCGCCACGTGGCCGGTGTAGTGCTCGTCGCCGCCGGGGATGCGGGCCGCCGGATCCAGGTAATCCGTTTCAAGCCGCGCGTCGCTGCGGCGATCCCAGGCGCCTTCCCAGCCCACCGCCAGCGCGTGCTTGTCGATCAGCGGCACCGTGAACTTGCCGCTGGTCTGCAGCCCGCGGTCGCGCCCGCGCGAGGCGATGGTGCGGGTCAGCGGCTCGACCTCCGGATTGCCGCCGGCCGTGCGGGTGCTGGTGTTGTCGGTGCGGCCAGCGGACGCGCCCAGCTTCGCATCCAGCCTGGCGCCGGATGCGAACGCGTGCATCCAGTGCAGCGTGCTGCGCACGGTGTCGTTGTCGTTGCCCATGGCGATGCGCTTGTCCGGGTAGGGCGACAGCGCGCCGAGCAGGGTGGCCGTGGGCGCGTTCACGTCGATGTGGAAGCGGTTGAGGTTCAGGTAGCTCTCCAGGTCCAGGGTGTCGCCGCCGTCGAGCTTCCAGGCCAGTTTCGGTATCAGATTCAGCGTCGTCATGCGGCCTTCCTCGTGGCTTGCGGTGGTGCGCAGCAGGGTCGCGCGTCCGCTGGCGTCGCTGGCTTCCTCACGGCCCGGCACCTCGCCGCGGAAGCGGTTGTGCACCAGGCTGGCCGCCAGGTCCCAGGACATGGCATCGTTGCGGTCTGCCACGCGCAGGCTGGCATCCGGGCTGCGCGTGTCGCGCCCGATGGCGGCGCCCAGCTTCAGTTCGCGCTCGGGTTTGCGGACCGTCTTTTTGAGGACGATGTTGATGGTGCCGGCGATCGCCGCGGTCGAGTGTTCGACAGTCGGCGCGCGCATCACCTCGATGCGTTCGACCGTGTCCGGCGCCAGCGTCTCGACCAGCATGCCGCCGGGCGGGCGCTCGCCGTTCACCAGCACCTGCGTGTAGCCGCTGCCCAGGCCCTGCATGCGGATCTCGCCGCCACGGCCGGCACTGCCGCTCACCGTCACGCCGGGGATGCGTTTGAGGACGTCGAGCAGGTTCGTATCGCCGTAGCGCACCAGCTCATCGTGCTTGACGACGATCTTCATCGCGGTGTCGTCGCGGCGCGCGTCATAGCCGGCCAGCTTGCCCTCGACGGTCACGGTCGGCGCCGGCGCTTGCTGCGCATGGGCGGACATGGCCGTGGCCAGCAGGGCAGGGAGCAGGGCCAGGCACATGGCGTGCCGCAGCCCAGCGGCAGGCGCGGAAGAAAAAGCATGGCAGGGGCGGTTTGTCGGCATCGTTATCCTCGCATGGGAAATTATCTTCCTCACAATTTACCGTTAACTTCCTAATGAGTGCAATAGTAATTGCTATCAGTTGGTATATTTCGCTGCGATACCCACCCTGGATGTCAATTCTTGCAGGTACCCATCGCAGCGTCGGTCGGCCACAATGCCGGTTCGCCACCCTGGCATCCCGGTTCGCCACAAAGCGTTTGCCGGCAAAAAGGAGATGGTTCAGGCTTGCATCAATGACACCAATAACAAGGGATGGGACATGAAACGACGTGAACTACTGAAGGCTTCCCTGGGTGCGGCGCTGATGGCCGGCGGCCTGCCCGGACCGGCGCGCGCAGGGACGGTGCTGACCAGGGTGCGCCCCGGTGCCGCCGGCTGGCCCAGTGCGGCCGCATGGGAAGGCTTGCAGCGTGCGACCTCGGGCCGGCTGCTGAAGCTGGCGTCGCCGTTTGCCGGCTGCGCTGCCGACGCCGCAAGCTGCGCCGCCCTGCGCGAGCAGATCAAGAACCCCTACTTCATCGGCGACCATCCCGCGCTCACCCAGACCAGCGGCTGGCAGGACGCATGGCAGTCGCGCCCCAGCGCCTATGCGGTGGCGGCACGCGAGAGCGCCGACGTCGCCGCCGCCGTCGATTTCGCCCGCACCCACAAGCTGCGCCTGGTGGTCAAGGGCGGCGGCCATAGCTACAAGGGCGGCTCGAACGCGCCGGACTCACTGTTGGTCTGGCCGCGCGCCATGAACGCCGTCACCGTGATCGATGCCTTCGTGCCGCAGGGCGGCAGCGCGGGCGAGGCCGTGCCGGCGGTCAGCATCGGCGCCGGCGCCATGTGGATCGACGCCTATACCGCGGTGACCACCAGGGCCGGGCGCTATGTGCAGGGCGGCGGCTGCACCACGGTCGGCGTGCCGGGCCTGGTGCAGGGGGGCGGCTTCGGCAGCTTCTCGAAGCGCTACGGCACCGCGGCCTCCAGCCTGCTCGAAGCGGAGATCGTCACCGCCGACGGCCAGGTGCGGATCGCGAATGCGCACACCAATCCGGACCTGTTCTGGGCGCTCAAGGGCGGCGGTGGCGGCACCTTCGGCGTGGTCACGCGCATGACCCTGCGTACCCACGCATTGCCGGACCACTTCGGCGGCATGCGCGGCGAGATCGAAGCCGCCAACCCCGCGGCCTACCGCGCACTGATCGCGCGCTTCCTCGCCTTCTACCGCGACAACCTGTGCAACGAACACTGGGGCGAACAGGTGGCGCTGCGCGATGGTCGCAAGCTGCGCCTGTCGATGGTGTTCCAGGGACTCGACCAGGCGCAGGCAAAAGCCGCGTGGAAGCCCTTGTTCGACTGGGCGCGGACCAGCAAGGACTACAGCTTCGAAGAGCCGCTGTTTCTGGCGGTGCCGGCGCGCCGCTTCTGGGACGCCGGCTTCTGGGACAAGACCGTGCCGGGCAACATGGTGCGGGACAGCCGCGAAGGCGCACCGGCGCACTACGCGGTATGGGAGGGCGACCGCGGACAGGCCGGCTGGTACATCCACGGCTTCGAATCGACCTGGCTGCCGGGCCGGCTGCTGGAGGGCGATGGCCTGGCGCGGCTGGCGGACGGCCTGTTCGACGCCGCCCAGCAGTGGGAGGTGGGACTGCACTTCAACAAGGGCCTGTACGGCGCGCCGGCCGAGGTGCTGGCCGCCGCGCGCAACACCGCGACGCACCCGGGCGTGCTCGACGCCTTCGCACTGGCCATCATCGCCTGCGGCGACGGACCGGCCTACCCGGGCATGCCGGGCGCGCAGATCGACCAGCCGGACGGACGCCAGCGCGCCGCCAAAGTGCGCGCCGCCATGGACACGCTGCGCAAGGTCGCGCCGGACGCCGGCGCCTATGTGTCGGAGAGCGACTTCTTCCAGGCGCGCTGGCAGGACACCTACTGGGGCGCCAACTACCCGAAGCTCCTGAAGATCAAGCAGCGCTACGATCCGGAGGGGCTGTTCACGGTGCGCCATGGCGTCGGCAGCGAAGCCTGGAGCGTGGACGGGTTTATGCGCAAGGGTTGAGCCATGCCGCTTTTGCTGCGGCGCCGGCGTTGTGGTGGGCTCGGGGAGCCCACCCTACGTTATCGCTACGGACGAGCCTCAGTCCTCGACAAACACCACCGCCGTCCGCGGCGGAATGCTGAACGACCCGGTGGCCGGATCGAAGCTGGCCTGGGTCGCGCGCTTGTCGGCCACGCCCGGCGACAGGAACACCGGGTGCAGGCGCAGCGCCTTGCCGGTTGCCTGCGCGTCGGTGACCGTGTGCCCGACCTTGTCGACGTTGATGAAGTAACTGATGCCCTTGAAGTTCGCGCCCGGATAGCCTTCGCCGTCCAGGTGGGCCGCGACCACGGTCGGCGTCTGGGTCGAGCCGGTGTTGAAGAAGCGCAGGCGGCGCCGGATGTCGGCGGATGTCGGCAGGCGGAACAGCGTCGAGCTGGCGCGGATCGCCAGCAGGTCGCGGAAGGCGTCGCGCGCGAAGGCGATGTCCGCAGGCGTGGGCTTGAACGCGGCGTTGGCCAGCAGCGGCTTGATCAGCGCGTAATCCTTGCCGTTGTCCTCGCTAGGGGGCAGGCCGGTGCCGAAGTAATTGTCCTTGTAGGTCCAGTCGAGGCGGTTGAACCAGTCGCCCGAGTTGAAGCTGTTGCGGTCCAGGGACTTCGAGCGCAGCACGTCGATGCCGGCGTGGTAGTAGGCGATGCCCTGCGCGAAGGCGTCGACGGCCATGCCCAGCACCTGCACGCGGGCGCGGTCCTGGCTCGAGGTCGATGCCGGCAGCTTGAAGACGTCGATGTCGTACAGGGTCTGGTTGTCGTGGTTCTCGACGTAGTTCACGACTTCCGAGGGCTCGCTGGCATAGCCGGCCGGCTGGCCGCCGTAGTCGATGCGCTCCAGCGCGACCACTTTGTCGTCGAAGGTCTGCAGCGGGTAGCTGCGGATCGAACCGGCCAGGCCGGCGCGCACCATGTCGGCGCTGCGCATCAGGTCCGCCGCGCTGTGCGGTCCGGCATGGCCGTTCGGGTCGTACACCAGGCCGTTGATCCAGCCCTGGCGCGCGAACAGCGCCTCGCCCGAATCGCCGGCCGAGCCGCCGCGCACGGCGTCGCGGGTGCGGTCGTTGAAGGTACCGATACCGCTGCCGTTTAAAGATAACTGCGACGCCTGCACGAAGCGCGCGCCATCGGCCACTTCGCCGAAGTTCCAGCCTTCGCCGAGCAGCTGGACCGGGCGGCCGGCGGCCGCGTTCACGGTGCGCTGCAGTTCTTCCATGACGGCGCGCGGCTGGTGGCCCATCAGGTCGAAGCGGAAGGAGTCGATCTTGTACTGGGTCGCCCACAGCACCACCGAGTCGATCATCAGCTTGCCCATCATGCGGTTTTCGGTGGCGGTGTTGTCGCAGCACGTGGAGCGTTCGATGCCGCCAGTCGCATTCAGGCGGTGGTAGTAGCCCGGCACCACGCGGTCCAGCACCGACTTCTCGTTCTGGCCGGCGATGAAGGTGTGGTTGTACACCACGTCCATGCCGACGCGCAGGCCGAGCTTGTGCAGGCTGTCGACCATCTCGCGGAATTCCACCACGCGGCGGGCACCGTCGGCCGGATCGGTGGCATAGCTGCCTTCCGGTGCGTTGTAGTGGTAGGGATCGTAGCCCCAGTTGAAGCAGTCGGTGTCCGCGGTCTTCTTCACCAGCGCCTGCTGGGCCTCGCTGTCCGGACCGCCCGACGGCTTCGGCATCGCGCAGCCGACTTCCGGCACGCTGCCGATGTCATAGACGGGCAGCAGGTGGATGTCGGTCAGGCCGTTTTTCGCCAGTGCGGCCAGGTGGCGCATGCCGTTCGACTGGGGACGCGTAAAGGCGGCGTATTTGCCGCGCAGGGCTTCCGGCACGCTGCCGTCGTTGATCGAGAAGTCGCGCACGTGCAGCTCATAGACCACCATGTCGGTCGGGTTCTTGACCGTCTGCGGTGCCTGCGCCGTGTCCCAGCCGGCCGGCTTGAGCTTGGGCGAGTCGAGGCGCGCGATATAGCTGCGCTTCGAATCGGCGGTCAGGCTGATGGAATAGGGATCGGTGACCAGGTTGCGCACGATGCCCGCGCCATCGACCGGCACGTCGACCGCATATTTGTAGTACTTGCCGCTCAGGTCGCCGGGCAGCTGCGCGTTCCAGGCGCCGGTGCTGGAGTCGAAGCGCATCTGGTACACCGCGCGCGCAGTGCTGCTGCCGGTGTTGTAGATGCAGACGGCGGCCTGCTGCGCGGTCGGCGCCCACAGGCTGAAGCCGGTGCGCGTGTTTTGCCCATTGAGCGTGATGTCGACGCCCAGCTTGTCCAGCTTGCCGGCGGCCGCATACAGGTCGTCCAGTGCGCCCGCCACCTGCACGCGCGTGGCCGCGCGCACGATGCCCTGCGCGTCTTCCTGTACCAGCACCAGCTGCTGGCGGTGCAGCTCGCCCATCCTGGCGACGTCGTCTTCGTTCAGCTGCAGCACCGGACCGGCGCCGACCCACTTGAAGCGTTCCGCCAGCGGCGCCGGTACACTGCCCTTGGTCAGGCCGAGACTCAGGGCGCCGGCGCTGCCCGTCACCTTGGCGCCGACCGGCGCGGCGATCGCACCGGTGGGCGAGTGATAGAGCTTGAACACGCCGTCCGCCGCAGCGACGGGGAAGGCGATCAGGCGCCGGTCGAGCCAGACGGCGCGGGCATCGAAACTGGCATTTGCCGCGCTCAGCACGGTCTGGAAGGATTTGCTGTCGCAGGCTTCGGGCGAGATGGCAGCGTGGGCGCCGGTGGCGGCGAGCAGGGCCAGCAGGCCGGCAGCGGTGGTGGTGGTTCTTGTCATTAAATATGTGTTTAGTTAGCTTAACGGGATCTCGATAAACCGTAGCGAGCGGAAGCCGAGTTGGCCGAGAAGCGCAGCCGTACTTACGGTACGGCCGGTCCGCCGTAGCGGAGCATCGCAGGCCGGCTCGGCGACGCGCAGTAGGTTTATCGAGATCCCACCAAGTAGTTGTTCACCATGCGGTAACGCGTCGCGTACCAGCCGAATACAAGGGCGGCAATAAAGGCGAAGGCCGCAAAGAAATACATCTGGAAGGCCATCACGCCCAGGCCCGTGTTGGCGATGTGGCCCAGCACGGCCTCGTTCTTGACGCTGGCGTTCACGATCAGCACCCACAGGCTGCCGACCGTCACCGCCAGGTACCAGAAGGCCATGATCACGCCTTTCATCGACTTGGGCGCCTGGCTGTAGGCGAATTCGAGGCCGCTGGCCGAGACCAGCACTTCGCCCATGGTCAGCAAGGCATAGGGCAGGATCTGCCAGGCCATCGAGACCGGCGTGCCGCCGTCCATCGCGACCTGGATCGTGCCGATCGCCACCCACGACAGGGCGGACAGCGCAATCCCGGCCGTCATGCGGCGCAGCGCGGTCGGCTCCCAGCCGAGTTTGCGCAGCAGCGGGAACACGGCCAGGTTATTAAAGGGGATGAGCAGCATTACCAGCAGCGGATTCAGGGCCTGCATCTGCGCCGGCTCGAACTGGAACTCGCTGCCGAACAGCGACAGGGTAGGACGCAGCATCGCATTGGCCTGTACGATCCAGGTCGAGGCCTTCTGGTCGAACAGGGACCAGAACGGCGTCACCAGCGCGAACACGATCAGCACGCGCAGCACGCCGCGCACGCCGTCGACCGCGTCATCCGGATGCAGGCCGCGTGCGCGCTCCAGCTGCAGCGACACGCCGATGCCGCCGAAGGCGAGCAGCAGCACCAGCGCCGTGCAGGCGGCGATCACGAAGCCCCAGCTCGGCGTCATGGCCAGCGAGACCACGGCGCCGACCACGCCGACGGTGGCCACCGCCAGGCCCGGACGTCCTTCGCCTTCGCGCTTCGCCAGCAGGGCGGTGCGCGCGACATTGAGGAAGGAATGCGGATTCGCGGCGCTCGGCGGCACGTGCACGTACTTCTTGCGGCCGCTCCAGAACACCAGCGTCGCGATGAACATCAGGATGCCGGGGATGCCGAAGGCGACCGACGCGCCATAGTCGCGCAGGAAGATCGGCATCAGGAGCGAGGCGAAGAAGGAGCCGAAGTTGATGATCCAGTAGAAGGCGTCGAACACCACCTTGGCCTTGTCCTTGTTGGTGTGGTCGAACTGGTCGCCCACAAAAGAAGCCACCAGCGGCTTGATGCCGCCCGAGCCGAGCGCGATCAGGAACAGGCCGAGGTAGAAGCCCTTGACGTTGTCTTCGAAGGCGGCGAGGCAGGCGTGGCCGGCGCAGTAGACGAGGCTGAGCCAGAACACGGTGTTGTACTTGCCGAAGAAGCGGTCGGCCAGCCAGCCGCCCAGCAGCGGGAAGAAGTAGACGCCGATGACGAAGGTGTGGAACACATGCTTGGCCTCGCCCGCACGCTCGGCTTCGGGCAGGAACAGCAGCAGCGAGGAGATCAGGAAGGGCGTCAGGATGTTGCGCATGCCGTAGAAGCTGAAGCGCTCGCAGCCTTCGTTGGCGATGATGAAGGGGATCTGGCGCGGCATGCGGCCGGTTTGGACCGGCGCTGGGTTTTTGGTCATTGGGCGTCTCCGTAATCGTCGTTCCCGCGCAGGCGGGAACCCAAGTTTTGCGACTCGTTGGCGGAACTTGGATTCCCGCCTGCGCGGGAATGACGGTGGTGGGGTAGTACTGCCGCGATGCTATTCAAGCCTATTCAACTTGGCAACAAGAACTTCTTCGGCAAGTTCGCAACCCTAACATTGAATCTGTAGTTTGACTACTACAAAGCCAATTATTCTTCAGTCACGAGATTCGTAAGATGATGATTTAAAACGATATTTACGATAACCCGCCAACTCGGTGACAATTGTCATCACAGTATCGATGCTGTATATTGCGTAAAAATTTACTAACCGGACATCATCATGACGAACCCTTCCGACGCTCAGAATCCGTGGTGGAAAGAAGCCATCATTTACCAGGTCTACCCGCGCAGCTACCTCGACACCAACGGCGATGGCGTCGGCGACCTGCCGGGCATCACCGCCAAGCTCGATTACATCGCCAGCCTGGGCGTGGACATCGTCTGGCTGTCGCCCTTCTTCAAGTCGCCGCAGAAGGACTTCGGCTACGACATCTCCGACTACTGCGACGTCGATCCGCTGTTCGGCACCCTGGCCGACTTCGACGCGCTGATCGCCAAGGCGCACAGCCTGGGCCTGAAGATCATGATCGACCAGGTGATGTCGCACACCGCCGACGCCCACCCGTGGTTCGTCGAGAGCCGTTCCAGCCGCGACAATCCGAAGAGCGACTGGTACGTGTGGTCCGAGCCGCTCGCGGACGGCAACCCGCCGAACAACTGGCTGTCGGTGTTCGGCGGCTCGGCCTGGCAGTGGGACACCCGCCGCAAGCAGTACTACATGCACAACTTCCTGGTCAGCCAGCCGCAGCTCAACTTCCATAATCCGGAAGTGCAGCAGGCCCACCTGGACGCGCTGCGCTTCTGGCTCGAGCGCGGCGTCGACGGCGTGCGCATGGACGCCTGCGTGTTCCACTTCCACGACCAGCAGCTGCGCAGCAATCCGCCGGCCCTGGTGCGCGACACCTCGACCGTCACCGACGTGAACCCCTACGGCATGCAGGCCCACATCTACGACAAGACCCAGCCGGAGAACATCGCCTTCCTGCAGAAGGTGCGCGCGCTGCTGAACGAATACGGCGCGGTGTCGATCGGCGAAGTCTCGTCCGACGATGCGCTGGCCCAGATGGCCGAGTACACCGAGGGCGGCGACAAGCTGCACATGGCCTACAGCTTCAACCTGCTGACGCCGGAATTCAGCAGTGCCCACATCCGCAAGCAGGTCGAGGAATTCAACGCGCGTGTCAAGGATGGCTGGGCTTCCTGGTCGGTCGGCAACCACGATGCGATCCGCGTGGCGACGCGCTGGGCCAACGGTGAAGTCACGCCGGCCTTGTCGAAGCTGGTGCTGGCGATGCAGCTGTCGCTGAAGGGCACCCCCTGCCTGTACCAGGGCGACGAGCTGGCGCTGCCGGAAGCCGACGTCCCTTACGAACTGCTGCAGGACCCCTACGGCATCACCTTCTGGCCGGAGTTCAAGGGCCGCGACGGCTGCCGCACGCCGATGCCGTGGAAGGCCGAGGCGCCGCATGCCGGTTTCACGACCGGCAAGCCGTGGCTGCCGGTGCCGGCCGAGCACCTGCCGCTGGCCGAGGACCTGCAAGACAAGGATCCGCAGTCGATGCTGAACTTCCAGCGCAGGATCATCCACTGGCGCCGCACCATGCCGCAGATCACCCGCGGCGAAATCGTCTTCTTCGACGTGCCGGAACAGGCGCTGGCGCTGCGCCGCGACCTGCCGGGCTACCCGTCGGTGCTGGCGGTGTTCAACGTCACCGACCAGCCGCTGAGCTTCGAGTGGCCTGAAGCGGCCGGCGCGACGAAGCTCGAAGGCCACGGCCTGGCGGGCGACGTGCTTGGTACCACGGTGACCCTGCCGCCTTACGGTGGCTGGTTCGGCAGCGTCGCCGCGAAGGTGTAAGCCATGCAGGAACAGGTAGAAGACGAACAAACGCGCGACAGCAAGCACACCCGCACCGCCTTTGCCGACGGCCCGCGCCTGCTGGCCGACATCGGCGCGACGCACGCGCGCTTCGCCCTGCAGACCGCGCCGGGCACTTATCGCTCGGTGCGGGTGCTGAAGTGCGACGAGTTCGATGGCATCGTGCCGCTGCTGCGCTTCTACCTGTCCGAACATGAGGACCTGGGCCTGCACCACGCGGCGCTGGCGCTGGCCAATCCGGTCGACGGCGACTACGTGCGCATGACCAACCGGCCCTGGGCCTTCTCGACCGACGAGGTGCGGCGCGAGCTGGGCCTGAATACCCTCCTGATCGTCAACGACTTCACGGCGCTGGCGATGGCGATTCCCGGCCTGAAGTCGGAAGACCTGATGCAGGTCGGTCCGGGCAAGCCGGTGCCGCATGCGGTGCTGGGCGTGCTGGGGCCGGGCACGGGCCTGGGCGTATCGGGCGGAATTCCGACCGTGGACGGTTTCGTCACCCTCGGCAGCGAGGGTGGCCACGTGAACTTCGCGCCCAGCGACGAGCGCGAGTTCGCGATCCTGCAGGCCGCCTGGCGCGAGTGGACCCACGTCTCGAACGAGCGCCTGATTTCCGGCCCCGGCATGGAGATCATTCATCGCGCGCTGGCCGAGCGCAATGGCGTCGACGCGCCCGATCGCGATTCGGCCGCCATCATCGCGGCGGCCATGGAAGACAAGGACCCGCTGTGCCTGGAAGTGCTGGAATGCTTCTGCGGCATGCTGGGCGGCGCCGCGGCCAACCTGGCCGTGACGCTGGGCGCTTTCGGCGGCATCTTCATCGGCGGCGGCATCGTGCCGCGTCTGGGCGAGTGGTTCAAGAGCTCGCCCTTCCGCGCGCGCTTCGAGGCCAAGGGCCGCTTCTCGGGCTATATCGCCGACATCCCGACCTACGTCATCAGCACGCCGCACGTGGCCTTCGACGGCGTGGCGAACATCCTCTCCGAGCACCTGCGCGGCCGCAGCGGCGACAACACGCTGATGGACCGCATCCGCCAATTGCAGCCGGAACTGACCCCGGCCGAGCAGCGCGTGGCGAGCCTGGTGCTGGAGCAGCCGCGCCTGGTGCTGAACGAACCGATCGCCGGGATTTCGAAGCTGGCCGACGTCAGCCAGCCGACCGTGATCCGCTTCTGCCGCTCGCTCGGCTTCCTGGGCCTGGCCGACTTCAAATTAAAATTCGCGAGCTCGCTGACCGGCTCGATCCCGGTACGCCACAGCCAGGTGCGCGGCAGCGACAGCACGCACGACCTGTCGGCGAAAGTCATCGACAACACCGTCTCGGCGATCCTGAAATTCCGCGACCAGCTGGACGTGCGCGCGATCGACCGTGCGATCGAACTGGTGAGCCGGGCCAAGCGCATCGAGTTCTACGCGATGGGCAATGCGCGCGTGGTGGCGCTGGACGGTCAACATAAATTCTTCCGCTTCCGCATCCCGACCGCGCTGTACGGCGACTCGCACCTGTTCAGCCTTGCCGCCGACCTGCTGGGGCCGGGCGACGTGGTGATCGCGATCTCGAATTCCGGCCGCCTGCCGGAGCTGCTGGCCGCCGTCGACAAGGCGAGGGCGGCCGGCGCCGACGTCATCGCGATCAGCAGCAGCCAGTCGCCGCTGGCACGCCGCGCCAGCGTGCTGCTGGCGGTCGATCACGCCGAGGACAACACCAGCTTCCTGTCGATGATCTCGCGGGTGCTGCAGCTGCTCCTCATCGACATCATGGCGGTGGGCGTGTCGGTGGACGTGCACCATGCGCGCGCCGCCTCGTCCTCATCGGCGCCGGCGCCGGCGCTGATTTCGCACCTGGACAGCTGATTGAGGCACGTCATCCTCGCGCATCTTCACCGTCATCCCCGCGTATCTTCATCGTCATCCCCGCGCAGGCGGGGATCCAAGTTGTACGCTTTTCGACAGCGCCTGCAAACTTGGGTCCCCGCCTTCGCGGGGACGACGTTACAGAGCGCGGGGACGACGTTACAGAGCGCGGGGACGACGTTACAGAGCGCGGGGACGACGTTACAGAGCGCGGGGACGACGTTACAGGGCGCGGGAATAACGCTCAGGTAATCAGTATCGCCCTGAAGTCGTTCACATTGGTGAGCGTCGGCCCGGTCACCACCGAGTCCCCCAGCGCCCCGAAGAAGCCGTGCCCGTCGTTGTTCTGCAGCGCGTCGGCCGGCTTGATCCCCAGCGCCCAGGCACGCGCCAGCGAGTCCGGCGCCAGCACCGCGCCCGCGATCTCTTCCTGGCCGTCGACGCCATCGGTATCGCCGGCCAGCGCGTGCACGCCGGCGCAGCCATCCAGCGCCAGCCCCAGCGACAACAGGAACTCGACATTGCGCCCGCCGCGTCCCTGGCCGCGCACCGTCACGGTGGTCTCGCCGCCCGACAGCATCACGCAGGGCCTGGCGAAGGGCTGGCCGTATTCCGCCACCTGGCGCGCGATGCCTGCCATCGCCTTGCCGACGTCGCGCGCCTCGCCCTCGATCGCATTGCCGAGGATGTAGGGCGCGATGCCGGCTTCGCGTGCCACGGCGGCCGCCGCTTCCAGCGCCATCTGCGGGGTCGCGATCATGCGCGTCTCGCAGCGTGCCAGCCGCGGGTCGCCCGGCTTGACCGATTCGCCGCGCCCGCTCTCCAGGACCTCGCGCACGGCAGGGGGCAGGGCGATGCCGTAGCGTTTGACGATGGCCAGCGCGTCTTCGCAGGTACTCGGATCGCCGACGGTCGGGCCGGACGCGATGTCGCAGGGCTGGTCGCCCGGCACGTCCGAGATCAGCAGCGTCACCACGCGCGCCGGGTGGCAGGCCGCGGCCAGCCGCCCGCCCTTGATGGCCGAGAGATGCCGGCGCACGGTGTTCATTTCGCCGATGGTCGCGCCGGAGGCGAGCAGGGCGCGGTTGACCGCCTGCTTGTCTTCCAGCGTGATGCCGTCGAGCGGCAGCGGCAGCAGCGCCGAGCCGCCGCCCGAGATCAGGCAGATCACGGTGTCGTCCGCGCTCAGCCCGCGTACCAGTTCCATCATGCGCTGGGCGGCATGCAGGCCGGCCTGGTCCGGCACCGGGTGCGCGGCCTCGACGATCTCGATGCGCCGGCAGGGCACCGCATAGCCGTAGCGCGTGACCACCAGGCCGCTCAGCGGGCCGTCCCAGCTGTTTTCCAGCGCCTGGGCCATCGCGCTGGACGCCTTGCCGGCACCGATCACGATGGTCCGGCCCTTGCCCGGTTCCGGCAGGTGGGTGGGCACGCAATGCCCGGGCTGGGCCGACTCGATGGCGGCTTCGAACATCTTGATCAACAGCGCGCGTGGATTGGCTTGCATCGTCGCCTTCCGTCTCCAGCCGCTCAGGGCATCGGATCGTTCACGTCGGCATGGATGCGGCCCCAGCCATGCTTTACCGCATCCTTGAATCTTTCCCATGGCGAGAGCTGCCCCGGGTGCCGCGCTTCCCAATCGGATCGCAGGTGCGGCTCGGCTGCATCCCAGTCGTGGCTGCGGTATTTCTCGTTACGCCGCGCTTCGCTGCCGAACAGGTAGGCCGGCGCATGCTCGTCGTAGTCGCCACCGCCGTCGCGGTTCGCGTAGCGTGCGTTCCAATGGGTACGGTAGTAGGTATCGTCGTCGATGTCAGGGGCGGCGCTGTCCCAACCCTGGCGCACGGCGGCCCTGGAGGCCTCCCAGTCTGCGGCGCCGGCGGCGCTTTTTCTCCAGCCGCTTACCAGCTCCGGTTCGACTTCGTCCCAGGAACGATTACGGTATTTGTCGCTGACATGCATTTCCTGGCCATAGCGGTAGGCGGCCATGTTGTCCAAGCCGCTCGATCGTGCGTTTTCGTTCATCACTTCCTCGATGTTGTCATGGATGTGAAAAGGATACGCCGAATGGACGCATCGCGCCCGGCGCCCATGCTGTGGTGCGGCCCATGCTCTGGATAATCACCAAATACCTGTTCACAGCCGCGCTGGTGGTGGCCGTGTCGGAGTTCGCCAAGCGCAGCGACAAGCTGGGCGCCCTGATCGCCGCGCTGCCGCTGGTGACCGTGCTGACCCTGATCTGGCTGCACGTCGAAAAGCAGCCGGCTGACAAGCTGGCGAATCACGCCTGGTACACGTTCTGGTACGTGGTGCCGACCCTGCCCATGTTCCTGGCGTTTCCGGCGCTGCTGGCCCGATACGGTTTCTGGCCGGCGCTCGGCATCGGCGTGGTGCTGACCATTGTCTGCTTCGTCCTGTTCGCGCTGTTCGTGAAGCGCTTCGGCATCGCGCTCATCTGAGCCTGGCCTTCCTTACTCGACCGTGATCGCCAGGTCGCGCCCCTCCTGCGCCTCCTGCCCGGCGTAATCCGCGGCATAGATGCGCAGCAGGTAGTCGCCCGGCGCCAGGCCGTCCACCTGCCAGCTGCCGGGCAGGGCCACGCCGTCCTGCAGCGTGTTGCTGACGGCATAGGCGAAGCGCGTCGCCTTGCTGCCATAGACCGTGATGCCGCTGCTGTCGGCGTAGACCAGCTTCACCGCTTCATGCTCGCGCGGCAGACGGTCGTAGACCTGGGTGATGCGCGGCGCCTCGAAGCCGGCCACCGGGCTGCCGTCCGCGTGCAGCAGCTGGTAGCCCAGCTTGTACAGGCCGAGCCGGCGCCGCGCCAGGTTGCCGTCCATCTGGTCGTACACGTCCGCGACGATCTCGAGCTGGCCGAGCGAACGCGCCACGTGCAGGCGCTTGCCTTTCTTTGCCGGCAGACGCCGGCCTTCGCGGTCGTACAGGGCGATGCTGCGGATCCGCGGCGGCACCGTATCGCGCAGGCCGGGGAAGGGCAGGGTCAGGGGATTGCGGACCGCGCCGCCGGGGTGGTATTCCATGTGCACGTGGGCCATCGGATTGATGGTGCCGAGCGCATCGCCGACGGCGAAGCGGGCGCCGCGCCGCACCCGCACCCGTTCCGGTTTGCCGCGCGCGTCGAGCAGCAGCTGGAAGCGCGGGTCGAGCGCCTTGCCGGTGCTGTCGCGGCCGACGCGCATGTGGATGTAGGAGAGCGGCCCGAGGCTCATGCCTTCGCCAAGTTCGCCGAAGGCCCAGTTCGAATATGGATCGCTGACGGTCGCCGGCAGGATCGCCAGCACGCGGGTGCCGATGTCGGCGCGGATGTCCAGGCCGGCATGGAAGTGGTCGCGGCTCTCGCCGCTGTAGCTGCCGCGCACCTCGCCCATCACGCCCACCACTTCGTGCGGCGTCATCTGCGGGCCGACCGGCCAGGGCATCACGGCGGGCATGGCCACGGCCGGCGCCGGTGCCGGGATTGCTTGCGGTGCCGTCGTGCCGGATTTGGGCGGCGCCAGCGCGAACACCTGCAGCGCCTGGGCGTCGGCCACCGCCAGCGTACCGTCGCGCCGCACCGCGATGCCGCGCGGCGCATACAGGCGCACGCTGTCGTCGCCGGTCGGACTCGCGTCCGGCGAACGGCCGGCATCGGTGAGGGTGTAATAAGCGCCGTCCGGTCCGCGCTGGACGATGCGCCCGCCGGCGCCGCCGATGTACAGCCAGCCGTCGTGGGTCAGCGCCAGCGCCACCGGGCGCCGCAACTCGGTGCGAGGGGCGTCGGCGGACGGCGGTGCCAGCGTCGTCACGTTACCGTCCTTGTCGATGCGGCGGATCGCATCGTTGCCGGTATCGGCGACGAACAGCACGCCCGCCTTGTCCACCGCGATCGCGCTCGGGGTGTCGAAGCCGGCCGCAGCGCCGGGGCCGTCCAGGCTGCCGGGCGTGCCTTGGCCGGCTACCGTGCTCACGGTGCCATCCTTGTCGATGCGGCGGATACGGTCGTTGTAGGTGTCGGCCACGTAGACGATGCCGTGGCGGTCGACGGCCACGCCGACCGGTCCGTTGAAGCGGGCGGCGCGGCCGACGCCGTCCAGGTAGCCCGCTTCGCCGCCGCCGGCCAGCGTGCTCACGCTGCCGTCGGGCGCCACCTTGCGGATCGCGTTGTTGCCGGTATCGGCCACGTAGAGGTTGCCGAGGCGGTCGATGGCCAGTGCCGACGGCGTGTCGAACGCGGCTGCCGCGCCCAGGCCATCCGCGAAGCCCGCGCTGCCGCCGGCGACGGTGACGACCAGGCCGTCGCGCCCGATGCGGCGGATGCGGTTGCCGGCGCCGCCTTCGGCCACGAACACATTGCCATGCGCATCGGCGACCGCGCCGAACGGGGCGCTGAAGCGGCTCGCCGGCCCGGCGCCATCGACGACGCCATCGAGGCCGTCGCCGGCCAGCGCTGTCACGCGCGCGGTCCATGCGGGCCGCGTCGGCGCCTCGGCGGACAGCCAGACCGGACGGCCCGGGGTGCCCGCGTCGCGCGCGTCGAGGAAGACATAGAATGCCGCGCCCGCGGCCAGGACTGCGGCGCCTGCCAGCGCCGCGATGAGGGTTTTTCGTTTCACACTGCCGCCTGCTTATGCTCGGACCGCCAGTCTAACGGATCGCGGCCTTTTCCATCTTCGGCAGCAGCGCCGCCAGGATCCCCAGCAGCGGCAGGAAGGAAGCGATGCGGTACACCTGCTCGATGCCGGCGACGTCGGCGATATGCCCCATGGCCGCGGCGCCGATGCCGCTGACGCCGAACATCAGGCCGAAGAAGATCCCGGCGATCATGCCGACCTTGCCCGGCACCAGCTCCTGCGCGAATACCACGATGGCCGAGAAGGCCGAGGACATCACCAGGCCGATCACCACCGACAGCACCGCGGTCCAGCCCAGGCTGGCGTAGGGCAGGGCCAGCGTGAACGGCGCCGCGCCCAGGATCGAGACCCAGATCACGCGCTTGCGGCCGATGCGGTCGCCGATCGGGCCGCCGGCGAAGGTGCCGAGCGCCACCGAGGCCAGGAACAGGAACAAATACATCTGCGCGGTCCCGACCGGCACGTGGAACTTCTCGATCAGGAAGAACGTGTAGTAGCTCGACAGGCTGGCCATGTAGATGTACTTCGAGAACACCAGCATCGCCAGCACCGCCAGCGCGCGGATCACCTGCTTGCGCGGCAGCGGCGGGCCGGCATGCAGCGCGGCCTTCTTCGTTGCGCTCTTGAGGTGGCTGCCGTACCAGCGGCTCACGCTCACCAGCACGATCACGGCCAGCACGATCAGCACCGCGCACCAGGCGAACTTGCCGTGGCCGCGGCCGACCAGGATCGCCGCCGCCAGCAGCGGACCGAGCGCCGAGCCGAGGTTGCCGCCGACCTGGAACAGCGACTGTGCGAAGCCGAAGCGGCCGCCCGAGGCCAGCCGCGCCACGCGCGAGGCTTCCGGGTGGAAGGTCGAGGAACCGACGCCGATCATGCCGGCGCCCAGCAGCAGCATGCCGAAGCTGCCCGCCATCGACAGCAGCGCCACGCCCAGCAGGGTCATGCACATGCCGGCCGGCAGCAGGAAGGGAATCGGACGCTTGTCCGTGTACAGGCCGATCCAGGGCTGCAGCAGCGAGGCCGTGCACTGGAAGGTCAGGGTGATCAGGCCGACCTGCGCGAAGCTGAGCGCGAACTCCTGCTTGAGCAGCGGGTAGATCGCCGGCAGCGCGGCCTGCACGCAATCGTTGAGCAGGTGGACGAAGGCGACCGAGAACAGGATCTGCAGCACGGTGCCGGATGCCTTGGTCTGGGGGGAAGTGGTAGCGGTGGGTGTCGTCATGGTAGCCAGTGTAATATGTGCAATCCGAACGCCTATTCCATTTTTCGTCGCCAAAGTGACACTCACGCTTTCCCCCGACTACCGCCAGCGTTTCCAGACCCTGCCGCGCAGCGTGACGGCGGTACGCAACGACGCCAGCCACGGGCACACGATCGACGCCCACAGCCACCCCTGGGTGCAATTGCTGTACGCCAGCGACGGCGTGATGCGGGTGCGTACCGAACTCGGCGTCTGGATCATCCCGCCGCGCCGCGCGCTGCTGATCGCGCCCGGCGTGCTGCACGAAGTGACCATGCTCAGCCAGGTCAACATGCGCGCGCTGTACATCGACGCCCAGGCGGCCGGCGCGATGACCGAAGACTGCCGGGTGCTGGAAGTCAGCCCGCTGCTGCGCGAGCTGATCCTGGCGCTGGCGGCCGAGCCGCTCGACTATCCGGTCGAGGGCCGTGGCGGCGACCTGGCGCGCCTGATCCTGTCCGAAATCGCGGCGATGCGGACGGTGCCGATCGCCGTGCCCTGGCCGCGCGACCGCCGCCTGCAGGCGCTGTGCACCGAGATCATGGCCCGGCCCGGCAACCCGCGCCGGCTGGACGACCTGGCGTTCGACGCCGGTGCCAGCGCGCGCACCCTGATCCGCCTGTTTCCGAAGGAGACCGGCCTGCATTACCGGCAATGGGTGCAGCAGGTGCACCTGGCACATGCCTTCGAGATGCTGGCGCGCGGCGAAAGCGTGGGCGCGGTGGCGCGGGCGCTGGGCTATGCCAGCCCGAGCGCGTTCACGAGCATGTTCCGGCGCCTGCTGGGCAGGACGCCCCAGCATTATCTGGCCGAGTGGAAGAAGTAGGGGAGCCGCCGACCGGGGGAGGAGTGGCACTGTCGCACTTGCGTGCGGCAGCACCTCGCGGCCAGCGGCGCTGATTACGATAAGCGCGTCATCGTGGCGTAGATTTGCGCGGGATCAAGCTTACTTATTGTCGTTCCCGGCATTGCCGGAAACGACTCCCCGCGAAGGCGGGGACCCAAGCTAATTACTATTTCAACTCAACGCGCTGAATATTGCGCCGCCACTCATCCAGCGACTGCACGGTATCGGTTTCCGCATCCTCGACCAGGATGTCCGAGCCCGTCTTGGCGACCAGGAAGCTGGCGCGGCGGTGCACGTTCTGCTTGCGGTTTTCCACGAAGCTGAGCTGGTAGTAGGGCTTGCCTTCGATGATGCGCGGCGTCGGATCGTCCTCGATCACGGCGCCATGCACCTTGCCGTGCGAACGCTTTTCGATCTCTTCCGACCACGCCTTCAGCTCGGGCAGCGCCATCAGCTCGGCAATGGCCTGGTCGCGCGTGCGCGCCGGTGCGGCAGGCGCTTCGGCAACGGCCGGCTTGGGCGGCGGCGTTTCCTCGCGCTTGCAGGCGGCAAGGGCGCACAGGGCGAGGAGGGTGGCGCCGAGCAGGCGGGCAGGATGTGTAGACATGGCAGAGTGCGAGTGGACCAAGGAACCAGTCTACACCCAGCATAGTCTTACGGCAACTTGCGGCAGCCTGGGATCAGAACACGTCCAGCGTCGGGAAGGCGGCCTGCGCGCGGATGCAGTCCCACAGGTAGACGGCAAAGCCCGGGTCGCCGGTCCACAGCGAATAGCGCCCCTGGCCGTAGCGGGCGGCATCGCGTTCCACCTGTTCGGTGCCGTGCATGGCGAAGGCGCGCGCCCGCTCGAGCCAGCGCGGGTCGCCGGTGCGGCGGTACAGCACCAGGAAGGTGTAGCCGTTACCGCCGGTGCCGTGGCACAGGTTCGATCCCTTGGCCAGCGGGCCGGCCGTCCAGGTGGCTTCGCCCGCCGCCGCCAGCAGATCGTCGAGTTCGTCGCCGGGAAAGCCGGCCAGGCAGATCACGAATCCCGGCGCGCCATGGCAGAACTGCAGCAGCTTCTTGTCCGCTTCGCGCTGGGTGCCGAACAGCTGCGGGCGCCAGTTGGCTTGGCCGTTCTCGACGGTGGCGGTGCGGCGCACCGTGTTGGCGATGCAGCGCCGCCATTCGTCCCATTCTTCCTCGCCCAGCAGGTGGCGGCCGCGGATCAGCGGCACGGCCGCGGCGACCAAACCGTGGACCGCGTCGAGGTAGGTCGAGCGGCTGCCGTAGAGTTCCTGGGTCCAGTAGGCGCAGCCATGCTGCTCCGACCATTCGCGCTGCTGCCACAGCGTGGCGGCGGTGGCGCGGAACAGTTCGGCCCAGGCGTCGCCGCCGCTACGCTCGTGCAGGAAGAGGGCGGCCAGCAGGGTGCCCGGCGCGCCCCACATCAGCTCGCGTGCCGGATGCCCGGCGTTGCCGGCGATGAGCGCGTGCAGCGCCGCTGC
Organism: Massilia norwichensis; assembly: GCF_024753245.1. GTDB lineage: Bacteria > Pseudomonadota > Gammaproteobacteria > Burkholderiales > Burkholderiaceae_D > Telluria > Telluria norwichensis. Next base: position 76,232 of record NZ_JANUGX010000011.1, on the reverse strand, counting down.
ATGCCCGGCGTCAGGGGCGCGCGCGAAGGCCATCATCCGGATCGGCGTGTCGCCCATCAGGAAGGAAGCGTGCTCTTTCTCCAATCCCTGGCTGGCCAGCCACTCGCCGTTGGCCGCAAGGAGGTGCTCCCAGTCAGCCAGGTAATCGCGCGCCAGCCGCACCGCGCCGGCATCCTGCAGGTAGTGCAGGGCCCAGACGACGCCGGCGGCGCCGTGGTACATCGGCGTTTCGACCACGCCGGTATCGTCGCCTTCCTGGTCGAGCGGATGCACAGGCCACCAGCGCTTCGCATCGAAGCGGGCTTCGGTGTCGGCGACGATGTCGTGGATGGCGCGCCTGGCACGGGCTTCGTCCCAGGCGATTGGCGTCAGGGTTTCATGGCGGGCGGGGTCGTGGAGCATGGGCGCAATTTTACTCGCCCATTTCCTCCTTCAGCGACGCCATGTCGATCACATAGCGGAAGCGCACGTCGCCCTTCTCGACCTTGTTGTAGGCATCGTTGATGTCCTGCATGCGGATGATTTCGATCTCCGGCCCGATGTTGTGCTCGGCGCAGAAGTCCAGCACTTCCTGGGTCTCGGCCAGGTTGCCGATCAGCGAGCCGGCGACGGTGCGGCGCTTGAACGCCACCTGCATGTTGTCGACCGGTGCCATCGGCTCCAGCGCGCCGACCAGCACCAGCGCGGCATTGCGCTTGAGCAGCTGGACGTAGTTGTTGATGTCGTGCTTTTCCGGCACCGTCGACAGCATGAAGTCGAAGCTCGCCTCGAGGTCCTTCAGCGCCTGCTTGTCGTCCTCGATGACGGCGTCGAAACCGAGCTTGTTCGCTTCCTCGATCTTTTCCCTGGTGCGCGTGAACATCGTCACCTCGGCGCCCATCGCCTTGGCGATCTTGGCCGCCATGTGGCCCAGGCCGCCCATGCCGATGATGCCGACCTTGTCGCCGGCCTTCACGCCCCAGTGCTTGAGCGGCGAATAGGTGGTCACGCCGGCGCACAGGATCGGCGCCGCCACTTCCGGCTTGAGCTGGGCCGGGATCTTCAGCACGAAGTCTTCCTTCACGACCAGCATGTTGGAATAGCCGCCGAAGGTGTTGTCGCGGCCGTAGATGTTCTCGCCGACTTTGCTCTTCGGCTGCATCGGGCCGTTGTAGGTGGCCAGCCAGCTGTTCGGCGCCATGCAGTAGTTCTGGTCGCCGCTGGCGCAGGCTTCGCATTGGCCGCAGCTGTCGATCATGCAGCCGACGCCGACCAGGTCGCCCACCGCGTGCTTGCGCACCGCCGGCCCGACCTTGGTCACACGGCCGACGATCTCGTGTCCCGGCACGCAGGGGTAGACCGTGTTGTGCCACTCGTTCTTGACCTGGTGGATGTCCGAGTGGCAGACGCCGCAGTACAGCACCTCGATCTCGACCTCATGCGCCTTGGCATCCTCGCGCTCGAATTCGTATTTCTTCAGGCGGCTGAACGAGTGCTTCGCCGCGTAACCGGTGACCTTGATCATGTTCCCTCCCGTGTGAAAAGACTGAACACCTTACGGGAGGGGACGGCCTGGGTCTGTTAGGTGGCACGCAAATTCGTCGAATATTCGAGAAGACCTCGTTTGCTAACCGAGCGTGTCAGTATCTGTATCGGTCGGCAAAGGGCGACCGAGAAATTTCAGCCACAGGAAACCGGCCACACCGGCTGTCAGCGATGCCAGGAGAATCGCAATCTTCGACGCGGTGACTGCATCGGCCTGCCCCGGGAAAGCGAGGTTGGTGATGAAAATCGACATGGTGAAGCCGATGCCGCCCAACATCCCCGCGCCCAGCACATGACGCCATGACAGGTCGAGCGGCAATTTGCATATGCCGAGGCCGATCGCGGCAAAGCTGAACAGGAAGATGCCGAGCGGCTTGCCCAGCACTAGTCCGCCGAAGATGCCGAGACTGTTGGGCGAGGCCAGTTCTGTGGCCCAGCCGCTGCCGATGACGATGCCCGTGTTCGCCAATGCGAACAAGGGAAGGATGAAGAAGGAGGTCGGCGTATGCAGCATGTGCTCGAGCCGATGGGATGGCGAGGCCTCGTCGTCCTGCCGCGCAGAATACGGGATGGCAAACGCGAGCAGGACGCCGGCGATCGTCGCATGGATGCCGGACTTCAGCATCAGGAACCACATCAGCGCCCCGCCCAGCAGATAGGGAAAGAGTGTCATGACGCGGGCAAAGCGGTTCAGGCAGACCAGCGCGCCGAACACGGCCAGGGCGCCGATCAGGTAAGCGAGCTGCAGGTCGGTCGTATAGAACAGCGCGATGACCAGGATGGCGCCCAGATCGTCGATGACGGCAAGCGCGGTCAGGAAGATCTTGAGCGAAGCCGGTACATTCTTGCCGAGCAGGGCCAGCACTCCCAGTGCGAAAGCGATGTCGGTGGCCATCGGAATCCCCATGCCCCCTTGCGCCGCCGTGCCCGCATTCAGGCTGAAGTGCAGCAAAGCCGGGACGCAGATGCCGCCGACTGCGGCAACAATCGGCAACAGGGCATTGCGGAAGTCGGACAGCTCCCCGTTGTACAGTTCGCGCTCGAGTTCGAGGCCCACCATCAGGAAGAACACTGCCATCAGGCCATCATTGATCCAGTGTTCGACGCTCATGCCGGCGACTTCGCGATGCCAGAACGCCAAATAGCCCGCGCCGGCCGCGGAATTCGCCAGCAGCAGCGACAGGAGGGTACAGGCGATGAGAATGATGCCGCCTGCCTTCTTGGAGGAGAAAAAGCGCTGGAAGGTGCGGGACAGGGCGCGCGAAGGTGCAGATGCTTGCGTGATCATGTGGGCAGCCGGAAACCGCGTGGCGGCCCGACCGACGCTATGCCTGCGTCACACGGACGTGTGCGCACCCGAGGCCAGTATAACGTATCGGTAGCGCCCTGTTGTCAAAAGTGCTCAGCCGTCGAGTTGCAGCCCGTGCTGTTCGCACCAGCGGATCAGTGCCGCGCGGGTCTCGCTTTCGCGGAAGCGGTACCAGGCATCCAGTTCGCCCCGCTCTTCCAGCAGCTTCGAAAAGCGGTCGTATGGATCCTGGCGCGCAAATATTTCCTGCACACGTTCGCGGTCGCCGGGCAGGTGGGAACCCGCAAAGCGCTGCATCAGCGCGCGGCCCAGGCCCAGTTCGCTGGCGGCGGGCACGGACACGTAGTTGCCGCCGGCCTCAGTGTCGCCCGTGTCGCCCGGCACCGGCGCTTCCTCGTCCATGTACTCGTCGCTGAGCAGGTGGATCATGCCGCTGTCGCGCGCGACCAGCGCCTTCGCGCTGCCTTCGCCATCGTCGACCAGGATGGCCGCGTTTTCCAGTTCGTCCAGTTTGATTGCCGCCATCGTTCGCCTCCCGGAAAGAAAAAAGCCCGCGGGGCGCAAACCCCGCGGGCCTTACTTTACTACTCGGTTGGCTGTGAAGCCGTCCGGCTTGATTACATCATGCCGTCCATGCCCATGCCGCCCATGCCACCCATGCCGCCCATGCCGCCGGCCGGCTTGTCTTCGACGATCTCGGAGACCATGCAGTCGGTGGTCAGCATCAGGCCAGCGATCGAGGCTGCGTTCTGCAGCGCCGAGCGGGTGACCTTGGCCGGGTCCAGCACGCCCATTTCGACCATGTCGCCGTAGGTGCCGTTGGCGGCGTTGTAGCCGTAGTTGCCGGTGCCGGCCAGCACGGCCGAGACCACGACCGACGGCTCTTCACCGGCGTTCTGGACGATCATGCGCAGCGGCTCTTCCATGGCGCGCAGGACGATCTTGATACCGGCTTCCTGGTCCGGGTTGTCGCCTTGCACCTGGATTGCAGCGCGGGCGCGCAGCAGGGCCACGCCGCCGCCCGGAACGATGCCTTCTTCGACGGCAGCGCGGGTAGCGTGCAGCGCGTCTTCCACGCGTGCTTTCTTCTCTTTCATTTCGACTTCGGTGGCAGCACCGACGCGGATCACGGCAACGCCGCCGGCCAGCTTGGCCACGCGCTCTTGCAGTTTTTCGCGGTCGTAGTCCGAGGTCGCTTCTTCGATCTGGACGCGGATCATCTTGACGCGTGCTTCGATGCCTTCAGCTTGGCCGGCGCCATCGATGATGATGGTGTTTTCCTTGCCGACTTCGATGCGCTTGGCCTGGCCCAGTTCAGCCAGGGTGACCTTTTCCAGGGTCAGGCCGACTTCTTCGGCGATGACCTGGCCACCGGTCAGGATGGCGATGTCTTCCAGCATGGCCTTGCGACGGTCGCCGAAGCCCGGAGCCTTGACGGCGACGGTCTTCAGGATGCCACGGATGTTGTTGACGACCAGGGTCGCCAGCGCTTCGCCTTCGATGTCTTCGGCGACGATCACCAGCGGACGGCCGGCTTTCGCAACTTGCTCCAGCACCGGCAGCAGGTCACGGATGTTCGAGATCTTCTTGTCGCACAGCAGGACGAACGGGTTCTCGTGAACGGCAACCTGCTTGTCCGGGTTGTTGATGAAGTAAGGCGACAGGTAGCCGCGGTCGAATTGCATACCTTCGACGATGTCCAGCTCGTCCTGCAGCGACTTGCCGTCTTCGACGGTGATGACGCCTTCCTTGCCGACTTTTTCCATCGCTTCAGCGATGCGCTCGCCAACGGATGCATCCGAGTTGGCCGAGATGGTGCCGACCTGGGCGATCTCTTTCGAGGTGGTGGTCGGCTTGGCGATCTTCTTCAGTTCTTCGACGGTGGCGGCAACGGCCTTGTCGATGCCGCGCTTCAGGTCCATCGGGTTCATGCCGGCGGCAACGAACTTCATGCCTTCGCGCACGATGGCTTGTGCCAGCACGGTCGCGGTGGTGGTGCCGTCACCGGCGTTGTCGCTGGTCTTCGAAGCGACTTCCTTGACCATCTGCGCGCCCATGTTCTGGAGCTTGTCTTTCAGTTCGATCTCTTTCGCGACCGAGACGCCGTCCTTGGTGACGGTCGGGGCGCCGAACGAACGGTCCAGCACCACGTTGCGGCCTTTCGGGCCCAGGGTGACTTTGACTGCGTTGGCCAGGACGTTCACGCCCTCAACCATCTTGGCGCGTGCGATATCGCCGAAAATTACGTCTTTAGCTGCCATTTGTTATTTCTCCGTATTCAGGAAAGTGTTTGGACTGATTACTGGGCCACGACGGCCATGATGTCTTCTTCGCGCATGACCAGCAGTTCCTCGCCGTTGACCTTGACGGTCTGGCCCGAGTACTTGCCGAACAGGACGCGGTCGCCGACTTTCACTTCCAGCGGACGGACGTTGCCGTTTTCTTGCACTTTGCCGTTGCCCACGGCGAGAATCTCACCCTGGTCCGGTTTCTCGGCCGCTGCATCGGGGATGATCAGGCCGGACGCAGTTTTGGTTTCCTGGTCGAGACGCTTCACGATCACGCGATCGTGCAATGGGCGAAGGTTCATGCAAAACTCCTTTGATTGTTGATGAATTATTCGTTGGCGGGGAAGGTCTGTTAGCACTCCTCCCTAACGAGTGCTAATTATAGGGACGATAATTAGGCATTTCAAGCGCCGGCGTTGGGTAATTGGTCAACTTTTTTGCGTTTTCGCAAGTGGATGAGCTGGCCTGGCGCAAGGAAGCGCAGAAGCCTACCACCCATTTATTAATACCTGCGCACGGAACGCATCCTGTTGACGAAGAATCGCTCCCGATCCTATAGTTATGGATGATTTCCGAATTCCAAGAACTGTCCGATAAAATCGATCGGCTCGCCCAGCTGACCCAGTCGCTGCGTAGCGAAAACTACCTGTTGCGCCAGGCCAATGCCTTGCTGAGCGCGGAAAACATCGATTTCAAGAACCGGCTGCTGCAAGCCCAGCAGCGCGTCGAAGCGATGCTCGCCCAGCTCGAACCCGCCGAGACGCCGCCCAGCGACGACACCGCCGCCAACCCCGACGATGCCGAGGCAGCGCAATGATCCATCTTGACGTCATCATCATGGGCCAGTCCTACCGGCTGGCCTGCCGCGAAGGCGAAGAGCACACGCTGCGCGAAGCCGTCCATTACCTCGACAGCAAGATGTGCGCGCTGCGCGACTCCGGCAAGGTGAAGGGAACCGACCGCATCGCCGTCATGGCCGCGCTGTCGGTGGCCGCCGAATTCCTGTCCGTCAAGTCGCCGCAGGGGCCTCTTGGAGACCAGTCGATGCTGGAAGTCAAGCAAAAACTGGAAGCGATGCATTCGGTGCTGGACCAGGCCCTTGCTCCACAAGAAAATCTTGTTTGAGCCTGAATTCGTTTGACAAGGCAGTTCATCGTAGTAAACTGCGGGCTACCCTGCGGTGTTCGAGATTTGCCATATATTCCTTGAACCATTCATTCGCATAGGTTGCGGAATATGCTTGGTGAGCGTGATCGTCACTAGTTTGACGAACCCGAAATTGAGCTGACTGTGACCACCTTGAGCCGTCAGGTTCGGGATGCCGGCAAAAACGGCACAGGCGGGGCTACAATCCCAAGCGGCTGCGACACATCACTGTGCGCAGCCGTTTTTTATTTGTTTTGGAGTTTGCATGCGTTATTGGTTGATGAAATCCGAACCCGATGAAGTGAGTTTCGACGACGTGCTGGCGGCGCCGGATCGGACCGTCGCCTGGTTTGGGGTTCGCAACTACCAGGCCCGCAATTTCATGCGCGACCAGATGCAGGTCGGCGACGGCATCCTGTTCTATCACTCCAGCTGCGCCGTGCCGGGCGTGGCGGGCATCGCGCGCGTGGCGAGCGGCGCCTATCCGGACGCGACCCAGTTCGAGGAAGGCGGCAAGTACTTCGATCCGAAAGCGACGCGCGAAACGCCGCGCTGGATCTCGGTCGACGTCCAGGCTTTGGCGCAGGGACGCTACCTGCCGCTGACGGAACTGCGCGCGGTGCCGGAACTGGAAGACATGGTCTTGCTGCAAAAGGGCAGCCGGCTGTCGATCTCGCCGGTCACGCCGGGGCAGTGGAAGAAGATCCTCGCACTGGCGGGCCTCAGCTGACGCCAATCAGGGTGTCGCGCCGGATGCGCAGATGCGTATGCGGCGTGCGGATGCCGGCGACCATGCCCCAGGCCGAAGCCCAGCGCAAGGCCCGGTCGGTGGCCGCACCGAAGGGCCGGGCTGCGGCGGCGCGCCGCAGGGCGATCGACATGCGCTGCATCGCGTACAGTTTTCTGGGTGAGAATGCGTGCTTCATGGAACCACAATAGGTTCCCTGGAAGCCAGGAACGGTGCTCTACCTAACCCTGGCGGAAACTAAAATTGCTTTTTTGCGTTGCCAGCAGACGGCATCCCTGCCGCGTGCAGGAACAGGCCTAGCGGGCTTGTAAGAGCGCGTCCAGCAGCTTCTGCGCCGTTTCGCGCTGCTCGGCTTGCTCGATATCCGTGTTGTTCAGCAGGACCACCGCCGCACCATTGGCCGGCGCATACGCCAGCAAGGTTTTATAGCCGCCGAAAACGCCGGAATTCCAGACCACGGTATGCTTCGTGCTGTTCTTGCCGATCTCGCGCACCCGGCAGCCCAGCGCATAGTCCTCGGCGGCATGCTGCACCGTCAGCAGTTCGCGGCGCGCTCGATCCGACAGCAGGCCGCCCGCATACACGGCGTCGGCGATGGCGACCAGGTCGGCCGCGGTGCTGTAGACCGTGCCGCTGGCAGCCACCATCGGCGGCATCGCGCTGCTCTTGCGGGTCGTCTTATCCTTGGCGTAGGCGAGGGCCGCATGCGGCAGGGACTCCCAGGCGGCATCGGCGAAGCCGGTATCGCGCACCCCGGCGGGTTGCAGTACCAGGCGCGCGACCACCTGCTGGAAGGGGTCGCCGGTGACGCGTTCGACGATGCCGCCGACGATCACCCAATTGGTGAAGGAATAGTCGAAGCGGCTGCCCGGTTCGAAAGCCGGGGCGCCGGTGCCGTAGCGCAGCGCGCCTTCGAGCGGCGTGATCCTCGATCCTTCGATCGCCGCGCGGTCCTGGCGCAGCGCCTGCGCCACGCCGTTCGGGATGCCGCTGGTATTCGACAAGAGGTGGCGCAGGGTGACGGCGCGGCTGGCCGGCGGCAGCTCGGGCAGCCAGGTCGTGACCGGCTGGTCGAGGGCGAGCCGGCCCTGGTCCACCAGGCGCAGCACCGCCACCGTGGCGATCCACTTGGAAATCGAGCCGACCAGGAAGCGCGTCTGCGCATCGTTGGCGCTGGCCCGCTGTCCGGTGCGCGCCTGGCCCTGGGCGGTGACGAGTTGCGGAGCGCCGCGCGCGGGGCGCAGCAGGGTGACGCCATCGGGCAGCGCTGTGGTGAGCTTGCCGATGGCGAGTGTGCCGGCGTCCTGCCGCGGCGTGTTCGCGCAGCCTGCCAGCAGCAGGGCGGCTGCGCCGGCGGCGGCGATCAGGCTGCGGCGGCGCATGCGTCGTCGCGACGGCTTAGGCGTGCACGGCGCGCTTGTTCGCGCCCGAGTAGGCCCAGCCCAGCATCAGGAGGCCGGCCACGATCATCGGCAGCGACAGCACCTGGCCGGAGGTGATCGGCACGCCCATCACATGGGTTTCCCAATCGGGCACGCGGAAGTACTCGGTGAAGAAGCGCGCGCAGCCGTACAGCAGGGTGTAGAGGGCGCCGACCGCCAGGCGCGGGCGCGGTTTGCGTGCGAACAGCCACATGATGATGAAGACGAGGACGCCGTCGACCAGCATCTGGTACAGCGGCGAGGGATGGACCAGGTGGTCGGTGATGTCCGGCCACTGCATGGCCCAGGGCAGCATTGGGTCGGCCATGCGGCCCGGCAGCTCGTGGTTGATGAAGTTGCCCAGGCGCCCGCAGGCATAGCCGATCGGGACCATCGGCGCGATGAAGTCGTAGACGTCGAGCAGGTTGCGCTTGCGCTTGCGGGCCCACAGCGCCATCGCCACCAGCACGCCGATGAAGCCGCCGTGGTAGGACATGCCGCCCTGCCAGGTCTTGAAGATGTCGACCGGGTGGGCCAGGAAGTGGGCCGGCTGGTAGAACAGCACCTCGCCGAGACGGCCGCCGATCACCACGCCCAGCATCCCGTAGAACAGCATGTCGTCGAGGTCTTCCTTGGTCCAGCCCTGGGCCTGGATGTGCGGCTGGGTGCGGATGCGCACGCGGCCGAGGATGATGAAGAGGGCGAAGGCGACCACGTACATGATCCCGTACCAGTGGATGGGCAGGGGGCCGATGTGAAAGGCGACGGGGTTCCAGTTCGGGTGGACGAGCATGTTCAGTGGTTCCTCAGTAGTTCCAGAAAGCCTTGCAGGACGGGCGACGGGTTGTCGCGGCGCCAGGCGATGCCGGTCTCGACCAGTGGGGTCGGGTCCGCGAGGGCACGGTATTCTACGCCGGGCCGCATCAGGTTAGACACGGATTGTGGCACAAGTGCCAAGCCCATGCCGCTGGAGACGAGGCTGACGATGGTCTGCATCTGGATCGCCAGTTGGCCGATCGTGGGGGTGATGCCGGCCGCGCGGAAGCAGGACAGGATGGCGTCGTGCAGGGCCGGCGAGATCTCGCGCGGGAAGATGATGAGGGGCAGGCGCGGCAGGTCCTGGAGGCGGACCGGCGCCTGGTTAGTGAGCGCTTCCAATCCTGCCGGGGCGCACAGGATCAGCGGCTCCTCGAGCACCTTCATGTAATCGAGCTCGCCTTCGGCCTTGTCGGGCAGCGGCGGAATCAGGAGGCCGGCGTCGACGCGCCCGCGCAGCAGTTCCTCGACCTGGACGTCGGAGGTCGCTTCGAGCAGGTTCAGGTGGACCGCCGGGTAGCGTTCGCTGTAGCGGCGCAGGAAAGGCGGCAGCACGCTGTAGTCGGCGGAGGTGACGAAGGCCAGCGCGAGCCGGCCTGCTTCGCCGGCGGCGGCGCGGCGTGCCAGTGCCGGCAGCGCATCGGCTTCCGCCAGCAGCCGCCGCGCCTCGGGCAGCAGGGCGCTGCCGGCCGGCGCCAGTTCGACGGTGCGCCGGTTGCGCACGAACAGCGGCGCCTCCAGCAGCTCCTCCAACGCCGCGATCGCCTGCGACAGCGGCGGCTGCGTCATATGCAGCCGCGCCGCCGCCCGCCCGAAATGCAGCTCCTCGGCGACGGTGACGAAGTAGCGCAGCTGGCGAAGCTCCAGATTCATGTGATATGCATTTCCCGCGATTTATGGCCTATCCATTCGCGGAATGTATCACACCTGAGTTAACGCTCTTCAGTTTGGTTTATTTACGCTTGTCGAAGGTTTGCTTGACGCGGGCTTTGCGGCGTACTTCGTCTTCTTTGTGGGCCTTTTTCTTGTCCAGGCCGAGCATCTTTTCGATGAACTCGAACCAGACGAAGGCGAGGCCTGCGAGGCCGACGATCCACCACCAGGACAGGTCGGCGAATTTCCAGACTTCGAAGAAGCGCAGCGCGACCAGGGCGGCGAGCAGAATGATGAGTGGCATGATGGGATCCTTTGCTTACCAGACCATCTTACAATAATAGTGCTCTGCGGCAACGAAATCCTGCCATTTGGTCAACCAAAACGTGTTTCATCCGTTACAGTCTGTATCCCTGTCCCATACACCATGGAAACAGGATAGAATCTGTACAGATTTCACTATGGAGAGTACGGAATGAAACGGTCTCTGATGATCATGATGGCGGTCTCCGCCCTGGTATCGACCAGCGCCTTCGCGCAGGCGGACCTGGCGAAGGCCAAGAACTGCATGGCCTGCCACGCGGTCGGCACCAAGCTGGTCGGCCCCGCTTACAAAGACGTCGCCGCGAAATACGCTGGCCAGAAAGGCGCCGAAGACAAGCTGGTGCAGAAGGTCATGAAGGGCGGCGCGGGCGTCTGGGGCCCGGTCCCGATGCCGGCCAATCCGCAGGTCAGCGAGGCCGAAGCCCGCAGCCTGGTCAAGTGGGTGCTGGCGCAGAAGTAATCTGCACACCCGCATCAAGAAAAGCGCCCTATCGACAGGGCGCTTTTTTCATGCCTGCGTTTTCATACCTGCGCCAAGCGCGGCTCAGCGCACCACATCGAGCCTGGTGCGCTTGCCGCCCTTGTAGGTGAACAGGGTCAGCGCGCCGTCCTTGATATCGCCGGCCGGGTCGAACTGGATGGTGCCGGTCACGCCTTCGTATTTGATGGTCTTCAGCACCGGCAGATACTTCGCGGGATCGGCCGATTTCGCGTTCCGCATCGCGGTCGCCATCACCATCACCGAGTCGTACACATAGGGCGCGTACAGCTGCACGTCCTGGTTGAACCTCTTCTTGTAGCGCGCGCGGAAGTCTTCCATCGTCTTCTCCTGCGCTCCCTTCACGCCGCCCGCTTCGGCGCAGTACACCTTGCCGTCGCCGAGACCGTCGCCGGCCAGGCGCCCCAGCGCTTCGGTACACATGCCGTCGCCGCCCATGAAGGTGGCCGGGATGCCCAGCGCCTTGACCTGCTTGAGCATCGGCCCGGCCACCGAATCCATCCCGCCGAAGAAGATCAGGTCCGGCTTCTTCGCCTTGACCGAAGTGAGGATGGCGGTGTAGTCGGTCGCCTTGTCGTTGGTGAACTCGCGGCCCACGATCTTCATGCCGGCGGCCTTGGCGCCCTTCACGAATTCGTCGGCCACGCCCTGACCGTAGGTAGTGCGGTCGTCGATGATGGCGATGTTCTTCACCTTCAGCGTGTCGGCCGCATACCTGGCCAGCGTGCCGCCCAGCTTGGCGTCGCTGGCGACCGTGCGGAAGGCGCCCGGGAAGCGCTGGCGGGTGTAGGCCGGCGCGGTGGTGGCGGGGGAGATCTGGACGATGCCGGCATCGTTGTAGATTTTCGAGGCCGGCACCGTGGTGCCCGAATTCAGGTGGCCGATCACGCCGTTGACGTGGGCGTCGACCAGCTTCTGCGCCACCGCCGTGCCCTGCTTGGGATCGGCGCCGTCATCCTCGGACACCAGCTGCAGCGTGACCTTCTGGCCGTTGATGGTGAAGGGTTTGGCGTTCAGTTCGTCGATCGCCATGCGCGCGGCGTTTTCGTTGTCCTTGCCGAGGTGGGCGCTGGGACCGGAGATCGGCGCGACGTGGCCGATCTTGACGACTTGCTGGGCCGAGGCGGCGCCGGCGAAGGCCAGCGCGAGGGCGGCCGGAATCAGGGTGAGTTTCATGGTGACCTGCATGCGTCTCTCCAGTTGTTTTGCGTGATTACGCCAGGAAAAGGTACATCACTTTCCGGACTTGGAAAAGCAAAAGCTGGAGAGGCACGGGGCCGGTGCAACACTGCCCCGCGGCGGGTCGAAAAAGCGCCGGAACGCTCAGTTTTGGCGCGCGATCAGGTGCGCCAGTTCCTGCTGCACGGCGCGGGCGACCACATGCTCGATCGACTGCTGCAGCGCAGTGCGCAGCTCCTGGCCGAGGCGCTCGGCGACATGGTCGAGCACGATCGCCATCTGGTCGCGCACCTGGTCTTCCAGCACCACGTCGATGCGCGGCTGCAGGCGGTCCAGCACGCGCGTCACCAGGCGCTCTTCCAGCGCGCGCCAGGCATCGTCGATGGGAGCAGGGGCGGGGGCAGCGGCGGTCGGGGTGGCGGGGGCGGCAGGCGTCGCGGCGGCAGGCCCGGACGCGGCGGCGCCGGCGACTTCCAGCACCGGAATCGCCTCGGCGTCATCGGCCTCATCGGCGGCGGCCGGTGCGGCTTCGGTTGCAGGGGCAGCTTCGGCAGCAGGGGCGGCCTCGGCAGCAGGGGCAGCGTCAGCGGCAGCACCAGCCGCCACCTCACGCCCCTCAGGCACCGCCGCCTTCTCGATCACGACCTCGGTCAGCACCGGGATTTCGTCGAAGGATGGGGTATCGGTCATGACTGGCCTGCCACGAAGTGGGTCAGCGGGTAGGACTGCTTGCGGTAGGCGACGTAGCGGGCGCGCCCGGCGGCGGCGTCCTCCTCGTCGGTCGAGATGATCTCGAACACGCGCGCGAACTGGTCGAAGCCTTCGGGCGTGCGGCGCGTCAGGTTGACCAGCATGTCGCGGTGCGGCAGCGCGGCGCGCTCGTCGAAGGTGACGATCACCGGGGTCTCCGGCGCCAGCGGATCGCCGGCCATCACGTGCGGCACGAAGTCGGTGCCGGACAGGGTCCACAGCGCCTCGTTCAGCTGCTCGGCCTGGTCGCTGGTCTCGGCCAGCAGCACGACCTTGCCGCGCGCGGCATAGGCCTTGCGCGCCAGCCGGCATGCGTAGCTGAGCTTGTCGGGGATATTGGTATGGAAGTCGATCCGGGTCATGGGGGCGTGCTGTGCGTCAGAATTGAAAGCCGGGCGGCGCATTGGCCGGCGCGTTGGCCGGTTTGGGGGCCGGCGCGCGCAGCTGCTGTTCGGCGGCCTGCGCCGCGGCGTCGTTCGCCGGCGGCGTACTCCTGGCCCGTGCGGGCGGCGTCGGCACGCTGGCGCCGGCCGGGGCCGCCGACTCGGGCGCGGCGTACTGGTAGCCGCGCGGCAGCTGAGCCGAACGCGGATACGCCGCCGCGTTCAGGGTAGCCTGCCAGGCAGCATCCTGGAAGCCGGCGACCTTGCGGCTGCCGACCACCAGCAGCGGCAGTTCCAGCTTGCCGGTGAGCTGGCGCAGCTGTTCCTTGTCGTCGTCGCTGTCGACGGTTTTTTCGGTGTAGGGGATGCCGCGTGCGCGCAGCAGGGCGCGGCCCTGGTCGCAGCCGGCGCAGGCCGCTTGCGTGGTGGTGTACAGCGTGACCGGGCTGGCCTTGACGGCGCGCGCAAGCTCGTAGGGTAAAGCCTGACCGGACGGCGCGCCCGGGGCAGGCGTCCTGATCTGGCTAGCCTTCGTGGCCGGCGGCGGGGTGTCGGTGTAATGGACCGTACCCTGGGCATCGGTCCATTTGTACATCTGCGAAAAAGCAGGCAGACAGGCAAGCAACAGCAGGCCCGGCAGCATCCGCCGCCCGCGCCCGATGTTGCTCCTGTCCTGCCTTGTTGTCATGCCGGTTCCATGCCGTTGTGGCGCAGCAGCGCGTCGATCTGCGGTTCGCGGCCGCGGAAGGCCTTGAAGGATTCGAGCGCCGGACGCGAGCCGCCCACCGACAGGATCTCGCGGTGGAAGCGCTTGCCCGTCTCGTCGAGGGCGCCGCCGCCGGCTTCGACCGCTTCTTCGAAGGCCGCATAGGCATCGGCCGACAGCACTTCCGCCCACTTGTAGCTATAGTACCCCGCTGCATAGCCGCCGGCAAAGATATGGCCGAAGCTGTGCTGGAAGCGGTTGAACGAAGGCGGAATCAGCACCGAGAACTTGCTGCGTACCTCGTCGACCAGGTCCTGCACCGTCTTCTGGCTGTTCGGATCGAAGTCGTAGTGCAGGTGCATGTCGATCAGCGAGAACTCGACCTGGCGCAGGGTCTGCATGCCGGACTGGAAGTTCTTCGCCGCCAGCATCTTCTCGTACAGCTCGCGCGGCAGCGGTTCGCCGGTCTTCACGTGCGCGGTCATGCCCTGCAGGACGTCCCACTCCCAGCAGAAGTTTTCCATGAACTGCGAAGGCAGCTCGACCGCATCCCATTCCACCCCCGAGATGCCGGACACGCTCAATTCGTCGACTTCGGTCAGCATGTGGTGCAGGCCGTGGCCGAATTCGTGGAACAGGGTCGTCACTTCGTCGTGGGTGAACAGCGAAGGCTGCATCTGGCCGTCCACTTCCGCCGGCGGCGTGAAGTTGCAGGTCAGGTAGGCGATCGGGGTCTGCACGATGCCGCCCGTGGTCAGGCGACGGCCGCGCGCGTCGTCCATCCAGGCGCCCTGGCCCTTGCCCTGGCGGGCATACAGGTCGAGGTAGAACTGGCCGATGAGCTGACCGTTCTTTTCGATGCGGAAGAAACGCACGTCCGGATGCCAGACCGGCGCCTCATCGGGCGCGATGCGCACGCCGAACAGCTTCGAGATCACGCCGAACAGGCCGGCCACGACCTTCGGCTCCGGGAAGTATTCCTTCACTTCCTGGGCCGAGAAGGCATAGCGCTTCTCGCGCAGCTTTTCGGAGGCATAGGTGGCATCCCAGGCCTGCATCTCTTCGATGCCCAGTTCGTCCTTCGCAAACGCGCGCAGCTCGGCCAGGTCCTTCTCGGCATACGGGCGGGCGCGGCGCGCCAGGTCTTCCAGGAACTCGATCACGCGCTCCGGGCTCTCGGCCATCTTCGGCTCGAGCGAGACGTCGGCGAAGCTGCGGAAATCGAGCAGCTTGGCTTCCTCGTCGCGCAGCTTCAGCAGCTGGGCGATGTTATTGGTGTTGTCCCATTTCTCGACTTCCGAGAACACCGCGCCCATTTCGGAGGCCTTGGTGGCGTTGGCACGGTAGATTTTTTCGCGCAGCTCACGGTTATCGGCGAATTGCAGCACCGGGAAGTAGGAAGGGAAGTGCAGGCTGAACTGCCAGCCGGTCTTGCCGTCGCGTTCCGCAGCGGCGCGGGCGGCGGCCTTGACGTCGTCCGGCAGGCCGGCCAGCTCGGCTTCGTTCTCGACCAGCAGTTTGAAATCGTTGGTCGCGTCCAGCACGTTTTCCGAGAAGCGGGTCGACAGCGCGGCCTGCTGCTCCTGGATCTCGGCGAAACGCTGCTTCTGCTTTTCCGGCAGCTCGGCGCCGCCCAGGCGGAAGTCGCGCAGGGCGTTCTCGACGATGCGCTTGCGCGCCGGGGCGAGTGTGGCGAATTCCGCGCTGCCATGCAGCTGCTTGTACTTGCCGAACAGCGCTTCGTTCTGGCCCAGCTCGGTCCAGAACTCGGTCACCTTCGGCTGGTTCTCGTTGTAGACGGCACGCAGTTCGGGCGTGTCCATCACGTGGTTCAGATGGTTGACCACGCCCCAGGCACGGCCCAGGCGTTCGGTCGACTCCTCGAGCGGGACCACGAAATTATCCCAGCTGACCTTGTCGGCCGGGACTTCGAGTTGCTGGACCACCTGGCGAGCATCCGCGATCAGCTGTTCGATCGCCGGCGTCACGTGCTCGGGGCGGATCAGGTCGAAACGGGGCAGGCCCGTAAAGTCGAGGAGGGGATTGCTGGTATCGATGCTCATGGCGCTCCTTCTAAAAGTTCAGGCGATGTCCGGCTTCGGGATCATCCCGGCAGCCGGATCGACTGCTACTTGTTTCTTGGCAAGTCCACGTTCCGCGGACTCGAGGGTATTCATCAACAGCATGGTAATCGTCATCGGGCCGACACCGCCCGGCACCGGCGTAATGTGCGAGGCCACTTCGCTGACGCCATCGAAATCGACGTCGCCGCACAGCTTGCCTTCGTCATTGCGGTTCATGCCGACGTCGATCACGATCGCGCCCGGCTTGACCATGTCGGCGGTGACGGTGTTGCGGCGGCCGACGGCGGCGACGATCACATCGGCCTGGCGGGTGTGGTAGCCCAGGTCCGGGGTCGCGCTATGGCAGATGGTGACGGTGGCGTTGGCCTGCAAGAGCAGCAATGCCATCGGCTTGCCGACGGTGTTGGAACGGCCGACCACCACCGCGTGCTTGCCGCGCAGGTCGATGCCGGTGGTTTCGATCAGCTTCATGCAGCCGTAGGGCGTGCAGGGGCGGAAGCCCGGCAGGTTGGCGACCAGCTCGCCGGCCGACAGCACCGAGTAGCCATCGACGTCCTTGGTGGTGGCGATCGCCTCGATCACCTTCGACGGATCGATGTGCTTCGGCAGCGGCATCTGCACGAGGATGCCGTGGATGGCTGGGTCGACGTTCAGCGCGGCGATGCGTTCCAGCAGGGCGGCTTCCGAAAAATCGGCCTCGTACTTTTCCAGCACGGAGTGGAAGCCGGCTTCGCCGCAGGCTTTGACTTTGTTGCGCACATAGACGTGGCTGGCCGGATCGTCGCCGACGATGATCACGGCCAGACCGGGCTGGTGGCCCTGGGCGGTGAGTTCGGCGGCGCGGCGGGCGATGTCGGCGCGCAGTTGTTGGGAAAGTTTGACTCCGTCGATCAGTTGGGCGGGCATGGCAGGGCTCGAGGATGGACAAAAACGAAATTATAAGGGCAGCCGGGTATCGCGCGCCGCGATGAGCCGTTCGTTGTCATATTTGTCGACGTGCCTGAGTTTGACTTCAGGTTGCCGTTCTCAGCCGTAATTTCCGTCACGACGTCATTCCCGCGCAGGCGGGAATCCAAGTTTTTTGGTCCGCCACGAACTTGGGTTCCCGCCTCCGCGGGAACGACGTACGTACTGTGCATGCGCCGCGCATCAGCATTTACCATATTATGAAATCGTATATCGTATTTTGAAAAACAGGTGCGCCACTGGTAGAATCGACAGGCTTTAATTTAGGGATAGTCTTTTCGCCACCAAACGCCCATGAAGCATGGATTCGGGGATCGGGTGGGGCACCACACTCAAGGAGACGTAGCAATGTCAGCTCAACTCGACCAGTTGACCGCCCAAGCGGCCAACGACCCGGATACGCTCGAGACCAAGGAATGGCTCGACGCGCTCGAAGCAGTCATCGAATTCGAAGGCACCGATCGCGCGCACTACCTGCTGGAGCGCCTGGTCGACCTGGCCCGCCGCCGCGGCGCCCTCATGCCGTTCTCCAGCAATACCGCCTACGTCAACACCATCCCGGCGCACCTCGAAGAGCACTGCCCGGGCAACCTCGAATATGAAGAGCGCCTGCGCTCGTGGATGCGCTGGAACGCCATGGCGATGGTCGTCAAGGCCAACCGCGCCGACGGCGACCTGGGCGGCCACCTGTCGTCCTTCGCCTCGCTGGCCAACATGCTGGGCATCGGCTTCAACCACTTCTGGCGCGCGCCGAGCGAAAACCACGGCGGCGACCTGCTGTACATCCAGGGCCACTCCTCGCCGGGCGTGTATGCCCGCGCCTTCCTCGAAGGCCGCCTGACCGAAGAACAGCTGCTGAACTTCCGTCGCGAAGTCGACGGCAAGGGGCTGTCTTCGTACCCGCACCCGAAACTGATGCCGAACTTCTGGCAGTTCCCGACCGTGTCGATGGGCCTGGGCCCGCTGATGGCGATCTACCAGGCGCGCTTCCTGAAGTACCTGAACGCGCGCGGCATCGCCGACACCGACAACCGCAAGGTCTGGGTCTTCTGCGGCGACGGCGAGATGGATGAGCCGGAATCGATGGGCGCGATCGGCATGGCCGCGCGCGAGAAGCTCGACAACCTGGTCATGGTCGTCAACTGCAACCTGCAGCGCCTGGACGGTCCGGTGCGCGGCAACGGCAAGATCATCCAGGAACTGGAAGCGGACTTCCGCGGCGCCGGCTGGAATGTCGTCAAGGTCATCTGGGGCCCGGGCTGGGACGCCCTGCTGGCCAAGGACAAGGACGGCATCCTGCAGCGCGTGATGATGGAAACCGTCGACGGCGAATACCAGAACTACAAGGCAAAAGACGGCGCCTACGTGCGCAAGCACTTCTTCGGCAAGCACCCCGAGCTGCTGAAGATGGTTGCCAACATGACCGACGACGACATCTGGCGCCTGACCCGCGGCGGCCACGATCCGCACAAGATCTACGCCGCCTTCAAGAACGCCCAGGAAAACAAGGGCTCGCCGACCGTCCTGCTGGTCAAGACCGTCAAGGGCTTCGGCATGGGCAAGTCGGGCGAGGCGCGCAACACCGCGCACCAGACCAAGAAGCTGGACGACGAAGCCATCCGCGAAATGCGCGACCGCTTCGCGATCCCGATCCCGGACGACAAGCTGGCCGAGATCCCGTTCTTCAAGCCGTCCGACGACGCGCCCGAGATCAAGTACCTGCACGAGCGCCGCGCGGCCCTCGGCGGCTACCTGCCGGCGCGCCGCGAACAGGCTGACGAAAAGCTGCCGGTGCCGCCGCTGGAAACCTTCAAGGCCGTGCTGGATCCGACCGCCCCGGGCCGCGAGATCTCGACCACCCAGGCCTATGTGCGCGTGATCACCACGCTGCTGAAGGACAAGGAAATCGGCCAGCGCATCGTGCCGATCCTGGTCGACGAATCGCGTACCTTCGGCATGGAAGGCCTGTTCCGCCAGATCGGTATCTTCAACCAGCAGGGTCAGCTGTACGAGCCGGTCGACAAGGACCAGGTGATGTACTACCGCGAAGATAAAGCGGGCCAGATCCTGCAAGAGGGTATCAACGAAGCGGGCGGCATGTGCTCGTGGATCGCCGCGGCGACGTCCTACTCGTCGAACAACCGCGTGATGATCCCGTTCTACACCTTCTACTCGATGTTCGGCATGCAGCGCGTCGGCGACCTGGTCTGGCTGGCAGGCGACATCCGCGCCCGCGGCTTCCTGATGGGCGGCACCGCCGGCCGCACCACGCTGAACGGCGAAGGCCTGCAGCACGAGGACGGCCACAGCCACATCATCGCGGCCACGGTCCCGAACTGCATTCCTTACGACCCGACCTACGGCCACGAAGTGGCGGTGATCATCCAGGACGGCCTGAAGCGCATGGTGGAGAAGCAGGAAGACGTCTTCTACTACATCACCATCATGAACGAGAACTACGAGCAGCCGGGCCTGAAGCCGGGTACCGAAGAGGGCATCCTCAAAGGTATGTACCTGCTGCAGGAAGGCGACAAGAGCGCCGCCAACCGCGTCCAGCTGATGGGCTCGGGCACGATCCTGCGCGAGTCCGTGTTCGCCGCCGAACTGCTGAAGAACGACTGGAACGTGGCCGCCGACGTCTGGTCCTGCCCGTCGCTGACGCTGCTGGCCCGCGATGGCCAGGACGCCGACCGCTGGAACCTGGTGCACCCGCAGGAAGAAGCACGCCTGCCGTACGTGACCCAGCTGCTGAAGGACACCACCGGCCCGATCGTCGCGACCACCGACTACATGCGCCTGTTCGCCGAGCAGATCCGCGCCTACATCCCGAACGGCCGCACCTACAAGGTGCTGGGCACCGACGGTTTCGGCCGCTCGGATTCGCGCGTCAAGCTGCGCGAGTTCTTCGAGGTGAACCGCTACTACATCACGGTCGCCGCGCTGAAGTCCCTGGCCGAGGAAGGCAAGATCCCGGCATCGACCGTGGCCGAGGCCATCGCGAAGTACGGCATCGATCCGAACAAGCCGAATCCTGTGACCCAGTAATGCTCTCGAGATGCGTCGTTCCCGCGCAGGCGGGAACCCAAGTTTCTGTGGTCCGCCACAAACTTGGATCCCCGCCTGCGCGGGGATGACGGCTCTGAAGCTAACGACAAAAATACGGAGTTAACAAACATGAGCATTGTGGAAGTCAAAGTCCCCGACATCGGCGACTTCAAGGAAGTGGAAGTGATCGAGCTGATGGTCAAGCCGGGCGACAGCATCAAGGTCGACCAGTCGCTGGTCACGGTGGAATCGGACAAGGCCAGCATGGAGATCCCGTCCAGCCATGCCGGCGTCGTCAAGGAAATCAAGGTCAAGGTCGGCGACAAGGTTGCCGAAGGTTCGGTCGTGCTGATGCTCGAAGAAGCTGCCGGCGCCGAGGCTGCGCCGGCTCCGGCCGCAGCCCCGGCTGCTGCGCCTGCCGCGGCCGCTCAGGCACCAGCCGCGGCACCGGCCGCACCGGCCGCACCGGCTGCATCGGGCGGCATCGTCGAAGTCACCGTGCCGGACATTGGCGATTTCAAGGAAGTCGAAGTCATCGAAGTGATGGTGAAGCCGGGCGACCAGATCAAGGTCGAACAGTCGCTGATCACGGTCGAATCGGACAAGGCGAGCATGGAGATCCCGTCCAGCCACGCCGGCACCGTCAAGGAAATCAAGGTCAAGGTAGGCGACAAGGTCGCCAAGGGTTCGCTGGTGCTGCTGGTCGAAACGACCGGCGCCGCCGCCGCAACGCCGGCGCCTGCAGCAGCCGCAGCGCCGGCTGCCGCCGCACCGGCGGCTGCTGCCAGCGCACCGGCAGCAGCACCGGCGCTGGCCGCCGCACCTGCCGCATCGTCCGCCGGGGCGCCGGCCGGCCCGGCCCCGAGCTTCGCCAACGCCCACGCTTCGCCGTCGGTGCGTAAATTCGCCCGCGAACTGGGCGTCGATCTCGGCAAGGTCAAGGGTTCCGGTCCGAAGGGCCGCATCACCCAGCAGGACGTGCAGGGCTTCGTCAAAGGCGTGATGACCGCAGCCCCGACCGCCGCACCGGCAGCCGCCGGCGGTGGTGGTGGCATGAATCTGCTGCCGTGGCCGTCGCTGGACTTCAGCAAGTTCGGCCCGACGGAAGTGCAGCCGCTCTCGCGCATCAAGAAGATCAGCGGTCCGAACCTGCACCGCAACTGGGTCATGATCCCGCACGTCACGCACTTCGAAGAAGCCGACGTGACCGACCTGGAAGCCTTCCGCGTCGACTCCAACGCCGCGTACGCGAAAGCCAAGTCGCCGGTCAAGCTGACCATGCTGGCCTTCGTGATCAAGGCGTCGGTCGCCGCACTGAAGAAGTTCCCGGCGTTTAACGCCTCGCTGGACGAGCCGAACGGCGCGCTGATCCTCAAGCAGTACTACAACATCGGCTTCGCGGCCGACACGCCGAACGGCCTGGTGGTCCCGGTGATCAAGGACGCCGACAAGAAGTCGGTCTCGCAGATCGCCACCGAGATGGGCGAACTGTCCGCGCAGGCGCGCGAAGGCAAACTGTCGCCGGCCAACATGCAGGGCGCGACCTTCACGATCTCGTCGCTGGGCGGCATCGGCGGCACCAACTTCACGCCGATCATCAACGCACCGGAAGTGGCCATCCTGGGCCTGTCCAAGTCGGCGATGAAGCCGGTGTGGGACGGCTCGACCTTCCAGCCGCGCCTGATGCAGCCGATCGCACTGTCGTACGACCACCGCGTGATCGACGGCGCCGGTGCGGCACGCTTCGCCGCCTACCTGGCCGACGTCCTGGCCGACCTGCGCAAGACGCTGCTGTAAGGAGCCGAGCATATGAGCACCGTTGAAGTCAAAGTACCCAACATCGGCGATTTCAAGGAAGTCGAAGTCATCGAGCTGATGGTCAAGCCGGGCGACACCATCAAGGTCGACCAGTCGCTGGTGACCGTGGAGTCCGACAAGGCCAGCATGGAGATCCCGTCGACCCACGCCGGCACGATCAAGGAACTGAAGGTCAAGGTCGGCGACAAGGTGGGCGAAGGTTCGCTGCTGCTGGTCCTGGACGAGTCGGGTGCGGGCGCTGGCGCAGCGCCGGCTGCTGCACCGGCACCGGCTGCTGCTGGCGCATCGTCGTCCGACAAGCCGGCCGCACAGATCGGCGCGCAGGCTGCGGCACCGACCGCCGCCGCCGGCCCGACCGATTCCTACGCACCGGCGCATAAAGCCGACGCGGCACCGAAGAACGCCGTGCCGGCCCCGGCCGCATCGAGCTACAGCGGCCAGGTCGACGTCGAATGCGAGATGATGGTCCTGGGCGCGGGTCCGGGCGGCTACTCGGCCGCCTTCCGCTCCGCCGACCTCGGCATGAACACCGTGCTGGTCGAGAAGTACGCGACCCTGGGCGGCGTCTGCCTGAACGTGGGCTGCATCCCGTCCAAGGCGCTGCTGCACGTGGCGCACATCATGGACGAGACCGCACACATGGCCGACATCGGCGTCAGCTTCGCCAAGCCCGACGTCGACATCGACAAGCTGCGCGCCTACAAGGACAAGGTCATCAAGACCATGACCGGCGGCCTGGCCGGCATGGCCAAGTCGCGCAAGGTCAACGTGGTGCAGGGCGTCGGCAAATTCCTGAGCCCGAACCACATCGAAGTGACCGGTCCGGACGGCGGCAGGAAGGTCGTGCAATTCCAGAAGGCGATCATCGCGGCCGGTTCCTCGGTCGTGAAGCTGCCCTTCGTGCCGGAAGATCCGCGCATCGTCGATTCGACCGGCGCGCTCGAACTGCGCCAGGTGCCGAAGCGCATGCTGGTCATCGGCGGCGGCATCATCGGCCTGGAAATGGCGACCGTGTACTCGACCCTGGGTGCGCGCATCGACGTGGTCGAGATGATGGACGGCCTGATGCAGGGCGCGGACCGCGAGGCCGTCAAGGTCTGGCAGAAGTTCAACGCGCACCGCTTCGACAACATCATGTTGAAGACCAAGACCGTCGGCGTGGAAGCGCTGGCCGAAGGCATCAAGGTGACGTTCGAGTCGGCCGAAGAAGGCAAGGCCGCACCGGAACCGCAGGTCTACGACCTGGTGCTGGTGGCCGTGGGCCGCAGCCCGAACGGCAAGAAGATCGGGGCGGAAGCTGCCGGCGTGGCAGTGACCGACCGCGGCTTCATCGGCGTGGACGGCCAGATGCGTACCAACGTGCCGCACATCTTCGCGATCGGCGACCTGGTGGGCCAGCCCATGCTGGCGCACAAGGCCGTGCATGAAGCCCACGTCGCTGCGGAAGCCGCGCACGGCGAGAAGGCCTACTTCGATGCGAAAGTCATCCCGTCGGTGGCCTACACCGATCCGGAAGTGGCCTGGGTCGGCCTGACCGAGGAAGAAGCCAAGGCCAAGGGCGTCAAGGTCGAGAAGGGCCACTTCCCGTGGGCCGCATCGGGCCGCGCCGTTGCCAACGGCCGTTCGGAAGGCTTCACCAAGCTGCTGTTCGACGCCGAGACCCACCGCATCATCGGCGGCACCATCGTCGGCACCAGCGCCGGCGACATGATCGGCGAGATCGCGCTGGCGATCGAGATGGGCGCGGATGGCATCGACATCGGCAAGACCATCCACCCGCACCCGACCTTGGGCGAGTCGATCGGTATGGCGGCTGAGGCTTATGAGGGTGTTTGCACCGATCTGCCGCCGCCGCGCAAGCGCTGAAATCGGCGCTGAGCTTTCAGCCAAGTGAAGTATCGAAAACCGGAGCCCTTGGGTTCCGGTTTTTTTTCGGCTGGCCCAGTTCCGTTCGCGGCGGCACCGGAATCGGCATGCATGTACAGTACTGTGAAACGGCGGCCAAGCGCCACCGTACGCCCAAGTCGCATCGTTCACCTTTTGACGGGGAGATATGGCGATGAACGTACCAGCAGACAGCACGGGGAAAGTTCTGGCCGGCCTGCACAGCCTGTTACCGGACCTGGAAGCCTTGTATACCGATGTGCATGCCCATCCTGAATTGTCGATGCAGGAAACCAGGACCGCAGGCCTGGCGGCAGAGCACCTACGCAAGGCCGGTTACGATGTGACGGCCGGGATTGGCGGCACCGGGGTCGTCGGCCTGCTGCGCAACGGCGAGGGGCCAACGGTCATGCTGCGTGCCGACATGGATGCCTTGCCTGTCGAGGAAGCGACCGGACTGCCGTATGCGAGCAAGATCAGGGTAACGAATCGCGAAGGCAAGTCGGTCCCGGTGATGCACGCTTGTGGGCACGACATGCACGTCGCCTGGCTGGCAGGGGCCACCGCCTTGCTCGCCCAATCACGCGACGCATGGCAGGGCACCGTGATGGCGGTGTTCCAGCCGGCGGAAGAAACGGCGGAGGGCGCGCGCGCCATGCTCGACGACGGCCTGTTCGACCGCTTTCCCAAGCCCGATATCGTGCTCGGGCAGCACGTCATGGTGGGCCCTGCCGGCAATCTCGGCGGCCGGGCCGGCGCGATCACATCCGCCGCAGACAGCCTGCAGATACGCCTGTTCGGGCGCGGCGCCCATGGATCGATGCCGCAGGCAGCCATCGATCCCGTGGTGATGGCCGCCGCGACGGTGATGCGCCTGCAAACCATCGTGTCGCGGGAGATCGCCGCGGACGAGTCCGCCGTCGTGACCATCGGTGCGCTCCAGGCGGGCACCAAGGAAAACGTGATTCCCGACGATGCCATCATCAAGCTCAACGTACGCACCTTCGATACCGGCGTGCGCAAGCGCATACTTGCGGCCATCGAACGGATCGCCAATGCCGAGGCCGCAGCCTCGGGCGCACCGCGGCCGCCCGAATTCACGACGCTGGATCATTATCCGCTAGGCTTCAACGACGCCGACGCCAGCAAGCGGGTCGGCGATGCGTTCCGCCAGCACTTCGACGCCGAGCGCGTGCGCCATGTGGGGGCGGCGCCGGCGAGCGAGGATTTCGGATCGTTCGGAACCGCATGGGGAACGCCTTCCATGTTCTGGTTCGTCGGCGGCACCGATCCCGAGGTGTATGCGAACGCCAAGGCTGCGGGCGAGATCAATAAAATCCCTACCAACCACAGCCCTTACTTTGCACCGGTCATGCACCCGACCCTTGAGGCTGGGGTGGAAGCGATGGTGGTCGCGGCACTGGCGTGGCTTGCGGCGCCGGCGGCGGGAGGCCAGAAAAGCTGAATCATGGGGATCAAACCTTTCCCTGCACATCTTCCTGCGCAAACATGACGCTCTGCTGGCTTTGCCGTCGGTATTGCAGCCTATCTTGTTCATCCAGTTGTGCGGAGCGAGGAGTTTCCTTATGGGTGGTTTTTCTAGAACGAGTGGCTCTCGATTGGATGCCTGGAGCTACAAGGTCCGGAATGGACGAACGCAGCCCGGTCCTGTCAGGCGGCTCACGGGTGCCGATGAGGATGGATGGCGTCGCGGGTTTGAACACAGTTGGGACGTCATTAAAACCGGACGCGACCGGCACCGAACCAGGAAAACATGTCTATCATTGCCAAATTGCGTCTCATCATCCCCTCGCTCATCGCCGCATTCGCCATGGCGCTGGTGTCGGTGCATGTCGAGCGCGTCGGTCCCGAGCTGGCGGCATACGGTAACCTGTGCGGCCCGCGCGCCGATGAGCTCTGCGACAAGCCGGTATTGAAGGGCGGCTTCCCGCTTGCCTACCTGTTTGACGCACCGGGGATATCCGTCGAGCGGCAGCTCGGGTTTGTCGAGGACCGGCTGGATACTGGCGCGTTGGTCCTCGACATTGCGATCTATTTCGCGATTGTTCTGTCAGCCATTCTGGCCGTTCATCGCGTCAGGACGCGATGGTTCAGAAACAAGTAACACAGATCTTTGCGCCGGCTATGGGATTTTGCGTGATAAAACCGTTCTTAGCGACAGCGCTTGCGGTTGCCTGTAGATGATATCGGTGATTTTCCATGCACCGGAGACCTGGGCAATTTGAAAGTCGATACGCGTCTGCTTTTGATCGACCGGATCTTTGAAGACAACGGATACCTTCCCTGGCGAAGCCATCGTGATTTCCAGATCGGTTACGCGAGGATCCTGCGAGTTGAACAGCAGGTCGAAATCAAGATTGCAGATTCCTTGGTATTTCACTTGGCAAGCGGCGTCCTCAAGCAGCAACCTGGCCAATGCAGGCGCGAAGTATTTCTCGAGCGTCGCTTTCTGCTGGTGCGCCAGATCTTCTCCAAACAGCTCCGCCTGACTCGCCATCGCCTGCCAGGCGAAGTCCTTGTACAGCTTTGCGACGACGATTGTTCCGGCTTGTACCTTCTCTGCCGACGCCGGGCAAGCCCATCCGATCGTCATGGCGGCTGAGGCGATAAGAAAGAATCTTTTAGCGGCGGTAGACGACATAACTCGGCTTCTCCTTTGCATAAACAGGTCCCGGCCAGAAACCGCGTTGGAAAAAGTCCGATATCCAGACTTTCCCATCGTAGCCAGCAATGTGTCCGGCTGCGTTACCGTGTTTCGTTGGCTCCATGACGACAATATCGCCTTGCAGGAAAGCGAATTTGTCCGGATCGTCGACAGTGATGGCGTGGAAACCATTACGTTCCAGCGTAGGTCCATACAGTTTCGCCGGTGTCGGGTGTCCTTTCGTGTCTGCACCTCCTGCTTCGAGAGCCCGACGAACGAACTTGGCGCAGCTGGCTTGACTGTGCGCCTTGGCATGCTTACGAAGGTGCGTAGCGAACTTGGCCGTATCGAAAGGCATTGTTCGTCCCCCGCTCAGGCGATTTTATTGGCTGCCAGATCCCAGCCGCCAGCAGTATTGCCGCCGCTGCCACCGCCGATTTTCTGTTGGGTGTACTTCCATTTGATCTTGGAATATTTCAGGTTCACGGTCTCGGACAGAAAGGATTCATTACCGCCCAGATGCGGTTTTACCATGCCGATCAGGACATTCTCGAGTTCGATCTCGAAATACTTCACGCGAGCGCCATCGCCGTCGGCACGGAAAAACTCCAGCTTGGCTTTCGGGATAGTCTTACCCATCGCGCAGGTCTGGGCGAGAATGGGTGATGAAAGGTCTGCCAGCTTGGAGAACGAGATATCGTCCAGCTCGGCGCGCTCGGCGGTGTGGCCGCCTCCGGTCGATGAGGTCGCGCTCCTGGGTTGGAAGACACCCCAGTGGACACCGGTGACTTCGATCCAGTCCTTGTGCTTGTCGTCTTGCGACTCGCCTTTGATGCCGTCGATTTGCAGGTACACGTCGATTGCCATTTGTCTCTCCGGAAGAAAGTGCTCGCGAAAGCGGAGCAAATGGCAATTCTTGCGTGGGTTTACCGCCTAGAGGTGGGCAATGCTCAGTTCAGCAAATGAGCAGAATCAACATGAAGTCAGACAGCGATGCAAAGTCAATGCTTCATGAGTCTTTGCCCGGCAATCAAATCTGCGCCATCCCACCATCCACAAACAACTCCGCTCCCGTGACGAAACTAGCGTCGTCCGAAGCCAAAAACACAGCCGCCTTGGCAATCTCATCCGGATCCCCACGCGCCCCATCGGTACCTGCGACGCGAGGTGATCGAGCAGACCCTGCTGGCTGGGCGCGTCTGACTCCGCCAGTTCGATCAGTCCCGTCGTCTTGACTGGTCCCGGGCTCAGGTGTTGACACAAATGCCTCGGCCTTTCAGCTCGAGGATCCAGTTCTGGCCGTTCCGCGACGGCGAGGTACCGGTCCGCGGCCGCATGCGGGTCAACAATCTCGAAGCCATACGGCGCGCGGTCCTCGACGGCATCGGCATCGCCTACCTGCCCAGCTGGATGGTCTGGGACCAGGTGCGGGACGGCAGCTTGCGCGTCCTGCTGAGCGACCATGCGGCCGGACCGACGCCGATTTACGCCGTGTACGCGGCCCAGCGCCTGCTGCCGCAGCGGGCCGTCGTATTCATCGACTACATCGCCGGCGTGTTTGCCGATACGCCCGGCCTGAACGGCGTGTCGGTGCTGGCTTGATTTTTTATGGACGAGCGCTGGGTGCGCGCGTATCGTAGCGCCATGAAAATACGCAAACCGATGTTCGTAACGATGGTGCTGGCGCTGGCCAGTTGGTCCGCGCATGCCGAGGCGGAAGGCGCCCGCTTCGTGTCGATGGGCAGCTCCTACGCCGCCGGTCCGGGCGTCGGCGTGCATGACGCGGCCAGCGTCGACTGCGGACGTTCGCTGAGCAATTACGCGCGCACGGTGGCGCAGCGGCGCGGACTGGCGCTGGTCGATGTGGCCTGTTCCGGTGCCACCACCGAGAATATCCTGGTGCGCGGCCAGCACGGCTTTCCCGCGCAGATCGAAGCGGTCACGCCGGACACCAGGCTGGTCGCCTTCCTCATCGGCGGCAACGACATCGGCTACGTGGGCGACCTGTTCGGCTTTTCCTGCCGCAGCAAAGGCAAGGGCGCCTGCCAGGTGTCGGACACGGCGCAGCTCGCGCAGCGCCTGGCCGAGCTGCCGGGCAAGCTGGATCGCGTGATCGACGCGGTGCGCCGGCGCGCGCCGGACGCGCGTATCGTCATGGTCGGCTACCTGCCGGCGGTGGCGCAGGACGCCGGCACCTGCCCGCAGTTGCCGCTGGCGCCGGCGGAAGCGGAGCGCATGCGCGAGACCACGGCGCGTCTCACGCAGGTGTTCGAAGCCACCGCTGCGCGCAAGCATGTCGACCTGGTGCGCGCGGCTGCGCTCGGCACCGGCCATGAAGTCTGCGCGGCCGCGAGCTATGTCACCGGCTATCATCCGGCGCGTGTGGAAAGCTGGCGCGAGCCGGTCGCCTACCATCCGAACCAGGCCGGCATGGACCGTATCGCGCAGGATCTCGAGGCGCTCCTCGGCAAGTAAGCGCGAGCGCGAGGAGGCGCCTGCTTCAGCGTTGGCCGTCGCCCCAGAACCGCTCCATCGACAGGAAGGTAAACGACGCCGTCCACCCGATCAGCAGCATCCCGTTCAGCGCTTCCAGCCCCGCCAGCAGACGCAGATCGCCATGCGGCAGCACGTCGCCATAGCCCAGCGTCGTATAGGTTTCGGCCGAAAAGTAGAGGCAGCGGGAGAAGGGCAGTGGCCCCGGCGGACCCATGCCGCCGATGTCGAACCAGCTCGCCAGCACCCAGTAGGCCACGCCATACAGCAGGATCTCGAGGAAGTGCGCACAGAAGGCGCCGAGGATCACAATGATCAGCTGCAGGCGCGGCCGGATCCGCAGCACCGGCAGGGTACTCGTGAGCAGGCGCAGCACCTCGTAATGGATGAAGGTCGTGGCGACCAGCAGGAGCAGGCAGGTGAAGGCGGCGATTTCCACGCATTCCAGCTTAACGCGAAGGCGCGGCAGGCGGCGCCGCGCTTCTGCCGCACTTCTGCATATGGCGAAGCTGCTTTTACCATTCCGGATATTGCATAAGATTTAATTTGCATTACGATGGAAACATTTCCGCCACCGGTCACCTCAATGAATTGCTTGCTGCGCCTCGAACGAATCACGCACCGCTTCGGCAAGGTGCTCGCCCTGAACGACCTCGACCTGGCCGTGCCGGAAGGCGAGATCTATGGTTTCCTCGGGCGCAACGGCGCCGGGAAGACCACCACGCTACGCCTGCTGATGGGCTTGAATCCGCCGGATGCCGGCCGCATCGAACTGTTCGGCGAGCAGGTGAAATCCGTGCCGGTGCGCCTCAAGCAAAAGATCGGCTTCGTGCCCCAGGAGCCGCATTTTTATCCGTGGATGACGGCGCGCCAGCTCGGCCGCTTCGTCGGCGAGTTCTACCCGACCTGGGATGCACAAGAGTTCGAGCGCCTGCTGCGGCGCCTCGACATCCCGACCGACCGCAAGGCCTCGGCGATGTCGGGCGGCACCCGCACCAAGCTGTCGCTGGCGCTGGCATTCGCCTCGCGCCCGCCGCTGCTGTTGCTGGACGAGCCGACCACCGGGCTGGATCCGGTGGCCCGGCGCGAATTCAACGACCAGCTGATCGAGCTGCAGCGCGAGCAGGGCACGACCGTGATGTTCTCCTCGCATTTGGTCGGCGAAGTGGAGCAGGTGGCGCAGCGGGTCGGCATCATCCAGGCCGGCTCGACGCGCTTCGAAGGGACGGTGCGCAGCCTGCGCGCGCAGGTGCGGCGGATCGCGGGACTGGCGCAGCCCTTCGAGCAGCCGGGATGGGAACGGGTGCGCGGCGACGTCTACCGCGCCGCCGCCGCCGCCTGGGAAGGCGCCGATCTGCCGCCGGGCGCCGAGGTCGAGGAACTGGGTCTCGAAGACATCTTCCTCGCCTTCGCCCGGACCGACGAGCTGCGCGCGGCATGATCGCGCTGCTTCGCAAGGAATGGCGCGAGCACTGGCGCTTCATCCTGGTGCTGCACCTGATCGGCAGCGTGATTTTCGGCCTGCTCTGGGTCGCGGCGCACACGGCGGTCTCGCCGCTGCAGGCCTGGCGTTCGCAGCTCGTGATGTTCGGCACGCTGGCGGCCATCGTGATGCCGAACCGGCTGGTGATGCGCGAGTACGGCCTCGGTACCCAGCTGTTCCTGGAGGTGCTGCCGATCGGCCGCGGCACGGTGCTGCTGACCAAATGGCTGGCCGGCTGGTGCGCGCTGATGCTGTTCTTCGTGCCGGCCTTCGGCATCGCCTTGTTTGCGGTACGCGACCAGGTCTACCTGCGCGCCGACCTGGCCGGCCTGGTCGCCCTGCGCAGCATCGTCTATCTGTTATTCGTGTACACCGGCGCCTTCGCGATTGCCCTGACCCTGCGCTTTCGCTTCGTGGTCTGGGGACTGCTGTTCCTGTTTGTCGCGACCCTGAGCGACCGCGTGCAGCTGCCGGTGGCGCAATGGCCGCCCTTCCTGGTCGCAGGGGAGGCGCTGGCGCTGCTCGGCGCGCCGCCGCCCTGGCGCGAAATCGCCATCACCGCGGCCCTGGCCGCCGGCTTGATGGGCGTCTGCCTGGCGCTGGCGGTATCGGCGCGCGGCGCGCTTGCGGTCGTGCTGGCGCGGCGCATGTCGTCGCGGGCGCGGACCTTGGTGGCGCTGGCCTTCGGCGTCGTGGCCGGGTTGTCGACGCTGATCGAAAAGCGCGTGCCGCCGCCGCCCTTCCACCTCGAACAGGCGGTCGCCAGTACGGCCGAACCGACCGTCCGCGTCGGCTGGATCGACGATGTCGGCGGGGTGCCGCCGGCGCGCCTGGCCGCGCAGCTCTCGTCCGATCTCGCCGCCATGCGGGCCTGGCTCGGCTTGCGCGATCTGGCGCCGGTGGCGCTGGTGCCCGATGCCTGGCGTGAAGCGCACGAGATCGGTTTCGGCAAGGCCCCGCCGAACCAGTTGCTGGTGCGGGCGGCGCTCGGCGCTCCTGAGCTGGCGCTGCCGCAATTGCGCGAGATGGTGAGGATCGTCGAGATCCTCGACCAGTCGCCCGCCTACACCTGGCGCGAGGACCGCACCTGGCTGCTGCGCGGCTTCAGCGCCTGGTGGGAGGCCGGACGGACCGAAGGCTACACGCTGCTGCTGCGGCGCCGCGCGGACCTCGCCGCCCGCTTGCTGCGCGCGTACGGGCTGGACGACGAAGCGGCCTTGCGCCGCGCCGATACCACCGACGAACTGCTGGGCGAATGCCTGGGCAGCGCTTACGCATGGCGCGCCGTGCAGACCCTGCACGACCGCCTCGGCCCCGCGCGCTACCAGGCGCTGATGCGCGCCGCGCTGGGCCAGCCGTCCAGCGACGATGGGCGCAGCCTGGTGCGCGTGGCCGCCACCGCCGACCTGCTGGCGCAGGCAGGATTGCCCTTGTCCCAGCTGGCGCTGGCGATGCGCCAGGACCGCAGCCCGGCGCCGCCGTCCGCGTTGCGGGTCGAGGCGGCGCGGCTGGAAGGCACGGTGTCCGAACTGCGCTACCGGATCGTCGGCGCCGCGCCGACCGGCCTGACGGTGCGCTACAAGGCCTTGCGTCCGGGCGAGCCGGCGGTCGATTCGGTGACGACCTGGTGGGCCGGCGCCAAGACCAGCGGCGTGCTGCCGGCCACCTTTGCCGCCGGCAGCCGCGTGTTCGTCATGGCCGAGGCCTTCGACCCCGCACTGGGCTGCCGCTATCGCCTGGGCGCGGTCCGCAAGGAGCTGCCATGAAGCGCGTATTGATCGCCAAGGAATGGGCCGGCATGCGGCCCTTCGCCTGGCTGCTGGTGATCCTGTTCCTGCTGGACCTGCTCGAACTGGGCGTCGGCGACCTGCAGACCTGGCATCGCAGCTTCACGCTGTTCTCCGGCACGCGCTGGATCGAGAGCACCGTGCTGTCGCTGCTGCTGTCCTTCGCCATGGGCAGCGGCCTGCTGGCGCGCGAAGTCGAGGATGGCACGCTGGCCTTTCTCGACGGCCTGCCGGTGCGGCGCAGCGAGGTCTTCCTGTCCAAGCTGATGGTGGCGGGCGCCTGCCTGTTCGTCTACGCGATGGTCACGCCGCTTCTCGGCTGGGCACTGAATGCCTGGCTGCGCCATTCCGTCGACGAACCCATCGCGGCGGCGGCCGTCGGCTGGCTCGCCTTGCGCTACCTGCTGTTGCTGGCGGCCGGCCTGGCGCTGGGCCTGCTGTTCGGCTTCCTGCGCTACCTGGCCTGGGCCCTGCTGGCGATCGGCGCCGCAGCGGTGCTCCTGCTCCGCAGCACATGGCCGCGTGCCGGCACCGCGCTCGACCCCACCCAGCTGATCGCGGACGGCTGGGCGACGCAGGGCTGGGGCGGGGACACGGTGTGGACGGTCACAGTCCTGACCCTGGCCTGCCTGGCAGGCGCCTACCTGCTGTTCGCCGGTGCCGGTGGTGCCGGCATGCTGCGCATGACAAGGCTGGCGCAGAACCGGATTTTCATGTTCGTGCTCGGCGCGGCCGGCCTGGTCGCCCTGTTCGTCGTTCTCTACCAAACGCTGGACAGGGACAAGGACAAGGGCGGCGACGAGCCGGGCGGCGATGCTACCGTGGCTGCGGTACCCGCTGCTACCGCGGCTGCCAACTCCGCTGCCACCGCAGCCGCAGGGCGCCCGCGCAAATTCGTCACCGCGCACTACACCTTCAACATCCCCGCCGGCCGCGCGGTCGAGGAGCGTGAGCTGAAGGAGGCCGACGCCGCCTTCGCCACCGCGGCCAAGGCGCTGGGGGTGGAGATCGGCGAGGCGCCGCTGATCGACGTCGACCTGGCCGGCAGCATCCGCCACACGGCGGGACTGGCCTTGCACAACCGCGTCCGCGTGGCCCTGGAGCCGGGCTGGCACAACACGCTCGTGCATGAAACCGTGCACGTGATCGCGAGCTGGCTGGCGGGCGGCGAACGCGGACGGGGACTCGACAAGATGTCCTTGTTCAACGAGGGTCTCGCGCACTGGGCCGAACCGGCCTACCGCCAGGATGCGGAGCTGCGCAGGCAGGGGCACCTGGCGGTGGCGACCATGTTCCGGCGCCATCTGCTGAACCAGGACGAACTGCTCGACGACCGCTCGCTGCAGCGCAACGTCGACTGGCGCCTGCAATACCCGCTCGGCGCCGGCTTGATCGAAGCATTGGTGAAGCGTTACGGCGAGGACGCGCCGCGCAGGGTGCTGGTGACGCTGGCGCAACCGGATTTCCCGTCGGCGCTCGAAGGCTATGAACTGTATCGCAGCGCCTTCCAGCGCGCCGGCTTCGACCTCAACCTGGTCCTGAACGACTATGCGCTGCAACTCGCGCAATGGAGCGCGGCGTTCGCACCGACGATCGACAGCATGCCGCGGCCGCGCGGCATCCTGGTGCGCGAGGGCGGCAGGGTCGGCATCGCGGTGCAGCTGGACAGCCCGCTGGCGCAGGGACAGCGGCTGGTGCTGCAGTTCCGGCC
This sequence comes from Massilia norwichensis, assembly GCF_024753245.1. Taxonomy (GTDB): domain Bacteria; phylum Pseudomonadota; class Gammaproteobacteria; order Burkholderiales; family Burkholderiaceae_D; genus Telluria; species Telluria norwichensis. The sequence goes on along the minus strand of NZ_JANUGX010000011.1, from coordinate 42,330 downwards.
GCGCGCCGACAGCCGGCTCGAGGATGTCGTCGCGGTCGACCGCTTCGAGCGCCACGGCCAGCGTCCGGTCGCCTGGCTGCCGCTGGACCAGGTGGCGGGCAACCAGGTCTGCTACCAGGTGGGCGTGCGCGGCCGCCTGTACGACATGGTCGAACCCTGGAGCTGCCTGCCGCTGCGGGCCGCGGCGCAGCGCTAGCGCGGCGTGCGAACGCGATTGCTGGTCTAATACGACCTGGACCCCGCGTATGCGGGGGCGACGTCTTTTAGAGGAGCATTCGATGACCATCGCATTCATCGGCCTGGGCGCCATGGGCCGCCATATGGCCGCCAACCTGCTGCGCTCTGGGCAGATCGTCCACGTCTGGAACCGCAATCCGGACCCTGTGCAGGCTTTGGCCGCCAAGGGCGCCAGGCCCGCCGCCGCCAGCGCCGAGTGCGGCATCGCCGACGTCGTGTTCAGCATGCTGGCCGACGACAACGCCACCCGTGCAGTGATGCTCGACGGCGGCGTGCTCGATGCGATGGCGCCGGGCAGCATCCACGTCAACATGGCCACCGTCTCCGTCGCGTTCGCGCGCGAGATGGCGGCGTTGCACCTGGAGAAGGGCGTCGGCTACGTGGCGGCGCCGGTACTGGGCCGTGTCGACGTGGCCGAAGCCGGCAAGCTGAATATCCTGGCCGGCGGCAGCGACGAGCTGATCGCCCGCGTGCAGCCGCTGCTGGACCTGATGGGCCAGAAGACCTGGCGCTTCGGCGAGGCGCCCGAGCAGGCCAACGCCATCAAGCTGGCCTGCAACCTGACCCTGGCCTGCGCGATCGAAGCGATGGGCGAAGGCGCGGCGCTGGCCGGTGCCCACGGCATTGCGCCCGCCAGCTTCATCGACCTGATCACGAATACCCTGTTCGCCGGCTCGCCCGTGTATAAAGGCTATGGCGGCATGATCGCGGCGCAGCGCTACAGCCCCGCCGGTTTCAAGCTGTCGCTGGGCCAGAAGGACGTGCGCCTGGCGGTGGAAGCAGGGCAGGGCAAGAACCTGCCGCTGGCTTTCGGCGATGCGCTGCAGACCGTGCTCAAAGAAGCCGTCGATCACGGCGACGGCGACCTCGACCTGGCTGCGCTCGGCAAGAACGCGGCGCGCAGGGGAGGCATGAACTGAAAGAAAACATGGAAAAACTGATTGCAGAACTGACGCGCCTGTACCTGGCGCCCGAAGCGGTGACCCGCGATGCCCTGGCCGCGCACATTGCCGGCAAGACCACGCTGGCGATCAAGCTGACCACGGCGGATGGCCTGACGCGCGCGTTTGCCATTCCTTTCCGCAAGGTCTTCGGCGATGGCGAAGCCGGCCACTGGGACCGTTTGTGCGAGGTCGCGAATGCGCTGCAGGCGGATCTCGGCCTGCCGGCGCCGGCGGTGAGTATCGACGGCGCCAGCGCCTACCGCCTGTGGCTGTCGCTGGAGACGCCGGTGCCGGCCGGCGAAGCGCAGGAATTCCTGGAACTGCTGCAGCAGACCTATTTCCGGCAGACCGAGCTGGCGCCGGACGCCGCCACGGCCCCGGTCTATTTACCGCCCTGCCTGAACCCGCGCAGCGGCAAGTGGGCGGCCTTCATCCATCCCGGCATGGGCGCTTCGTTTGCCGAGGAATCCGGCCTCGAGGTGGCGCCGCCGCTGGCGGGCCAGGCGGCTTTCCTGGAAGGGCTGGACAGCATCGCCGACGAGCAGTTCCGCGAAGCCTTGCACAAGCTCGAGCAGCGCAACAGGCCGGCAACTGCCGCAGCCCCGGCCATGCCTGAGCCGGTCTCCAGCGTGGCAGCCGATGCGCTGGTGGCCGAGCCATTCAGCCTGCAGCCGCCGCCCCAGGCGCCGGCCAAGGCCCCGGCAAAGCCGAAAGCCGCGCCGGCATCCCCGCCGGATGGCTTGCTGCTGAAGGATGCGACGCTGGAAGATATCGTGCGGCACCTGCACGCGAAAAACATCGAGCCGACTTTCCGTTTCATCCATTCCTGAGAGTTCCATCGCTCGGCATTGCCGGTGACAGTCATCAATCCGTCCATGCAGCACGGTTGACGCTCGCTTCCCCTTTTGTTGAAGTCGACGAGGGAGGAGCTTCTCAACCACTTGTGCGCAGGTCGCGACGGAGAGCGGAATGCTTAATTCAAACTGGAAGGGCAGGCTGGGGGCATGGATCGCATCGATCCGTGTATCGCATGCGGTGAACGGCGGGCGGCGGCGCGGTCTGCTGGCCGCGGTGGGATTGGCGGCGGGGCTGGCAGCGGGGCTCACGGCCACTGTGCCCGCCAATGCCGATGATGCCGCCTACAAGGGCCATGGCAACAGCAAATGGGCCGCATCATGGACGACTTCGATCCAGTCGGCCTATGTCTTGCCGACCACGCCGCAAGGCGCCTCGGTGCCGGGCTTCGACCCGCAGCCCGACCTCAGCATTCCCTTGCCGAATGCGACCGTGAACGGTGCGGTCAACCAGAGCATGCGGATGATCGTGAAGCCCGACCTGTGGGGCCGCACGGTGCGCATCCGCTTCTCGAACGTCTTCGGCACCAAGCCGGTCACCTTCAGCCACGCCGCGGTGGGGCTGCAAAGCTACCAGGCCAACCTGGTGCCGGGCACCAGCGTCGACCTGCGCTTCAGGGGCAACCGCAGCATCACGATTCCGGCAGGGCAGCAGGTCTACAGCGATCCGGTCGAGCTGCCCTTCGTGTCGGCCACGCAGCCGCAGGCGCTGGAAGGCCGCAACCTGGCCATCAGCTTCGCCGTCGAAGGTTCGTCCGGACCGATGAGCCATCACGGCACGGCCTTCACCACGTCCTACATCAGCGCGCAGGGCTCGGGCGACAAGGTCTCGGCGGAGGATGACGTCGCCTACCCGTATTCGACCACCTCGTGGTTCTTCGTCAGCGAAGTCGACGTGCTGGCACCCAGGGACACGCTGGTGGTCGTGGCCTTCGGCGACTCGATCACCGACGGCACCTTCTCTACGCTCAACGGCAACGACCGCTGGTCGAACGTCATGTCGCGCCAGCTGCACCGGCGCCTGGGCAACCGGGTCAGCGTCGTCAACCAGGGCATCGGCGGCAATGCCGTGGTCGCCAACCTGACCGGCCAGCCGGCTACCCAGCGCGTGCAGCGCGACGTCATCTCCGTGGCAGGGGTCGACACGGTGGTCTGGATGGAAGGCATCAACGACCTGGGTGGCGGCCAGTTGACGCCCGAGCCGATCATCCCGGGCTACCGGCAAGTCGTGTCCAGCCTGCACGCTGCCGGCATCAAGGTGATCGGCGCGACGCTGACCTCCAGCTATGTGCCGAACGGGCAGGTGCCGTCCAACAGCCCGCTGGCCGCTGCCAGCGCCACGCTCGCCGAACAATACGGCAACGCGCAGACCGACGCCTACCGCAGGACGCTGAACAACTTCATCCTGACCAGCGGCCTGTTCGACGGGACGGCCGACTTTGCGGCGGTGACGACCGATCCGCGCACCGGCACGCTGTATGCGCCCTACGTCCCGAACAGCGAAGGCAGCGCCGGCGACTACCTGCACCCGAACCGCGCAGGCTACCAGGCGATGGGCGTAACGGCGGCGCAGGCGGTGTTCAGGCTGCTGCGTAGCGGAAACCAGCAGGCAGCGGCACAGCAGCCCTGAAACGGCACTGTGCGCTTGCCCTGGCCAGCCGGATCGGTGGGCCAGGCAGCCCGTTGCATGGAAGTAGCGGCGTCGATGCGGTCCGGGTCGACGCCGCTACATCTGCCTGAACAGATCCGCGAAATTCCGGCTCACCACCAGCTCTTCCGGCCTGCCCTTGAGCTTGACCAGCAGCCGGCCGCGGAAGTCGGTGCGGGTGCCGGCCACGTGGCGGGCGGCGACGATGACGCCGCGGTGGATCTGCCAGAACTTCTGCTCGTCCAGCTGTTCGCGCAGCTGGCGCAGCGGAGTGCGGATCAGGTGTTCGGCGTCTGGCGTGAAGACGCTGGTGTACTTGTCGTTGCTCTGGAAGTAGATCACTTCGTCGACCGCGATCAGGCGCGTCTCCTGGCCCTGCGCCGCGCGGATCCACTGCAGCGGCGCGGCGGACGCGGCAGGTGCGGCGGCAGGCGCGGCGGGCACGGGCACGCCGAGCTGGCGCAGCATCGCCGCCAGCTGGGCCGCGGCTTCCGGACTCGGCGACGGTGCGGCAGCAGGCGCCGCCAGCGACTCCTTCAGGCGCGCGACGGTGCGCTGCAGGCGCTCCAGACGGATCGGCTTCAGCAGGTAGTCGAAGGCTTCGCTGTCGAAGGCCTGCAGCGCGTACTGCTCGTGCGCGGTGGTGAACACCACCTGCGGCGCGGTCTTGCCGGCCTTGCCGCCGGCGCTCAGGCGGCTGGCCAGCTGCAGGCCGTTCAGGCCGGGCATCTGGATGTCGAGGAAGACGACATCGGGCCCCAGTTCGTCGATCAGGCGCAGGGCCTCGACGCCGTTGGGCGCGCGGCCGACGATCTTCAGCGCGGGCCAGGCAGTGGCGAGCTGCTCTTCGAGGTAGGCTAGCAGGTGGGGTTCGTCGTCGGCGAGCAGGGCGGTGGTCACGCTGGGTCCAGGGTCGGAGACAAGGGGATGAGCAGGCGCGAGGTCACGCCAGCGGCTTGGTTTTCGAATAATTGTAGCTGAGCCTTGTTGCCGTGCAGGCTACGCAGCCGCTCGCGCAGGTTCGACAGGCCGACACCGCCGCCGGGGCGTGGCGGCGCATTGCCGAGGCCCATGCCGTCGTCGCTGACGTCGATGCGCAGCAGGCCGTCATCGCAGGCCGCGCGGACCACGATCTCGCCGCCTTCGAGCTTCGGTTCGATGCCGTGCATCACGGCGTTCTCGACCAGCGGCTGGATCAGCATCGGCGCGATCTGCAGGTCGCGGCAGGCGCCATGCGCTTCGATGCGCCAGCGCAGGCGCGCGCCCATGCGCACGGCCAGCAGGTCGAGGTAGGCGCCGGCCAGGTCGAGCTCGGCGCCGAGGGTCGTCTGCTCGGCACGGCTGGCGGACAGGCTGGCGCGCAGGAAGTCGATCAGGCGCTCCAGCATGTGCTTCGCGCGGGCGGGCTCGCTGCCGATCAGGCTGACCACGTTCGACAGCGTGTTGTACAGGAAGTGCGGTTCGATCTGGGCCTGCAGCGTGCGCAGGCGCGCTTCGGCCAGCAGCCGGCCGGCTTCGGCGATTTGCTGCTGCTGCAGGGCGGTCGCGGTCTCGCGCGCCATCCGGCGTTCGTTGACGGCCAGGATCGTCATCGTGATGGCGGTGATCACGATGCCCATCGGCAGGATCGGCGCCAGCGCGCCGTCGATCAGCAGCGCGGTGAAGGGGTTGGCGCCGCGCAGCAGGGCGTCCGGCACCGTGAAGCCGATCACCACGCTGGCTTCGATCACCAGCATCTGGCAGAGGCGCAGCGCCGGGGAGCGGCGCGCGGCGGCTGCGGGGAAATAGCGGCGCAGGAGCGCCAGCCCGCCGTGGATCAGGAAGCCGACCGTGTTCGAGGTCAGCAGCACCATGCCCAGCAAGCGCGGGATAGGCAAGGTGACGCGAGCGCCGAGCAGGATGAAGCAGCCGCTCACGAACACGCCGAGCGCGCTGCTCCACAAGGCGGTGTAGACCAGGTTGCGCGCGGTCGAGGCGGGCCAGCGCCGGAACAGCGCGAACATGTCCAGCGGGTGGGCGGCGCGGCCGGGATTCGTCGTCATCGTCTATCCTTGTTGATTAGCCAAGAAATTACCATGGATCAACGCAGCTGGACAGCCAGGCTGTGCCCGGCGGCTCTGGCCTGGGCGACGCTGCAGACGAATGCCGGGATGGCGAGACGGTCGGCGGCTTGCATCGGCGTGCTCCGTGGTGCGTGAAAGATCGGAGCAGGGTAGCCGCGCGCATGCGGCGGCACGGGCGCATGCGACGAAACGCCGCCGGGCAGCGCGAACTGCATCGGGGCGGCGCGAGTGGCGGCAAGCGGGACAAAAAAAATGCCGCCCAGCGAACTGGACGGCATTTCTCGGTCAGTAGCTCAGGCAGGAATCAGTTGTAACTGGTCCAGCGTTGCGGGATCTCGATATGGCCCGACTGGGCTGCGTCGGCGTAGGCACGCATCTCGGCGAGGACCGCTTCCATCTGCTCGTTGTTCGGGTTGGCCAGGAAGCCCTTCATGCGTTCCTGCAGCGCGGCCTGCTGGTCGCGCCACTCGTAACGGGACGACTTGCTCATGCTACCTCCCTGCGGCGAACTGCCGTCTTTGTATTTTTCGTGTTCATGACACCCTCCTTCATAAGGCATTCAGGATGCCCCAGGCTGGTGCAAGCGGTCCGTGCGATGCCGCACATAGTCCCGTCCCCTCAAGGGCAGGGCAGGACGCTGCGGTAGAACAGATCCAGGCGGCGCTCGAGGTCGCGGCGCGCCTCCTCGGGCGTGGGTTTCTGCGTCGGGAGCACGAAGCGGCACAGCTGGTCGCCGCCAACGCAGGCCATCAGGTGGCCGGGCAGCAGATCGAGCGGGACGTCGGCGCGCATCTGCGCCTGGATATCCGGGCGTGCGAAGAAGCGCGCCAGCATCTCGCGGGTCTGGCGCGGACCGCTGTTCCAGAAGGCTTCGGCCAGTTCCGGGTTGTCCGGCGCTTCGGCCAGCACGATGCGCTGCATGTCGATCGCTTCTTGCGAGCTCAGCAGCTCGTGCATCTGGCGCGCGAAGTCGTCCACGATCTCCTTCAGGGGACGCGGGTCGGTCTGCATCGGCTGGTTGCGGAAGAAGCGGTGGCGCTTGTCCGCCAGTACGGCGTGCAGCAGCCCGGCCTTGCCGCCGAACTTCACGTAGATGGTGCGTACCGCCACGTGGGCGGCTTTGGCGATCGACTCCAGGCTGGTCTTGGTATAGCCGTTCTTCAGGAAGAGCTGGGCGGCAGTCTGCAGCAGCTCCTGCATGCGCGATTCGACGTCGGCGGCCTTCGGGCGTCCTGCTGCCTTGCAATCATTAACGGGTTTGTCCATACCGCCACTGTAGCCCAGAAAAAAATGAAATGCAATCGTTTCATTTCTTGACTTCGACCAAGCTTTGCCGAATAATGCGATGAACCCATTTCATTTTTCTTCGGAGTCGTATTCATGGCAGATTCGCAAACCACGGTCGAGCAGAAACCGTCCGCCGCCGCGTCGGGCGCACCGGCTGCAGCAGGCGCGGGCGCTCCCGCCACGGCCGCCAACGGCAGCAAAGGCCCGCCGAAGCGCGTCCTGATCGTGGTCGGCATCATCGCCCTGGCCGCCCTCGGCGCCGGCGGCCGCATGTGGTACCGCAGCAGCAATTTCGTCGAAACCGAAAACGCCTATATCACCGGCCACGTGCATCCGGTGTCGGGCCGCATTCCGGGCGTCGTGACCAAGGTGCTGTTCGACGACAACCAGTTCGTGAAAGCCGGCGATGTGCTGGCCGAGCTGGACCCGGCCGATCAGGGCGTGAAGGTCGAGCAGATCCAGGCCCAGATCGCCAGCGTGCAGCAGCAGATTGTGCAGGCCGACGCCGCCGTCGAGCAGGCCAGGGCCCAGGCATCCGCCGCCGGTGCCCAGGTCGCGCAGGCCCAGGCCAACCTGGTGCGCGCGCGCCAGGACGCCGAGCGCTACGGCCAGCTGTACAACACCAACATGAAGGCCGTGTCGAAGGCGGAAGTCGATGCCGCCACCGCGGCCCGCGCCGGCGCCACCGCCGACGTCACCGCACGCCGCGACAACACCAATGCCGCCAAGGCCCAGATCGCCGCCGCCGCCTCGGCGCGCGACGTGCTGAAGGCCCAGGTCAAGGTGCTGCAGGCGCAACTGAAGGACGCCCAGCAGCAGCTCGGCTACAACCAGATCGTGGCGCCGGTGTCGGGCCGCATCGGCAAGCGCAGCGTCGAAGTCGGCGCCCGCATCCAGCCGGGCCAGCAACTGGCCGCCATCGTCCAGGACGACGTCTGGGTGACCGCCAACTTCAAGGAAACCCAGCTGCCAGGCCTGGTGCCGGGCCAGGAAGTGAAGGTCGAAGTCGACGCGCTGAAGGACCATGAACTGGTCGGCCGCGTGGACAGCTTCTCGCCGGCGTCGGGCAACCAGTTCGCGCTGCTGCCGGCCGATAATGCGACCGGCAACTTCACCAAGATCGTCCAGCGCGTGCCGGTCAAGATCACGCTCAAGCCGGAAGACCTGAAGAAGTACGCCGGCCGCCTGGTGCCGGGCATGTCGACCGTGGTCGAGATCGACTTGGGCCAGAAGCCGCAACAGCAGCCGCAACAGCAGCCGCAGCGCACCGCGTCGGCCCAGTAAAGGACAGGCATGAGTTCCACCCAGACGATGGCGCCGCCCGCGAATAACGTGCGGGTCGATGCGCGCACCTGGATCGCGGTGGCCGCTGGCCTGCTCGGCGCCTTCATGGCGGTGCTCGACATCCAGATCACCAACTCCTCGCTGCGCGACATCCTCGGTACGCTGTCGGCGACGCAGGAAGAGGGCTCCTGGATCTCGACCGCCTACCTGTGCGCCGAGATCGTGGTGATCCCGATGACCGCGCTGTTCGTGCGCGCCTTCGGCCAGCGCCGCTATCTGATGATCACCACCGCCCTGTTCCTGGTGTTCTCGACCCTGTGCGGCGCGGCCTGGAGCCTGTCGAGCATGATCGTGTTCCGCATGCTGCAGGGCTTTACCGGCGGCGCGCTGATCCCGATGGCGATGACGCTGGTGATGACCCGCCTGCCGCCGGCCAAGCGCGCGGTCGGCATGGCGATGTTCGGCCTGACCGCGACCCTGGCCCCGGCCATGGGCCCGACCCTCGGCGGCTACCTCACGGAGCTGTACGGCTGGCCGTCGATCTTCTACCTGAACTGGGTGCCGGGCGTGCTGCTGATCGCCGGCATGTTCTGGGGCATCGACAAGGAACCGCTGAACCTGAAGATGCTGGCGAAAGCCGACTGGCTGGGCATCGCCTTCATGGCGGTCGGCCTGGCGAGCCTGACGATCTTCCTGGAAGAGGGCAATTCGAAGGACTGGTTCGAGTCGAGCTTCATCATCACCTTTGCCGCGCTGGCATTGGTCGGCATCCTCGGCTGGGTGGTGATCGGCTTCTCGCGCGCCGACCCCTTCGTCAACCTGCGCCTGTACGGCACCCGCAACTTCATGGTGGCGACCATCCTGTCGGCGGTGATCGGCATGGGCCTGTATGGCTCGTCGTACCTGCTGCCGCTGTACCTGGGCCAGATCGCCGGCTATTCGCCGATGCAGATCGGCGAGGTCATCGCCTGGATGGGCCTGCCGCAGCTGTTCGTCATGCCTTTCGTGGCGCGCCTGTCGCAGAAGATCGACAACCGCATCATGTGCATGTTCGGCCTGGGGCTGTTCGGCGTTTCCTGCCTGATGAATGCCTACATGGACGCCAGCACCGGCTACGACCAGCTGATGGTCACCCAGATCATCCGCGCGATCGGCCAGCCCTTCGTGATGCTGACCCTGTCGAACTTCGCGATGAACGGCGTGCAGCCGAAGGACATGCCCTCGGCCTCGAGCCTGTTCAACATGACCCGTAACCTGGGCGGCTCGATCGGCATCGCGATGCTGGCGACCTCGCTGACCAACCGCGAGCACTTCCACTCGGCGCGCCTGGGCGAAGCCGTGTCGATGTTCTCGAGTGCTACCCAGGCCAGGTTGGACCAGCTGACCCAGGCCTTCATTGCGCGCGGCATCGACCCGGCAACCGCCGCCAACCAGGCGCTCGAAGCGGTCGACCGCATCGTACGCCGCGAGTCCTATGTGATGGCCTACAACGACGGCTTCTTCATCGTCGGCGTGATCCTGATCGCGGCGATCGTGCCGCTGTGGTTTGCCGACAAGGTCAAGTCGCCCGGTGGGGCTGGCGGTGGCGGACACTGATTTTGAGCGTCATCCCCGCGAAAGCGGGGATCCATGCTGAGCGTCTTCATTCGGCTCAGTATGGGTTCCCGCCTTCGCGGGAACGACGGTACAAGGGATAACTACCAATGAAAACTACCATGTTCAAACCCGTCATCCACACCGCTGTTGCTGTCGCCGTTGCCGCCGCCTTGAGCGCCTGCGGCACCGTCGGCGCCGACTTCAAGGCGCCGCAGGGCGTCGACAGCGCCGCCTGGCGTCATGCGCCGGCCAATCAGGAAGCGCAGGCCGCGCGCCTGCCGGCCGACTGGTGGACCGTGTTCGGCGACCAGACCCTGAACAGCCTCGAGCAGCGCGCGCTGCACGACAATCCGAACGTGCGCGCCGCCGCGCAGCGCCTGGTGCAGGCGCAGGCCCAGCTGGGCATGGTGCGTGCCGGGCAGCTGCCGAGCGTGAACGTGCAGGCCGGCGTGTCGAACTCGCGCACCTCGGCGGAGACCTCGCAGGGTCTGGCGCTGGGCCACCGTTCGATCGAGGGTAACAACTACTCGGCCGGCGTCGGTCTCTCGTGGGAGCTGGACCTGTGGGGCCGCGTGCGCCGCGTGGTCGAAGCGGCCGATGCCCAGGCCCTGGCGGCCCAGGACGACCGCGACGGCGTGCTGCTGATGCTGTCGAGCCAGGTGGCGACCACCTACTGGCAGCTGCGCGGCCTGGATGCCGAGCTGGCGATCCTGCGCAATGCGCTGGCGACCCGCCGCGAATCCCAGGAACTGATCGAGGCGCGCTTCAACGCCGGCCTCTCGAACGAACTGGATGTCTCGCGCACCCGCATCGAGCGCGCCAACGCCGAGGCCGACCTGCACGAAGCCCAGCGCCAGCGCAACACGCTGGAGCACGCGCTGTCGGTGCTGGTGGGCGCTTCGCCGAGCGCGCCGCTGGTGGCAGCGAGCCCGGACGGCGCCTTGCCGCAGGCACCGGGCATCCCGGTCGGCCTGCCGGCCAGCCTGCTGGGCCAGCGCCCGGACCTGGCCTCGAGCGTGGCCACCCTGCGCGCCTTCAATGCCCAGATCGGCGTGGCCCAGGGCGCCTTCTATCCGGCGCTGACCCTGACCGGCAACTACGGCTATGCCTCGGAAAGCCTGCGCAACCTGGCGCAGGGCAGTGCGCGCCAGTTCTCCTTCGGTCCGCTGGCCCTGTCGCTGCCGGTGTTCGACGCCGGCCGCAACCGCGCCAACCTGAAGCTGGCCCAGGCACGTTACGACGAAGCCGTCGCCAACCACGAAGCGCGCCTGTTGACCGCGCTGCGCGAAGTGGAAGATGCCTTGTCGGACGTGCAGGAACGCCAGCAGCAGGGCGAGGTGCAGGCGCAAGCCCAGCAGGCAGCAAGCCGCGCGCTGGTGGTGGCGCAGGCGCGCTACGACCGCGGCGTGTCGACTTATCTGGATGTGACCGACGCCCAGCGCAGCACGCTGGCGGCGGACCGTGCGGCAGCGCAGATCCGTACCCAGCGCCTGCTGGCGGCGGTGTCGGTGGCGCGTGCGCTGGGCGGTGGCTGGACGCAGGGCGAGCCGGTGGCGACCATCGCCAAGGCCGGCAACTAAGCTTAGAGGCAGAAGCAAAAAGGGGGATAGGGGCTTGCGCCGCTATCCTCCTTTTTTTTACAGGCTCGCTCAGCGCTTTTTCGGGCCGGTCTTGGGGCCGGTCTTCGGACCGGTGCTGCGCTGGTGCTGCGCGCGCTGCTGCTTCTGCTGGGTCTCGACGCGGTTCTGGCGCGCCTTGTACAGGGCGACGGCTTCCGTCTTTGCCTGCTCCAGCGTACGCAGTTCCGGCTTGTCGTCGTGGATGACGAAGTACTCGGCGTCCTGCGCCTGCATCACCAGCTTGATGGCGGCTTCGTCTTCCATGTCGTACATCTCGGTGAGCAGGGTCGTCACTTCGTCGAGGAAGGCTTCGTAGGTCAGGGGAGTGGCCATGGTATTCGTTTCTGAGTGCGGGAAAGGACCTCATTATAATGTCCGCACCATCACTCTGAAGGCCATCGAGGCCATATCCCCAGCCATGTTCGCACGTTCCGCCCTGATCGCCGCACTGCTGTCCGCCACCACCGCCTCCGTTTCCGCCATGATGGTCCAGGAATGGCAGCCTACCCCCAGCGGCACCACGGCCGAATTGCGCGGCCTGTCCGTCGTCAGCGACAAGGTCGCCTGGGCCAGCGGCGCCAAGGGCACGGTCCTGCGCACCGTCGACGGCGCCACGTGGCAGGCGATGCAGGTGCCGGACGCCGACAAGATCGACTTCCGCGACATCCACGCCATCGATGCGAAAACCGCGATCGTGATGGGTGCGGGGCCCGGCGCGGCCTCGCGCATTTACCGCACCGACGATGGCGGCAGGTCCTGGCGCCTGATGACCACGAACCAGGTGGCGGAAGGCTTCTGGGACGCGATGGCGTTCTGGGACAAGGACAACGGCATCCTGTTCGGCGACCCGGTCAAGGGCAGCTTCCAGGTCTACACCACCAGCGACGGCGGCGCCTCCTGGCGTGAAGTCGCGGCCAAGGGGCTGGAGGCGATGCCGAGCGAAGGCGCCTTCGCCGCCAGCGGCACCTGCCTGACGGTGGCCGGCACCAGGGATGCCTGGATCGCCACCGGCGGCGGCGCGAACTCGCGCGTGTTCCACTCGGCGGACCGCGGCAAGACCTGGCGCGCAGCCTCGACGCCGATCCCGGCCGGCGCGCCGGCGCGCGGCGTGTTCTCGGTGGCTTTCCTGAATCCGAAGGAGGGCTTCGCGGCGGGCGGCGATTACAAGGAAACGCGCATGGCCGGCATCAACGGCGCCGTCACGGCCGACGGCGGCGCGACGTGGACGCCGGTTGCCGTCCAGCCGGCCGGCTACATGTCGGTGGTGGTGCCGGTGCCGGGCGCGCCGCGTGCGCTGGTGGCCGGCGGGCTGGCCGGGTCGGGCTACTCGCGCGATGGCGGCAAGAGCTGGACTGAACTCGATCGCACGCCGCTGAACACGGTCGGTTTTGCGAACCCGTCGGCCGGCTGGGCGGTGGGGCCAAAGGGGCTGGTGATGAAGTTCATCGGGCCGGCGCTGAATGCCAGGTGAGATGTGCATCCGATGAGCGGCATGCAGACAAGGGCTGACCAGCTGGTGTCCTTTCTGGAATAAGCGGCCGGATTACAATCACCCAATTACAACCATTCGAGACAAGAGACACCATGAAGACCCTGCTGCTCCCGATCGCCTTCGCCGTGCTCGGCGCCATCGCCGCACCCGCGTGTGCCGCCAACCCGGCCACCGTCGCCGAACTGAACACGATGGCCAGGCGCTTCGCCCCGGTCGACCTCATTGCCGACACCAGCAAGCTGTCGAAGGGCGACCACGTCGCCATCGAAAAGCTGATCGAGGCCGCGAAGATCGTCGATACCCTGCAGCTGCGCCAGCGCTGGTCCGGCAACGAGGCGCTGTGGGCCGAGCTGCAAAAAGACACGACGCCGCTGGGCAAGGCGCGGCGCGACTACTTCTGGCTGAACAAGGGACCGTGGTCCATCATCGACGGCAACCGTTCCTTCATGCCGATGGAATTTGGCGGCATCCAGATCCCGGCCGAGAAACCGGCCGGCGCCAACTTCTATCCGGAAGGCGCCACCAAGCAGGAACTCGAAACCTGGATGAACAAGCTGGCGCCGAAGGACAAGGAGCAGGCGCAGTGGTTCTTCACCGTGATCAAGCGCACCAAGGACGGCAAGGGCGCGCAGCAGTTCACCAGCGTGAATTACTCCGACGAATACGCCACCGAACTGCAGCAGCTGTCCAGGCTGTTGAAGGAGGCGGCGAATGCCACCGACAACGCCTCGCTGAAGAAATTCCTGAACCTGCGCGCCGAGGCCTTCCTGTCGAACGACTACCTGGCTTCCGACTTCGCCTGGATGGACCTGGATTCGCCGGTCGACGTCACCATCGGCCCGTACGAAACCTATAACGACGAGCTGTTCGGCTACAAGGCCGCCTTCGAAGCCTATGTGAACGTGCGCGACGCCAAGGAGACCGAGAAGCTGAACTTCTTCGGCAAGCATATGCAGGAGCTGGAAAACAACCTGCCGCTCGATCCGAAGTACCGCAACCCGAAGGTCGGTGCGATCGCGCCGATGGTGGTGGTCAACCAGGTCTACGGCGCCGGCGACGGCAACATGGGCGTGCAGACCGCCGCCTACAACCTGCCGAACGACGAGCGCATCATCAGCAAGCGCGGCTCCAAGCGCGTGATGCTGAAGAATGTGCAGGAAGCGAAGTTCGAGTCGACGCTCAAGCCGATCACCAAACTGGTGCTGCGCCCCGCCGACCAGAAGGATCTCGACTTCGATTCCTTCTTCACCCACATCCTGGCGCACGAGATCATGCACGGCCTGGGCCCGCACGCGACCACGCAGAACGGCAAGCCGTCGACGCCGCGCCAGGACCTGAAGGATGCCTACTCGACCATCGAGGAAGCCAAGGCCGACGTGACCGGCCTGTGGGCGCTGCGCTACATGATGGACAAGGGCCAGCTGAAATCCTCGCTGGGGCAGGGCACCGCAGCCGAGCGCAAGCTGTACAACACCTTCCTGGCCTCCGCCTTCCGCACGCTGCACTTCGGCCTGACCGATTCGCACGCGCGCGGCATGGCGATCCAGGTCAACTACCTGCTCGACAAGGGCGGCTTCGTTTCGCACGGCGACGGCACCTTCTCGGTCGACTTTGCCAAGATCAAGGGCGCCGTGGCCGATCTCGACCGCGAGTTCCTGACCATCGAAGCCACCGGCGACTACGCGCGTGCGCAGGCGCTGATGAAGCAGTACGTGGTGATCCGCCCGGACGTGCAGAAGGCGCTCGACAAGATGAAGGCGGTGCCGAACGATATCCGTCCTTCTTTTGTGACGGCGGCAAATTTGAGTAAATGACCGGGTAATGCGCAAATATGCGGGCAGGAAACCCTGCTCGCAGCACGAAGTGTGACGAATTTGATGCGACGTGTGCTATAGTCAACTTAGTTGCCATATGGAAATTCCATCGGCAGCGGCGCCCGGATCGCGCATTCCGGTTCCTCTACGACGTGTTTTCATGCATTCCTCAGGTTTTACTATTGGCAAGCGCCTGGCCATCGGCTTTGGCGCGGTCCTCGCCTTGATGGCGGTCCTGGCCGGGCTGGCGATCCACCGTGTCGGCCAGATCGACAACATCCTTATCCACATCAATGACGTCAACAACGTCAAGCAGCGCTATGCGATCAACTTCCGCGGCAGCGTGCACGACCGTTCCATCGCCCTGCGCGATGTGGTGCTGGCCAGCAGCGCCGACGCCACCAGGCCGCACGTCGAACTGATCCGCAAGCTGGACGCCGATTACCAGAAATCGGCCGGCCCGCTGGACGCGCTGTTTGCCGGGCGCAGCAACATCCTGCCGGAAGAAAAGCAGGCGCTGGCCGTCATCAAGGACGTCGAGCAGCGCACCCAGCCGCTGATCGCGAAGGTCATCGCGCTGCGCCAGGCCGACAATGCGGCGGAGGCGGCAGCCCTGCTCGACAAGCAGGCGGCGCCGGCCTTCGTCGAATGGCTGGCCAGCGTGAACCGCCTGATCGATCTCGAAGAAAAGCTGAACAACGATGCCGCTGCCGAAGCGCGTGCGCTGTCGGGCAGTTTCCTGGCCTGGATGCTGGTGTTGCTGGCGATTGCGGTCGGCGCCGGCAGCGTGGCCGCCTGGGCCATCAGCCGCGGCCTGCTGCGCCAGCTGGGCGGCCAGCCGGATTACGCCGTCGCGATTGCCGGTGCGATCGCCGCCGGCGATCTCTCGGTGCCGATCGACACCCGCGCCGGCGACAAGTCGAGCCTGCTGTTCGCGATGAAGGGCATGCGCGACAGCCTGGTCAACATCGTCAGCCAGGTACGTGCCGGCACGATGACGATCGCGAATGCCTCGACTGAGATCACGGCCGGCAACCATGACCTGTCGGCGCGCAGCGAGCGCCAGGCCGGCACGCTGGAAGAAACCGCGTCGTCGATGGAAGAGCTGACCGGCACCGTGAAGCAGAATGCCGACAATGCGCGCCAGGCCAACGCCCTGGCCGAGTCGGCGTCCAGCGTGGCCCAGCGCGGCGGCGCGGTGGTGTCGCAGGTGGTGCAGACCATGGCCTCGATCAACGCTTCGTCGAAACAGATCGCCGAGATCATCGGCGTGATCGACGGTATCGCCTTCCAGACCAATATCCTGGCGCTCAACGCGGCCGTGGAAGCCGCCCGCGCCGGCGAGCAGGGCAGGGGCTTTGCCGTGGTTGCCGGCGAAGTGCGCAACCTGGCCCAGCGTTCGGCGACCGCCGCCAGGGAGATCAAGAGCCTGATCGGCGACTCGGTTGCGAAAGTCGACGACGGCGCGCGCCTGGTGAACGAGGCCGGCAGCACGATGGAAGAGATCGTCAGTTCGGTCAAGCGCGTGACCGACATCATGGCCGAGATCAGCCTGGCCAGCCAGGAACAGAGCGCCGGCATCGAACAGGTTCATCGTGCGATCGGCCAGATGGACGAGACCACCCAGCAGAACGCAAGCCTGGTCGAACAGGCCGGCGCTGCCGCAGCGGCCCTGCAGGACGAGGCGCAGAGCCTGGCACAGCTGGTCAGCATCTTCAGGCTCGGCAACGCCATGCCAGCCCCGGCGCTGACGGATTGCACTTCTGGTAAGTTTGCCGTTTTGAGCAGTCGTTAAAAAATTTCCTCGCGAGGGCTACACCGGAGGATAGAATTGCCGATAGGCATGTTATCTATCCAATGGGGAAGCCCTCCATGTTCAAGTTCCTCTTCGCCGCCGCCTGCTTGGGCGCGGCATCCCAGGCAGCCAGTGCCGCCAGTGCCGACCTCACCGCACTCGAAAAGCGCTGGTTGCTGGCCTCCTACCCGGTCCTCGAATACGCGCGCAGCCTGCCGCTGGCGATCGACGTCGTGGTCCAGCCGCAAGCCGGGCCGGACGATGTGCCGCTGGCGATGGGCTTCGACCAGGGGCGCTGCAAGCTGGTGCTCTCGCTGCGCGGCAATCCGGAGGCCGAGAAGGTGCTGGCGGGCGTTGCTCCAGCCGAGCAGGGCGAGCTGATCGAGGCGATGGCGGCGCACGAGATCGCGCATTGCTGGCGCTATGCCCAGGGTGCCTGGCACGTCCTGCCGGCCGGCTTCGTCGAGGTCGGCGAGGAGAGCGCGGCCGACCCGTCGCTGCTGGCGGCCTCGAAGGCGATGCGCGAGATGCGCCGCGAGGAGGGCTACGCCGACCTGGTGGCGCTGGCCTGGATTCATCGTAACCATCCCGCCGACTACGCCCGCGTGCACGCCTGGCTGGACAAGGTGCGCGCCGTGCAGGCGGTGCCGCGCAGCGGCCACGATACGCGAGTGTGGGTGAAGCTGGCGGCGGACGGCAGCCGTTTCGGCAGCGCCGGCAAGCCGTTCGAGGATGCCTCGGCGCTCTGGAAAGACGGTCTGGTCAGCGACGATTGAAGCCGGCGTCAAGCGGCTTTTATGGTTTTTTCGGCAATTGTACGGTGCCGCACAGATGTTCGGTCGGGTCAGGCGTTTAATCGTCTGCATTACAACAACCGATCACAAGGGCTACCGATATGAAAACGCTGATTGCGACCCTGCTCGCGACGGCCGCCGGCGCCGCATTTGCCGCCCCCACCTTCGCGCTGAACCACGATCCGGCCAGCTACCGCGCTGCCACGCAGAAGGCGGCAGCCGACTACAAGGCGGCAACGGCGAAATGCGGCAGCATGAGCGGCAACGACAAGGACGTGTGCATGGCCGAGGCCAAGCTGACGCGTACCCGCACCGAAGCCGACGCCCTGTCCAAATACAACACCAGCGCCGCCAGCAAAACCAAGGCGCGCACCAACCTGGCTGACGCCGAGTACGACGTGGCCAAGACCAGGTGCGACGCCAAGAGCGGCGCCGAGAAGGACGACTGCATGAACAATGCGAAGTCGGTCCATACGGCAGCCCTGGCGGACGCCAAGTCCGGCGCGAACACCACGGCGACCGGTTCCAGCAGCGCCGGCGCGACCGGTTCGAGCGGCACCAGCGGCTCGGGCGGCGGCCTGGTGGCAAGCACCGACAAGTCCAGCGCGGCCGACAAGTGCGCCCAGGGCGGCGACGCCAAGACCGGCTGCCTGGTGCAGACCAAACCCTCGACCGTGAAGGACAACGCCGGCGAGATCGCCAACCGCACCGAGAACGCCGCCGACCGCGCCGGCGACAAGGCCGCGGCCGCCACCTCGACCGCCGCCGCCAAGACCAGGGAAGTTGCTGCCACCGCCGCCGACAAGACCAAGGCCGTGGCCGCCACCGCTGCCGAGAAGACCAGGGAAGTTGCCAAGGTCGCCGTCGAGAAGACCAGGGAAGTCGGTGCAACGGTTGCCCAGAAAACCGAAAACCTCGCCGACCGTGCCGGCGACAAGACCCGCGACACCGCCGCCGTGAGCGCGCAGAAGACCGACAACGCGCTCGACAATGCCGGCGACAAGACCAGGGACGCCGCCGCCAAGACCAAACTGGCCGCTTCGGACACCGCCATCACCACCAAGGTGAAGGCCGGCCTGGTCAAGGAGCCGGACCTGGAATCGCTGGGCATCCACGTCGAGACCGAGAAGGGCGTCGTGATGCTGAGCGGCTTCGTGAACTCGAAGGCCGAAGCCGACAAGGCGGTCAAGGTTGCCAAGGGTGTCGAAGGCGTGAGCACCGTGAAAAGCGCCATCAAAGTGAAGTAAGCGCAAGCAGATTCTGCCCTTTGCGGCCTGTTGCAGGGGCAGGCTCGACGGCCTGTCTTTTGTGGCAGGCCGTCGTTTTTGTGCAGATACCACAGGTTTCGAATGTACCTACAGAAATTGCCTGTAGGCTAAACTTCGCGCGGTATAATCGCCGCCGTGAACAGAATCGAAGCCTTCGGATACATCGCGGCGCAGGCTGCGCGCGGTGACATATCCTTTCCCACCAGCGTCAACGCCGTGCTGCGTCTGCAGCGGGCGCTGAACGAGCCCGACTGCCACCTCGAAGAAGCGATTCGCCTGGTGCTGGGCGAGCCGCAACTGGCTGCGCGTACCGTGGCGCTGGCCAATTCCTCGGCCTTCAATGCTGGCGGCAAGCCGATCACCAACGTGCGCGCGGCCGTCACCCGCGTCGGCTACCGTAACCTGCAGATGCTGGTGGCGAGCCTGGCGGTGCGCCAGTTCGGCAGCTGCATCCAGGACCCCGACCTGCGCAGCAAGGCCGAACAGTTGTGGGAGCACACCGTGCAGGTGGCCGCGCTGGCCCAGGTGTTCGCGCGCCGCGTCACCTTCGTCAATCCGGACACGGCGATGTTCGCCGGCATCGTCCACGAAATCGGCGCCTTCTACCTCCTGATGCGCGCCGACGAATTTCCCGGCCTGCTCGACGACGACGAAGACCGCTGGGGCGAGCTGTGCGAGGAAGTGGTCACCCGCGAAGTGGGGCGCCGCCTGTCGCTGCCCGATCCGGTGGCCGAGGCCGTGTTCGAGCTGCGCGGCGGCTGGCTGCACATGCCCCCGACCTCGCTGCTCGACACGCTGCTGCTGGCCAACCTGTACGCGTCGATCCCGTCGCCGCTGCGCATCGAAGAACCTTTGCCGGACCATAGCGAAAGCGCGCTCGACTACCTGGTCGATGAAGCGACCCTGCACGAGATCATCGACGAAGCCACTGAGCTCAGCGGCGCGATGGAGCAGGCGGTGCTCGTATGAATGTAAGCTGGCGCACTGTCGCCATCCTTTACACTTTCTTCACAAATTCGTCATCGAAATAGTTAATATGTTTGTAATTCAATGACTTGCTGAGCTGGCCTGCAATTTGCTTCTGTTAAAGTATTAACAAGGAGGAAATAATGTCGGAAGCTGCTCGTGAAACCCACACCTACAACCCCAACCGTTTGCTCGATTCGCTGCTGCAGAACATGCAGCTGAAAAACGATGCGGCACTCTCGCGCATGCTCGAGGTGGCGCCGCCGGTCATCAGCAAGATTCGTCACCAGCGTCTGCCGGTCAGCGGCGCGGTGCTGCTGCGCATGCACGAAACCACCGGCATGAGTATCGGCGACCTGCGCTTCCTGATGGGAGATCGCCGCAACAAGTATCGCCTGTCCGACGCGCAGGGCCGTCCCAAGCGCGAAGCCTGAGCGAACTGTCTGACTGGCAAGCAGGCGCATGCATCCCTGAGCTTTGGTTTATCCTTGCTGTCCCCTATCGTAAGGAGCAGCAATGGAAGGTCATTACACGGCCCTGGTCGTCGGTGCCAGCGGCATCATCGGCAACGCGGTCGCCGCGGAATTGAAACAGCGTCCAGAGTGGAAGGTGCGGGCGCTGCCGCGCACCTTCGTCGACGGCGTGGAAACCATCAAGGCCGACTTGCTCGATGCTCGCGCCACGCTTGAGGCCCTGAAGGCGGCCGGCGACACCACCCATGTGTTCTACGCGGCGCTGAAGGGCGGGCGCGACCTGGCCGAGGAAGAAGCCATCAACGCGACCATGCTGCGCAACCTGCTCGACGGCCTGAAGGCGGCCGGCGCGCCGCTTGCGCGCGTGGTCCACTACCAGGGCGCCAAGGTCTATGGCGTCCATCTGGGGCGCGCGGTGGCGCCGTTCTATGAGGACGATCCGCGCCACCTGTCGCCCAACTTCTACTATGCCCAGGAAGACATCCTGCGCGAGCGCGCCGACGCCGGCGAGTTCGAGTGGTCCATCCTGCGCCCGGACGTGGTGGTCGGCGACATCGTCGGCAACCCGATGAACATCGCGATGGTGATGGGGGTGTTTGCGGCGCTCAGCAAGCAGGCCGGGATTCCGCTGCGCTTTCCGGGCTCGCACAAGGTGTACGACGGCGTGTTCGCGCAGACCACCGATGCCGCCTGGATGGCGCGCGCCAGCGTCTGGGCAGCCCTCGATCCGGCGGCGCGTAACGAAGCCTTCAACCTGGTGAACGAACCCTTCCGCTGGGAGCGGATCTGGAAGCGCGTGGCGCAGGTCTTCGACATGGAAGTCGGGCCGCCGCAGCCGTTTTCGCTGGCGAAGCAGATGCCGGCCAAGGCCGAAGCCTGGCAGCGCCTGGCGCAGCAGCACGGCCTGCAGCCGGTGGCTTACGAGAAGCTGGTCACCTGGCCGTTCGGCGATTTCATCTTCAATACCGAGTTCGACATGATCTCGGACATGGGCAAGATCCGCCGTGCCGGCTTCACGGAAGCGCTGGAACCCGGCGACACCGTGGTCGCCGCGCTCCAGAGCCTGCGCCGGCAGGGCTACCTGCCTTAGTGCGGACTCAGGCCAGGGCGCGCACGCGGCGCCCGTGCGCCTGCATCGCGATCGACAGCAGCAGGCCGGCGCCGGCCAGGCTCGCTGCGACCCATTGCGGCGAGGCGTAGGAATAGCCCAGGGTCAGCGGAATGCTGCCCAGGAAGGCGCCCAGCGCGTTGCCGATGTTGAAGCCGGACTGGCCCAGCGAGGAGCCCAGCATCTCGGCTTCGCGCGAATGCTCGATCAGCAGCATCTGGATGGACGGTCCCAGCGCCAGCGCGTTGGCGCCGACCAGGAAGGCTAGTACCACCATCGCCACCTGCGACGAGGCCAGCAGGGCGTTCAGGCACAGCAGCACGATCATCGAGGCCAGCAGGATGGTGATCGCGCGCAGCGGATGCACGCGGTCGGCCAGCTTGCCGCCGAACTGCACGCCGGCCGTCATGCCGACCCCGACCACGATCATGATCAGCGGGATCACGTTGGCGTGGACGTGCGTCACGTCGGTCAGCAGCGGCGCGATGTAGCTGAGCCAGGCGAAGAAGCCGCCGGTGCCGATCGAGGTGATGCCGAGCGCCAGCCACAGCTTGGGGTTGCGGAAGATGCGCAGGTCCTGGGCCAGGCCGGCGCGCTGCTTGCCTTCGAACCAGGGGATGAACTTCTGCACCATGAAGGCGGTGGCGAGACCGATCGCGGCCACGATCAGGAACACGAAGCGCCAGCTCATGTTATGGCCCAGCCAAGTGCCGGCCGGCACGCCGACCACATTGGCCAGGGTCAGGCCGGAGAACATGCTGGCCAGCGCCGCCGCCTCCTTGCCCTTGTCCGCCAGACGCGTCGCGACCACGGCGCCGACGCCGAAGAAGGCGCCGTGCGGCAGGCCGGCCAGGAAGCGGCACAGCATCATCGTGTAGAAGTCCGGCGCGAAGCTCGACAGCGCGTTGAAGACGGCAAACATCAGCATGAACCAGACCAGCACGCCGCGCGGCGGGCGGTGGCCGAGCATGCTGACCAGGGTCGGCGCACCGACCACCACGCCAACCGCGTAAGCTGAAATCAGATAACCCGCTTGGGGGATGGAAATGTTCAGGCCGGTGGCAATGTCGGGCAGGATGCCCATCATGACGAATTCCGTCATGCCAATGCCGAAACCGCCCAGGGCCAGAGGGGCCAGGCTTTTCTTGATCACTATGTTCTTTTCGTGTTACAGGGGAGGGCGGCCACTATAGCCCCGCACGCCAGGGACGTCCGCTTTCGAGTCGTGATGACCGGTATAGCCTGGAATGATAGCGGTATCAGCGGTTTTCTGCCGAGCTTGCCCGCGAACGCTCCGCGAAGGCGGCCGGCAGCAGGCGATGGCCGCTGCCGTTCAGCGAGCACTGCCAGGACATCAGCAGATAGACGACATACAGCGCGGAGCGCCCGACCGCATACCAGAGCACGCTCTGGCACAGCGAAAGCGGCGCGCTGAACACGGCGACCGTCATCAGGAACAGCGCGATCTGCCAGCGCAGTTCCACCTTCTGTTTGCCGGCGATGAAGAACACATAGCTCAGCGGGCTGGCGATGAAGTTGAAGAAGCACAGCGGCGCGAGGACCCGCGCAAATTCGCCGGCGGGCCGCCAGTCGGTGCCGAAGACCCAGCTGAACAATGGTGGCGCAAACAGGAACAGCAGCAGCGAGGGAAACAGCGCCAGCAGGACCAGGGCGCGGAAGGTGGTCAGATAGACGCGGCGGCAATTGCCCAGCGTCTGGAATTCCTGCACCGCCTGGCGCTTGAACACTTCGAGGACGGATGCGGCGACCAGGGTCACCGGGGCGCTGATCACGCGCTGGGTCAGGGCGAACAGGCCGGCCGCCAGCGCGCCATGGCGCAGGCCGATCATGAACAGCGGCAGCTGGCCGACCAGGGTGTTGATCAGGCTGGAGGGCAGCGAAAAGCGCCAGAACGCCTGGTGCTTGACGAGGTAGTTGCGCTGTTCGGTGTCGAGCCTCAGCTTCAGCCGCCGCTGCGGCGCCAGGCGGGGCGGCGCCAGCAGCCTGCGCGCCGCCCACAGTCCCGCGGCAAGTCCGATCAACTGGCCCGCCAGCAAGGCGGCGCCGTCGACGCCGACATACAGCAGGGCGACCTGGCTGAGGGCAATGGTGCCGGCCTGCATCATCTTCGCTTGCGCCGCCTTGTCGAACAGCCGGTGCGAGGCCGCGTAGGCGAGCGTGGTCTGCATGGTGGCGGTCAGCCAGGTGCCGATGCCAATGGTCAGCAATGCGGGCCAGGACATGTCCTCCAGGGCGGCAAGGCCGGCAATGCGCCCGGCCGCCGCGGCCAGCGTCAAGGCGAGGGCCAGCGCGGTTGCGGCCCAGGCCACGACGCTGAAGCACAGGCGCTGCTGGCGCGCGCCGAGCTCGAGCACCATGACCGTATCGATCCGCAAGGTGGCGGCGATCGAGGTCACGGCGATCACGCCCAGCCAGACGCTGAAGGCGCCCATCTCCTCGGGCGTGCACATGCGCGTGAGCAGCGGCGCCACCAGCAGCGGCAGGGCCTGCGCACCGGTCGCCCCAGCCAGCACGGTCATCACGTTTTTCCAGAAACCTGGTGGCGACATGGTCGATCCGTCGGAGGTAGATGGCATCGATCATCTTAGTTTGCGCGGCAGCGCGACCGTTCGGACAGGTCGAAGGGGCTACGTAAAACCGTGTAAAACCATGTAAAGATTTAGTTCCCGGCGGCACGCGGCTGCGGCTGAGCGAACGCAAGGGGCGATGCGGTCGCTGGGAGGCAGTCCAACCGGCTCAGGTATCGGCGTCGGCGATCCAGGCGACGCGTCCGCTGCCGGCTTCGTTCAGGCGGACGACCAGCGCATCGGCCTTGTCGTCGGGCAGGGTGAAGCTGAACAGCACGTCCTGCCCGTGCTCGACCTGCTCCAGCGTCGCGCCGGCCAGCTCCAGTTCGCGCCGCAGCAGGCCTTCGAGCGGGTAGGGCACGGCGCAGCGCAGCAGGCGCTGGCGGATGATGGCGATCTTCTGTGCCTGCAGCAGTGCCTGCGCGACGCTGTCGGTGTAGGCACGCACGAGGCCGCCGGCGCCCAGCTTGACGCCGCCGAAGTAGCGCACGACGGTAGCCAGCACGCCTTCGAGGTCCTGGTGGCGCAGCACGTCCAGCATCGGGCGCCCGGCGGTGCCGCTCGGCTCGCCATCGTCGACCGCGGCTGACTGCCCGCCCGCCAGCAGGGCCCAGCAGACGTGGGCGGCGCCGGGATGTTCGCTACGCAATTGCGCGACCACCTTCTGTGCACCGGCGCGGTCCGCCATCGGCTGCACGCAGGCGAGGAAGCGGCTCTTCTTGATGATGAGCTCGTGGTGGACCGGGGCGAGGATGTTTTGGGGCATGTTTTGAAAGCGCAAACAAAAAAGCCAGCTCGAAAGCTGGCTGATCTGCTACTACTTGTTCGTGGTAGGCCGTGCTGGGCTCGAACCAGCGACCAACGGATTAAAAGTCCGCTGCTCTACCAACTGAGCTAACGACCCGACGGCGAGCATTATAGCGGCTCGACAGCATCCGGCCAAGGACTTTCGTGTGGGAAAGATATTTGCGTGTTCTGTGATACGAAGAAAGAATCACTGAGCAATAAATCATATATTAGACAAATCACAGGCGCTGGGGCAAGCTGGATGTTTCGTTCGATTGCCTGCGCCAGGAGACATCATGCCGACTTACCGTTCCCGTACCACCACCCAGGGCCGCAACATGGCAGGGGCCCGCGCCCTGTGGCGCGCGACCGGCATGAAGGATGGCGACTTCGAGAAGCCGATCATCGCCGTGGTCAATTCCTTTACCCAGTTCGTGCCCGGCCACGTGCACCTGAAGGACCTCGGCCAATTGGTGGCGCGCGAGATCGAAGCGGCCGGCGGCGTGGCCAAGGAGTTCAACACCATCGCCGTCGACGACGGTATCGCCATGGGCCACGGCGGCATGCTGTACTCGCTGCCTTCGCGCGACCTGATTGCCGACTCGGTCGAGTACATGGTCAACGCCCACTGCGCCGACGCCATGGTCTGCATCTCGAACTGCGACAAGATCACCCCCGGCATGCTGATGGCGGCGATGCGCCTGAACATCCCGGTGGTGTTCGTGTCCGGCGGGCCGATGGAAGCGGGCAAGGTCATCAAGACCGTCAACAACGACAGGAAAATCATCAAGCTGGACCTGGTCGACGCCATGATCAAGGCCGGCGACAGCAGCGTGTCGGATGCCGACGTCGCCGAGATCGAACGCTCCGCCTGCCCGACCTGCGGCTCCTGCTCGGGCATGTTCACCGCCAACTCGATGAACTGCCTGACCGAGGCGCTGGGCCTGTCGCTGCCGGGCAATGGCACCATCGTTGCCACCCACGCCGACCGCAAGGAACTGTTCCTGCGCGCCGGCCGCCTGATCGTCGAGCTGGCCAAGCGCCACTACGAAGGCGACGACTACTCGGTGCTGCCGCGCTCGATCGCCACCAAGGCCGCGTTCGAAAACGCGATGGCGCTGGACGTCTCGATGGGCGGTTCGACCAACACCGTGCTGCACCTGCTGGCCGCCGCGCACGAGGCCGGCGTCGCCTTCACGATGGCCGACATCGACCGCATCTCGCGCAAGGTGCCCTGCCTGTGCAAGGTTGCGCCGATGACCGACAAGTACCACATCGAGGACGTGCACCGCGCCGGCGGCATCGTCGCCATCCTCGGCGAACTGGCGCGCGCCGGCCTGCTCGACACTTCGGTGCCGAGCGTGCATTCGCCGACCCTCGGCGACGCCATCGAAAAATACGACATCCGCCGCAGCGACGACCCGGCCGTGCACCAGCTGTTCCGCGCGGCACCGGGCGGCGTGCCGACCCAGGTCGCGTTCTCGCAGGCCGAGCGCTTCAGCGACAACGACATCGACCGCAGCAGCGGCTGCATCCGCGACCTGGCCCACGCCTACTCGCAGGACGGCGGCCTGGCGGTCCTGTACGGGAACATCGCCGAGAAGGGCTGCATCGTGAAGACGGCCGGCGTCGACGAGAGCATCCTGGTCTTCTCCGGCAAGGCGCGCGTGTTCGAGAGCCAGGACGCGGCGGTCGAGGGCATCCTTGGCGACACCGTCCACGCCGGCGACGTTATCATCATCCGCTACGAAGGCCCGAAGGGCGGCCCCGGCATGCAGGAGATGCTGTACCCGACTTCGTACATCAAGTCCAAGGGCCTCGGCAAAGCTTGCGCACTGTTCACCGACGGGCGCTTCTCGGGCGGCTCCTCGGGCCTGGTGATCGGCCATGCCTCGCCGGAAGCGGCGGAAGGCGGCGCGATCGGCCTGGTGGAAGAGGGCGACCTGATCGACATCGACATCCCGGCGCGCACGATCAACCTGCGCGTGTCCGCCGAAGAGCTGGCGCATCGCCGCGCGAAGATGGAAGACCGCGGGGCCGACGCCTGGCAGCCGGTCGGCCGCGAGCGCGTGGTGTCGCAGGCGCTGCGGGCGTATGCGGCGCTGACCACATCGGCCGACCGCGGCGCGGTGCGTGATCTGTCGCAGCTGAAACGCTGACCTGATCAGTCGAGAGAGCCGCGCCCCGGCAGCAGTCCGCTCGAGAACCTCCTCGGCGGATGACTGCCGGACGTACGTTCGTACCTGACCGTGACGCGTTTGAAGTCATCGTCTCGCCATCCAGGCCCGAACTGGATGGCGACATCCCCTTCCGGTGACGCAAAGCTGTCCGGCCCGACCATTTTCAATTCCTTTTGCGGGCCGGCGCCGATCCGAACATAGAGATGGGTATCGAGGCCGAAGACGTGGGCGCGGTAACCGTCGCGCAAGCTGTACACGCCTGTGGCATGGCCGATTTCCTCGGCATTCGGGCGGCGTGGATAGTCGCGTGTGGCGCAGCCTGCCAGACCCAGCAATAGGGCGATGCCGAGAAGGAAAATTCGCATGAGCGCTCCAGGTGAGATGCCGATATCCCTTGGATGCGCTCTGCGGTACGAGGTTCGGCGCGTTCGTTTGCGCCGGCGCGAGATTCAGAAGCCGAGATTCAGCTTGGCGTTCACACCGTTGGCGTTGCTGTCGTTGCCCCATTTCTGGGACGTCTTGCCGAAGTTCTGGCTTTCGACGCTCACGGACGCCTTTTCGTTCAGCCGGTAGCGCGCCCCGAGGCCGGTGTAGGTGCCGCCGACGACGTTACCCTCCCTGCCCACGGCATCGGCGCCGCGCCGCTCGCTGTGCGACAGCCCCAGCGCGCCATAGGCCGACAAATCGTCGGTGATCGGCACCGTCACCTTGAGCGCGGCATAGCTGTGGAAGCCTTTGGCGCCGAGGGCGCCGTTCGTGTCCAGCGTATCGCGCGGGTCGATCGCGTGGAAGCCGCGGTCCTTGCGTTCGCGGTATCCCGCTTCGAGCGCCAGATAAGGGTTGAGATTGATGCCGGCAACCAGGCGCGGATCGCTGCGGTAGCCGTCGAACAAACTGGTGAACGGATGCTCGCCCTCGTTGCGGATGTAGGGCGCGAAAGGCGAGGGCGTCTTCGCGAACGCTTTCGCGAGCGGCGACGGCTGCGCTTCGAGGCGCGGCGAGGCCGCCTCCGGCGTGGTCTGGGCATTGGCGCTGCCGACGGCCAGGAAGCCGGCGACCACGGCGAAACGGAATGCGTTCATGCGATGTTCTCCTGTTGCTTGCACCTGAAGAGGATAGCAGTTCGACATCGCGGAAATTGTCGCGATTTTGTGAGCGCATGCATATGCGGAAAAGCGATACACAAATCGGCGCCGCGCCATGAACGCGGATTCATTTCGCAGCAATCTGACTGCCGCCGGAATGAGACGGTTTCGTCATGCCCACCTCGGATGCCTTGCGCCACCGGGGCACCGCCCTAGACTGCATTGAACCGCCTTTTTGTTTGTTTCGAAGGAGCGATCATGCGTTCTCTACATCGGATTCTTCCCGTATCCGTGCTGCTGCTGGCAGGCAGTGCGGGTGCGCAGACACAACATTACCCTTTGATTCAGCCCGACGCGATCTCCAGGGTCGAAGTCACCGCGCTTACCCCGGCGTTCCAGTTCTCGGAATGCGAAGCCGAAGCGATCAGCGGCGCCTATGCCATGTCGAACGGATGGCGCATGAAGGTGGGCCCGTCGAACGATGGTATCGTCGCGCAGATCGACAAGCAGCGTCCGATCCGGCTCGTTGCGCTGTCGCGCGATCTGTATGCGACCCGGGACGGTAATGTAACGATGGAATTCAATCGCGGTACGGCCGGCGATGAAATGCTGATGAGCTATGTGCCGGATCTGCGGACGGCGCAGGTTATTGTGGTGACGGCGAAGACGTCGCTGGCGCAGCGTTGAGCGCTGCGTACTGGTGCGAAGCAAAAAGCCTATGAATGTTTGTCGTGACGACCGCTTATGGCCGATTGTAGACTATTGTAGCGTTCGCTTACGACCCAAAAGCGGACGATCAATGAGCGCAGTTGATGTCAAATATATATGATTTTTTATGATTCTGGAAATCTGACGCCGATTCCATTCATTCGAAAATAATCAGAGAGCAATTGAACGATTCGGTCGAAGGAGACCGGCTTAACTAGATGAACGGAAAAGCCTGCATTGAGCGATTCGTAGACCGTCTTCTGATCGCCCCATCCGCTCACCGAAATAAGTAATGGTGGAGCTGAAATCGTGCGCTTTACTTCTCGGGCAAGATCAAAACCGGACAACTCAGACATTCCGATGTCGGAAATGATGACATGCGGAGAAAATATTGATAAAACATCCAGCGCAGCTTTCACTGAGAATACAGCGCGAGCCTCGTACCCCATTAAGTCTATCAGGCTCGAAAACAAAAGCGCCAAGTCCTCGTTGTCGTCGACAACGAGAACGCGCCCAATGGGCAGAAAAGGCATTTCTTGCGGTCCTATTGGAGCGGCGGACCAAGGTTCGGCGCAAGGCAGATGGCTATCCTAAATCGGATAGGAAGGAGGTTTGTATCAAGGTATCACGAAATTTGACTTGCCGCCGTTTGGTATGTTGAAAGACGCGTAAGAGATGCCTTTTAGCGATGAGTTAGAGGTCTGCTGTTGGCTGAACTCGGAAGTTCAACATGGCTCAGTGTATGAGAATAGTTGCCTGTAAGGTAAGCAGAGTTGCTACCCAGAGCGTGGCAGGGATGTCAGTCAGGATGGGTAGTTGACAGTGTTGTGTGAAAAGCCCTGACCAGAAGCTTAAATGCGTTTTAGCGGTTCTAGCCGGGAAAAGACGAGGGAAAGCGCAAAGAGATCATAGGGGACCCTTCAGAGCAATTGATTAGCTCGTCAAAGTAGGTCATTTTGTCTTTGCCAAGCCCGATTTGGACCCGCCTAGTCAGAGAAAATTCCCGAGTCCGTTGGCTAGGCAGGATTGGAAGGGTGCCTCCGAAGCGACCAGAGAGAGACCAGAAAACAAAAAGCCCACGAACCGAAATTCGTGGGCTTCCTGTATGTATCTGGTAGGCCGTGCTGGGCTCGAACCAGCGACCAACGGATTAAAAGTCCGCTGCTCTACCAACTGAGCTAACGACCCGAAGGCCGGCATTATACCTGTTCGGCAGATTTTTGCCAGTCCAGCGCCGGCGCTTCAGGAGCGGATATAGGCATACCCTTCCGCTTGCCGCCGGATGAGGTGGGCGACGCCCGACGGCACATAGGCCACCGGCCCAGCCATCTGGGTGCGCGCCAGCTTGAAGCCGCGCATGGAGTTTTCGCAAGCCAGCACGGCGGTGCCAGCCTGGGCTGCCTCGGCGAGGCGTCCCGCCACCTCCGAATTCGCCTTCAGCATGGCGATGCCCGGACCATAAGCGACGATTTCGACCTGGACCTTGTCCCGGCCCAGTTCGGCTTGTGCATTGTGCACGTTATTCAGGGTCATCTGCCATTTGCCCGGATCGGCATCGCTGACCTGGAACACGACCTTGTAACTGCCTGGTGCGGCAGCCCCGGCGTTGGCGCCGACGACGCCCGCGGCGGCCAGCGCCACCGATTGCACAACCATGGAACGGCGATTCGAAGCGTTTTTCATTATCGACAAGTCAAGAATAGGTCGTCCGCACTATCGGCTCGAATCCCGGCCATGTCAAGCGGAGGTGGAAAACAAAAACGCCAGCCTGGAGACTGGCGTTTCTGCATGTTTGCAGGGCCGTAAGCCGCGCTTCAGTCGGCAGTGCCACGTCCCGGTCGGTCGTTCGCGGCGAGGCGGATCGTGTCTTGCATGCCGATGCTGCGACCGTGTTGGAGCACGATGCGATCGCCATCGAAATCGGTATCGAACCGGATTGCAATCGTGCCGTCGCGGGACGAGAAACGGTTTTTCCCAGCTACCAGCATCTCCCTTGTCGCACCGCGCGCGATTCTGAAATAGAGCCGACCGTCGAGAATCAGCATTTCTGCACGCTTGCCATCGTTGAGCTGATAGCTGCCTTTAGCCTGCTCCATCTGTTCAGCGCTGGGCGAGTGCAGTTGTGTGGACCCAGTTTCGGCTTGCGCCAGACTCATGGTCGTCAGCAGAGAGGCGGCGGCAAGGAAGATGGAAAGTGAACGCATGATGATTCCCTTTTCTGTGGTTGAGAAACTCGGATGAACCAAGTGTAGGGAACGCGTCGACTATTATGTTGACTGTAGACAACTTTAGATGCTTATAGGAATCATTTGCCCTTTGTACGTAGGAAACAAAATTTCTCCATTTCGGCCCGCACGACGCGTGTGCGGCAAAAATATGAAATCTGTTAATCTCCAGACAAAATTTCTTTACAACAAAACTCTGGAGTCCTATGAAGCTCTCGACTGTTGCTTTGCTCAGCACGCTGACCCTGTCCAATTTCGCGGCGGCAGCCAACGTGCGTACGGAAATCACCCGTACGACCCGCGGTGTCGTCCACGTGAAGGCCAGCGACTTCCGTAGCCTCGGCTATGGTGCGGCCTATGCGTATGCAGAGGACAATGTCTGCATGTTTGCCGACTCCCTGCTGACCGTACGCGGCGAACGCTCCCGTTATTTCGGCGGCGCCGCCCCGGCCACCGCGCCGGTGAACGGCGAATACGGCGCCGGCCTCGACATGTTCATGCAGCTCCCGAACGAGCAGAGCGACTTCTTCTTCAAGGGCTATCTGGACCTGGAGCAGCTGCGCGCCGGTTACGCGACGGCGTCGAAGGAGGTCAGGGACTTGCTGGCCGGTTATGCTGAAGGCTATAACCGCTTCCTCGCCGACAAGAAGGGCAGGCTGCCAAAGGCGTGCAACGGCGCGGCCTGGGTCAAGCCGATCACTGTCGACGACCTGTACCTGTTCATCGGCGAAAAAGCGCTGCACGCGAGCGGCGAGGCGTTTGCGGCGGCCATCGTCGGGGCTTCGCGCGATCCTGCCGAGCCGGTCTCGCTGGCGAAGGCAATGCCGGCCGCGACGGCGCCGATGCCGAAGGGCATACCCGAAGGTGTGGGCAGCAACGCGCTCGCGGTCGGCAGTGCCGTCAGCAGCAACGGCAAGGGTATCCTGCTCGGCAATCCGCACTACCCCTGGTCCGGCACGGACCGTTTCTACCAGATGCACCTGACCGTTCCGGGCCGCTACGACGTAATGGGCGCAAGCCTGGGCGGCATGCCCTTCGTCACCATCGGCTTCAACCGCAACCTCGCGTGGTCGCATACGGTGACGAGCGCGTCGCATTTCACTACCTTCCGTTTGGCACTGGATCCGTCCGACCCGACCGGCACCACCTATTTCTTCGACGGCGCGCCGCGCAAGATGACCGAGCGCCAGGTCGCGGTCGAGGTGCTGCAGCCAGATGGCAAGCTGGTGACGAAGCAGCGTTCCTTCTTCTTCAGCCACCAAGGTGCCGTGATCGTGCTGCCGCAGGCCGGTATCGGCTGGACCAGCGACAGCGCCTTTGTGCTGGCGGACGCGAACCGCTTCAACACCCGTCTCGGCGACCAGTGGCTGAAGATGGGGCAGGCCGACGATGTGACGCAGCTGCAGAGCGCCATCCATGCGGTGAAAGGGCTGCCGTGGGTGAACACCGTCGCCGCTGACCGCAAAGGCAATGCGATGTACCTCGACGGCAGCGTCGTGCCGCACATGACGACCGACAAGTTCATGTCCGACTGCCTGCTGGTGCCGGCGCTGCTCGCCTTCGACGGTACGCGCAGCGAGTGCGGCTGGGGCCAGGATGCGGACGCGCCGGCCGGCGTGTTCGGTGCCGCCAACGCGCCGGCGACCATCCGCCAGGACTACGTCGGCAACTCCAACGATTCCTACTGGCTGTCGAACGCCAAGGCGCCGCTGGTCGGGCCGGCACCGTTCGGCTATTCGCCGCTGTACGGCGCGGTCGGCACGCCGCAATCGCTGCGCACGCGTCTGGGCTTCAAGCAGGTGGAGGAGATGCTGGCCGAGCGCCGCTTCCTGCGCATGGACGACGTGCAGGACCTGATGTTCGAAAACCGCATCTACGCGGCGGAGCTGGTGCTGCCTTCGCTGCTGCGCGCCTGCTTCAAGGCCAACGACGCGCGCCTGCTGGTGCCTTGCGCAACGCTGGCGGCCTGGGATAGGAAGGCGGACCTCGACAGCCGCGGCGCCGTGCTGTTCCGCGAGTTCTGGAACCGCGCGGGCACGCTGCCCGACCTGTGGGCGACGCCCTTCAATCCGGCCGACCCGGTCAACACGCCGAGCGGTGTTGCCGTGGCTGCGGAGCCGGCCTTGCTCGATGCGCTGCGGGCGGCATCGGCGGCCATGCAGGAGGCGGGCGTGCCGGTGTACGGCCAGCTGGGCGACTACCAGTTTGAAACGCGCAACAACAGGCATTACCCGCTGCATGGCGGCATCGGCAACGAGGACGGTTCGTATTCGTCCCTGCACATGCGCTCGGCACTGACGGCTAAGGGTTATGGCAACGTCGACTGGGGCACGAGTTACATCCAGCTGGTGGGCTTCGACAACGCGGGGGCGGTGGCACGCGGGCTGCTGGTCTACGGCCAGTCGGTCGACCCGAAATCGCCCTGGTATGCCGACCAGCTGACGCCGTTTGCGCAGAAAAAGCTGCTGCCGCTGCCGTTCTCGGAGCAGCAGATCAAGGCGGAACGCATTTCGTCGCAGGTGTTGACGGCGAAGTAAGCGGAACAAAAAACGCCAGCCTCCGGGCTGGCGTTTTTTTTGAATCGCGTGCTTTGAAATCACGTGCTCTGAAAACAAAAACGCCAGCCCGAAGGCTGGCGTTTTCGCTACAACTAAATTCTTTGGTAGGCCGTGCGGGGCTCGAACCTGCGACCAACGGATTAAAAGTCCGCTGCTCTACCAACTGAGCTAACGACCCGAAGAAGGCACGTATTATAGCGGGGCGTTTTGATTTGCGCCAGAGCTACGTGCAAATTACGACAAAGCAGAAGTAACTTTAAGCACCTCTTCCGCCGTCGTCACCCCCTCCACCACCTTGTACGCCCCGGCGATGCGCAGCGGTTTCATGCCATCCGCCACACTCTGCTGGCGCAGCGCGGCCAGGTCCGTGACTTCCTTGATCAGGTGGGTGAAGGCTTCGGTCACCGTCACCAGTTCGTAGATGCCGGTGCGGCCGCGAAAGCCCGTCTGGCGGCATTCCGGGCAGCCGACCGGGCGGTAGACCGTGGCCGGCTTCGGAATCTGCCAGGCCCCGCCGATGCTGTGCCAGACCTCGTCCGACAGTTCGCCGTCCGGGCTCTTGCAGTGCGGGCACAGCGTGCGCACCAGGCGCTGGGCCATGATGCCGCTCAGGGTCGAGCCCAGCAGGTAATAAGGCACGCCCAGTTCCAGCAGCCGCATCACGGAGGAGGGCGCGTCGTTGGTGTGCAGGGTCGACAGCACCAGGTGGCCGGTCAGCGCGGCCTGGATCGCCATCTCGGCCGTTTCCAGGTCGCGGATCTCGCCGACCATGATGATGTCCGGGTCCTGGCGCATCAGCGCGCGCACGCCGTCGGCGAAGGACAGGTCGATGCCCGGCTGCACCTGCATCTGGTTGAAGGCCGCTTCCACCATCTCGATCGGATCTTCGACCGTGCACACGTTCACGTCGCTGGTGGCCAGGGCCTTCAGGGTGGTGTACAGCGTGGTGGTCTTGCCCGAGCCGGTCGGTCCGGTCACGAGGATGATGCCGTGCGGGCGCCTGGTCAGCGCATCCCAGCGCGCGGCATCGTCGGGCGGGAAGCCCAGTTCCGGCAGGGTTTTGACGACCACTTCCGGGTCGAAGATACGCATCACGAGCTTTTCGCCGAAGGCGGTCGGCATCGTCGACAGGCGCAGTTCCACCTCCTGGCCGCCGGTGGTCCTGGTCTTGACGCGGCCATCCTGCGGACGGCGCTTTTCGATCACGTCCATCCGCCCCAGCAGCTTGATGCGCGCGGTCATGGCGATCATCACCACCGCCGGCACCTGGTAGACCTGGTGCAGCACGCCGTCGATGCGGAAGCGGATCACGCCGGACTCGCGCTTCGGCTCCAGGTGGATGTCGGAGGCGCGCTGGTCGAAGGCGTAGCTCCACAGCCAGTCGACGATGTTGACGATGTGCTGGTCGTTGGCATCGACCTGCTTATTGGTCTTGCCCAGTTCGACCAGCTGCTCGAAGTTGTTGCGCAGCGCGAGGTCCTGGCCGCTCGACTTGTTGGCGTCGCGGATCGACTTGGCCAGGCTGAAGAACTGCGAGATGTACTGCGCGATGTCGAGCGGGTTCGCCAGCACCAGCTCGATGCGGCGGCGCGAGATGCGGCCGATTTCGTCCTGCCACTCGGTGAGGTAGGGATCGGCGGTCGCCACCACCAGCGCGTCGCCTTTCAGCTCGACCGGCAGGATGTTGAAGCGCGCCGCGTAGCTGGCCGACATCACGTCCGCGACCTTGGTGAAGTCGATCTTCAAAGGATCGATGCGCAGGAAAGGGATGCCGACCTTGGCCGCGGCCCATTCGCTCAGCACGTCCAGCGTCAGCAGCTTGTGCGGCGCCTTGCTTGATACGATCTTGCACTGGGCGATGGCTGTCAAGGGATGCATGCTGCCGACCGCGTTCTTGAGGATGCCCTGGGCCTGCGCGAAATGCGGCTTGACGGTCGATTTCTCGACGATGCCGTCCGCCAGCAGCCAGGAGAACAGGGTCTGCAGGTCAAGCGATTTCGGCGACTTGGGACGGGCTGGCGTGGCGGCGGCGGGAGCGTTCATGGTCTATTTTTTATCGGCAGCGAGGGCAGCCTGCAAGTCCTTGACCCAGGATTTGGCAGGCAGCTTGGTCGCGGCCACGATCTGCGCCGCGCGCGCGGCCAGGCGTTCGGGGTCGAGGTCGGGCTTGTTCTTGAAGCAGAGCGCGACCACGTTGCCGTCGTGGACCTCGGGCAGGCAGATCACGGTGTCGAAGGCGAAGCGCATCGCCTTGATGTTCTTTTTAAAACTCGGGTGGTCGCCGAACAGGTTGACGGTCATGACGCCGGTATCAAGCAGGCAGGCGTTGCAGGCCTGGTAGAACTCGGGCGTGTCGAGCACCGGGCCGCGCGCGGTGGCATCGTAGAGGTCGACCTGCAGCACGTCGAAGGCGTCGTGATTGGCCTCGTCCAGCACGAAGTCCATCGCATCCATCTCCAGCACCTGCAGGTGCTCGTCGTCGGAGGGCAGCTTGAACATCGAGGAGCAGATCGCGATCACGGCCGGGTTCAGCTCGACCGCCGTCACCAGCGCCTGCGGGAACTGGCGGTAGCAGAACTTGGTCAGCGTGGCGGCGCCCAGGCCCAGCTGGGCGATGGCGCGCGGCTGCTCGATGAACAGCATCCAGGCCATCATCTGCTGCGCGTATTCGAGCTCGGGCCAGTCCGGCTTGCGGATGCGCATGGCGCCTTGCACCCACTCGGTACCGAAGTGCAGGTAGCGCACGCCGTCCTGCTCGGACAGGGTGACGGGAGCGAATTTCGGCTTGCGGGATGGTTTCGGCGCGGCGGCGGACGCGGGACGGCGCGAGGATTCGGCCAGTTCGATGGATTTGCGTTTGATGAGCATAGGACGACCTGAAGGGAACATCCTATTATCGGGGGAGCTCCTTCCACGGCGCAAGCACCGTGGAAGGATGCAGCAGGCTAGTGCTGCGGAGGGACGGTTGGACGAGGTCCTGTTAGTACTGAGTAGGCTCGACCGAGACGCGCAGGCGGATGCGGCTGCCCGGATCGCGGTTCATGACCGTGTTGAAGGTCTGGCCGCGGTAGTTGTAGGTCACGTCGTAGCCATTGGTGCGCTGTTCGACCGATTCCACGGTACGGCAGCTCTGCACGGCTTGTTCCTGGGTGCCGACGTAGCCGTTGCGGCCGTCGTTCTCGACGCGGTCGCCGACCATGGCGCCGGCGATCGCACCGGCGGCTGCCGCGGCGACTTTGCCGTTACCGCTGCCGACCTGGCTGCCCAGCAGGGCGCCGGCGATACCGCCGACCACCGAGCCGCCCTGGCCGCGCTGTTGCTGGACCGGTGCCTGCACGTAGTCGGTACGGCATTCGCGACGCGGCGTGCGGACCTGTTCGATGCGCGGCTGCACCCGCACGACCTGGCCGAAATCTTCGAAATCGCCAGCCTGGGCCAGCGGCAGGGCGCAGACGCCCAGAGCGGAGAGAATCAGTTTGGCTTTGAAGTTCATGTTCGTACCTCGTTTAGGTATGCTGCTGGATTCGTTGGACACTTACTGCCACGAGTGAATGTTACTGCGAGTCGCTGCACTAAGGCGATCCGCATGGCAACAAAATGTAACAGCCCAAAACAGGCATGCATATTTGCCGACAGAGTGAAAAATGGCCAAAAAAGCCTTAATTCAGGCTGAAATAGCCCATCAATTCTTACAAATCCGGCTTTCTCGTCAATATTCGGGTTGATCTGGATACCACAAAACGTTACCCTTACGGGACTAAGGGTTTTAACGGTGGGAAACTTGAGGGGAAAATGAGTTTGTTGATGAGAGTGCCGCCTAATCTTGTGCAGTCGATCCGGGCCTACCGCGCCACGGAACTGCAGAAGGAAGCAGGCCGCCTTGGCCATCACTTCCTTTACGCTCATTGCGCCAACGCTCTCACCAGACAGCAAGTCTGCGCTCGCATCGGCGAGCAGTTCACTTTCCCGCGCCAGTGCAGCAAGAATTTCGAAGCGTTGCGTAATTGCATCACCAATGTGATTGCCGAGGCCGGACCGCAACCCGGTTTCATCGCCGTGCTCGATCAATTGCCGAATACGCAAAAATTCGACAAGGAAGCCCGCGAAACCCTGCTCGACGTCTTCCGTGACGCGGCCGAATTCTGGGCCGAGAAGAAAGTGCCGTTCCGCGTGTTTTATTCCTTCGAAGAGCCGCAATCGCCGCAATCGGTGGGTTGGGTTGGGGCGCGTCCGTTCGAGTAAGCGCCGGCCGTTTCCATTGGCCCACCCCCGCCATCGCGGTACAATGCGCGCTTATGAAAAATATCGTGATCCTTATTTCTGGCCGCGGCAGCAATATGGAAGCCATCGTGCGGGCGCGCGCAGCGCAGCAGTGGCCGGCCCGCATTGCCGCTGTGATCAGCAATAAGCCCGACGCCGCCGGTCTTTCGTTTGCGCAGGCGCACGGCATTCCGACCGCGGTGGTCGACCACAAGGCCTACGCTTCGCGCGAAGCCTTCGACGCCGCCCTGCAGGACACCATCGACGGCTACCAGCCCGACCTGGTGGTGCTGGCCGGCTTCATGCGCATCCTGACCTGCGGCTTCGTCGAGCATTACGCTGGGCGCATGCTGAATATCCATCCTTCGCTGCTGCCGCTGTTCCCCGGATTGCACACGCACCGGCAGGCGCTGGCGGCAGGCGTGAGCGAGCATGGCGCGACCGTGCATTTCGTCACCGCCGAGCTGGATCACGGTCCGAGCGTGCTGCAGGCGCGCATCCCGGTGCTGCCGGGAGACACCGAAGAGAGCCTGGCAACGCGCCTGCTGGCCGAGGAACACGTCATTTATCCGCAAGCGGTGCGCCTGTTCGTTGAAGACAGGATCAGCATCGCCAACGGCGAAGTCCGCATCGCCGAGACCACCAGTATTTAAATCAAGGAATTACATGAGATTGCCACCCGCGATCCTCGGCAATGCTGAAGAAGTATTGCGCGAGATCCTGCGCTTCACCGCGCCCGCCGACGTCACCCTGTCGCGCTACTTCAAGGACCATCCCCGCCTGGGCGGCCGCGAACGCGGCGCCATCGCCGAGTGCATCTACTCGGTGCTGCGCAACAAGAACTTCTACACCGAATTCGGCGGCTTCGGCACCGGCGCCAGCGCCACCATGCGCCGCCTGGTACTGCTGGGCATGGCCGATGCCATCGGCGCCGAGTCGCTGGGTGGCCTGAGCGAAGACGAGACCGCCTTCCTGGCGCGCATCAAGGAAATCGACCGCTCGCTGCTGCCGGCAAAGAACCGTTCCAACCTGCCCGACTGGCTGTACGACAAGTTCGTCGCCCAATACGGCGAGGAAGAGACCCTGCAGCTGGCCGCCGTGCTGAACACGCCGGCGCCGCTGGACCTGCGCGTCAACACCCTGAAGACGGACCGCGAGAAGGTCATCGCCGAGCTGGCCACCGCGCCGATCGTCGCCGAACCGACCCCGTACGCCGCGACCGGTCTGCGCGTCATGAAAAAGCCGGCGCTGCAGAACCTGCCGCTGTTCAAGGAAGGCGCGATCGAAGTCCAGGACGAGGGCAGCCAGGTGCTGGCCCAGTTGCTGGGCGCGCGCCGCGGCGAGATGGTGGTCGACTTCTGCGCCGGTGCCGGCGGCAAGACCCTGGCCATCGGCGCCATCATTCGCAGCACCGGCCGCCTGTATGCCTTCGACGTGTCCGAAAAGCGCCTGACCAAGCTGAAGCCGCGCCTGGCGCGCAGCGGTCTGTCGAACGTGCACCCGGTCGTCATCGCCCACGAGCGCGACGCCAAGGTGAAACGTTTGGCCGGCAAGATCGACCGCGTGCTGGTCGACGCGCCGTGCTCGGGCATGGGCACGCTGCGCCGCAATCCGGACGTGAAATGGCGCCAGCAGCCGGAAGGCGTGGCCGAGCTGACCGAAAAGCAGGCCTCGATCCTCGACGCCGCCTCGCGCCTGGTGAAGTTCGGCGGCCGCCTGGTCTACGCGACCTGCAGTCTGCTGGATGAGGAAAACGAGGGCATCGCCGCGCAATTCCTGGCCAATCATCCGGACTTCGAGCTGGTGCCGATGAACAAGGTGCTGGCTGAACAGCGCATTCCGCTGGAAATGGGCGACTACCTCAAGATGCTGCCGCACAAGCACGGCACCGACGGCTTCTTCGCCGCCGTGTTCGAGCGCAAGGCCGCCGACAAGCCGGCCAAGGCTGCCAAGGCGGATGACGCCGCCGCCGACGCCGACGAGTAAGCATCTTGGCCCCGCTGCAGCTCACCAGCCTGATCGACGACCTGCTCGATGACCTCAGCCGCCCCGGCATGCCGTGGCAGGTCGGGTCCATCGCCGCCAGCGTCCTGATCGGCTGGCTGTGCGCGGGGCTGTTGCAGGCCTGGTGGCGCGGCCGCCGCACGGCGCGCGGCATCACGCTGCACGAAGGCGTGGCCAGCCTGACCCGGGTGATCGCGCCGCTGCTGGTGGTCGGCCTGTTGTACCTGTCGACCTGGCTGCTGGCCATGAGCCGCTTCCACACCAACATCGTGAAGGTGGCGATTCCGGTGTTCTGGTCGCTGGTCGTGATCCGCGCGGCATTCTTCCTGCTGCGGCGCGTGTTCGCGCGCCATGGCCAGCTGGGCGAAGCCTTCGTCACCTTCGAGAAGATCTTCGCGCTTTTGGTGTGGGCGGCGGTGGCGCTCTACATCACCGGCCAGTGGCCGGACATCTTCCATTTCCTCGATACCACCGAGCTGCAATACGGGCCGAAGAAGGCCAACAAGGTCATCCTCGGCGACGTCCTGCAGGCCATCATTTCGATCGCCGTGCTCTTGATGCTGGCGCTGTGGGCCGGCGCGGCGCTGGAAGAGCGTCTGATGGGCGTGCAGGCGCTGCACAGCTCGCTGCGCGTGGCCCTGGCGCGGGTCAGCCGGGCCGTGCTGATCGTCGCTGCCGTGCTGCTCAGCCTGAGCCAGGCCGGCCTCGACCTGACGGTGCTGTCGGTCTTCGGCGGTGCGCTGGGTGTGGGCCTCGGTCTGGGTTTGCAGCGGATTGCCAGCAATTACGTCTCCGGCTTCATCATCCTGCTCGAGCGCAGCCTGTCGATCGGCGACATGATCTCGGTCGACAAGTATTCGGGCAAGGTCACCCAGATCAACACCCGCTACACGGTGCTGCAAGGCCTGGACGGCGTCGAGACCGTACTGCCGAACGAAATGCTGATTTCCGGGCCGGTGCTGAACCAGACGCTCAGCATGCGCGCGGTGCGGGCTTCGACCAAGCTGACGGTGGCGTATGGTTCCGACCTCGACCAGGTGATGCCCTTGCTGGTGGCGCAGGCCGTGGGCACGCCGCGCGTGCTGGAAACGCCGGCGCCGGGCGTGTCGCTGGGCCGTTTCGCGCCGGAGGGCTACGAGCTCGACCTGGGCTTCTGGATCGGCGATCCGGAGAACGGGCAGGGCGGCGTGGTGTCCGAAATCAACAAGAAGATTTATGCCCTGGTGCAGGCCGGGGACATCAAACTTGGCATTCCGTCTCTTGATACCCGCCTCCTCGATGCCCATATAGCATCGGTTGTGGCGCGAATCACCCAAACCAGCGCAAGCTGATTGCGCCTAAACGTGCCGCACATCACTGGATACGCGTAAAATGCGTATTTGCGTCATGCGATTCGTATGACATCTTGGCGAACTCAGCCATCCATTCTGGAGTGTTAATGAATTTTTTGAGCAACATCTTCGAGGCAGTCCTGTCCTTCCTGGACGGCGGCCTTGCCGAGCTGTCGGTCTGGCAGATGGTCGTGTACACGCTGATCGTGACCCACATCACGATTGCCGGCGTCACCATCTATCTGCACCGCCACCAGGCGCACCGCGCGCTGGAGCTGCACCCGATCGTCAGCCATTTCTTCCGCTTCTGGCTGTGGCTGACCACCGGCCAGGTGACCAAGGAATGGGCTGCCGTGCACCGCAAGCACCACGCCAAGTGCGAAACCGAAGAAGATCCGCATAGCCCGGTTACCCGCGGCATCAAGAAGGTGTTGCTGGAAGGTGCAGAACTGTATCGCGCCGAAACCAAGAACCTGGAAACCCTGGAAAAGTACGGCCACGGCTGCCCGAACGACTGGATCGAAAAGAACCTGTACACCAAGTACAGCTGGCTGGGCGTGTCGGTCCTGCTGCCGTTCAACGTGATGATGTTCGGCGTGGCCGGTATCACGATCTGGGCCGTGCAGATGCTGTGGATCCCGATCACCGCCGCCGGCATCATCAACGGCCTGGGCCACTGGACCGGCTACCGCAACTACGACTGCAATGATGCGGCCTGCAATCTGATGCCGTGGGGCATCCTGATCGGCGGCGAAGAGCTGCACAACAACCACCACACCTTCGCCACCTCGGCCAAGCTGTCGAGCAAGTGGTACGAATTCGACATCGGCTATGCCTACATCCGCATGATGGAAATGGTCGGCCTGGCCAAGGTCAAGAAGACCATCCCGAAGCCGCGCCTGGCCAAGAACAAGCTGGAAGCCGACCTCGACACGCTGCAATCGGTCATCACCAACCGCTACGACGTGATGGCCAAGTATGCCAAGTCGGTCAAGGCCGCCTTCCGCGAGGAAGTCGAGCACCTGAAGACCAAGGCCCAGCTGGAAAAGCGCTTCCTGAAAACCTCGCGCAAGCTGATGCAGAGCGAGCCGGCCAAGCTGCAAGCCCCGCAGCAGGCCCAGCTGAGCGAACTGTTCGAGCACAGCAAGGTGCTGCAGACCATGCACGAAATGCGCGTGGAACTGGGCGCGATCTGGGAGCGTTCGCACTCGACCCGCGACCAGCTGCTGCATCAACTGCAGGACTGGTGCACCCGCGCCGAGGCCTCGGGCATCAAGGCGCTGCAGGAGTTCTCGCTGCGCCTGCGTACCTACGCTTAAGCTCTACGGTTTGAAATGAGAATGGCTCCTTCGGGAGCCATTTT
>NZ_JANUGX010000108.1 GCF_024753245.1 Massilia norwichensis | reverse complement strand
GTTCACCGTGCCGGTTTTGCCGGTAGCGGCACTGCCTGCGAGAGTCGTCTCTTCAGCATCGGAGGTTGCCGTCAGTTCCCTGCCGGCGATGCCGCCTTTGGTAAAGTCGACGTCCGGGTCGCCTGCA
Source organism: Massilia norwichensis (assembly GCF_024753245.1). Classification (GTDB taxonomy): domain Bacteria; phylum Pseudomonadota; class Gammaproteobacteria; order Burkholderiales; family Burkholderiaceae_D; genus Telluria; species Telluria norwichensis. The sequence goes on along the minus strand of NZ_JANUGX010000108.1, from coordinate 83 downwards.
GTAGCAGCAGGCGCCTTCTGCTTGCCGCCGTTGAAGTCGCCTGCAGCCTTGAAGATGTCCTCATGCATGGTGGTCAGCGCGGT
>NZ_JANUGX010000107.1 GCF_024753245.1 Massilia norwichensis | reverse complement strand
CTTGGCTACGAACCAAGGGGTCGTGGGTTCGATTCCTGCCAGCCGCACCAGTTAATACCTCAGGAATGGCTCAGAAAGTTCTGCTTTCTGGGCCATTTTTGTTTTTGCCCTGCCCTTTATCGCTCCCGGCACATTCCTGGATCGAGCGCGTTGCGTGATGCGCACGTCTTTTCCGCTCACCGGCTCCATCAGAATATGGCGAGCACTTGGCCAATCGCCAACCC
>NZ_JANUGX010000106.1 GCF_024753245.1 Massilia norwichensis | reverse complement strand
GCAGAAAAGGATGAGTTGACGAGTTAAGCGAATTACTGCATAATCTCACTTCTCTGCTGCTGACGAACAAAACGATTCGCAGAATGCAGCAAGGCAGTACCGAATACGATCTTTAACAATCAACAGTCGATAAGTGTGGGCGTTTGATGAAAGTGCCAGCAGCCGCGTAAGCAGCTGCTGAATGCTTAAATTATCAAATGTTCACAAAAAGTATAACGTTGCTCAGCAATGAGTG
>NZ_JANUGX010000105.1 GCF_024753245.1 Massilia norwichensis | reverse complement strand
AACATGCAACGCGCGTGGAAACGCGTGAAGGCGAACAAGGGAGCCGCAGGCGTCGATGGGTTGGATATTCTCCAGACCAAAGAGCACCTGAAACACGCCTGGCCCGGGATCAGGAGGCGCCTGATGGACGGCACGTACAAGCCACAAGCTGTACGGCGCGTGGGTATCCCGAAGCCAGATGGGACTGAGCGTGAGCTGGGAATTCCCACCGTGACCGACCGTCTGATTCAGCAGGCACTGCTGCAAGTG
>NZ_JANUGX010000104.1 GCF_024753245.1 Massilia norwichensis | reverse complement strand
AACATGCAACGCGCGTGGAAACGCGTGAAGGCGAACAAGGGAGCCGCGGGTGTCGATGGTCTGGATATCGCTCAGACCAAGGAACACCTGAAGCACGCATGGCCCGAGATCAGGAGGCGCCTGACGGACGGCACGTACAAGCCACAACCCGTACGACGCGTGGGCATCCCGAAACCGGACGGCAGCGAGCGTGAGTTGGGGATACCTACCGTGACCGACCGTCTGATTCAGCAGGCACTACTGCAAGTG
>NZ_JANUGX010000103.1 GCF_024753245.1 Massilia norwichensis | reverse complement strand
CCTGAAGACCGCGATCGAAAGCGTCAGCAAGGTCCGCTCCTCGCTGGGCGCCGCCGCCAACCGCCTCGACCACGTCTACAACAACCTGTCGAACGTGAGCTCGAACACCGCCGCCGCAACCGGCCGCATCATGGACGTCGACTTCGCAACCGAATCGTCGAACATGACCTCCAAGCAGATGCTGCTGCAGGCCGGCACCGCCATGCTCAAGCAGACCAACAGCATGTCCTCGATGGTCATGTCGCTGCTGCAGTAAT
>NZ_JANUGX010000102.1 GCF_024753245.1 Massilia norwichensis | reverse complement strand
ACCAGCCTGTCGACCTCGATGACCCGCCTGTCGACCGGCTACCGCATCAACTCGGCCATGGACGACGCCGCCGGCCTGCAGATCGCAACCCGTCTGAAAGCACAAAGCAGCGGCATGGCCGTGGCCATGCGCAACACCCAGAACTCGATCTCGATGATGCAGACCGCCGAAGGCGCGCTGGACGAAGTCACCAACATCCTGAGCCGCATGAAGGACCTGGCGACCCAGGCCGCCGACGCTTCCTCGTCCGACGACGACCGCAC
>NZ_JANUGX010000101.1 GCF_024753245.1 Massilia norwichensis | reverse complement strand
CGTACAAGGCTCATCCCATTTCGCTCGCCACTACTTTGGGAATCTCGGTTGATTTCTTTTCCTGCAGCTACTTAGATGTTTCAGTTCGCCGCGTTCGCTTCGTTACCCTATGTATTCAGATAACGATGACCCAAAGGGCCGGGTTTCCCCATTCGGAAATCTGCGGATCAAAGTGTGTTTGCTCACTCCCCGCAGCTTATCGCAAGCTACTACGTCCTTCATCGCCTGTAATCGCCAAGGCATCCACCATGTGCACTTATTCACTTGTCCCTATAACGTTGGCC
>NZ_JANUGX010000100.1 GCF_024753245.1 Massilia norwichensis | reverse complement strand
CTCATCCGAATCGGCAGCAGGCCACTATTGCTTAATCGTGTATAGTTAAGTTCTCGGCCCAAAAACTCATTAAAAGACATGGTCATTAACACGGCGCATACAGGATGCTTAGCATTCATCATCCCTAGCTTCAATGAAGTCCTAAATGCGATCCCAATTAAAGACATCATGGTTAATGCAGTGGGTGGACTTCTAGGTGGGGCTGCGTTGTTATGGTTTGCCGTAGGATGGGGCGGGATAAAAACGATAAGATCGAGGTTTGGTCGGCCCAGTATAGAAATTAAG
>NZ_JANUGX010000010.1 GCF_024753245.1 Massilia norwichensis | reverse complement strand
TGTCCACATCGACCTTGGGCCGAAAGCCCGTCCACACCGGGCAGGCCCGGCGGCTGCCGGCAACGCGGGCGGCATCACCCGCAGCGACCTGAGCGACAGCCGCCTGCACGCCGCGCAGCAACCTGTATTACGTCGACGGCGCCTACAAGCTGAACGGCGCGGTCACCCTGGATCGGCCACGTGGCCAACAAGGGCACCGCTGCGGTCGCGCTCAGCGCGGGCGGCAGTGTCGGCGCGGGCATGGCGCAGCACGGCTTCATCACCGGCATCAAGCATTCCTTCCGATACGTGGGCGATCCGGCCCACCTGCGAAGGAAGATCAAGCCAGCAGGCGGATCAGCAGGTAGCTGAACACGGCCAGCCCGGCCAGCGACAGCACCACGACGCCCGCGACCCGTCCCCCTGCACGCAGCACCGAACGCGCATCGACGCCCAAACCCAGGGCCGCCATCGACATCACGGTCAGCACGTCTGCAACGCGATGCAGGGGCGCCAGCATGAACGGTGGCAGTATCCCGGCAGAGCGCATGGCCAGCATCAGCAGGAAACCCACGATGAACCACGGCAGCAGCTGGGAAAGCGGCAGTTCGAGGCGGCTTTTCTGTCGGGCGCGGCCCAGCAGTGCCAGGGCAACCACGACGGGGCCAAGCATCAACACCCGCAGCAGCTTGACCAGCGTACCAACGTGCAGGCTGACCGCCGAGCTCGACGCTGTGGCCGCCAACACCTGAGGCACCGCATACACCGTCAGGCCCGCGAAGATGCCGAACTCCGTCGGCGTGAAGTGCAGCAGGGCGGCGCTCAGAGGCAGCAACAGCACGACGCCGACACCGAGCACGGCGGTAAAGGCAATTGCTGCGGCCACGTCTTCGCCATCGGCCTCGATGACTGGCGCGACTGCCGCAATCGCCGAATTGCCGCAGATTGAGTTGCCGCAGGCGATCAGGATCGCGATCTTTTTGGGCAGTCCCGCGAGCCGCCCGATGGTGTAGCTGAAGGCAACCGCCAGGGCCACGGTGAGGCCGATGCCGCCGATGAGGGGCAGCCCGTTCTCGAGCAGCGCGCCGGCGCTGACCGACGCCCCAAGCAGCACGACCGCCGTTTCCAACAGCACCCTGGCGCTGAACTGGACGCCCGGCTGGCAGCTGGGAGGCAGAGCGCGCCGGCTGCGGATGGCCACACCGAGCAGGATGGCAAGCACCAGGCTTTCCAGCCAGGCGCGCCCGAACAGGATGGATTCGAGACGTTCCAGGACGCTCGCTATGGCAGTGACGGCGGCACACAGGGCGACGCCCGGGCAGTAACAGCGTATGGTTGCAGTAATTGTTCGCATGACAGTTTCCTATTTCTCTTGCATTAAGGAATTGTCGATGCTTACAATCGTTCGGTCCATTGATCAATTTTGTAGAATTCGTTAAGGTGATCCGAACGATGATGACGCTTGAACAGCTGCGGATCTTTGTCGAAGTGGCCGAACGCCAGCATCTGACCCAGGCTGCGGCCGCGCTCTGCCTCACGCCGTCGGCGGTCAGCTCCTCGATCAGGGCGCTCGAGGAACGTTATGGAACGCCGCTGTTCGACCGGGTCGGCCGCCGCATCGAGACCAACCAGGCAGGGCACATTTTCCTTGCAGAGGCCCGGCGCACGCTGGCCAGCGCGCGGGCGGCCGAGTTGACGCTGGCGGAGCTGGGCAGCCTGCAGCGCGGCGCGCTGGCGATTCATGCCAGCCAGACCATCGCCAGCTATTGGCTGCCGCCCTTGCTGGTGCGCTTCCGGCAGATGTATCCGGCCGTCGCACTCGAACTACGGGTAGACAACACCGAGAAGGTTGCCGAGGCCGTGATGCAGGGCGAGGCGGACCTCGGCTTCGTCGAAGGCGGCGTGGATGAGGGCAAGCTGGAAATGACGCCGGTCGGGGAAGACCGCCTGGTGATTGTGGTCGGGCCCCAGCATCCGTGGGCGGACGGACGTCCGCTGGACAAGGAAGCCCTGCTGGGTGCGCGATGGATCATGCGCGAAGCCGGTTCGGGTACGCGCTCGGCCTTCGAGGGCGCGCTGGCTGCGCTGGACATTCCGTCGCAGGCACTCATGGTCGCGCTTGCGCTACCTTCGAACGAGGCCGTGCGTAGCGCCATCATGGCGGGCACGTTCGCCGGCGCGCTGTCGGAGCTGGTCGTGGCCTCGCACTTGGAGGCGCGCTTGCTGGTACAGGCCAGGCTTGCGCTTCCGGTGCGCAGCTTTACGATGCTGCGTCATGCGGAGCGGCACCAGAGCCGGGCGGCAGCGTCTTTCGTCGCCATGGCGCACGGCGTGACAAGCCTGCGCGGCGAACCGGCGGAACAGCGTCGCGCTATGTGAGGGTGTGCATGTCGCGTTGCCGTCCCGGCTCCCCCACGCCCACCGGACCAGCGCCGCTTCATCAGCCTCACGCCCATCAACCCAGCGCGTGCCCTCCGCGCCGCTCTCCTTTTTCCAGAACGGCGCACGCGTCTTCAGATAGTCCATGACGAATTCGCAAGCGGCAAATGCTTCGCCACGGTGGCGCGCGGCCACCGCCACCAGCACGATCTGCTCGCTGGCCTGCAGCGGGCCGATGCGGTGCACCACCAGCACGTCGATCAGCGCCCAGCGGTTGCGCGCCTGGGACACGATGTCCGCGAGCGCGGCCTCGGTCATGCCGGGGTAGTGCTCCAGTTCGGCAGCGAGACCGCGCTGCCACCGTTCATTTCCCTGACCGTGCCCACAAAGGCGACCGTGGCGCCTGTGTCCGGGTGGCCTGCGCGCAGCGCGGCAAGCTCGGTGGAGAGGTCGAAATCGGCGTCTTGCACCCGCACCGGCATCTCAGCCCCCGGTGACTGGTGGGAAGAAGGCGACTTCGGCGCCGGGGTGCACCGGGCTGGCGAGGGTGCCCATGCGCTGATCGACCGCGACGCGGAAGGCATTGCCGTCGGCGAGTGTCTCTGCCCAGGCGCCGCCGCGCTGACGCAGGAGGACCAGGACGTCGTGTACGTTTGCCGGCGTCCCGGCCGCGGCGATCTGTTCATGGGAGAGGCCCAGCGCTTCGCGCAGGCTGGCGAAATAGCGCAGTGTGAGTTGCATGCTTGCTCCGGAAGAGTAAAATGGATGGCCTGGATTCTAGTGAGGCCTTCGCGTCCGCGCTGTCGGCACGAGGGAGTAAAGCGCCTAGTCCTTCCGGCCTATTCCGGAATCGTACCGGTGGCCTCATCCTGTCAACATCCCCAATCTGCTCGAATCCGCCATGGACCCGGACCTTCTCCACCATATGACGGCGCGCCGTCACGTTTCCCTGCGGCGTCTGGCCGAACCCGGCCCGGACGACGCTGCGCTGCAGTCCATCCTGGCCGCCGCCGCCAGCGCGCCGGACCACGGCCGCCTGCGCCCCTGGCGCTTCATTCTGGTGCCGACGCACCGCCGCGCCGACCTCGGCGCCGCCTTCGTCGAGACCCTGGTGGCGCGCGACCCGGCGTGCAGCGAAGAAGCGCGCGCCGCGGCATGCGCCAAGGCCTACAACGCCCCATGCCTGCTGGTGGCGGTCCTGTGCGACGACCCGGCAGCGGACGCGATCCCGCGCGACGAAAAACTGGTCTCGCTCGGCTGTGCCATCCAGAACATGCTGGTCGCCGCGCAGGCGCGGTGTTTTGCGAGCGGCCTGGCCAGCGGTGCCGGCATGGGGGCGCCCGCGCTGCGCAGGCTGCTGGGGCTGGGTCCGCACGAACAGGCGCTCTGCTTCATCGGCTTCGGCAGCGCCGAGGCGGGCGCGCCATCGCGCCCGCGCCCAGGCCCCGACACCTTCTTTTCCAGTCTCTGATCTTTAGCGCGGGCTTTCCAGCCCGGCGCCGAGCATGCCCAGGAAATCAGCGGCCAGCCCGCTGAAGTGCTTCGCCGCGGCGGATCGGTTGTCCGTCGCTGCATCGTCGCCCGATGCCAGCAGTTCGGCGCCGGCAGCATGCAGCGCGTCGCGCAGCGCCAGCAGCGGTCGCAGCCAGGCCGGGCAGTCGGGCGTAGCGGCACCCACCGCCGTCAGCCACTGCTCCATACGGGAATCCTGCATCGCATCCGGCACCCGATCCGGCGCCGGCGCGGCGGCCTGGCGCAGCACCGCCGCGGTCCAGGCGCGGTACTCGACGAGCGCCCCCAGCAGCAAGGCGTGTTCGCGATCCAGCGCCGTGCAGCCGCGCAGCGAGGACGGCAGGGTCCAGCCGGATGCCCACTCGACCAGCCGCTCGCCGGGCATCGGACGGGCGATGCCGAAGCCCTGCGCCAGGAAGCAGCCGAGCTGGATCAGCATTTTTGCGTGCGCCATGCTTTCGACGCCTTCGGCAACCAGTTCGCGCTTGAAGGCCGCCGCCATGCCGATCACGCCTTCCAGGATCGCCAGGTCGTCCGGGTCTTGCAGCATGTTCTTGACGAAGCTCTGGTCGATCTTGATGCGCCGCGCCGGCAGCTGCTTCAAGTAGCGCAGCGACGAGTAGCCGGTGCCGAAGTCGTCGAGGCTGAACGAGACCCCGAATTCCGCGCATTGCGAGATCGTCCGCGAGACATGGGCGATGTCGTGCAGGGCGCTGGTCTCCAGCACTTCCAGCTTCAAGCGGCGCGGATCGACCCGCGGCCGCGTCGCCAGCGCGGTGCGCAGGCGCTGGACGAAGTCGCGCTGGTGCAGCTGGGTGCCGCTCATGTTGACGCTGACCGCGATGTCCCAGCCGGCGTCGAGCCAGCGCTGGTGCTGGTCGAGGGCTTCGCCCAGGATCCAGTTCTCCAGCGGAATCGTGAGCGGATGCCCTTCGATCAGCGGCAGGAATTCGCCGGGACCGAGGCAGCCGCGTTCGGGATGCATCCAGCGCACCAGGGCTTCGACCGAGTTCAGGCGGCCGGTGCGGAGATCGATGATCGGCTGGTAATGGAGCACGAACTCGCGCTTGGCGATGGCGCGCTCGATCTCTTCGAGCTGGCTGTTGCGGTCCAGGGCGGAGCGGTGTCCGGCGCTGTCGAACACGCAGTAGCGGTTCTTGCCGAGATCCTTGGCGCGGTACATCGCCTGGTCGGCCTGGCGCATGAGCTGGTCGGCATTGATGTCCTCGTCCTGCGGATAGAAGGAGACGCCGAGGCTGCCGGTCACGCAGACCTGGGCGTCCTCGATGAAGGCCGGCTCGCGCACGCACTCCAGCAGGCGCGCGATCAGGGACAGGCAGTCCTCGGGTGGGCGGATGTCGCCGATCACGACCACGAATTCGTCGCCGCCGATGCGGGCCACGGTATCGAGTTCGCGCACCGCCAGCTGCATGCGCCTGCCGATCGCCACCAGCAGGCGGTCGCCGATTTCATGGCCGTGCTCGTCGTTCACCGCTTTGAAGCCGTCCAGGTCGACGTAGACCACCGCAACCCCAGTGCCGTCGCGCCGCGAGCGCGCCATCGCCTGCTGCAGGCGGTCGGCCAGCAGGCGCCGGTTCGGCAGGCCGGTCAGCGGGTCGTAGTGCGCGATCTTGTCGAGGTGCTCGGCCTGGATCTTCTGGATCGTGATGTCGCTGAAGATGCCGACGTAGTTCGCGGGCTGGCCGGCGCCGTCGCGGATGGTGGTGATGGTCAGCCGTTCGACATAGGCTTCGCCGCTCTTCCTGCGATTGTAGATCTCGCCCTGCCAATAGTCGTGGGTGTCCAGGTTGCGCCACATGTCGGCATAAAAGGCGGCGTCCTGCCTGCCCGAGCTGAGCAGCTTGGGACTGCGTCCCAGCACCTCGGCGCGGGTGTAGCCGGTAATTGTCTCGAATGCCGCATTGACGTCGAGGATCAGGCCCGCGCTGGAGGTGATCATGATGCCTTCGCCGGCGTTGGTGAACACGCTTGCCGCGAGGCGCAGCTGATCGTCCGCGGCCTTGCGCGCGCTGACGTCGGTCAGGGTGCCGGCAACGCCGGCCAGCCGGCCGTCCTCGTCCAGCGCGCAGCGGGCGAAGGCTTCGACCCAGCGATAGCTGTCGTCGCGGTGCCGGTAGCGCACTTCGTGGCGGCATTCGCCGGCCCGGCGGCTAATCAGGGACTGGAACAGCGCGCAGCATTCGGCCCTGTCGTCGGGGTGGACATCGTCGATGAAACGCTTGCCGAGGCTGTCGGCGGGGATGTGGCCGGTCAGTTGCAGCCAGGCCTGGTTCAGGAACACCCAGTTGCCGCCGCAGTCGATCTGGAACACCACTTCGACAAGGTTGTCCAGCACCGACTCGGCCAGCGCCATGCGCTTGCGGCCATGGACCGGGGACACGAGGGAAGGGCGCATCATGCGGCTCCGCGGCCCGGATAGCCGACCGACTGCACCAGCAGCAGGTATTCGTCCTGCGGCAGGCCGATCGCGCTGGCCAGCAGGCTGCGTTCCAGCCAGCCCCTGGCGACCGCCACCAGTCCCACGCCGGCGCAATACTGCGCCACTTCCTCGCACAGGGCGGCCGTGTTCAGCGACGACAGCACCGCCGTGCTCTCTTCGCGCCCCGGTTCGCCGGCGGCGGTGCGGCCGACGTAGAGCAGGTTCAGCGGCGCCGGCGGCAAGCCGTCCAGCAGCGCGAGCTGGGGCCGTATATCGAGCGCGGACATCATGTACAGCAGACAGGTATAGCGATCGTAGCGGTAGACGCCCGATTCGAGGGCGACATAGATGCCGACCCCTTCGCAGTCGCCGGCGTGCAGCGGCGCGCGTTCGAGCTGCGCGCCTCCCACCGCGCGGTTCAGAAGGCGGGCGGTGTCGCCGATCGGCAGCGCGGCCTGCGCGATGCGGCGCGTGGCCGGGTAACGGCGCAGGACGTCGATCAGGACCTTGGCGGCGACCACCTTCCGGTTGTGCAGCCCGAGCGGATCCTTGCGCGTGGCGGGGGAGCGAAGCGATTCCATGATCTTACTGCACCAGCGGCGACTGGCTGCCCTCGAGTACGATGCCTTCGATCTGCGCGCGGCCGACCAGGATTTGCAGATACTGGTGCACGCCGCGCTGCCAGGCCGCGGTGGTGAGGTAATCGGCGATCTGCGCGCGCACGGCGTCGAAGGGAAGCAGCACGCCTTCGATGCGGCGCACGACTTCCACGATATGCAGGCCGAAACGGGTTTCGACCAGCTTGCCGGCCAGCTCGCCGGCGCCGAGGCGGAACAATACCTCGTCGAATTCCGGCACGCAGGCGCCGCGCGCCAGCTGGCCGAGGCTGCCGCCCAGCGCGCCGGACGAGCAGTTCGAATACTGCGCAGCCAGCTCGCCGAAGCGCCCCGGCTCGGCCTTCAGAGCCGCCAGCACCGCCTCGGCGGTCTCGCGCACCAGCTCGAGCGGCACGCTGGGCGTGACCTGGAACAGGATGTGGCGCGCCTCGACCAGTTCGCCGCGGGTGAACTGGCGCGGATGCTTGCCGTAGTAGGTCAGGCAGGCTTCGTGGTTGGCCTGCGGGACCTTGACTTCGCGCGCCAGCAGCGCTTCGATGCGCGCATCGTCGTCTTCGCCCGGCACCGCCAGGCGCTCGGCTTCCTGCAGCAGCACGGTGCGCAGCACGACTTCGTGCACCGACTGCTTGAGCGGATTGGCGGCCTGCTGGTGGTGCGGCAGTTCCTGTTCGATCAGGGCGTCGTCGATGTCGATGCCGTTGACGGTGATACCCATGGTGTGCTCCTTGTGCTTGCGGAATGTTCGGGATTAGCGCGGACGCACCAGCTGGAAGGCGCGGCCCAGGTAGCCGACGGCGCCGAAACCGCTCCAGACGTGCACCAGGCGGGTGAACGGGAAGATCACGAACAGCGACATGCCCATGAACAGGTGCAGCTTGAACACCAGCGGCGCATCGACGATGAAGCCGGCGGCGTCGCCGCGGAAGGTGGCGATGTGCTGGGCCCACGACATCAGCAGCACCATCATGTGGCCGTCCATGTGACCGCTTGATACGAAGATCGACGACAGGCCCAGCAGCAGGGTGCCGAGGATCCACAGCAGCACGACCTTGTCCTTCAGGCTGGTGGCGGCGCGCAGGCGCTCGTTGCCGAGGCGGCGGGCCAGCAGCAGCAGGATGCCGATCAGGCACAGGCCGCCCATCACGCCGCCGGCGGCCATGGCGAACAGCTGCTTGGCGCCGTGGGTGACGCCCAGCGTGTCCCACACCCACACCGGGGTCAGCAGGCCGACGGCATGGCCGCCCAGCAGGCCGATGATGCCGATGTGGAACAGGATGCTGCCGAGGCGCAGGTTACCCTGGTGCAGCACCTGGGTCGATTCCGAGCGCCAGGTGTATTGTTCGCGGTCGAAGCGGATCAGGCTGCCGAGCAGGAAGACCGCCAGGGCGATGTAGGGATAGATCCCGAAAAGGAATTGGTGCAGATAGTTCATGATGCTCTCCTGGTCCGGTCAGGCGCGGGCCGGCTGTGCCGGACGCGTGCCCCTGGGGTAAAAATTGATCGGTTGGGTGCCGTTGGCGGCCGGCTTGAGCAGCGGCTCGACGCCGTCCGCGCCGGGGCCGAAGGTTTCCAGCGCCTCGTCCATGTCCTTGATCGGCGGTTCGCTGAGTTCTTCGGCCTGCACCGGCGACAGGCTTTCCAGCACCTGGAACACGGCGGCATACAGGCTGCCGTTGGCGGCCAGCTTGCGGCCGATGTGGGCCAGCACGTGGACCGCGTCGCCCAGCAGGTGGCCGGCGGCTTCCTCGTCGTCCAGCTGCGACAGGAATTCGAGGAACAGCGGCACGTAGTCGGGCAGTTCGTCCGGCGTCATCTCCAGGCCGTGCTTCTTGTATTCCTCCATCAGGTCGACCATGGCCTGGCCGCGGTCGCGCGATTCGCCGTGGATGTGCTCGAACAGGTGCAGCGAGTGCGTCGGCGTACGATCGAAGGTCTGCACATATTCCTGCTGCAGCACGATCAGCGCGTTGTCGGCCAGATGGCCGAACAGCGGGGCCAGGCGCGCCTGGATCTGCGGGCGATCGGCCAGCGCCGCCTGCAGTTCGGGCAGGGCGGCCAGCAGTTCCGGCTCCGGGTAGGTCAGCAGCGCCGACAGGATTTGGTAGTGTTGCATGCTAGACTCCTTCGGTTTCTTTTTTCTTGCGCGACTTCGGCATCGAGACGAAGAAGGTCGAACCCTGTTTCTTCTTGCCGAACAGGGAAGCGTCGCTGACGCCGTCCGAGCAGCCGTTACCGAACGAGAAGCCGCAGGAGCCTTTTTCGTTGAAGCTGTCCTCGGCCATTTCCTTGTGGCTGCTCGGGATCACGAAGCGGTCTTCGTAGTTCGCGATGGCCATGATGTGGTACATGTCCTCGACCACGGCCTTGGTCAGGCCGGTCTGCTTCAGTACGTCGAGGTTCTCGACGCCGTCGACCGACTTGCTGCGCATGTAGGCGCGCATCGCCAGCATGCGGTCCAGTGCATGCACAACCGGCTCTTCCTTGCCGGCGGTGAGCAGGTTGGCCAGGTAGCGCACCGGGATCCGCAGGCTCTTGGTATCCGGGATGATGCCGTTCATGCCCATCTTGCCCGACTCGGCCGCGGCCTGGATCGGCGACAGCGGCGGGATATACCAGACCATCGGCAGCGTGCGGTATTCCGGGTGCAGCGGGAAGGCGATCTTCCACTCGACCGCCATCTTGTACACCGGCGAACGCCTGGCCGATTCCAGCCACGAATCCGGGATGCCCTGGCGGCGCGCCTCTTCGATCACCTTCGGATCATGCGGGTCGAGGAACAGGCCGAGCTGGGCTTCGTACAGGTCCTGCTCGTTGGCAACCGATGCCGCGGCCTCGATCTTGTCGGCGTCGTACAGCAGCACGCCGAGGTAGCGGATGCGGCCCACGCAGGTTTCCGAGCACACGGTCGGCTGGCCCGCTTCGATGCGCGGGTAGCAGAAGGTGCACTTCTCGGCCTTGCCCGAAGACCAGTTGTAATAGATCTTCTTGTACGGGCAGCCGGAGATGCACATGCGCCAGCCGCGGCACTTGTCCTGGTCGATCAGCACGATGCCGTCGTCTTCGCGCTTGTACACCGAGCCGGACGGGCAGGACGCCACGCAGGCCGGGTTCAGGCAGTGCTCGCACAGGCGCGGCAGGTACATCATGAAAGTGTTCTCGAAGGTCGAGTACATCTCTTTCTGCACGTTGTCGAACAGCTTGTCCTTGCTGCGCTTGGCGAATTCGCCGCCCAGGTCGTCTTCCCAGTTCGGACCCCATTCGATCTTGTCCATCTTCTTGCCGGTCAAAATCGACACCGGACGCGCGGTCGGCGGGGTCTCCGACAGCGGCGCGTTCTGCAGGCGCTCGTAGTCGTAGGTGAAGGGCTCGTAGTACTCGTCGATGGCCGGCAGGTTCGGATTGGCGAAGATGTTCGCCAGGATCTTCAGGCGGCTGCCCTGGCGCGGTTCGATCTTGCCGTTGGCGTTACGCTTCCAGCCGCCGTTCCACTTGTCCTGGTTTTCCCATTCCTTCGGGTAGCCGATGCCCGGCTTGGTCTCGACGTTGTTGAACCATGCGTACTCGACGCCGTCGCGGCTGGTCCAGACGTTCTTGCAGGTCACCGAGCAGGTGTGGCAGCCGATGCATTTGTCCAGGTTTAGCACCATGCCGATTTGTGCTCTGATTTTCATGTTGATTCCTCTTTATTCCTCAAGCGGCCGCTTCAAACAGCCTTCGGGGCCGGCGTCATGGCCAGTGCGGGTTCGCGCGCTTCCTGTTCGCGGGTGGGTTTCGGTGCGGGCACCGGTTTCGCCGACGCCGGTCCCGTACCGCGCGAGATCTCGTCGCTGTTCGGGCGCGCTTCGTCGCGCGGGCCTTCCATCCATTCGACGTCGCGCATCTTGCGCACCACCACGAATTCATCGCGGTTCGAACCGACCGTGCCGTAGTAGTTGAAGCCGTACGACAGCTGGGCGTAGCCGCCGATCATGTGGGTCGGCTTGGTCACGGCGCGGGTCACCGAGTTGTGGATGCCGCCGCGTTTCTTCGACATCTCCGCGCCCGGCACGTTGACGATCTTTTCCTGGGCGTGGTACATGATCGTCATGCCTTCCGGGACGCGCTGGCTGACCACCGCACGGGCGGTCAGGGTGCCGTTCACGTTGAACACCTCGATCCAGTCGTTGTCCTCGATGCCGGCATCCCTGGCGTCGGTCTCCGACAGCCACACGTGGGGGCCGCCGCGCGACAGCGTCAGCATGCGCAGGTTGTCCGAGTAGGTCGAGTGGATGCCCCACTTCTGGTGCGGCGTGATGAAGTTCAGCGCCAGTTCCTTGTTGCCGTTCGGGCGACGGTTCATGATCGCCTCGGTGGTCTTGGTGTTGATCGCCGCCTTGTACACGCACAGGCCTTCGCCGAAGTCGCGCATCCACAGGTGGTCCTGATAGAACTGCTGGCGGCCGGTCAGGGTGCGGAACGGGATCAGCTCGTGCACGTTGGTGTAGCAGGCGTTGTAGCTGACCTCTTCGCTCTCCAGGCCCGACCAGGTCGGCGAGGAGATGATCTTGCGCGGCTGCGCCTGGACGTCGCGGAAGCGGATGCTGTCGTGCTCGCGCGGGGTCGCCAGGTGGGTATGGTCGCGGCCGGTGATCTTCGACAGCGCATCCCAGGCCTTGACCGCCACGTGGCCGTTGGTTTCCGGCGCCAGCGTCAGGATCATCTCGGCGGCGTCGATCGCGGTATCCAGGCGCGGCTGGCCCTGGGACACGCCTTCCTCCAGCACGGTGCGGTTGATGCCGCGCAGGACCTCGACTTCATGCCCGGTCTTCCACGAGATGCCCTTGCCGCCGTTGCCGACGTTTTCGAGCAGCGGACCGACCGAGGTGAACTTCTTGTGGATCTGGCGGTAGTCGCGCTCGATCACGGTCATGCTCGGCATGGTCTTGCCCGGCACCGGCTCGCATTCGCCGAGGCGCCAGTCTTTCGGGTCGAAGGGCTGGCCGAGTTCGCCCGGGGTGTCGTGCATCAGCGGGGTCAGCACCAGGTCCTTGCGGGTGCCCAGGTGGGCGCCGCCGATCTCGGAAAACTTGGCGGCGATGCCCTTGTAGATCTCCCAGTCCGACTTCGATTCCCACAGCGGCTGCACGGCTTCGGACAGCGGGTGGATGAAGGGGTGCATGTCGGACGTGTTCAGGTCGTCCTTCTCGTACCAGGTCGCGGTCGGCAGCACGATGTCGCCGTACAGGCAGGTGGTCGACATGCGGAAGTCGAGCACCACCAGCAGGTCGAGCTTGCCTTCGGCGGCCGGGCGCACCTTGACGTCGCGCGGCTTGATGCAGTCGGTCTCGTCGCTCAGCAGGGCATTCTGGGTGCCCAGCAGGTACTTCAGGAAGTACTCGTGGCCCTTGCCCGAGCTGCCCAGGATGTTCGAACGCCACACGAACATGTTGCGCGGGAAGTTCGCAGGATTGTCCGGGTCGTCGCAGGAGAAGTTCAGCTTGCCGGCCTTGATCTGCTCGACGGCGTATTTGGCCGGGTCCTGGCCGGCCGCTTCCGCTGCGCGGGTCACGTCCAGCGGATTGGTTTCCAGCTGCGGTGCGGATGGCAGCCAGCCCATGCGCTCGGCCTTGGCGTTGTAGTCGATCAGCGCCATTTCCTCGAGCTTGCCGTCGGCGGTCGGGCACAGGATCTCGGCCGTGTGCAGCTTCTCGTGGCGCCACTGGCTGGTGTGGGCGTAGAAGAAGGAGGTCGAGTTCATCTGGCGCATCGGACGGTTCCAGTCCTGCGCGAAGGCGAGCGGGGTCCAGCCGGTCTGCGGACGCAGCTTTTCCTGGCCGACGTAGTGGGCCCAGCCGCCGCCGCTCTGGCCGATACAGCCGCACATCATCAGCATGTTGATGATGCCGCGGTAGGTCATGTCCATGTGATACCAGTGATTCAGCGCCGCGCCGACGATGACCATCGACTTGCCGCGGGTGCGGTCGGCGTTGTCGGCGAACTCGCGCGCCACGGTGATCACATCGGCCGCTTTGACGCCGGTGTGCTTGACCTGCCATGCCGGGGTGTAGGGCACGTCGTCTTCGTAGCTCTTCGCGGCGTTCGGGCAGATGCCGCGGTCGACGCCGTAGTTCGCCATCGAAAGGTCGAACACGGTGGTGACCAGCGCGGTGCTGCCGTCGGCCAGTGCGATCTGCTTGACCGGCACGTTACGCAGCAGCAGGTCGTCGGCATCCTTGCCGCCGAAGTAGGGGAAGCCGACCGGCACGATCCGGTCGTGGCCGTCGATCAGCGAGAGCTGCGGATCGATCGGGTTACGGCTGCCGCCTTCCTTCTGCTCGAGGTTCCACTTGCCCGACTCGCCCCAGCGGAAGCCGATCGAGCCGCTCGGGGCCACGATCTTGCCGGTGCTCTGGTCGATGACCAGGGTTTTCCATTCCGGGTTATTGGTCTCGTCGAGGCTGTTTTCCAGGTGCGAGGCGCGCAGGAAGTAGTCGGGCACCAGGGTGCCGTCGCGTTCCTTCAGCATGACCAGCATCGGGAAGTCGGTGTACTGCTTGGCGTATTCGGTGAAGTAGGCCGACTTGCCGGTGGCGTGGAACTCCTTCATGATCACGTGGCCCATGGCCATCGCCAGCGCGGCGTCGGTGCCCTGCTTGGGGGCCAGCCAGATGTCGCCGAACTTGGCCATCTCGCCGAAGTCGGAGGACACGGCCACCGTCTTGGTGCCCTTGTAGCGCACTTCGGTGTAGAAGTGGGCGTCAGGGGTGCGGGTCATGGGAACATTGGAGCCCCATACCATCAAATAGGTCGAGTTGTACCAGTCGGCCGATTCCGGCACGTCGGTCTGCTCGCCCCAGACCTGCGGGCTGGCCGGCGGCAAATCGCAGTACCAGTCGTAGAAGCTCATGGCGACGCCGCCGATCAGGCTCAGGTAGCGGGTGCCGGCGGCGTAGCTGACCATCGACATCGCGGGAATCGGCGAGAAGCCGATGATGCGGTCCGGGCCAAACTTGCCGATCGTGTAGGCGTTGGCGGCGGCGATGATCTCGTTCACTTCGTCCCATTTGGCGCGCACGAAGCCGCCCTGGCCGCGGATGGCCTTGTAGCTGGCGGCGCGCTCCGGGTCCTGGCTGATGTATTCCCAGGCGCCGATCGGATCGCGGGTGACGCGCGCTTCGCGCCACAGCTGCATCAGGCGGCCGCGCACCATCGGGTGCTTGACGCGCTGCGCCGAGTACACGTACCAGGAGTAGCTGGCGCCGCGCGGGCAGCCGCGCGGCTCGTGGTTGGGCAGGTCGGGGCGGGTGCGCGGGTAGTCGGTCTGTTGGGTTTCCCAGGTGATCAGGCCATTTTTGACGTACACCTTCCAGCTGCAGGAGCCGGTGCAGTTGACGCCGTGCGTGGAGCGCACGATCTTGTCATGCTGCCAGCGCTGGCGATAGGCCTTTTCCCAGGTGCGGTCTTCGTTGACCACTTCGCCGTGGCCGTTCGAGAAGGTTTGCTTGGGGCTGCCGAAAAATTTCAGTCGGTCCAAAAAGTGACTCATGATTCCTCCAGTGATATTGGACACAGTCTACGGACGGGGAGGCCTATTGAATATTCGTAAGAAGGCGGTCGGGCGGCGGATTTGGGACTAGGCCGACTAGTCCTTTGGTACTAGTGCGCACCCGCGGCGCTGGGGCCAAGGCTGCCGGAAGCCGGAAAGACCAGCGGCCGCCACCGGTGTCCCGGATGGCGGCCGCTGGCCATGGGCTGACTTTGATTCAGGCGATCAGCAAGGCATGTCCGCGCCTTTGCGGGCGTAGTACCACCAGGTCACGGCGATGCAGCTGACGTAGAAGCCGATGAAGCACCACAGCGCGGCGTTGGCGCTGCCGGTCAGGGCGATCGAGGTGCCATAGCTCTTCGGGATGAAGAAGGCGCCGTAGGCGGCGATGGCCGAGGTGAAGCCGAGCACGGCGGCGGCTTCCTTGTTGGCGCTGGCGACGGCCTGGGCCTTGACGGCTTGCGACTGGCCGGCGCTGGCGCGCTGGTGCAGGGTCAGGAAGATCACCGGGATCATGCGGAAAGTCGAGGCATTACCGACGCCGGTGCAGGCGAACAGCAGCAGGAACATGCCGAAGAAGCCCATGAAGCTGCCGGGGTTGCCGGCCGAAGGCAGGAAGTGCAGCACGCCCAGCACCGCGACGATCATGGCGGCGAAGGTCCAGACGGTGACGCGCGCGCCGCCCAGCTTGTCGGAGATGTAACCGCCGGCGACCCGCGCCAGGGCGCTCACCAGTGGGCCGACGAAGGCGTACTGCAGCGGGTTCACTTGCGGGAACAGGGTGCTGGTCAGCAGCGGGAAGGCCGCCGAGTAGCCGATGAAGGAGCCGAAGGTGCCCACGTACAGCCAGCACATCAGCCAGTTATGCTTGCGCTTGAAGATCACGGCCTGTTCCGAGAACGAGGCCTTGGCCGAGGCCAGGTCGTTCATGCCGAACCATGCGGCCAGCGAACTCATGACGATGAAGGGCACCCAGATGAAGCCGGCGTTCTGCAGCCAGACCTGCTTGCTTTGCGCGGCCTTGACCCAGGCCTGCGGCTCGCCGCCGAACACGGCCGCGGTGATCACCAGCGGCACCACGAACTGCACCGCCGACACGCCGAGGTTGCCGAGGCCGGCGTTCATGCCCAGTGCATAACCTTTCTGGTCCTTCGGGTAGAAGAAGCTGATGTTGGCCATCGAGGAAGCGAAATTGCCGCCGCCGAAGCCGCACAGCAGCGACAGCACCAGCATGGTCGGGTAGCTGGTGCCCGGGTCCTGCACGGCGAAGCCGATGCCGAGCGCCGGGATCAGCAGCGAGGCGGTCGAGATCGCGGTCCACTTGCGGCCGCCGAAGATCGGCACCATGAAGGAATAGAAGATGCGCAGCGTGGCGCCGGACAGGCCGGGCACCGCGGCCAGCCAGAACAGCTGGTTGGTGCTGTACTTGAAGCCGATGCTCGGCAGGTTGACGACCACCACGCTCCACACCATCCAGATCGCGAAGGCCAGCATCAGGGCCGGGATCGAGATCCAGAGGTTGCGGGTGGCGGTCGGCTTGCCCTGGCTTTGCCAGAACGCGGGAACCTCGGGTTCCCAGGTGGATATCAGATGTCTGCTCACGATGTGCTCCTGCGGGTAAATGGGTAAGGAATAGGGTTGGATCAGGCTGCCTTGCGGGCGGTGGGCTTCGCGGCTGCCGGCACGGCAGCGGGCACGGCCGGCTTGGCCTGCGGCTTGAACGAGAAGTGCATCCAGATCAGCGAGACGCAGACGGTGCCGTACAGCAGCATGAAGGAGCTGGAACGGATGCCGGTCAGGTCGACGATGGCGCCGAACATGATCGGCAGGATGAAGCCGCCGAGGCCGCCGGCCAGGCCGACCACGCCCGAGACCGCGCCGATGTTGTCGCTGAAGTCGTCGGCGATGAAGCGGAACACCGAAGCCTTGCCGATCGCCATCGCCACGCCGACCACGAACAGCAGGCAGGTGAACAGCACCGGGCCGAGGCCGAGATGCAGGTCCATGGCGCCGCCGACGGTCTTGACGCTCATCGTGGTCTGCGGATAGGACAGGATGAAGAAGCAGACCCAGCACACCCACATCACGGCCCAGGTGACCTTGTAGGCGCCGTACTTGTCCGAAATCCAGCCGCCGAGCGCGCGCAGCACGCCGCCGGGCAGCGAGAAGCAGGCGGCCAGCAGGGCGGCCAGCTTGAGGTCGAAGCCGTATTCGCCGACGTAGTATTTGGTCATCCACAGGGCCAGGCCGACGTAGCCGCCGAACACCACCGAGTAGTACTGGCAGTAGCGCCACACGCGCGGGTCTTTCAGCACCCGCATCTGCTGGGCGACGCTTTCGCCGGAGGGCGCCTTGTGCGAGGGATCGGAATAGCTGCCGAACCAGAACAGCAGGGCGGTGACGATCATCGCCACCGCGTAGACCTTCGGCAGCGCCTGCCAGCCGGCGGCGGCGATGATGGCCGGCGCCACGAACTTGGTCAGGGCCGAGCCGGAGTTGCCGGCGCCGAACACGCCCATGGCGAAGCCGCGGCGCTCCTTGCCGAACCAGCGCGCGACATAGGGCGTGCCGACCGAGAACGAGCCGCCGGCCAGGCCGACGAACAGGCCCAGCACCAGGAAGTGCCAGTATTCGGTGGCATAGCCGATCAGCCAGATCGGCAGCGCACAGGCCATCATCAGCGTGAAGAACACGATGCGGCCGCCGAAGCGGTCGGTCCAGATGCCGAGCGGCACCCGGACCAGCGCACCGGACAGCACCGGCGTGGCGACCAGCAGGCCGAATTCGGTTTCGTTCAGGCCCAGCTTGGCCTTGATGGGAATGCCCAGGACCGCGAACATCATCCAGATCGCGAAACAAATGGTGAACGCGAAGGTACTGCTGGCCAGTACCGCGAGCGGTCTTCTATCGGTGCTCATTTTTTCCTCCTTGGAACGCACTTCTCGATGGATGCAAGCTTACGCATGGGCCGCTCGTCCAACTATTGGCCGGAGGGGTGTTTAACAGGAGGCAATAGACCTAGGCACGGCAACCGGATGGGCTAGCCGGGCTAGTCACAATGGCGTAGGATGACGGCACTTTTCACCGCACGGATCCGACCGCATGCACCACCCCCTGAGCCCGGAACAGCTGGGCAGCATCATCGACATCGCCGAGAACGCGATCGTCTGTACCGACGAGCGGCACCGCATCATCTTCTTCAACCAGGGGGCAGAACGGGTGTTTGGCTGGACTGCCGAGGAGGTGACCGGGCGCGATCTGGCGCTGCTGCTGCCGGAACGTTTCCGGCCAGGGCACGCCGAGCGCGTGGCCGGCTTCGAGCACGGCGACCGCACCGCCAGGCGCATGGGCGAGCGCGGCACCATCTATGCGCTGCGACGCGACGGCACCGAATTCCCGGCCGAGGCGACGATCTCGAAGTCCTCGGCCGGCGGGCGGCTGATCCTGACTGCGATCCTGCAGGACATTTCGGAGCGCAAGGCCTACGAGCGTGAACTCGAGCTGGCCAAGGAAAAGGCCGAAGCGGCGATGCAGGCCAAGAGCATGTTTTTAGCCAACATGAGCCACGAGATCCGCACGCCGCTGAACGCGGTGATCGGCATGACCAGCCTGCTGCTGCACACCGCCATCGACGACGAGCAACGCGACTATACGGAAACCATCCGCGCCAGCGGCGAGTCGCTGCTGGCGATCATCAACGACCTGCTCGATTATTCCAAGCTCGAAGTGGGGCGCCTGGACCTCGAACGCCATGCCTTCGAGCTGCGCCGCTGCGTCGAGGAGGCGCTCGATCTGCTGGTGCCGAGCGCCAGCGAAAAGAGCCTGGACCTGGCCTACATGATCGATCCCGGGGTGCCGGCCACGATCCTGGCCGACGCTACGCGCCTGCGCCAGGTGCTGGTCAACCTGCTGTCGAACGCGATCAAGTTCACCCACCACGGCGAGGTCGTGGTCACGGTCTCAGCCACGCCGCAGGACGGCGGCGGCTACCTGCTGGCCTTCGCGGTGCGCGACACCGGCATCGGCATCCCGCCGCACCGGCTGGACGACGTGTTCTCGTCCTTCACCCAGGTCGACGCCTCGACCACCCGCAAGTATGGCGGCACCGGCCTGGGCCTGACCATCAGCCGGCGCCTGGCCGAGATGATGGGCGGCAGCCTGACGGTCGAGAGCGAAGTCGGGCGCGGCTCGACCTTCACGCTCACCGTGCAGGCCGATGCCTTCGACGAGCAGCTGGCCGAGAACGTGCTGCGCGAGCGCGCGGCGGTGGTGCGCGGCCGGCGCATCCTGATCGTCGACGACAATGCCACCAACCGCCGCATCCTGATGAAGCAGGCCTTGCTGTGGGGAATGGAACCGCTGGCCTCGGCCTCGGCGATCGAGGCGATCGACCTGGTGCGCGACGGCCACCCCTTCGATGTTGCCGTGCTCGACATGCAGATGCCGGACATGGACGGCGCGCGCCTGGCGGCCGAGCTGCGCAAGCACCGCAACCGCGCCGCGCTGCCGCTGGTGCTGCTGACCTCGGTGGGCCAGCGCCAGCGCGCCGCCGGCGAGGCCGACGGCATGGGCGCGTTCTCGGCCTGGCTGAACAAGCCGATCAAGCCGGCGGCCCTGCTCGAGGCCTTGCAGCAAGTGCTGGGCGAGCGGCCCGCCGTCGCGCGGCCGGCGCCGGCGCCGGCACCGGCCGCGGCGGCCAACCCGGTCGCGATCCTGGTCGCCGAAGACAACACGATCAACCAGAAGGTGATCCGGCAGCTGCTGCGCCACCTCGGCTACCGCGCCGACGTGGTCGCGAACGGGCTGGAAGCGGTCGAGGCGCTCGAGCGCCAGGAATACCAGATCATCCTGATGGACATGCAGATGCCGGAGATGGACGGCCTGGAAGCCACGCGCCGCCTGCGCCAGCGCTTCCGCGGCGCCAACGCACCGTGGATCATCGCCATGACCGCGAATGCGATGCCGGGCGACCGCGAACGCTGCCTGAATGCCGGCATGAACGACTACGTGCCGAAACCGATCGAGCTGGAGGTGCTGGACAAGGCACTGGCCACCGCGATCGAGCGGGTGGCGGCACGCCGGCGCGACGATGTGGCGATCGATCCGGCCCGCATCGAGCAGTTGCGCGCGATCGACGACGAGGCATCGCTGCTGAACGAGGTGATCGCATCCTTCGTCGGCGAGGTGCCGCATCTGCTGCACAAGCTGGACCACGCGGTGCGCGAGCACGACGGCCAGCTATTGGCCTCGACCGCGCATTATCTGCGCTCGAGCATCGACTTCGTCGGCGCCAACCGCATGCGGCTGCCGTGCACCAACCTCGAACTGCTGGGCAAGGCGCAGAATTTCGAGGGCGCGCAGGAACAGCTGGCGGATCTGACGCGGGCTTATGAGGAAGCCAGCACGGTATTGCTGGCGCTTGTAACGTAGGGTGGGCGCGGCCGGCGTGGGCACCGAGTGCCCACCCTACCGTTCGGTGCTGCCGTTCAGGCCTTGTTCGACTGCGAACACCGCGGCTTGGACCCGGCTCGACAGGCCCAGCTTCTTGAGGATGTTCTGGACGTGGATCTTGACCGTGCTTTCGGCCAGGTCGAGCACGCGCGCGATCAGCTTGTTGCTTTCGCCGCGCGCCAGGCAGGCCAGGATCTCGCGCTCGCGCGGGGTCAGCTTGTCCAGTTCGGATGGCGGCGCGGCCGGTTTCGGTTCGCGCTGCTTTTGCAGCTGGGCGACCAGTTTGGCGGCCATCGATTCGGCCAGCACCGACTCGCCGGCGGCGGCGCGCTCGACGGCGCGGATCAGGTAGTCGGCATCGATGTTCTTGATCAGGTAGCCGCGCGCGCCGGCCTGCAGCGCAGTGGCGAGGTCTTCACCTTCTTCGGACACGGTCAGCATGATGACCGCGGCTTCCGGCCAGCCCTGCAGGATCACCTGCAGCGCTTCCACGCCGGTCATGCCGGGCATGTGCAGGTCGAGCAGGATGACGTCGGGCCGCAACTGCAGTGCGCGCTTGACGCCGTCCACGCCGTCGGACGCCTCGCCGACCACGGTGAAGCGCGGGTTGCGTTGTAACAGCGAGCGCACGCCACTGCGAAACAAGGTGTGGTCGTCGACGAGCAGGACACTGATCGTGTCGGTTGGTGCCTCCATGCATTACTCCATTGTGCTCAAACCGCCCGTCGCTGGCCGTGGGCAACGTGCAGGCGGATCGTGGTACCTAGTCCGGGCCGCGATTCGATCGCCAGCTCGGCATTGATATGCGCGGCCCGCTCCTGCATGATGTGCAGGCCGACCCGGCGGTCTTCTATGCCGGACTCGACAAAAGCGTCGAAGCCGACGCCATTATCGCTGATCGACAGCGAAAAGTCTTGCTCCTCGCTCACACGTACGCTCACGCTGTCGGCCTGGGCGTGCTTGCGGATGTTCGACAATGCTTCCTGAACGATGAACAGAATCTGCAGTTGCTCTTCACGCGAGAATGGCAGCTTGCCGGTGCCCTCGGCCTGGAAGCAGGCCTCGATCCCGGTCTGGTCGCGGAACTTGCGCACCGCCTTGCGCAGCGCACTGTTGAGGTCGTCTTCCTCCAGGCGGCTGCGGAAGTTCTGCAAGAGCTCGCGCACGTCCTCGTAGCTTTCCTTGACCCCGGCGCGCAGGGCGGGGACGATGTCGGCGGCCTCTTGCTGCTGGCCTTGGCGCAGCGAGTCGTCCAGCATCTGTACCTGCAAATTGAGGAAATTCAGGCCCTGGGCGATGCTGTCGTGCAGGCCGCGGGCGACCATGTTGCGTTCCTCGGAAATCGCCATCTCGCGCTCGCGCGCGGCCAGGCGCATGTTCTCGATCGCCGTGCCGAGCAGGCGGCCGAGGGTTTCCAGCAGCGCCTGTTCGCGCTCGTCGAAGTGGCGCTTGCTGCGCAGGTGCAGGCTGAAGACCCCGAGGTGCTGGTCCTGGGCAAAGATCTGGAAGACCGCCACGGTGCCGAAGCCGCTGCGCACGCAAGGGCTGGCATCGGCGGCGTCCGTCGTTGGCTGCAGCCAGTGCACCGCCGGCTGCTGCACCAGCGCCGCCTCGCCGCACAAGCAGTCGCCGAGCGGCATGCAGTGCTCGGCCTGCACCATCTCTTCGGGCAGCCCGCGCTGGACCACCAGGTGCACTTTCTCGCCGGCCGGCTCGGTCAGGCGCACCGAGCCGCCATCCGCGCCGAAGTAGCGCAGGATGCGGTCGAGGAAGCCTTCGCACATCGGCTCCAGCGTCTGGCGCGCCTGCAGGAAGGCGGCGCTGTCGTAGAGCAGCGCCAGTTCGCGGTTCTTGTGTTCCAGTGCGGCGGTCTTGTCGCGCACTTTTTCCTCGAGGCTGCCGTACAGCCGTTCGAGCCGGTCCGCCATCTGGTTGAAGCCGGTGGCAAGTTGCCCGAATTCGTCCTTGCTGTCGACCTCGAGGCGCACGCCGAAGTCGGTGTCGGCCATGCTGCGCATGCCGGCGTGCAGGCGTTCGACCGGACGCACGATCAGGCTGAACATCAGGTACACCAGGGCGACGGTGCCGCCCATGGCGAGCGCCATCAGCGCCAGTTGCGAGGAACGCAGCCAGAAGGTGCGCACCTCGTTGTCGCTTTCGATCAGGCGCACGACGCCGTCGATGCGGTCGACGTAGGGATCGAGCACGCCCAGGAAGTGGCGCAGCACCAGCACGCGCTGCTCGCCGCGCGCCTCGAGTACGTGCAGGGCCAGCGGGCGTACCTCGCGCTGCCATTGGGCGGACATGGTGTCGAAGCTGTCGCGGATCGCGGCGGTGGGCGGCAGTCCGAGCGGGCGCTGCGGATCGCCCTGGGCCACCAGCGCCAGCGTGGCGTCGATCGCCGCGACCTGGGCGCGCGCGGCGCCGTCGAAGCCGGCGCCCGGTGTGTGGACTTCGCGTCCCAGCAGCATGGCGAGACGGTATTCCTGTTTGCGCAGGCTGCCGGTCTCGTTGATCGCGGCGCCGGCGCCTTCGAGCTGCCAGGACAGCCACAGGGTGGCGCCGATGGCGGCCAGCGCCAGCAGCAGGAAACCGACCAGCGCCCCGGCGATGCGAGAGGAGAGGCGCAGGTGGCCGGGAATCGGCGGATAGGCGGGCACGGTGCCGGCGGTGGCGTTCATGCGGCGGCTTCCAGCGGCTGCACCAGGTTCAGGAACTCCTGTTTGCGCGGCGAGTAGGCCAGCAGAGAGCCGGTGTCGATGTCGAAGTACCAGCCGTGCAGGGCCAGCTTGCCCTCGTCGACGCGGCGCCGGATCCAGGGGTAGCTCATCAGGTTGTCCAGCGAATGCAGGATGCTGGCCTGCTCGGCGGCGCGGCAGCGGCCTTCTTCGTGCTTGTGCGGCAGCGCGCGCAGCACTTCCTCGCGCACCGGCGCGGCGATCTCCATCCAGCGCGCGACGAAATCGGTCTCGTCGGTCACGCGGGCGCCCTGCATCAGGGCGCGGATGCCGCCGCAGCGGGCGTGGCCGAGCACCACGATGCGCGCCACCTCGAGGCCGCAGACGGCGAACTCGATCGCGGAGCTGACCCCGGGCGGCGCCTCCGGCGTGCAGGGCGGCACCAGATTGGCGATATTGCGCACCACGAAGATGTCGCCCGGGTCACAGCCGGTCAGCAGGGCCGGGTCGACCCGCGAGTCGCAGCACCCGATCACCAGGGTGGCCGGGTGCTGGCCGCTGCGCAGGCTGTCGCGCGCCGAGGGTTCGCGCAGGTATTGCTGCTGGAAGCGGCCGAAGCCGCGAATGAAACGTTCGATATCCTGCATGTCAACCTCCGGTCTGGGCCATGAAACGCACGATCTTTTCCGGCCGCGCCGTGAAGTCGTGCTGGTGGGGCTTGAGTTCGATCGCCGCGCGAATCGCCGCTTCCAGCTCGGCGTCGCTGGCGCCGCCGCGCAGCAGCGGGCGGAATTCGAATTTCTCTTCCTGGCCGAGGCACAGGTAGAGGGTGCCGTCGACCGCCAGGCGCACCCGGTTGCAGGTGGCGCAGAAGTGCTGCGACATCGGCGTGATGAAGCCGATGCTGCTGCGGCCGTCGCGGGTGGCGAGGTAGCGCGCGGGGCCGCCGCCGAGCTCGGCCGCCTGCGGCACCAGGTCGAAGCGTTCCGTCAGGCGCGCCCGCACCGGACCCAGGTCGAGGTAAGCGGTATTGCGCCCGGTGTCGCCCATCGGCATCACCTCGATCAGGCGCAGCACGAAGCCGTTGGCGATGCAGAAGGCGGCCATCTGTTCGATCTCGCCGTCGTTCACGCCGCGCATGGCGACCATGTTGATCTTGATCGGCTCGAAGCCGGCGTCCTTGCCGGCCATGATGCCGTCCATGATCTGGCGGTAGCTGTCGCGCCCCGTGATGCTCTGCATGCAGGCGCGGTCCAGCGTATCGAGGCTGACGTTGATGCGGCCGACGCCGGCCTGGCGCAGCGCCTGCGCGTGGCGGCCCAGTTGGGTGGCGTTGGTCGACATCGACAGGTCGTCGATGCCGTCGATGGCCGCGAGGCGCCCGGCCAGCGCGCTGACGTTGCGGCGCAACAGCGGCTCGCCGCCGGTCAGGCGCACCCGGCGGGTGCCGAGGCGGGCGAAGGCGCCGACCAGGCGCTCGATCTCGTCGAAGCGCAGCCAGTGTTCGGGTTCCTCGAAACCCCTGAAGCCGGTCGGAATGCAATACGTGCAACGCAGGTCGCAGCGGTCGGTCACCGACAGGCGCAAATATTCGATCGATCGTCCAAAGCGGTCGCGCAGCATGCGGTGCTCCAATGGTGGTGAATGGCTGACATTCTAGGGGAGGGCCGCGCCCTTGACAGTCGGCATGAGGGATGACGCCGACTAGTCACTTCGGCGTATTCCGGGGCGGGGCGCAGCGGCGCTAAGCTTGTTTCTATGCGGCAACTTCGCCACGCTACGAATTAACATCATGACACTCCAGAATTTCAAGATAGGAACCCGCCTCGGCGTGGGTTTCGGCTTCGTGCTCCTGCTCCTCGCCCTGATCGTCGCCACCGGACTCAGGGGCTTCCAGACCGTGGGCGGTTCGACCGGCCGGCTGGTCGGCGAAGACTGGGTCAAGGCCGAGGCCGCGAACACGATCGATACCATGACCCGCGCCAACGCGCGCCGTACCTTCGAATTGTTCTTGGCGCCGGACCGCGCCTACCGCGACGGCATCCGCGAGAAGATCGACGCCAACAAGGCGGAAATCGGCAAAGCGCTGGCCCTGCTGCAAGACCGCGCCAGTGCGCCGGACGAGCGCGCCCTGCTGGCGCAGCTCACCGAGCGCCGCCGCGCCTATGTCGACTCCTTCACCCAGGTTAACCAATTGATCGAGTCGGGCAAGACCGAGCAGGCCCGCACCCTGGTGCTGGGCGAGACCATGCGCCACCTGGACGTGCTGCAGGAAAGCGTGCGCGACATGAGCGCTTTGCAGAAGCGCCGCGCCGCTAGCGCCGGCCAGGACGTGCAGAATGAAATCGCCGGTGGCAGCAAGATCATGCTGGCGCTCGGCACGGCCGCGCTGGTCATCGGCACCCTGTTCACGGCGACGCTTGCGCGCTCGATCGTCCATCCTCTGCGCGCGGCCGTGGCGCTGGCACAACGCGTGGCGGACGGCGACCTGAGCGGCCGTATCCAGTCGTCCGCAAAGGACGAGCTGGGCGAGCTGCTGCGCGCCCTGGCGGTCATGAATGAAAATCTTGGCAATATGGTCAGGCAGGTACGCCAGGGCACCGAAACCATCGCCAGCGCCTCCACCCAGATCGCCAGCGGCAACCTCGACCTGGCAGCCCGCACCGAAATGCAGGCCAGCGCGCTGCAGCAGAGCGCTTCGTCGATGGAGGAACTGACCGGCGCGGTGCAGCAGAACGCCGCCAACGCCCAGCGCGCAAACGCGCTTGCCGGCAGCGCTTCGACCACCACCGCCGAGGGCAGCGCCGCGGTAGCGAAGGTGGCACTGACCATGACCGCCATCAGCGACAGCGCGCGCCGCATCGAAGACATCATCGCGATCATCGACGGCATCGCCTTCCAGACCAACATCCTGGCACTCAATGCGGCGGTCGAGGCGGCGCGTGCCGGCGAGCAGGGCAAGGGATTTGCCGTGGTCGCCAGCGAAGTGCGCTCGCTGGCCCAGCGCTCGGCGGTCGCGGCCAGGGAAATCAAGGCCCTGATCGTCGATTCCACGGCCAAGATCGGCGATGGCGCGCGGCTTGCCGGGCAGGCTGGCGACACCATGCAGCAGGTGCTGGCCGGCGTACGCGAAGTGGCCGCCATCATGGCCGAGATCACCGCCGCCAGCGACGAGCAGCGCGCCGGCATCGAACAGGTGAACATTGCCGTTGGCCAGATGGATGGCGCCACCCACCAGAATGCCGCCCTGGTCGAACAGGCCGCCGCCGCGGCGCAATCCCTGCAGGACCAGGCTGCCACGCTGAACGAGACGATCCGGATGTTCAAGATCGAGGAGAAGGTGCGGCCTCTGGCGCTCCAGTTGAGCTGACCAGCGTGTTTCAGGAGGCGCTCGGGGAAGATCGTGGGCGCTTGCAAAGGGCAATAAAAAACGGATTCAGCTTATGCGTGAATCCGTTTATTTTCGCCCTTGGATCGATGTCTTGCGCGACTGGCGAACAGGCGGACACCCCGCCCGTTCACCATCATCATCATCGTGATTTGCCGCTGCCGAGGCCGACCAGCGCGCTTGCCATGACCAGCGCCGCGCACAAGGCAGCCGTCCAGGCCAGCGGTCCGGAGGATGGGATCAGGCCCAGTTCGCCGGCGTAGAACAGGACCAGCGTGACCCCCATCGGGATCGCCAGCCGGACCGCGTCGCGGATATCGCGGCGTGCGCGCGACGCCGCGGCCATGCCTGCCTTAGCCACCACAGCAGCCTCCGCAGCAGCCGCCGGCGGGCGCGTTGCGCAGGTCGCTGTAGCCAGCCTGGGAGGCGGCATCGACGATGGCCTGCGCCGAGGTCTGGCGTTCGTCGAAGGCCACCTCGATCTGGCGGCTGCCGGGCGCCATGTCGAGACCGTGCACGCCGGGCAGGATGGCCAGGCAGTTGGTGATGCGCTCGACATCCGCAAAGGCGAGCGGCGTCGACAATTGGAAGCGTTGTTGCATGATGTTTCCTTTCCTTGAAGGGCGGGGCTGCTCAGCCGCAGGCCCCGATGTAATGGCATTCGGCGCAGCGGGTGCAGCCGTCGACTCTGGACAGGGCGCGCGCGCCGCATTCCGGGCAGGGGCGTCCGAGGGGACGCTGCGCCGGCGCGGATGGCGACGCTGAGGTTGGCGTGCTCGGGCGGAACTCGCGCGCGCCGCCGCCGCCGCGGGCCGCCAGTTCGCGGTCGAGCTGCGCGACCGGGACCTGGTTGCCGTAGGCGTCGAGGAAGCCGCGTGCGATCAGCATCCGCTGCAGCATGAAGGCGATCGCCGCGACTTCCGAATCGTGGTGGACCGGCACCTGCACGCCGTCGGCGCGGGTCAGGTGGCCGCAGCGCACCGGACCTTTTTCCCAGACCACTTCACGCATGTCCGCCAGCGCCTTGGCGATCGAACTGCCGGCGCGCGCGGCCAGCGACAGCAGGCGCATGGTCGAGGTGATCCACTGGTGGCCCTCGCTGCGCTGGTTGGCCGGCATGAAGAATTCGAAGGGGCGCTCGATCTCGACCGGGCGGCCGTCCAGCGTGCCCTGCACGCGGAGGAAGCTGACCGTCAGGTACAGCGCCTTCTTGCCCTCCTGGGTGCCGTATTCGACTTTCGAGGTGACCGAGTCGAGTTCGCCCAGCGGCCGGCTGTCGAAGCGCCGGTGCAGGGGATTGAGGTCGGCGGCAGGCGCCAGTGCCGGCGCCGGCTCGGGAGCGACGCTCAGCACGCTGCCGGTGACGCTGTTCGGACGGTAGGTCGCCAGCCCCTTCAGGCCGGCGCGCCAGGCGTCGAGGTAGAGGTCCTTGAAGTCCTCGTAGGGATAATCGGCCGCCACGTTGACGGTCTTCGAGATCGCCGTGTCCACGTAAGGCTGGACCGCCTCCATCATGCGCAGGTGGTCCTGCGCCGGCATCTGCAGGGCGGTGACGAACTGCGGCGGCAGCGCCGCCTCGTCGCCGGCTTCGTGGCCCAGGTGGCGGTACAGGCGCCAGGCATGGTCGGCCACTTCGTAGACGCGGGTGCTGTCGTCCGGCATGCGCTTCTTGCGCTGGTAGGTCCAGGAAAAGGGCGGCTCGATGCCGTTCGAGGCATTGTCGGCAAAGGCCAGCGAGATCGTGCCGGTGGGCGCAATCGACAACAGATGCGAGTTGCGGATGCCGTCGCGCGCGATTGACGCGCGCAGTTCGTCCGGCAGGCGCTGTACGAACCGGCCGGCCAGGTAAGCCTCGGCATCGAACAGCGGGAATGGCCCTTTTTCCCTGGCCAGGTCCACCGATGCGGCGTAGGCGCTGTCGCGCAGTTCGCGAGCGATACGCGTGGCCAGCGCACGCCCTTCGTCGGCGTCGTAGCGCAGGCCCAGCATCACCAGCGCGCTGCCCAGGCCCAGGAAGCCGAGGCCGACGCGGCGCTTGTCCCGGCCTTCGGCGGCCTGCTGCGGCAGCGGCCACTCGGTGGCGTCGAGCGCCAGGTCGAGCATGCGCACGCCGATGGCGGCAACTTCGCGGAAGGTCGCGAAGTCGAAGCAGGCATCGGCGGTGAAGGGATCGCGCACGAAGCGGGTCAGGTCGAGCGAACCGAGGTCGCAGCAGCCGTAGGGCGGCAGCGGCTGTTCGCCGCAGGGGTTGGTGGCGGCCAGGCGCTCGCAGTAATACAGGTTGTTCTCGGCGTTGATGCGGTCGATGAACAGTACGCCCGGTTCGGCGTGGTCGTAGGTCGAGCGCATCACCTTGTCCCACAGCGCGCGCGCCGCGACCCGGCGGTAGATCCACCAGCCGTCCTCGCGCCGGCAGGCGCCGGCGGCCCGGTCCTCGGCCGAAGGCTCGGCCGGGTGCGCGAGTTCGACCTCGGCGTCCGCAACCACCGCGTCCATGAAGGCATCGGTCACGCCGACCGACAGGTTGAAGTTGCTGAAGGCGCCGCCGTCCTTGGCGGCGATGAAGCGCTCGATGTCCGGATGGTCGATGCGCAGCACGCCCATCTGCGCGCCACGCCTGGCGCCGGCCGATTCCACCGTGCGGCAGGAGGCGTCGAACACTTCCATGTACGAGACCGGGCCGGAGGCGCGCGACTGCGTACCCCGGACCAGGCTGCCGGCCGGGCGGATGGGGCTGAAGTCGTAGCCGACGCCGCCGCCGCGCCGCATCGTCTCGGCGGCTTCGGCCACTGCGGTGTAGATGCCGGACAGGCCGTCATGGTAGCCGCTGATGGCGTCGCCGACCGGCTGCACGAAGCAGTTCATCAGGGTCGCCTTGATGCCCAGGCCGGCGGCCGAGTTGATGCGGCCGGCCGCCACGAAGCCGTGATCCTGGGCCCACAGGAAGCGCTGCTCCATGTCGAGGCGCAGCGGCTCCGCCTCGTGGGCGGCGAGGGCGTGCGCCACGCGGGCACGGACCTGGCCGATGCTGGTCTCGTCGCCCCTGGCGTATTTTTCGCGCAGGACGTCGAGGGAGACTTCCTGTGCCGGCAGATGGCTGCCGAAGTGTTTTTCGTGCGCGTTCATTGATTGGCTTTCGGGATGTCGTGGGTCTGCTGTGACAGGACTATAGGCAACCGCTCACCGGCCGTCCTTGAACCGGTTTAAGGTTCAGGAAAAATGCAGCGCATGACCGTCGCGGTCGAAGGCGATGAAGCGCTCGACCGCGCTGCGGTGCACGGCGCCGATCATCGAACGCAGTGCCTGTTCGACCTCCGCGTCCGACGGCTCGCGCCCGGAGGGGCCGGCCAGCGCGGCGGCGAACACCACGTCCCAGGGCTGGCCGGTGCTCTGCGATTCCTGTGCGAGCGCGGAAAAATCGGCCAGCTCCGTAATCGCCTTGTCGACGCACATCACCGGCGACAGCGCGCCGCCCCGACCTTCGCGGAAGCGTTTTTCCTGGCCCGGGCTGTGAGTTTGGGGAAGTTCGGCGACGCCGAACACGAACAGGAGGCGCTGGGATTCCGGCTGGGCGCGCGCGGCCGCAAGGAAGTCGTCGAAGCTGGAGAGGGTGGTGGTGGTCTGCATGTGTGCGGAGTAAGCGTGAAGGTGAGTCTTGCCATTCTAGAGAGCAGGGCTGCGCTTGCCTGTCTGCACGACGGCGTAAGCGGCCTAGTTCTTCCGGCCTATCCCGTGACGGACCTGGCAGGCGGACAATGCATGGGCTTACATCGAAAGGACACCCATGCACGCCATCGACCCGCGCAGATTCCTGCGCCAAATGCCGCTGTTCTCAAGCCTGGGCGACGAGGAGCTGGGCGCGATCGCCGCGGGGGCCAGCGAAGTGCACGTGCCGCGCGGGCGCACCGTCTTCGAGCGCGGCGACCCCTGTCACGGCTTCCATTCGGTGGTGTACGGCCAGGTCAAGCTGGGCTTCGTGTCGGCCCAGGGGCAGGAAAAGATCGTCGAGATCCTCGGGCCGGGACAGAGCTTCGGCGAGGCGGTGATGTTCATGGAAAAGCCCTACGTGGTCACCGCCACCGCGCTCGAAGACTGCATGCTGCTCCACGTCGGCAAGAAGGGGCTGTTCGAAGAGCTCGACCGCCACCCGGTGCTGGCACGGCGCATGCTGGCCGGTATCAGCCGCCGCATGCACGGCCTGATCGCCGACGTCGAAGCCTATACCCTGCATACCGGCGGCCAGCGCGTGGTCGGCTACCTGCTCAAGGATGGGCCGGAGAGCGGCGACCGGCTGACGCTGTCGGTCAGCAAGCGCGCGATCGCTTCCCGCCTGAACATCACGCCGGAGTACTTCTCTCGGGTGCTGCACGCGCTCTCGGCACGGCAGCTGATCCGGGTCGAGGGGCGCGCGATCGACATCCTCGACGCCGGCGGGCTGCGCAGCTACCAGGGCTGAGCAGGCCGCAGGCGGGCTAGTTCCTTTGGCGGATTGTGGCCGTGGCCGGGCGCAACTAAGATGCGTCCCATATGCCGCTCCAGGGAGAGTCCACATGTCGCTGATGTCCATCGAAGAGGCGCCCCGCGCGCCGGCGCCCGGCGCCAGGCCGGCGCTGTTCGCGCTTGGCTTTCGTCCCTTCTACCTGCTGGCCGCAGCCTTCGCCGCTGTCAGCGTGCCGCTGTGGGTGGCGGCGCAGGCCGGCTGGCCGGTGCCGGCCCGCGTCGACATGCTGTGGCACATGCACGAGATGGTGTACGGCTTCGCGGTCGCCGTCATCGTCGGCTTCCTGTACACCGCCGGCTACAACTGGACCAGATTGTGGACCCCGCGCGGCTGGCGCCTGGCGGCGATCGCCGGGGTCTGGCTCGCCGGACGCGCTGCCATGCTGGCCGCGCCGCCGCTGGCCGCTGCCGCCGTCGATGCCATCTTCCTGCCGCTGGCGGCGTTGCCGCTGTACCGGGTGCTGAAGCAGTCGGGCAACCGCCGCAACATGTTCCTGGTGGCGCTGCTCGGCCTGCTGGCGCTGTCGAACCTGCTGTACCACGCCGCCACGCTGGGCTGGCTGCCGCTCGACCCGCTGGCGCCGGTGCACGCGGCCATCGTCCTGATCGTGGCCATCGAAGCCGTGATCGGCGGACGCGTGATTCCGATGTTTACCGCGAACGGCGCGCCCGGGACCAGGCCGGTGCAGGACGCGCGCGTCGACAGGACCGCGCTGTTCCTGACGGTGCTGGCCGGTGCGGCGTGGACGGCCGGCCTGGCGGCGCCGTTCACCGCGGCGCTGGCGATGGCCGCCGCCGTGGCGCAGGCGCTGCGCCTGGCGGGCTGGAAGCCGTGGCGCACCTTGCGCAACCCGCTGCTGTGGATACTCCACCTGTCGTATGCCTGGATTCCGCTGGGCTTCCTGGCGCTGGCGCTGGCCCAGTACGGCATCGTGACGCCCAGCGCCGCGCTGCACCTGCTGACCGTCGGCTCGCTCGCCGGCCTGGTGATCGGCATGATCACCCGCACCGCGCTGGGCCACACCGGCCGTCCTCTGAAGGCGGGCCGCGCCGAAACCCTGATGTACGTGCTGGCGCAGGGCGCCGTGCTGGCCCGTTTCGCGGCCGCGCTGGCACCTGCCGCACGCATGCCCTGGCTGGTGCTTGCCACCGTGTGCTGGAGCGGCTGCTTCCTGGCCTACCTGGCCGTCTACCTGCCACGCCTCGTCGCGCCGCGTCCCGATGGCCGCGAAGGCTGATTCATTCACAGGATTTACCATGCAACCCACCGTCCAATTCGACCCCGAACTGATCGCTCGCATGAGCCAGCGCGGGCCGCGCTACACCTCGTATCCGACCGCCGACCGTTTCACGGGCAGTTTCGCCGCGAACGAATTCGCGGCGGCGGCCTGGCGCGGCGCGCCGGGACGGCCGCTGTCGCTGTACGTGCACGTGCCGTTCTGCGAGTCGCTGTGCTACTACTGCGCCTGCAACAAGATCATCACCCACGACCGCAGCAAGGCTGCGAAATACCTGGACTACCTGGTGCGCGAGATCGACATGCAGGCCAGCCTGTTCGCGGCCTGCGGCCCGGTGCAGCAGCTGCATTTCGGCGGCGGCACGCCGACCTACCTGAGCGACGCGCAGATGGGCGCCCTGATGGACCACCTGCGCAGCCGCTTCGCGTTCGCCGATGACGAAGAGGGCGAGTATTCGATCGAGATCGACCCGCGCACCGTCGACGCGCAGCGCATCCGCTCGCTGCGGCGCCAGGGCTTCAACCGCCTCAGCCTCGGCGTGCAGGACTTCGACGAGGACGTGCAGCGCGCCGTCAACCGCCTCCAGCCGGAAGCGATGACGGGCGACGCCATCGCGACCGCGCGCGCGGCCGGGTTCCGCTCGGTGAGCATCGACCTGATCTACGGCTTGCCGCTGCAGAGCGTGGCCAGCATGGCGCAGACGCTCGACAAGGTGGTCGCGCTGTTGCCGGACCGGATCTCGGTCTACAACTACGCGCACATGCCGCAGATGTTCAAGGCGCAGAAGGTGATCCGCGACGAGGACATGCCGGATCCCGCCACCAAGCTGGCCATGCTCGGCCTGTGCATCGAGCGCCTGTGCGCGGCCGGCTACGTCTATATCGGCATGGACCATTTCGCCAAGCCGGACGACGAACTGGCGCGCGCCCAGCGCGACGGCACGCTGCACCGCAACTTCCAGGGTTACTCGACCCGGGCCGCGCTCGACACCATCGCCTGCGGCGTGTCGGCGATCAGCGCCGTGAACGGCACCTACAGCCAGAACGAGAAGACGCTCGAAGCCTATTACGCACGCCTGGACGAAGGCGTGCTGCCGGTGGCGCGCGGCCTGTGCCTGTCGCGCGACGACCTGGTGCGGCGCGACATCATCCAGCAGCTGATGTGCAATTTTGCGCTCGACTTCGACGCCCTGGAGGCGAGCTGGGGGATCGACTTCGCGGCCGATTTCGCGCCTGAGCTGGAAAAGCTGACGGCGCTGGGCGCCGAAGGCCTGCTCGCCTTGCTGCCGGACCGGCTCGAGGTCAGCGCCAGGGGCCGGCTCTTGATCCGCAATATCTGCATGGTGTTCGACGCCTACTTCGGCATGCCGGAAGCGGTGCCGCTGCAGCGGGTGCGCTACTCGCGGACGATCTGAGCCGGCATACGCTGCACCAGCGCGCGCGTCTGGCGCGCGATCACCGCTTCCTCGTCGGCCGGCAGCACCCAGACCGCGACCGCGCTGTCCGGCGCGTGCAGACGCGGGCCGCCGGCGGCGTTGGCCTCGAGGTCCAGCTTGACGCCGAGCCAGGCCGCCTGGGCGCAGACGCGCGCGCGGATCTCGGCCGCGTGCTCGCCGATGCCGCCCGTGAAGACCAGCACGTCGAGACCCCCCAGGGCCGCGGCCAGCGAGCCGAGTTCGCGCCCGATGCGGTAGACGAAAACCTCGACCGCCTCGCGCGCCGCCGCATCCTCGCTGGCCAGCAGGGTGCGCATGTCGCCGCTGATGCCGGACAGGCCGAACAGGCCCGAACCCTGGTACAGCAGCCGTTCCAGCGCCTTCGGCGCCATGTGTTTTTCCTGCAGCAGGTAGAGCAGCAGGCCGGCATCGATGCTGCCGCAGCGCCTTGCCATCGGCAAGCCGTCGAGCGCCGAAAATCCCATCGTGCTGGCGATGCTGCGCCCGTCCAGCATGGCGCACATGCTGGCGCCGCTGCCCAGGTGAGCAGCGACCACCCGGCCGCCGGCGCGCGGCTCCAGCGCCGGCAGCTTGGCAGCCAGGTGCTCGTAGGACAGGCCGTGGAAGCCGTAGCGCATCATCCCTTGCTCGGCGAATTCACGTGGCAGCGCGTACAAACGCGGCACGCGCGGACCGCCGAGGTGGAAGGCGGTATCGAAGCAGGCAACCTGCGGCAGGCCCGGATGCAGCCGCGCGATGGCCCGGATCGCGGCCAGGTTGTGCGGCTGGTGCAGCGGCGCCAGCGGCGCCAGCTCGGCCAATTCCTGCAGCAGCACGGGTGTCACCAGCGCCGGACCGGCATGCGCATTTCCTCCATGTACCACGCGATGGCCGACGCCGGCCAGCTGCGCCGGCGCCAGATGCGCTTCGATCCAGTCGATCGCCGCGGCCATCTCGGTCGCGTAGGCATTGTCCGTGGCCAGCAAGCGGTCCTCGATGAGCGCGCCCTCGGCCGACCAGGCCTGCAGGCGCGGCGTGGCGGCACCGTTGTCGATCTTGCCGTGACTGGCGGGCACCAGTTGGCCCTCGCGTTCAAGGAATACGGCGAACTTGATGCTGGACGAGCCGGCATTGAAACAGGCGTAGGCTTTCATGGCATGCTGCTCCCGGCCGAAGCCGATTGATGTCGCACCAGCAGTGCCGCCAGCGCACAGGAGGCCAGCCGCGCCAGCGGTCCGTCGGCGCGGCTGGTGAGGATGATGGGAACGCGTGCGCCGAGCACGATCCCGGCCACCTGGGCTTCGGCCAGGTATTCGAGCTGCTTGGCGAGCATATTGCCGGCCTCGAGATCGGGCACGACCAGGACGTCGGCGCAGCCGGCCACCGGCGAAACGAAGCCCTTGGTCGCCGCGGCCTCGCCTGACACCGCCAGGTCGAAGGCCATCGGGCCATCCACCAGGCCGCCGCCGATCTGGCCGCGCTCGGCCATCTTGCACAGCGCCGCCGCTTCGATGGTCGAGGCGATCTTCGGGTACACCGTCTCGACCGCCGACAGGATCGCCACGCGCGGCGCGGCGATCCCCAGCGCGTGCGCCAGGTCGATCGCGTTCTGGACGATGTCGCGCTTGTCCTCGAGGGTGGGGGTGACGTTGATCGCGGCATCGGTGATGAACAGCGGGCGCGGGTAGGTCGGCACGTCCATCGCGAACACGTGGCTGACGCGGCGCGCGGTGCGCAGGCCGCTTTCCTTGGCCACCACGGCATGCATCAATTCGTCGGTATGCAGCGCGCCTTTCATCAGGGCCTGGACCTCGCCAGCCCGGGCCAGCGCCACCGCGGCCTCGGCCGCTGCGTGACTGTGCTCGGTGGGCACGATGCGTATCCCCGCCAGGTCGACGCCGGCCTCGAGGGCGGCGCGCCTGATCTTCGCTTCCGGACCGACCAGCACCGGCTCGATCAGGTCCTGGCGCGCGGCTTCGAGGGCGCCCAGCAGCGAGACGGTATCGACCGGGTGTACCACCGCGGTGCGGATGCGCGGCGCGTCCTGGGCCGCCGCCAGCAGGGCGCGGTAGCGGCCGCCGCGCTCGCGCAGGCGCACCTCGGGCAGCGCCACGCGCGGGCGCACGATCTTCTCGGCGGGCGCGATGACGTCGGCGCTGCCGGCCACCACCTCTTCGTGCGCCTGGTTGGTCACCACGCAATCGAGGGTGACGCGGCGTTGTTCCGGATCGAGCCGGGCCACGCTCAGGGTCACGGTCACGCTGTCGCCCAGGCCGACCGGTTTCAGGAAGCGCAACGACTGTCCAAGGTAGATCGTGCCCGGGCCGGGCAGTTGGGTGCCGAGCACGGTGGAGATCAGCGCGCCGCTCCACATGCCGTGCGCGATCACCTTGTGGAACATGTCGCTGCGGGCGTACTCGTCGTCGAGGTGGGCGGGGTTGACGTCGCCCGACATGACGGCGAACAGTTCGATGTCTTCGCGGGTGAGGGTGCGGGTCAGGCTGGCGCTGTCGCCAACCCGGAGTTCGTCAAAGGTGCGGTTCTGTATGGTGTCCATTCGGTTCTTTCGCTCAGCGCTCCAGCACGTAGTTGCCGGGTGCCGGGCCGAGGGCGGGGTAGCCGCGCGCGGGCGCACCCATCGCCGGCGGGGCGGCGCGCCTGCTGCCGGCGGCCTCGAGCCAGTCGGCCCAGGCCGGCCACCACGAGCCTTCCTGCGGCGGCGTGGCGGCGACCCAGTCGTCCGGCGCCAGGTAAATGTCGCCGTCGGCCTGGCGCCCGAGCCGGAAATGGCGCCTCGGGTGGCCCGGCTCGCTGACGATGCCAGCATTATGGCCGCCGCTGGTGAGCACGAAGCTGAGGTCGGCATCGGCCACCAGCCTGATCTTGTAGACCGACTTCCAGGGCGCCACGTGGTCGGTCTCGGTGGCGACGACGAACATCGGGACATGGATGTCGGTCAGCGCCACCGGCCGCCCATCGACCCGGTAGCGCCCTTCGAACAATTCGTTTTTCAGGAACAGCCGGCGCAGGTACTCGCTGTGCATGCGGTAGGGCATGCGCGTGGCGTCGGCGTTCCAGGCCATCAGGTCGTTCACCGGCTGGCGCTTGCCGAGCAGGTACGCGCTGACCACGCGCGACCCCACCAGGTCATTCGAGCGCAGCAGTTCGAAGGCGCCGGCCATCTGGTGGGTCTCCAGGTAGCCCTGGCGCCACATCATGGCATCGAGATAGTCCAGCTCGCTGTCGTCGATGAACAGGTTCAGTTCGCCCGCTTCCGTGAAGTCGGTCTGGGCAGCCAGCAAGGTCATCGAAGCGATGCGCGCGTCGCGCTGCCCGGCCAGCCAGGCGGCGGCGATGGCGAGCAGGGTGCCGCCCAGGCAGTAGCCGGCGGTGTGGATGCGGCGCTCAGGAACGATCGCCGCCACCGCGTCCAGCGCCGCCAGCACGCCCTGCTGCAGGTAGTCGTCCATGCCGAGGTCGCGGTCCGCTTCGACCGGGTTGTGCCAGGAGATCATGAACACGGTATGGCCGCGCTGGACCAGGTAGTTGACCAGCGAATTGTGGGGCGACAGATCGAGGATGTAGTACTTCATGATCCAGGCCGGCACGATCAGCACCGGTTCGGCGTGGATCTCGGCGGTAGCAGGCGCGTACTGGATCAGCTCGACCAGCCTGTTGCGCAGCACCACCTGGCCGGGCGTGACCGCGACGTTCTTGCCGGGAACGAAATTTTCAGTCCCGGCCGGCGGCTTGCCAAGCAGCATGCGTTGCCAGTCCTCAAGCAGGTGGGCAGCGCCACGGGCCAGGTTCATGCCGTTTTCCTCGCGCGTGGCCTGCAGCACTTCCGGGTTCGTCGCGAGGAAATTGACGGGGGAGAGCATGTCGAGGAATTGCCGCGCAGCGAAGGACACCACTTGTTCATGGTGCGGCGAAACTCCGCCGATCCCGGTGGTCGCGTTGTGCCACCACTGCTGGTTGAGCAGGAAGCCCTGCTGGATCACGTTGAAGGGCCAGCGCTGCCAGGCCTCGCCGTCGAAGCGGTGGTCCTGGGGCAGCGGTGCGATGCAGGGCGCGGGCGACCCGGCCACGGCGTGCGCCGCATAATCGGCGAAGCGTCCGCTCTTGCGCACCGCCTTCTCCAGCAGGCGGCCCCATTTGCCGGGCGACTGCGCCAGATGCAGGGCCCAGTCGGTCCAGGCCAGCGCCAGCGCGGCTGGCGAGATGCCAGCGGTCAGCCGCCCGAGCGCGGCATGCAGCAGGCGGTCGGTCCGGGTCGGGGTTTCGATGTCGGCGCTGGCGCCGACGGCCGGGGCGGCCGCCGGCAAATCCTGCGGCTCGGGCGCGAGCGTGACTGGGAAATGCAGTGTCGGTTTGTCCATTCGGCCACCTTAACGTTTTGTTGTCGATCAAATCGTTGATGTAAATCAAAACATGGGTGTTCTGATAAGGCTTCAGAAGGAAAGCCCGTGGTAGATCTCCTCTTCCTGGGCAAAATGCAGGCGCAGGATCGCGTCCAGCGCATACAGCGTGCGGCGCAGTTCGCGCACCGAGGCACCGGTCGCGCCGCCCTTCGATATCGTCGCGGCAAGGCGATCAACGCTGCGGCTCAGGCGATAGATTTCGCGATGCGTACTGCTCATGGATGCCATCGGGTCCTCGCCGCCGATGAGTTGAGCAAGCTGCGGGTAGAGCACGGCATCGTCGTGCGCCTCGTGCGGCAGCAGCCGGCTGCGCAGCGCGGCGTTCAGCGATGCCAGTTCGGCCTGGATGGCAGCCGCCGGCAGTGTTTCGGCCCGGTCGGCCAGCGAGGCAAGTTGCTCGATGACGGGCAGCAGGTGGGCGTGCTCCCCCTTGAGCTTGGCGACCTCGTCGGCGCGGATCGTGGATCCGGCCCTGGCCCGCTCGAGACGCAGCACCCGCAGCGCGTTCAGGATCACGGCGACGTCGATGAGTTCCTGCAGCACGGCGCCGGCCACCGGCGGCAGATAGCCGCAGGCCGCCACGCTCATGGCCAGGATCGACAAGGCCATGCCGCCGATCACGCTCTGCAAGGCGATGGCCCGGGTGCGGCGGGCGATGCGCACTGCGAAGGCCAGGTGGTCGAGGCGGTCGACCAGCAGCACCACCTGGGCCGACTCCGCCGCCGCCGCGGCGCCGCGCGCGCCCATGGCGACCCCGACGTCGGCCGTGGCCAGGGCCGGGGCGTCGTTGATGCCGTCGCCGACCATCATCGTGACGCCATCCGTGCGCGCGGCGGCAATCGCCGCCAGCTTCGCGGCCGGGGTCTGCTCGGGCAGCACCGTATCGATGCCCAGCGAACCGGCGATCGCGCTGGCGACGTCGCGCCGGTCGCCGGTCAGCATGACGATCCGTTCGACACCCAGGGTCCGTAGCAGCCGCAGGGCGCGCGGGGTGTCCTTGCGGATCTCGTCCGCCATGTGCAGCGCGGCGTAGAAGCTGCGGTCGGCCGCGGTATAGACGCCGGCCGCGCCTTCGTCGCCGACCCGTGCCACGATATCCGCGGCCCAGGCCGGTGGCGGCGCCCGGCCGGCAATCGCTTCGTAGCTGCCGACCCGTACCGCCTTGCCGTCGACCTTGCCGCTCAGGCCGGCGCCGGGCTGCTCCTCGACCTGCTGCGGCAGCGACAGCGCCAGGCCGCGCTCGAGCGCCGCCGCGACCACCGCCTGCGCGATGGCGTGGGTGGACAACTGCTCCAGCGAGGCCGCCAGCCGGAGCGCTTCGGCAGGCTGGATCGAGGGCGCGGTCGCGATCGCCGTCAGCCTGGCCTGGCCGCTGGTGAGCGTGCCGGTCTTGTCGAAGAACAGGGTCTGGACCTGCGCCATCTTTTCGAGCGCGCCGCCATGCTTGACCAGCACGCCGCGCCGGGCACAGCGCGACATCGCACTGACGATGGCGACCGGCACCGCCAGGATCAGCGGGCAGGGCGTGGCCGCCACCACCACGGCCAGCGCCCGGTGCGGGTCGCCGCTCAGCAGCCAGGCCAGGCCGGCCATCCCCAGGGCCAGCGGCACGAACAGCAGGGCGTAGCGGTCGGCCAGACGCGCGGCCGGGGCCTTCGAAGCCCTGGCTTCCCGTACCAGGCGGACGATGCCGCTGAAGGTGCTGTCGCTGGCGCTGCTGGTGGCCAGCATGTCGAAGGCATTGCCGGCATTGACGGTGCCGCTGCGCACCGGCGCGCCCGCGCCGCAGGCGACCGGCACCGATTCCCCGGTCAGGCTCGATTCGTCGACCATGGCGGCGCAGACCAGGGTGCCGTCGACCGGCACCGTCTCGCCGGGCCGTACCGCGAGCCTGTCCCCCGGCCGGACCGCGTCCAACGCCACCTGCACGATGGCGCCCTTCTCGTAGCGGTTGGCGGAGCGCGGGGCCTTGCCGAGCAGCGCCGACATATCCTGCTCGGCACGCTGTTCCGCATAGGCCTCGAGCGCCCGGCCGCTGGCGAACATCAGGGCGATGACCGCCGCGGTCAGGTGTTCGCCCAGAACCAGCGCACCGACGATCGACACCAGTGCAATCAGGTCGAGGCCGAACTGCCTGCGCCACAGCGCGGCGGCGGTGTCCAGCACCACCGCCGCCAGCACCAGGCCGGCGCCGGCGATCCAGCACCAGGCGGCGGCGTGCGGCATGCCGAGCAGTTGCAAGGCGCCGCCGACGGCCAGGGCGGCCGCGGACGCCGCAGCCTGGTACAGGCTTGGGCAATTCTTCCTCGGCATGAAGCCTCTCTCCCGATCGAATCCAGCCGCATGCCGCTGGCGTTGCCGGTCGCTGGCCCAGGCGCAGCGGCGAGCGCCACCACCCATTCGACCGTCACCGGCACCACCTAGTGCGCCATCAGCACCGGCAAGATGGCTTGCGCCAGCACCGTGCGGCTGGCCCCGCCCAGGCACAGTTCGCGAAAGCGGCTATGGCCGAAGCAGCCCATGACCAGCATGCCGCAGTCCAGCTCGGCGGCCAATGCCAGCAGATCCTGTCCGGTCGACTGGCGCGGCGCACGCACCAGCATGTTCGCCGGTACGTGGTGGCCTTCGAGGTGGCGCTCGAGGTAGGTGAACAGCTCAGGCTGCTGGGCACGGAAATCCTCTTCGCTGCCGTCCTGTCCGGCAATAGCGACTACCGTGACCCCGGCGGCGCGCCGCAGCAGGGGGATGGCAGTGCTCAGTGCGAACGAGGCTTCCTTGCTGCCGTCCCAGGCCACCAGCACCTGCTGGCTGTGGTAGGGCGCGGGATCGGTACGCGGCAGCACCAGCACGGGGCGTGCGCAGTTGAGGATCAGGTATTCCTGCAGCTGGACCGCCATCTCCGGCATCGATTCGTCCGGATCGTCCTGGCTGATGACGACCAGGTCGGCGAAGCGCGCCAGCCGCGCCAGCCCGTCATCCGACTGGTCGCAAACGAAGCGCGTATCGTGTTCGGCCTGCATTTCGCTGGCGATCGCTTCGAAATGCGACAGCGCACGCCTGGCGTTATCTTCCAGCGGCTGGAAATAGCTGGCGCTGAGCGTACCCGGTTCTTCCTTGTAGCCGTTCGGGAAGACCACCCGGGACACCCCGAACATGGCGGCGCCGGTCAGGTGCGCGCCGGTCGCATGCGCCAGCGCGGCGGCATAGCGCATGCGCGCAGGAGCG
Source organism: Massilia norwichensis (assembly GCF_024753245.1). GTDB lineage: Bacteria > Pseudomonadota > Gammaproteobacteria > Burkholderiales > Burkholderiaceae_D > Telluria > Telluria norwichensis. The sequence continues at coordinate 130,045 of NZ_JANUGX010000010.1, read as the reverse complement.
TGCTTCGACAGGTCGACGTGGACGAGAATGGATTTCAGCATGACCGTGTATGCCCTGAAGTCATCAGTGCGCGACCAGCAGCGGCAGCGGCGCGCGCGCCAGCAATTCGCGCGTCACGCCGCCCAGCACCCATTCGCGGTAGCGGCTGTGGCCATAGGCACCGCAGACCAGCAGCCCGGCGCCGCAATCGCGCGCCAGGGACATCAGCGCATGGCCGACCGTGGTTCGGGTGTACTCGACCACGACCTCGACCTCGACACCATGGCGGGCCAGGTAGAGCGCCATGTCGGCGCCGGGCTGTTCGCCGTGCAGTTCCGAAAGCGTGTCGGGATTGACCAGCACCAGCTTGACAGCGCTGGCGCTTTGCAGCAGCGGCAGGGCCGCGGTCAGCGCCCGCAAGGCCTGCATGCTGCCATCCCAGGCGGCCACGGCGATGCCGGGAATCGCCTCGTCGCGGTAGCTGTCCGGCACCACGAGGACCGGGCGTGCACCGCGCAGGGCCAGCTGTTCGGGCAGCCTGCGCAAATGGCCGGGCAGGACGGGGCCGGAATCGTCGGGGTTGCGGCTGAGGACCACCAGGTCGGCATAGCGCGACTGCAGCAGCAGGCCGTAGTCGGCATGGTCTTCGATGAGGCGCGTTTCCACCGAGGCGACCCCGAGCCGCCTGGCCTGTTCCGCGAACGCGTCCAGATGGGCCGTGCTCGACTCACGCAAGGCCACGAAGTCGCTGGGCGGTACTGGCGCGCCCAGCGAGCCCTCGATGAAGGCATACTCGACCGGCGAAAGACCGGTGGCGGCGCTGCCGACCAGGTGGGCGTCATGCGCATTGGCGAGGCAGGCGGCGGCGCGCAGACGGCTGTCCTGCAGAGGACTCCCGTCGACATGGACAACGATGGTCTTGAACATGGCATTCCTTTGCGGTGATCGGGTGCCGGAACCCCGGCGGGGCATGACATGGATTCACTCTAAGGCGAGGGGATTTCTGGCGCCAGTGGGCTTTTTGATGTGCGTCAAAATCGCCAGACATTGATCCTTGGCCTGGCGGAAGCGGCGGCGCGCTCGTCGCGCGGCACGAAAATTCGCGTATCCCGCATCTATGTGGGTGCGCTAACGTTGCGCCGCCAGCCGATCCGGTATCGTTCGAGCATCATGAAAGCGAAAGCGCATCGGACCCAGGTCTCGACTTCCCAGCTCGAACTGCCGCTCGGCCGTTCGGGCGCAGCGCATGACCTGGCCTATTACATCGGCATCGGCAAGGTGTTCGCCGCCTACCACAAGCGCTGGCCGACCGCCGATGCGACCCGCGAGGAATTCCGCGCGGCGCGGGTCAAGGACGTCGACGGCCGGCGTATCGAGCGCGAGCTGCGCTATCCGGCGCCGGTGCTCGAGGCCGATCCGGAGTACCAGGCCCTGCGCGAGCGCTGTTTGCTGGACGGCATGCCTGAAGGCGTCACCCTCGAAGCGCTCGATCCGCGCTACCGCACCGTATTGTCCGAAAGCGGCATTACCGGCCTGTTCGCCTCGATCGCGCTGCCGGTCAGGGCCGGGCCGGAGGCGGTACGCTATGCGACCGGCCTGCCGGCGCACGCCGCCGATGAGCTGACGCTGCGCGTCGGGCAGGGCATCGCCGTGCGGGCGCTGGCGGCGGCCGGTTTCGACGCGCAGGATCCGCGCGTGCTCGCGCGCAGCTTCTCGGTCCGGGTGCAGGCCAACGACGAGCTGAAAAGCGTCATCGAGCGCATCGGCATCCACCGCCCCACGCTAGACGCGCGCCTGGCCGACCATTACCTGCTGGATGCCGGCGAGGATGGCCGGCTCACGGTGCGCTACCAGCTGCTGGCCGGCGGACGCTATGCCGGCCGCTTCGATGTCGGCCAACTGAGCGACAGGCTCGCCGCGGTCTACGCGCGTGACCCGGAGCTGGCGCAGTTGCGCGGCAGCGAGGCGCCCGCGATGCCCGAGATGCCCGCCGTCGCCGCCACCGCCGCGGCACCGACGCCGGGCAGCATCGAGGAACTGCGCGAGCAGCTGGCCATGCTCGAACCGGAAGGGCAGAGCCTCAAACTGCCGATCCAGGCGTTGAGCCGGTTCGCCGAGATCCGGCGCCTGCTGGAACGGGCGGGTGGCGACTACCGTGCCGCCACCCAGCGCTTCGAGTTCGAGGAAGACCTCGAGCCGGCGGCCGTGATCGAGAACCTGCTCAGGAGCGGCGGGTCCTAGCGCGGCGCTTGCCCGGCACGACGTCGGCGCCGCCGAACAGGTCGGGCTGGACCGGCGCCGGCTTCGGCTCCGGTTGCAGCATGGCCTGCGCGGGCTCCTCAGTGGCCGCAGCGGCTATCGGCTCGGCCGGCGCCAGCGGCTGCGGTTCCGGCGGCGGCACCGTCCCGAAAGGATCGATCACGGCCGCCACGCCGTTGGTGTAGGCCAGTACGTCGTCGAGTACCTGGTATTTGTCGGGGTCGGCCGGCGTGCCCGCTGCCGCCAGCGCCTGCCGGCAACGGGCCACCGCCTCGCGCACCATCGCCACCGTGCGGCTGCGCCCATCGCCTTCGATCAGCTTGCGGAAGCGGTGCTCTTCCCACTTGTCTTCCTCGCGCGACGTCAGGGTCGCCGGGAAATGGCGCGCCTTGTAGCGCAGGAACAGCGCGTCGAGCCTGGGGTCGACAAAGCTTGGCTTCGCCGTCGCGAAGGTGGCCGGGTCCATGCTGCGCAGCTGGTCCAGCAGGCGCCGGTCGGGCGCCGCGACGAAGCCGGCGTACAGTGCTTCCTCGGGATCGCATTCGAGCGGTTCGCGCGCGAATACGACCTGCAGCAGCCGCGACAGCTCGACCGTCTGCATCACACCCAGCATCACCGGCACATTGGCCAGCGCGGCGCCGACGTCGATGCCGAGTTCGGCGGCGCGCTCGCGCGACAGCACGCCCAGGTTGCTGAACACTGCCGGCGACTTGTTGGCGGCGATGCTAAAGACCGGCATCGGCTCGAAGGCGTCGGGCTGCGCCTCCGGCCCGGTGAAGAGCCGCCTGCGCATGGTTTCGGCATCGATGTCCAGCAGCTGGCGCGGATCCTTGGCCAGGTCCCAGGCGATCACCTCGTTGCGGTTGGTCGGGTGCGCGGCCAGCGGCATCATGATGCGGACGCCGGCCGCCTGCGCGCTGCCGCCGCCAACGTGCAGGAAGGGACTGTGCGCGTTCACGTCCATTTCCTGCAGCGCCAGGTTCTTGTCCAGCATCGCCAGGCAATGCGCGAAAAGCTGGGGCTGGCGGTCGCGGATGCGCCGCGCCAGCGCGACGGTGGCCAGGACGTCGGACAGGGCGTCGTGCGCCGCCTCGTGCGCCAGGCCGTTGGCGGCACTGAGGCGCGCCAGCGCGAACGAGGGCTTGCCGGCTTCGTCGACGGGCCACTCCAGCGTTTCCGGCCGCAGCGCCCAGGTCGCGCGCACCAGGCCCAGCACATCCCAGCGCCCGCAGCCATCCTTCCATTCGCGGCCATACGGGTCGATCAGATTGCGCCACAACATGAAGCGCGTGACCTCCTCGTCGAAGGCGATCGAGTTGTAGCCGAAGGCGATCGTGCCCGGCGCCGCGAGCTGGCGATGGACCGCTTCGACGAACTGCAGCTCCGGCAAGCCGAGCGCCTGGCAGCGCTGGGGCGTGATCCCGGTCAGCAGGCAGGCCAGCGGGTCGGGCAGATGGTCGGGGGCGGGCTGGCAATACAGCGTGGTCGGGTTGCCGATCACGTTCAGGTCCATGTCCAGGCGCAGGCAGGCGAACTGGACGGGCCGGTCGCGGACCGGGTCCAGCCCGGTGGTTTCGTAGTCGTAGGCCAGCAGGCTGTTCATGGGCACATGCCGTGTCGATAGTCTTGTTCGAAGAATAACGGCAATGGCGGCAGGGCGGCGCACAGCGGCACGCGAGCGCCTGGCCCGCCGGCGCCAGGCGCTTGCAAGCGATCAGCCGCCGTGCGGCAGGCCGAGGTTCTGGTTGGCGGGCACCGCCACGTCGATGAGCTTCGGCCGCGGCAGATTCAGTTCTCCCATCAGCTTGACGAAGGCTTCGCGGCTGCGATCCGCGAGGCGGGCGTTGTGGCGCTTTTCCCAGCCGATCGTGGAGACCGACTGGCCCTTGTAGTCGTGGCCCGGCCACATGCGGCTGTCGTCGGGCAGCGCGAACAGTTTGCCGGTCACGCTGTCGTACAGCGCGTCGGCGCTGCCGCTCTGGAAGTCGGTGCGGCCGCAGCCGTCGATCAGCAGCGTGTCGCCGGTGAAGACATTGCCGCGCCAGACGTAGCACATGCTGCCGGCCGTGTGGCCCGGCGTATGCAGGACCGCGATCGTCTCGCCGGCGCCGAAGCGGATCGTGTCGCCGTCGTTGAGCTGGGTTTCCGCAGTGGCGATCCCGCAGCCGCTCGGCACCGCCGCCGTGGCGCCGGTCAGCTCGCGCAGCTTGCCGGCCGAGGTGACGTGGTCGGCGTGGGCGTGCGTCTCGAGCACATAAGCCAGCTTCAGGCCGAGCCGTTCGAGGTGGCGCAGGTCGCGTTCCCAGTGCCGGTCGACCGGGTCGATGATGACGGCCTCCGGGCTGCCCGGCGCGGCGAGGATGTAGGTGAAGGTCGAGGATTCGGTGTCGAACAGCTGGATCGGATTGAGGTGCATGGCGTGTTCCCGGGAGACGTGTGAAGTTTAGCGTAATGCCTTGACGATCATGCCGGCCGCGACGGCGGCGGAGACGGCGGCGAATGCGGTTTGCAGAAGAGGGCTGGACAGGCGCGCCGACAATGTGCGCCCGCCCGGCATGCCGGCCAGTGCGCCGGCCGAGAAGGGCAGGGCGATGCCCCAGGCGAGCGCGCCGCCGGCCGCACTGCTGGCGACGCCGGCCAGCGAAATCAGCGCGATCACCGCCAGCGAGGTCGCCACTGCGGACTGCATCGCCAGGTCGGTGTAGCGCTGCAGCGCGGGGACCATCACGAAGCCGCCGCCGACCCCCAGCAAGCCGGACAGCAGACCGGCAAATGAGCCGGACAGGGCGAGTGCCCGCGCGCACGGCCGGATCCAGATGAAGCGGCCGGTATCCAGCCCGCGCACGCAGGGCGGGCGCCGCTCCTCGGGCGTTGCCGCGGTACCCGTCCAGCCGCGCGCCTTGCGCAGGGTATTGAAGGCAACGTACAGCAGCACCAGCGCGAACAGCACGCTGAGCCAGCGGTTGTCGATGCGGTGCGCCAGCCACAGGCCGGCGGGCGAGAACAGCATGCCGGCAATGGCGATCAGCAGCGCCGCGCGGTAGCGCACCACGCCGGCGCGCAGCCCGAGGATGGCGCCCAGCGCGGCCGCCATGCCGACCGCCATCAGGCCGATCGGGCCCGCCTGCGCCACGCCGATATGGGTGCCGAACACCAGTAGCGGCACCGCGAGGATGCCGCCGCCGGCCCCGGTGAGCGCCAGAATCAGACCCACCGCGAGGCCGAGCATCAGCGAAGTCAGCATGCCGCGCTCGACCTTATGCTTTGCGTACGCGGGCGGCGGCCACGCGGCGCTCCAGGATCTCGAACACGAGCATGCCGGCCAGCATGGCGCCGCCGAACAGCAGAGCCTTGCTGCCGCCGGTGGTGAGCGAAGCCAGCGCCGGGCCCGGGCAGAAGCCGGCCAGTCCCCAGCCGGCGCCGAAGGCCAGGCCGCCCAGCACCAGGCGGCGGTCGATCTGCGTTGCGGTAGGCAGGCGCATGGCTTCGCCCAGCAGCGAGCGTTCGCGCTTGCCGGCAAAACGGAAGGCGACCAGGCCGACCAGGATGGCGCCGCCCATGACGAAGGCCAGCGACGGATCCCAATTGCCGGCCAGGTCGAGGAAGCCCTGGACCTTGGCCGGATTCGTCATTCCCGCAACGATCAGGCCGATACCGAACAGCAGCCCGACGATCAATGCACTCACGATGGACATCTTCGACTCCTCAGGCGAACAGGTGGCGCAGCAGGTACACGGTCAGGAAACCGGCAGCCATGAACGCCGCCGTCGCCACCAGCGAACGCGGCGACAGGCGCGACAGGCCGCACACGCCGTGGCCGCTGGTGCAGCCGGCGCCATAGCGGGTGCCGAGCCCGACCAGCAGGCCAGCCACGACCAGCGTGCCTTCGCCGGCCTCGATGCGGGCCTCGGGCAGGGCCGCGAACAGGGCATGGACCAGCGGCGCCCCGACCAGGCCAGCCAGGAAGGCGACGCGCCAGGCGATATCGCCGCGCGCCGGGCGCAGCAGGCCGCCGAGGATGCCGCTGATGCCGGCGATCCGGCCGTTCAGCAGTACGAAAGCCGCCGCGGCGAGGCCGATCAGCAGGCCGCCGGCCAGCGCCGTCCAGGGCGTGAAGTGAATCCAGTCAATGCGCATCGTTGCCAGCCTGTGTCGGGGTACAGAATTGTTGATAAAGAACCTGCAGCACGGCGGACGCTTCCTTGCTGGCGAGGCTGTAATAGATCTGCTTGCCCTCGCGCCGCGTGTTGACCAGCTTTTCCTCGCGCAGCACGCCGAGCTGCTGCGAGAGCGTCGGCTGCTGGATGCCGAGCAGGGTTTCGAGCTCGCTGACGCAGAATTCGCCCTGGGTCAGCTGGCACAGCAGCATCAGGCGGTCGGGGTTGCCGAGCACCTTCAGCAGCGCACATGCGCGCGCCGCGGCGGCCTGCATTTCCGCCAAGTCGAATTTGTTCTGATCGTGTGCCATCGCATCGGCTCCCATGTCTTTCGACATTATACCGCAAGACGATATATCTTTTTGTAGACTGTTCCCGGCCAAAAGGGGAAAGAGGCGGCGCCACGCTTTTCGTTGCCGCTTGGCTTTTTGTAACATATACTGGTTGCGCTAACATTTCAGGGCGATGGCCGACGCCATGCCGCTGAACGGCCAGAAACCTGCCGCTGTGCGGCGCGCGTGGAGAACCCCGAATGATGCGCAAGTCCCTGTTGATCCTGTCGGCGCTCCTGTGCGCGGGCAGCGCCGGCGCCGGCGAATACCGCAATCCGGTGCTGCCGGGCTTCCATCCCGATCCCAGCATCTGCCGCGACGGCAGCGACTACTACCTCGCCACCAGCACCTTCGAATACTATCCGGGCGTGCCGATCTTTCACAGCCGGGACCTGGTGCACTGGAAGCTCGTCGGCCACGCCTTGAGCACGCCGAAGCAGTTGCCGCTGGCCGGGCAGAAGAGCTCCGAAGGCATCTTCGCGCCGACCCTGCGCTGTGGTAACGGCCGCTTCACGATGATCACCACGAACATCGCGGGCGGCGGCAATTTCATCGTGCATGCGAATAGTCCGTCCGGACCTTGGTCCGAGCCGATTCCGGTCAAGGTCGAGGGCATCGATCCCTCGCTGTTCTTCGACGACGACGGCAAGGTCTACCTGACGCACGAAGAGGGCGGCGAACATGGCTGCATCGCCCAGGTCGAGATCGACGTCGCCACCGGCCAGCCCAAGGGCGAGCACAAACGCATCTGGAACGGCACGGGCGGCATCTGGCCGGAAGGGCCGCACCTGTACAAGATCAATGGCTGGTACTACCTGCTGCATGCGGAAGGCGGCACCTCCTACGGCCACGCGGTGATCCTGGCGCGTTCCAGGTCGCCGTGGGGGCCGTTCGAGGGCGCACCGGGCAACCCGATCCTCACCCACCGCGACCGCCCCGAACAGCCGCTGCAGGCCCTCGGCCACGCCGACCTGGTGCAGACCCCGGAGGGCAAGTGGTTCATGGTGATGCTGGGCGTGCGCGCCCTGAGCTTCAAGCACCACATCGGCCGCGAGACCATGCTGGCCCCGGTCGAATGGACCGCGGACGGCTGGCTGAAGATCAACGGCGGCGCGCCGCTCGGCTTGAAGGTGCAGGCGGACGGGCTGCCGCCATCGCAGCCATGGCCGGCCGCGCCGGTCCGCGACGACTTCGACGGCGCCACGCTGGGGCTGGACTGGATCTTCCTGCGCGGTCCCGCCACGGAGCTGTGGTCGCTCACCGACAGGCCGGGCGTGCTGCGCCTGAAGGGCAGCACGCTGTCGCTGGCGGACATCGGCACGCCGGCCTTCGTCGGCCGGCGCCAGGAAGACCTGCAGATGCGCGCCGCCACGCTGCTCGACTTTGCGCCGCGCGCGAAGGGGCAGGAGGCCGGGCTGGCGCTGCGCATGAACGAAGATAACCACTACCAGCTGCTGGTCGCCGGCACCGGCAAGGGCCGCGTGCTGCGCTTGACCACCCGCGTCAAAGGCGTGAGCAAGGTCGTGCGCGAAACGGCGCTGGGCCCGGGCCAGGTCGAGCTGAGCGTGCGCGGCCAGCCGGACCGCTATGTGTTCGGCTACCGCATCGGCGGGCGCGAGGACGCGGCCTTTGGCAGCCTGCCCACGGCCCCGCTCAGTTCCGAGGAGGCCGGCGGATTCACCGGCGTGGTGATCGGCATGGTGGCGCACGCGCCCGACCGCGCCGCCATGCCGCCCGCCGATTTCGCGTGGTTCGATTACCAGCCGGCGGACGCCGGCAGGCAGCACTGACTTCAATAAAACACAAAAAGGAGACCCTTCATGCGCATTCGCCACCTGAGCGCGGCCCTGGCCGCCGCTTTCCCCCTGTTCGCCGTCAGCGCGCCGGCCACGCCGCCGGAGCCGGCCCAGAAGCCCTGGCTCGACCGCGCCCTGAGTGCCGACCGGCGCGCCGAACTGGCCGTCAAGGCCATGACCCAGGAGGAAAAGCTGCGCTGGGTGATGGCTTATTTCGGTCACGACTTCGGCAAGAGCAAGAAGATTCCGGAAGCGCTGCCGCAGTCGGCAGGCTACATCCCGGGCACGCCGCGGCTCGGCCTGCCGGCGCTGTTCGAGACCGATGCCGGGCTGGGCGTGGCCTCGCAGGCCGGACCGAACGTGCGCGAGCGGACCTCGCTGCCGTCGGGCCTGGCCACGGCCTCGAGCTGGGACCCGAAGCTGGCCTATGCCGGCGGCGCGATGATCGGCGCCGAGGCGCGCGCCTCGGGCTTCAATGTGATGCTGGCCGGCGGCGTGAACCTGATGCGCGAGCCGCGCAACGGCCGCAACTTCGAATACGCCGGCGAGGACCCGCTGCTGTCCGGCGTCATGGTCGGCAATGCGGTGAAGGGCATCGAATCGAACCAGATCATCGCGACCGTCAAGCACTATGTGCTGAACGACCAGGAGACCGGCCGCAACGAACTCGATGCGCGCATCGACAAGGCGGCCCTGCGCATGTCCGACCTGCTGGCGATGCAGCTGGCGATCGAACAGTCCGACGCCGGCTCGGTCATGTGTTCCTACAACCGCGTCAACGGCCCTTACGCCTGCGAGAACGACTACCTGCTGAACCAGGTGCTGAAGCGCGACTGGGGCTACCGCGGTTTCGTGATGTCCGACTGGGGTGCGACCCACAGCACGGTGGCCGCGGCGAACAACGGCCTGGACCAGCAGTCGGGCCATGAATTCGACAAGTCGCCATACTTCGGCGGCGCGCTCGAAGAAGCCATCAAGTCCGGCGCGGTGCCGCAGGCGCGCCTGGACGACATGGTCACCCGCATCGTGCGCAGCATGTTCGCCAAGGGCGTGGTCGACAATCCACTGAAGGAGGGCGGTACGATCGACTTCAAGGCCCATGCCGCGGTCAGCCGCGCTACCGCCGAAGAAGGCATCGTCTTGCTGCGCAACGAGGGCGGCGTGCTGCCGCTGGCGAAGAGCGTGCGCACCATCGCCGTGATCGGCGGCCACGCCGACGCCGGCGTGCCGGCGGGCGGCGGCTCCTCGCTGGTGTATCCGGTCGGCGGCAATGCGGTCAAGGGCCTGCTGCCGGCCACCTGGCCGGGGCCGGTGGTCTACCATCCGTCCTCGCCGCTGCGCGCGATCCGGGCCCAGGCGCCGGAGGCGAAGGTGGTCTACGACGACGGTACCGATCCGGTGCGCGCCGCACGGGTGGCGAGCCAGGCCGACGTCGCCGTGGTCTTCGCCACCCAGTGGACCGCCGAATCGGTCGACGCCGAATCGCTGGCCCTGCCGGACCGCCAGGACGACCTGATCGGAGCGGTGGCCGATGCCAACCGGCGTACGGTGGTCGTGCTGGAGACCGGCGGCCCGGTCGCCATGCCCTGGCTGAACAAGGTGCCGGCGGTGCTGGAAGCCTGGTATCCGGGCACCAGCGGCGGCGAAGCGATCGCCAACGTGCTGTTCGGTGTCGTGAACCCCTCGGGCCACCTGCCGGCCACTTTCCCGGCCTCCGAACAGCAGCTGCCGCGCCCGAAAGTGGACGGCGATCCGAAGAACCCGCAACTGCAGTTCGCGGTCGACTACCACGAAGGCGCGGCGATCGGTTACAAGTGGTTCGACCTGAAGGGCCACAAGCCGCTGTTTCCCTTCGGCCACGGCCTGTCCTACACCAGCTTCGCGTATTCGGGCCTGAGCAGCCAGGTCAAGGATGGTCGCCTGCAGGTGCGCTTCAAGGTCACGAACACCGGCAACGTGGCCGGCAAGGACGTGCCCCAGGTCTACGTGTCGCCGCTGTCCGGCAAGTGGGAAGCGCCGAAGCGCCTGGCCGGCTGGGACAAGGTGCTGCTGCAGCCGGGCGAGGCGAAGGAGGTCGCGCTGACGGTGGAGCCGCGCGTGCTGGGCATGTTCGACGAGAAGTCGCGCACCTGGCGCATCGCCAAGGGCAAGGTGCGCGTGACCCTGGCCGAGGATGCCGCCGGCACGAACGCCAGCAGCGTGACGGTCGAACTGCCGGCGAGCACCCTGGATGTGCGGGGTGCAGGGAAGGCGAAATGAGGCGCGCGAGTGTACGCGCGCTGCCGGTGGGCGCGCTGCTGCTGGCCTTCGCGGGCTGGGGCAGCGCCTGGGCCGCCGCCGGCCCGGTGCCGGACGGCTTCGTCGCCGTCGAGGGCAGCCACTTCGTGCGCAGGGGCCAGCCCTGGTACGTGGCCGGCACCAACCTCTGGTACGGCGGCTACCTCGGCGCGCCATCGGCGGTCGGGCGGCGCCAGCGCCTGCTGCAGGAACTGGACCGCCTGAAGGCGCTCGGCATCAACAACGTGCGTGTGCTGGCGGTGTCGGAACAGAGCGCGATGCGCAGCGCGGTCAGCCCGGCCACGACGGCCGCGCCGGGCCGCTACGACGAGCAGCTGCTGCAGGGCCTGGACTTCCTGCTGGCCGAACTCGGCAAGCGCGACATGACGGCGGTGCTCTATCTGAACAACTTCTGGCAGTGGTCGGGCGGGATGACCCAGTACCTGAACTGGTTCACCGGCAGCCCGGCCCACGACCCGAACGCGAGCCGCGATTATGAGCGCTTCATGGCCGAGAACGCACGCTTCTACACCAACGACAAGGCGCAGGCCGAGTACCGCCGCGTGATCGCGCATCTGGTCCAGCGTACGAACACGGTCACCGGCAAGTCTTACCGCGACGACCCGGCCATCATGTCCTGGCAGTTGGCGAACGAGCCGCGCCCGGGCAACAGCAAAGTCACGGCGGCCGAGAAGGCCGCCTACGTGAAGTGGATCCGTGAAACCGCGCATTACATCCGCACGCTGGACGACCGGCACCTGGTCAGCAGCGGCAGCGAAGGCCTGGCCGGCTCCAGCGAAGACCGCCAGCTTTTCCTGGATGCGCACCGCACGCCGGACATCGCCTACCTGACCTACCACCTGTGGCCGGCCAACTGGGGCTGGTTCGATCCGAAGCGGGCCGCGCAGACCTGGGACGGCATGCTGGACAAGAGCCGGCGCTACCTGAACACCCACATCGACGATGCGAAAACCCTGGGCAAGCCCATCGTGCTCGAGGAATTCGGCCTGAACCGCGACGGCGCCGGTTTCGACCTCAAGACACCGACCACGGTGCGCGACCGCTTCTACGGCGAGGTGTTCGGCCTGCTGCAGCAGCGCGCGGCCGCGGGCGACCCCATCGCCGGCTGGAACTTCTGGGCCTGGGGCGGGGCTGGGCGCGCCGCCAATGCCGATTACTGGTGGCGGCCCGGGAACGATTTCGTCGGCGACCCGCCGCAGGAAGAGCAGGGCCTGTATTCGGTGTTCGACAGCGATGCTTCCACGCTCGAGGTGATCCGCCAGTCGGCGCAGCGCCTGCATGCGCTGGCCGGCGCCGGTGGCCAGCCCCGGCTGACACTGGACAGCCTGTTCGGCGACCACATGGTGCTGCCGCGCCGGCGCGCCGTGGTCTCGGGCCGGGCGGCGCCGCGCGAGCGCATCGTCGTCGCCGGTTTCGGCGGCAAATGGGAAGCGACGGCGGACGAAAACGGGCGCTTCAGCGTGGCGCTGCCCGACTTTGTCCCCGGCCGCAGCGGCACTCTGAGCGTCAGCGGCGCCGGCGGCCAGGGCGTGACGCTGGCCGACGTCGTCACCGGCGACGTCTACCTGTGCTCGGGCCAGTCCAACATGCAGCTGCCGATCACGCGTGCGCTGAACTCGGACGTCGTGATCGGCAATGCCGCCAACCCGGACCTGCGCATGGCGACGGTGGCGGTGGATCCGGTGCCGGCGCCGCGCGAGCGGCTGGCCAATCCGGCACCGTGGGAAGCGGCAGCGCCGCAGACGGTGCCAAAGTGGTCGGCCGCCTGCTATTTCTTCGGCCAGGAACTGCAGCAAAAGCACAAGCTGCCGATCGGCCTGGTGCATGCCTCGCTGGGCGGCTCGAACATCACGGCCTGGCTCTCGCCGGCGGCCTCGCTGCCGGACTACGCCAGGCAGCAGGACCTCCTGAAGCTCTACGCGACCGATCCGGCGCGCGCCAGCATCGCCTTCGGCCAGGAATTCGAGCAGTGGTGGCGCAGCGGCGGCGCAGCTGGGCAACCCTGGGCCGCCACGCCGGCCGAGCTGGCGCGCTGGCGCGCCGTGCCCGACGTCTCGAAGAACTGGGAAAAGTGGGAGGTGCCGGAACTCGCCGCCTACGATGGCAGCGTCTGGTACGGGGCCTCGGTGCGCTTGAGCCCGGCCCAGGCGGCGCAGGCCGCCACGCTGGAACTGGGCCTCATCGACGAGATCGACATCAGCTGGGTGAACGGCAAGCCGGTCGGCCTGACCTCGGGTGCGGGCACGCGCCGCGTCTACCCGCTGCCGGCCGGTACCCTCAAGGCCGGCGACAACACGGTGGTGGCCAACATCGTCGACCTGTGGAGCTTCGGCGGCATGTACGGCGCCGAGCCGCGCCAGCTGCGCCTGGCCGACGGCAGTGTCGTCCCGCTGGCGCAGTGGCGCTGGCAGCTCGCACCGTCGGCGCAGAAGTACCCGCCGCGCGCGCCCTGGGATGCGATGTCCGGCGTGAGCGTGCTGTACAACGGGATGATCGCACCGCTCGCCAACTTCCCCTTCAAAGGGACGCTGTGGTACCAGGGCGAGACGAATGTCGGCACACCTTACCAGGACCTGCTGGGCCGCCTGTTCGCGGACTGGCGCGGGCAGTTCGGCAAGGACATGCTGTTCGCGGTGGTGCAGTTGGCGAACTTCGGCGCGCGCCCGGCGCAGCCGGCCGAATCGGCGCTGGCCCGCCTGCGCGAAGACCAGCGCCTGGCGGTGCTGAAGGACCCGAACGCGGTGCTGGTGACGGCGGTCGATCTCGGCGAGCCCGGCGACATCCACCCCGCCAACAAGCAGGCCGTCGGCCAGCGCCTGGCGCGCGCGGTCGGGACCCGGCTGTACGGGGCGGCGGGCAGCACCGGGCCGATGATCCGCTCGGCGCTCGCCGGGGGCGGGCGTATCGTGCTCGACTTCGACGGCATCGAAGGGACGCTGCTGGCTTACGGCGCCAACCGGCCGATCGGCTTCGAGACCTGCGATGCCGCCGGCTGCCATTGGGCCGAGGCGCAGGTCAGCGGTTCGCAGGTGGTGCTGGCGGATGACGGCAAGGCGCGGAAGGTGCGCTACTGCTGGGCGGACGCCCCGACCTGTACGCTGTACGACGGTCGATCGGGACTGCCGGCCTTCCCCTTCGAGCAGGAAGTCCGGCGCTGAGGAGAACGCCGGTTCAGGCGACGGGACGGGACGAGGCGTCGGGCGGAAGTGCCGCCGGCGCCGGGTCCATCCCGTCGGCCTGGTGGAAGGGGGCGAACCAGGTCGCCAGGAAGGACGGGATGGTGGCCACCATCACGAACACGAAATAGCTGACGTAGCCCATCATCTCCTGCAGGTGGCCGCTGACCACGCCGGTCACCATATTGCACAGGCCCATCAGGCCGGTGCCGAAGGCATAGTGGGTGGTGGCGTACTTGCCGGGTGCGAGCTGCTGCATCAGGTAGATCATGAAGCCGACCGCGCCGAAGCCATAGAAGAACTTTTCGATGACCACGCCGGCGGTGATCACCAGCATGCTGGACGGCAGGGCGATGGCCATCGCCAGGAAGGTCAGATTCGGGATGTTGACCGCGCAGCACAGCACGAACAGTACGCGCTTCAGGCCGCGGCGCGCCACGAAGATCCCGCCGAGCAGGGAGCCGAGCAGCACCGCCGCCAGGCCGTAGGTGCCGTAGACGATGCCGAGCTGTTCGTTCGACATGCCGAGTCCGCCCTTGGCCGCCGCGTCGACCATGAAGAAGGGGCCGATCTTCTCCAGCAGGCCGATACTGGTGCGGAACAGGAAGGCGAAGGCGATCATCTTCCACACATCGCGCTTCTGGAAGAAGGTGACGAATGAATCCCACAGGATGCCGCCGGCGCCGCGCAGGCTGGTGGGCGTGTTTTCGGCGCGTGCGCCTTCCGGCATCACGCGCGCATGCCACAGCGCCATCAGGACGGTGACGCCGCCGACGATGAAGAAGATCACGCGCCAGGCCTCCATCCACGACATGCCGCCGGTGTGCAGCCGTCCGCTCACATACACCAGCAGGCCGGACGCGATGATCGGGCCGATGTTCCAGGACAGGCTCTGCACGCCGCAGTACAGCGACTGCGCGCGGGTGTCGAGCGAGGTCACGTAGACGCCGTCGCTGGCGATGTCCTGGGTCGCGCCGACGAAGGACATCAGCCAGAACAGCGGCAGCATCAGCGTCATGTAGTCCGGCAGGCCCATCGCCAGCGCCGCGCCGGCAAAGCCCAGGCCCACCAGCACCTGGGCGCACAGCACGAAGAATTTCTTGGTGCGGTACATCTCGACGATGGGGGCGAACAGCGGCTTGATCGTGTAGGCCAGGATCAGCATGCTCGAATAGGCCGCGGCGCGGCCGTTGTCCATGCCCAGGTTCTTGAACATGATCGCCGTGACGCTGGTGAGCATGGTGTAGCCGAGGGCCATCGTGAAGTAGCCGCTGGGTACCCACAGCAGCGGGTGGCGCGTGCGCGCGGTCGTCGTGCTCATGTGTCTCCTCCGTGTCCTTGTTTTTATATGGATCAGGCGGCGCGGCGCTGCAGGTGCTGGGCGGCGACGAAATCGCGGTACCACAGCGCGCTGGCTTTCGGAATGCGCTGCTGGGTCGCATAGTCGACGTAGACGATGCCGAAGCGCTTGGCGTAACCCGAGTTCCACTCGAAGTTGTCCATCAGGCTCCACAGGAAGTAGCCGCGCACGTCCACGCCCTGGTTGATAGCCGCCTGCAGGGCTGCGAGGTGCTGCTGCACGTAGCGGATGCGGATCGTGTCCGTCACCTGGCCCTGTTCGACGCTGTCCGGCGCCGCCATGCCGTTCTCGGTGATGTAAATCGGCGGCAGCGTGTATTCGCCGTTCAGCTTGACCAGCAGCTCGGTCAGGCCCTGCGGGTAGATCTCCCAGCCCATGTCGGTGACGCCCAACGCGGCCGGCGCGGTGCGCGGCGGGGTTTCGGCGCTGGCGTAGTGGCGGAAGTAGTAGTTCACGCCGAGGAAATCGAGCGGCTGGCGGATGATGTCGAAGTCGCCATCGAACACGGTCGGCGCGTTGGCGCCGTGTGCGCGCAACGCCAGTTCCGGATAGCGGCCCTTGAAGATCGGGTCCATGAACCACTGTACCGAGCGGGCCCATTCGAGTTCGGCCAGCGCGCGGTCGGCGGCGCTGTCGGTGGCGGGATCGGAGGTCCACTGGTTCAGCACGATGCCGAGTGCCGCCTTCGGGTTCTCGGCGCGCATCGCCTGCATCGCCAGGCCGTGCGACAGCAGCAGGTGGTGCGAAACCTGCACCGCCTGCTTCGCATCGGTGACGCCGGGCGCGAACTGCGCGTTACCGTAGCCGAGGTTGGCGGTGCACCAGGGTTCGTTGTGGGTGGCGATGCTGGCCAGGCGATTGCCGAAGCGGCGCGCCACTTCGCGGGCATAGTCGGCGAAGCGGTAGGCGGTGTCGCGCGACAGCCAGCCGCCCTCGTCCTGCAGGCCTTGCGGCAGGTCCCAGTGATAGAGGGTCAGGTGCGCGGCGATGCCTTTTTCTTCCAGCGCGTCCAGCAGGCGCGAGTAGAAATCGAAACCCTTCTCGTTCCAGGCGCCTTTGCCGGTCGGCTGCACGCGCGCCCAGGCCATCGAGAAGCGGTAGGCATCCACGCCCAGGCCGGCCATGATGCCGACGTCCTCGCGGTAGCGGTGGTAGTGGTCGCAGGCGACGTCGCCGTTGCTGGCATCCTTGATGTTGGCGGGATTGCGGCAGAAGGTGTCCCAGATCGATGGACCCTTGCCGTCGGCGGTGGAAGCACCTTCGATCTGGAACGCGCTGGTGGCGACGCCCCAGGTGAAGTCGGGGGAAAACTGGATGGAATCGGTCATGGAGTGAGAGGGCGCAAGCGGTTATGAAATCGATTTCATATTATGCTTGCGCCAACGCCGCTGTCAAATGATTTTTTGGCAGCGGCGGCCGGGTTCACGCCTGGCGTGCCGGCATGCTGCGCATGGCGTCGGCGATGGCCTGGCGCAGCGGCTTGGCGCGCAGCTGGGCGTCGTAAGGGCAGGGGCGCATCGGCAGTTTGTCGGTGCGCGGCGCCTCGTCCCAGGTCTGCAGCCAGCTGATGTGATCGGCCATGCCCCACAGCAGGAAGTCGCGCAGGCGCGGGTAGGACAGGGTCAGGTCGAGGTAGTCGCGGGCCGCCGCGGCGACGCCAAGGTCGCGCTGGGCGATATCGGCCGGCAGGCGGCGGTCGTTGACGTCGAACTCGGTGATCAGGAGGTCGTAGCCCATGCCGGTCACTTCGTCCAGGAAGCGGCGCCACTGCAGCAGGTCTTCCTTGCCGCGGTCCGCGCTTTCGTCCCAGGAACCGATGTGGCTCTGCAGGCCAAGGGCCTGGACCGGGCTGCCGCGCTTCTTCAGTTCGGCGAGCATGGCCAGCACCCCGGCGCGATGCTTGGCGCTGCCGGTGTCGCCGCGCATGTAGTCGTTGTAGACCAACTGGGCATGCGGTGCGTATTCGCGCGCCAGGCGGAACGCCAGGTCGATCTGCTCGATCTCACCGGCCGCGCCGAAGGGCCGGGTGAGGGCGTTCTGGCGCAGCTTGCCGTCCGCCGGATCGACCGCCTCGTTGACCACGTCCCAGCTCTGGATGCGGGTGCCGTAATGGGCGCACACGGTCTGCACGTGCTTGCGCATCAGGCGTTCGGCGCCGCGCCGCGGCTCGCTGCCGAAATCTTCTTTCGCGATCCACGCCGGCAGCCATTTCTCGGCCTGCCAGAACAGGTTATGGCCGCGCATCGCCATGCCCTTGTCGCTGGCCCAGGCCAGCATCGCATCGGCCGGACCGAAACGCATGGCGTCGCGCGCCGGCTCCAGCGCCTGCCACTTCATCTCGTTCTCGGCCACGATAATGTTGCACTCGCGTTCGACGAGGGCGCGGTAGGCCGGGTCGCCGAACTGGTTCTTGCCGCTGCCGACGGCGGTGCCGAAACGCAGGCCCTTGCGTTTGGCGATGTCTTTCAGCGCTTCGTCGGCGCCGCCGGCCGTGCTGGCGGCGAAGGCCTGGAGTCCGGTGGGCAGCAGGGTGGCGCCGGCCAGGGCGCGGAGCAGGGTGCGTCGTGTGGTCATGGTTTCTTGTGTCTCCAGTTATATAGTGGTGCTTGGTGGTGGTGGTCAGCCGATGGTCAGCCGTGCCCCGGCGCGTAAGGGAAACGCAGGGACTGGTAGTAAGAGAGCGGATGGGCGGGCGGCACGGCGCCCGGCGGCAGCGGCAGGCCCGAGACTTGCTGAAAGTAGGCCACGCAGGCGTCGCGCCACCATTGGGCTTCGGCATGCTGGCGCGCCAGGCGCTGGGCCACGTCCGCGCCGCGGCGCGGGTCGACCAGCGGGCGAATCCGGGCCCATTGCGCCTGCATGGCGGCCGCTTCGGCCACGCCGCGGTCGTAGTGGGCGACCAGTTCTTCCCACAGCGTGCGACCGGACGGCATGCGGTAATCCCAGGGCAGGTGGTGGAACCAGAGCAGCAGTTCCGGCGGCGTGGTGGCCGGGTCCTGCAGGCGGCGCGCGATCTCGGGCGCGTACTGGGCGGCGGCATTGCTGCCGGAAGCGCTGCGGTCGAAGCCGATGCCGTCGCGGGCGGCGCGGTGATAATAAGTCGGATTCCAGTCAGGGCGTTCCAGATCGTCGACCCAGGGCGCGGGGCCGTGGTGGTGGCCGGTGCCCATCAGGTGGTGCAGGCCGAGCGGGGTCATGTAGTCGACCACCGCCTCGCGCGAGCGCATCATCAGCGCCACCACGGCATCGCGCACGCGCGGGTCCGCCGACCAGGTCTGGGCCGCCCATTCGCCTGCGATGGCGGCGCTGCCGAGCTTCGGATCCCAGGCCAGGCGGCCGAAGGCATACCAGTTGGCCTGGTCGAAGTCGGCGCCGGTCCAGTTGCGGCTGCTGCCGATATTCGCCACCCCGGCGATGCCGCCCACGTGCCCGGCCTGGGCACCCGCCAGCACGTCGGCCACGCTGGTGCCCACGCCGCCGGCGCGGGTATCGAAGCGCAGCGCTTCCTCGAACAGCGGGCCGAGGTAGGCGAGGTGGGTGGCGAAGCCCAGGTACTCCTTGGTGACCTGGAATTCCATCATCAGCGCGGTGTCCGGCATCGCGCCGAACAGCGGATGCACCGGTTCGCGCGGCTGGAAGTCGATCGGGCCGTTCTTGACCTGGACGATGACGTTGCGCTCGAAGCGCCCGTCCAGCCGCTTGAACTGCTCGTAGGCCTGGGCGGCACGGTCCGCCATCTGCCCGGGGCGGGCCGGTGGGCTGTAGACGAAAGCGCGCCACATGACGATGCCGCCGTGCGGCGCCAGCGCGCGCGCCAGCATGTTGGCGCCATCCGCATGGCTGCGGCCGTAGTCCTGCGGCCCGGGCTGGCCTTCGGAATTGGCCTTGACCAGGAAGCCGCCGAAGTCGGGAATCGCGCGGTAGATCTCGTCGGCCTTGCGCTGCCACCAGGCTGCGACTGCCGGGTCGAGCGGGTCGGCGTTGCGGGTTTCGTGCAGTTCGAGCGGCGTCGACCAGCGTACCGACAGGTAGACCCGGATGCCGTAGGGACGCAGCACAGCGGCCAGGGCCGCCGCCTTGGCGATGAAGGGCGCGCTCAGCACCTCGGCTTTGGCGTTGACGTTATTCAGTACCGCGCCATTGATGCCGAGCGAGGCGTTGGCGCGGGCATAGTCGGTGTAGCGCGGGTCGAGAATGTCCGGCAGCTCCCACCAGTTCCAGATCGATTGGCCGGCATAGCCGCGCTCGATGCTGCGATCGAGGTTGTCCCAGTGGTCCAGCAGGCGGCGCGGCAGCGCGGGGCGCGAGGCCAGCGCCGGCGCATTGATCGCCGCAAGGCTGTCGGCAGCGCCGGCCTGCAGCGCGCGCAGCCAGGCGAAGCTGCCGTACAGCAGGCCGATGTCGGTGTTGGCGGCGATCAGCGTGACTTCGACGCCATGCAGGCGCGTGCGCTGCACCAGGTAGCCTTCCTGGCCGAGGCTGCGCAGCTGGGCCTCGCGCGCCGGGGAGGGCGGCAGATCGGCAGCGCGTGCCAGCACCACGCTGCCGGCGCGCGGCGCGACCGCCGGCGCCGGCGTGCGTCCGGCCAGGCCGCCCAGGCCGCGCTGCAGTTCCTGGCGTGCGGCGCGCAGGGTCGGGCTGTCGGCGCCGAGCTGCACGATGGTGGCGACCCGCGCTTGCAGGCGTTCGCGCAGGCCGGCGGGGAGCGGGCTATAGCGCAGCCAGAGCTGGTAGCCGTCTTCCGCCGCCGCTTGTGCTTGTACCTGTGCCGGCGCCGGCGCCGGTACTGGTGCTTGCGCCCGGGCCTGTTCCGCCGGCAGCCAGGCCAGCACCAGGCTGCCCAGCACGATGGCCGGCAGCGCCCGCGCAAGCAGGGCAAACGGGCGTAGCATCGAATGCAGGGGCAAACGCAGGGGCAAACGTGGCGGCGTGCGCGGCACGGTGGTCTCCGGATATTGTTTTCTCAATGTTAGCGCAATCTTTGTGGTATTGAAATCGATTTCTCTCTAACACCCAGGCTTTTGCGACGCCCCGGGAAAGCGGTTTTCGTCTCCGGACTTATGCTAAGATAGCGCAAACAACAAGCTTCATAGGGGTCCGTCAGAGATGAGTAAAGCCAAACACGAGGTCCAGGAAGACGCGGAACGCCGCGGCCAGCCGACCATGGCCGACGTCGCGAAGCTGGCCGGCGTCTCTCCGATGACGGTGTCGCGCGTCATGAACGGCAAAGGCCTGGTGCGCGAAAGCACGCGCCGCAAGGTTGCCGAAGCGGTCGCCGCACTGAACTACACCCCGAACCAGGAGGCGCGCAATCTGGCCGGCTCCAAGCCGATCCGCGTCGGCTTCCTGTACAGTAATCCCAGCGCAGGCTACCTCAGCGAATTCCTGGTCGGCCTGCTCAGCCAGTCCGGCCTCAACAACGTCCAGCTCTTCGTCGAAAAATGCGAGGCCGGGCAGCATGAGGAAGAGCAGACCCGGCACCTGATCGGCAACGGCCTGGACGGCATCATCCTGCCGCCGCCGCTGTGCGACAGCGAAGCCGTGATCGCCTGCGTGGCAGAAGCCGGCATCCCCGCCGTGGTGGTCGCCTGCGGCCTGCCGGACGAGCGCGTCGGCTCGGTCAGCATCGACGACCGCAAGGCCGCCTACGAGATGACCCGCCACCTGATCGCCCTCGGCCACCAGCGCATCGGTTTCGTGGTCGGTCATCCGAACCAGACCGCCAGCGCCAAGCGCCTCGAAGGCTACCGCGCCGCGATCGAGGAGAAGGGCGCCGACAAGTCCGAAGAGCTGGTCGTGCCGGGCCTGTTCACCTACCGCTCCGGACTCGATGCGGCGGAACTCCTGTTGGCGCTGGACGAGCGGCCGACCGCCATCTTCGCCAGCAACGACGACATGGCCGCGGCCGCGGTGGCGGTCGCGCACCGCCTCGGGCTCGACGTGCCGGGCGACCTCACCGTCACCGGCTTCGACGACACGGCGCTGGCGACCACGATCTGGCCGGAGCTGACCACGGTGCGCCAGCCGATTGCCGAGATGGCGCGCGAAGCCGTGCAGTCGCTGGTGCGCCGCGTGCGGGCGCAGCGCGAAGGCGAGGATGCCCAGCCCGAACGCGTCGGCATGGCCTTCGAACTGGTGCGCCGCCAGTCGGACGCCGCGCCGCGCATCCGTCCGCCGGCACGCCTGCCAGCGGTCAAATCCAGCGCCGCCGGCGCCGCCAAGCGCGCCCACGCCGCGCGCTGATCTTCCTCTCCCATCCGCGGGTGCCGCTCGGGCGCCCGCGCGTTTTATCCGTCTCCGATATCCCCGCCAGTCCCTGCGCGTGAGCCATTTCCGCGGCCGTTCGCGTGCCCCGTCGCGTCCACTTAACATTCCTCCAGTATTTAATTGACACGCCGCGATCTTGCCGTTTAGACTGGAATGGTTGCGATAACATTTCTGTTATAGGAATGTTTGACCTCGCCAGAACGACATAACAACAATCAGCGGAGACAGGATCCATGGTGATCAAACGCAGGGAGTTTTTGGCATCGGTGGGCGGCATGGCCGGCGTGGCAAGTCTGGGCGCCTTGCCTTCGATAGCGACAGCGGCGGCAACCGCCGCGAACAAGGCCGGCACGCCGCTCTACAAGCAGGCCGGTGCGCCGGTCGACGCACGGGTCGAGGATCTGCTCGGCCGCATGACGCTCGATGAAAAGATCGCGCAGATGCAGTGCGTGTGGCAGCTGAAGGCCGGCATCCAGAATGCCGACACCAGCTTCTCGCCCGAGAAGGCGGCCAGCACCTATCCGCACGGGATGGGCATGTTCGCGCGTCCGTCGGACCGCCAGCTGGGCGCGGCCAGCGCGGCGGGGGACGCCGGCGAAACGGCGCACCGCGGCCCGCGCGAGACCGCGGAATACGTCAATGCGGTGCAAAAGTGGGCGATGGAGCGCACCCGCCTCGGCATCCCGGTGCTGATGCACGAAGAGGCGCTGCACGGCTACGTGGCGCGCGAAGCGACCAGCTTCCCGCAGGCGATCGGCCTGGCATCCAGCTTCGACCCGGCGCTGGCCACCCGCGTGTTCAGCGTGGCCGCGCGCGAGATGCGTGCCCGCGGTGCCAACCTGGCGCTGGCGCCGGTGGTGGACGTGGCGCGCGAACCGCGCTGGGGCCGCATCGAAGAAACCTATGGCGAAGACCCGCACTTGTGCGGCGCGATGGGCAAGGCGGCCGTGATCGGCTTCTCCGGCGACACGCTGCCGCTGGCGCAGGACAAGGTCTACGCCACCCTGAAGCACATGACCGGCCACGGCCAGCCCGAAAGCGGCACCAATATCGGCCCGGCCAACGTCGGCGAGCGCGCCCTGCGCGAAGACTTCTTCCCGCCCTTCGAGAAGCTCATCCGCGAGACCAAGATCGCGGCGGTGATGCCCTCGTATAACGAGATCGACGGCCTGCCGTCGCACGCCAACCGCTGGCTGCTGACCGACGTGTTGCGCCGCGAGTGGGGCTTCCAGGGCGTGACCGTGTCGGACTACATGGCGGTCGACGAGCTGATCACCCGCCACCACCTGGCGGCCACGCCCAAGGAAGCGGCGCTGCGGGCGATCAAGGCCGGCGTCGACATCGAGACGCCCGACCCGAAGGGTTATGTGACGCTGGCGGCGCTGGTCCGCGAAGGCAAGATCTCGGTAAAGGAGATCGACGTCTCCGTGCGCCGCATCCTCAAGCTGAAATTCCTGGCCGGCCTGTTCGAGAATCCCTACGCCGATGCCGCCCAGGCCGACGCCCGCACCGCCACGCCGGATGCGATCGCGCTGGCGCGCGAAGCCGCCGTGCGCTCGGCCGTGCTGCTGAAAAACGACAAGGGCCTGCTGCCGCTGCAGCCGAACAAGGTCGGCAAGATGCTGCTGCTCGGTACCCACGCGAAGGACACGCCGATCGGCGGCTACTCCGACGTGCCGCGCCACGTGGTGTCGGTGTATGAAGGCCTGCAGAAGGAAGCCCAGGCGAACGGTTTCTCGCTGGCCTACGCGGAAGGCGTGCGCCTGACCGAAGGCCGGATCTGGGGCAAGGACGAAATCGTCTTCACCAAGCCCGAGGTCAATGCGCGCCTGATCGCCGAGGCGGTGGAAGCGGCCAGGTCGGCCGATACCATCGTCATGGTCCTGGGCGACAACGAGCAGACCGCGCGCGAAGCCTGGGCCGACAACCACCTGGGCGACCGCACCGGCCTCGACCTGATCGGCCAGCAGAACGACCTGGCACGCGCCATCTTCGCGCTGAACAAGCCGACCGTGGTGCTGCTGCTGAACGGCCGTCCGCTGTCGGCGAACCTGCTGGCCGAACGCGCCGATGCGCTGCTCGAATGCTGGTACATGGGCCAGGAGACCGGTCACGCCGTGGCCGACCTGCTGTTCGGCCGCGCCAACCCGGGCGGCAAGCTGCCGGTGACGATCGCGCGCGATCCGGGCCAGCTGCCGATGTTCTACAACCGCAAGCCGAGTTCGCGCCGCGGCTACATCGATGGCGTCACCACGCCGCTGTACCCGTTCGGCTACGGCCTGTCCTACACCCGCTTCGAGATCGGCGAGCCGCGCCTGGAAAAGGCCAGCATCGGCGTGAAGGACAGCACCCGCGTGCAGGTCGAGGTGCGCAATACCGGCAGCCGCCGCGGCGACGAAGTGGTGCAGCTCTACATCCGCGACGATTTCAGCTCCGTGACCCGGCCGCTGCTCGAGCTGAAGGGCTTCCAGCGCGTGACGCTGGAGCCGGGTGAGCGCCGCACCCTCGGCTTCGACATCAAGCCGACCGACCTGTGGTTCTACAACGTCGACATGAAGCGCGTGGTCGAACCGGGCACCTTCACCATTTTCGTAGGACCGAACAGCGTCGACCTCAAGAAGACGACCCTGACGGTGGCATAAGCAGAGAGCACAGACATGACGACAGCAATCCAATTCAGCCCGCTGCCCGCAGACCTCGACACCGCGCTGCTGGTCGGCCGCGTGTGGCGCGACGAATCGGCCGACGCGGTCGGCGGCCCGGCGGTGGTGGCGGTGCGCCAAGGCCGCCTGGTCGATATCACGCGCCACGCGGCCACCGTGGCCGACCTGTTCGACCGCGCAGACCTGCTGAACATCGTGCGCGATGCCGAAGGCCAGGATCTGGGCGCCGCCCTCGACCTGGTCCAGGCCGGCGCGCAAGGGGCGAACGGCGTGCGCCTGCTCGCACCCTGCGACCTGCAGGCGATCAAGGCCTGCGGCGTGACCTTCGCGGTCAGCCTGCTCGAGCGCGTGATCGAGGAGCAGGCCAAGGGCGACCCGGCACGCGCCGGCGAGCTGCGCGCCCAGCTGCAGGCCTCGATCGGCACCAACCTGTCCGAGATCGAGCCCGGTTCCGAAGCCGCGCTGCGCCTGAAGGACGAACTCTCCGGCCGCGGCCTGTGGTCGCAGTACATGGAGGTCGGCATCGGCCCTTACGCCGAGGTCTTCACCAAGTCGCAGCCGATGTCGGCGGTCGGCCACGGCGTCGAGGTCGGCCTGCACCCGGCTTCGCACTGGAACAACCCGGAACCGGAGATCGTGCTGGCGGTGAACAGCCGCGGCGAGGTGGTCGGCGGCACGCTCGGCAACGACGTCAACCTGCGCGACATCGAAGGCCGCAGCGCGCTCCTGCTGGGCAAGGCCAAGGACAACAATGCGTCCTGCGCGATCGGTCCCTTCATCCGTCTGTTCGACGGCGGCTTCACGCTCGACACCCTGCGTGAAGCGGAAGTCGGCATGCTGATCGAAGGCGTCGACGACGGCTTCACGCTGGAAGGGCGCAGCCGCATGCGCGAGATCAGCCGCGACCCGCTCGACCTGGTCAGCCAGACCTGCGGCGCCCACCACCAGTATCCGGACGGCTTCATGCTCTTCCTCGGCACGATGTTCTCGCCGATCAAGGACCGCGACGCCCCCGGCAAAGGCTTCACCCACCATGCGGGCGACCGCGTCAGCATCTCGACGCCGTCGCTGGGCACCCTGGTCAACACGGTCCAGCGCAGCGACACGATCGCACCCTGGACCTTCGGCGTGCGCGCCCTCTACAAGAACCTGGCGCAACGCGGCCTCATTTAACGAGAAATTCATGTCTGACACCAAACAACAAGCCTTTGCCTACGCGACCTATCCGGACCTGGCAGGCAAGCGCGTGGTCATCACCGGCGGCGGCAGCGGCATCGGCGGCGAGCTGACGACCGCTTTTGCCGGCCAGGGCGCGCGCGTGGTCTTCCTCGACATCGCCGAGGAAGCTTCGCGCCAGCTCGAAGAAACGCTGAGCGGCTCGGCGCACCCGCCGAAGTTCCTGAAATGCGACCTGACCGACCTGGACGAGCTGAAGGCGGTGTTCGCCCGCATCGACGAAGAACTCGGCGGCGTGGATATCCTGCTCAACAACGCCGCCAACGACGACCGCCACGAGATCGAAGACGTCACCCCGGCCTATTGGGAAAGCCGGATCAACGTCAACCTGCGCCACATGTTCTTCTGCACCCAGGCCGTGCTGCCGGGGATGAAGCAGCGCGGGCAGGGCGCGATCCTGAACTTCGGCTCGATCTCCTGGCACATCCCGCACACCCAGCTGCACCTGTACATGACGGCCAAGGCCGGCATCGAG
Organism: Massilia norwichensis; assembly: GCF_024753245.1. Taxonomy (GTDB): domain Bacteria; phylum Pseudomonadota; class Gammaproteobacteria; order Burkholderiales; family Burkholderiaceae_D; genus Telluria; species Telluria norwichensis. Next base: position 104,047 of record NZ_JANUGX010000010.1, on the reverse strand, counting down.
GGCATGACCCGGGCGCTGGCCCGCGAAGTGGGCAAATACGGCATCCGTGCCAACACCGTGATCCCGGGCGCCGTGCGCACCCCGCGCCAGCAGGCGCTCTGGCACAACCCGGAGGAAGAGGCCCGCATCCTGGCCGGCCAGTGCATGCCGGAGCGGGTCGAGATGCAGGACGTGGCGGCGCTGACCCTGTTCCTGGCTTCGAACAACGCGCGCCACTGCAGCGGCCGCGAATACTTCGTCGACGCCGGCTGGTACGGCGCATGAGCGCGATGAACGACATCACCCCGGTCCCGCTGTGGGAAGTCCAGGCCACGCTGGGCGAGGGCGTGCTGTGGGATGCCGCGCACGCGCGCGTCTGGTTCGTCGACATCAAGGGCCGGCGCATCCATCGCTGCGCCGCCGACGGCAGCGACCGGCGCAGCTGGGACGCGCCGGGGCAGGTGTGCTTCATCGTGCCGGCGGCGGACGGCAGCATGGTCTGCGGCCTGGACGACGGCCTGTACCGCTTCGACGATGAGGGTGGCCGCTTCCTGCCGCTGGCGAAGGTGGAAGCCGACGATACCGGCAACCGCTTCAACGACGGCCACGTCGACGCCAACGGCGCGCTGTGGTTCGGTTCGATGCACGATGCCGAGGTCGAGCCGACCGGTGTCCTGTACCGTTTCGACGGCAGGCGGGTCGCCCGCATGGACGAGGGCTACGTCATCACCAACGGCCCGGCGCTGAGCCCCGACGGCCGCACCCTGTATCACACGGACACGCTGGACAAGCGCATCTACGCCTTCGACGTGGCGCCGGACGGCAGCCTGGCGAACAAGCGCACCTTCGTGGAGATCGCCGACGGCGGTCATCCGGACGGGATGGCGGTCGATGCCGAGGGCAATCTGTGGGTGGCGACTTTCGGCGGCTGGCGCATCGCCCGTTTCGATGCGGGCGGGCGCAAGCTGGGCGAAGTGCGCTTCCCCTGCGCGAACGTCACCAAGCTGGCCTTCGGCGGCGAAGACTTGCGCACCGTGTATGCGACCACCGCGCGCAAGGGGCTGTCCAGCGAAGAGCTGGCCGCGCAGCCGCTCGCCGGCAGCCTGTTCACGTTCCGGGTCGGGACGCCGGGACTGCCGCAGCACAAGCTGCGCATCGAGGAATGAAACAGAGAGTCAGCAAATGAGTCAGGAAATGAACGAACAAAAGCGCCCGCGCCGCTTCCGGTCCCAGGACTGGTTCGACAACGAAGACCGCATCGACATGACCGCGCTGTATCTCGAGCGCTTCATGAACTACGGGATCACGCCGGACGAACTCCGTTCGGGCAAGCCGATCATCGGCATCGCCCAGAGCGGCAGCGACATCGCGCCCTGCAACCGCATCCACCTGGAGCTGGCCAAGCGCGTGCGCGACGGCATCCGCGATGCCGGCGGCATCCCGATGGAATTCCCGCTGCACCCGATCTTCGAGAACTGCCGCCGCCCGACCGCGGCGCTGGACCGCAACCTGGCCTACCTGGGCCTGGTCGAGATCCTGCACGGCTACCCGATCGACGCCGTGGTGCTGACCACCGGCTGCGACAAGACCACCCCGGCGCAACTGATGGCCGCGGCCACGGTCGACATCCCGGCCATCGTGCTGTCCGGCGGGCCGATGCTGGACGGCTGGTTCGAGGGCGAACTGGTCGGCTCGGGGGCGGCGATCTGGAAGGGTCGCCGCCGCCTGGCCGCCGGCGAGATCGACGAGAAGAAATTCATCGACATCGCCACCGCCTCGGCGCCGTCCGCCGGTCACTGCAACACCATGGGCACGGCCTCGACGATGAACGCGGTGGCCGAGGCGCTCGGCATGTCGCTGACCGGTTGCTCGGCGATTCCGGCGCCTTACCGCGAGCGCGGCCAGATGGCCTACGACACCGGCCGCCGTATCGTCGGCATGGCCTTCGAAGACCTGCGGCCGTCGACGATCCTGACCCGCGAGGCCTTCCTCGACGCGATCGTGGTGAATGCGGCGATCGGCGGCTCCAGCAACGCCCAGCCGCACATCGTCGCGATGGCGCGTCATGCCGGGGTCGAGATCACGCCGGAAGACTGGATGGAATACGGCTACGATGTGCCGCTGCTGCTGAACATGCAGCCGGCCGGCAAATACCTGGGCGAGCGCTTCCACCGCGCCGGCGGCGTGCCGGCCATCATGTGGGAGCTGGAGCAGCAGGGCCTGTTGCGTTCGCAGCGCCCGACCGTGACCGGCGCCAGCATGGCCGAGAACCTGGCGGGCAAGGAGAGCTTCGACCGCGAGATGATCCGGCCGTTTGCCGATCCGCTCAAGCACAGCGCCGGCTTCATGGTCCTGAAGGGCAACCTGTTCGATTTCGCGATCATGAAGACCAGCGTGATTTCGCCAGCCTTCCGCGAGCGCTACCTGTCGACGCCGGGTTCGGAAAACGCCTTCGAGTGCCGCGTGGTCGTGTTCGACGGCTCGGACGACTACCACCACCGCATCAACGATCCAGCCCTGAACATCGACGAGCGCACCATGCTGGTGATCCGTGGTTCCGGCCCGGTGGGCTGGCCCGGCTCGGCCGAAGTGGTGAACATGCAGCCGCCGGATGCGCTGATCAAACGCGGCATCATGGCGCTGCCGACCCTGGGCGATGGCCGCCAGTCCGGCACCTCGGACAGCCCTTCGATCCTCAACGCTTCGCCGGAAAGCGCGGCGGGCGGCAACCTGGCGCTGTTGCGTACTGGCGACGTGGTGCGGGTGGATCTGAACACCGGCCGCTGCGACGTCCTGATTCCGGACGCGGAGCTCGAGGCGCGCCGCCAGGAGGCACCGCCGGCGATTCCGCCGAACCAGACCCCGTGGCAGCAGATCTACCGCGCCACCGTCGGCCAGTTGCACACCGGCGCCTGCATGGAACTGGCGCTGCCTTATCGCGGCGTGGGACACGACATGCCGCGCCATAACCACTAGAATGGCTGGGCCGGCCGCAGAGCCGGACTGCAGCGGAAAATAGATACCAACAGGAGACAAGAGAATGAAAAAGATGATCAAGGCCGTCGGCCTGGCCTGCGCCCTGATGTTCACCGCCGGCGTCGGTACGGCGCACGCCGACGCCCAGCATCCGAAGATCGGCTTCTCGATCGACGACCTGCGCCTGGAGCGCTGGGCGCGCGACCGCGATTACTTCACGGCCGCCGCCGACAAGCTGGGCGCCAAGGTCTACGTGCAGTCGGCCGACGCCAGCGAGCAGCGCCAGATCGCCCAGATCGAGAACCTGATCTCGCGCGGTGTGGACGTGCTGGTCATCGTGCCCTACAACGCCACGGTGCTGAACAACGCCATCCGCGAAGCCAAGAAGGCCAAGATCAAGGTGGTGTCCTACGACCGCCTGATCCTGAACGCCGACGTCGACGCCTACGTCTCCTTCGACAACAAGGCAGTGGGCGAGCTGCAGGCGCAGTCGCTGGTCGCGCTCAAACCGAAGGGTAACTACTACCTGCTGGGCGGCGCGCCGACCGACAACAACGCCAAGATCCTGCGCGAAGGCCAGATGAAGGTGCTGCAGCCGCTGGTCGACAAGGGCGACATCAAGATCGTCGGCAAACAGTGGGTCAAGGACTGGAGCGCTTCGGAGGCGATGGCCATCGTCGAGAACGCGCTGACCGCCAACGGCAACAAGATCGACGCCGTGGTCGCATCCAACGACGGCACCGCCGGCGGCGCGATCCAGGCGCTGGCGGCCCAGAAGCTGACCGGCAAGGTGGCCGTTTCGGGCCAGGACGCCGACCTCGCCGCGGTGCGCCGCGTGATCGCCGGCACCCAGACCATGACCGTCTACAAGCCGCTGCGCGAGATCGCCTCGACCGCCGCCAGCGTAGCGGTGCAGCTGGTGCGCAACCAGAAGCCGGCCTACAACGCCCAGCTCGACAACGGCTTCAAGAAGGTCGACAGCGTCCTGCTCAAGCCGATCATGCTGAACAAGGCCAACGTCGACCTGCTGGTCAAGGACGGGTTCTACACCCAGGCGCAGCTGGCCGGCAAATAAGCCAGTATCGTCGCCCCCGCGCAGGCGGGGGCCCAAGTTTGCATGCGCTGTCGAGACGCCGACAAACTTGGATCCCGCGCCTGCGCGGGGACGACGATCATGCGCGCTCCTCCCTAATACGTACAACTGAGTCTCTGAATGTCCGGCTACCTCCTTGAAATGAAGGGCATCGCGAAGCGATTCGACGGTGTCCCCGCGCTCGACGGGATCGATCTGGCGATCCGTCCCGGCGAGTGCATCGGACTGTGCGGCGAAAACGGCGCCGGCAAGTCCACCCTGATGAAAGTCCTGTCGGCGGTCTACCCGCACGGCACCTGGGACGGCGAGATCCTGCTCGACGGCCAGCCGCTGCGCGCGCAATCGATCCGCGACACCGAAGACGCCGGCATCATCATCATCCACCAGGAACTGATGCTGGTGCCCGAACTGACGGTGGCCGAAAACATCTTCCTCGGGAACGAGCCGACCCTGCCGGGCGGTCGCCTGAACTACCCGGCCATGAACCGCCGCGCCGAGGAAATCCTGCGCGAGCTGAAGCTGCCCGATGTGAACGTGGTGCTGCCGGTGAAGAACTACGGCGGCGGCCACCAGCAGCTGATCGAGATCGGCAAGGCCCTGAACAAGAAGGCGCGCCTGCTGATCCTGGACGAGCCTTCGGCCTCGCTGACGGCGGCCGAGATCGAAGTCCTGCTCGAGATCATCCGCGACCTGAAGGCCAAGGGCGTGGCCTGCGTCTACATCTCGCACAAGCTGGAAGAGGTGGCCGCGATCTGCGACACCATCGTCGTGATCCGCGACGGCAAGCACATCGCCACCACGCCGATGCAGCAGATGAACGTCGACCGCATCATCGCCCAGATGTGCGGGCGCGAGATGAACCAGCTGTACCCGACCCTGCCGCACGAGATCGGCGAGGTCGTGATGGAAGCCCGCCATATCACCTGCTGGGACCCGGACCAGCCGCTGCGCAAGAAGGTCGACGACGTCTCCTTCCAGCTGCGGCGCGGCGAGATCCTCGGCATCGCCGGCCTGGTGGGCGCCGGGCGCACGGAACTGGTGACTGCCATCTACGGTGCCTACGAAGGCGCGTACGAGGGTGAGGTCTGGCTCGAGGGCCAGCGCGTGAACACGTCCACGCCGCTGAAGTCCATCGACGCCGGCTTCGCGCTGGTGCCCGAGGACCGCAAGCACCACGGCATCGTGCGCGACCTGTCGGTGGGCGAGAACATCACGCTGTCCGTGCTCGAGCGCTATTCGCGCCTGAGCCGCATCGACGGCAACCTCGAAGCGCGCGAGATCGGCGAACAGATCAAGCGCCTGGCGCTGAAGACCGCCAGCCCGGGCCTGCCGATCACGGCGCTCTCGGGCGGCAACCAGCAGAAGGCGGTGCTGGCCAAGATGCTGCTCACCGGGCCGAAGGTCCTGATCCTGGACGAGCCGACGCGCGGCGTCGACGTCGGCGCCAAGTTCGAGATCTACAAGCTGATGCTGGAACTGGCGGCGCAGGGCATCTCGATCATCATGGTGTCGTCCGAACTGGCCGAGGTGCTCGGCGTGTCGGACCGCGTGCTGGTGATGGGGGAAGGGAAGCTGCGCGGGGATTTCGTGAATCAAGGGCTGACCCAGGAGATGGTGCTGGCGGCCGCAATCGGACAAGGGAACAATCATGGATAAAGTACAGGCACCCATGGGGCAAGCGCCAAATGGCGCCGCATCGATGCGCGCGGCACCGGCCACGGGCGGCACGATCAATTTCAAGCAGATCTTCACGCAATACAAAATCCTGGCGCTGCTGGTCGCGATCGCCCTGATCTGGGCTTTCTTCAGCTGGAAGACCGACGGCGGCTTCACCTCCGCGCGCAACCTGTCGAACCTGATGCGCCAGATGTCGATCACCGGCATCCTCGCCTGCGGCATGGTGTTCGTCATCATCGCCGGCGAAATCGACCTCTCGGTCGGCTCGCTGCTTGGCCTGCTGGGCGGGGCGGCGGCGGTGCTCGACGTCACCCACCACCTGCCGCTGCCGATATCGATGGCGATCGTGCTGGCCAGCGGTCTGCTGCTCGGCTTCCTGAACGGTTACCTGACAGCGTATGCGGGCATCCCATCCTTCATTGTCGGCCTGGGCGGCATGCTGGCCTACCGCGGCATCGTGCTGGGGATCACGGGCGGCTCGACCATCGCGCCGATCTCGCCTGAATTCGAACAGCTCGGCCAGGCCTACCTGCCGCCGACCCTCGGCATGGCGCTGGGCGTCGCGCTGTTCGTGCTGGCCGGCGTGCTGGCCTGGCGCCAGCGCGTGACCCAGGCGCAGCACAACCTGCCGCAAACTGCCACCTGGCGCCTGGCCTTCCGCGTGGCCCTGGTCGGCATCGTGCTGGCCGGCTTCATCTCGACCCTGAACAGCTACGAAGGCATCCCGCTGCCGGTGCTCGTGCTGCTGGCGCTGCTGGGCATCTTCAGCTACATCGCACGCCAGACCGTGTTCGGCCGCCGCATCTACGCGGTCGGCAGCAATATGGAAGCGACCCGCCTCTCGGGCATCAACGTGCGCGCCGTGAAGCTGTGGATTTTCGGCCTGATGGGCCTGATGTGCGCGCTGGCGGGCCTGATCAACACCGCCCGCCTGGCCGCCGGTTCGCCTTCGGCCGGCACCTCGGGCGAACTGGACGTGATCGCGGCCTGCTTCATTGGCGGCACCTCGATGCGCGGCGGCGCCGGCACCGTGCATGGCGCGCTGGTCGGGGCGCTGGTGATGGCCAGCCTTGACAACGGCATGTCGATGCTGGACGTCGACACCTACTGGCAGATGATCGTCAAGGGCCTGATCCTGACGCTGGCGGTGTGGCTGGATGTGGCGACCCGTACCGGACGCCGCTAAGTAATCGTGATCGTAAAAGCCTGGCGCATCGTCGCGCCAGGCTTTTCTTTTAGCGGCTCCTGCGCCTGCGTACGCCATACGGCGGCGCCAGCAGATCCAGATCGATGGTCGCGGCCATCGCCAGATAGCCGGCACGGTTGGGATGGAGATAATCGATGGCCGCGGTGCTGCTGTTCGGCTGGAACTCGGGTCGCAGCCGGCCGGTGGCCGGATCCACCGTCACGGCGTCGAAGTCGGCCACCGCATCGAAGATGCCGGCAGTGCGGATGAAGGTATTCACGGCCTGGCGGCGTGCATCGAGTTCGGGCGTGCCGTTGGTGCTGCCCAGGCTCGAGGTGATGGTCGCCTGGATGATCTTCAGGCCGGGGCGGCGCGCACGCAGCGTCGCCACACCGGTCCGGATGCCTTCGATCACCGACTCCGCCGATGCGCCCGCACTCAGATCGTTGATCCCTTCGAACCAGATCACGGCCGTCACGCCGGACAGGCCCAGGACGTCGCGCTCGAGCCGGCTCAGGGCAGGGGGGCCGCCGGCGCCGGCATCGGTCAGGATCCGGTTGCCGCCGATGCCGGCGTTGGCCACGGCGACCTGGTTGCCATAGGCTTCGCGCAGCCGGCGCGCGAGGTCGTCGGGCCAGCGGTCGTCGCCGTTGAGCGTCGAGCCGGTGCCGTCGGTGATCGAATCGCCGAGCGTCACGACGGTGACCGCGTTGCGCACGCCGCGCGTATCCACGGCATCCAGGAAATACCAGGACGTGCTGGTGTAGGGGAAGGCTTCGTCGCTTTCATCCTCGCTGTGCGAGCCGGCGCCCGGCGCGGAGATGTAGTTGGTCTGCAGGGCCTTCGAGTGCCAGGTCATCGGGCCGCTGTTGCCGACCACATGGAAGCTGATCGCCAGCTTGCGGCCGAACAGCAGGCGCTTTTCGGGATCGCCGGCGAAATCGACCGAGACCGGGTCGCTCCACAGCAGTTGACCCGCCGGGATGACGACCCTGCGCCGCCCGCCACGGAAGGAAACCCGCGTGTTGGTGTCCTCCTCGATCGTGCCGGCGCTGGCCTGCAAGCCCAGGTACACGTCGTCCAGCGTGAGCGGCTGGGTGCCGAACACATTGCTGAAGCGCAGCCGGAAAGTGTCGCCCCAGACAGTGGGCCGTACCATCAGACGAAAGCTCTGGTCATTCGCGCTGGTCGCCCCGTCGGGGAAGGCGAAGCTCAGGTTCGGCTGCAGGATGGCCGTGCCGGTCGGGTAGGTGCCGTGCGCGACCCCGGCCCATGTCGTGACCCAGTCGCCGCGGCCGTTGGCGCCTTGCCGGGCGCCGTCGCCGGCGGCGTAGGCCTGCTCGCTGGCCAGACCCACGCCGCCGGCCAGTGCCGCGAGACCGGCAGCGGTATGCAAAAAGCGCCGGCGCGGGGGCGCGACACCATCCTGGTGCTGCTGCAATTCGTCCTTGTCGTTCATGACCCTCTCCTGTGGTGTGAGAAATGGCTGCGTACCGGTTTCCACCTCACGGCGCAACGCGCCGGTATGCATGCCGGGTCATTTTAGGAGCTGCTCAGTTCGCTAGAAAAAATCCTGGCTTCCGCTTGAGGGCGCTCAATCGCATCGAGCTGATGTAGCCGGACGGCTACCACGCAGCCTTCGAAGGTGAAAAAAAAACCGACCATGAACATGGTCGGCTTTTCAGAGGACGCGAGACTGCGGCGTCCAGCGTTGCTACAGGCGCATCACGCCGTGATCGTCAACTCGCCATCGACTACACGGGCCAGACCCAGCGGATTGTCATCCCGCAGCTCTTCCGGCAGCAGCTCCGACGGCACATCCTGATAGCACACAGGACGCAGGAAGCGCTCGATCGCGGTGGCGCCGACCGAGGTCGTGCGGCTGTCCGAGGTGGCCGGGAAGGGACCACCATGCACCATCGCGTGCGAGACCTCGACACCGGTCGGGAAGCCGTTGAACAGGATGCGGCCGGCCTTGCGTTCCAGCGTCGGCAGCAGCTTGCCGGCGAGGGCGCGGTCGCTCGCGGTAGCGTGGATGGTCGCGGTCAGCTGGCCTTCCACGTGCTGGGCCACGGCCAGCATCTCGGCTTCGTCGCGGCAGCGCACCAGGATCGAGGCCGGGCCGAAGATCTCTTCTTCCAGCGCCGGGTTGGCCAGGAAGGTCGCGGCGTCGCACTGGTAGAGCGCGGCCTGGGCGGCGCAGCCGGCGCCTTGCTCGCCGCCGCGCGCCAGCAGCTGCACGCCCTCGATACCGGCGCGGCGCTCGACGGCATCGACATAGGCCTTGTGGATGCCGGCGGTCAGCATGGTGCCGGCGGTTTTCGCCTGCAGCGCCTCGGCGGCGGCCACGCAGAAGGCGTTGAAGGCCTCGCCTTCGAGGCCGATCACCAGGCCCGGGTTGGTGCAGAACTGGCCCACGCCCAGGGTCAGCGAATCGACGAAGCCGCTGGCCAGCTTCTGGGTGTTGGCGGCCAGTGCGCCCGGCAGCAGGAAGAAGGGGTTAATGCTGCTCATTTCGGCGTAGACCGGGACCGGTTCCTTGCGCGCGTTGGCGATGCGCATCAGCGCCAGGCCGCCGCTACGCGAACCGGTGAAGCCGACCGCCTTGATCGCGGGATGGCTGACCAGGTCGGCGCCGATCTGGTTGCCTTCGCCGATCAGCAGCGAGAACACGCCTTCCGGCATGCCGCATTCGATGGCGGCGGCGAGGATCGCCTTGCCCACCAGTTCCGAGGTGCCGAGGTGGGCGTTGTGGGCCTTGACCACGACCGGGCAGCCGGCCGCCAGGGCGGACGCGGTATCGCCGCCGGCCACCGAGAAGGCCAGCGGGAAGTTGGAGGCGCCAAATACGGCAACCGCGCCAAGCGGGATCTTGCGCATGCGCAGGTCCGGCCGCGGCGGGGTGCGCTGGGGCAGGGCGGAATCCAGCGTCGCTTCGAGGAAGTGACCGTCGCGGACCACCTTGGCGAACAGGCGCAGCTGGTTCACGGTGCGCATGCGCTCACCCTCGAGGCGTGCCGTCGGCAGGCCGGATTCGGCGGACGCGCGCTCGATCAGGACCGGGCCGATCGCCAGGATCTGTTCGGCGATGGTCTCCAGGAAGCGCGCGCGCTGCTCGAGCGGCACGGCGCGGTAGGCGTCGAGCGCCTGTTCGGCCAGGCGGCAGGCGCGGTCGAGGTCCGCTTCGGTGGCGGTGCCGAAAGCGGGTTCCATCTCGGCGTGGGTGGCCGGGTTATAGGCACGCAGCGCGCCGGCGCTGCCGCGCACGGCTTGCCTGCCGATGATCATGTCGCCTTGGATGTGCATGGGGGCTCCTTGTTGATGCGGTAAAAAAGCGCCGCCGCGGCCCGGAAAGGACGCGGCGGCGTGCATGGATCAGATCAGCGATTGTATCGAATCATGCGCTTAGAACGAGTACTGCGCCTGGATCGTGTAGCGCGGACCGCTCATGTACAGCTGGCGGGTGAACATGCCGGCATGCTGCTGCATCTGCTGGCGGGTCTTGGCGTTGTTCAGGTTCTGCGCTTCGAGGCCGACACGGAAGCGGTCCGTGAAGTCGTAGAAGATCGAACCGTCCAGCTGGCCGTAGGGTGCTTGCCACAGCGGCAGGCCGTAAGCCTGGTCGCTGTTCGGCGTCGGGATCAGGAAGCGATCGCCGGCGGCCGGGTTCGTGTTCAGGCCGTTGTTGCCGCGGCTGCCCCAGGTGTTGACGGCAACCAGGTAACGGGAGCGCCAGTTGTAGGCCAGGCGGGCCGACAGGCCGTGCTGTTCGTACATCACCGCGAAGTTGATCGTGTGACGCGACAGGCCTTCCAGCGGGGTGTTGCCGAACGGACGTCCGTCGGTGTCGCAGCCGTTCATCGACAGGTTCATGTTCGACTGGTCGCTGCCCGCGCAGAACGCGGCCGGCACTTCCTGGTTCAGCTTGCGCTCGCTGGACACATAGGTCCAGCTGGCCTGGGTGCCGATACCGCGCAGCCAGTCGGGCACGAAGTCGTAGTACTGCTGGTGCGCGATCTCGAAGCCGCGGGCATAGCCGTGCGCGCCATTGATCGGGTGGGTCACCGCGAAGGTCTGGTCCTTGCCGTTGACATCCTTCACCGTGTAACCGTAGGTGGTGTTCACGATGATGTTCTTGATGTCCTTGTTGAACGCGGACACGGTCAGCGAGCCGGCCTTGGCGAAGTACCACTCGGCGGTCAGGTCGATATTGGTCGCGGTGACCGGCTTGAGCAGCGGGTTGCCGTCGCTGGTACCGGTCAGGTTGTTACCGCTGAAGACCACGCGCTGGTCGGCCAGCGTGACCGGATCCTTGATCGTCAGCTGGTTGGCCGGCGAGCTCAGGGTGGTCAGCGACTGCAGCTGGTTGAAGTCCGGACGCGCCATGGCCTTGGCGGCAGCGAAGCGGAACTGCAGCTGGTCGTTGACCTTCATGCGCAGGTTCAGGCTCGGCAGCCAGTTGTTGTACGAGGTGTCGGTTGAGCGCGGGGTCTCGAACTTGGCGATGTTGACCAGCGTGTCCACGCCTTCCACCGGCACGTCGCCCGGGATGCTGACGTTGGTCGGATCGTAGGCGATGTAGCCGTGCGTCGTGTTCGCCGTCCGCACGTAGCGGATGCCGACGTTACCGTCGATCGGATACTTGAGGTCGTCGAAGCCGAAGCGCAGCTGCGCATAGGCGGCGCGGGTCTTCTCGGTCTGGGTGTTCAGTGCCGACGGGGTGTCGAAGGTCGCCGGCTTCCACGCGTCGCAGGTGCCCCAGCCCTGGGCGGCCGCCTGCTCCTGGCACAGCAGGGTATGGTAGTCGTGCAGCTTGGTCCAGCCATTCGGGAAGTCGCGTGCCAGCGCATCGGTCGGGTACAGCATGGCCGGCACCGATACCTTACCGTCGAAGAAGTTCGGAATCTGGGCCAGCTCGGTGCCGCCCGCGAAGCGCGGGTCGCTCAGGCGTGCGACGCCAGGAATCTGCCAGCCTTCCATCCAGGGGAAGGTAATCGACGACCAGTTGTAGAACTTCTGGGCCTTGTGGTTTTCGCCTTCGCGGTCGGCCATGCGCACGCCGAAGCGGATGTCGCGCAGCACCGGGTCGTCGAAGGCGAACTTGACGTCGCTGCGCCATGTCTTCTGGTTGGCCTTGGCGTAGTCGAGCGCTTCCTGGGTATAGGCCCAGTAGTAGTTCTTCGGATCCGCCATGAACTGCGCCGAGCCGAGGCCGACGTGCGGGATGTCGCCGGTGAGGTCCATCTGCTGGTTCGGCAGGATGAAGCCGGTCGACACGTCGGCGTCGAAGCCGCGGGTGTTGGAACGGACGTGCTGGATGTCGTTGGTCCAGGTCAGGGCCGGGGTCACGCGCCATTGCACGTTCAGCGCGAGGTCGCGGGTGTCGGACTGGCGCTGGTTGATGCGGCGCGAGCTGTAGAACGGCGAACCGCCATAGCTCGGGTTCGAGATCGTACCCGACTGGAAGGCGCCATTGCTGTCGTAGACGACGTCGGTGCCCGCCACCTGCTGGTACCACTTGTCTTCGGACGACGCCACCACGCGTTCGCTCAGGTCTTCCTTGTAGCGCGTCTTGAAGTAGGTGAGGGCGGTGGTGATGTCGCGGTTCGGACGCCATTGGAACGCGGCGTAGTCGCCGCGGCGGACGCGTTCGAACTCTTGCGAGCGCAAGCCGCCGCCCAGCGGCAGCCATTTGGTGGCGTCGCGGTTGTACTCGGCCGGGTTGCGCGAGTTCACGTGCGGGAAGTAAGGATCGATGCCGATGGCGTCGGTGCGGGTCGGGTTCTTCGCATGGGCGAAGTCGACCAGGGCGCCGAATTCACCGAAGGGCGTGTTCCAGCGGTTCGACAGCAGCAGGGTGCCGGTCGGGCCTTTTTTGCGGTTCAGCTCCGAATAGGTTTCCGACACGCCGAGCGAGCCCTTGAAACCCTTGAAGTCGAAAGGCATGGCGGTGCGCAGGTTGACCAGGCCGGCGAGTGCGCCTTCGATCTGCTCCGCGGACGGGTTCTTGTAGACGTCGACGCCGGCCATCAGCTCCGGCGCCACATCGGTGAAGCCGAGCGAGCGGCCGCCGCCGGCCGAGAACGCGTCGCGGCCGTTGACTTCCGAACGCACGTAGGTCAGGCCACGCACCGACACGCCGGAACCTTCGACGGCCTGGCGGTTCGGGTCGCCCGCCATGTTGCGGTCCATGGTGACGCCGGCGATACGCTGCAGCACCTCGGTGACCGAGCGGTCCGGCAGTTTGCCGATGTCTTCGGCGACGATCGAATCGACGACCTCGTCCGACTCCTGTTTGAGTTTTTGCGCGGATTGCAGAGCGGCGCGCTGGCCGCTGACGACCACGACGTTTTCCTTGGCCGGATTGGCTTGGGTGCTGGTGCTGTCTGCGGTCTGGGCCCATGCCGCGCCGCTGTACAGGACAACAACCTGCGCAACCGCGGCGGCGATTGCAGTCTTCTGGAACTTGCTCACTTTGTCTCCCTGATATAGGTGGTTTTTTTATATCTAACAGGTCGTAACACGCCAGTACTACTCTTCGGTGCTAACACTGGTTGTTATACGCTACCATAAAATTTCCATGGAAAGCTTACAACTCTGAAAGTTTTGTGATTACACAACACTTCATTGGGAAAAATGCACTCGAAAAGTGCGGTTTTCGTTTCGCCGCCGTGCCGTGCGCCAGCTGGACAAATTGCTGGGCGCGTCTTAGCTTGTAGCAACATTAAGGAATGTGCTCACCATAGTCAAGAAATCGTTTTCATGACAGTCCAGGAAAATGCCCGGTCATGAGGCGTTGTGTGGGCGCCAAAGCGTGAAATACTGCCGACGGACGCTCCGGCGCAGGCCATGCTGGTGCTCCTTCAGTACCCGATGCACTGCACCAAGAATGGGCGAAGGCTATGCGCTCAGCATAAGTCTGCACAAGAACAGGCATGTTAGCGTGAACATTTGCCTTGCCATGTTTTGCATTCCTGGCTTACGATGTTTGGATAAGCAGCTAACATTGCATAACAGGCCAGGAGACCCATGCTCAATCCGCCCCAGCGCTCCAGCGTGGCGTTCAATCAGGTGCGCAGTCTGGTGCTCAAGCTGGTGCTCTCCCTGAGCGCAGCATCGGCGCTGCCGGCCGCCGCCGCCGAACTGCCCCGTATCGTCGAGCGCGATGGCCGCCATGCCTTGCTGGTCGACGGTGCGCCTTTCCTGGTCCTGGGCGGCCAGGCCCACAATTCCAGCAACTACCCGGCCGCGCTGCCCAGGGTCTGGGCTGCGATCCGGGATGCGCACGCGAATACGCTGGCGATTCCGGTGGCCTGGGAACAGATCGAGCCGCGCGAGGGGCGCTTCGACTTCAGCTGGGTCGACACCTTGATAAAGGAAGCGCGCGGCAACAGGGTGCGGCTGGTACTGCTGTGGTTCGGCACCTGGAAGAACACCGGTCCGGCCTATGCGCCGGCCTGGGTCAAGCTGGACAACCGGCGTTTTCCGCGCATGCTCGACCAGGACGGCAAGCCGAGCTATTGCCTGTCGCCGTTCGGCGAAGCGACGCTGGCCGCGGACAGGAAGGCTTTCGTGGCGCTGATGGCGCACCTGCGCAGGATCGACGCCGACAAGCGCACCGTGATCATGGTGCAGGTGGAGAACGAAGTCGGGACCTATCGCCTGGCGCGCGACCACGCGCCCCGGGCTGAAGCCGCGTTCGCGCAGCAGGTGCCGGCCGCGGTGCTGGCGCGCCAGGCGCCGCCGGCCGGGCGGCCCGCGCAGGGGAGCTGGCGCGCAGTCTATGGCGAGCACGCCGAGCAGTACTTCCACAGCTGGGCCATCGCCAGCTATATCGAAGAGATCGCGAAGGCCGGGCGCGCCGTCTACGACCTGCCGATGTTCGTCAACAATGCGCTGCGCGAGCCCGGCACGCCGCCGCAAGCCGCGGCGCCATGGAAAGGCGACTTCGCCAGCGGCGGTCCGACCTGGGATGTGCTCGGCATCTACAAGGCGGCCGCGCCGCACATCGACTTTGCCGGTCCGGACATCTACATGCCGGAATCCGCCAAGGTGAGCGCCAACCTCGCACGCTTCCAGCGGCCGGACAATGCGCTGATGGTGCCGGAGATGGGCAACGCGGCCGGCTATGCGCGCTACGTGTACCAGATCCTCGGCCGCGGTGCGCTGGGCGTGGCGCCGTTCGGCATCGACTACGCCGCCTACAGCAACTATCCGCTCGGTTCCAGATACACGGACCGCCGCATGGTCGAGCCCTTCGCCAGGGTGTATGCCGCCTTCGCGCCGATGCAGCGCCTGTGGGCGCGCTGGGGCTTCGAAGGCCGCACCCACGGCGTGGCCGAAGGCGACGACCGCGCGCCGCAGACCCTGGCACTGGACGGCTGGCAGGCCACCGTTTCGTTCCGCGAATTCCAGTTCGGCGAGCGCGCCTGGCTGAAGGACCAGAACGACTACCCGGACGGCAGCGCCGCGCCGAACGGCGGCGTCGCCATCGCCCAGACCGGGCCCAACGAATTCGTGCTGGTGGGCCAGCGCGCGCGCATCAAGCTGTCCGGCGCGGGCGCCAACGCCGGCAAGATGACGATGCTGGTCCGGGCCGAGGAAGGGCGCTTCGACGGCGCCGGCAAATGGATCATGGAGCGCAACTGGAACGGCGACCAGACCGACTACGGCCTGAACCTGCCGGCCGAGCCGACCGTGCTCAAGCTCACGATGGGAAGCGTCGAACAATAACCAGAACGGAGACAAGAGAAACATGCAGATCACGAGAATCGCCACCGCAGTCCTGCTGCTGTCCGCGGGCGCCCAGGCCCTGGCCGGCAGCTGGCAGAAAACCGCCACCGGTATCGAGGTGAAGCCGGATCGCGGCGCCGCCAGGCTGGTGCGCCTGAATCTGATGAGCGACAACATCGTCCAGGTGCTCAAGCTCGACACACCCGGCAAGACGCTCACGCCCTCGCTGATGACGGTGGCGGCACCCTGCGCCTGCAGCTTCGAAGTGAGCGATACGCGGCTGGGCAAGGACAGTGCGGTGCTGCTCAAGGCCGGCAAAATCTCGGCCGCGGCCTCGCTCAAGGATGGACGGGTGTCCTTCTTCGATGCCGCCGGCAAGCCGATCCTGGTGCAGGACGCCGAGAGCATGCAGCCGGTGAGGGTGGGCGGCAAACCCTATTTCGCGATCAAGTCAGGCTTCAACCACGGCACCAGGGATGCCTTTTACGGCCTGGGCCAGCATCAAAACGCCCAGATGAACTACAACGGCGAAGACGTGCTGCTGGCCCAGCACAACATGATCGCCTCGGTGCCTTTCGTGGTCTCGGACAAGAACTACGGCCTGCTGTGGGATAACAACGCCATCTCGCGCTTCGGCGACCCCAAGCCCTACGCCTGGATGTCGCGCGACCTGGTGCTGCGTGACGACAACGGTGCGAAGGGCGGCCTGACGGCGCGCTACTACAGCGGCGACAAGCTGCTGCTGACCCGCCGCGAAAAGGACATCGCCTACCAGTACCTGAAGGACGTGGCCGAAAACTGGCCCAAGGAGCTGCCGCCGCTGAAGGACATCAAGGATGCGAGGGTGGTCTGGGACGGCACGATGGAAAGCGCCAAGCCCGGCGTGCACAAGATGCAGCTGTACTCGTCCGACTACGCGACACTCAGCATCGACGGCAAGCAGGTGATGGACGTCTGGCGTCAGGGCTGGAACCCGTGGTACCACAACTTCGAGGTGCGCTTCGAGAAGAACAAGCCGGTCAAGCTGCGCCTGGAATGGAAGACCAGCGGCGGCATGGTGGCGATCACCCACAACGATCCGCTGCCGGCCGCGGAGCGCCATTCGCTGACCATGTCGTCGGAGATCGCCGAAGCGATCAACTACTACGTGATCAGCGCCGACAGCATGGACCGGGTCATCGCCGGCTACCGCAAGCTCACCGGCCAGCAGCCGATGATGCCGAAGTGGGCCTACGGCTTCTGCCAGTCGCGCCAGCGCTACGAGACCCAGCAGCAGCTGCTCGATACGGTGGCGGAATACCGCAAGCGCGGCTGGCCACTCGATAACATCGTGCAGGACTGGTTCTACTGGCCCGAGAACGGCTGGGGTTCGCACGACTTCGACAAGACCCGCTTCCCGGACCCGAAGGGCATGGTCGACGCCGTCCACAAGCAGCATGCGCGCATCATGATCTCCATCTGGGGCAAGTTCTACGCGAATACCGACAACTACAGGGAGCTGGCGTCCAAGGGTTATATGTGGACGAAGAATGTCGAGAACGGGGATCTCGACTGGGTCGGCCCGGGCTACAAGAACAGCCATTACGATCCCTACACCAGGGAAGCGCGCGAGATCTACTACCGCCAGATCAGGAAGCTGGTGGACCTCGGTTTCGACGCATGGTGGATGGACAACACCGAGCCCGACATCCTGTCGAACTCGCGTCCGGAAGACTTCAAGCAGCTGATCGGCCCCACCGTCTACGGCGCCGGCGAAGTGACCTTCAACCCCTACAGCCTGGTGCATTCGGGCGGCATGATCGAAGGCCTGCGCCGCGACCAGCCGGATACCCGCCAGTTCATCCTGTCGCGCTCGGGCTTCGCCGGCATCCAGCGCAATTCGGTGGCGGTGTGGAGCGGCGACACGGTCAGCCGCTGGAACAACCTGTACGACCAGATCGCCTCCGGCGTGAACATGTCGATGTCGGGCATCCCGAACTGGACCCACGATATCGGCGGTTATGCGCAGGAGACGCGTTTCCAGGTCGGCGACGTCGGCTCGGCCCAGGAAAACCGCAGTACCGGTGCCGGCAAGGTCAACCCGGAAGACCTGAAGGAATGGCGCGAGCTGAACCTGCGCTGGTTCCAGTTCGGCGCCTTCTCGCCGCTGTTCCGCTCGCACGGCGAAGTGGTCAAGCGCGAGATCTACAACCTGGCGGCAGGCGACGACGCGATGCGCGACGCCATGGTCTGGTACCTGAAGCTGCGCTACCGCCTGATGCCCTATACTTACACGATGGCGGCGGATACCTACTACAACGACGGCACCATGATGCGCGGCCTGGTGATGGACTTCCCGCACGACGACAAGGTCAAGGCGATCCGCGACCAGTACATGTTCGGCCCCAGCCTGATGGTGGCCCCGGTGACCAGCTATGGCGCGCGTTCGCGCCAGGTCTACCTGCCGGCGGGCGCCGACTGGATCGACTTCCACACCGGCACGCGCTATCGGGGCGGCGCCGCCATCGCGGTCGAGGCACCGCTGAACCGCATCCCGCTGTTCGTCAAGGCGGGGGGCGGTGCTGGCCACCGGGCCGGTCATGCAATATGTCGACGAGCAGCCGGACGCCCCGGTGCTGCTGCAGGTCTATGCCGGCGCAAACGGCGAAACCAGCCTGTACGAGGATGATGGCGTGACCAACGCCTATGCGCGCGGCGAATACAGCCGCATCCCGGTCCGTTATGACGAGCGCAGCGGGACGGTGACGATCGGCGAGCGGGTCGGCCGCTACAAGGGCATGCCGGAGCAGCGCGAGTTCCGCATCCGCGTCTTGCGCCCGGGCGCCGCCGCGGCCGCCGATCTCGACGCCTACGACAAGAGCGTGCGCTACGAGGGCACGCCCATCACCGTCAAATTATGAGCCCAGCACCCATGAAAAAACCAATCCGCACCCGGGCCAGCGCCCTCGCAATGATCCTCGCCGGCCTGCTGGCCGCCGGCCCGGCCCTGGCCGAGGTCGAGATCGCGCCCGACAACGGCAAGCTCCTGTACACCGGCCGTATCGACTTCTCCAGGCCGGCCGCGCCGGTGCTGTCCTGGCCCGGCACGCAGATCGCCGCCAACTTCACCGGCAGCTCGCTGGCGATCGAACTGGACGACCAGAACGGCCAGAATTACTTCAACGTCTTCATCGACGGCGAACAGAAAGCGCCGCTGGTGCTGCAGGCCGAGAAGGGCGTCAAGCGCTACCAGGTAGCCCAGGGCCTGGCGCCCGGCGCGCACAGCTTCCTGCTAACCAAGCGCACCGAAGGCGCGGAAGGGGCAACCGTGTTCCGCGGCCTGGCGCTGGCCGATGGCGGCGCGCTGCTGCCGCCGCCTTCGCGGCCGAAGCACCGGATCGAGTTCTTCGGCGACTCGATCACCAGCGGCGCGGGCAACGAGGCGCCCTTCAACGGCCGCGACGACCTCCCGGCCGACAAGAACAGCTACATGGCCTATGCCCAGATCGCGGCGCGCCAGCTCGGCGCCGAAGCGCATGTGACCTCGCAGGGCGGCATCGGCGTGATGATCAGCTGGTTCCCGTTCACGATGCCGGACTTTTACGACCAGCTCAGCGCGGTCGGCGACAACGACAGCCGCTGGGACTTTTCGCGCTGGACACCGGAGGTGGTGGTCATCAACCTGATGCAGAACGACAGCTGGCTGATCGGCCGCGACCACAAGCTGCAGCCGGAGCCGGACGAGAATGCGCGCATCGAGGCTTACCGGACCTTCGTGCGGCGCATCCGCCAGCTGTATCCGAAAGCCTACATCGTGTGCGCGCTGGGCAGCATGGATGCGACCCGGCCGGGATCGCCGTGGCCGGGTTATGTGATGGCGGCGGTCGAGCGCATGCGCAAGGACGACGGCGACAAGCGCATCGACACCCTGTTCTTCGAGTTCACCGGCTATGGACAGCACCCGCGCGTGCGCCAGCACCAGGAGAACGCGGCGAAGCTGGCGGCTTTTATTCGCGCACGCATGGGCTGGTAGGCGGGGCTGTCCTTAGACTGTCCTTCAGGCCGCCCGCGGCGCCGCCTGCGCGGCGGCGGCTTGCGCAGCGGCGGCCTGGGCGGCCACGTAGGCGCGGTGCGAGGGCATCCGCGCCACCGCCTGCGCGATCATGTCGCGCAGTTCCGCAAAGTGGCCATGCACCACGCGGATGTCGACGCGGTCGGCCAGCGGGTCGTAGCGCTTCGGCACCACGCCCAGGCCCATCATCATCGCCACGAAGGAGGGCTCGGCAAAGCCGCCGCGGTCGATGATCGCCACGCGGCCGGTCTCGCGGAACAGCTCGATCTGGTGCCGCAGCGAGTCCGGGATCGCCATGTTCCTGCAATAGCGCCAGAATTCGGAGTCGTCGCGCGCGGTCAGCTTGTAGTGGAGGATGATGAAGTCGCGCACCGATTCGTAGCGCATCCCCATGATGCGGTTGAATTCGTCGGCCAGCGCCGGGCTGCAGTCGCGGTCCGGGAACAGTTCGAGCAGCTTGCCGACCGCGGTTTCGATCAGGTTGATGCTGGTCGATTCGAGCGGCTCGACGAAGCCGGCCGACAGGCCGATCGCGACCACGTTCTTGACCCAGGACTTGCGCCGGCGCCCGGTGACGAAGCGCAGCTGGCGCGGCTCGTCGAGGGCTTCGCCGTCGAGGGCATCGAGCAGGACCTGGCGCGCCTTGTCGTCGGTGGTGAAGGCATTGCTGTACACGTGGCCGTTGCCGGTCCGGTGCTGCAGCGGGATGCGCCAGAGCCAGCCCGCCTCCCTGGCCGTGGAGCGGGTGAAGGGCGTCAGTTCCGGCACGCCGGCGCAGGGCACGGCCTGGGCGCTGTTGCAGGGCAGGTAGTCGCTCCAGTCTTCGTAGCCGGCCTGCAGGGCGCCTTCGATCAGCAGGCCGCGAAAGCCCGAGCAGTCGACGAACAGATCGCCTTCGATGCGGCGGCCGTCGCGCAGCTTCACTGCGGTGACGAAGCCGCTCTCCGGATGCCGTTCGACGTCGACGATCATGCCTTCGATGCGCTGGGCGCCGTGCCGCAGCGCGTAGTCGCGCAGGTAATTGGCGTACAGGCCGGCGTCGAAATGGAAACCGTAGGAATAGGCATCGGTCATGCCCGGCGTTTCTTCGTTCGGCGGCACGAATTTGCCGTGGCGCGCCATCACCGAGGGCATCGACCAGTTCTCCATGGCCGGCATGCCGGTGAATTCCTGGGCCAGCCGCAGCCAGTGCATGTGCGCCGCGCTGCCGGCCAGCGGCGGGCCGAAATCGCCGAAGGCGTGGAAGAAGCGGTTGCCGACATGGCCCCAGTCCTTGAACTCGATGCCGAGCTTGAAGCTGGCCTGGGTCTTTTTGACGAAGTCGGCGCCGTCCAGGCCGAGCGCGTTGTTATAGAAGCGGATCGTCGGCAGCGTCGCCTCGCCGACGCCGATGGTGCCGATCTCGGGCGACTCCACCAGGATCACGTCGCAGGCCTGGGTCGGATGGCGCGCCAGGCGCTGGGCCAGCGGCGCGGCGGTCATCCAACCCGCGGTGCCGCCGCCCACGATCACGATCCTGCGGATGCTCTTGTCCATCATTTGTCTCCGTCCTTTGTTCTGGTCTGTCCTTACAGCCAGTGTATTGCAGGCGGACGGGGCTGGGCAACAAAAATGTTTGCGCCCAACATTCGATGATTTGCGTCAGCGCGACAGCGACTGCAGCGCCGCCGCCACATACACCAGCGGCGCGTTCCAGTTGATCGCGACCTCGTTGCTGGCGTAGCTGCAGACGTCGTCGAGCCAGGACAGGGCCGGCAGTGCCGACGGGTAGGCGCCGGCGCGGCAGCCGGCACGGTCCTGCTGGCCCGGATTCGGGCCGCCGACCAGCCAGCCCGGCACCGGCGCCGCCACGCCATCGGCCTCGGACGGGCGGTGGTGCGGATGCAGCGGCGAAACCGCGCCGAAGCCGGTGACGAAGGAGGCGCCGGGACCGTTGCGGCCGAGGACGTAGTCGAGCGCCGACTGCGCCGCGTTCAGGTAGTCCGGACGCGGCTCGATGCGGTAGGCGACTGCCAGCATCATGGCCTGGTTCAGGACCGCGGAGTTGCTGCCCCAGACGAAGTCCTCGCGCACCATGCCGACACGGTAGGGCGACGCCTTCCAGCGCGCGGCCAGGCGGTCCGCCAGCGCCAGCAGGCGCTTGCGCGCCGCGCCGGTATCGACGTCCTGCGGCAGGGCGCCGGTCCGGTTGAGCGACTGCTGGGCCAGCGAGATCCAGCCCAGCATGCCGACGTCGGCCCAGCCGGGGGCGGTCTGCGCCGGCGCGGCTTTGGCACCGTTCGCCGCCAGGGCGCGTGCGCGGTAGGCGTCCTTGCCGGTGGCGATCAGGAGTTCGGTGGCGGCCCAGGCGAATTCGTCGGAAACCGTCTTGTCGCCGTAGGCGCCGGTCAGGATGTCGGCCGGCTGCTCGTATAACACCTTCGGATGCGCCTCGGCCCAGCGCCAGGCCGCTTCGGCCGCCGCCAGGTAGCGCGCCGAACGGCCCGGTTGCTGGCTGTCGAAAGGCGCCAGGATGCGGCTGGCGGCGGCCATCGTCGCCGCGAAGTCGAGCGTGGCCGCGGTGGTCTTCTGCACCACGTAGCGTGGCGTCGTCGCCTTGTCGGGCATGACGAAGGGATCGAAGACCTTGTTGGTCAGCTTGTGATAGACCCCGCCGTCCGCCGGGTCCTGCATGCTGGCCATCCACTCCAGGTTCCACAGCGCCTCGTTGAGGATGTCGGGCAGGCCGTTGCCGAATTCGGGCAGGTTCAGCGCGAGCCTGTCGAACCAGGCCGGGAAGTGTTCGTAGGCGGCCAGCAGGGTATAGGTGCTGATGCCGGAATTGACGATGTACTTGTTGTAGTCGCCGGCGTCGTACCAGCCCTTTGGACTGGCGATGACGGTGCCGGCGGGACGGCCCGGCGAGGCGGCGGACGGATGGACGATCACCTCCGTATCCGGATGGCCGAGCGGGCGCGCCCAGGCACCGGCCACCGCGGGCGTCAGCTCGATGCCGGCGCGGTTCAGGGTAAAGCTGCGGATCGCGGCGGTGTCGAGCGCACGGTAGACGTCGAGGCTGACGTTGAAGAGCGCGGAGTCAGGCAGGCCGGCAACGCGGATGCGATAGCTGCCCGGCGTGCGCACGGCCGAGAAATCGGCCAGGCGGACGCGTTCGCCGGACAGGTTCCAGCTGGCCGCCGGCGCCAGGCTGCCGTCGAATACCGGCTTGCCGCTGGCGGCGTCGATCACGCTGAAGCGCGCCGGCGCCGTAGCCGGCATCATCGTAGGCACCGGCGCGGGCACCACCGCCAGCTTCTGCGCGGCCGGCAGGAAGCCGACCTGGTTGAGCTTGATGGCGAGCGGCGCGGCGCCTGCGCCGCCCGCCAGCAGGGAGCAGGCGGCGAGCAGGGCAAGCCGTGAGGTGTACGCAGGGTGGGGCATGCTGTCTCCTGATGATGTTGGGATAATGAAATCGATTTCATGTTACAGTGCAAGATGAAGCCAAGTCAACGCATATGCATGGAGTGCAGCCCCTTGAACCGACGTATCCTCAACTCTTTACTCGCACTCGCTGCGGGCGCCTTTGGCAGCGCCAGCGCCGCTTCCAGTGCCACCTCTGAACACATTGCGGCGCAGGGTTTCGAGCTCGCCGTCACGGTGGACGACCTCAGCGTCCACGGTTCGCTGCCGCAGGGGAGCAGCTGGCGCGCCATCGGCCAGTCGTATATCGCCACCCTGAAGGCGCACGGCGTGCCCCAGGCCTGGGGCTTCGTGAACGCCAAACGCATCGCCGAGCAGCCCGCCAGCGAAGCGGTGCTCGACGACTGGCGCCGGGCCGGCTACCCGCTCGGCAACCACACCTATAGCCACCTCGCCCTCAGCCAGGCGCCCTCGCTGCCGGCCTGGATCGACGATGCCAGGGCCGGCGAGCCGCCGATCGCCGCGCGCATGGCGGGCATGGATTGGCGGATGCTGCGCTTTCCCTTCCTCGACGGCGGCGCGGAGCGCGCGCGCCACGACGGCGCCGCCGCCTGGCTGAAGGCTCAGGGTTATCGCATCGCCGACGTCAGCATCAGCTTCGACGACTGGGCCTACACCGAGACCTACGCACGCTGCCTGGCGAAGGGCGACGGGGCGGCGATTGCGGGAATGAAGGCCAGCTACCTGCAGCGCGTGGATGCGGCGATCGCGCGCACGCGGGCGCTCTCGCAGCGCGTCTACGGGCGCATGGTGCCGCAGGTGCTGCTGACCCACCTGGGTGCGTGGAGCGCGGCGACCCTGCCCGATGTACTGGCCAGGCTGGACGCGGCCGGCGCGCGCTACGTGACGCTGGAACAGGCCCAGGCGGACGCCGCCTACCGCGAGCCCAGCCCGCGCGCCGGTACCGGCATGCTGATGGAGCGCCGGGCGCAGGACCTGGGCATCGATCTCGGCGGCGTGCCGACGGTGCCGCCGGCCGGCGACCTGGACGCGCTCTGCCGCTGAGGCGCTTCAGCGTCCGGGCTGGTCGGGTGCGTCGCCGGCCAGCAGCGCCGCCAGCCGCCGGCGGAAGGCGACGATCGCCCGGTCGGCCTCGATGAAGCGGTCGTCGGCGGCATCCAGGCTGTTGGCCGGCGTCTGGGTGACGACCACGCGCCGGTCCTGAGCGAGGATGTGGCGGTTGCTCCAGCCCAGCGCCAGTTCGAACAGCTGGGCCACGACCGGCAGCCGGACCCGGTGGTAGAAGCGCAGATAGTAGCGCGTGTGCTTGTCGTCGATGGGCACGAAGGCCACCACGTTCCTGATCGACGGTGCGATGTGCAGGATCCAGGTGCCCGGAAACAGGAAGCGGATGCGCGGCGGCTGGCCCTGTGCCGCTTCGCGCAGCGCGGCCTGGCTGCGTTTGGGCTGGCCGGTGTCGCGCGCATTGCTGCTCCATATGCGGATGCCGTGGTCGTCGGCTTCGACCCAGGGGCCGTCGACGAAGCTGCGGCCGGCCTGTCCCATTGCCGCGCCGTGCACGAAGGCGAGGTGGGCGACGTCGAGCTGGTTCTCGATGGCGCGCGTGTAGTGCACCGGCCAGTCGACGATATCGGTGCGGCAGCGCCAGCCCTCCTCAAGCAGCTCCGGAAAGTAGGGCAGCTCGGGATAGCTGTCGCGCGCCTGGCCGTGCCACAGCCAGATGAAACCGTAGGCTTCGCGCAGCACGAAGCTGGTCAAGGCCATGCCTTTCGGGATCTTGCCGGCGCAGCCATTGGCGGGAATGTGCCGGCAGGCGCCGCCGCCGTCGAAGGCAAAGCCGTGGAAGGGGCAGACCAGGCGGCCGTCTTCGACCTTGCCCGCGCTCAGCGCCGCGCCCAGGTGGGGACAGCGGTCTTCGTGGGCGTGCGCCACATTCCCGGCATCGCGCCAGAACACCATGCGGCGGCCAAAGCGCTCGGCGCCGACCGGCTTGCGCCGCAGTTCGGCGCTGGACAGGACGACATACCAGTGGTTTTCCGGCAGATGCATGGGCGTATCGCGAGTGGAAAATCGTATTATCGCCGAGCATGCCGCGGCCTGCTGCGTCCGGGGCAGCGTGCACCTGCGTGCTTGAGCATGGCGCCGAGAAATGCCCTGAAAAAATCTTCTTGATCTGGCTCGTGTTTTGGCGATGTCGCCCGCCGCTTCCTGCTCGGGCTCTAGCCGGGTCCAGCCGCGAACGCTTAGCGTGGATGGACCCAACCGCTAGCAGCATCGTCAGGAGATTGCCATGTCAAAACGCAAGAATTTAGTTGCTTGGGCACTAGGAATTGCCGTCAGCGGCGCCGCCTCGGCCGGACCGGCGGCGCCGACCGCCACCCCAGCCTGGTCCGAGCAGGGGCCCGGCCCGACCCTGAACGGCCAGACCGAGGGCTTGCCCGGGAATCCGGTCGCCGGTGCCGTGAATGCCATCGCGGTCGACCTGGCGCATCCGGGCACGGTCTACCTCAGCACCGTCAACGGCGGCGTCTGGAAGACCACGAACGCGAATACCACCGCGCCCAACTGGAAGCCCTTGACCGACCTGCAGCTGCCGGCGCTGTCGATCAGTTCGATTGCGATCAGCCCACTCGATCCGAAGACCATCTTCGCCGGCACCGGCAGCACCAGCTCCGACGCCTTCGAGGGCAGTCCGGGCTTCGGCGTGATCCGCAGCACGGACGGCGGCGCGACCTGGTCGATTCTGGCCGGCGCCACCTTCGCCGGACGCCGCATCGTCAGCATCGCGCCGCTGGCGCGCACCGGCGGGGGACTGGCCGGGCAGGTGGTGCTGGCCGCGACCCTGTTCGATGGCGGCGGCGTGTACCGCAGCACGAACGGCGGCAACAGCTTCGTGCGGGTGTCGGGGACGGGCGGCTTGCCGAGCGCCGGCGTCAGCAGCCTGGCGCCCGACCGGACCAACAGCAGCCGGGTCTACGCCGCGGTGCCGGCCTCGTACGCGGGCGGGGCGCCGGCCGGCGTGTTCCGCAGCGACGATGGCGGCCAGACCTGGGTCCGTGCCGACACCGGCCTGACCGGCCTGGGCAGCTCGCTGCGCGTGCTCCTGAGCGTCGGCCGCCATACCGGCGTCGTCTACGCGATGGTCATCGACAGCAACGGCGCCGCCTCGGGCGTGTTCCGCTCGGCCAACGGCGGCGCCAGCTGGACCGCGCTCGGTGTGCCCGCGCCGACCATCCATCCGGGCGGGCAGGGCATCATCCACGGCGCCATCGAAGCCGATCCCAGCGATCCGAACGTGGTCTACGTCAGCGGCGACCGCCAGGACTTTCCCTTCCCGAACACGAACGGCTGCAACGACTTCAGCGCCAACGTCTTCCGCGGCGACGCCTCGCTGGCCTCGCCCTGGCAGCTGGCGGTCTGCAACGGCGCCCAGGGCACCTCGCCGCACGCCGATTCGCGCGACATGGAATTCGACGCCAACGGCAACCTGCTGCAGGCCAACGACGGCGGCTTCTACCGGCTCGACAACCCCAACCTGAGCAGCCGGCGCTGGGTCTCGGCGAACGGCGACCTGCGCCCGGCAGAGATGCATTCGGCGGTGTTCGACGCCATCACGCGCACGGCCTTCGGGGGCACCCAGGACACCGGTACGCCGATGCAGAACAGCCCCGGCAGCCGGACCTGGACCGACTTCCTGACCGGCGACGGCGGCGTGGTCGAGGTCGACGAGCTCACCGGCGGCGGCGCCTACTCGGTGCGCTACACCAGTTTCGAGGACCTGGAGTTCTTCAACCGTTCGACCTGGAGCCCGTCCAACACCCTGATCAGCGGGCCCACCGAACTGGGGCTGCAGATCGTCGCCGGGCCGGGCGCAGGCCAGGACCTGCACAGCTACGATCCGAATATCCAGTTCTACAATCCGTATGTGCTGAACCGGATCGATCCGCGCCGCATGCTGATCGGCACCGCCAACATCTACGAATCGCGCGACCAGGGCGATACGCTGGTCGATCTCTACGCCACCGGGAAATTCATCAGCTCGCTGGCCTATGGTGGGCGGCTGAACGGCCAGCCGGCGCCGGACGTGTTCTATGTCGGCACCGCGGGCGCCGGCCAGCCGCTGCTGCTGCACCGCGGCGCCGGGACGCGCGCGGTCCAGACCCTCGGCGCCTACCCGGGCGGCGGCGTGGGCGACCTGGCGATGGACCCGCAGGACTACCGGCGCGTCTACGTGGTCGACGAACAGAGCCGGGTCTGGGCTTCGTTCGACGAGGGCCTGAGCTGGCGCAACCTGACCGGCAACCTGCCGACCCTGCTGGGCCAGGCGCGCACCATCGAGCTGGCGCGGCCTGCCGGCGGTGCGCAAAGCGTGCTGCTGGTGGGTGGCCTGGGCGGGGTGTTCCAGCTGCGCGAGCCGGGTACGGGCGCTGCCGCCTGGAGCCGCCTCGGCAGCAATCTGCCGCACGGGCTGGTGCTCGACCTGCGCTACAACGAGCGGGCCAGGGTGCTGATCGCCGGCATTCTCGGACGCGGCGCCTGGACCCTGAACGGCTGGTCCGGCGGCGCCACGACGGCCAGCTGGCAGAGCGCCGCGGCGGCCACGGCCGGCGGGGCGGCGGCCACCGGGACGACCACAGCGCTGGCGCTGCCTGGCATCGTGCGCAAGGCGGCGCCGCGTTCGCGTGCGGCGGCCGGGCCGGCTGCGGTGCCGGTACGCTGATCCTGAGACGGCGCGCGATCCCGAGCGGCTGCGCGCGGCATGGCGTGTCCTTTCTGGCTCAGTCAGCCGGCAACGGCGCCGGCCCCGGCGCAGCAAGCACCGTGCGCCGGATCCGCTGCCAGTTGACCAGGAAGGCATCGACTTCGGCGGCCTCGCTCTCGCGGCGCTGCAGCATGCCGGCCATGGCGCGCGTGGTGCCGCCGTTCAGGAACCAGCTCAGCGGCGGCTGGCGGCCCTCCGCGGTCCAGGGATAGCGCAGCTCGATCACGCGGCCGCCGCCGCAGCCGCCCAGCAGGCGCGTGGTCTCTTCCTCGGCGGCCTGGGCGCGCGCGTTGCGGGTCTGGTAGAGGGCGAAGAAGGGCAGCGACAGCTCAGGCACCGGCGGCACGGCCCGGTCGCCGGGCCGCCGGGGCGGCTGCCAGGGCATGCGCAGCCCGACCGACAGCGGCCGCGGCGCCGGGCCGGCCACGGCATCGATCATCTGCGCGCGGGTCGGGCAGATCCATTGCGACTGCGAAGCCGGTTCGTTCTCGATCACCAGCACCACCAGCTGTTCCGGCTTGACGACGCCGAGCTTGAGGATCTCCGAGATCATCGCATTCAGGGTGGCGGCGCCCGAGTTCTCGAAGTAGCCGCCGTCGACCAGGTAGTTCCAGGCCTGGCCGTCGGTGCGCCGCACCAGCGCGGCCGGGCTGATGTAGGGGAAGCGCGCGCTGTTGTGGACCGCCTGCGCCAGGGTCAGGCGCGAGGTGTCCAGCGCCGGCTCGCCGGGCCCGGCGGCGAACAGGTCGTAGGCCTGGGGCGGCACGAAGGCCAGGCTGGACTGGACCACGCGCCGGCCCTCGCTGGCCGAGGTGGCGTTCAGCAGCAGGCGCGGCAGTGCCGCACTTTGCGGACCGGGTGCCAGCAGCGGGCGCGCGAACCAGTCGCGCGCCGGCGAATCCGGGAAGCGCTGCGCCCAGTCGCGCTGCCAGGCGCCTTCCAGGGCCAGCGAACGGTCGCAGCGCGGGCAGGGAATGGGCGAGAAGCGCGCCAGCAGGTCCGGGTAGAGCAGGTAGCCGACCAGCGGCGCCAGGTAATCCTGGCCAAGAAAGGCCGCCACCTGGTTCGCGGTGGCGCCGTAGTCGGCGCCGCCCACCGCCAGCGAGCCGGCAAAGGCGGCCAGGCCCAGGCTGCCGCCGGACACCCCGCTCATCGCATAGATGTTGGGGGCGAAGCGCCTGCCCTGGCTGCGCGCCTGGCGTTCGAGTTCGAGCAGCAGGGTGCCGGACCAGAACGCCGCGCGCGAGGCGCCGCCGGCCGCCGCCACCAGGTAGACCGGTTCAGCGCCGTGCGCGCCGCGCGCGGCCTGCCAGGCGCGGAAATCCTCGGCCAGGCCCGGGCGCCGCAGGTGCAGCGGCGGCCCGCCGTTCTGCGCGACCAGGTGGTTCTCGTTCGAGATCGAGGCCAGCAGGACTGCGAACAGCGGCAGCAGGGCCAGCGACGGCCAGCCGGCGCTTTTCGGCAGGTAGACCAGCACGATGCTGCCGAACACGGTCCAGGAACCGAAGGCGAACAGCAGCAGCGCCGGCGCCCCCAGCGCCCGCGCCGCCGCTTCCTGGCCGAAGCAGACCGCCGCCAGCACCAGCGCCGACACGCCGAACATCAACAGCACCGCCACTACGCTGACGCGCGGCGTGCGCCGCGTGCGGGCCCAGGGCTGGCTGGCCAGCGCCTGGCGCCGCAGCCAGCGGTTCAGCAGGCGTCGGCGCAGCACCACCAGCAGCACGAAGCCGCCGGTGTAGAGTGCCGGGGCCAGCCAGGCGCCGGGCGGCGCGCCCGGCAGCGCGAACCAGACCGTGATCGGCACGCAGGACAGCAGGCCCAGCGCGCGCGGCAGCCAGGTATTCACGGCGGCGGCGAAGCGATGGTGCTCGCAGCGGCCGATATTGTCGACCGCGAAGCGCTTGGCCACCAGCAGGCGCGCGCAATACCAGGCGGTCAGCGACCAGTAGGCCAGCGCTGCGATGAAGATCCAGTAGCCCGGGTTGGCCCACAGGCTTTCGCGGGTCTCGGCAAAGTTGCGGAAGGCGCCCAGCGCTTCGCGCGCCTGCGGAACCCCGAGCAGGATGACATTGCCGGCGGCAACCGTCAGCACCGGGTAAAAGTTCAGCAGCAGGGTGCGGCGCAGGAAGGTGAAGCGCGTGATCTGGCCGGCATGCGATGGGGCGCGCCGCTGCCTGGCTGTCTGCGGCGAGTCCGGCGGCGGTTCGTGTGCCGCGCCGCGCTCGTCGATCTCGGTTGGTTCCGGCATCGCCTTCTCCCTTTCGTCACCCCTTCGCCATGATCATAAGGGCAAGCTTGGTGCCGTGGAGCAGCTCGGAAGCGGATTGTTGGCCGCGGATCAAGACGCCGCGGTGCAATTGATGTCAGGCGGAAAGGCGGGCCCGTGCCGGCGGCGCGGCCTGCTCGGGCGAGACCAGGGTCAGGGCTTCCTCGAAGGAGCGCAGCACCATGTCGACCTGCTTTTCCACCAGCGAGGCGCTCGGCACCGGCTCGGTCAGCGGCAGGCGGATCGTTACCAGCATCGCTTCCGGCAGGCCGGCGCGCAGGTTGGCGACCGCCGTCAGCCACTGGTCCAGCATCGCCTCGGTCGGATAATTGATGAACACGGTCGACACCATGTCGGCCTTGTCCGGCCCCGGGTTCTCGGCCTCGCCGATGATCGAGAAGCTGCGCGCGTCGACCTCGTCTTCGCGCAGGGCGCGCACCAGCAGTTCGCTGAGCAGGTCGTCGCGCATCGACGCCAGGCCCACGCACAGCACCACCGAATGCGCCGGGACGTCGAGCGCGCCCTGCCAGCGCCCCAGGCGCGCTTCGCGCATCTGGCGCAGGTGGGCGCCGATGTTGGCGTCGAGCAGGGACATGTCGCGCCGGCGCCGCAGCTTGGGCGCACCGCCGGATTCCGGGGTCAGGGTCGCGGCGACGTCGGCGATCGCGCTGCGGATCCGGTCTTCCTGCGGCTTTTCGATCTTGCCCGAGCGGGCGTCGCTGGTGACCAGCACGATACCCGGCAGCAGGATGTGGTCGCAGTAGCGGGCGAAGCTGGAGCGCTCCAGGAAGGCCTGGGCGTCGTGGATGATGGCGGCGATGTCGCCGGCCAGGATGCGTTGGTAGAAACGCTGGGCGCCGGACACGGCCGGGGCATCGCCGAGCAGGATGGTCACCGGCTCCAGCGTGCGCACATGGCGGCCGGCCACCACCAGGCACAGGGTCAGCGGGGTCGACAGCAGCAGGCCGACCGGGCCCCACATCGCGCCCCAGAACAGCGCCGAGATGATCACCGCCAGCGGCGACAGGCCGGAACTGTGGCCATACACCTTCGGTTCGACGACGTTCGCAACCAGCAGTTCCAGCGCGACGAACAGCACCATGCAGGACAGCGCCAGGCTCCAGCCCGGGTCGATGGCGGCGACGAACAGCGCGATCACGGCGCCGGCCGCCATGATGCCGAGGTAGGGCACGAAGCGCAGCAGGCCGCTGAGCGCGCCCCACAGCGCCGCGTGCGGCACGTCGGCCGCCCACAGCACCACGGCGATCAGGGCACCGAAGGTGACGTTGACGATGAATTGCGAGAAGAAGAAGCGCGATACGCCCTGGGCGGCATCGGCCAGCGCCTGGATCGTGCGGCTGACCTCGGTCTGGCCGCCGAGCCGGATCAGTCGGTCGCGCAGGGATTCGTGCTCCAGCGACATGAAGACCAGCAGCACCAGCACCAGGCCGGCCTCGCCGATCGGACCCCAGGCCAGCGAGAACAGACGGGTCAGGGCGCCGGCGGTGGTCAGGCGCGGTGCCCGGATCTCGACCGGAATCGGCTGGGTCGGGCTGATGGTGATCGTGGTCATGCCGCGCTTGCCGGTGGCGGGCACGCTGCCGCTGGGCGCCACCGCGCTCAGTTCGGCCTCGAGGCGCTCGAAGGGGCGTTCGGCAAGTTCGCGCACGGCGGCGACCTTGGTGCGCATCGCCGCCCGGTACTTCGGCAGGTCGCGGGTCACGGCCACCAGCTGGAAGGCAAGGACGATGCCGATCCCGACCACGCAGGTGGTCGCCACCAGCACCGACAGGATGGTGGCGGGCATCTGCTGCAGGCCGGCGCGGCGCATGCTGCGGATCAAGGGCGCGATCACCAGGCTCAGGATGGACGCGAGGGCGATCGGCTCGAGGACGTCGCGGCCGAAATAGAGCAGACCCAGCCCGCAGGTGACGGTGACCAGCGAGCCGGCATTCAGGTGCTTGAACAGGGAAAGATCGCGCATTCGCGTGCTGCGGGCGGGATAGCAGCCTATCCCGTGGAAACGTAAAAACAGCAATGTATCGCAAAAACGTGAATACGATCAATTTTATGCAGATTTCTTTCCGCCCGCAGTCTTCTGCGCCGCCGTGATGGTCCACAAATAAATGGTCCTGCCATTGACGTCGACCGTGTTCTCGGGCGGCCAGTCCGGGCCCATGTCGAAGGCGTGCGAGACCACCCGCGCGCCCGGCTTGAGCTGGGACCACAGGCGTGGCCTGAGCTTGATGTTGATGTTCGGCAGCAGGTAGAGGCTGACCACCGAGGCCGGCGACAGGTCGGTCTCGAACAGGTCGGCCACCCGGAACCGGACCCGCTGCTCGACCCCGGCTTTTTTGGCATTGGCCTGGGCTTCGGCGATCCGTTCAGGATTCAGGTCGATGCCGACGCCGCGCGCGCCGAATTGCCTGGCGGCCGTGACCACGATGCGGCCGTCGCCGCAGCCGAGGTCGTACAGGGTGTCGCTTTTGCTCACCTTCGCCAGCGCCAGCATGCGGTCGACCACGTCCTGGGGCGTGGGGACGAAGGGCACGTCGAGTCTGGGCGGGGTGGCGAAGTCCTGGGCCCAGGCCAGGCCCAGGTTGGCGCCGGCAGCGGCGGCAGCGGACAGCAGCAGGGTACGGCGGCGTGCGTGCGGATTCATCGGCTCTCCTCATCGTGGTTGGCGTGGGACGGTTCGCGAAGCGCTTCGTCCTGGTGCAGGAAGGCGAGCAGCAGCAGGCCGGCGGCCAGCACCGCGATGCCGATCCAGGCGGCGTTCAGGCCGCCGAGCGTCTGGCTGCTGACATAGCTGAGGCTGGACCACAGCATGTAGGCGCAGCTGGCGCAGAACAGCAGCGGCAGCAGCGGAAACAGCGGCACCCGGTAAGGGCGGGCACGGCCGGGCTCGCGCCGGCGCAGCACGAACAGGGAGATGCCGCTCAGCAGGAAGAACAGCCAGAACACCGGCGCGGTGAATTCGACCATCGCGCGAAAGCCCCCGCCCAGGGTAGCGCCGATACCGACCAGCAGCAGGGCGGCGCCGCACTGCACCAGCATGGCCAGCGTGGGCGTGGCGCGCCGGCCGTCCCAGCGCGCCAGCCAGGCCAACGGGCGCCAGTCGCGCCCCATCGCATAGCCGGTGCGGGCGCCGACGATCATGGTCGCGTTGATCGAGGTCAGGCTGGAGAGCGCGACCAGCAGGGCGATGCCTTGCTCGCCGGCGGCGCCAAAGGCACGGCGCATCAGCTCGGCGGCCGGCGCCTGGGAGGCGGCCAGCGCGTCCATGCCCAGGCCATGCCAGTAGCCCCAGGTGACCAGCAGGTAGAGACCGGTCACGATCAGCACCGCCAGCACCAGCGCGCGAACCATGTTGACGGCGCCGTCGCGGACCTCGGCGCTCAGGTAGGCGGCTTCGTTCCAGCCTCCGTAGGTCAGCAGCACGAAGACCATCGCCAGCCCGAAGGAAGCGTGGCCGGCGCCAGGCGCGGCTGCCGCGTCGACCGCAGCGGCAGAAGCTCCGGCGCCGGCAGCGGGCAGCAGCAGGGCCGCCACGGCCACCAGCAGCAGGCCGCCGACTTCGGCCAGGGTCAGCCAGGTCTGGGTGGCGCTGCCCGCGCGCAGCCCGTGCAGGTTGAGCAGGCCGAGCACCAGCACGGCGGCGCCGGCGTACAGGGCGCCGCTCCAGGCCGGCGCCAGGCCCGGCAGCGGCGCCACCTGGGCCAGGTAGTCGCCGAACACGAAGGCGAGCAGGGCGATCGAACCGGTGGTGATCACGGCGTAGCGGGCCCAGCCGAACAGGAAGGCCACCGCGCGGCCGTAGGCGCGCTGGAGGAAGTGGTAATCGCCGCCCGCATGCGCGTAGGCGGTGCTGAGTTCGGCGTAGCAGAGGGCGCCGGCCAGCGACACCGCGCCGCCCAGCAGCCAGGCCAGGAACATGCCGCCGGCGCCGCCGCTCATGCCGGCCACCAGTGCCGGCGCCTTGAAGATGCCGGCACCGACCACGATGCCGACGATCAGCGTGACCGCTGCGCGCAGGCCGAGCAGCGGCCGCGGCTGGGCCTGGGCATCGGCGGCGCTTTCATGGGCGGTGGTGGGCGAGATCGGCATGTCCATTAGGACGAGCCGACCCGCGCGAAGTTCCTGTGGCGCCGATCCGTGTGAGCGGGATCAAGCGCCCTGATCGACCTTCGCTGCCGCCAGCGGCACCAGGGCCGGGCCCTCCAGCACCCGGCCGTCGGGCGCGAAGCGGCTGCCATGGCAATCGCAGTCCCAGCTGGTCTCGGCACCGTTCCACTTGATCTCGCAGCCCATGTGCGAGCATTTGCCGGCCACCGCCTGCAGCCGGCCGTCCTCGGCGCGGTACACCGCCACCGGCTGGCCCTGGATCTCGATCTTGCGGCTCTGGCAGGGCGGCAGGTCCTGCAGCTGGTTCAACTCGGCCGCGCCGAGCTGGGCCGCGGCGTCGGGCTGGGCCGGGCCGGTACGCTCCTTCTCGAAGCCTTCAGGGCGCTGCGCCTGCGCCAGCCGGTCGACCGCGTACAGGTCGCGCCAGGGGGTGCCGCGGCCGAGGATCTCGTCGGCCAGCATCATCCCGGCCAGGGTGCCGTAGGTCAGGCCGTCGCCCGAAAAGCCGGTGGCGATATAGGTATTCTGCGCGTCGACGTTACGGCCGATGTAGGGCAGCTTGTCCTTGGCGCGGTAGCGCTGGGCCGACCAGCGGTACTCGACCGGTCCGATCGGCCAGTGGTCGCGCGCGAACAGTTCCAGCTCCTGGAAGCGCTCGCCGCCGACTTCCTTCTCGCCCAGCTTGTGAGCGCTGCCGACCACCGCCAGGTAAGTGCGGCCGTGCGCGGCATAGGTGCGCACCGAATGGCGCTCCTGGCCGATGCACCAGTACACGCCCGGCTCGGGCACGCTGTCGTGCAGGGGCGCGGCGATGCCGTATTCGCGCACCACTTCCAGCTGCGACTGCACCAGGTGGATGCCGATCGGCGTGTGGGTGGCGATGACGATGTGCTGACACTGGACCTTGCCGTGCTCGGTATGGACCACGGCCGGTTCGTCGTCGATCGCGGTGACGCGGGTGTTCTCGAAGATCAGGCAGTCCTCGCCGCCGATGCGCTGGGCCAGCTGGCGCACATATTCCAGCGGCTGGAACTGGGCCTGGTCCTCGACCCGCAGGGTCTTCGCGGCGTCGAGCGGCAGCGGGGCATCGTCGCGCAGGTCGGCGTGCAGGCGCGCGCGCATCGCCGCCAGCGCTTCCTTCTCGACCTCGCCGACCTGGGCGGCATCGACGCCGATCAGGTGCCAGGGCACGCGCTGGAAGCCGCAATCGAGGTTCAGGCGCGCCACCGTGGCCTCGATCAGGTCGATGGCGGCGGCGCGCGATTCGACCACCCGGCGCATCACTTCCAGGCCGTGCTGCTCCTCGAGGGTGTGCAGGCCGAGGTCGACGGTCGCATACAGGTTGCCGGTCGAGTTGCCGGTGCTGGCGTCGCCGGCTTTATAGGCGTCGAGCACGGCCACGCGCTTGCCGGCCTGGACCAGCAGCATGGCGGCGGTCAGGCCGGTGATGCCGGCGCCGACGATGGCGACGTCGACCTTGAGGTCGGTTTGCAGGGTCGGCAGGCAGGCCATCTTGGCCGCCGTGCCTTTCCAGAGCGAGGAAGTATCCATGGGAGCGCCTTTCTTTCGATGTCGGATAGCTGCAGGGCGGACAGGCTGTCGGGCTGGCCGCGTTCGCTCCGATCATCCCAAGATCCGTGCTGCCGCGGCGCAGCGTTGACACCGGAAAACAGTGTTACCGGGTGCCTGTTTGATAACGCCCGGTAAGGTGTTGGTGTCGAAAATTCACGGTGCTAAGCTGAGCCACCCTATCCCTGCCAGTTGACCGAAAGGAGCATGATGAAAGCCGTGGTATTCCATGACATCGGCGACATCCGCCTCGAGGATGTCCCCGAACCGAAGATCGAACAGGACAGCGACGCCATCGTGCGCATCACCACCAGCGCCATCTGCGGCACCGACCTGCACTTCGTGCGCGGCACTTTCAGCGGCATGCAAAAAGGCACCATCCTCGGCCACGAAGCGGTCGGGGTGGTCGAACAGATCGGCAGCAAGGTACGCAACCTGTCGGTGGGCGACCGCGTCGTGATTCCGTCGACGATCGCCTGCGGCTATTGCTCGTACTGCCGCGCCGGCTATTACGCGCAGTGCGACAACGCCAACCCGAACGGCCCCAGCGCCGGCACCGCCTTCTACGGCGGACCGAAGGACACCGGCCCCTTCAACGGCCTGCAGGCGGAAAAGGCGCGCGTGCCTTTCGCCAACATCAACCTGATCAAGCTGCCCGACGAGGTGACGGACGA
Source organism: Massilia norwichensis (assembly GCF_024753245.1). Taxonomy (GTDB): domain Bacteria; phylum Pseudomonadota; class Gammaproteobacteria; order Burkholderiales; family Burkholderiaceae_D; genus Telluria; species Telluria norwichensis. The sequence continues at coordinate 67,533 of NZ_JANUGX010000010.1, read as the reverse complement.
CCAGGCCATCCTGCTGTCCGACATCTTCCCGACCGCCTACTTCGGCGCCGACCTGGCCAACATCAAGCACGGCCACTCGGTGGCGGTGTTCGGCTGCGGCCCGGTGGGCCAGTTCGCCATCGCGTCCGCCAAGCTGATGGGCGCCGGCCGCGTGTTCGCCGTCGATAACCTGCCCGACCGTCTCGAGATGGCGCGCCGCCAGGGCGCCGAGGTCATCAACTTCGACGAGGAAGACCCGGTCCAGACCCTGAAGGATCTGACCGGCGGCATCGGTGTCGATTGCGTGATCGATGCCGTGGGCGTGGACGCCGAGTGCCCGCACCATGGCCCGGCGGCCAAGGATGCGGCGGAAAAGAAGGACGAATTCAAGCAGGAACTCGAGAAGATCGCGCCGGTGCAGCACCCGGACGGCGAGAACTGGGTGCCGGGCCAGGCGCCTTCCCAGGCCCAGCAGTGGGCGGTGCAGGCGCTGGCCAAGGCCGGCACCCTTTCGATCATCGGCGTCTATCCGCCGACCGACAATTTCTTCCCGATCGGCGCGGCGATGAACAAGAACTTGACGGTGCGCATGGGCAACTGCAACCACCGCAAGTACATCCCCGACCTGATCGAACTGGTGCGCAGCGGCGCTTTCGATCCGACCGCCATCATCACCAGGCGCGAGGGCATGGCGTCGGTGATCGACGCCTACAAGGAATTCGACCTGCGCCGGCCGGGCTGGCTGAAGGTGGAGCTGATTCCTTCGCGCGAAGGCGTGCCGCCGGCGACCGGCACCCCGACCTGAGAAGCCGGCGCTGGCGCTTCATGCCGCCAGGTCGACGTCGAAATGCGCCAGGATCTGGCGCTTCAGCGCCGCTGCGCCGGCCCCGCCGCGCGTGCGCGGGCGCGGCAGGCCGATCGGCAGCGAGGCGCGCGCCGGCCCTGGCTGGCGGTCGAGCAGCACCACGCGGTCGGACAGCTGCACCGCTTCGTCGACGTCGTGGGTCACCAGCAGCACGCTCAGGCCGCGCTCCGCGGCCACCCGCGCCAGCAGGTCCTGCAGCTTCATGCGGGTGATGGCGTCGACCGCCGAAAAGGGTTCGTCCAGCAGCAGCACGCGCGGCCGCGTGTACAGGCCGCGCGCGATCGCCACGCGCTGGGCCTGGCCGCCGGACAACTGCTTGGGCAGGGCCTGCGCATAGCCCGGCAGGCCGACTTCTTCCAGCAAGGCCTCCACCGCCTGCGCCGGCGCATTGCGCACGCCGGCGCCGAAGCTGATGTTGTCCGCCACCGATAGCCAGGGAAAGAGGCGCGGCTCCTGGAACACGAAGCCGATGCCGGCGTCCGGTCCGTGCAGTTCGCGCCCGTCGAGACCGACCCGCGCCGTGCATGCCCGGTCCAGGCCGGCAGCGATGGACAACAAGGTACTCTTGCCGCAGCCGCTGGCGCCCAGCAGGCTCACGATCTCGCCGGCCTGCACGGCCAGGCGCAGCTTGCGCAGCACCTGGCGCGTGCCGAAGCGCTTGTCCTCGACCTCGATCTCCAGAAAGCTCATGCGCGTGCTCCGGTATCGGGATGCGTGTCGCGCCAGGCAAGCAGGCGGCGTTCCAGCGCCAGCATCGCCATGTCGCTCAGCTTGCCGAGCAGCGCCAGCAGCACGATCGCGGCCAGGACGATGTCGGCGCGGCTGGTCTCGCGTCCGTCCGACAGCAGGTAGCCGAGGCCGCGCGATGCGGCGATCAGTTCGGCCGCCACCATGAACATCCAGGCCAGCGACAGGCCGTTGCGCAGTCCGGTCAGGATCGCCGGCAGGGCCGCCGGCAGCAGCACGCGGCCGACCAGTGCCGGCGGCGGCAGGCGGTACAGCAGGCCGACCTCGACCAGCTTGCGGTCGACGCCGGCAAAGCCCGAGGTGACGCCGGTATAGACCGGGAAGAAAGCGCCGATGCCGATCAGGACCAGCTTGGGCAGCTCGTCGATGCCGAACCAGAGCAGCAGCAGCGGCACCCAGGCCAGCGAGGGAATCGAACGCAGCGCCTGCAGGCTGGGGTCGAGCATGCCGCGCGCGCCGCGGTGCAGGGCGACCGCAGCGCCCAGCAGCAGGCCGGCACCGGCGCCGCCGAGGAAGCCCAGCAGCACGCGCAAGCTACTGGCCGTCGCATGGCCCGCCAGCCCATGGCCGGCCAGGTCGACGATCGTGCGCGCCACCTCGGACGGCGGCGGCATCAGGTTGGCCGGCACGGCGCCGGCGCGCACGGCCGCTTCGAGACCGGCCAGAACGACGGCCGGCAGCAGCAGCGCGGCCAGCCACGCCGGCAATAGCGGCGGCGGCAGGCGCCGGCCGCCGGCCGGATCGCACTTTGTTGCGCGCGTCAGATCGAGCACACGGGTCGTCATGGCTTCAGCCTCGCGCCACGATGGTTTGCGCGAAGCGCGTGTCGACCAGCTCCGCCACTACCCGGTTCAGGTCCGTGCCCGGCTTGACCAGGGCCTCGTCGTGCAGGATGGGCGCGGCGGCGCGCAGGGCGTTCACGTGGCGGGCGCCCGGCAGCGCCTGCGAGAAATCGCTGCGCAGCTTGATCTGCAGGAGTGCCACCGGCAGCGAGACTTTGGCTTCCTCGGCCAGGATGCTCGCCGCCTCGCTGGGGTTGGCGCGGACCCAGGCGCGTGCCCGTTCGTAGGCCTTGATCACCCGTGCCAGCTGCTGCGGGTGGCTGGCCAGGAAGGCTTCGCGTACGTTCAGGAACCCATAGGTGTTGAAGGCGACGTTCCGGTACAGCAGGCGCGATCCGCTTTCCAGTTCGCTGGCGGCCATGTGCGGGTCGAGCCCGGCCCAGGCGTCGACCCTGCCCTGTTCGAGGGCGACGCGGCCGTCGGCGTGCTGCAGGCTGACGTGCTCGATGTCGGCGCGTTTGAGGCCCGCCACCTGCAGGGCGCGCAGCAGGAACAGATAGGGATCGGTGCCCTTGGTGGCGGCGATCTTCTTGCCGCGCAGGTCGGCCAGGCCGCGGATCGGGGAATCCTTGCGCACCACCAGCGCCGTCCATTCGGGGCGCGAGTAGATGTAGGGCGTGCGGATCGGATTGCCGTTGGCGCGTGCCAGCAAGGCTGCCAGGCCGGCCGAGGAGCCGATGTCGATGCTGTTCCCGTTCAGGTACTCCAGCGCGCGGTTGCTGCCGGCGCTGAACACCCATTTGATGTTCGTACCGTCGGCCTTGAATTCCTGTTCCAGCCAGCCGAAGCGGCGCAGCACCAGGCTGGTGGGGGAGTAATAGGCGTAGTCGAGCCGCAGTTCCTCGAGCGGGGCGGCGGACTGGCCAGCGGCGGCGATGGCGGTACGAGGCAGTATGCCGGCGGCAGCCGCGCCGGCGGCGAGTTGGAGCAGGGTCCTGCGTTTCACGGTGATCCTTTCTGGTTTGTCGTTCTTCATGCGATGCTGACCTGGCGGCCGGCATGACTGGCCGGCAGGCGGTCGCCGCGGCCCAGCAGCTGGCCGCGCAGGGTGCCGCCTTCGTAGTGCTTGCGATAGCGCCCGCGCCGCTGCAGCTCGGGCACGACCAGTTCGACCACGTCGCGCATCGATTCGTGGGCGACGGCAAAGGCCAGGTTGAAGCCGTCTGCGCCGGTCTGCGCCTGCCAGGCTTCGAGCTGGTCGGCGACCTGGCCGGGGTCGCCCACCAGCACGGGCCCGCGTCCGCCCAGGCCGATGAAGCGGGCCGCCTCGCGCACGGTCCACTTGCGCTCCGGATCGGCGCTGGACAGCGAGGCCAGGGCGCTGCGGCCGGCTTCGGTTTCGATGTAGTCGACGGTGGCGTCCAGCGGCAGCTTCGAGAAGTCGACCCCGGTCCAGCCGGACAGCAGCGCCAGCGATGCTTCGATGTCGACGTGGTCCAGGTAGTCGCCGTATTTGGCGCGCGCGAGCGCCGCGGTGGGCGCGGTGACGATCAGGGCCTGGGCGTAGACCAGCAGCTCCTGCGGATCGCGGCCGGCGGCGCGCACCGCTTCGCGGGTCTGGTCGACGTAGCGCTTGACCACCTTTTTGCTCGGCCCGCAGACGAAGGTGGCTTCCGCATGGCGGGCGGCGAAGGCGAGGCCGCGCGGCGAGGTCCCGGCCTGGTAGAGGAAGGGCGTGCGCTGCGGCGAGGGCTCGCACAGGTGGATGCCCGGTACCGTGTAGTGGCGGCCCTCATGGCGGATCGGGTGCACGCGCGCCGGGTCGGCATACACGCCGCTGGCCTTGTCGGCGAGGACGGCATCGTCATCCCAGCTTTTCTCCCACAGCTTGTAGACCACATCCAGGTACTCGTCGGCCAGGTCGTAGCGGTCGTCGTGGGCGATCTGCTGCTTGAGGCCGAGGTTGCGCGCGGCGCTGTCGAGGTAGCCGGTGACGATATTCCAGCCGACCCGGCCGCCGCTCAGGTGGTCCAGCGTCGACATGCGCCGCGCGAAGGTGTAAGGATGCTCGTAGGTGAGGGAGGCGGTGACCCCGAAGCCCAGGTGGCGGGTGGCGTGGGCCAGCAGCGGGACCAGCGCCAGCGGGTCGTTCAGCGGCGCCTGCACCGCGTGGCGCAGCGCCGCATCGGCGCTGCCGGCGTACACGTCGTACACGCCCAGCACGTCGGCCAGGAACAGCGCGTCGAAGCCGCCGCGCTCCAGCAGGCGCGCCAGCTCGACCCAGTGCTCGGCGCTCTTGTAGCGGTGGCTGGTGTCGCGCGGATGGGTCCAGAGCCCCGGCGACTGGTGGCTCACCGTGTTCATCTGGAAGGCGTTGAAGCGGATCTGAGGGCTCATCGGGCCGCCTCGAGCTTGTTCGCCTCCGGCTTGTTCGAGAGCAGCGCCAGCTGGTAGTCGGTCTTGGCATAGCCCGGGCAGTGCTGCACGGTCCAGGCCAGGAATTCGCGCGAGCGGTAGGCCGCGGCCAGGTCGCGCGCGAAGGGCTTGTCGCGGTCGGCCGTGCGCACCGCCACCAGGTTGACGTAGTTGCGCGAGATGTTTTCCGTGCGCAGGGCATCGGTCAGCTTCAGGCCCGAGGCCAGCGCATAGTTCCCATTGACGAAGGCATAGTCGGCGTCCTGCAGCGCGCGCGGCAGCTGGGCGGCTTCCAGCGGCAGCAGCTTCACGCCGCGCGGATTCGCGGCAATGTCGCGCTCCGAGGCCTTGACCGGATCGGTGTTCGGCTTCAGCCTGATCCAGCCCAGCTGCTCGAGCATGACCAGGGCGCGTGCCTGGTTGGTGGGGTCGTTCGGCAGCGCCACGGTGCTGCCGGCGCGCGCTTCGTCGAGGCTGCGGTGGCGCCGGCTGTAGATGGCGATCGGCGCCGTCGGGATGGTTACGAGCTCGCTCAGGGCCAGTTTGTGGTCGGCGGAGAATTTCCTGAGGTAGACGCTGTGCTGGAACACGTTGGCGTCCAGCGAACCCTCGGCCAGCGCGAAGTTCGGCTGGATGTAGTCGTTGAACTCGACCACCTTGACCTGGTAGCCCTGGCGTTCGAGGATGGGCTTGATGCCGTACTTGACCTGGTCGGCATAGGGGCCGGCGCTGGTGCCGATCACGATGGCGTTGGCGTCCCTGGCCTGGACGGCGGGCGCCAGGAGCAGCGGGATTGCGGCGAGTGCGGCGGCCAGCAGGCTGCGGCGTGCATGGAGCATGTTCATTCCTTCTTGTTGTCAGCGTTTATCCAGCCTGCGCGCGAGGCGGGCGCCGGTGAACTGGATGCTTTGCACCAGGACCACCAGCACCGCCACGGTCAGGATCATGACGTCGGTCTCGAAGCGGTAATAGCCGTAGCGGATCGCCAGGTCGCCGATGCCGCCGCCGCCGACCACGCCGGCCACCGCGGAGTAGGACAGGAAGCTGATCGCCAGTACCGTCAGCGCCAGCACCAGGCCGGAACGGGCCTCCACCAGCAGCACCCGCAGCACGATCTGCAGCGGCGACGCGCCCATCGCCTGCGCGGCCTCGATCACACCTTGCGGCACCTCGGCCAGGGTCTGCTCGACCAGGCGGGAGAAATACGGGATCGCGGCGATGGCCAGCGGCACCGCGGCGGCCAGCGGCCCGATCGAGGTGCCGGTCAGCAGCCGCGTGAAGGGCACCAGCGCCACCAGCAGCACGATGAAGGGGAAGGAGCGCAGCGTGTTCACGGCCCAGCCCAGCAGCCGGGCAAGCAGGCGCAGGCGCCCCGACGGATTGCGGCCGGCCTGGTACAGCAGCACGCCGAGCGGTCCGCCCAGCATGACTGCGGCCAGCAGCCCGATGCCCAGCATGACGAGGGTCTGGCCGAGGGCGCTCAAGAGCTCGGGCAAGAGCGCAGCGAAGCGTTCGTGCAGGGTCTCAGGCATGCAGGGCTCCTTGGTGCAGGGCGGCGGCGGCCTCGGCGCCGTGGAAGGCGAGTTCGCGCCCAAGTGCGGTGCTGCGCGGCGTGCTCAGGTCGGACAGCAGGAAGTCCTCGGCCACGCGGCCATCCTCGATCACGGCTACGCGCCGGCACAGTGCGCCCAGGGCCGGCAGCTCGTGGCTGACGATTACGATCGTCACGCCCAGCTCCGTGTTCACTGCCTGCAGGGTCTGCAGCAGTCCGCGCGTGGTCTCGGCGTCCAGCGCGGAGGTCGGCTCGTCGCATAGCAGGATAGCCGGCTGGTTGGCCAGCGCGCGTGCGATCGCCACCCTCTGCTTCTGGCCACCCGAGAGCTGGGCCGGGTAGCTGCGCGCCTTGCCGGTCAGGCCCACCAGTGCCAGGCATTCCTCGACCCGCTGACGCAGGCGCGGCGGGTTCAGGCGGCCGTGCAGACGCAGCGGGAAGGCGACGTTGTCGGCGACGTTCAGGTTCTGCAGCAGGTTATAGCCCTGGAAGATCATGCCGATCTCCTGGCGCGCCGCACGCAGCTCGCGCGGGGCCAGGCTGGTGAGCTCGCGCCCGGCCACTTCGACCGTGCCGCTGTCGGGCCGCTCCAGCAGGTTCATCATGCGCAGCAGGGTCGACTTGCCGGCGCCGCTGCGCCCGGCGATGCCGAGGATTTCGCCGCGCTCCACCTGCAGCGACACCTCGCGCAGCGCGGGCAGGCCGCTGCCGAAGGTTTTCGAGACGCGCTCGATGCGGATCAGGGGGCGCATGGCTCAGGAGTAGGCTGTCGGTTCGGGCAGGCGGCCATCCAGCGCGTGGCGGCCGAGGTCGCGCAGCTTGTAGTCGACCGGGTCGTGCAGGGTATGTACGCGGGCGTTGCGCCAGTAGCGATCCAGGCCATGGCGGCCGGAGGTCGAGCGCGCGCCGGTCAGCTCGAACAGCTGGCTGCCGATCTCGATGGCGGCGCGATGCGCCAGCACCTTGGCTTCGGCCACCGCCAGCGCGACGTCGCCGCGCTGCGCAGCCGTCAGCTCCGCGCCGCGGCGCCAGGCCGCGTCCAGCGCGCCGGCGGCGGCGTCGGCCAGCAGCTGGGCCGGGCGCACCAGCAAGCGGAACTGGCCGAAGCGGTGCTGCACGAAGGGATCGTCGATGGCGTCCTCGACTTCGGGGCCGGATGCGAACCAGGGCCGCGCTTCTTCGAGCAGGTAGCGCCGGGCCGCCGCCATCGCGCCTTCGGCCAGGCCCAGGTAGAGATTTGCCATGACCAGCTGCGCCACCTGCGAGCGCAGCGTGCTGCGCGGCGTGGCGGCCTGGCCGGGTGCCTGCAGCACCAGGTCGTCCGGCAGCAGGACGCTGCTGAAGTGGACATTGCCGCTGTCGGTCTGGCGCTGGCCGAAAGCATCCCAGTCCGGCTGTACGGCGATGCCGGGCTGGCGCGTGGGTAGCACAGCGATCAGGGCGGCGCCCGCCAGCGGATTCCAGGCCGAGATGGTCAGCCAGTCGGAGCCGACCGAACCGGAGGCGAAGCTCTTGGTCCCGTTCAGCAGGTAGCCGCCGGCGGTGGGCGTCGCGACCAGGCGCTTGTCGAGCGGGTTCAGGGCATTGCCCCAGAAGATACGCTCCTCAATCGTCGCCGCGAGCAGGCGGCGCTGCTGGGCTGGGTTGCCGTAGAGCTGTAGCCCCGCCAATTGCAGGTGGTGGAAGCCCAGCAGGTGGGCGAGGGCGCTGTCGGCGCCGGCGACGATGCGTACCGTGCGCAGTACTGTCGCCCAATCGGCGCCCGGGCCGCCGTAAGCGCGCGGCACCGACAGGGCCAGCAGGCCCGAGGCCCGGATCAGCTCCCGTTCCGGTCCGGCGTGGCCGCCGGCACGGTCGCGCTCGACGGCGGTTTCGCTCAGGCGTTGGGCGAGTTCGCCGGCAGCGGCGATGGCATCGAAAGGGGCGGTAGAAGCGGCCTGGTCGGCCGGCGGCACACTGGTGAGTTGCATGATGGCTTGTCCTGTTCAGCGGTGCTGCCCAGTATTCCAAACCACGCGTCGGGTGTGAACGAAGATATTCGGCCTAGCATATGAACTAAACCTTAAAACGGAAACCGTCTATGCAAGTGCGCCCGCAGCGATGCTCAGCGCGCCACGATCAGGCGCAAACCCAGGCCGATGAAGATGACGCCGGCGATCCGGTCCAGCCACATGCCGGCGCGCGGACGCTGCTGCAGCCAGGCGCCGACCGCGCCGGAAAAGAAGCCCAGCAGGCCGAACAGGATGGCCGCCTGCGTCGTGAAGACCAGGCCGAGCAGGGCGATCTGCAGGTTGGCGTCGCCGCGCTGCGCCACCACGAATTGCGGCAGGAAAGACAGGAAGAACAGAACGACCTTGGGATTGATGGCATTCGCGAACACGCCGCGCAGGAACAGGGTGCGCGCCGATTCGCTCACCCCTTCGGCGCGGCTGGCGGCAGCGCCGCCGCGCGAGCGGATCGCGTTGAAACCCATCCAGGCCAGGTAGAGGCCGCCGCAAATCTTGAGCGTGGTGAAGGCCAGCGGCGAGGCGGCGATCAGGGCGCTGACGCCGATCGCGGCCAGCAGCGTGTGGCTCAGGCAGCCGAGCGCGCAGCCGAGGCCGAAGGCCATGCCGCGCAGCCGCCCCTTGGCCATGCCGATGCCGAGCACCATCATGTTGTCGGGGCCGGGGGAGAGCGTCAGCAGGATGGCGGCGGGCAGGAAGGCGAGCAATTGTTCAGGTGTCAGCATGGGCGCATCTTACATCGCGTTGATTCGCAGCACTAGTGCCCGGTCGTAGCCTGCGCCCTCGCTGCCGCCCGACGGTGTATAGTGGCAATTTTGCAACATCTGCCGTATAGTCGGCGCCGTATGAGACCTAGCAAGCACCACCGTCCTTTCCGCCATGCCACCGAACGGCTGCTCGACGTCCTGCTGCTGAAAGGCTGGGTCGCCGGCCTGAGCTGGCGGCTGGGCGGCCACGGCCGCCTGGGCGTCACGCGCCACGAGGTCGACCTGGGTCCCGAGCGGCGCCTGCCACGACCCTTGCGGATCGCCTTCGCCTCCGACTTCCACGCCGGCCCGACCACCGCGCCGGCCATCTTCGATGTCCTGCTGGAGCAGGTCCGGCGCGAACGTCCCGACGTGCTGCTGCTGGGCGGCGATTACATCTCCTTCGATGCCGCCAACATCCGCGCCCTGCGCACCTTTCTGGTGCAGGCGCGCACACCGCTCGGCACCTATGCGGTGCTGGGCAACCACGACGTCTGGAACGGCAGCGAAGAGGTGAGCGCGGCACTCGCGGCGGCCGGGGTCGAGGTGCTGGTCAACCGCAACGTGGCTTTGCCCGAGCCCTTCGGCGACGTCAGCATCTGCGGCATCGACGATCCCTGGACTGGCACGCCCGCGCTGGACGCCGCCTTCGCCGGCGCCGGGCCGATACGTATCTACCTGATGCATTCGCCGGACGGCATGGCGCTGCTGGACGGGCAGCGCTTCGACCTGGCGCTGGCCGGCCATACCCACGGCGGCCAGATCGTCAGCCGCGACGGCACGCCGCTCAAGCGCCCCGGCGGACGCGGCTCGCGGCTCTACCCCCAGGGCCGCTTCGAAATCGCCGGCAACGGCCCGCTGTTTGTCGGGCGCGGCATCGGCTGCGCCGGTATTCCGCTGCGCCTGCACGCCGATCCGGAGCTTTTGATCTGCACCCTGCGCTGAAATTTTTTTCGGAATCAGCATTTTTCGGGCAAAGGCGTACTCTATCGATTGATTTTTGAGTAATAATGGCATGCCGCTTATGCTGCCGCCTGGCATTCTTTTTGCATGGAAACGCCGGACATACCAAGCCCGCAGAGGAGACATCCAACAGAACAGGGCTGGGGAACTATCTACTATCGATTGGAGAAACGCAGTGAGTCTTTTTAGAACCAAGAACCTCGACGCCATGGTCGCCCATGCCGGCAAGCCGGGCGGCCTGAAGAAGGTGCTCGGCCCGTTCGACCTGATCCTGATGGGCATCGGGGCCATCGTCGGCACCGGCATCTTCGTGCTGACCGGCACCGGCGCCCTGGCCGCCGGCCCGGCGCTGACGCTGTCCTTCATCGTCGCCGCCATCGCTTGCGGCTTCGCGGCCATGTGTTACGCCGAGTTTGCCTCGACGGTGCCGATCGCCGGCTCGATCTACACCTACAGCTATGCGGTGCTGGGCGAACTGGTGGCCTGGATGATCGGTTGGGACCTGCTGCTCGAATATGGCTTGGCGACTTCGACCGTCGCGGTCGGCTGGTCCGGCTATTTCCAGTCGCTGCTGCACGGCTGGGGCGTGGACCTGCCGGCGGCCCTGACCGCCGCCCCGGGCGCGCGTCCGGGCGTCGACACCGTCATGAACCTGCCGGCCCTGGTCATCATGCTGCTCCTGACCTGGATGCTGTCGCTGGGTGTGCGCGAATCGGCGCGCGTCAACAACGTCATGGTCGTCATCAAGATTTCGGTGGTCGTGCTGTTCATCCTGTTCGGCTTCGGCCACGTCAACACCGACAACTGGGCGCCGTACGCTCCGTTCGGCGCCTCGGGCATCATGAGCGCCGCCGCACTGGTGTTCTTCGCCTTCATCGGCTTCGACGCCGTCACCTCGGCTGCCGAGGAAGTCAAGAATCCGAAGCGCGACCTGCCGATCGGCATCATCGGTTCGCTGGCCGTCTGCACCATCCTGTACGTGATCGTGTCGGCCATCATGACCGGCATCGTTCCCTTCGCGAAGTTCGAAGGCGTCGACCACCCGGTTTCGCTGGCCCTGCAGTACGCCGGCGTGAACTGGCTGTCCAAGCTGGTCGACCTCGGCGCCATCCTCGGCATGACCACCGTGATGCTGGTGATGGCCTACGGCCAGACCCGCATCCTGTTCGCGATGTCGCGCGACGGCCTGCTGCCGGCCAAGCTGTCGACCGTGCACCCGAAATACGGCACGCCTTACTTCGCCACCTGGCTGGTCGGCATCGTGTTCGGCGTGATCGCCGCCTTCGTGCCGCTGAACGTGCTGGCCGAGCTGGTCAATATCGGCACCCTGGCGGCGTTCTGCCTGGTGTCGGTGGCCGTGGTCGTGCTGCGCAAGAAGCGTCCGGACCTGAAGCGCGCCTTCCGCTGCCCGGGCGTGCCGGTGGTGCCGGCGATCGCCGTCATCTTCTGCCTGGCGCTGATGAGCTTCCTGAGCGCCATCACCTGGATCGCCTTCCTGATCTGGCTGGCGATCGGCCTGCTGGTGTACTTCGGTTATGCCCGCAGCCGTTCGCTGCTGCACGGCAGCGCGCAGTCGCAGTAAATTCAGTTAGATAAGACCCTTGGCGGGGCGCCCCGGTTTCGGCCGGCGCGCCCCGTCTGTTTTCTGGGATGTTTCCCAAAAACATGCAATTTTTGTAATCCCTGTCCGACATTCAGGTAAGCCGGCAACCGATTACGTGCGTCCAGGACAGACCGGATAATCGTGGTAGAACATTTACCAAAAGATTGTCTATGACTACCACCTACGCTATGGATACGCCTGAGCTGGAGACCGCGCCACAAGCGCATGCGCGCCAGGCGATCGCAAGCTCGAAAGCACTGTATTTTTCGCTGCTCGACAACCCGCAGGCCGCGCTCGCCGAGTCGCGCGAGTTCCTGCTGGCCCAGATCGAAGCTGCGCGCCAGGAACCCTGCGAGCTGCCCGAGGCGCTGTGGCAGCTGCCGGCCTGGATTCAAGGCCGCGCCGAAGCGGTCGGCATCTCCTACCGCGAATACCTGAGCGCCCGCAAGAACGGTGCGCCGCGCCGCTACTTCAGCAACAAGTCGCACGCGCTCTACTTCCTGAAGGGCGCCGCGCCGACCAAGCTGGTCGACGGCGCCTGGCTGTACGGCACGCTGCCGCGCTGGGAAAATCCGGACTTCCACCCACTCATCAAGACCTATCTCGAAGAGCTCGGCGACGGCGTGCCGGACAAGAACCACGTCACGCTCTACCGCCGCCTGCTGGCCGCGCACGGCTGCGAACACTGGGAAAGCCTGTCGGAGCCGCATTTCGTGCAGGGCGCGATCCAGCTGGCGCTGGCCTACAACGCCGATCAGTTCCTGCCCGAAGTCATCGGCTACAACCTGGGATACGAACAGCTGCCGCTGCACCTCCTGATCACGTCCTACGAGCTGAACGAACTGGGCATCGATCCCTACTATTTCACCCTGCACGTCACCGTCGACAATGCCGGCAGCGGCCACGCGCACAAGGCGGTGCAGGCGCTGCGCAACCTGATGGCGCAGTCGAGCGACCTGGCCGCCTTCTTCCAGCGCGTGCTGGACGGCTACCGCCTGAACGAGCTGGGCGCGTGCACGACCTCGATCATCGCCGCTTTCGACCTGGAAGCGGAACTGGTCGAAATCTTCACGAACAAGGCCGCGGTCGGCCGCAACATGCACTCGGATTACTGCCGCGTGGCCGGCCGTTCGATCAACGACTGGCTGGGCGAACCGGCGAAGATCCCCGAATTCATGGCGGCGATGGAAAGCGCCGGCTGGATCAAGCGCGGCGAAGAGGCTGAGAACAGCCGCTTCTGGCGCCTGATCCAGGGCGAGCGCGCCGAGATGTTCGGCGTCTTCTCGAGCTACGAACAGCAGGTGCTGCGCGACTGGATCCAGACCCCGCGCGAAGTCGGCGCCAGCCAGCGCACCACGCGCGTGCTGAGCCACCGCGCGCGCCAGCGTACGCTCGAGACCCTGAACCAGCACGCCGGCCGTGGCAGCCACCCCGAGCGCAGCCTGATCCGCCGCCATGCGGCCGGCAGCATGCAGGGCGACAGCGAGCTGCGCGAGCTGGAAGAGAAGGTCGCCGGCGCGGCGGGAAAAAGCGAGGCGATGGCGATGCTGGGCAAGCTGATGTCGCCTTCGCTGCACCACACGGCGATCGGGCTGATGGCGACCCGCCTGTATTCGCAACTGCTCGACGCTTGAGTTTTACGGTAACACCGCAGTAAATTGCAGCGGCGCGGGAGGCCTTCCTTCCGCGCCGCTGTGCGCATAGCCTCACGATCAAGGACTAACACGTGCAAATTCTCGAACAACGATTCCTGCGTGGCCCGAACATCCATGCGGATACCCCCTGCCTGCTTTCCGTCCTCGACCTCGGCGATCTGTACGGCGTGTCGACGCGCGAACTGCCGCAGTTCAACGAAGCCTTGCTGAACCTGCTGCCGTCATTGGCCGATTACCTGGTGCCGACCGGCCAGCCCGGCGGCTTCGCCCAGCGCCTGCGCGAAGGGACCTTTCTCGCGCGCGTGATCGAACACGTGACCCTGGGCCTGCAATGCCTGGCCGGCGCCCCGGCCAGTTTCGGCCGCACCCGCCCGGTGGCCGGTACCCCGGGCCAGTACCGCATCGTCTGCGCCTACCAGATCGAGAAGGTGGCGCAGCCGGCCTTCCAGCTGGCGGTGGAGATCGTCGATGCGCTGGCGCATGGCGCCGCCTCTTTCGACCTGGCGCCGCGCCTGGAAGAACTGCGCGAGCTGGCCGAACATTACGCGATCGGTACCTCTACCGCCGCAGTGCTGGCGGCGGCCCAGGAGCGCGGCATCCCGGTGCAGCGCATCACCGAGGATGCCAACCTGTTCCAGCTCGGCTGGGGCGTGAAGCAGAAGCGCATCCAGGCCACGATCACCGGCGAGACCAGCAACATCGCGGTGCGCATCGCCAGCGACAAGCAGCTGACCAAGACCCTGCTGCAGGAAGCCGGCGTGCCGGTGCCGGAAGGCGAAACGGTGACGAACATCGACGATGCGCTGCGCGTGGCGCGCAAGCTGAAGGTGCCGGTCACCGTCAAGCCGCTCGACGCCAACCAGGGCAAGGGCGTGACGGTCGATTGCCGCACGCCGGAAGAAGTCGAGCAGGCCTATGCCTTCGCCCGCAAGCATGGGCGCAAGATCATCGTCGAACGCCATGTCCAGGGACGCGATTACCGCGTGTTCGTGGCCGCCGGCCGGGTCGCCGCGGCATCCTGCCGCCGTCCGGCGCACGTGGTCGGCGACGGCCGCCACAGCATCCGCGAACTGGTTGCGATCGAGAACCGCAACCCGGCGCGCGGCGAAGGCCACACCAACATCCTGACCCAGATCGCGCTCGACGCCCATGCCGAAGACATCCTGCGCAAGCAGGGCTACGCGCCGGATGCGGTACCGGCCGAGGGCATCACCGTCGAGTTGCGCGGCAACGCCAACCTGTCGACCGGCGGCACCGCCGAAGACGTGACCGACCTGCTGCCGGAAACCACGCGCCAGATCTGCGTGCGCGCAGCCAGCAAGATCGGCCTCGACGTGGCCGGCATCGACATCGTCTGCCGCGACATCAGCCTGCCGCTGGCGGCCCAGGGCGGCGCCGTGATCGAAGTGAACGCGGCGCCCGGCATCCGCATGCACCAATATCCCAGCAGCGGCGAGCCGCGCGACGCCGGCGACGCCATCGTCGAGGGCCTGCTGGGCAACTCGGACGGCCGCATCCCGATCATCGCCTGCACCGGCACCAACGGCAAGACCACGACCACGCTGCTGATGGCCCACACGGTGCGCCTGGCGGGCCGCGTGACCGGCGCCACCACCACCCACGGCGTCTACGTCGACGGCAAGCAGATCACCAAGGGCGACTGCACCGGCTACTGGTCGGCGCGCACCGTGCTGGCTTCGCCCGACGTGGAAGTGGCGGTGCTGGAGACGGCGCGCGGCGGCATCCTCAAGCGCGGCCTGGCCTTCGACCGCTGCGACGTCGGCATCTGCCTGAACGTCTCGCCCGACCACCTGGGCCTGGACGGCATCGAGACCATCGAAGACCTGGCCCAGGTGAAAGCCGTGGTGCCGCTCTCGGCCAGCCGCGCCGCGGTGCTGAACGCGGAAGACCCGCTGTGCGTGGCGATGGCGCGCCGCGTGCGCCCGGACGTCGAGCTGGTCTACTTCTCGATGAACCCGGACGAGCCGGTGCTGCTGCGCCACCTGGAAGAGGGTGGGCGCGCCGCCTACCTGCAGGACAATGCGCTGGTGCTGGCCGACGGCAACGTGCACCAGGAACTGCTGCGCGTGGAAAGCATGCCGATTTCGATGGGTGGCCGCGCGCGCTACAACATCGCCAACGGCCTGGCAGCGGCGGCCGCGTTGATGGCGGCCGGCTTCTCGAACCTGCAGATCGCCACCGGCCTGTCTACTTTTGTGAGCGATGGCAAGACCAACCCGCTGCGCACCAATGTGTTCGAGGTGCGCGGCGTGACGGTGATCGTCGACTACGCTCACAACCCGGCCGCCTACAAGGCCCTGGCCGAGATGGCGCGCTCGCTGCTGCCGGGGAACCTGGTCGGCATCGTCACCGCGCCCGGCGACCGCCGCGACGAAGACCTGGTCGAGGTCGGCCGTGTGTGCGCGTCGCGCTTCGACGAGCTGGTGATCTACGAATCGTCGAGCCGTGGGCGCGCCTATGGCGGCGCGGTCGACCTGATCGTGCAGGGCGCGGAAGAGGTGGTCGGCAAGACCGATACCCTGCACCGCGAACTGGAGGTGGGGGAGGCGATCCGCCTGGGCCTGTCCTTGTGCGAGCGTGGGGATGTGCTGGTGTTTGCCTGCGGGTCTTCGCTGCAGGTGTTTGTCGATGCGATCCGGGAGATGGATCCGGAGAGTGCGGAGCGGATTGCGGCGCAGGCGGGGTGAGGCTCTAGATCGCCAGGCTACACCGGAGGTTGGTCCTTGCCTGGTCTTCGAGCCGCGTGAAGATCGCCGGCGTCGTGTAGATGCGCGGGCGCGCGAGGAACCGGTGCAATACTTTCGCGCGCCCCTCTGCCCAGGCATCCTGCGGTACATGCGCGTATTCGGTACGGACCTGGTCCTCGTACTCGGCAAAGCGTACCCGCGGTGCGCCCAGGATGGCGAGGTCGGCGTCCAGCAGGATCGCCAGGTCGGGGTCGCTGGCTGCCTCGTGGTGACGGGTCGCCAAGATGAGCTCCCAGACCCGGCGCATCAGTGGCGGCGTAGCGCCCACAGCTGCCAGGCATGCCAGCGCTAGTTCTGCGCTGCGCTGCTCGTTGTCGTGACGTCGGACGTCGTGGATCGCATCGTGGAACCATAGAGCCAGGGCGAGCTCGCCCGGCTGGGCCGCCGTATGCAGCAGGCTATCGAGGACAGCAAAGGATTCGCCAAGGTGCTGCAGTGTGTGATAGTGGCGTTGCGGTTCGCGGTAGCGGGCCAGAAGGTCGGCGAGGCCCGACGCATGCTTCGACTCAGGTAAGGGCAGGGCAAGGTCCTGCCAGGTGCGGCGCCAGCGCGCGTCCCAATGTTCCATCTCAAACCTTTCCGGGTGAATCGTCGCTTGTTGGTTCGGCATCGATGAAGCGGTCGACAATTCGGAGTGCCATACCCGCCGCGTATTCCCTTGGCATCAATTCACGCGCGGCGCTGGCGAGCTGGAAGGCGCCCTCCATGAAAGCGAGCAAGGATGCGGCGAGGAGCGAGACGCGAGCCGTAGTCTTGCCCCGATCTGCGAGGCAGGCTGTGAGCAGCCCTTGTAGCTGCGCCAGCTCGGCGGCCAGCACCTGTTGGTAGGCCTGCCGCACCTGTGGCTGGCGCACGGCCTCCGCCCCGACCATGACCCAGGCAGCCACCGCCTGCGGATCGGCGCCTGCTCCTGTGCCGAGCCGCGCGTCGAGGAAGGCCTTCAGCCTTTCGTCCGGAGACCTTGCCTGCGCAGTCAGCTCGCTGTAGCGCGCCTGGGCAACATCGGCAAGCGTCTTGACCAGCTCCAGCAGGATTTCTTCCTTATTCTTGAAATGATAATGAATCAGTCCCGGCGCCAAGCCGGCCTGTCTTGCGATGGCCTGGATACTGGCCCTCTCATAGCCGTGTTCAGCCATGACAGCGTGCAGCGCAATCACGATCTGGCGGCGTCGTTCAGCGGTATTCGGCGTGCGGGGCATGTTAGTGAGAAATTTGGTTGATCATCCAAATATAGCTTGCTTTACTCCGGTTGCCAAGCTATCGTGATCAATATTGGTTGCGTGACCAACATGATCAATTCATCCTCTCAGGGGGAGAACAACATGGCACAACATGTACTCGTACTAGTGGGCATCCTGGCGTTCGTGGCCCTGGCGATTGCATCGCGCCATCGTGTACGGCAGGGCGCCGGTCGCGCCTCGGGGCGCGGAGCGCAAGTGGTCGTAAGTTTCGATGATGGGGGAATCTCGGCAGACTACCCGGATGGGCAGCGCCGCGCGATCTCCTGGGAGGATCTGAGCAGGGTCGGGGTGACCACGACTGATGAGGGACCGTTCGTCGACGATGTGTTTATCGGCCTCCATGGCCGTGCCGGTGAGCTTGTGCTGGTGTACCCGCAGGGTGCGGCCGGGGATCAGGCCATACTGGTCGAGATGCAGCGCCGCCTGCCTGGCTTCGACAATCGCCTTTTCGTCAAGGCGATGGGTTCAACGTCGAATGCTCATTTCCTCCTGTGGGAGAAGCCGCAAGAAAAAGTGATGAAGTAAATGCTGGGCTTGCAATAATCTTTCATCAAGCGCCGCCTGATGAAAGATTATGTCCTCACACGGAAGCCGCCTCGGTCTCGATCCGCTTCGCCACCTCCGGCGACGTCGGCCGGATCGCCTCCAGCAGCTCGCTGATATCCGAGCCGCAGCCGAACAGCAGTACATCACCCTTCTCGCAGCGTGCCAGGCCGGCGCGGATCGCCTCGTGCACGTCCAGTTCCACGCGCAGGTGGTCTTCCTCGAACTTGGCCAGCCTGATCCCTTCGACCAGCTTGGCCGCCACCGAACCCGATTCACGCCCGCGGTTCTCGGTCTCATAGACCACCAGCTCGTCGAAGCCGGCCGCGCAGGTCGCGCCGATGTCGACCAGGTCGGCATCGCGGCGGTCGCCCGGCGCCGCTACCACGCCGACCAGGCGGCCAGGCGTCATCGCGCGCGCGGTCTCGGCCAGCGCGGCGTAGGCGGCGCTGTTGTGGGCGTAATCGACGATCACGGTCACGCCGTCGACGTCGAACAGGTTCGAGCGCAGCGGATTGTTCTTCCAGTCGGAGACGAAGCTGCGCAGGCCATCTTCGATCTCGGCGTTGCCGAAGCCGCTGGCGACCAGCGCGGCGGCGGCGGCCAGGCTGTTGGCGATGTTGTAGCGGGCCGCGCCCTTGAGCGTCACCGGCAGCTGGCGCACGTCGGCGATGGCTTGGTGACGGGTGCCGTCGGCCAGCACGATGGCGTTGTCTTCGAGGTAGACCGCGCGGCCGCCGTTGTCCAGGTGGCGCAGCAGGACCGGATTGTCGGCGTCCAGCGAGAAGTACAGCACCTCGACGCCGTCGGCCAGGCTGGCCGCCATCGCCACGCAATGGTCGTCCTCGGCATTCAGCACCACGGCGCGCGAGGCACGCTGGGCCACGACTGCCTTCACTTTGGCCAGCTCTTCGACCGTGTCGACGCCGTCCAGGCCCAGGTGGTCGGCCGATACATTCAGCACCACCGCCACGTCGCAGCGGTCGTAGGCCAGGCCGCGCTTGAGGATACCGCCGCGCGCCGTCTCCAGCACCGCGAAGTCGACGTCCGGCGAGGTCAGCACGCTGCGCGCCGAGCGATAGCCGGTGCAGTCGCCCTTGGCGATCTGCTGGCCGTCGACGAACACGCCCTCGGTCGTGGTGACGCCGGTGCGCAGGCCGGCCATGCGGGCCGCGTGCGCGATCAGGAGGGTGGTGGTGGTCTTGCCGTTGGTGCCGGTCACGCCGATCACCGGAATGCGGCCGTCGTCCTCGCCGAACAGGGCATCGACGATGGCGCCGCCGGCGTCGCGCGGGGTACCGCGGCTCGGGTACTGGTGCATGCGGATGCCCGGCGCCGCGTTGACTTCGATGATGCCGCCGCGCTGCTCGCGCAGCGGTTGCGCGATGTCCTGGCAGACGATGTCGATGCCGGCCACGTCCAGGCCGATGGTGCGGGCGGCGCGGATGCAGATCTCGCGGGTTTCTTCCGGCAGCAGGTCGGTCACGTCCTCGGCGGTGCCGCCGGTGGACAGGTTGGCATTGCCGCGCAGGTCGACCGATTCGCCTTCCGGCGGCACGGCGTCAAACGTGTAGCCGGCTTTCGCCAGCACCTGTTCGGCGATGGCGTCGAGCGGGATCCTGGTCAGGATGTTGGTGTGACCGTCGCCGCGCGCCGGGTTGCGGTTCTCGATCTCGACCAGTTCGCGGATCGTGTGCACGCCGTCGCCGGTCACGTGCGGCGGACGGCGCCAGGACGCGGCGGCGATCTTCTTCCCGGTGACCAGCACGCGGTAGTCGCGTCCGCGCAGGTATTCCTCGACGATGACGTGGCGGCCGTACTTGCGCGCGAACTCGAAGGCGCGCTCGACTTCTTCCGGCGTGGTGCAGGTGGTGGTCACGCCCTTGCCCTGGTTGGCGTCCAGCGGCTTGATCGTCACCGTGCCGCCGCTTGCGCTTAACCTGCGCGCAACGCGCTGGGCCGCGGCCAGGCTGGTGACGGTTTCGCCGGCCGGGACCGGGCAGCCGGCCTGGTCGAGCAAGGTCTTGGTCAGCTGCTTGTCGCTGGCGATGCCGACCGCGATGTTGTTGGTGGCGCCGGTGATGGTCGCCTGCAGGCGCTTCTGCTTGCTGCCCCAGCCCAGCTGGAACAGGTTGGCCTGGTCGGTCAGGCGCAGGCTCGGAATACCACGCTTGTGGGCGGCGTTGACGACGGCGCCGGTACTGGTGCCGATCGCGTAATCCTGGGCGGTTTCCTTCAGTTCTTCGAGTGCTGCAGCGTGGTCGAAGGCTTCGTGGGCGGCGAGGGCGGCGATCATGTCGCGCGCCGTGCGCAGGGCGGCGCCGGCCACCTGTTCGGTGGTGTAGCCGCAGACCACGCGCAGCTGTTCCGGTTTGCCGGCCACGGCCGCGCTCAGGCTGAAGCTGCCGGCGGCGCCGGCCAGGCGCTGCAGTTCCATCGTGACCGGCTCCAGCGCCTCGATCGGCGAGCTGCAGTCGGACAGGCGCGCCGCGGATTCCGGCGCCATCTCCGGCAGCTGTTCCAGCAGGCGTGCGCCGAGGCCGGGAATGCTGGTGTGTTCGCCCTCAAGCACGGCCATCAGGCAAGGGGTGGCGGCGTAAAAATTGGGGCCGCGCAGGAAGCGTTGTTCGATGATTCTCATGAGAGCGGATTCCGTTTCGTTACATTTTCCAAAAACTCGAGCAGCGGTTGCGGGATGCGGCGGTCTTCAGGCGCGCCGTCCGCGGAGGGCAACCGGTACTTGCTGCCGCTGGGGAGCAGGTGCAGGCGCACGTCGATCAGTTCCGGGGTTTCGTTGTCCTTGATCTCGGCGATGTTGGTGCTCATGTTGCGGCCGTCGACGATGGTGACCGCGCCTTCGCCCAGCACCTCGATGCCGACCCCGCGTTCGATCACCAGCGCGGTGTCCTCGTCGATGCCGATGCCCTGCAAATACGGGTTCTGCGCCACCACCGACAGCAGGCGAGACAGGCGCTGGCGTTCCGAGAAGTGCTGGTCGACCACCATCTTGTGCAGGAAGCCCAGGCCGGCGCCGAGGCTGACCGAACCTTTTTCGGGATGCAGCTCGGCGCGGCCCTGGGCCAGCATGTGGCCGGACATCGCCGAGGCGCCGGCGCTGGTGCCGCCGATGCAGGCGCCGCGCAGCTTGAGCGCTTCGTGCATGCGGTGGTCGAGGGCGGTGCCGCCGATGATGGCCAGCAGGCGCTTCTGGTCGCCGCCGGTCATGAAGATGCCGGTGGCGTCCAGGATGTCCTTGATGTGCGCTTCGTCGTTGGCGTCCTGGCGGCTCTGCAGGTGCAGGTGCACGCGCGTGGCGACGCCCAGTTCGCCGAAGGCCTTGTCGTAGATCTGCCACATCTCGTCGGCCACCGTGCTGGCGGCCGAGATCACGACGATCTTCGCGTCCGCGCCGCCGGAGAGTTCGACGAAGCGGGTCAGGATTTCCTTGTCGCGCTTGCGGTCTTCGTGGCCGCCGATGATCACGAGGTGGCCATGGCTCTCGCGCAGCTGGCGTTCTTGCGCCTGCTGGTCTTGCGTCTGTTCTCGTGGTGTCATGTGTCTCTGCTTTATGGTTGAACGATTTTCGCTTGCGGCATGTCCTGGTTGCTCCAGGCCCCGGCCTCGGTGCGGCTGACCGCGATCAGGCCGACCGGCACGTCCTTGTCGAACAGGTCGATGCCGCGCTTGAGGGCCTGCTCGAGCGGCATGCCGTCCTCGATCCAGGAATAGACGCGGTGCGCCAGCAGGTGGCGCACGATGTATTCGCCGATGCCGGTGGCGGCCACGGCGCCGTGCGGGCCGGCATAGAAGCCGGCGCCGATGATCGGGGTATCGCCGACGCGGCCCAGCAGCGAAGGCGCCGAGCCGCCGGTGGACGCGGCCACGCCGAAGTGGCCGTCCGGCGCGCGGACCACCGCGCCAACCGTGTCGCAGGCGGCGCCGGCCGGCATGTCGGGGGTGCTGCCGTAGTTCCAGAAGCGCAGGAAGGTCTGGTTGTCGACGCCCGGCATCGCCTGTTTCGAACTGGCCAGCGCTTCACGGATCTGGCGATGCTGCTCGCGCTGGTGTTCGGAGATCTTGTCCCATTTCGGATGGCGGATCGCGGCGGCGAAGCGGTTCGCGCCTTCGCCGGCCAGGAACCAGTGCGGGGTGTCGGCCACCGCGCGTGCCAGCAGCACCGGGTTCTCGATGCCCTGCACGCAGGCGACCGCGCCGAGGCGGCCGCGCGTATCCATCACCGACGCGTCCATTTCGACGGTCGCGCCGTCCAGGCACAGGACCGAACCGCGGCCGGCGTTGAAGCGGCCGTCGTCTTCGAGCACGTTGACGGCGGCGATGGCGGCTTCCAGCGCATCGCCGCTGATGCCGATTTCCTCGACGGCGCGACGCGCGGCCAGCTCGCAGCCGTCCTTGTAATCCGGGGAGCTGCCGGCGCCGCCGTGGACGACGACGGCCAGGCCGCCTTGTTCCTTGTTCATTCTTCTTCTCCAAAATGATGCATGCCGCGCAGATCTTCTGGCGCGGCATTTGTATTTCCACATTATGCAAAACATGTAGAAATTGAAACATCGGTAGCCTAGCCGTGTGAGTGTCGGACGGCGCTTACACGGTTCAGTCGAGGAGAAAGTCGCGGAGAATTAATGAAGAGAAATCTGGCGCAGGGCATGGCGCAGTTCGCGCGCCACCTGGCGGCGCTGGGCCTCGTTAACGAAGCGGCCGATCTCGACCCGCACGCCGCGCGATTCCAGCGTGACCAGGGCGCGCCGCGCATCCCGCCGGCCGGCCGCGGCTTCGGGGCCGGACAGCACGCGCAGGCCCAGCGGATCGAGGCGCGACTGGCTGCGCCGGTCCGCCTGCACGCACTCGACCAGCAGGCAATCGTTGGAGAGCACGATGCGTTCGCGGTCCAGCGCGTGGCGCGCGTACAGCAGCAGCGCCAGGCCGACGCAGCTCAGCTCCAGCAGCGAGAAGGCCAGCACGATCCACACGCCCTGCAGGAAGAAGGCGAGGGCGATCGTCAGCGACATCGCGCACAGCAAGGCATAGGCGCGCGCGACCTGGCGCGGCGTCATCGAGCAGTTGCGTTGCAATGTGCACTCGTAGAGCATGCTTGCCTTTCTGGCTAGTCCTTACACTATAAGCCTGTCGCCGGGGGCGCACGATTGGCGCTTGTGACGGCCTGGCGACAGGGGCCGGGCTGGCCGGGCAGGCTCGACTCTGGTAACATCTCGCCCCTTTCCCTTTTCCTCTTCACTGGTCAGCATCCATGGCGAACGCTTGCGGCGTCGATTTCGGCACCTCCAATTCTACTGTCGGCTGGGTGCGTCCCGGCCACACCAGCCTGCTGGCCCTCGAGGACGGCAAGGCGACCCTGCCGTCGGTGGTGTTCTTCAACGCCGACGACGAGCAGGTCCGCTATGGCCGCGCCGCGCTGGCGGACTATCTGGAGGGCTACGAGGGGCGCCTGATGCGCTCGCTGAAAAGCCTGCTCGGCACCAGCCTGATGGACGGCCAGACCGAGGTCGGCGGCCGCGCGCTGCCGTTCCGCCAGCTGCTGTCCCACTTCATCGGCGAACTGCGCCGCCGCGCCCAGCAGCAGGCGGGCCGCGAATTCACCAGCGCCGTGTTCGGCCGCCCGGTATACTTCATCGACGACGACCCGGCCGCCGACCGCCTCGCCGAAGACACCCTGGCCGAGATCGCGCGCGCGGCGGGCTTCAAGGAGATCGGCTTCCAGTACGAGCCGATCGCCGCCGCCTTCGACTACGAATCGCGGATCGAGAAAGAGGAACTGGTGCTGATCGCCGACATCGGCGGCGGTACTTCGGACTTTTCGCTGGTGCGGCTCGGTCCCGACCGTAGCCAGCGCATCGAGCGCCGCGAGGACATCCTGGCCACCGGCGGCGTGCACATCGGCGGTACCGACTTCGACAAGTACCTGAGCCTGGCCTCGGTGATGCCGCTGCTGGGCTATGGCAGCACCCTGGTATCGGGCGCGCCGGTGCCGTCCAGCTATTATTTCAACCTGGCGACCTGGCATACGATCAACCAGGCGTACACCCGCAAGAACGTGGCGCAGCTGGAAGACCTGGCGCGCGACGCCGCGGAGCCGGCCAAGCTGTCGCGCCTGCGCAATCTGATCGACGAGCGCGCCGGCCACTGGCTGGCGATGCGTGTCGAGGAAGCGAAGATCGGCCTGTCCGGCACGCCGCTGGTCGAGCTGGATCTGGACCGCCTGTCGCCGCCCGAGCGCCTGCAGGTCGAACGCGCCGTGTTCGAGACGGCGATCGCGGGCCTGGTCGACGAGGTCGGCGCCACCGTGCAGCGCCTGCTGGGCGAAGCCGGGGTGGCGGCCGAGAAGGTCGATACCGTGTTCTTCACCGGCGGCTCGAGCGGCGTCGCGGCGCTGCGCGAGCGTATCGCCGCCATCGTCCCGCAGGCGCGCCGCGTCGAGGGCGATTTGTTCGGCAGCATTGGCGCGGGCCTGGCGATCGACGCCGCCCGCAAATTCGGCTAAGCGCCCTTTTTTGGAAAGGCAGACCATGTTTGAACGCCCGATCGTGATGCTCGACTTCGAGACCACCGGCCTGTCGCCGGAGTCCGGCGACCGCATCACCGAAGTGGCCGCGCTGCGCATCGCCGGCGGCGAAATCGTCGAGCGCTATGTGTCGCTGGTCAATTGCGGCGTGCGGATTCCCCCTTTCATCACCTCGCTGACCGGCATTACCCAGAAGATGGTCGACACCGCGCCGCTGGCCGAAGACGTGGTGCCCGAGCTGATCGAATTCATCGGCGGCGATGTCCTGGCTGCCCACAATGCCAGCTTCGACGAGAAGTTCCTGAAAGCCGAGGGCGCGCGCCTGGGCCACGACTGCCGCCACGCGGGCCTGGTGTGCTCGGTCAAGCTGTCGCGCCGCGTGTTGCCCGGTTTGCCCAGCTACAAGCTCGGCGAGCTGGCGCGTTCGCTGGGCATCGCCTTCCGCGGCACCGCCCACCGGGCCGAGGCCGACGCCGAGGTCGCGGCCAATCTGCTGCTGCATATCGGACGCCATCTTGGGAGCTCCTACGGCATCGGCGCGGTGGCGCCGGAGCTGCTGGTCGAGATCAACCGGCTGGCGGCGGCAAAGGTCCACGGCTACATCGGCGACTACGCCAAGACACTCTCGAGCGTCTGATAAGGCACTCATTGCTGCGTTGCGCTCGTAGCGTTTGCACTGACCCCACAGTTTGTTGGATCTCAACGATTGTTGCGGCTGCTACGCTGCATTTCCGCGACATTTGCGCTAAATCTGGCTGGCGGCGACTTTTCCCGGACTTTTTTTCCGCGTTGAAGGGTTGCCCGTCTGCTTCAGATCAAACCCGTCGGATTCCTCCTAGTTAAACTTTTGGCAATTCTCGAGGTGCCGCGATTCAGCGGTTCCGCCGATTTTTTGTCCGATTTTTCCTGGAGCGAGCATGCAGCAGTCTGACGTGTCCCCGGAGAATTCCGTGCTGGCCTGGTTTGCCCGCGCGGCCGAACGTGGCGACCCCTATGCCCAGTTCAACCTGGGCCTGATCTACAAGAATGGCGACGGCGTCGCGCGCGACGATGCGCGGGCCTTCGAATGGCTGCGCCGGGCCGCCGAGCGCGGGCTCGCTTTCGCCCAGAACCACCTCGGCACGATGTACGCCCAGGGGCGGGGCGTGGCGCACGCCGATGCGCAGGCGGTGGGCTGGTTCGCGCTGGCGGCGGAGCAGGGCGATCCTTCGGCCCAGCAGAATCTGGGCGACATGCTGCGCGCCGGACGCGGTGTGGCGCGCAGCCCGGAACAGGCGTTGGACTGGTACCAGCGCGCGGCCAGCCAGAACCTGCCCAGCGCCCAGCACATGCTCGGCGAATGCTATCTGCGCGGCGAGGGCGCGCCGGTCAACTACCCGCTGGCGGCGGCCTGGCTGCGCAAGGCGGCGCTGGGCAAGTACGCGCCGGCCGAAGTCGCGCTGGGCCTGATGCTGCGCCGCGGCCAGGGCATGGCCGCGAACGATTTCGAAGCCGCCTACTGGTTCCGCCGTGCGGCAGGGCGCGGCGATCCTTCCGCCCAGCGCCTGCTCGGACTGTGCTATCTCGAAGGCGTGGGTGTGCCGCGCGACGCCAAGGCGGCGCTGCCCTGGCTGCACCGCGCGGCAGGGCAGGGCGATGCGGAAGCCCAGTTCAGCCTGGCGCTGCTGCTGACCAGCGGACGCGGCGGCCTGCGCGACGAGGCCGAGGCGCTGACCCTGACCACCCGCGCCGCCAAGCAGGGGCATGTGCTGGCCCAATACAATCTCGGCAATATGTACGCGCACGGACGCGGCGTGGCGGCCGACGCGCGCCAGGCCTTCTACTGGTATCGCCAGGCCGCCAGCCAGGGCGCGGCGAATGCCCAGTTCACGCTGGGCGTCATGTACGCCAACGGCCAGGGCGTGCGCCGCGACGAAGTCCAGGCCGTCGAGTGGTACCGCCGCGCGGCCGCGCAGGGCGACGCCAGCGCCCAGAACAACCTGGGCGTGATGTACGCCACCGGCCAGGGCGTGGCCCAGGACGACGCCGAGGCCGTGCGCTGGTACGGACTGGCGGCCGAGCAGGGCCATGCGCTGGCCCAGTACAACCTGGGCGGCATGTACAACAGCGGGCGCGGCGTGCCGCGCGACAGCGTGCGCTCCTACATGTGGATGCTGCTGGCGGCCGATGCCGGCGATGCCGCGGCCAGCGCCAACAAGGCCATCGTCGCGCGCCGCCTGTCGGCCCGCGAGATCGAGGATGCGCAGGATCTCAGCCGGCAGTGGCGCGCGAAAGGGCGTATTGACGTGTAGCTGTAAGGATATTTGTCGGTGCAGCAATTCGCGCTATCATGCCCAACGGCATGAGCCACTTCCTTCACCGTCAAAGATAACAAGCATGCACATGAGACACGCCACCCTGGCCGCCGCCGTCGCGGCCGCTTTCCTCGGCTTCGGCAGCGCCTACGCCGCAACCGGAACGCCGGCAGCACAGGCTTGCAGCGGCACCCCGCTGAGCTACCCGGTCGCGAAAAAGGTCGACCAGATCGACGATTATCACGGCACCAAAGTGGCCGATCCCTACCGCTGGCTGGAGGACGCGAACAGTGCCGAAACCAAGGCCTGGGTCGACGCCGAGAACAAGGTGACCCAGGACTGGCTGGCGCAGATCCCGCAGCGCGAAGCGATCCGCCAGCGCCTGACCCAGCTCTGGAATTACGAGCGCTACAGCGTGCCCTACAAGGAAGGCGGCCGCTACTTCTTCAGCCGCAACGACGGCCTGCAGAACCAGGCCGTGCTGTACACGATGAAGTCGCTGTCCGACACGCCGCGCATGCTGCTCGACCCGAACACCCTGGCCGCCGACGGTACCGTCGCCCTGGCCGGCATGGCGGTCAGCCCGGACGGCAAGCTGCTGGCCTATTCGACCGCGGCCTCGGGCTCGGACTGGAACGAAATCCGCGTGCGCGACGTCGACAGCGGCAAGGATCTGCCAGACCATATCCAGTGGGTCAAATTCTCGAGCACCGCCTGGACCAAGGATGGCAAGGGCTTCTTCTACAGCCGCTACGACGCACCGAAGGAAGCGACCAAGCTGGCCGACGTCAACTACTTCCAGAAGCTGTACTACCACAAGCTCGGCATCACGCAGGATGCGGACGTGCTGGTCTACGACCGCCCGGACGAGAAGGAATGGGGCTTCCACGCCCAGACCACCGACGACGGCCGCTACCTGCTGATCCAGGCGACCAAGGGCACGGCGCGCAAGTACCGCGTGTTTTACAAGGACCTCTCCAAGCCCGACAGCAAGGTCGTGCCGCTGATCGACAATTTCGAGGCCGGCTACGATTTCATCGACAATGTCGGCAGCGTGTTCTACTTCAGCACCGACCGCAATGCGCCGCGCCAGCGCATCGTCGCGATCGACCTGGCCAAGCCGCAGGAAGCTCACTGGAAGACCATCGTGCCGGAAAGCCAGCAGACGCTGCAGTCGGCCCACATGATCAACAACCAGATCGTCGCCGAGTATCTGGCCGATGCGCGCAGCGTGGTCAAGGTCGTCGACCTGAAGGGCAAGCCGGTGCGCGAAATCCAGCTGCCGGGCATCGGCTCGGTGTCGGGTTTCGGCGGCAAGCGCGGCGAGACCGAAACCTTCTTCTCCTTCACCGGCTTCACCACCCCGACCACGATCTACCGCCTCGACATGAAGAGCGGCGCATCGACCGTGTTCCGCCAGCCGAAGGTGGCCTTCAACCCGGCCGAGTACGAGACCCGCCAGCAGTTCTTCACCAGCCGCGACGGTACCAAGGTGCCGATGTTCATCGTCTCGAAGAAGGGCCTGAAGCTGGACGGCAGCAACCCGACCTACCTGTACGGCTACGGCGGCTTCAATATTTCGATGACCCCGGGCTTCTCGCCGGCCAACCTGGCCTGGATGGAGATGGGTGGCGTCTACGTGGTCGCCAACCTGCGCGGCGGCGGCGAATACGGCGAAGCCTGGCACGAGGCCGGCACCAAGCTGAAGAAGCAAAACGTGTTCGACGACTTCATCGGCGCCGCCGAATGGCTGGTGAATAACAAGGTGACCTCGCCGGGCAAGCTGGCGATCGGCGGCGGCAGCAACGGCGGCCTGCTGGTCGGCGCGGCCATGACCCAGCGTCCGGACCTGTTCGGCGCGGCGATCCCGCAGGTGGGCGTGATGGACATGCTGCGCTTCCACAAGTTCACGATCGGCTGGGCCTGGACCTCGGACTACGGCTCGTCGGAGAATCCGGACGAGTTCAAGGCCCTGGTCAAGTACTCGCCGCTGCACAACCTGAAACCCGGAACCTGCTATCCGGCGACCATGATTACCACCGCCGACCATGACGACCGCGTGGTGCCGGCGCACAGCTTCAAGTTCGCCGCCACCGCCCAGGCCGCGCAGGCGGGCGGCAACCCGGTAATCATCCGCATCGACACCAAGGCCGGCCACGGCGCGGGCAAGCCGACTTCCAAGCAGATCGAGGAAGTGGCGGACCGTTGGGGCTTCCTGACGAAGGCGCTGAAGATGGAGCAGGCGCCGGCAGCGATGGGTGGCGCCGAGTAAAGCCTGTCCGTGCGCCGCGTCCAGGGTGACGCGGTGCACAATGCCTGGCTAGCGGTGCACGGCACCGGCCTTGTCTGGAGAAACATGAGCAGATTTTTCGGTGTGATCATGATCGCCGTCGTTGCCGTGTACGCGCTTGCCTGCCTGGGCCTGTTCCTCGGGCAGCGATCGCTCATCTATTACCCGCCGCCGGCGGCTGCCTTCCCGGTGCCCGTCACCACCTCCCTTGCCGTCCCCGGCGCAGTACTCAGGATTTCCGAACGGCCGCTGGCCGGTAAAAGCGCGCTCATCTATTTGGGCGGCAACGCGGAGGACGTCACTGCCAGCCTGCCGGCCCTCGATAAAGCCTTTCCCGGACACGCGCTCTACCTGATGCATTACCGCGGCTATGCCGGCAGTACCGGCGCGCCGAGCGAACAGGCGCTGGTGGACGACGCCGTGCTGCTGTTCGATCGCGTCGCCGCCGCGCATCCGGAGGTAGAGGTGGTCGGCCGCAGTCTGGGCACCGGCGTGGCGATGCAGCTCGCCGCCCGTCGCCCGGTAAGAAAGCTGGTGCTGGTCACGCCCTTCGACAGCATCGTCGACCTGGCTGCGCAGCAGTTCCCGGTGTTTCCGGTGCGCTGGCTGCTGAAGGACCGCTACGAATCCGGGCGCTACGCGCTGCAGCTGCGAATGCCGGTCCTGGTGCTGATGGCCGCACGCGACGACATCATTCCCGCATGGAGCACCCAGCGTTTGCTGTCGCGCTTCGCGCCGGGCGTCGCCACGGCCAGGGTGATTCCGGAAGCCGGGCACAATACGATTTCGGCGAGTCCCGCCTAGGTGCCGGCCTTGCGCGGTTTGTAGTTTGCTCAGCTCAGGGCGTTCAGCCCAGCGGCGTCGTCAGGCGCACGATCTCGGCCCAGCCATTGGTTTCGAAGATGGGACACATTTCGGCCACACGCACAGCGGCGTTGAAATCCTCGGCCTGGATCACCGAATAGCCGGAAATGGTGCTGGTGGCCGACTTGGGGCCGAGCAGGCGGCTCTTGACTTCGACTGCTGCGTGGCTGAGGCTGCCGCGGTCGAGCACGGCCGTGCCCAGCGCATCGAGCCAGGCGGCCCAGCGGTCCAGGTGTTGCTCCGCCTCTTCCGGCTCGCCGCCGGGTGCGCCGTGGTAAATGATCAGGAATCGCTCCATGCTGGCTCCTCCATGCTGATGGAGGCCACCTTAGCAGAAACACCACGCCCGGTGCGCACTGCTGGGTGCAGCGGCGCGGGCGCCGTTCAGGCAGCCAGATCCGCCCGGGCGTCCATCTGGTCCAGCAGGGCGCCCAGCGCCACCGGACGCGAGAACAGATAGCCCTGCATATAGGGCCGCCCGTGCGCGGCGAGGAAGGCCGCCTGCTCGGCGGTCTCGATGCCTTCCGCGACGACCCGCAGCCCCAGGTGGCGCGCCATGGCCAGCACCGATTGCACGATCGCGGTGCCGTTCTGGTCGTGCGGCATGTCGCGCACCAGGCTCTTGTCGATCTTCAGTTCGTACAGCGGCAGCCGTTTCAGGTAGGACAGGTTCGAGTAGCCGGTGCCGAAGTCGTCGATCGAGAAGCGGATGCCGAGCTCGGAAAGCGCGCGCATGCGCGCCACGGTCTGGTCGATGTCGTCGATCAGCAAACCCTCGGTCACTTCGAAGATCAGCTGCTGCGGCGGCGCTCCGGTCTCCGCCAGCACGGCGCGAACCTGCTCGACGAAGTCCGGCTGGCGGAACTGCAGCGGGCTGACGTTCAGCGACAGCGGCAAACGATGGCCGGCGGCGTCCAGCGCCAGCCAGGCCGCGCAGGCCTGGCGCAGCGCCCACTGGCCCAGGGGGACGATCAGGCCGCCGGCTTCCGCAACCGGGATGAAGACGTCCGGCGGCACCATGCTGCCGTCGGCGCGGGTCCAGCGCATCAGGAGTTCGGCGCCGGCCGGCGTGCCGGCATGGTCGACCTGCAGCTGCAGGTGCATGGCCAGTTCGCCCCTGTCCAGCGCCTGGCCGAGGTCGTGCTCCAGCGTCAGCTTTTGCTGGGCGTCGCGCAGCATGCTCCTGGCGAACAGGGCGACGCTGTCGCGGCCGCCGGCCTTGGCGTGGTACATCGCGGTGTCGGCTTCCAGCAGCAGCGCGTCGGCCGTCGCGCCGGCATCCAGCGGCAGCGCAATGCCGATGCTGGCGGCAATGCGGAAGCCATGGCCGTCGATGTCCAGCGGCGCGGCGAGGGCGGCGCGGATCTGGTCCGCCATTGCCAGCGCGGTCCGGGTCGCCGCATCGGCGTCGCCGGGCAGGTTCCCGATCAGCACCACGAATTCGTCGCCGCCGATGCGGGCCACGGTGTCGCAATCGCGTACGGCCTCGAGCAGACGCGCGGCGGCGTGCCGCAGGAGGGCGTCGCCGGTCGAATGACCGCGGGCGTCGTTGACGTTCTTGAAATTGTCGAGATCCAGGTAGAGCAGGGCGCCCAGTCCGCGTCCGGCGTTCGCCGCCTCTACCATCGCTTCCAGGCGCTCGACCAGCAGGCGCCGGTTGGCCAGGCCGGTGAGGACGTCGTAGAAGGCCAGACGGTGGATCGCCTCCGCTGCCTGGCGCTGCTGCGTGATGTCGCGGCCGACGATGACCCAGTGGCTGGCGCGTGCGCCCGGCGGCGCGAAGGGCACCATCTCGATCTCGACCCAGAAAGGCTCGCCGGCCTTGGTATAGCTCATCAGCTCGGTATTGCAGGGCTGGCCCTTGCGCATGGCGCCGACGATGCGGCCGACCGCGGCCTGGTCGGACTGCGGGCCGAGCAGCACGCGCAGGCTGTGGCCCAGGATCTCGCTGCGCGTGTAGCCGGTCCGGCGCAGGAAGGCGTCGTTGACGAAGGTGACCGGCTGGGTCACGTTCTCGCCTTCGACCGCCCTGGTGATCAGCACCATGTCGTTCAGGCGCGCCAGCGCCGCCGAGGTCAGTTGCAGTTCGCCGTTCAGGGTGTGCGCATCGCCAAGCGAGCGCGACAGGCCTTTGAGCAGGGTGCCGCAGGTCAGGGTCAGCATCGCGCCGACGCCGATGTAGTTCAGCGCGGCCAGCAGGGAGGCCTTGAACGGCTCATGCTGCCAGCCGGGGACGCTGAAGGTGACGTGTCCGCTGTTGCCGAGCGCGACCAGCAGGACGGCGCCCAGCGCGAGGGCAAGCATGGCCGGGCGCAAGCTGAGCAGGATGGCGGCGATCACTGGCGGACCCAGCAGGTAAGTCATGCTGGCGGTGCCGACCGAGAGCATCAGGGTGATCGCCAGTGCGTACACGACGGCGAGGAAATGCATCACCCGGACCGTGTAGCTGAGCCGGCCGAGGCGCCAGATGGCGAAGATCCAGGCCAGCGCAATCGTATCCGCCACTGCCACCGGCCACAGGCCCTGCTGGACCAGGAAGGGGATGACTGGCAGGGTCGCCAGCGCGCCCACCACCAGCACCACCGACAACAGCGATGAGAAAATGCGTTCGCGCCAGGAGGCGATATCGCGGACTTCAAGCATGTGGACGCTCCGACATCGCGCACGGCCCGCCGCGCTGCGAATTAATTGCAACGGAGCATCATAGTTTGCCGAGCTTTAACTGTCACCCTTTTGGTGCACTTGTCTACTGCGCTATTGTTCAGTAACAACAACAACTCAACGGTGCACCACCACCATCAGGGCTTTCGCCTCCGTCTTGCCGGCATTGCGGATGGTGTGCGCGACGTCCGCCGGGTAGCGCGCCGTCGCGCCATGCTTGACGCGCTTCTTTTCCAGGCCCACTTCGAGTTCGACCGCGCCGCTCAGGACCGTCAGGTGTTCGCTGGTGCCCGGATCGTGCGGCTGCGAAGCCAGTTCGCCGCCCGGCGCCAGCGTCAGTTCGTACCACTCGTACTTGCCCGCCAGGTCCATCGGGCCGAGGATGCGCAGCGAATAGCCGGCGTGGGCGCCGGGCAGGGTCGGGATCTCGTGGGCGTCGACCACGCGGATCATGTCGCTGCTGCGTACTTCGGAGGACAGCAGTTCGCCGATCTGCACCCCAAGCGCATTCGCCAGGCGCCAGGTGATGGCGATGGTCGGATTCGCCTTTTCGCGCTCGATCTGCGACAGCATGGACTTGGACACGCCGGCGATGCGCGACAGGTCTTCCAGCGTCAGGCCGCGCGCCAGGCGCAGGCGCTGCAGGGTGGCGCCGACTTCGGGCGGTGCGCTCGCCGGGGCGGCGGGCGTCAGGGTGCTTACCATTTTATTCATTTGGACTTGTTTGCCGACTTGCTTGCCAACTGTGATAGCCGGGAGTAAGATTCGATATATTGAATTTCTGTTCGAGATAAAGAACTCAGTTCACTACATCGAACGGATCAACGGTACAACATCCGCCACCAAATGACAAGGACGAGGAAGACAATGAGCGACCAGGCATTCTATAGCGCCCTCCAGACGAAGCTCGACACGCTGCAGACCGAGGGACTGTTCAAGCCCGAACGCGTGATCGCATCGCGCCAGGGCGCCGAAGTCGTGGCCGCCGATGGCCGCACGCTGATCAACATGTGCGCCAATAACTACCTCGGCCTGTCGGGCGATCCGGAAACCCAGAAGGCCGCCGCCGCCGCGCTGGAAAAATACGGCTATGGCCTGTCCTCGGTGCGCTTCATCTGCGGCACCCAGACCGTGCACAAGGAACTGGAGCAGAAGCTGTCCGAATTCCTCGGCACCGAAGACACCATCCTGTACGCCGCGGCTTTCGATGCCAACGGCGGCGTGTTCGAGCCGCTGTTCGACGAGAACGACGCGATCATCTCGGACGCCCTGAACCACGCTTCGATCATCGACGGCATCCGCCTGTGCAAGGCCGCGCGCTACCGCTACGCCAACAACGACATGGCGGACCTGGAAAAGCAGCTGATCGCCGCCACCGACGCCGGCAAGCGCCACAAGATCATCGTCACCGACGGCGCCTTCTCGATGGACGGCACCATCGCCCAGCTGGACAAGATCGTCGAGCTGGCCGAGAAATACGGCGCCCTGACCATGATCGACGAGTCGCACGCCTCCGGCTTCATGGGCAAGACCGGCCGCGGCACCCACGAGCACTTCAACGTGATGGGCAAGATCGACATCATCACCGGCACCCTGGGCAAGGCCCTGGGCGGCGCGATGGGCGGCTTCACCTCCGGCCGCAAGGAAGTCATCGAAACCCTGCGCCAGAAGTCGCGCCCCTACCTGTTCTCGAACAGCCTGGCGCCGATGATCGCCGGCGCCTCGCTGGCCGTGCTGGACCGCATCAGTAAAAGCACCGAACTGCGCGACCGCCTGCACGAGAACACCGCCTACTTCCGCAAGGAGATCGAGCGCATCGGCTTCACCATCAAGCCGGGCACCCACCCGGTGGTGCCGGTGATGCTGTTCGACGCGCCGGTGGCGCAGAAATTCGCAGCCCGCATGTTCGAACTGGGCGTGCTGCTGTCGGGCTTCTTCTACCCGGTGGTGCCGATGGGCCAGGCGCGCGTGCGCGTGCAGCTGTCGGCGGCGCACACCCGCGAACAGCTCGACACCGTGCTGAAGGCATTCGAACAAGCCGGCCGCGAGCTGGGCATCATTAAGAACTAAAACAGAAATAGGTAAAGCATGGAACGCATCCTCATCATCGGCGCCAACGGCCAGATCGGCAGTGAACTCGTGACCGCGCTGGCGGAACAGCACGGCGCGCAAAACGTCATCGCCTCCGACATCGGCGAAGCCAACGTCTACGGCGCGGCGCGCTATACCCGCCTCGACGTGATGGACCGCGATGCCGTGGCCCGCATCATCGCCGAGGAAGAGATCACCCAGGTCTACCAACTGGCCGCGCTGCTGTCGGCCACCGGCGAGAAAGCCCCGCTGAAGGCCTGGAGCCTGAACATGGACGGCCTGCTGAACATCCTGGAAATCGCCAAGGCGCGCGTCGAAGCCGGCAAGCCGCTGAAGGTGTTCTGGCCGTCGTCGATCGCCGCCTTCGGTCCGAACACCCCGGCCGAGAACACCCCGCAGTACACGGTGATGGACCCGACCTCGATCTACGGCATCAGCAAGCTGGCCGGCGAGCGCCTGTGCGAGTACTACCACGCCAAATATGGCGTCGACGTGCGCAGCATCCGCTACCCGGGCATCATCAGCTTCAAATCGCCTCCGGGCGGCGGCACCACCGACTATGCGATCGCCATCTTCCACTCGGCGCTGAAGGGCGAGACCTACGAGTGCTTCCTGGGCCCGGAAACCACGCTGCCGATGATCTACATGCCGGACGCGATCCGCGCCACCATCGAACTGATGGATGCGCCGCTTGATGCGGTCGCGATCCGCTCCTCGTACAACGTGGCCGGCGTGTCCTTCAACCCGCGCGAACTGGCCGCCGCGATCCAGGCGAAGCTGCCGGCTTTCGAGATCGCCTACAAGCCGGACAGCCGCCAGCAGATCGCCGATTCCTGGCCGAAGAGCCTGGACGATGCGCGCGCGACCGCCGACTGGGGCTGGAAGGCGCGGATCGGGGTTGAAGAGATGGTGGCGGACATGCTGGAAAACGTCGACGTCGGGCAGACAGCCTAAAAAAAGATTTTTCAGGAGACAGCTCATGGATATGAGCGTATTTGACCTATTCAAGATCGGCATCGGCCCATCGAGCTCGCACACGGTCGGCCCGATGGTCGCCGCGCGCCGTTTCCTGCTCGAGTGCGGGGACCTGAGCGAGGCGGTCGGCGTCGAAGCCCACCTGTATGGTTCGCTGGCGCTGACCGGTGTCGGCCACGCCACCGACAAGGCGGTGATCCTGGGCCTGATGGGCGAGACCCCGCAGGGCGTGGACCCGGACAGCGTCGAGGACAAGCTGGCCGAGGCGGAGCTGGACGGCGTGCTCAAGCTGCTCGGCACCAAGGAAGTGCCTTTCCAGTACGCTACCTCCCTGGTATGGCACAAGCAGTCGACGCTGCCCGAGCACCCGAACGGCATGAAGTTCGTGCTCAAGCTGGCGGACGGCAGCATCATCGAGCGCATCTATTATTCGGTGGGCGGCGGCTTCATCACCGCGGCGGGCGAAAGCCAGAGCCGGGCGCCGAGCGAGGGCGGCACCGCCGTGCCTTTCCCCTTCGATACCATGAGCGACCTGCTGGCGCAGGGCAGGGCGGACGGCCTGTCGATTCCGCACATGCTGCGGGCGAACGAGCTGGCGCGCATGACCGAAGAAGAGCTGAACGCGGGCCTGGACCGCATCTGGCAGGTGATGCGCGACTGTATCGCCCATGGCCTGGTCACCGAAGGCCAACTGCCGGGCGGCCTGAACGTCAAGCGCCGTGCGGCGAACCTCTGGAAGCAGGCGCACTGCGACGCCGGCAACCGCCGTAACGAACTGCCGCACGACGCCACCCACCACGTGACCCTGTACGCGATGGCCGTCAACGAGGAGAACGCGGCCGGCGGCCGGGTCGTGACCGCGCCGACCAATGGCGCGGCCGGCATCATCCCGGCGGTGCTGCGCTACTACGCCGAAGACTGCCGCCCGAGCGATGCGGCGAAGGGCATCCGCGACTTCCTTCTGACCTCGGCGGCGATCGGCATGCTGTGCAAGAAGAACGCCTCGATCTCGGGCGCCGAGATCGGCTGCCAGGGCGAGGTCGGCGTGGCCTGCGCAATGGCGGCGGCCGGCCTGGTGGCGGCGCTCGGCGGTTCCAATGAGCGCATCGAGAACGCGGCCGAAATCGGCATCGAGCACCATCTCGGCATGACCTGCGACCCGATCGGCGGCCTGGTGCAGATCCCCTGCATCGAGCGCAACGGCATGGGCGCGATCAAGGCGATCACCGCCGCCTCGCTGGCGATGAAGGGCGACGGCACCCACTTCGTCAGCCTCGACAACGTGATCGAGACCATGCGCCAGACCGGCTATGACATGCAGGCCAAGTACAAGGAGACGTCGCTGGGCGGTTTGGCCATCCACGTGGTCACCGTCAACCACGCCGCGTGTTGAGCGTAGGGTGGGGTCATCCCAGCCGGGGGCTGGGATGACGTTCCCACGCATCGCACCTGAACAACTACGGTAAAAAGACAAGTTTGCTGCAGTCGCACTATAATCAATAGTCAACGTCCGCCAACTTCGATCCCGCTTACCGTATGCACTATGTGTCCACCCGCGCGACCAGCGCGTCCGCAGCACGCAATCCCCAGCGCTTTTCCGACATCCTGCTGGGCGGCCTGGCGCCGGACGGCGGCCTGTATCTGCCCGCCGACTATCCGCAGGTGACCGGCGCCGAGCTCGATGCCTGGCGCGGCTTGTCCTACGCCGAGCTGGCCTATGAAATCCTGCGCAAGTTCGCGACCGACATCCCCGATGCCGACCTGAAGGCGCTGACCAGCAAGACCTACACGCCCGAGGTCTACCGCAACGCGCGCGCCGATGAATCGAGCGAAGAGATCACCCCGCTGCGCGTGCTCGAAGACGGCGCGCAGGGCAAGCTGATCCTGCAGGGCCTGTCGAATGGCCCGACCCTGGCCTTCAAGGACATGGCGATGCAGCTGCTGGGGAATCTGTTCGAGTACGCGCTGGCGAAGAACGGCGATGAGCTGAACATCTTCGGCGCCACCTCGGGCGATACCGGCAGCGCCGCCGAGTACGCGATGCGCGGCAAGCGCGGGGTCAAGGTCTTCATGCTGTCGCCGCACGCGAAGATGTCGGCGTTCCAGACCGCGCAGATGTTCAGCCTGCAGGACCCGAACATCTTCAACATCGCGGTCGAAGGCGTGTTCGACGATTGCCAGGACATGGTCAAGGCGGTCTCGAACGACCTCGAATTCAAGGCCCGTCACAGGATCGGCACCGTCAATTCGATCAACTGGGCGCGCGTGGTCGCGCAAGTGGTGTATTACTTCCGCGGCTACCTGAAGGCGACGACGTCCAATGCGCAGAAGGTCTCGTTCACGGTCCCGTCGGGGAACTTCGGGAACATCTGCGCCGGCCACATCGCGCGCATGATGGGCCTGCCGATCGCGAAACTGGTGGTGGCCACCAACGAGAACAATGTGCTGGACGAGTTCTTCCGCACCGGCGTCTACCGCGTGCGCAAGCCGTCCGAGACCTTCCACACCAGCAGCCCGTCGATGGACATCTCGAAGGCTTCGAACTTCGAGCGCTTCGTCTACGACCTGGTGGGCCGCGATGCCGAGCGCACGCACGCGCTGTTCCGCAAGGTCGATACGCAGGGCGGCTTCGACCTGTCCGGCGCGCCGGGCAGCGACGGCGACGAATTCAAGCGCGTGGCCGAATACGGTTTCGTGTCCGGCTGCTCGACCCACGAAGACCGCCTGGCGACCATCCGCGAAGTCTTCGACGACTACGACATCACCATCGACACCCACACCGCCGACGGCATCAAGGTCGCGCGCGAGCACATCGAGCCGGGCATCCCGATGATCGTGCTGGAGACCGCGCTGGCCGCCAAGTTCAACGAGACCATCCTGGAAGCGCTGGGCATGGACGCGGCGCGCCCGGCCGGCTTCGAGAACATCGAGGCGCTGCCGCAGCGCTTCATCGTGATGAAGCCGGACGTCGCGCTGATGAAGGCGTATATCGCCGAAAGGAGCGGCCGATGAACGCCGCAGCGACGCCGGCCCGCAAACCCCTGATGCCGGTGCGCGAGGCGCTCGACTTCCTGCTGGCCGCGGCGCGGCCCGTCGACGGCGTCGAACGCGTGCCGACGCTCGAAGCGAACGGCCGCGTGCTGGCTGAAGACCAGGCATCGATGCTCGACGTCCCGGGCGCCGACAACACGCAGATGGATGGCTACGCGGTACGCGCTGCGGATTGCGCCGGCGGCGCGGCCAGCCTGAAGGTGGCCCAGCGCATCCCGGCCGGCCAGGTCGGCACTTACCTGGAGCCCGGCACCGCCGCGCGCATCTTCACCGGCGCCCTGATTCCGGAAGGCGCCGATGCGGTGGTGATGCAGGAGCAGTGCGAGCTCGATGGCGACGTGGTCACCGTCAGGCACGTGCCGCAGCCCGGCGAATGGATCCGCCGCCAGGGCGAGGACGTGCGCGCCGGCGCGGTCATCCTGCCTGCCGGCACCCGTTTGCGCAGCCAGGAGCTGGGCCTGGCCGCATCGGTGGGCCTGGCCGAGCTGCCGGTGCGGCGCCGCCTGCGCGTGGCCGTGTTCTTCACCGGCGACGAGCTGGCGATGCCGGGCGAGCCCCTGCAGCCGGGCGCGATCTACAACTCGAACCGCTTCACCTTGCGCGGCCTGCTGGAGAACTTCGGCTGCGAATTCACCGACTACGGCATCGTGCCGGACTCGCTGCAGGCGACCCGCGATACGCTGCGCGAAGCGGCCCGCGATCACGACCTGATCATCACGTCGGGCGGCGTCTCGGTCGGCGAGGAAGACCATATCAAGCCGGCGGTGGAGGCGGAAGGGCGGCTGAACATGTGGCAGATCGCCGTCAAGCCGGGCAAGCCGCTGGCCTTCGGCGAAGTCAATCGCGAAGCGGGCGGTTCGGCGTTCTTCCTCGGCCTGCCGGGCAATCCGGTGTCCAGCTTCGTGACCTTCCTGCTGTTCGTGCGGCCCTTCCTGCTGCGCCTGCAGGGCGTGAGCGGCGACGTGGCGCCACGCGCCATCCAGATGCGCGCCGACTTCGACTGGCCGAAACCTGACCGCCGCAACGAGTTCCTGCGCGCGCGCATCAACGAACAGGGCGGCCTGGACTTGTTCGCCAACCAGGGCTCGGGCGTGCTGACCTCGACCGTGTGGGCCGATGGCCTGATCGACTGTCCGCCGGGCCAGGCGATCGCGCGCGGCGACATGGTGCGCTTCATTCCCTTCAGCTTCCTGCAACACTGAGTCCTACAGGTTTACATGAATATCAATCTGCGATTTTTTGCCAGCGTGCGCGAGGCGGTCGGTACCGCCGGCGAAACGGTCACCCTGCCCGAAGGCGTATCGACCGTGGGTGCGGTACGCGAATTCCTGATCGCGCGCGGCGGCGTCTGGGCCGAGACCCTGGGCCACGAGCGTGCGCTGCGCATGGCGTTCAACCATGTGATGTGCGAGCCGGAGACGGCGATTCGCGAGGGTGGGGAGGTGGCTTTCTTCCCGCCAGTGACGGGCGGTTGAAGCGGAACGTGGGCACGGGTCCCCACCCTACGGTGATCGGTCGTGGTGACGGGGTGCCGGCGTAGGGTGGGCACCCCGTGCCCACGAGCCACAATCAAGCCAAGGTTTTTTCCGCCAGCGCCAGCAGCTTCGCACAATTTTCGTTACGCGACCCGTAATCCTTCCACGCCGTCGCGCGCGCAATCTCCTGCCACTTGCGCAGCGACTCGCCGCTCAGGTCGACCGTGCGGCCGCCCTTGCCCTGGAACAGCGCCGCCACCGCCGCATCGTCCATCTGCGCCGACTTGCGCGCAAAGGCTTCCAGCTCCGCGCCGACCGACATCAGCACGGCCTGCTGATCTTTTGGCAGGCGGTCGAAGGCGGTCTTCGAGATCAGCAGCGGCTCCAGCATGAACCAGTAGGCGCCGCCGCGCGCGGTGGTCACGTACTTCGACACTTCGTCCAGGCGGAAGGAGATCAGCGAAGACGAGGAGGTCATGGCCGCATCGAGCTGGCCCTTTTCCATGGCGCCGCGGATTTCGTTGGACGGCATGCTGACCACGTTGGCGCCGGCTTCCTTCAGGATCATGTCCATCTCGGGCGAGCCGCCACGCACCCGCAGGCCGGCCGCGTCTTCGGGGTTGACGATGGGCTTGCCCCGCGAGGCCGCGCCGCCGGCCTGCCAGATCCAGCTCAGGATGACCACGCCGCGCTCGGCCAGCATGCGGTTGAATTCCTTGCCGATCTCGGCATTCTTCCAGGCGTAGCCCTGTTCGTAGGAAGTTACCAGGCCCGGCATCAGGCCGATGTTCAGTTCGGGCAGGTCGCTGCCGGCATAGCTGAGCGGCACCAGCGCCATGTCGAGCTGGCCGCGGCTCAGGGCCGGGATCTGGTCTTCGCTCTTCATCAGCGAGGAATGCGGGTAGAT
Organism: Massilia norwichensis; assembly: GCF_024753245.1. Taxonomy (GTDB): domain Bacteria; phylum Pseudomonadota; class Gammaproteobacteria; order Burkholderiales; family Burkholderiaceae_D; genus Telluria; species Telluria norwichensis. Next base: position 26,522 of record NZ_JANUGX010000010.1, on the reverse strand, counting down.
CGAGAATTTGAGCCTGCCCCGGGTGCGGCGCTCGACGCCGGCCGCGAACATGCGGCACAGGCGGTCGCGGAAGTCGCCCTCGGCAACGCTGCCGCCGGGGAACTGGTGCGAGATCTTGAGATTCGTGGGCTGGGCCCATGCGGATTGAAGCCAGAGCGGACTGGTCGCGATTGCGCCCAGCAATGTCCTACGTGTCATTGCCGACATTTACATCCTCCAAGAATGTGATACGGACTACCAGACGAATCGCAGACCCCTCTGACCACCACCGCACTAGAGGCGTATGTCGTTCGTTGCAGATCTTCAAAGATCTTGTTGTACGCATAAGAATATGCCGAGCACGCTACAAGTCAAGACAATTGTTGTGCTCCTGCTCATCAAAATATGCTGCAGTGCATAGCGAAAAAGCACGATGCGCGCTGAGTATTACCCATGTGTTTGCAGGATTTCTTGCGCTGGCGCTGGAGAGCGGACGAAAAGCGCCCGCACAAATGAAAACGCCGCGGCGTGTTGCGCCGCGGCGTAAGGCTTTACCCGGTGCGGGTATTGGTGGTTTCAGCGCATCGGCAGCGGGTAGGTGGCGGGGCTGACGTTGCCGTCCTTGTCCACCGCCTGCACGCCGTACAGCACGTTATCCTTCGACATGTCGACGCGCGCCGTGGTGACATTGCCGACGTAGCGCGCACCCTGCCACAGCGGCGCGGTCGTCTCGCGCCAGACCACGCGGTAGCCGGCGACGTCCGGTTCGGCATTCGCCTTCCAGATCAGGTCGGTGCCGTTGTCCAGCGCCGCGGTCCTGACCTTCACCTCTTGCGGCGCGGCCGGGGCCAGCGCCAGCGAGGCCAGCGAAGCGGCGTTCACGCGCGTCACCTGGGCCACGTACTCGGGATCGACGAATTCCGGATAGTCGCCGATCTTCACGCCCTGTTCCACGCGCAGGTCCTGGTGCTGGTGCTTGAAGTCTTCGTTCGGCTCGGTGAAGCGCACCGCCGCATAGCCGGCGTCGAGGAAGGGGCTGTGGTCGCCGCCGCGCAGGTAGCGGTCGCGGCGGTAGATGATGTCGACCTTGAAGTCGGAAACGTAACGCTCGCCGGTCTCCTTGACGTGGCGCGCCAGCTGGCGCGTGATCGAATCGTTCTCGCCGCCGGTCACCAGCAGCGTGCGCAGTTCGGGCGAAGGCGCTTCCTTCAGCGGCGGCACGCCTTCGGCGAACAGGCGCACGCGCGAGCCGTCCTTCCTGCCCTTCTCGTCGTGCGAACTGCCGATGATGTCGTTGTTCAGCATGCCGGCGATATTCAGCCTGGCGGCCTTGGCCTTCTTCGCGAAGTCGCCGGCGCCGTACAGGCCCTGTTCCTCGGCCGCCACCGTCATGAAGACCAGCGTGGCGTCGAACTTGTGGCGCGCCATCACGCAGGCCATCTCGATCACGGCCGCGGTGCCGGAAGCGTCGTCGTTGGCGCCCGGCGCGTCGGCGGTGGCATTCATCACGTCGGTGACGCGGGAGTCGTAGTGGCCGCTGACCACGTACAGGCGGTCCTTCGAAGCGGCCTGGGTACCCGGCAGGGTGGCGACCACGTTGACGATCTCGGTCGGCTTGTCGATGCGGTTGTCGACCGGGTGCAGGTGGCCGTCGAAGCGCACCTCCAGCCGGCCGGCGCCGCAGCGCTCCATCTCGGACTTGATCCAGCGCCGCGCGGCGCCGATGCCGCGCGTCTCGGACGTCGTGTCCGACATCGTGTGGCGGGTGCCGAAGCCGACCAGCTTATTCACATAGGCCTGGATACGCTGCGGCGAGATCTCCTTGACGATGGCGTCGATCTCGGCCTGGCGCGCGGGCAGGGGCCGATCGGCTGCGGCTTCGGCGGCGAAGGCCGCGCTGTGTACGGACGCGGCGCCGGCGAGCAGCAGGGCCACGGAAAGCTTGGTGAGACGGGGCATGATTCTCCTAACGAAAGAACGGAAACGGCGCGGCCGCCATCGAGCCGCGCCGGAAAGCATATAGTAGTTCCGCCCGGATGTCGCGCCCCTCAGCCCGGCATGGTCCGGCGTGTTTACAGCGAGGCCAGATACTTGCGGATCGCGTCGTTGACCTGCTGCGGCTGGTCGATCATCGCGAAGTGCCGCGCCGGCGCCACCGTCACCACCTCGATCTTCGGCGCGCCCTGCATCAGCGCGCGGTAGTAGTCGGCCTTGGCGTCGGCGGTGAGCCCCTGCGCACCGCCGTCGATGTCGAAGAAGGGCGAGATCACCAGCACCGGCGCCTGGATGTTCTTCAGGCCGGGACGCAGGTCGAGTTCGATCACGTCGGCCGCATATTGGCCGACCGATGCCGGATCGCTGCGGCCGGTGAGCAGGGCGATGTCGTCGGCCCTGCCCATGTCCATCACGCCGATGGTGCGCATATAGCCTTGCTGCTGCGAGGCGAACAGCGACGCGTTGGCGCCGGCCAGCCGCGCCTTCATGGTCTGCGCATAGCGGCTGCGCTCGGCCGGCGGCAGGTCCTCGGTGCCGGGCATGACAGGCAGGCCGTCGATGGCGACCACGCCGCCCACCTGCGCCGGTTTGTCCTCGGCCACGGCGATGGCCATGGTCGCGCCCAGGCTATGGCCGACGATGACCGGCTTGTCCAGGCGGCGCTGTTCGATCAGCTTCGCCACCGCGGCACGCGCCGCGTCGAAGGCCTTGGCCGGCGCCGCGGGGCGGCCGTCGAAGCCGGGCAGGTTCAGGACGTAGACGGCATGCTCGCCGCTGAAGGCGCGCACCGTTTCCTGCCACACCCAGCCGCCGGTGGCCAGGCCCGGGATCAGGATCAGCGGGCGACCGGGTCGGTCCGCCTTGCCGTGCTTCTCCACCAGCACGCCATCGATCTCGAAGCGCTCGGCCGGGGCGATGGTGGCGGCGAAGCGGTTGGCCGGCGGGGCGGCCGTTTCCGCTGCGTGGCCTGGTCCGGACGAGAGCATCGCAACGAGGACGCCGACGGCGACGGGGAAAAGCGCGTAGGGTTTGCGGCAGGTGAAGAGGCTCATGCTGGCTCCTGGTCTGGGAAGAAGATGGTTTCGATCGGTCGTGCAAACAGTCTGGAAATCGCGAAGGCCAGCGGCAGGCTCGGGTCGTACTTGCCGGTCTCGATGGCGATCACGGTCTGGCGCGAGACGCTCAGCAGGTCGGCCAGGTGGGCCTGGCTCCAGCCGCGTTCGCCGCGCAGGTCGCGGATCAGGTTCTTCATCGGTCGAGCACCTTGCGCATGAAGGTCACGGCGCCGGTGCTGACGCCCATGCCGATCCAGACCCAGAACATCGAGATCTTGGGGAAGCCGGCGGTCTCGAGAAAACCGTAGGTGAAGGTGCCGGCCAGCGTGATCGCGGCGGCGACGGCGATGTTCTCCAGCAGGCGGATGCGCTGGTATTCGTCGATGCGGGCGACATGGCGCACGATGGTCCGGATCATCAGGCCGAAGCCGATCATCGGGGTGACCAGCACCAGGGTGCGCAGCCAGCCATCCTCCATCGGCCGGCCGTAGCGGATCGCGGCCGACAGCAAGACGGTATACACCACGAGCGCCGTCATCAGTTCGATGTAATAAGCGCGGGTAACGCGTTTCTCATGCATGTTGTCTCCTCGAGGTATGTAAAGGTCACTTGTCATGTAAAGCATGCTTGACACTGTAGGCCGTAAAAAATCCGATGTCAAGCACCCTTTACATATATTTTCGAGCACCCGGATCGACTACAATGCCGGCCCATGAGCACCCACCCCCAAACGCCTGATTCCGCACGCCGCGCCATCGTCATCGGCGGCGGCCCCGCCGGCCTGATGGCGGCCGAGATCCTGTCCGCCGGCGGCGTACAGGTCGACCTGTACGACGCCATGCCCTCCGTGGGACGCAAGTTCCTCCTGGCCGGCAAGGGCGGCATGAACATCACCCATTCCGAGGACTTCGACGCCTTCGCCGGCCGCTACGGCAAGCGCCGCGCCGAGGTCGAAGCCTGGCTGGCCGGCTTCAGCCCGCAGCAGGTGCGCGAGTGGATCCATGGCCTCGGCGTCGATACCTTCGTCGGCAGCTCGGGCCGCGTGTTCCCGACCGATATGAAGGCCGCGCCGCTGCTGCGCGCCTGGCTGCACCGCCTGCGCGAGAATGGCGTGCGCTTCCACATGCGCCATCGTTGGCTGGGCTGGCGCGAGGGGCAACTGGTGTTCGCCACCCCGGACGGCGAACGGCTGGACGCCGCCGATGCGACCGTGCTGGCGCTGGGCGGGGCGAGCTGGGCGCGCCTGGGTTCGGACGGGGCCTGGGTGCCGCTGCTCAGCGAAAAAGGCGTCGAGCTGGCGCCGCTGGTGCCGATGAACTGCGGTTTCGATACCGATTGGAGTGCGCATTTCAGCAGCCGCCACGCCGGCGCGCCGCTGACCACGGTCGGCCTGGCGGTGCAGGACGCGGACGGCCATGGTCTCTACCGCAAGGGCCAGTTCGTGGTCACCGCCACCGGCATCGAGGGCAGCCTGGTCTATGCGCTGTCCGCACACATCCGCGACCGCATCCTGCGCGATGGCGAGGCGACGGTCTGGATCGACCTGCTGCCCGATCACGATGCCGCGCGCGTACTGGCCGAGGTGACGCATCCGCGCGGCACCCGTTCGATGTCCAGCCACCTGCAAAGCCGGCTCGGGATCAAGGGCGTGAAATCGGGCCTGCTGCACGAATGCCTGAGCAAGGACGAGTATGCGGATCCGGCCAGGCTGGCGCGGGCCATCAAGGCGCTGCCGCTGAAGCTCGTCCGGCCGCGCCCGATCGACGAAGCGATCAGCAGCGGCGGCGGGGTGCGTTTCGAGGCGCTGGTCGGCCAGGCCGGCATGTTGCGCGCGTTGCCGGGCGTGTTCGTGGCCGGCGAAATGGTGGACTGGGAAGCCCCGACCGGCGGTTACCTGCTCACCGCCTGCTTCGGCAGCGGGCGCGCGGCGGGCCGGGGCGCCCTCGACTGGCTGGGCCGCGAGGACTGAGCCTGCTCAGTCCTCGAAATGCACGCTGCCGCTGCCGTTGCGGCTGACGGCGCGGTTGTCGGGGTTGCCATGGACGGTGGATTCGCCGCTGCCCGTCATCTCGACCTGCACCCGCTTGCTCGCATAGACGGCGCTGGTGCCCGAGCCCTGGTGCTGCAGCTCGACCTGCTCGGCGCGCAGGTGACGCGCGTCCAGCTCGCCGGAGCCGGCCAGCTCCGCATGCAGTTCGCGCGCGGCCCCGACCAGGGTCAAATGGCCCGAACCCTTGAGGTCCGCCGTCACGCGCTCGGCATTTCCGGCGGTGAATTCAAGCTCGCCGCTGCCCTGCAGGGCGGTCTCGATCTCGCGGTAGCGGCCGTGGAAGCGCAGGCCGGCCGAGCCGGTGAGGTTGACCTCGATTTTGTCGCCGGAGAAGCCGCTGACGTCGTGCTGGCCGCTGCCGGCGATGTTCAGGCTTTCGAGCGTGGGCAAGACCAGGATGACTTCGATCGGCTGGCGATGGCGCAACAGGATGCCGCGCGGGCCGATGTGCAGGGTGTTGCCCTCGACCGTGGTGTCGACGTTGGCCAGCAGGCGCTGTTCGCCGCGTACTTCGAGCGAGGCCTTGGTGCCCTGGCGCAGGGTCAGGTTGATCGGGCCGCTGACGTCGACTTCGGCCACATTCGCGCCGAGCGTGCGTTTTTCGGTGTCGACCAGGCGGCTGCCGGCGCTCGCCGCCCCGCCCGTGCCCTGGGCCCGTAGCATGCTGTAGGAAGCGCCGATCAGCAGCAGGGCGAGCAGCAGCAGGGCGAAGCCGGTTTTCATCAATGCGCGCATGGCAGCCCTCTCAGTGTCCCTTGAGCAGGGAAAAATTCATCTGGAAGTAACGCTTGACCCCATGCGCCGCGTAGCGCGTCACCACCAGCGACAGCAGGAACATCGCAATCCCGCCCAGCACCATGCCGAAGCCGAACAGGGTCTGGGTGGTGCGCGAGTCGGCGTCCATGTCGGTCGTGATGTGCAGCTGGTTGCCGGCCACCACCTCGGCGCCGCGGCGCAGGCGCGATGCCGGCCTTTCCTCGGTGCCGTCGGGGGCGGCGCCTTCCTCGTGCACGTTGATGCCCTTTTCGTCGATCTGGACCCGGATCTGGCGCTTGGCATCCGGATCGTCGCTGTCGATCTGGACGTAGCGGGTCGGCAGGTCGAGCCGCAGCTCGCTGTTGCCGGCCAGGCCGCTGGCGGTGATCGCGATCCCGCTCAGGTAGAAGGCCAGGGCCGCGGCGTACAGCGCCATCAGCAGGGCCGTGAACACCATCGCCGGCACGATCATGAAGAGGTTGAAGATGGCCAGGCCGGCGCCCGACACCAGTACCCGCAGCACCCCGGCCGGGTTGCGCTTCGGCGCCACGTTGAACTGCGGCGCGGCGGCCTGGGCACCGGCCTGGGCGCCGGCTTGCGCGCCGAGCTGCGCCTGATGGCTGTTGGCGCGCAGCGTCATCGCGATCCTGGTCGGCTCGTCAAGCTCCTGCGCCACCTCCTGTTCGCTGCGTCCGGCGTTCAGGCCGTCGACGAAGCGCTGTTCGTAGTAGCCCAGGGTCTTGGCCTGCAGCTCCGGCGGCAGGCCCAGCATGGCGCGTTTCAGCAGCTCGAGGTATTCCAGCTTTCCCATCGAATGCTCCGCTTCAGTTCCGCGCGACCATCAGCATGGCGTCCGTCGCCGGGTCGCCCGAGGCGCCCAGGCCGGGATGCCACAGCACCGCCATCGCGGCGGCGACGAAGGCGAGCAGGAGCAGGGTGCGCAGGGCCAGCAGGCTGTTCATTTGCAAATCCGATAACACTTGTTTCGATGATGCTACTGTACGCGTCACGGGTCCATCCCGCCACGCCCTTGCGACAGGCTGCAGTTTTCGCGGCCCAGGCTGCGTTTGGGTTGGACGACCGGCTTTCACGCCTTCGGGCTGAGGGTGAGGCGGGCCGCCGCCGTGCCGCTGCGTACCGCCGTCTCGAGGGTGGCCGGATAGTCGCCGGCGGTGTAGTCGCCGGCCAGGAACAGGCCGGGCAGGGCGGTGCTGTTCGCCGGTCGCACCAGGCCCGGGGTGCAGGCGAAGGTGGCGCGCTTTTCCGTCAATACGCGCTGCCAGCGCGGCTGCGCCAGGCCGGGTTGGCGGAAGGCCGCCGCCAGCTGGCTGGCGACCGCCGTGGCCAACGCGTCCTGCTCCAGGCTGGCCGCGTCGGCGGCGGCGCTGACAACCACCGCCAGCAGGCCGCCCTGGCCCGGATCCAGCTGGCCGCGGTCGAACACGAACTGGCCCCAGGCGCCATGTGCCGGATCGTCGAGCAGGGCGCAGAAGGGCTGGGGCAGGCGCAGGTCGGCTGCGTACTGCAGGTAGACCGTCGAGATCGGCTCGTACTCGAAGGCGTCCAGCTGCGCCGCCAGGGCATCCAGCTCGGGCAGGGCGCGCAGCAGGGCGGCGCTCTGCCAGGCCGGCGTGGCCAGGAGCACGGCGTCGGCCTCGGCCGCGTCGGCGCCGCTGCGCACCTGCCAGCCTGTGGCTTGCGGCGCGATCGCGTCGACGCGCGCACCGCACAGCACCTTGCCGCCGCGTGCCTCGATGTAGCGGCGCGCCGCCTCGGGGAACAGGGCGTCGAGCAGCACCCGTGGCAGCAGCATGTCGGAAGCCTTGCGCCTGGCGCCCAGGCTGTCGCGCAGCACCGCCAGGAACACGTTGGCGGAGGCGCGCTCGATCGGCGTGTTCAGGGCGGCCAGGCACAGCGGCTGCCACATCAGGCGGATCAGGCGCGGGGTCTGGCCGAAACGGGTCAGCAGTTCGGCCACGCTGCAGTCGAGGTTCAGGCCCCAGTCCATCCAGCGCGCGCTGGTGGTGAAGCGGGCCAGCGCCAGCTTGTCTTCGCGTTCGAGTCCCCTGGCGCGCAGCAGGGCCGCCAGCATGTGCAGCGGGGCCGGCAGGCGCGGCGCGACGAAGTCCATCAGGCCGCTTTGCGGCGGATAGCGCATCTGCAGCGGCAGGCGCAGCAGGGCGTCGGACTCGCGTACGCCCACCCGGCGCAGCAGCGCCAGCGTGTCCGCATAAGCGCCGAGCAGGATGTGCTGGCCGTTGTCGAGCATGGCTTCCCTGGCCTGCACGGCGCGGGCGCGGCCGCCCAGCGTGCGCGCGGCCTCGAACAGCGTGACGCGGGCGCCCTTCGCGGCCAGTTCGACGCCGGCCGCGCAACCGGCCCAGCCGCCGCCGATGACTGCGATGTGCTTAGCCACGGCGCTCAGCCACGGATGTAGGTTTTCCACGCCAGCCACAGCTTGCGCAGCGGCGTGAGGGAGATGCGCTGGTTCAGGACCTTGAAGTCGTCGCGTTCGATCTCGTCGAGGACGGTGCGGTAGATCGCCGCCATCATCAGGCCGGGACGCTGGGCGCGCCGGTCTTCCTTGGGCAGCAGGGCGAAGGCTTCGTCGTAGACGGCGCGCGCACGGTCGGCCTGGAATTTCATCAGCGCTTCGAACTTCTCGCTGTGGCGGAAATTCAGGATGTCGGCCGCGGTCACGCCGAACTGCTGCAGTTCGTTGACCGGCAGGTAGATGCGGCCCTTGCGCGCATCGTCGCCGACGTCGCGGATGATGTTCGTCAGCTGGAAGGCCAGGCCCAGCTTCTCGGCGTATTGCAGCGTCTGCGGATTGGTCACGCCGAAGATGCTGGCCGAGAGGATGCCGACCACGCCGGCCACATGCCAGCAGTATTTGCGCAGGCCCGCGTAATCGAGGTAGCGCGACTGGTCCAGATCCATCTCCATGCCGTCGACGATGGCCTGCAGGTGCTCCTGCTGCAGGTTGTAGGCCGCCAGGTGCGGCTGCAGCGCCTGGGTCACCGGGTGGGTCGGCGCGCCCTTGTACATGGCGGCCAGCTCGGTGCGCCACCAGGCCAGCTTGATGCGCGCCACCGACTGGTCATGCGTCTCGTCGACGGTGTCGTCGACCTCGCGGCAGAACGCATACAGCGCCGTGATCGCCCTGCGACGCTCGGGCGGCAGGAACAGGAAGCTGTAGTAGAAACTGGAGCCGCTTTGGACGGTCTTTTGTTGGCAGTAGTCGTCGGGAGACATAGATAAATAAGTCGTGGCGCGTGGTGCAAGTCCGCTATCTTAGCCGATCCGGGGCCGGCCGAGTACCATCGCGGCCTTACATCCTGGCGGCGCGCCATAGCAGCAGCGCCCAGTCCAGGCGCTTGAGCTGCGGCCGGCGCCGGAACACATCGTAATCCGCGCGCTCGATCGCTTCCAGGATCCGCAAACCGCCCTGCACGACCAGGCGCAGCTCCCAGCCGATCCGTCCGGGCAGCCGCGTGGCCAGCGGCGCGCCTTCCAGCATCAGTGCGCGCGCGCGCTCGACCTCGAAGCGCATCAGTGCGCGCCAGGCCGGGTTGGCCTCGCCCTGCACGATCTGGGCTTCGCCGACGCCGAAGCGCGCCAGGTCTTCCTGCGGCAGGTAGATACGGCCCTTGCCGATGTCGATGCCGACGTCCTGCCAGAAGTTGATCAATTGGAGCGCCGAGCACACCGCGTCCGACTCGCGCAGGCTGGTTTCGTCGACGGTGCCGTACAGGCCCAGCATCAGGCGGCCGACCGGGTTGGCCGAGCGGCGGCAATAATCCAGCAGCGCAGGGTAGTCGGCGTAGCGGGTGGTGACCACGTCCTGGCGGAAGGCGCTCAGCAGGTCGCGCAGCGGCTGCAGGGGCAGGGCGTGGCGGCGCAGGGCCTCGGCCAGGCGCGCGAACATCGGGTCCGCAGGCGTGTCGCCCCGTTCGATGATGTCCAGCGCCGCATCGTAGGCGTTCAGGCTGGCGAGACGCTCGGCCGGCAGCGCGTCACCCTCGTCGGCGATGTCGTCGGCGCTGCGCGCGAAGGCGTAGATCGCCTCGACCGCGGGCACCAGGCGGCGCGGCAGCAGGATCGAAGCGACGGGAAAATTTTCGTAGTGATCGACGGGCATTGAGAACTGACTCTAACGTCATTTACTGGCGGTGTTTGCATGATTATAATTGCTCGGATTTAATAAAAGAATATCGTCGCCGCCTTTGCCGCGCCAGCGCGGCCTGCCTCCAAGAGGAAATCACTGTGCACCTACCCCGTATTCCGCTCTCGCGTTCCCTGATCGCCGCGTCCGTTGCGCTGTCCCTGCTGGCTGGCTGCTCGAAGGAGGCGCCGCCGCCGGAAGACGTGCGCCCGGTGCGCGCGCTGACCCTGGCGGCCGGCGGCATCAACGCCAGCACCACCTTTTCCGGCGACGTCCGCCCGCGCTACGAGTCGCGCCTGGGTTTCCGGGTCGGCGGCAAGATCAGTGCGCGCAAGGTGGACGTCGGTTCCAGCGTCAAGCGCGGCACCGTGCTGATGCAGCTCGATCCGCAAGACCTGCGGCTCGGACAAACCCAGGCCCAGGCCAGCCTGCGCGCAGCCCAGACCAGTTATGAGCTGGCGCGCGCCGAGCTGAAACGCTACCAGGACCTGCGCAGCCAGAATTTCGTCAGCCAGGCGGTGCTCGACCAGAAGGTCGCGGCGGCGCGCTCGGCCCAGGCCAGCGTCGAGGCGGCGCGCGCGCAGTCGCGCGAACAGGCCAACCAGACCGGTTACGCCAGCCTGGAAGCGGATACCGACGGCGTGGTGACCGGCATCGACGCCGAGGTCGGGCAGGTGGTGCAGGCCGGCACCCCGGTGGTGCGGGTGGCGCGCACCGACGAGAAGGAAGTCGTGATCGGCGTGCCGGAAGACCAGGTCGACGAGCTGCGCCACGCCGACCAGGTCAAGGTGCGCCTGTGGGCCGACCCGGACCGCAGCATTCCGGGCAAGATCCGCGAAGTCGCGCCGGTGGCCGATCCCGCCACCCGCACCTATACCGTCAAGGTCTCGATCCCGGCCAGCGAGGACGTGCGCCTCGGGATGACGGCCGTGGTCGAGATCCAGCGCCAGGCCGCCGGCGGCAGCCAGTTGCGCGTGCCGCTTTCGAGCCTGGTGCAGAACAAGGGTGCCAGCGCGGTCTGGGTGGTCGAGAACAACGCCGTCAGGCTGCAGCCGGTGCAGGTCGGCGGCGTGGCCGGCAACGACGTGCTGCTGAGCGGCGGCGTCCAGCCCGGCCAGACCATCGTCACGGCCGGCGTCAATCTGCTCAAGCCCGGCCAGAAGGTCAGGATCCTGACCGCCGACGTGGCGCGCCGCGCCGATGCGGAAACCGAAGCGGCGGGCACGCCGGCGGCGGGCGGCAAATGAAGCATTTCAATCTGTCGCGCTGGGCGCTGGAAAACATCCCGCTGACGCGCTACCTGATCGCGGTTCTGCTCCTGGCCGGCATCATCGGTTACCAGCAGCTGGGCCAGGACGAGGACCCGCCCTTCACCTTCCGCGCGATGGTGATCCAGGCCCGCTGGCCCGGCGCCACCGCGGTGCAGATGGCCCAGCAGGTTACCGACCCGCTCGAGCGCAAGCTGCAGGAAACGCCTTACGTCGACAAGATCCGCAGCTTCTCCAAGCCGGGCGAAACCACGATCATCCTCGAGCTGCGCGAATCGACGCCGCCGAAAGAAGTCCCGCCGACCTGGTACCAGGTGCGCAAGAAGATCGGCGACATCGCGCTCACGCTGCCGCAGGGTGTGATCGGTCCCTTCTTCAACGACGAATTCGGCGATACCTACGGCTCCATCTTCGCGCTCTCCGGCGACGGCTTCACCTATGCCGAGATGCGCGATTACGCCGACTTCGTGCGTCAGCAGTTACTCAATGTGCCGCTGGTCGCCAAGGTCGAGCAGTTCGGGGTGCAGGCCGAGAAGGTCAACATCCTGTTCTCGCAGCAGAAGTTCGCCCAGCTGGGCATCCCCTTCGACGCCATCGTCAACCAGATCGCGACCCAGAACGGGGTCGAGTCGGCCGGCGTGCTGGTGACGCCGAGCGAGAACCTGCAGGTGCGCGTGACCGGCGCCCTGAAAACCGTACAACAGCTGGAGAACCTCAGCCTGCGCGCCGGGAATACCACCTTCCGCCTCGGCGATTTCGCCACCGTGCAGCGCGCCTACGAGGATCCGCCGCGCGAAAAGATGCGCTTCAACGGCAAGGAAGTGATCGGCCTGGGCGTGTCGATGGAAAAGGGCGGCAACATCATCCAGCTCGGCACGGGGCTCGAAGACACGGTGGCGCGCATCCGTGCCCAGCTCCCGGTCGGCATCGAGCTGGAACGCGTGTCGAACCAGCCGGCGGCGGTCACGGCCTCGGTTTCCGAATTCATGCACACGCTGATCGAGGCGGTGGTGATCGTGCTGATCGTCTCCTTCCTGGCGCTGGGCCTGCACAGCAAGCCGCGCTGGCGCATCGACGTGCGCCCGGGCCTGGTGGTGGCGCTGACGATTCCGCTGGTGCTGGCGATTACCTTCTTCTTCATGCGGATCTTCGACATTTCGCTGCACAAGGTGTCGTTGGGCGCGCTGATCATCGCCCTCGGTCTGCTGGTCGACGACGCCATCATCGCCGTCGAAATGATGGTGCGGAAGATGGAGGAGGGCATGTCGCGCTTCGAGGCGGCCACCTTCGCCTACACCTCGACCGCCTTCCCGATGCTGACCGGGACCCTGATCACGGCCGCCGGCTTCCTGCCGATCGGCCTGGCCAAGTCGGCGGCCGGCGAGTACACCTTCTCGATGTTCTCGGTGAATGCGATCGCGCTGGTGGTGTCGTGGGTGGTGGCGGTGACCTTCACGCCCTACATCGGTTTCATTTTGCTGAAGGTGCAGCCGCACCCAGGCGGCGAGCATGGTGGCCACGATGTGTTCGACACGCCGGCCTATAACCGCTTCCGGCGCGTGGTCAACTGGTGCGTGACGTTCCGCATGACGACCATCGCGCTGTCGCTGGCGGTGTTCGCGCTGGGTGTGTTCGGCTTCAAGTTCATCGAGAAGCAGTTCTTCCCGGATTCCAGCCGCCCCGAGCTGATGGTCGAGATGTGGCTGCCGGAAGGGACCAGCTTCGCGGCCAACGAGGCCCTGGTCAAGAAGTTCGAGGGATGGGTGCGGCGCCAGCCGGAACTCGACAGCGTGACCAGCTATGTCGGCACCGGCAGTCCGCGCTTCTACCTGCCGCTGGACCAGATCTTTCCGCAGTCGAACGTTTCGCAACTGGTGGTGCTGCCGAAGTCCGCGCACGAACGCGAGAGCCTGATGCGCAAGATCCAGCTCGTGCTGAAGAACGATTTTCCGGAAGTGCGCGGGCGCGTGAAGCTGCTGCCGAACGGCCCGCCGGTACCGTATCCGGTGCAGTTCCAGGTGTCGGGGCCGGACATCGCCGTGGTGCGCGGCGTGGCCGACCAGGTCAAGGAAGTGCTGCGCGCGAACCCGAACGCGGTCGGCGTCAACGACAACTGGAACGAGTCGGTCAAGGTGCTGCGCCTCGATCTCGACCAGGACAAGCTGCGCGCGCTGGGCGTGACCAGCCAGGCGGTGCGCCGCACCGTCGCCACCGTGCTGTCGGGGACGACCATCGGCCAGTTCCGCGAGAGTAACCGCCTGATCGACATCGCCGTGCGCCAGCCGATCGAAGAGCGCTCGACCATGTCGGTGCTGGCCAACACCAATATCCCGACGCCGTCCGGGCGCGCGGTGCCGCTGTCGCAGGTGGCGCGCATCGAATTCGTGTGGGAGCCGGGCGTGGTCTGGCGCCAGGGCCGCGAGTGGGCGATCATGGTGCAGTCGGACGTGGTCGAGGGTATCCAGGGCCCGACCGTGTCGACCCAGGTCGGGCACAAGCTGGAGGCGCTGCGCGCCAAGCTGCCGGCCGGCTACCGCATCACGCTGGAAGGGGCTGCGGCCGACAGTTCGGAGGCGGAAGCGTCGATCTCGGCGAATGTGCCCTTGGTGCTGTTCATCGTGTTCACGCTGTTGATGCTGCAGCTGCACAGCTTCTCGCGCGCGCTGCTGGTGTTCCTGACCGGGCCGCTGGGCGTGGCCGGGGCCGCGATGGCCTTGCTGTTGCTGGATCGGCCGTTTGGCTTCGTCGCTAACCTGGGTGTGATCGCGCTGTTCGGCATGATCATCCGGAATTCCGTGATCCTGGTCGACCAGATCGAAACCAGCATCGCCGAAGGCGTCGCGGCCTGGGAGGCGATCGTCGAAGCGGCGGTGCGGCGTTGCCGCCCGATCCTGCTGACGGCAGCGGCGGCGGCACTGGCGATGATTCCGCTGTCGCGCTCGGTATTCTGGGGGCCGATGGCGGTGGCGATCATGGGTGGCCTGCTGGTGGCGACGGCGCTGACGCTGTTGTTCCTGCCCGCATTGTATGCGGCATGGTTCAGGGTGAAAAAGCCGCAATGAGCTCATCCATTGCGCACGTTTCAAAAATCCCCAATGGTGTCAGAAAATCCAGTAAAATAACTGGTTGAAGTTGTAGCCCCTAAACAGCGGAGTGCAGGGCGACCGGTTTTACGCACGGGCGCCCTTTGTTTTTGCGGCAAAATGCAATCCTGCGCGAGGATGGCGAAATTGGTAGACGCACCAGGTTTAGGTCCTGACGCCAGCAATGGTGTGGGGGTTCGAGTCCCCCTCCTCGCACCACGAATAATTATTTTTTTGGACGATTTTAACAATGGCAACTGCAGTCGAAAACCTGGGTAAACTCGAGCGTCGCTTGACTCTTACTTTTCCGCTGAGCGACGTACGTACGGAAGTTGAAAAGCGCCTCAAAGTGCAGGCCAAGACCGCTCGTGCTCCGGGCTTCCGTCCGGGCAAAGTGCCCCTGAAAATGGTTGCGGCTCAGTACGGCTTCCAGATCGAATCCGACGTGCTGAACGACAAGGTCGGCCAGGCTTTCGGCCAGGCTGCCGAAGAAAACCAGCTGCGCGTTGCCGGCATGCCGAAAATCGAGCCGAAGCAGGACGCGCCGGAAGGCATGCTGGCTTTCGACGCCACTTTCGAAGTCTACCCGGAAGTGAGCCTGCCTGACCTGGCCGGCATCGAAGTCGAGACCGCCAAGGCCGAGGTGTCGGACGCCGAAATCGACAAGACCATCGACATCCTGCGCAAGCAGCGCGTGCACTTCCACACCAAGGGTGAGGCAGGCGAGCACGGCGACGGCGGCGAGCCGGTGGCCGCCAACGGCGACCGCGTGACCGTCGACTTCGTCGGCAGCATCGACGGCGTCGAATTCGCCGGCGGCAAGGCCGACAACTATGCATTCGTGCTGGGCGAAGGCCGCATGCTGCCGGAATTCGAAGCCGCCACCGTCGGCCTGAAAGTCGGCGAAAGCAAGACCTTCCCGCTGGCCTTCCCGGAGGATTACCACGGCAAGGATGTCGCCGGTAAAACCGCCGAGTTCACCATCACCCTGAAGAAGCTGGAGTGGGCGCACCTGCCGGAAGTCGACGCCGAGTTCGCCAAGTCGCTGGGCATCGAAGACGGCAGCGTCGAGAAGATGCGCGAAGACATCAAGGTCAACCTGGAGCGTGAAGTCACCGCCCGCATCAAGGCCCGCAACAAGGAAGCCGTGATGGATGCGCTGGTCAAGGCCACCGAAATGGACGTGCCGAAGGTCATGATCGAGCAGGATTCGCAGCGTCTGGCCGAGCAGACGCGCCAGGACATGGCCCAGCGCGGCATGGACGTGAAGAGCCTGCCGTTCCCGGCCGACCTGTTCGCCACCAAGGCCGAGCGCCGCGTGCGCCTGGGTCTGATCCTGTCGCAACTGGTGCAGGAAAACAACCTGCAGGCAACCCAGGAGCAGGTGAAGTCGCAGATCGAAGACTTCGCGCAAAGCTACGAAGACCCGAAAGAAGTCCTGAAGTATTACTATAGCGATCGCCGTCGTCTGGGCGAGATCGAAGCTCTTGTATTGGAAGAAAACGTCGTTAACTATGTGCTGGGCAAGGCAAAGGTGACGACCAAGGACATCGCCTTTGACGAGCTGATGGGCAGCGCGCCGCAAGCCTGAGCTTCGGTGTAAGCTAGTCCTCTGAAGCCCGGCCGCCGGCGATCGCTGGTCCCGGGCTTCTTTAACTCTTCTTTAAGGAAAGTGACAGGTATGAATCGTAATCCTGCGTTGGATACCCAAGCCCTCGGTCTGGTGCCGATGGTGATCGAGCAGAGCGGCCGCGGCGAGCGCGCCTACGACATCTACTCGCGCCTGCTGAAGGAGCGCGTGATCTTCCTGGTTGGCCCTGTCAACGACCAGATGGCCAACCTCATCGTGGCCCAGCTGCTGTTCCTGGAAAGCGAAAATCCGGACAAGGATATTTCGCTCTACATCAACTCGCCGGGCGGTTCGGTGTCGGCTGGCCTGGCCATCTTCGACACGATGAACTTCATCAAGCCGGATGTGTCGACCCTGTGCACGGGCCTGGCGGCCTCGATGGGTGCCTTCCTGCTGGCAGCCGGCGCCAAGGGCAAGCGTTTCTCGCTGCCGAACTCGCGCGTCATGATTCACCAGCCGTCCGGCGGTTCGCAGGGCATGGCGTCGGATATCGAAATCCAGGCCAAGGAAATCCTGTACCTGCGCGAGCGCCTGGCCCGCATCATGGCGGACAACACCGGCCAGACCATCGAACAGATCCACAAAGACACCGACCGCGACCGCTTCATGTCGAGTGAGGAAGCCGTGGAATACGGTCTGATCGATCGGGTCTTGACCAATCGCGCATAAGCCTCCACTTAGATGTTGCTGAAAGACGCCCGAGCGCAACAGCGGATCGGGCGTTCTTTTTTTATTTCGGGTAGCATGGAGACGTGCGCGCTTGTTGCGCACCCGTATTAGCGTTATATTCACAGCAATTCAACAGAAACTTGCCCCATGTCTGACAAAAAATCCTCCAGCGGTGAAAAACTCCTGTACTGCTCCTTCTGCGGCAAGAGCCAGCATGAGGTGAAGAAGCTCATCGCGGGACCGTCGGTCTTCATCTGCGATGAGTGCATCGATCTGTGCAACGACATCATCCGTGACGAGACCTCGAACGTGGAATCGGTGGCTGGTGGCGCCAAGTCCGACCTGCCGAGCCCGCACGAGATCGCCGAACTGCTCGACCAGTACGTGATCGGCCAGCAGACGGCCAAGCGCATCCTGTCGGTGGCGGTGTACAACCACTACAAGCGCCTCAAGCACTTGGGCAAGAAGGACGACATCGAGCTGTCCAAGAGCAATATCCTACTGGTGGGCCCGACTGGTTCCGGCAAGACGCTGCTGGCCCAGACCCTGGCGCGCACCCTGAACGTCCCCTTCGTCATCGCCGATGCGACCACGCTGACCGAAGCCGGCTACGTGGGTGAGGACGTCGAGAACATCATTCAGAAGCTGCTGCAGAGCTGTAATTACGAAGTCGAGAAGGCCCAGCGCGGCATCGTCTACATCGACGAGATCGACAAGATTTCGCGCAAGTCGGACAACCCGTCGATCACCCGCGACGTGTCGGGCGAGGGCGTGCAGCAGGCGCTGCTGAAACTGATCGAGGGCACCATGGCCTCGGTGCCGCCGCAGGGCGGGCGCAAGCACCCGAACCAGGACTTCGTGCAGATCGACACCACCAACATCCTGTTCATCTGTGGCGGCGCTTTCGACGGCCTCGACAAGATCGTTCAGAACCGTTCGGAAAAGTCGGGCATCGGCTTCGGCGCCAACGTCAAGAGCCAGACCTCGCGTTCGGTCAGCGACGTGCTGATGGAAGCCGAGCCGGAAGACCTGGTCAAGTTCGGCCTGATTCCGGAACTGGTGGGCCGTCTGCCGGTCGTGGCCACGCTCGCCGAGCTGACCGAAGAAGCGCTGATCCAGATCCTGGTCGAGCCGAAGAACGCGCTCATCAAGCAGTATTCGAAACTGCTGGACATGGAAGGCGCGGAACTCGAAATCCGCCCGGCGGCCCTGCACGCGATTGCCAAGAAAGCACTGGCGCGCAAGACCGGCGCACGTGGCCTGCGTTCGATCCTGGAACACGCGCTGCTGGATGTGATGTATGAATTGCCGAGTCAGCAAAATGTCGTGAAAGTCGTGATCGATGAAAATACGATCACGAATGGCGCGAAACCTTTGCTGATTTATAGCGAATCGCCGAAAGCCGCTGGGGAAAATTAAAAATTTCCTCGCGCACACAACACAAAAGGTCTTGAAACGCTGATTCTTGGCGGTACAATTTATCTCAACAAAAGACCACGGCTTCAAACGGAAAGCCACTCGTGACCCTGGTCGCGTAGTGGCTTTTTTATTTGAATAACGCTTTTGTCGGAACGGCTATATTAGATTGCCGCATTTATTGCGGAAAATAATTTTGAGGCCGGTCTTGTGTTCCGACGCTGTGCGCCCCACATCGTCAACACGCTTTTTATAAGGTATGCCATGACCACTACTAAATTTACTGAACAGATGACCTTGCCGCTGCTGCCATTGCGCGACGTGGTCGTGTTTCCGCATATGGTGATACCTCTGTTCGTCGGCCGCCCGAAATCGATCAAGGCGCTCGAAGCCGCGATGGAACAGGGTAAGAGCATCATGCTCGCAGCCCAAAAGGCCGCTGCCAAGGACGAACCTTCCGCCGCAGACATCTACGAGATCGGCTGCGTGGCCAATATTCTGCAAATGCTGAAGCTGCCCGACGGTACCGTGAAGGTGCTGGTCGAAGGCGCGCAGCGTGCCCGTATCAACCACATCACCGACGCACCGAGCCACTTCGTCGCCGACCTGACCCCGATCAACTCCGAAACCGGCGACGATTCGGAAGTCGAGGCGATGCGCCGCGCGATCGTCCAGCAGTTCGACCAGTACGTCAAACTCAACAAGAAGATCCCGCCCGAGATTCTGGCTTCGCTGGCCGGCATCGACGACGCCGGCCGCCTGGCCGACACCGTTGCCGCCCACCTGCCGCTCAAGCTCGAGCAGAAGCAGGTCATCCTCGAGATCTTCAACGTCTCCAAGCGCCTTGAGCACCTGCTCGGCCAGCTGGAAGGCGAACTCGACATCCTGCAGGTCGAAAAGCGCATCCGTGGCCGCGTCAAGCGCCAGATGGAGAAATCGCAGCGCGAGTACTACCTGAACGAGCAGGTCAAGGCCATCCAGAAGGAACTGGGTGAGGGCGAAGACGGCGCCGACATCGAAGAGCTCGAGAAGAAAGTGATCGCAGCCAAGATGCCGAAGGAAGCCATGGAAAAAGCCCAGGCCGAGATCAAGAAGCTGAAGATGATGTCGCCGATGTCGGCCGAAGCCACCGTCGTGCGCAACTACATCGACACCCTGGTCGGCCTGCCTTGGAAGAAGAAATCCAAGGTCACCATCGACCTGGAAAAGGCCCAGCAGGTGCTGGAGTCGGACCACTACGGCCTCGACAAGATCAAGGAACGCATCCTCGAGTACCTCGCGGTCCAGCAGCGCGTCGACAAGCTGAAGGCCCCGATCCTGTGCTTCGTCGGTCCTCCGGGCGTGGGTAAAACCTCGCTGGGCGAGTCGATCGCCCGCGCGACCGGCCGCAAGTATGTGCGCATGGCCCTGGGCGGCGTGCGCGACGAAGCCGAGATCCGCGGTCACCGTCGTACCTACATCGGCTCGATGCCGGGCAAGGTGCTGCAATCGCTGTCGAAAGTCGGCGTGCGCAACCCGCTGTTCCTGCTCGACGAGATCGATAAAATGGGTGCCGACTTCCGCGGCGATCCGAGCTCGGCACTGCTGGAAGTGCTGGACCCGGCGCAGAACCACACCTTCAGCGACCACTACGTCGAAGTCGACTTCGACCTGTCGGACGTGATGTTCGTGGCGACCTCGAACTCGTTCAACATTCCGCCGGCGCTGCTCGACCGTATGGAAGTGATCCGCCTGTCGGGTTACACCGAGGACGAAAAGACCAGCATCGCGCAGCGTTACCTGCTGCCGAAGCAGATCAAGAACAACGGCCTGAAGGAAGAGGAAATCAAGGTCGAAGAGTCCGCGATCCGCGACATCATCCGCTACTACACCCGTGAAGCGGGCGTGCGTTCGCTGGAACGCGAAATCTCGAAGATCTGCCGCAAGGTCGTCAAGATGCTGCTGCTGAAGAAGGATGGCAAGCGCGTCATCGTCGGCTCGAAGAACCTGGACAAGTTCCTGGGCGTGCGCCGCTTCGACTTCGGCGTGGCCGAGAAGGAAAACCAGATCGGCCAGGTGGTTGGTCTGGCCTGGACCGAAGTCGGCGGCGACCTGCTGACCATCGAAGCCGTCAACGTGCCGGGCAAGGGTGCCATCATCCGCACCGGTACCCTGGGCGACGTGATGAAGGAATCGATCGAGGCAGCGCGCACCGTGGTGCGTTCGCGTGCCCAGCGCTTCGGCATCAAGGCCGAAGCCTTCGAAAAGACCGACATCCACATCCACGTGCCGGAAGGCGCGACGCCGAAGGATGGTCCGTCGGCCGGTATCGGCATGACGACGGCGCTGGTGTCGGCCTTCACCGGCATCCCCGTGCGCGCCGACGTGGCGATGACCGGCGAGATCACGCTGCGCGGCGAAGTCCTGCCGATCGGCGGCCTGAAGGAGAAGCTGCTGGCGGCGCATCGCGGCGGCATCAAGACGGTGCTGATCCCCGAGCAGAACGTGAAGGACCTGGCCGACATCCCGGACAACGTCAAGAACAAGCTCGAGATCGTGCCGGTGCGCTGGATCGAGAAGGTGCTGGAAGTGGCGCTGGAACGCCAGCCCGAGGCGCTGGTCGAGGTGCCTGCCGTGGCGGCACCAGTGGCCGCGACTGCCGAAGGGCAGGGCGGCGTGGTCAAGCACTAAATATGCGTCATTAAGCGCGGTCGCGGCGCTTACCCGTCGTCCCCGCCTTATCCCGTCGTCCCCGCGCAGGCGGGGACCCAGGTTTGCAAACATGCCGATAACGCATGCAGCACTTGGGTCCCCGCCTTCGCGGGGACGACGTTTTTAAGACGCGGGGATGACGTTTTTGAGACGTGGGAACCACGTCGTTTACGACGCTCGAACGACGCTTTTGCAGCAACGTTGCTTGACATAAAGCATTGCCCCCTTGTTTAATACGCGCTTGCGGTTTTTTGCCGAATGTCTAACGAGGGAAAGAAGTGAACAAAACTGAACTGATCGAAGAAATCGCGAAATCCGCGGACCTGACCAAAGCCTCTGCGGCACGCGCCCTCGACGCCATGATCACCGCTGTGACCGACACCCTGAAGAAGAACGACAGCGTGACCCTGGTCGGCTTCGGCACCTTCACCGTCGGCGAACGCGCTGCCCGTACCGGCCGCGATCCGCGTACCAAGGAAGCCATCAAGATCAAGGCCGCCAAGGTCCCGAAATTTAAGGCTGGTAAAGCCCTGAAAGATGCAGTAAACTAATGCCTTCGCTGCGCTGAGGTGCAGCGGAAAGTGTCGCCTTATTGCGTGGAGCGGTAGTTCAGTTGGTTAGAATACCGGCCTGTCACGCCGGGGGTCGCGGGTTCGAGCCCCGTCCGCTCCGCCACCAACAAGTCGATGCATCGGTAGTACAGAATCTGGAGCGGTAGTTCAGTTGGTTAGAATACCGGCCTGTCACGCCGGGGGTCGCGGGTTCGAGCCCCGTCCGCTCCGCCAGATGCTAGGTGTGAAAGAAAGGCGAACCGCGGTTCGCCTTTTTTTTCGGCTTTTTGTAATCGCATTTTCAACCTTGATTGGCTGACCATGTTTGAATTTATCCGTACCCACCAGCGGCTGATGCAGTTCCTGCTGCTCCTGCTGATCCTGCCTTCGTTCGTGCTCGTCGGCGTCAGTCAGTATGAAGGTGGCGGCAGCAAAGACGGTGTCGCCACTGTCGACGGCCGCACCATCACGCAGCAGGAATGGGAAGCGGCCCAGCGCCGCCAGATCGAGCAGGCCCGCGCCATGATGGGCGCCCAGTTCGACCAGAAGCTGTTCGACACCCCGGAAGCGAAGCAGGAAGTGCTCGACAGCCTGGTGGCCGAGCGCGCCGTCAACGCCGAAGTCGCCCGCAACAACCTCACCATCGGTAACGCCGCCCTGGTCAAGGCGATCCACGAGCAGACCGGCCTGAACAAGCCTGACGGCAGCTTCGACATCGACGCCTACAAGGCTTTCCTGAGCTCGCAGGGCATGACCGCCGAAGGTTTCGAGCAGCGCATTCGCCAGCAGATGGCCGTGCAGCAGCTGGCCGCCTCGGTCGGCGCCACCGCCTTCGCGCCGCGCTCGGTCGCTGGCCGCCTGTCGGACATCAACGACCAGCAGCGCGAAGTGCAGGAACTGCTGTTCCCGGCGACGAGCTTCGCCGCGCAGGTGAAGGTCACCGACGAGATGGTCAAGGCGTACTACGAAAAGAACGCGACCCTGTTCCAGGTGCCGGAAACCATCAAGGCCGAGTACGTGGTCCTGAACCCGGAAGCCGTCGACAAGCTGGTCACCGTCAGCGACGCCGAAGCCACCGATTTCTACAACAAGAACAAGGCGCGCTTCTCGACCCCGGAAAAGCGTACCGCCAGCCACATCCTGATCACCGTGGCCAAGGACGCCAAGCCGGCCGATGACGCCGCCGCCAAGGCCAAGGCGCAAGCCATACTGGCCGAGGTGCAGAAGAACCCGGCCGACTTCGCGAAGATCGCCAAGGCACAGTCGCAGGATCCGGGCTCGGCCGAACT
Organism: Massilia norwichensis; assembly: GCF_024753245.1. GTDB lineage: Bacteria > Pseudomonadota > Gammaproteobacteria > Burkholderiales > Burkholderiaceae_D > Telluria > Telluria norwichensis. The sequence continues at coordinate 3,925 of NZ_JANUGX010000010.1, read as the reverse complement.
CGGCGGCGACCTCGGCGTGGTCGAGAAGGGCCTGTTCGACAAGCCGGTTGAAGACGCCATCTTCGGTCTGAAGGAAGGCGAGACCAGCGGTCCGGTGCGCTCGAACTTCGGCTACCACATCGTCAAGGTGACCAAGGTCGTGCCCTCGACCCAGAAGTCGCTGGAAGAGGCCAAGCCGGAGATCGTCGCGGAACTGAAGAAGACCAAGTTGTCGAACAAGTACACGGAACTGGCCGAGACCTTCACCAATACCGTCTACGAGCAGTCCGACAGCCTGAAGCCGGCCGCCGACAAGCTGGGTCTCACGATCCAGACCGTCGAAGGTCTGACCCGCACGCCGAATCCGGCCGTGGGCAACCCGCTGGTGAACAACGACAAGTTCCTGAAAGCGATCTTCTCGCAGGACGCCATCGCCAACAAGCGCAACACCGACGCCATCGAAGTGGCACCGACCACCCTGGTGGCGGGCCGCGTGCTTGAGTTCAAGCCGGCGACCAAGCGTCCGCTGGCCGAAGTCGAAGGCGCGATCCGTCAGCGCGTGACCCAGGAAGAAGAAATCCGCCTGGCACGCCAGGCCGGCGAAGCCAGGATCGCCGCCGCCAAGGCATCGGGCGACGCCACCGGCTTCGGTGAGGTGAAAGTCGTCTCGCGCACCATGCCGCAGCCGACCATCAACCCGACCGCCGCGATGGCCGTCCTGAAGGCCGACGTCAGCAAGCTGCCGGCCTACGTCGGCGTCGAACTGCCGGGTCAGGGCTATGGCGTGTACCGCATCGGCAAGGTGACGCAGCCGGCCCAGCCGGACCAGGCGCGCCGCAAGCAGGAAGCCGACGCGATCGCCCGCGCCGTGGGCAACGCCGAGCTGTACGGCTACGTCGAGGCCCTGAAGAAGAAGGCCAAGGCCAAGGTGAACGTCAAGCCGGTGGATCTGGGCGCGAAGGCCGCCGAGTAAGCCAGCAAGGCAGCAAGCAATGAAGCCCGGACGCGTGAGCGGACCGGGCTTTTTTCATATTCGACAGGAGAAAACGGCATGGCTTTGCACTGGAGCGACGCGCTGGATGGCGTCGACTGGAAGGAACTGTCCGAGGTGATCCGCCTGGCGCCGCTGGGCACCAAGGAGCCCGCGCTGTTGCGCACGGCCTTCACGAACAGCCTGTACCGCTGTTTTGTCTACGATGATGGAAGCCTGGTCGGGACCGGCCGCGTGCTGGGCGACGGCGTCGACGCCGCGTATCTGTGCGATGTCGCCATCCTGCCGAGCCACCAGGGAAGAGGGCTCGGCAAGGCCATCGTGGCGCGGCTGGTGGAACAGGCGCGTGGGCACAGAAAGATCATCCTGTACGCCGTGCCCGGCAAGGAGGCATTTTATGCGCGCTTCGGCTTCCGGCGCATGAGCACCGCGATGGCGATCTTCGACGATCCGGAGCTGGCCGGCGCGCGCGGCTACATTGCTGCCGACTGAAGGCTGCGCGCCGCGGCCAGGAAATCCTCCTTGCCGATATCCCCCAGCTCCAGCACCTGCGCCTGTGGATACTGCACGAAGTTACGGTCGATCGAACGCAGGTAGGCCGGATCGTAATGCTCGACCAGCAGCTCGTCGACCAGCTCCGGTATGCGGCCGCCCTCGGCCATCTCGTGCCAGGCATCGATCCTGGCGCGGCCGTGCAGCTGCACCAGATGATCCAGCTGGGCGTTCAGGCTCGACGGGTCGGCGCAGAAGTGCTGGTAATCTTCCATCAGCAGGCGCACCCGGTTCGGCCGCGACAGCGTGAGCGCGATGCAAGGCGAAGCGCGCATCCGCTCCATGACGGCGTCCGGCACGCGCAGGTTGCCGACCTTCTTGCTTTCCGATTCCACGAACACCGGCTTGCTCGGATCGAAGCGGCGCAGCTTGTCCCAGATGCGGGTCTCGAACATCTTCTGGGTCGGCTGCGGTTCGCCGGGCAGGTGGCCCAGCACCGAGCCGCGGTGCGCAGCCAGGCGTTCGAGGTCGAGCACCTGCGCGCCGATCGCGTCCAGCGTCTCCAGCAGCCGGCTCTTGCCGCTGCCGGTGGTGCCGCAGACCACGCGGAAGGACAGCGCCGGCGGGTTCTCCAGCGCCGCGGCGACGTAGGCGCGGTAAGCCTTGTAGCCGCCATCGAGCTGCACCACCGGCCAGCCGACCTTGGCCAGGATGTGCGCCATCGAACCGCTGCGGTTGCCGCCGCGCCAGCAGTAGACCAGCGGCTTCCAGTCGCGCGGCTTGTCGGCGAACAGCGTGTCGATGTAACGCGCGATATTCTTCGCCACCAGCGGCGCGCCGATCCGTTTCGCTTCGAAGGAACCGACCTGCTTGTAGGTGGTGCCGACCAGGATGCGCTCCTCGTCGTTCAGCACCGGGCAGTTGATGGCGCCGGGGATGTGGTCGAGCGCGTATTCCGATTCGCTGCGCGCGTCGATGATGGTGTCGAACGCGTCGAGCTGCGGGAAGATGTCGTTGAAGCTGAGGACAGCGGGGTATTTCATTCGTTAGTTTTTGATGAGCGGCGCCAGTTGCGGCCAGATGTTATTGAGGATGACGGGATGGGCGGTCGCGAGCGGGTGCATGCGGTCGGCCTGGAAGTTGGCGGGCACGAGGTCGACGCCCTGCAGCATGTAGGGTACCAGCGGCACCTTCAGCTCCGTCGACAGCGCCTTGTACATGCCGGTGAAGCGCTCGGTATAGGCGCGGCCGTAATTCGGCGGCATGCGGATGCCGACCAGCAGCACCTTGGCCTGGTTCTGCTGCGACAGCGCGATCATTGAGCGCAGGTTGTCTTCGGCCGAGGCGATCGGCAGGCCGCGCAGGCCGTCGTTGGCGCCCAGTTCCAGCACCACGACGTTCGGCTTGTGCTGGGCCAGCAGGGCCGGCAGGCGCGAGCGCCCGCCGCTGGTGGTGTCGCCGCTGATGCTGGCGTTGACGATGCGCGCATCGAGCTTGGCCGCCTTCAGTTTCTGTTCGAGCAGGGCGACCCAGCCTGTGCCGCGCGCCAGGCCGTATTCGGCGGACAGGCTGTCGCCCACCACCAGCACGGTTTTTGGTGCAGAATAGGCGCTCCCGGAGGCGGCCAGCGCGAAGGCCGCCAGGGTACCGACAGTCCATTTCCTGACTTTGAGATTGAGATGAGCAAGCATGCGTGATATTCCCGAGGCTACCAAACGTGAGACAAGTGTCCGGCATCCGGCAATCGAAGTTGCCGGCCTGTCGAAGCGGGTGGCGGACGCCAGCGGCGAACTCACCATCCTGCACAGTGTCGATTTTACCGTGCAACCGGCCGAGACGCTTGCCCTGGTCGGCGCCTCCGGCTCCGGCAAGTCGACACTGCTGGGCTTGTTGGCCGGTCTGGACACGCCGTCCAGCGGCACCGTCAAGCTCGACGGCACCGATATCTTCGCCCTCGACGAGGATGGCCGCGCCGCCTTCCGCAAGGCCAAGCTGGGCTTCGTGTTCCAGTCCTTCCAGCTGCTGCCGCACCTGAACGCGCTGGAAAACGTGATGCTGCCGCTGGAACTGCGCGGCGACGGCGACGCACGCGACAAGGCGGCGGCGATGCTGAGCCGGGTCGGCCTCGAAAGCCGCCTGCGCCACTATCCGAAATACCTGTCCGGCGGCGAGCAGCAGCGCGTGGCCCTGGCGCGCGCCTTCGTCACGCATCCGCCGCTGCTGTTCGCCGACGAGCCCACCGGCAGCCTCGATGCCGCCACCGGCGAGGCGGTGATCCAGCTGATGTTCGAGCTGAACCGCGAGCACGGCTCGACGCTGGTGCTGGTGACGCACGATCCGGCGATGGCGGCGCGTTGCGGGCGGACCTTGACGATTGCGGCGGGGCGCCTGGTGGTGTGATTCCGGTGTCCGCGTGGGCACGGGGTGCCCACCCTACCGGTACCCGGACGTAGGGTGGGCACC
>NZ_JANUGX010000001.1 GCF_024753245.1 Massilia norwichensis | reverse complement strand
ATTCAGGTAGCTGCATTCCCATGGGTTTGCACTGGCAGCATCAAACCATCCAGCACGGTCGTCGCGTGCTGTACTGCCAAGGCTTGTAGCTCTGGTGTGTAAGAACTGAACGAGCCATAAGTCTCGCGAAACAGCATTCCTGCCAAGAGTGGTCCTGTGATGGAAAATGCGAATAGTCGAGGGTCGCCATTTCTGACCTCGTCGCGAATCTGTGCCTGGATAACCAGTCCCGCGATCAGATCGAGGATCCGGGATGCAACATCGTCATGCCATATGCGAGCCAGATCCGGGAACAGGCGACTTTCGCTGATGACCATGCGGAAAATCGCCGGAAAGTGGTTTTCGTTTGCCACGTCAAGCAAGCGGAGCAGCAGCTCCGGCAGGCGTTCGCGAAGCGATGTCCATGGCGCGGCGTCAGCTCCACCGATGGCGTTCAAGTTTGACTCGAAGGCATGATAGGCCGCGGCTCGAAAGATGTCTTCCTTGGTGTCGAAATATAGGTAAAGCGTGCCTTTTGCAATGCCGGCGCGCTTAGCAACTTCGTCGAGCTTGGTCGCCGCATACCCTTTTTCTGTGAAGACGCTGATCGCCGCATTGATGATCTCCGCGGGGCGCGCATCCTTACGCCGTTGCCACCTCATGGATGGTTCTAGCATTGAAACCTGCTCCTTAATCATCGGCAAAACGATGGGGCAAGGGCAACGCAGCCTTTTTCGGTCGCCCATGGGTCGCCAAGAAGCCCAATTCACGTTCGATGTGCTCATCCAGCATGCAGAGCAGGGCGGTCACCTGCTCTAGCTGCGCAGGATCTATCCCGGCCAGTACGTTAGCGCGAAATGCATTGGCCTCCGCCTGCACCTTCCCATGCAGTTCGCGCCCGGGAACAGTCAGCCGGACCAGTTTGACGCGCCGGTCCAACGGACAGGGCATACGCATGACCAATCCAAGGCCTTCCAGACGGTCAAGCATCGCAACCATCGATGCGGCTTCCACACCGAGGCGATCAGCGATCGCGCGCTGGGACAGGTCAAGCGTCGACTTGGCAATCGCGGCGATGGCCAGCCAGCCCGCCTGGCCGATACCCAAGTTTTTCAGATGTGCGTCTAGCCCCAGGCGCCAGGCGCGTGCGGTAGCGTGCAGGGCGATGGCGAATTGTTCCGACAGCATCGTATCGAGTGGAGATGGCGTTGGTGGTGCCTGCATGTCTGCTTTTCGTCAGTCGAATCGATGGCACACGAAGGCCTGAGTAGTCCTGCGCCGAGTTACTTATTTTCCTGGACTGCTGTGCGCGTGGATTCGAACGCATTCAGGCCAGACCAGCACAGCCAGATCGCCACAAGCGCAGTCGGCAGGACGGTGGAGCTGAGTGCCCAGTGCAGTTTTGCATCGTCGTGGAAGATCAGGTCCGACACAAGTGCGACCAGTGTCGGCCCTAATCCGATGCCCAATAGGCCAGCGATCAGCAGGTAGACGGAGATCGCCTGCCCGCGCATGTTGTTCGGGCAAATCTCCTGGATGCAGGCCGGCGCCGCCGACTGCGACATGCTCAGGCCCAGAACGGCGCAGCCGAGCAGTACAAAGGCTGTGGTTGCGTCCGGGGCCAGCGGCCAAAGCGCTGCCATCGGTGCGCAGATCAGGGTGCCGACCAGCGAGACCCGGAAGCGCGCGGCGTGCACCCCCTTGCGCAGCCAGCGGTCGCTCAGGTAGCCGCTAAGTAAAGTACCGCCCAGGCCCGCCGCAGCGATGATTGCGCCGAGGACAATGCCGGCGCGGCTGGATGGCATGTGGAAGCGCCGGTCGAACAGGGCGGGCGCCCACGACAGCATGCCGTAGCCGATCATCGCCAGCAACGCAGGATACGTCAGCAGGCGCGCGAAGGCAGGTCGGTGCTGACCAAGGAAAGCCAGGAACTCACCGACGGTGCAATGCTTCGCATCTGCGCTTTGCTCGCGCCGCACTGGTTCGCGTACGCTGAACAGCAGGGCGCCGAGCACGATGCCGGGTGCGGCGGCTGCCAGGAAACAGATGCGCCAGGCTGGCAATACGCCCAGCAGGGGCAGCGCCATCCCTTCTTTCGGGATCGCACCAAGGAGCCAGCCCCCCAGTAGCATGGATGCGCCGGAACCCACCGCCAGCGAGGTGTAGTAGAAGGCCAGAGCCCTCCCACGTCGCTCGGGTGCCACGTAGTCGGCGATGATCGAATAGGCAGCGGGAGCAAGCACCGCTTCGCCGACGCCAACCCCCATGCGTGCGAGGAAAAGTACTGTGTAGGAGTTGGCAAACCCGGACAGAGCAGTCATCACTGTCCAGAACAGCAAGCCCCAGAAAATCAGGTTACGCCGCACTGCGCGATCGACGAGACGCCCGAGAGGCAGTCCCATCAAGGTATAACAGATCGAAAAGGCATAACCCTGCAACAGGCTGAACGAGGTGTCCGAGATCTGAAAATGGGCGCGGATCGGACGCACCAGCAGGGCCGGCAACTGGCGGTCGAGCTGGGAAAACAGGGTGACCAGGAACAGCACGCCGATTACCCAGGCGGCGTAGCCCAGGCTGGGATAGGGGGCTGCCAGCCGTTGTCGGGGAAGGATTTCCATGTCGTTTTCCAGGTTCGCGTTAGAAGCGGAGCTCGAGCTTGATGCCGAAGGTGCGCGGGTCGCCAGGGGTCTGGTTGTTATAGCCCTGGATGTAGAAGGAGTTCGAACGGGCCCAGTAGTATTTGCCGGCCAGATTCTTGCCCCACAGGCTGACGCGCGTCCGGTCGCCCGCCAGCTTGAGCGTGACCATGGCATTCAGCAGTCCGAATGCCGGCTGGGTGTTCGAGGCGACTTGCCCGGCCGTCAGGGGCTGGAAGGGCAAGGTATTGGTGTTCACTGGCTGGAAGTAGGCCACTTTGGAGCGCCAGTTGTAGTCGAGGTGCAGGTCGAGCTGCCCGAGCGGCGTGACCAGCGGATAATCCGCTCCCAGAGCGGCGGTGGTCTTGGCGGTGGTGACAAATGTCAGACCCTTGAACGGACCGTTGTCGAATTCCGGATCGGTCAAGCCGATGCCGGCGCTCAGGCTCAGGTCCGCCAGGCGCAGCACGGCGTCGAGTTCAAGGCCCTTGACGGTGGCGTCGCCGGCATTCATCACCGAGCTGATGGTCGTCGTGCTGCCGGGTGGGAACTGCGGCGTGATCTGCTGGATGTCCTTGTATTTGGCCAGATAGGCAGCCAGGTTCAGGCGCAGCCTGTGCTCGAGCAGTTCCATCTTCGAGCCTGCCTCGTACGACATCACCTGTTCTTTGTCGAAAGGCGCGTAGCCGAACGCGCTGGTGGCGCCTCCGGGCTGGAAGCCGCCAGATCGGAAGCCGCGCGACACCTTGCCGTACACAAGCGTGCCGCTGCCCAGCTTGTAGTCGAGGCCGAGCGTCCACGGCGTGTAGCGGGCGTGCAGCGCGGGCGGCACGTAATGGCAGCTGCCTTGGTCGAGCCCGGCTGCGGCCAGGGCGCAGCCGGCGTTACCCGCCAACATGGCACCGCTCTGTAGCAGGTAGCGCGGGGTGGAATAGTCGACTTCGCGCTCGTCCCTGACCAGGCGCACACCGGCGGTAGCACGCAGCTGCGGCAGCACGGCATAGGTCAGCTGCCCGAATACGCTCGCCGAAGTCTGGCGCGAGTCGAATGCGTTGAGGCGCCCGAGGGTATTGGCTCCGGAGGGTGTCGTCACCAGGCTGCTGTCGCGCAGCCCCTCGCTGAAGTAATAGGCCCCGGCGATCCAGTCGAGGCGGTCTTGCATGGCGTTGCCATACACCTGCAGCTCCTGTGTGAACTGGTGGCCGCTGACGGCGTAGCGCTGCAACTGGTTGACGAACACCGGGGTCGCGTCGAGGTCGTAGCCGCTGACGGTCGACAGATGACGGTATGCGCTGATGGATTTCAGCGTGGCCGGTCCGGCGTTCCATCGCAGCGTCGCGGTTGAGTTGTTTACATCGGTCGTATTGCGCGGATTGAAGCCGGCCTGGCTGGTATAGCCGCCGTCCTGGACATATTGCGCGACGGGGGCCAGCGTGCGTGCGGCGATCGCAGGATCGAAGTAATTGACGATCCAGACCTGGGACGCCGCATCGCTGCTGAATTTGTCATAGGTCAGGTCGACCAGCAGATCGCGCAGCGGCCTGCTGCGAAGCGAGGCGCGGAAGTAGCGCCGGTCCTCGTCGCCGAGCTGCTCGCCGAGCGGCGCGCTGCGCCCGTATCCTTCGTGCCTGAGTCCATCGGCCACCAGGCGCAGGGCCGTGGCCTTGCCCAGCGGGAGATTGAGGATGCCGGTCAGCGCGCGCTGGTCAAAGTTGCCCACGCCCGCGGTCAGGCTGCCTTCGAACGCCTGCTGCGGCGCCCTGGTCGTCATGTTCAATGCGCCGCCGATGGTGTTGCGGCCGAACAGCGTGCCCTGCGGTCCGCGAATCACCTCGACCGCATCCATGTCGACCAGGGCCGCGTTGGCGCCCGCGGTCCGGGCGTAGTACACGCCATTGACGTAGATGCCGACGGTCGGGTCGTTATTCGACGAGATCGAGGTCGGCGCAATGCCGCGCATGCCGATGATCATGTTGTTCTTGCCGACCGGGGTATCGCTGATGAGCAGGGATGGGGCATTGGCGCTGAGCGCCTTGATGTCGCCGATCTGGCGCCTGGACAGTTCTTTGGCGTCGATGGCCGTGACTGCCGCCGGGACCTCCTGCAGTGCCTGTTCGCGGCGTTGCGATGTGACGATGACTTTCGGTACTGCGGGCGCCGCATCGGTCTCCTCTTGCGTGCCGGATGGTGGCGCGTCGGGCGCCATTTCAGGCGGTGCGGCGAGCGCGGCACCGCCGAGGATGGACATGGCGCAGCTGCCCGCCAGCACGCGCAGTGGGGCGAATGGGATCATGCTTGTCTCCGTGATCGTTGTTATCGTTCTCGACCGGATGAAGTCGACGCGCCGCGCGCATTGTTGGCCATGCTTGCGCGGTGCGATGTCCGGATGCGGCGAACCGCCGCAGGTGCTATTCGGGCGTGCGGCAGGACGCGGCGACCTTGTGACCGTCCGGGTCGCGGATATACGCAGCGTAGGCATTCGGCGCGACCGGGCGCGGGCCGGGCGCGCCTTCGTCAGCGGCTCCCAGCTCGAGCGCGCGGCGGTGGAATTCGTCGATCGCCGCCCGGTTCGGCGCGGCCAGGCCGATGGTCAGGCCATTGCTGGCCGTGGCCGGATCGCCGTTGCGCGGGTAGCCGACCATGAACTGGGGCGCATCGATGCCCCAGCCGCAGATACGGCCTTCGATGTCCAGCAGGCGCGTGAAGCCGAGCGGCGCCAGCACGTGGTCGTAGAATGTCCTGGCGCGCGCAAGGTCGTGCGTGCCAAGCGTGAAATGGGTAAGAATGCTCATGCCGCGTTCTCCTGTTTTCGATGCGTGAATGTTCGATACTCGGGTCAGCGCTTGCTGACCCTGATGTCGGTGGATTCCAGGTCCCAGGTCGTCGCGGTGCAGCCTTCTTCGCGCAACTGGTACTTCAGCACTCGTCCCTGCGGATTCTTCGGCATCGCGCTGCGAAATTCGATGTAGCGCGGCAGTGCGTAGTAGGGAACGGCATCGATCGCCCAGTGGAACAGGGCTTCCGGCAAAAGGGCACAGCCTGGCTTCAGGATCGCCGTGACCTTGACGTCGTCCTCGCCTTTGTCGGAAGGAACCGCATGCACCGCGACCTCCTCGATGTCGGGGTGGGCGGCGAATGCCGCTTCCATCTCGAAACTGGAGATGTTCTCGCCGCGGCGGCGCAGGTAGTCTTTTTTGCGGTCGACGAAATAGAAGAAGCCGTCCTCGTCGAACTTGCCGATGTCGCCGCTGTGGAACCACATATTGCGCATCACCTTCATGGTGTCGGCCGGACGGCCCCAGTAACCCATGAACATGATGTCGGGACGCAGCGGGCGCACCACGATCTCGCCAGGCGTGTTGACGGGCAGTTCGCGGTCGAGGTCGTCGACGATGCGCACGTCGAAATCGGGAATGCGTTTGCCGGAGGAGCCCGGCGCCGCATATTCTCCGCCCGGCAGCGAGGTGATCACGCTGGCTTCGGTCAGACCGTAGCCGTTGCCGCCGACCTGCTTCGCGCCGAAGCGCTCGCGCCAGATCTTCTTGGTCTCCTCGGTGAAGGGATTGCCGCGCACGGTATGGATCTGGCCGAAGCAGCGCCGCATCGCGTCGCTGTCCGGCGCTTGGGCCAGCAGGCCGCCCATGCCGCCCAGGATCGAGGCGATGGTGGCGCCGCTGCGTTCGACCTCGGGCCAGAAATTCGACACCGAGAAGCGCGGCACGATCGCCACGCGCGCACCGACCAGGATGTTCGACAGCACGCCGACGCACATGGCGTTCATGTGAAAAAGCGGCAGGGGAGTGATGGTGATGTCGTCGGCGGTGGCCGGGCCCGCGCGCAGTTGCAGGCGGGCCAGGTTGCACATGTAGTTATAGCTCAGCATGCAGCCCTTCGATGGGCCGGTGGTGCCGGAGGTGTAGACGATGCATGCCAGGTCCGACGGCGCCGGCTTGGTGAGAATCGGCTCGTCGCATTGGCCGCGGTGCTGGTCGAGCGGATCGATGCGGATCGGGCAGGGCGGCAGCGCTTCCAGCGCGCCGCGGTACAGGATCAGCGCCGCATCCGGCAGACCCTCCGCCACCTGGGCGATGCGCTCCACGTAGTCGGCCTCGCAGATCAGGATGCGCGCCTTCGAGTCGGCGATCTGGTGGCGCAGGAATTCGCCGCGCAGCGCCGTGTTCACGGGCACGCTTACCGCGCACAGCTTGTTCGCCGCGATCCAGCCCGCCACTGCGTCGATATTATTGTCGAGCATGGTGAGGACGGTGTCGCCGGCACGCAGGCCCAGCCCGGCCAGCGAGTGTGCGAGGCGGGTCGACATTTGGTCGAATTCGCCATAAGTGGTCAGTTCGCCGCCAAAATCGAGCAGCACGCGTTCGGGGTGGGCCGCGACAGCCCTGTCGAGTGCGGCGATGACGGTGTCCTGTTGACCCACCGACCAGGTATCGGGGTTGCCCATGCCTGCCATGTCGTCTCCTGTTTTGCGTTTATTTGTGCTTGAAATATAAACACAAACTCAAAAAGTGTCAAAGAAAAGCTTGAGGCCGCCTGAATGCGCGCTTTCCGCACCAGTGGCCTTGCGCTACAATCGCCGTTCCAGGAACGCTTGCGAAAAAATTAATGACCGGTTCAGTCAAAGCAGTAAAGAAGACGGTGGCGCCGAAGCCGAAGGCTGGCGCCAAGGCTGCGCCTGACGTGAAGGTGGCGGCGCGCGCCAAGCCGGCGGCCAGACCACCCGCCACGCCCGCGGCCAAGGCGACGCCGCGCGCCAAATCGACGGCAGCAGCCGTGGCCAAACAGGCCGTCAAGCCGGCCGCGAAGCCTGCGCCCGAGCTTGAGAAGGCGCGTGCGCCGCTGGCGGCCCGCACGGCAGCGCCCAAGGCCAAGTTGAACAAGCGTTCGAGCGACACCATCGCCAAGATCCTGGCAGTCACCGAAGAAATCATCCTGCGCTCGGGGGCGGAGCGGATCTCGATCCTCGACGTCTGCGAGGAAGTCGGTATTTCGCGTGGCACTTTCTATCGTTATTTCTCTTCGCAAGACGACCTGCTGGACGCTTTTTCGCGCTACAAGCGCGACCAGTTCCATGCCACCTTGCTGACGATTGCGGCCTCGAACGACCCGGACGAACGCTTCCAGGCGCTGCTCGACTTCATCGACAACTACCTTGAAACCAGCCGCGCGCGGCGGTTGCTGCTGGTGGCTCCGGACTACGCCACACGCTGGCTACAGCGTATCTTCACCGACTCGGTGCACCGCTTCCAGGACATCCTGGCCATGGTGTTCGACGCCTGGGAAGAACGGCATGGCATTGTGATCGACCGCGAACTGGTGTGCGAGCTGATGGTCCGCTACATCATGAGCGACGTGCTGGTGCCGGCCGGTCCCGACCGCCGTAACCTGATGCGCCGCATCGAACGCTTCGTCCACATGCTGGTATCGGGTAGGGTGGCGCGCCGCTAGCCTTGCTTTGACCCGCAGTCAAACCGATCCGCTGTCGCCGGCGTGCCCGGCCGTGTTCCAATCGCCGTGTTCGGGATTCCGATAACGACACGATAATCCGCGCGAGCGGAAGGAGACGGCATGACGGGGATGAAGCAATACGACGCGGCCATCGTCGGGGGCGGGCACAATGGCATGGCGGCTGCCTGCTACCTGGCCGCCGCCGGCAGGAAGGTGGTGGTGATCGAGGCGCGCGACAAGATCGGCGGCATGGCCTCCAGCGGATACCTGATCCCGGAGGCGCCGCGCCACCTGGTTCATCCCTGCGCGCTCGACCTGATGTCGCTGCGCGTGCATCCCATGATGCCTTGCGAGCTGCAACTGGAGCGTCACGGTTTTCGCCAGGTCGACATGGAGCCCGGCTACGTCTATCTCCACCCGGACGGCAATTCGTTGGTGTTCGGCCGCAGCGCGGCGCAGACGGCGGTCGAGATCCGGCGCTTTTCGGAACGCGACGCCGACGAGTTCCTGGCGCTGATGAAGCTGGTCGATGCTTTCATCGACATGGCGATTCCGATGATGCGGGTCGATCCGGCCCGGCTCAACCTCGGCGCCAAGTGGCAGTCGCTGCAGGCGCTGCTGAAGCACCGCAAGCTGAAACCCGAGCTGATGGCGCTGATCGGTAGCCCGGCCTACACCTCGATCATGGAGCGCTTCGAACATCCGGTGACGCAGTCGGCCCTGTGCTGCCTGCTGGGCGCCGCCGGACCGATCGCCGCCGAAGCCACCGGCATCTACTTTGCGCTGTTGGGCTTCATCCACCGCTTCGGCCTGGGGCGCGCGGTCGGCGGCATGCAGACCCTGTTGGACGCCCTGGCGGCCCGTCTGCGCGAACTGGGCGGGGATATCCTGTTGTCCTCGCCGGTCGCCGAGATCCTCGCCGAGGACGGGCGGGCCGGCGGCGTGCGGCTGGCCGACGGCCGCTTGGTCGAGGCGCGCGCGGTGATCGCGTCCCTGCACCCGAAGATGGCGCTGGAGATGGTCACGCCGGGCGCGCTCGATCGCCGGACCCTGACCCGGGTCGCGCTGGCGCCGTCCAACGCCCACGGCGCCTCACCGTTGAAGGTGGACGTGGCCTTGTCGGGCCAGGTCGCTTATTCGCGCCACGAAGCCTTGCGTCCAGATGGGCTCAGCCTGCGCAAAAGCGTGCTGCTGGTCGGCACCGCGGAGGCAGTGCTCGACAACTTCCGCTGTGCCGCACGCGGCGAGGTGTCCAGGCTGCCCTACCTCTGGATGACCGCACCGTCCGCCGTCGATCCCGGCCAGGCGCCGCCGGGACAGGATATCGTCTACCTGTATCCGGTGGCGATGCCGGTCGAGCCGCGCGAAGGCTGGGACGCCATCCGCGCCCGCGTCGGGCAGCAGGTGATCGACCAGGCGGCGGCCTACATGGACGGGCTGAAGGAATACGAGATCGGCCGGCGCATCGAGGCCGCTCCGGACCTGGCCGCGCGGCTGAACGTGCATCGCGGGTGCGTGGTGCACATCGATACCAGCCCGGCGCGCAGTGCGCTGATGCGCCCGGCGGCAGGGCTCGGCGGCGATACGCTGCCGGTGGTTGGACTCTTCCTCGGCGGCGCGGGCGTGCACCCCGGCGGCGGCATCAACGGCTTGCCCGGAAGGATCGCGGCACAGCGGGTCGAGCGCTTCCTTTCGGGGCCTTAAGACGCGTCGCGCGTCAGCGGATCCAGCGCGCTGCGCTCGCGTTCGACCGCCGACAGCACGAAGGCTACCGCGAACCGGCGCCATGTATCGGCGCCCGTGCCGCCGGCCACGTCCAGTCCGGCCAGCGTCGCCACCGTGTAACGGTTGACATAGGCACTGGTGGTTGCCAGCGCCGACATCGCCAGCAGCAAGTCGGCGTCGACGTCGGCGCGGAAGGCGCCGCTGGCAATGCCGCGCGTGAGCGTCGTGCGCATCTTTTCATTCAACTGCGGCGCCATGCCGGTAAAGCTGTTGCGCGGCGTGGTATGGGTCTCGTGATAGCGGATACCCTCCTGCGCCAGCGCGCGCAATTCCTCATCGTGGTAGGGCAGCAGCATCCGGTCGAGCAGGGCGCGCAGCGCTTCACGCGGGGGCAGGTGGTCCAGCTCCAGAGCTAGCAGCGCGTCCATGGCCAGCGCCGACGACTCGTCCAGTACGCAAGCGAACAGCTCTTCCTTGCTGCGGAAATAGTGGTAGACCAGCTGCTTGGTGACGCCCGCTGCCTGGGCGATGTCGTCCACACGCGCATCCGCCAGGCCCCTGGCGGCGAACTCGCGGCGCGCGGCCGCGGCGATACGCCTGAGGGTGTCGCGCTTGTTGGGCGGCGCCTTGGCCGAAGCGGGGCTGGCGGCGGGGCTGTTGGTGGTTTCCGGCAGGTCGGGCATGGCAATCGGTTCGATGGAGGCCAGCCATCTTATCCCACGCCGCTTGACCCTCAGTCAAATAAAACAGCTGGCTTCGATGTCCGCGGGCCGCCGTCTTGCAGCTAACATGTGAACACGATCAAGGGAAATGTTCATATAAGGAGGCAGGATGAGTACCGCCAGCGACACGATCGACCTGGAAAGCGCCTATTCGGCCGTATCCGACACCTACAAGGGCAAGGGTGACATCCATGCCGCATGCCGGCAGGCCAGTGAGCGCTCGCCGATCTTCATCGGCGACTTCATCCGCCAGTTCGAAGTGCCGACGAATGCCGGCATGCAGCAGGGCACGCGTCCGACCTTTGCCCTGTTCCGCCACAAGGACGTGATGGCGGTCTTGCGGGATGCCGAGGCCTACACCAGCGGCTTCATCGCAGAGGGACTGGGCGCCTTCTTCGGCGGCCTGATCGTGCTGGCGATGGACGGCGAACAGCACCGCCAGGTTCGGGCGCTGCTGCAACCGGCCTTCATGCCGGAAACCGTGAATAAATGGCGCGGCCAGATCGACGCCGTCATCCGCAAGGACTTCCTCGAGCCGATGATGGGGGACAAGAAGGCCGACCTGATGGAATTCGGGCTGGCGTTCCCGATCCGCGAGATGTACGCGCTGATGGGCTTCCCCACCGATGACCCGCAAGTCTATCGGCGCTACGCCGGCTGGGCGCTGGCGATGGTCGGTGGTAACCAGGTCGATCCTGCCAAGGCCGACGAGGCGCGCCGCAATGCCGGCATCGCGGTCAAGGCCTTGTACGACGCAATCATGGAAGTCGTGGTGCGGCGGCGCGCGGAGGGCAGCCAGGGCGACGACCTGATCGGCCGCCTGCTGCGCGCCGAGCACCAGGGCCGCATGCTGGACGACCACGAGGTCACCACCTTCGTGCGCTCCCTGTTGCCGGCGGCGGGCGAAACCACGACGCGCACCTTCAGCTCGGTCATGACGCTGCTGCTGACGACGCCGGGCCTGCAGGATCGAGTGCGCGACGACCGCAGTCTGGTGCCGAAGCTGATCGACGAAGCGGTCCGCTTCGAGCCGGTCGCGACCTTCAAAGTGCGCGAAACCGCCAGGGAAGTCGAATTCCACGGGGTGACGATCCCGAAAGGCGCCTTCGTCCAGTGCATGGTCGTCGCCGCCAACCGCGACGAGGACGTGTTCGAGAACCCGGACGTGTTCGACATCGACCGCAAACTCAAGCCTTCATTCGGCTTCGGCTTCGGCCCGCACATGTGCATCGGCCAGTTCGTCGCGAAACTGGAGCTGGGCTGCGCCGTCAATGCGCTCCTCGACCTGTTTCCCGGCCTGCGCCTCGATCCCGACATGCCGCCCCCGGTCATCGAAGGCGCCCAGTTGCGCGGCGCCGCTCATATCCACGTACTCTGGGACTGAAGCCATGAGGACTTTCACGACGGTGCCCGAGCGCGCCGATTTCGATTACCAGTGCCTAGTGGGGCCGCAGCAGGTGACCGGGGCCGGCCTGGCCGACCTGCGCGACCACTTCGGCCTGAAGCTGACCAAGCATATGCCCTTCGGCTGCCTGCGCGACGCGGAAGGGGACATCTACGCGATGGTGCGCGCGCTCAACGCGCCCGGCAGCAGCCCGAACCCGACCAAGTTCATCTACCAGTCGACCCGGGTCGGGGATGGCGGCCAGCTGCGCATCGACAGGGAACGCAGCGCCGCCCAGGCCCCGACGATGTTCCCGCGGCGCTGGCTGGACGGCGATGTCGCCGGCTGGGCCAGCCTCGATGACGACCCGGGCCAGGCATGGCGGATCACAGGCTCGGGATCGCACTTCGCCTGGCACGAAGAAGGCCTGTTCGCGCTCGAGGGGCGTCTGCTCGGCAAGGGCATGCAATGGTACCTGCCGGGCCGAGACTGGGGCACCTTCTATGTCTCCCAGCTGTACGACGTCAGCGGCACGTGCGAAGGACGTCCGGTGAAAGGTTTCATTACGCTGGACCAGGCATGGATGGCCGAGGGTGGCGCCATCCACTTCCAGAAGGACCTGGTGGTCAACAATGGCATGCACGTGATCTGGTGGACTTTCGCCACCGTCTACACGGACGGCAGCTGGGACCTTGGCTCCTTCATGGTCGGCCACGGCAAGCTCGGTTATGCCATCTTCCAGAACGAGAAGGGCGAGATCCGCTGCACCACGGATATCGAGGGCGAGGTGGTGCACAAGCCGGGCAGCTATTTCGTCGAGCGCGCCCACATCGTGCTCGACGGCGCCGAGATCTGGGAATTCGTACCGGACCCGAAGGGCGAGATGATCGACTTCGTCGGCGGCTTCCCGATCACCGCCCAGCAGGAGGGCCGCTGGCGGCGGCGCGGCGATATGCGCGAGCCCGACCGCTCGCTCGGCTGGGGCGAGACCGACCGGCGCAACGGCAGCGCGCGCAACGTGCGGCCGTCGCCGCCTGACGAGGGGGTTTCCGCATGAACAGGCCAGAGAACATGGGCGCCGACGCCATCCGCCGCTTCCTGCACGCCCAGGTGGCATGCTGGAACGCGGGCGACAAAGCCGGCTTCCTCGAGGCCTATCGCGAGGCCGCGCCGCGCGGCCTGCTGATCGAATACGTCGGCCGGCCGGCGTCCGATGGCTGGGCGGTGCTGGAAGCGATGTGGGAGCGGCAGAACGCGGCCGTCGAGATCGAGGAAGCCGTGCTCATCGTCAACGGCAACGAAGCGGCCTGCCACAACCGCAACCGGCTGAGGGGCGACGACAAGGTCATCGACACCATCGAACTGTATCGCTTCGAGCGGGATGGCAGGCTGCTCGTGCGCTACTTCATCAGGCAGGAATGAGCCTGCAAGAGAACGGTCGACATTTTTGAAAAATGCGTCTATATTGAACATAAAAAAGAAATCTGTTCATTAAATTCTTCCCGCGCCAGATCGTCCAAAACGACAGCGGGAGAGGAGACGAGCATGGCCGGACTCTCGCACGATGACGCAAAACCCCTGACAGGGCCGGCGGCATGAGCCGCCTGCCGCCGGTGCCGCTCGAGGCATTGCCGCCGGATCTGGGCGCGGCGGTCGAACGCGGCCGCGCCAGCCGCATGCTCGGTTCCACGCTCCCGGTCCAGGTCTGGGCGCATCGGCCGGAAGCGGCGGCATCCTGGCTCGCCACCCTCGAGGCGATGCACCTGCGCGGCGTACTGCCTGGCCGCCTGAAGGAACTGGTGCGTCTCAAGATCGCCTCGATCACGAACTGCAAGGCCTGCCAGCTGGCGCGCAAGGACGATAGCGTCGGCGAGGAAGATCTGGCCTGCCTGTCCTCGAGCGCGGCGCGCTTCACGCCGGCCGAGCAGGCCGCACTACGCTATGCCGAGCTGTTCGCGGCCGACTACACGGCGATCGACGACGCTCTATTCGACTTGCTCAAGCGTCACTTCGCCATTGCCGAGATCGTCGAGCTGAACATGTTCTGCGCGCTGATGCTGGCCGGCGGCCGCATGACCTATGTGCAGCAGGCCTACGAGGACAAGCCATGAGCAAGCTGCCCATCCTGCAAGGCATCCGCGTGATCGAATTTGCCGGTGGCATCGCCGGTCCGGCCGCGGGACTGCAGCTGTCGGAGGCCGGCGCCGACGTGATCCGGATCGAGCCTCCCGGCGGCGCACCCGACAGCGATGCCGTGCTGTTCTCGGTGCTCAATCGCGGCAAGCGGCGCCTGGGGCTTGACCTCGACAGCACGGCCGGGCGCGCGGAGCTGACGCGACTCCTGGACGACGCCGACGTGCTGCTGCATGACATGGGACCGGCGCAGGCCGCCGCGCAAGGCCTGGACGATGCCGCGCTGAGCCGCAGCCATCCGCGCCTTGTCATTGCCGCCATCGCCGGCTGGCCGGGCAGGCATCCGCTGGCGAACGCGCCGGCACGGGAAACCCTGGTGCTGGCGCGTCTGGGCCTGCTCGACGAGCAGCCCGGCCACCGCGACGGCCCGGTCTTCGTGCGCATGCCCTTCGCCAGTTGGCTGGCGGCCTGGTTCTGCGCCGTCGGGATCATGGCCCGCCTGATCGCGCGCCGCCGCGACGGCCGCGGGGGCGTCGCCCACACCAGCCTGGCCCAGGCCGCCCTGGCGCCGATGAGCATGCACTGGTCGCGTGCGCAGCAGCCGACGCCGGCGTTCGCCCGGGGACTGTCGAAAACGACGCCGATCCCGCTGCACCGCTGCCTGGACGGCGACTGGGTCCACGTGCATTATTCGCCCGACAAGGCGCCCTGGATGGCCGAGGCGCTGGCGGCCATGGGGCCTGCGGCGGTGGCGGCGGAGAACGCCAAATATCCGCCCAGCCATGTGGCGCCGAATTTCGGCGCCAACAAGGCCATCATGGCCACCCGTCCGGCACGTGAGTGGGTGGAACACTTCTGGGCGCACGACGTCGCGGCACAGGTGGCGGCGCCCTTCGGTGCTATCTATGCCAGCACGCAGGCCCGGACCAACGGCTATGTGGTCGCGCTCGACGACCCGCGGCGCGGCAGGGTGCTGCAGCCAGGGCCGGCCTATACGGGCGAGCCGCCGCCGCGTGTGCGTGGACCTTTGCAGGCTCTCGAACAGGGGGCGCCGGCGGCGCCCCGGCCCCGGCCCCAGGCTGCGCCCGCGGCGCCGGCCTGCGACGCCGCCTTGGCGCCGCTTGCCGGCATCAAGGTGCTCGACCTCGGCGCCTACCTTGCCGGCCCCTTTGCCACCATGCTGCTGGCGGACCTCGGCGCGGAGGTGATCAAGGTCGAACCGCCGAATGGCGACGCGATGCGGCGCCTCGAGCGCGTCTTCGCGGGTACGCAGCGCGGCAAGCTGGGCGTCACCCTCAAGCTCGGCGTACCCGGCGCCACGCCTGCGCTGGCCGCCCTGGTGCGCTGGGCCGACGTGGTGCATCACAACATCCGGATGCCGGCCGCGCGCAAGCTGGGCGTCGACCATGCCGCCCTCCGTGCGATCAAACCCTCGCTGGTGTTCTGCCATATCAGCGCGTATGGCCCGGCGGGCGAACAGAAAGACTGGCCGGGCTTCGACCAGCTCATGCAGGCGGCCTGCGGCTGGGAGACTGTATGCGGCGGCGCCGGCAATCCGCCGATGTGGCTGCGCTTCGGGGTCGGCGACTATTTCGCCGCCTTGTCCTCGGTATTCGCGGTCTTGCTGGCGCTGTACCGGCAAGGCGAGGACGGGCAAGGGCGGATGGTCAGCGCCTCGCTGCTCGGCGCGACCCTGCCGACCCTTGCCGAAGCGGTGATGCTGGCGGATGGCTCGATCACCCCCATCGCGGCATTGGACGGGGCCCAGACCGGTGTGTCGCCGGACCATCGCCTCTACCGCTGCCAGGACGGCTGGCTGGCGGTGGCGGCGCTGGACGCATCCGAAGCGCAGGCCCTGGCCGCGCTGGCCGGCGCACCCGCGCAACGCGAGGCCTGGTTCGCGGCGCGCCGGCGCGAACAGGCGCTTGCGCTGCTGCGTGACGCGCGCGTGCCGGCCGAGCCGGTGCTTGAGCGGCAGGGCGAGGCCTTCCACGACGATCCCGGCCATGCGGCCGCCAGCCTGCACGCGCGCTACCGGCATGCCGTGTACGGGGAACTCGAGCAGGTCGGCGCGTTCTGGGACTTCGGCGACCTGCCGCTGACGCTGGATCGAGCGCCGCCGGCCCTGGGCCAGCACAGCCGGCAAGTCTGGGAAATGCTCGGCCTGGACGCCCTCCAGGTCGCCGCGCTCGAGCAACAGGGCTTGAGCACCACCATGCAAGCATCGGACCGACATCCGTGAACGAACTCGATTTTTCAGGCAAGACCGTGTTGGTCGTCGGCGGTTCCAGCGGGATCGGCAACGGCATAGCCCAGGCCTTCCGAGCCCGCGGCGCCGAGGTGTACGTGTGGGGCACGCGCCCCGGCGCCGCCGATTATGCCGATTCGCCCGATTCGGACCTGGAAGGCCTGCACTACGCCCGGGTCGACGTCGCCGACGCCGCGGCGGTGGCGGCAATGGCGCCGCCCTTCGAGCGGCTCGACGTGCTGGTCTGCGCGCAAGGGATCGTGCGCTATCGGCGCGTGGAGTTCAAGGTCGATGCTTTCCGCGAAGTGGTCAACCTCAACCTGGTCAGCCTGATGGCTTGCGGCGACCGCTTCCACGGCATGCTGGCGCGGGCCGGGGGATCGATGATCATCGTCAGCTCGGCCGCCGCTTTCCACTCCACTGTCGGGACGCCGGCCTACAACGCATCCAAGACCGGCGCCTTCGGCCTGACGCGTACCCTGGGCGAGGCCTGGGCGCGCGACGGCATCCGCGTCAACGGGATCGCGCCCGGCCTGGTGGCGACCAAGCTGACGCGCGTGACGACCGATCACCCCGACCGGCTCGAGTCGGCGCTGAGGAAAATCCCGCTGGGACGGCTCGGCACCCCGGGCGACATGGCCGGGGCGGCGCTGTTTCTCGCCTCGCCGCTGGCGGCGTACGTGCTCGGCCAGACCCTGCTGGTCGACGGCGGCCTGCTGCTCGCCTGAGCGGAGCCGGACGAACTTACACTATCGGGAGACAAGACATGGCATGGGATTTCGAGACCGATCCGCAGTTCCAGGCGGAGCTGGACTGGATGGCGCAGTTCGTGCGCGACGAGGTGGAGCCGCTCGAACACGTACTGGGCAGCCCCTGGAACATCCACGATGCACGCTTCGACCTCCTGGTGCGGCCGCTGCAGCGCCAGGTGAAGGAGCGCCGCCTGTGGGCCTGCCACCTGGGGCCGGAACTGGGCGGGCCCGGCTATGGACAGGTCAAGCTGGGCCTGATGAACGAGATCCTCGGGCGCGCGCTGTTCGCGCCCATCGTGTTCGGCGCCCACGCGCCCGATTCCGGTAACTGCGAGATCCTGGCCGCCTACGGCACGCCGGACCAGAAGAAGCGCTTTCTCGAGCCCTTGCTTGCCAACGAGGTGGTCTCCTGCTTCGCCATGACCGAGCCGCAGGGCGGCGCGGATCCGAAGGTCTTCACCTCGCGCGCCGTGCGCGACGGCGCCGGCTGGGTGATCGACGGCCAGAAGTGGTTCGCCTCGAACGCGCGCTATGCCGCCTTCTTCATCGTGATGGCGGTCACCGATCCGACCGTCTCGCCCTACCAGGGCATGAGCATGTTCGTGGTCCCGGCCGATACGCCTGGCATCGAGATCATCCGCAACGTCGGGGTCGCCGACGATCCCGAGGCCACGCACGCCTATCTGGACTTCCGCCAGGTGCGTGTCGGCGCCGACTGCATGCTGGGCGCGCCAGGGGAGGCGTTCGCGATCGCCCAGGTGCGCCTGGGCGGTGGGCGCGTGCACCACGCCATGCGCGTCGCCGGCCAGGCGCAGAAGGCGCTCGATGCGCTGTGCGAGCGCGCGCTGTCGCGCAGCACCCAGGGATCGGCCCTGTCGGACAAGCAGATGGTGCAGGAAAAGATCGCCGACGCCTGGATCCAGCTCGAGCAGTTCCGCTTGCTGGTGATGCGCACCGCCTGGCGCATCGACAAGTACCACGACTACCAGAAGGTCCGCAAGGACATCGCGGCGGTCAAGGCGGCCATGCCGAAGGTCCTGCACGACATCGCGTCCAGCGCCCTGCAGGTGCACGGCTCGATCGGCGTCTCGGCCGAGATGCCCTTCGTCGGCATGATCGTGCGCGCCTACCAGATGGGACTGGCGGACGGCCCGACCGAGGTGCACAAGGTGACGCTGGCGCGCCAGCTGCTGCGCGACTACGCGCCGTGCGAGGCATTGTTCCCTCCCTACCACCGTCCGACCGCGGCGGCCGCGGCCGCCGACAAGTTCCGCGCGGTGCTCGCGTGAACGCGACGGCGGCGCAGGCCGGCGCGCATGAGGCGCTCGACCTGGATGCGCTGGCGCGCTGGATGGACCGGCAGGGCCTCGGCGAGGGAGCGATCGGGACCGTCACGGCCTTGACCGGCGGCACCCAGAACATCCTGCTGCGCTTCCGGCGCGGCGCCGGCGCGGAATATGTGCTGCGTTGCCCGCGGCCGGGCGCGAGTCCGGAGGCCCGGCGCGGCTTCCTGCGCGAAGCGCGGCTGCTGCGGGCGCTGCATGCGAGCGCGGTGCCGCATCCGGAACTGATCGCCGCCTGCGACGACAGCGAGGTGCTGGGCGTGCCGTTCTACCTGATGGCGCCGGTGGAGGGTTTCACGGCCACGCCCCATCCGCTGCCCGCGCCCTACGCCGTGAATGCCGACTGGCGCCGGCAACTTGGGCTGGAAATGGTCGACGGCCTGCTGCGGCTGGGGAAGATCGACCCGGGACGGGCCGGGCTGGCGGATTTCGGCAAACCAGACGGTTTCCTCGAGCGCCAGGTGCCGCGCTGGCTGCGCCACCTCGACGAATGCCGGCAGTACGCCGGATGGCCGGGGCCGCGGGCGCTGCCCGGGGTGGACGAGGTGGCGCAGTGGCTGCGCGAGCGGGTGCCGGCCCGGTTCACGCCCGGCATCCTGCACGGCGACTATCACTTCGGGAACGTCATGTTCCGGCGCGACAGCCCACGCCTGGCGGCCATCATCGACTGGGAGCTGGCGACCATCGGCGACCCGCTGCTCGACCTGGGGTGGCTGGTCGCCACCTGGCCGGACGCGCAGGGCCGCGGCGCCGGCACCATCCGCATCGCGCCAGCGGCTGGCCTGGCCACGCCGGCCGAGCTGGTGCAGCGCTACGGCGCCGGCAGCCGGCGCGACCTTGCCGCCATCGACTGGTACGTGGCGCTGGCGCGCTTCAAGCTCGGCATCATGCTGGAGGCAAGCCATGCCCGCTCATGCGCCGGCTTTGGTCCTCGCGACACCGGGGTGCAGCATCACGCCGCGGCCGTGCGGCTGCTGGAACAGGCGCGGGACGCCATCGGGGCCGGTCATGCATAGCGCCGCGGCGGAAAAGGATGAAACGGCACCGCAGCGCGGCATGCACCTGGCGCTGGGCGCAATGGTCGCCTGCCAGGTCGGCCTGCATGCCTGCGTGCAGGGTGTGCGCCTGGCTGCGCCCCTGAACGTCCTGCGCCTCGGCTGCTCGGCCTGGTCGGTGGGCCTGGTGATGACAATGTTCGCGCTGTTCCCGGCGCTGCTGGCGCTGCCGGCCGGTCGCCTGGCGGACCGCCGCGGCTACCACCTGCCGGTACGCATCGCCGCCGTTTGCTCGCTCGGCGGCACCCTGCTGGCGGGCGCACAACAGAACCTCTTCACGCTATGCGCGGCCGCCGCCCTGTGCGGCGCGGGGTCCGGCTTCGGCATGATTGCGATCCAGCGCAGCGCCAGCCGGCTGGCTCGCAGCGACAGCGAGCGCCTGCAGGTGTTCAGCTGGATCGCGCTGGCGCCGGCGCTGGCCGGGCTGTTCGGACCAATGCTGGCGGGCCTGTTGATCGATCACGCCGGATTTTCCGCGGCCTTCCTGGCGCTGGCGCTGCTGCCCGCCGCCACCTTGCTGGCGGCGCAGGCGGTGCCGCGCGAGGCGCCGCGTCCGGTCCCGGAACCGGGTGGGCGCAAGAGCTCGGCCTGGGACCTGCTGCGGCTGCCATCCCTGCGCCGCCTGCTGTTCATCAGCTGGGTGGTCTCGCTCAGCTGGGACGTGCACGGTTTCGCTCTGCCACTGTTGGGCGTCGAACGCGGCCTGAACGCTTCCGCGCTGGGCCTGGTGCTGGCAGCCTATGCGGCGGCGTCGATGACGGTGCGGCTGCTGATGCCCTTGGTCGTGGGACGCCTGTCGCGCCGGGCCTTGCTGTGCGGCGCCTTGGTGCTGACCTGCGCCGTGTTCGCCGCCTATCCGCTATTCCTTAGCGCGTGGGCCATGGCGGCCTGCGCGGCCATCCTCGGCATCGGGCTGGGACTGGTGCAGCCGGCCATCCTTGCCACCCTGCACGAGGTGACGCCGCCCGAGCGCCAGGGAGAGGGCCTGGCGCTGCGCTCGATGGCCCTGCACGCATCGATGGCCGTGATGCCGCTGCTGTTCGGCGCTATCGGCGCGGGCATCGGCGCCGCGGCCTTGTTTTGGCTCATGTCGGCCGCACTCGGCCTGGGCAGCCTGCAGGCGCGCACCATCCATCCCGATCGCGGCAGCTGAACATGCTGCGAAACGACGGCACGAAGCATTCACGAGGAGAACATATGGAACTCAAGGACAAGCGCCTGATCGTCACCGGCGCCGCCGGCGGCATCGGCGCCAGTGTGCTGCGCGGCCTGGTCGCGGCCGGAGCGCGGGTGGTCGCGATGGATGTGAGCGACGCCGCGGGCCGCGAACAGGCCGCGCGCGCCGATGCGGCCGGGCCCGGGGCCGTCAGCTATTTCCACTGCGATGTCCGTTCCCGGTCCGAGGTGGAAAGCGCGTTCGGCGCGGCCGTTGCGTGGCTGGGCGGTCTCGACGGGCTGGTCAATATCGCCGGCATCGAGCGCGCCGCGCCCGCCGAGGCGATCGGCGACGCCGACTGGGACCTGATGTTCGACGTCAATGCGCGCGGCACCCTCAACACCAACCAGGCCGCCTTCGCGCACCTGCGCGAGCGCGGCGGGCGCATCCTGAACTTCGGCTCGGCGGCCGGGGTCATGGGCCTGCCCGGCTGTGCCCATTACTCGGCGGCGAAGGCGGCGGTGCTGGGCTGGACCCGCACCGTGGCCAAGGAATGGGGACGGCATGGCATCAGCGTCAACGCCGCCGCCCCCGGCATGTGGACGCCGATGTACGAAGCGCACCGCGCGCGCATGGATGCGGAAGCGCTGGCCGCGCACGACCGCATGATGGCCGGCCTGATCCCGCTCGGCGGCAGGCTGGGGGATCCGGATCGCGACATGACGCCCTTCGTCGTGTTCATGATGGGCGAGGGCGCCCGCTTCATCACCGGCCAGACGCTGGCGGTCGATGGCGGGCTGATGATCCCCTGAGGGCGGCGCCAGGGGCGTGCGTATTGCTTGGCATTTCTGCGTAAATAGAGCACTATCTTGAAAAGTGTTCAAATAACGATGGAGGATGACAATGAGCAGTACCAAGAACGTGAGCCTGGAGAGCGCCTACTCGGGCGTGGCGGACAACTACCGCGGCGAGGACGTGGACCTGCATGCGATCTACCGCGACATGCGCCGGAACTCGCCGATCATCGCCGAGAACTTCATGGGCAAGCTGGGCGTGCCGAACATCGCCGGGCTGGATCCGAACCGCCCGACCTTTACGGTGTTCAAGTACAAAGAAACGATGGCGGTGCTGCGCGACGCCGCCAACTACACCAGCGGCTTCATCGCCGAAGGGCTGGGCGCCTTCTTCGACGGCCTGATCCTGACCGGCATGGACGGCGAGGCGCACAAGAAGGCGCGCGCGCTGCTGCAGCCGATCTTCATGCCCGAGGTCGTGAACAGCTGGCGCGACACCAAGATGGATCCGATCGTGCGCGAGGAATTCCTGCTGCCGCTGGTCGCCAACAAGAAGGCCGACCTGATGGACTTCGGGCTGCTGTTCCCGATCCGCCTGATCTACGCGCTGATCGGCTTCCCCGGCAACGACCCCGAGAAGATCAAGCAGTACGCGGCGTGGGCGCTGGCGATCCTGGCCGGGCCCCAGGTCGACGCCGAAAAGGCCGCGCAGGCGCGCAAGGCGGCCATGGAGGCGGCCAAGGCGCTGTACGACGCCACCCGTGAAGCCGTGGTCGAGGTGCGGGCCAAGGGCGCCGAGGGCGATGACCTGATCAGTCGCCTGATCCGCGCCGAAAGCGATGGCCGCCGCTTCGACGACCACGAGGTCACGACCTTCGTGCGCTCGCTGCTGCCGGCCGCCGCCGAAACCACCACGCGCACCTTCGGCACCTTGATGACCCTGCTGCTGGAACGGCCGGACCTGCTGGCGCGCGTGCGCGCCGACCGCAGCCTGGTGCCGAAAGCCATCGACGAAGCGATCCGCTTCGAGCCGGTGGCCACCTTCAAGGTGCGCCAGGCGGCGCAGGACCTGGAACTGGCCGGCATGGCGATCCCGAAAGGCGCGATGGTGCAATGCATCGTCTCGTCCGCCAACCGCGACGAGGAGGCCTTCGAGCGCAGCGAGGAATTCGACATCGACCGCAAGCTTAAGCCCTCGTTCGGTTTCGGTTTCGGGCCGCACATGTGCATCGGCCAGTTCATCGCCAAGACCGAGCTGCAGGTTGCGGTCAACGCCGTGCTCGATCTGATGCCGAACCTGCGCCTCGACCCCGGGCAGGCGCCGCCGCGCATTACCGGCGCGCAACTGCGCGGGCCGAAGCACGTCCATGTGATCTGGGATTGATCGATCCGCCAAAAATGAACAGAAAGCGAAAATGTGTTTAATGTTTTCGTTTTCTGTTCTAAAATTGACAGCAGAAGAAAACCGTTCGCTGTTGGGGCGAATTCCATTTCCTTGGAGACAAACATGAAATTTGAAGACCTGATCCTCGTCAGCGTGGACGACCATGCGATCGAACCGCGCGGCGCTTTCGACCGCCACATGCCGGCCAAATTCAAGGGCCGCCAGCCGCGGGTGGACAACATCAAGGGCCGCGACGTCTGGGTCTTCGAAGACCGTGCGACGGGCTACATGGGCCTGAACTCGGTGGTGGGGCGCCCCAAGGACGAGTACGGCATGGAGCCGCTCTCCTACGAGCAGATGCGCCGCGGCACCTGGGACATCAAGGCGCGCGTGGACGACATGAACGCCAACGGCGTGCTCGGCTCGCTGTGCTTCCCGACTTTCCCGGGCTTCGCCGGCCAGCGCTTCCAGATGATGAACGACAAGGAAGTCAGCCTGGCGGCGATCCAGGCCTACAACGACTGGCACCTGCACGACTGGTGCAATGCCGCGCCCGGCCGCTTCATCCCCCTCATGATGGTGCCCTGGTGGGACATGCAGGCCGCGGCCGCCGAGGTCAAGCGCCTGGCGGCCCAGGGCGTGCACGCGCTGACCCTGTCCGACAACCCGACCGTGCACGGCTACCCGTCGATCCACAACGACCACTGGGACCCGCTGTGGAAGGCCTGCGCCGACAACGACGTCGTCATCTGCTGCCACATCGGCACCGGGGTCAAGGCGGCCCACGCATCGGACGAATCGCCGATCGACGCCTGGATCACGTCGATGCCGATCTCGATCTCGAACTCGGCGGCGGACTGGATCTGGGCGCCGATGTGGAAGAAGTATCCGAAGCTGCGCATGGCCCTGTCGGAAGGCGGCATCGGCTGGATTCCCTACCTGCTCGAGCGCGCGGACTTCACCCACAGCCACCACCACGAATGGACCAACTCCAACTTCGGCGGCAAGAAGCCCAGCGAGATCTTCAATGAACACATCATCACCTGCTTCATCGAAGATGCGTTCGGCCTGAAGAACCTGGATTCGATCAACGTCGACAAGGTGACCTGGGAGTGCGACTACCCGCACTCCGACTGCACCTGGCCGTATTCGGCCGACGTGTTCTGGAAGCAGGCGCAGCACCTGTCGGACGAGGTGATCAACAAGATCACCCACTTGAACGCGATGCGCGAGTTCTCCTACGACCCCTTTGCCATTCTAGGCCGCGAAAACTGCACCGTCGGCGCGCTCAAGGCGCAGGCCACCCACGTCAGCATCGAGCCGGCTCTCGGCCTGGGCGGCGCGGCGCCGGAACGCGATCCGAGCCGTCCGGTGACGTCCGGCGACATCAACAAGATGTTCGCCGCCGCCGACGCCCAGACCGCGCTCTGAGCGCACGCCGGCGCAGGCCGGCATTCGTCGCTGCGCGCCGGCCTGCGCGCGCAGCGGTCGATCCACGCCCATTCGAACCATGAGCGACCATGTCCATTGACCAGTTCACCTACAGTCCCATTCCGCCCGAGGCGGAGGCGATCCGCGCGCAGGTGCGGGGCTTCCTCGCCGACGCGCTGGCCGCGGTCCCGCCGAGCCGGCGCGCCGAATCCTGGATGGGCTTCGATGCCGGCTTCAGCCGCCGCCTGGGCGAGCGCGGCTGGATCGGCATGGCCCTGCCGAAACGCTATGGCGGCGCCGAGGCCAGCCCCTTCGCGCGCTATGTGGTGATCGAGGAACTGCTGGCGGCCGGCGCGCCGGTGTCCGCGCACTGGTTTGCCGACCGCCAGAGCGGTCCCCAGATCCTGCATTACGGCAGCGCGGCCCAGAAGGATTTCCACCTGCCGGCCATCTGCCGCGGCGAGCAGTTCTTCTGCATCGGCATGAGCGAGCCGAACTCCGGCTCCGACCTGGCTTCGATCAAGAGCAGCGCGCGGCGCGCCGGCGACAAATGGATCGTCAACGGCCAGAAGGTGTGGACCACGAATGCCCAGCGCTCGCACTACATGATCGCCTTGCTGCGCACCGATCCCGAGAGCCGGCGCAACGAGGGGCTGTCGCAATTCATCGTCGACCTGTCGCTGCCCGGCATTACGATCCGTCCGATCAAGGACCTGACCGGCGCCAGCCACTTTAACGAAGTCTTCTTCGACGACGTGGAACTCGACGCCGGCGCCCTGATCGGCGCCGAGGGCCAGGGCTGGGCCCAGGTCACGGCTGAACTGGCCTTCGAGCGCAGCGGGCCGGAACGCTTTCTGAGTTCGATCGCGCTGCTGCAGTCGCTGGTCGAGGCGGTGGGCGCCGACCCCGACGCCTTGCAGGCAAGGGAGATCGGCCGCCTGACGGCGCGGCTCATCAACCTGCGCCAGATGTCGCTCGCGGTCACCGCCCACCTGGCGGCCGGCCGCAATCCGGCCTGGGAAGCTTCGGTGGTCAAGGACCTGGGCACCAGCTTCGAGCAGGAGATCCCGGAGCTGGCCCAGGCGCTGCTGGAGGTCGTGCCCGCCACGCGCGGCGGCAGCGAGCATGCGCGGATACTGGCCTACCTGATGCAGGAGGCTCCTTCATTTTCACTGCGCGGCGGTACGCGCGAAATTCTCCGCGGGATCATCGCGCGCGGACTGGGAATGCGTTAATCATGAGACAAATGTTCGATTCCACGGTCGAGCGCCTGTTCGCCGACCTGGCCAGCCCCTCGGCGGTGCTGGCCTGCGAGGACGGCGCCTGGCCGCAAGCGATGTGGGCGGCTGTCGAGGAGTCCGGCTTTCCGCTGGCGCTGGCGCCCGAGGCACTGGGCGGGGCCGGCGCCAGCTGGGCGGACGTGTGCGGCGTGATCCGCCTGGCCGGTCGCTACAACCTGCCGCTGCCGCTGCCGGAAGCGATGCTCGCCAACTGGCTGCTGGGCGCGACCGGGCTGGCGCCCGCCGCCGGCGCGGTCAGCGTCGTCGGCGCCGGCTCGCTGCGGCTGCAGAACGGTGCGGTGAGCGGCGAAGCGCTCGAGGTGCCCTGGGGCGACACCGTACCGCTGGTGGTGGCCGTGACCGGCGGCCCGGAGCCGGCCGTGGTGCTCTTGCCGACCGAAGCGGCCAGCCGGCGCGATGGCGCCAACACCGCCGCCGAGCCGCGCGCGACGCTGTTGTTCCAGGATGTGGCGCCGGTGGCGCAGGCCAGCCTGCCGCAGGGCTGGCCGGCCGATGTGCTGCTGCTGGGCGGCGCCATGGTGCGCGCCGCCCAGATCGCCGGTGCGCTGGAAGGCGTGCTGGCGCTGGCAAGCACGTATGCCGGCGAGCGCGTCCAGTTCGGCAAGCCGATCGGCAGCTTCCAGGCGATCCAGCACCAGCTCGCAGTGCTGGCAGAGCACACGGCCTCGGCGGTCATGGCGTCGGAAGCGGCGTTCGCAGCGGCGGAAACGCGCATCGTCCGGCTGCAGGCGATCGCGGCCAAGATCTGCGCTTCCGAGGCGGCCGGCATCGGCGCCGGCGTGGCCCATGCCGTGCACGGCGCGATCGGCTTCACGCACGAACATACGCTGCACCTGAGCACGCGCCGGCTATGGTCCTGGCGCAGCGAGTTCGGGTCGGCCAGCGCCTGGTCGCAGCGGCTGGGCAGGGCAGTCTGCGCCGCCGGCGCGGAAAGCTTCTGGCCCGGCGTCACCGCCGGCCATGTCGCTACCCTGCAGGAGCAGAGCGCATGAGCCCATTCCTGAACATCGAGCGCGAGGGCGCGATCCTGACCGTGCGCATGGACAGTCCGGAGACCCGCAACGCCCTGACCAGTCCATCGCAGATGCAGGAATTCGTCGACCTGTGCGCGGCGGTGCGTCTGGATCGCAGCGTCAAGGTGGTGATCCTGACCGGGAACGGCCCGGCCTTTTGCGCGGGGGGCAACGTCAAGGACATGGCCGAGCGCGGCGGCATCTTCGCCGGCTCGCCCTACGAAGTCAGCGAAAGCTACCGCAACGGCATCCAGCGCATCCCGCTGTGCCTGTACAGCCTGGAGGTGCCGGTGATCGCGGCCTTGAACGGCCCGGCGATCGGCGCCGGCCTCGACCTCGCCTGCATGTGCGACGTGCGGATCGCGGCCGACAGCGCCAAGTTCGCCGAGAGTTTCGTCAAGCTGGGCATCGTTCCGGGAGACGGCGGCGCCTGGCTGCTGCCGCGCATCGTCGGCATGCCCAAGGCCAGCCTGATGGCGCTGACCGGCGACACCATCGACGCCGCCACCGCCCTGGCCTGGGGCCTGGTGACCGAGGTGGTGCCGGCGGCGCAGCTGCAGGAGGCCGCGCTGGCGATTGCGCGGCGCATGGCCGCCAATCCGTCACACGGCCTGCGCCTGACCAAGCGCCTGCTGCGCGAGGGCCAGCACATGCGGCTCGATTCGCTGCTCGAGATGTCGGCCGCCTACCAGGCGCTGGCCCATCACACCGAGGACCACGCGGAAGCGGTATCGGCCTTCCTGGGCAAGCGCGAACCGCAATACAAGGGCCGCTAGGCCCGATCTACATCAGGAGAGGCAGCATGCGCAGTGTGTTCCGTGAAGACCACCATATGTTCCGCGAGATGGCCCGGCGGTTCATCGAGAACGAGATCGTGCCCCACCTGGCAGAGTGGGAGCACGCCGGCATCGTGCCGAAGTCCGTATGGCGCAAGGCCGGCGAGGTGGGGCTGCTGTGTTCGACCGTGCCCGAAGAATATGGCGGCGCCGGCGGCGACTTCGGCCACTCGGCCGTGATGATCGAGGAACTGGCGCGCGTGAACGCCACCGCGATCGGCTTCACCACCCATTCCGAGATCGTGGCCCCGTATATCGTGGCGTATGGCAGCGAGGAACAGAAGCAGCGCTGGCTGCCGAAAATGGTCAGCGGCGAGACGATCGGGGTGATCGCCATGAGCGAACCGGGGATCGGCTCGGACCTGCGCTCGATGCGCACCAGCGCGCGGCGGGACGGCGACGATTACGTGGTGAACGGCCAGAAGACCTTCATCACCAACGGCGGCAACGCCGACCTGATGGTCACCGCCACCAAGCTGGACCCGAACGCGAAGGAGCTGACCCTGATCTGCGTCGAGGCCGATCGCCCGGGCTTCTCGAAGGGCAAGCTGCTGGAAAAGATCGGCCTGAAGGGCCAGGACACCTCGGAGCTGTTCTTCGACGAAGTACGGGTGCCGGTGGCGAACCGCCTGGGCGAGGAAAACAAGGGCTTTTCCTACCTGACCCACCAGCTGGCGTGGGAGCGCACCATCATCGGCCTGCGCGCCGCCGCCAGCATCGAAGCCCTGCTCGACGACACGCTGGAATACGTCCGCGAACGCAAGGTGTTCGGCAAGCCGGTGTTCGACTTCCAGAACACCAGGTTCAAGCTGGCCGAATGCAAGGCCCAGGCCACGATGCTGCGCGTGTTCGTCGACGACTGCCTGGCCAAGGCCATGCGCGGCGAGCTGTCGGCCGAGGTGGGCGCGATGTGCAAGCTGCTGGGATCGGAAATGCAGGGCAGGGTGCTCGACGAGCTGCTGCAGCTGCACGGCGGCTATGGCTTCATGAGCGAGTACAAGATCAGCCGCGCCTGGGTCGACGCCCGCGTCGCCCGGATCTACGGCGGCACATCGGAGATCATGAAAGAGATCATCGCCCGCTCGCTGTAGCGCCTGGCTCAGCCTCCGCTGGTCCGTATCAGGAACTGGCGGAAGGCTTCGGCCGGCTGTCCCTGCGGGCGGTCGCGGTGCCAGATCAGCCCGACCTCCATGTCCGGCACGAGGTCCAGGATCGGGCGCGCCTCGATCTTCTTGCCCTCGAGCGACCAGTGGCGGTACACCATGTCCGACAGGATGCTGACCCCGAAGCCATGGGCGATCAGGCCGCGCAGCGCTTCCATCGAGCTGGTGCGGAAGGCGATGTGGGGCTGCACGCCGCGCGCTTCCCAGTAGCGCCGGGTCGACTCCTCGCTTTCGTCCACCGTCACCTGGATATACGGGTAGGCCGCGATGTCGGACAGGGCGGCATTGTCCTTTCCGAGCAGGGGATGGTCGGCGGCCATCCACAGCTGGCGGCGCGAACGCACCAGCACATGGTGGCCAAAGTGTTCGCGCTCCGGAAGGTTGGACAGGATCACCACGCCCATGTCCAGGCGCCCGGACCCGACTTCGTCTTCGATGGCTTGGCGGTGCATGTCGGCCAGGTCGATGTCGACACCGGGATACTGGTCGCGGAAGCGCGCCAGCAGCGGCGGCAGGAAATAGCCGAGCAGGGTGTAGGAAGCGCCCACCCGCAGCGGGCCCGCCAACTGCAGGGCCGGCAGATGCTGTTCGCGCAGGCAGTCGGCCAGCGAGTCGAGGATGCCGCGGGTCCGGTGGTAGAAACGCTGGCCGTCGGCGGTCAGGGCGACCCCGTGGGGCTTGCGGTCGAACAGCCGCAGGCCCAGTTCCTGCTCCAGCAGCAGCACCGCGTTGGTGATCGCCGACTGCGATACGTGGGCGCGCGTGGCGGCCATCGAAAAACGGCCGGTCTCAGCGGCGGCGACGAAGTAGCGCAACTGGCGCAGGCTGACGTTATCGGTGCTGGGCATGCGTTTTTCTGATACCTGGGCTCATGATTTTTGATTTTACGATAGTTGAACATTTTTGTAGACTCTGTTCATAAAAATTCTTGACGGAGACATTGCATGAACTCGCCGCTAACGCCTGCCGCCGCAGTAGAACTGCGCGCCGTCGCGCTCGACGACAAATACACGGTCGACCAGGGACGCATCTACCTGAGCGGCGTGCAGATGCTGGCGCGCCTGCCGATGCTGCAGAAACAGCGGGACCTCGATGCCGGCCTGAACACGGGCGGCTACGTGTCGGGCTACCGTGGCTCGCCGCTGGGCGGCCTGGATCTGGCGCTGTGGAAGGCAAAAAAGCACCTCGACAGCCACGACGTGGTGTTCCAGCCCGGCCTGAACGAAGACCTGGCGGCCACCGCGGTGTGGGGCACGCAGCAGGTGAACCTGTACGACAGCGCCACACGCGACGGCGTGTTCGGCATGTGGTACGGCAAGGGACCGGGCGTCGACCGCTCGGCGGACGTCCTCAAGCACGCCAATGCCGCGGGGACCTCGTCCAAGGGCGGCGTGCTGATGCTGGTCGGCGACGACCATGCCGCCAAGTCGTCCACTGTGGCGCACCAGTCGGAACACCTGCTGGTGGCCTGCGGCATTCCGGTACTGTACCCATCCAGCGTGCAGGAATTCCACGACTACGGCCTGCACGGCTGGGCGATGAGCCGCCATGCCGGGCTGTGGGTGGCGATGAAATGCGTGACCGACGTGGTGGAATCCTCGGCCTCGGTCGAGATGGATCCGCAGCGCCTGCGCATCGTGGCGCCGGATACGCCCCTGCCGGAGGGTGGGCTGGGCATCCGCTGGCCCGACGGCCCGCTGGAGCAGGAGGCGCGCCTGGTCGAGAGCAAGTGGTATGCCGCGCTCGACTACGTCCGCGCCAACAAGCTGAACCAGGTGGTGCTGGACGCGCCGGATGCGCGCTTCGGCATCGTCGCCGCCGGCAAGGCCTACCTCGACCTGCGCCAGGCCCTGGCCGACCTCGGCCTGGACGACGCGGCCTGCCGCGCCATCGGCATCCGCATCCTGAAGGTCGGCTGCGTCTGGCCGCTGCACGCGGACGACGTGCGCGAATTCGCAGCCGGGCTCGAGGAGATCCTGGTGGTCGAGGAAAAGCGCCAGGTGCTCGAATATGCGATCAAGGAGCAGCTGTACAACTGGCCGAACGAGCAACGGCCGCGCGTGTACGGAAAATTCGACGAACGCGGCATGGAGGGTGGGGAATGGGCCTCGCCGCGCGGCGAGTGGCTGCTGCCGGCGCGCTACGAGCTGTCGCCGGCGCTGATTGCCAAGGCGGTCGCGCGCCGCCTGGGCCAGGCCGGCCTGCCGCGGCATCTGCGAGCCGCGATCGACGCCCGCATCGCCGTGATCGAGGCCAAGGAGCGCGAGGCGGCGCGGCCGCGCGTGACGGCGGAGCGCAAGCCGTGGTTCTGCTCGGGCTGCCCGCACAATACCTCGACCAGGGTGCCGGAGGGCTCGCGCGCGCTGGCGGGCATCGGCTGCCACTACATGGCCTTGTGGATGGACCGCCGCACCGAGACCGTGGCCCAGATGGGCGGCGAGGGCGTGAGCTGGCTCGGCCAGATGCATTACACGCGCGACAAGCACGTGTTCGTGAACCTCGGCGACGGGACCTACTTCCATTCCGGCCTGCTGGCGATCCGGGCCGCGATCGCGGCCAAGGCCACGCTCACCTACAAGATCCTCTACAACGACGCGGTCGCGATGACCGGCGGCCAGCCGGTGGACGGCACCCTGACCGTAGCGCAGATCGCCCAGCAGGTCGTGAGCGAAGGCGCGGTGCGGGTGCTGGTGGTGAGCGACGAGCCGGAAAAATATGCCGCGCGCGCCGGCCTGCCGGATGCTGTGACGGTGCATCACCGCGACCAGTTCGACGCCCTGCAGCTGGAGCTCAGGGAAGTCGCCGGGGTATCGGTCATGATCTACGACCAGACCTGCGCCACCGAGAAGCGTCGCCGGCGCAAGCGCGGCGACTATCCGGACCCGGCGCGGCGCGCCTTCATCAACCCGGCGGTCTGCGAGGGCTGCGGCGACTGCTCGGTGGCGTCGAACTGCCTGTCGGTCGAACCGCTCGAGACCCCGTACGGCACCAAGCGCAGAATCAACCAGAGTTCCTGCAACAAGGATTTCTCTTGCGTGAACGGATTCTGCCCGAGTTTCGTCACCGCCGAAGGCGCCCAGCTGCGCCGGCCCCGTGCCGTGGCGGCGGCCGCCGCCGAAGCTCCCGTCGTTCCGGAACCGGTGCAAGCCACGCTCGAGGGTGTCTGCGGCATCGTCGTGCCGGGCGTGGGCGGCACCGGCGTGGTGACCATCGGCGCGCTGCTCGGCATGGCGGCCCACCTGGAAAACAAGGGCGTCAAGGTGCTCGACATCACCGGCCTCGCGCAAAAGGGCGGCGCGGTGCTCAGCCACGTGCAGATCGCGGCGCATCCGGACAGCATCCACGCGACCCGGGTGCCGACGGGTGAGGCGGCCCTGCTGATCGGCTGCGATGCGATGGTGGCGGCTTCCGCCGACGCCTTGTCGCGGGTGCGGCGCGGCCGGACGCGGGCCATCGTCAACAGCGCGTCGGTGCCGGCGGCGGCCTTCCTGTCGAATCCCGACTGGAAGTTCCCGGGCGCCGCGGCCGAGGACGACCTGCGCACCGCCATCGGCGAGACCTGCGAGTTCGTGGACGCGAATGCGCTGGCGCTGCGCCTGTTTGGCGACACGATCTACGCCAACCCGCTGCTGCTCGGCTACGCCTGGCAAAAGGGCTGGGTGCCGCTGGGACGCGCCGCGCTGCTGCGCGCAATCGAATTGAACGGTGTCGCGGTCGAGAAGAACCAGCAGGCTTTCGAGGCTGGCCGGCTGGCGGCGCACGATCCGGCTGCGCTCGGCGCACCCGCCACGGCGGCACCCGCGACCCCGGCCGCGCAGGCCAGGCCGCTTCCGCTCCCCGTGACCCTCGATCGCCTGATCGCCCAGCAGGTGGCGCTGCTGACGGCCTACCAGAATCCGGCATATGCCCGGCGCTACCGTGAGTCGGTGGAGCGCCTGCGCAAGGTGGAGGCCGGGGTCGACCCCGGCGGGAGGCTGGCGCTGACCGAGGCGGTGGCGCGCAACCTCGCCAAGCTGATGGCTTACAAGGACGAATACGAGGTGGCGCGCCTGCATAGCGCGCCCGAGTTCCTGGCCGAGCTGCGCAGCCAGTTCGAGGGTGAGCCGGGCAAGGATTACCAGCTCCATTTCCACCTGGCGCCGCCCATGACCGCCGCGCGCGACGCCGCCGGCAGGCTCGTTAAGCGAAGCTACGGCCCATGGATGATGCAGGCATTCTCCGTCCTGGCCCGCTTCAAGGGTTTGCGCGGCACGCTGCTCGACCCCTTCGGCAAGACCGCCGAGCGGCGCCGCGAGCGCGCACTGGTCGAAGACTACTTCGCCCTCGTGCGCCTGTTCTGCGAGACCCTGGCCCCTGAACACCTGGATACCGCGCTCGAGCTGGGACGGCTGCCCGAAAAAATACGCGGCTACGGCCACGTGAAGGAAAAAGCCATGGACGCGGCGGCCGAACGGCGCGCCCGGCTCATGGCGCTCTATGGCGCTTCGGCCCACCAAAACAAGACTTGAAGGAGATAGGCATGAAAATACTGGTACCAGTCAAACGCGTGGTCGACTACAACGTCAAGGTCCGCGTCAAGTCCGACGGCAGCGGCGTCGATGTCGCCAACGTCAAAATGTCGATGAACCCGTTCGACGAGATCGCGCTGGAAGAGGCGACCCGCCTGAAGGAAGCCGGCAAGGTCACCGAGATCGTGGCCGTGACCTGCGGCGTGACCCAGGCCCAGGAAACCCTGCGTACCGGCATGGCCATCGGCGCCGACCGCGGCATCCTGGTCGAGACCGGCGCCGAGATCGAGCCGCTGGGCGTGGCCAAGGTGCTCAAAGCCCTGGCCGACAAGGAGCAGCCGCAGCTGATCATCCTGGGCAAGCAGGCGATCGACGACGATTCGAACCAGACCGGCCAGATGCTGGCGGCGCTGCTGGGCTGGCCCCAAGCGACCTTCGCTTCGAAAGTCGTGCTGGAAGACGGTAAAGTGACCGTGACCCGCGAAGTGGACGGCGGCCTGGAAACCGTGGCCCTGACCCTGCCGGCCATCGTCACCACCGACCTGCGCCTGAACGAGCCGCGCTACGTGACGCTGCCGAACATCATGAAGGCCAAGAAGAAGCCGCTCGAGACCATCAAGCCGGAAGACCTGGGCGTCGACGTGACCCCGCGCCTGAAGACGCTGAAAGTGTCGGAGCCGGCCAAGCGTTCGGCCGGCATCAAAGTGCCGGACGTGGCGACCCTGGTGCAGAAACTGCGCACCGAAGCCAAAGTCATCTAACCAAGGATAAGAGAACATCATGGTCGCACTCGTAATTGCTGAACACGACAACGCCTCGCTGAAGGGCGCCACCCTGAACACCGTGACCGCGGCCGCCCAGTGCGGCGGCGAAGTGCACGTGCTGGTCGCCGGCGCCGGCTGCGGCGGCGTCGCCGAGCAGGCTGCGAAGATCGCAGGCGTCTCGAAAGTGCTGGTCGCCGATGCGCCGCACTTCGCCGATGGCCTGGCCGAGAACGTCGCCGAGCAGATCCTGGCGGTCGCCGGTTCGTATTCGCACATCCTCGCCCCGGCTACCGCCTACGGCAAGAACATCCTGCCGCGCGTCGCCGCCAAGCTGGACGTGGCCCAGATCTCGGAAATCACCAAGGTCGATGCGCCGGACACCTTCGAGCGTCCGATCTACGCCGGTAACGCTATCGCCATCGTGCAGTCGGGCGACAAGGTCAAGGTCATCACCGTGCGCAGCACCGGCTTCGACGCCGCTGCCGCCGAAGGTGGTTCGGCCGCCGTCGAATCGATCGCTGCAGTCGCCGATTCGGGCAAATCGTCCTTCGTGGGCCGTGAACTGGCCAAGTCGGACCGTCCGGAACTGACCGGCGCCAAGATCGTCGTCTCCGGCGGCCGCGGCATGGGCTCGGGCGACAACTTCAAGCTGCTGGAGCCGCTGGCCGACAAGCTGGGCGCCGCCATGGGCGCCTCGCGCGCCGCCGTCGACGCCGGCTACGTGCCGAACGACTGGCAGGTCGGCCAGACCGGCAAGATCGTCGCCCCGACCCTGTACATCGCCGTCGGCATCTCGGGCGCCATCCAGCACCTGGCCGGCATGAAGGACTCGAAGACCATCGTCGCCATCAACAAGGACCCGGAAGCGCCGATCTTCTCGGTGGCCGACTATGGCATCGTGGGCGATCTGTTCGAGGTCGTGCCGGCGCTGGTGGAGGAGTTGGGATAAGCAGTGACACCGCCGTTCCCGCCGGGGCGGGAACGGCGTTCATATCGACCTCAATATTTTTCCGCCACCACTTCCGGATCGAACACCTCCTGGGGCGTGCGCACGCTCGGTCCCAAGATCGGGCCGACCAGTTCGTGGCCCCAGGTCGACAGCTTCTCCGGATTGAGTTCGAAACCATCGTCGTGCCACGGCTCGAGCTCGGCGATGCACTCGATGGCGAAGCCGGACGGCGTGAAGTGGTAGAAGGACATGTGTGGGTCCTGGGTATGCTGGCCCAGGGTCATCATCATCTGCAAGCCCTTCTTGCGAACCAGGTCGTAGGTCTCGCCGACGTCGCGCACCGAGTTGACGGTGATGCCGACATGTTGCACGCCGGCCTTGCCCGGGCCGAAGCCGTAGGCGATGTCGTGGCTGGTATGGTTGTTGAGGCTGGCGCGGAAGAAGCCCGTCTTGCCCTTGCCGGCGCCGGCGCCGTAGTAGCGCATGCCCATGACGACGGTCAGGAAGTGTTCGAGCTCGGGTCCGAACTCCGGGGTGATCAAAACCACGTGGCCGACGCCGCGCTCGCCGCAGGTGAAGCCGCCGTGCGGGCGCCCCGGCTGGAAGGAACGCGGCATCCATTTCTGTGCATAGAACAGCTCGTGCTGGTAGCCGACGGGGTCACGGAAGCGCACCAACTCCTTGACGCCGCGGCGCTCCCGCAGAGCTTCGTCGGCGACGATGAGCTCGACCCCATGCTCGCGAAAGCGTTCGACCGCCGCCTGGAATTCGAGTTTCCCTTTTGCTTCCCAGCCGATGTAGGCCAGCCGATCGATCTTCCCTGGGTGGAAGGCGATCCGGTGGCGCCGGTCGTCCATCCTGAAGTACAGCGAGTCCTGATCGCCTTCCGGGGCAGGGCCCGTCTGGAAACCCATCACCTGGGGGCCGTATTCGCGCCAGGCGTCCAGGTTGGCAGTCTCGAAGCCGAGGTAGCCGATGCCGATGATGTCCACTTGTCTCCTCCTTTGGTTTTATGTGCAGTGCGTGAGCGCTAGATGGCCAGCAGACCGCCGTCGACGACCAGGTCGGAGCCGGTCATGAAGCGCGCTTCGTCCGATGCCACGTAGAGCGCGAGCGAGACGACTTCCTCCGGCTCGCCGGGGCGGTCCTGCAGCACGCCGTCGAGGATGATGCGGCGCGTGGCCGGGTTGTCGACGAAGGCCGCGGTGCCGGGCGTGCGCACGAAGCCCGGGCTGATGCTGACGGCGCGGATGCCCAGCGGCGCGCCTTCCACCGCCAGCTGCCGCGTGAAGGACACGACCGCGCCCTTGGCCGCGCTGTGGGCGCTGATGCCGGCCGCGCGGGAGCCGCCCCAGGCCGCGGTCGAGGCGATGTTGATCACCACGCCCCCCTGCGCCGCCAGGTGTTTCCACGCGATGCGGGTGGTAAAGAAGATGAGGTCGAGCTCATTGCGGATGGTGTAGTGCCAGTCTTCCACCGACATCTCGCCGACCGGCCCGAACCTCGCCGCCGAGGCATTGTTGTACAGGATGTCGATGCGGCCGCATTCCTCGGCCGCGGCCTCGACCCAGCGCCTGGCCTGCTCGTGGTCGCCGAGATCGACCGGCGCGCTGCCGTGCAATGTGTAGCCCTCGGCCGCCATCAGGCGCGCGGTTTCCTCATGCCCGGCACGGTCGACGTCGCAGCCGACCACGGTCGCGCCTTCGCGCGCAAAATACAGGGCGGCCACGCGGCCCTGGCCGCCGCCGGTGCCCGTGATCAGGGCGACCTTTCCAGCTAATCGGTTCATGGCGAGGCTCAGGCCGGCGCCTGGATGACGATGGCTTCGGCCGGGCAGGCGGCCGCGCCTTCGCGCGCGCTCTCCAGCAGTTCGTCGGGGACGACATCGCTGTCGACGTAGGCGATGCCGCCGGAATCGAGCTTGTAGATCTCGGGGCAGATAGCGGCGCAGAGGCCGTAACCGCAGCAGCGGCTGCGTTCGATGATTACGCGGTGAAGCACTTGATCGCTCATGATTCGTCTCTTTAATAATTATCCGGCCGCGTCGACCGTGAGACGATTATGCACACAAATCAAAAAACTGTCACGTTTTGTGCGATCAGAACAGGATGTTGCCGACCTTCGCCGCCGCCTTGCTCAGTGACTGGCCGAGCTTCTCGACTTCGGCGTCGGCGTACTGGCCGCGGAAGGTCACCGCCGACATCGCGTAGGCAATCGCACCGGTGCGGTCGTCCACGGGCGCCGCGACCGCCAGGATACCTGTCGAAAAATAGCCGTCGTCGATCGCCCAGCCCTTGGCGGCGGCATCGAGCACCTGGCGCTGGTAGTCCTCGAAGCTCAGCGGGCGCGCCCAGCGCACCTTGTCGAACACGGCGCGCAGGCGTTCCTCGTCGAGGCCGAGCCTGGCGGCGAACAGGCGTCCGCTGGCGCCCATCAGTACCGGCAGGCGCTGGCCGATCGCCATGTCGATGCGCAAGTCGCCAGGACTGGTTTCCGAGCTGACCAGAACGATCCGGTCATTGCCCATCCGCCGCCACAAGGTGACTGTGACGTGGTGCGCGGCGGCGAATTCCTGCATCAGCGGGCGCACGACGTCCAGGCGCTGGCCCTGCGTGACCAGATGCTCGACCAGCTTGGCCAGGCCCAGCCCCGTGGTATAGGTTTTCGACAGCGGGTCGAAGTCGAGCATCTCTTCGGCCACCAGCGTACGCAAGGTGTTGAAGCAGGTGCTGGGATTGATCGACAATTCGCGCGCGATGTCGGATGCACGCTCCGGGGAACCGGAG
The DNA here is from genome assembly GCF_024753245.1 of Massilia norwichensis. Lineage (GTDB taxonomy): Bacteria > Pseudomonadota > Gammaproteobacteria > Burkholderiales > Burkholderiaceae_D > Telluria > Telluria norwichensis. The sequence goes on along the minus strand of NZ_JANUGX010000001.1, from coordinate 363,315 downwards.
GCGGTCAGGAAGCGCAGGATGCGGACCGCATTCACGACCGGCTTGACGGTCACGCCGGTCGAGGAATCGGTTAATTCGTCGTTGCTGGTAGCGCTAGGCATGGAATGCTCCAGAAAATGCAATTCTAATATCAGAATCGTTCCGGAGCAAGCGCGCCGCAGCGAACAAGAAGGCCCTAGTCGCGCACCAGCAGCAGGCTGCCGGCCAGCGGGCCACCGCCCGAAGCGACCACCGAGACCTGGTGCGGCCTCACCTGGCGCGCGCCGCCGCGATTCCATAGCTGGGTACAGGCTTCGTGCACATAGCCGAGGCCGTGGGTGCGGCCGCCCGACAGCTGCCCGCCATTCGTATTCACCGGCAGCGCGCCGTCGAGGGCGATGCGGCGTCCGCCTTCGACGAAGCGGCCGCTTTCGCCGCGCGGGCACAGGCGCAGCGCTTCCATCCACATCATGGTCAGGATCGAGAAGCCGTCGTACAGCTGCGCATTGCCGACATCGCCCGGCTTGAAGTCGGTACGCGACCACATCATGTCGGCGGCATCAACGGTGGCCATCGCGGTCAGGTCGATCTGGTCCCAGGACCACGGCTGGCGCAGGGCGGAACCGATCGCTTCGATACGCACCGGCGGATTCGGAAGATCCCTGGCCGCGTCGGCGCGCGACAGGATGATGGCGGTCGAGGCATCGCAATGGACGTCGCAGTCGAGCATGCGCAGCGGCGTCGAGATCATGCGCGAGGCCATGTAGTCGTCCATGCTCAGCGGCGTGCGGTAGATCGCCTTCGGGTTCAGCGCCGCGTTGGCGCGGCAGGTGAGGGCGATCTGCGCCAGCTGCTCGGGCGTGGTGCCGTATTCGTGAAAATGGCGCTGCGCGTACATCGCCATCAGGCTGATCCCGGACAGCACGTTGAACGGCGTGTACCACTGCCAGAAAAAGCTGCTGTCGCGCCCGACGGTCTTGTTGGTCAGCGCGCTGGCGCCCTTGTCGGTCTGGCGCCGGGTCGCTTCGGTAATGGTGCGAAATACCAGCACGTGGCGGCACAGTCCGGCCGCGATCGCCATCGCGCCATTGATCATGCCGGCCAGCGGCCCCGGTCCTTCATAGCCGCCGCCGAACCAGTTGACCTTCAAGCCCAGCGTGCCGATCAGCGCATTCGGTCCGACCGGCGAAAACGCGTCGCCGTTGTTGTTGTCGCCCGGCCAGCAGGCGACGCCGTCGATCTCGTCGCGCGTCAGGCCGGCGTCGGCAATCGCTTCCAGGCAGGCGTCGAGCGTCAGGCGCATCGCCGATTTCGCCGACGGGCGGCCGACTTCCGACTGGCCGATGCCGGTGATCGCCACGTCCTTTTCGTAGATCCGGTCGAACATCATGCAGCCCTTTCGAACAGTGGAAGCCAGACGTCCTCGACCTGCTCGAAGCGGACCTGGACCGGCATGCCGATCGCGACCTGGTCCGGCTCGGTGCCGACGATGTTGCTCACGAAACGCAGGCCCTCCTGGTCGGCCAGCCCGACGATGGCGACCACATAGGGCAGCTGCAGGTCCGCGCGCCAGGCCTGGTGGTTGACCGTATAAGTGAGGACCTTGCCGCGTCCCGAGACGGCGCGCGGCCCGACTTCCAGGCTGAGGCAGCGCGGACAGATCGGCGCCGGCGGATGGAAGAAGCGTGCGCAGGCATTGCAATGGTGCATCTGCAGCCGGCCCTCGGCGCCGCCTTGCCAGAAGGCCCGGTTGTCGGGAGTGAGTGCGGGGAGTTTTCTCGTCATGCCTTGGCCTCCGGCGAGTGCTTACGGACTATCGGTAGGGAGATTCTACAACTATGTAGACAGAAATTGAAAATATGTTTAAAGTTTTCAGCAAGGCGCACCCTCCAACCTAGCAGAGAAGAAAGATTCCGCCATGCCGCAGCGACTCGATTCCCGTACCTTCGTAGTAACCGGCGGCTTCGGCGCGCTGGGCCGTGCCGTCGCCGCACGGCTGGTCGCCGAGGGCGCGCGCGTCGCCCTGCTGGACCGCGCCCCGGCACCTGGCGGCCTTTCCGATGGCGTGCTGGCATTCGGCGGCGTGGAACTGGGCCAGGAGGCCGCCTGCCAGGCGGCATACGCGCAGGTCGCCGAGGCCCTCGGCGCGCTGGACGGCGTCGTCAACGTGGCCGGCGGCTTCACCTGGGAGACGGTCGAGGGCGGCGCCCTGGCGTCCTGGGATCGCATGTACGAGACCAATCTGCGCACCGCCGTGGCCAGTTGCCGGGCGGCGCTGCCGCACCTGCTGGCGGGCCGTAGCGAGCGGATGAGCGGACGCATCGTCAACGTAGGCGCGGCCGCGGCGCAGAAGGCCGGCATGGGCATGGGCGCGTATGCCGCGTCCAAGGCCGGCGTGGTGCGCCTGACCGAAGCACTGGCGGAAGAACTGAAGGACCGCAGGGTCACGGTGAACGCCGTCCTGCCCAGCATTATCGACACGCCGGCCAACCGTGCCGACATGCCGGACGCCGACTTCAGCCGCTGGGTGGCGCCCGACAAGCTGGCGGCGGTGATCGCCTTCCTGCTGTCGGACGATGCTTCGGCGCTGACCGGCGCCAGCATCCCGGTCAACGGCCGGGTGTAGCAAGCCGCGGCGCGCCCGTGGACAAATATAACAAAGGACGGAGACAGGAATGAGACTGGTTACTTACCGCGACGCGTCCGGCACCATGCGCCCCGGCGCCTTGATCGAATCCGACACGGCGATCGTCGACCTGAGCAAGGCCGCCAGCGCTACTGGCCTGGGTGGGTGGCCGGCCTTCGCCAGTATCCTGGCGCTGGTCGAGGCGGGCGACGAAGCCATGCAAGAGGCGCGCCGCCTGGCCGCGCGTGCGCCCGCGGGGACGGTCGTCGAGCGCGCGGCCGTGAAACTGTGCGCACCGATACAGCCGCCGCCGCAGATGCGCGACTGCTCCTGCTTCGAGCTGCACCTGAAGCAGAGCTTCGCGGCCGCGCGCCGCGCCCGCGTGGCCCACCTGCCCAATCCCGAGGAAGCGTTGGCGCAGATGAACACCCGCGCCGACGAGCGCGTGATCGCCACCTTCAACCGCCAGCCGATCTATTACAAGTGCAACCGCTTCGCCGTGATCGGACCGGACGAGGATGTCATCTGGCCTTCGTACAGCAAGGCGATGGATTTCGAACTCGAATTCGCCTGCTATATCGGACGCAAGGGCAAGAACATCCCGCGCGAGCGGGCACGCGATCACATCGTCGGCTATACCATCTTCAACGACATGAGTGCGCGCGACGCGCAGGCCATGGAAATGGGCGGCATGCTGGGGCCGGCCAAGAGCAAGGACTTTGACACCGGCAACGTGATGGGGCCCTGCCTGGTCACCGCCGACGAGCTGCCCGATCCCTACGACCTGGCCATGATCGCCCGGGTGAACGGCGAGGAATGGGGCAGGGGCAGCACGCGCGACATGCGCTGGCGCTTCGAGGACGTGATCGAGCATATCTCGCGCGACGAAACGCTGTACCCGGGCGAGGTGCTCGGATCCGGCACGGTGGGCAACGGCTGCGGACTCGAACAGCTGCGCTACCTGAAGCCGGGCGACCTGATCGAACTCGAGGTCGAGGGCATCGGGATCCTGCGCAGCCGCATCGTGAAGCCCAAAGGAGACTAGCATGGTCGGAAAAAGGAACGGCGCGGCGATCGACTTCGCCGAATTCAGGCAGGGCTGGCGCATCCTGCTGCTGGCGATTGCCGGCGTCATGATCAGCATTAATGCCGCGCTCTTGTACGGCTTCGGGGTGCTGGTGATCCCCTTGCAGCAACAGTTCGGCTGGGAGCGCCCGGCCTTGCAGGCGGCGATCAGCTTCCTGTTCGGCGGCGCCGTGATCGGCCTGCAGCTGGTCGGCTGGCTCAACCTGCGTTTCGGCATCAAGCGCGTCACCCTGGTGTCGCTGTTCACGATGGCGCTGGGCTATCTCGCCACCACGCAAATCCGGGGTTCGATATGGTCGCTGTACGCCGCCTTCTTCTTGCTACCCATCGTCGGGATGGGGGCGCTGGCGGTCACCTGGACCCAGTTGCTGAACCTCTGGTTCGTCCGCAACCGCGGCCTGGCGCTGGCGCTGGGCCTGTCGGGCACCGGGATCACGGCGGCGCTCACGCCGCCGCTGTTCGCCTGGGGCGTCGCCAACTGGGGATGGCAGGCGCCGTTCGTGATCCTGGCGCTGGTCAACGTCGTGATCGGAATGCCGCTGACCCTGGCCTGGTTCCGCCTGCCGCCGGCCCACGCGGCGGCGGATGCCGGTGCCCTTGCGCCAGGCGCCGCGGCCGCGCCGGCGCTAGCCGGCATGCGCTTTCGCGCCGCCCTGGCCTCGCCCAAGTACTGGATCTGCAACCTGGCCCTGTGCCTGGTGGTGTCGGCGGTTATGGGCATGGTCACCAGCACCGTGCCGATGCTGCGCGACCGCGGCCTGGCGCTGGCCAGCGCCACCCAGGTGTTCGCATGGTTCGGCATCGCGCTGGTGCTGGGTCGCCTGCTGGTCGGCTACCTGCTGGACCGGCTCTGGCCGCCGGCCGTGGCGGCCGTCAGCCTGGCCTTGCCGGCCGCCGGCGCGTCGATCTTCCTGTCCGGCAGCACCGACCCTGTCCTGCTCAGCGTCGCCGCGGCGCTGGCCGGCCTGGGCGCGGGCGCCGAATTCGACATCGCGGCATTTCTCATCGCCCGCTACTTCGGGCTGAAGGACTACGGCCGCATTTTCGGACTGCACCAGGGTCTGATCACGGTGGCCTCGGCCGCGGCGCCCCTGATGTTCGGCGCCATGTTCAGTGCGACGGGCGCCTACACGATGATGCTCGGCTACTGCGCGGCGAGCACGCTGGCAGGCTCGCTCCTGCTGCTCACGCTGGGGCGCAGTCCGCAGCCCGCGGTCCAGGCGCGCGCAGCCGCCTGAAACCTTTCTGAACAATGAGGAAGCAAGCATGTCGCTCAATTCAATCGTGATCGCCGGGGCCGGGCATGCCGGCGTGCAGGTAGCGCTGTCCCTGCGGCAGGAGGGCTATGCAGGCCGGATCGCCCTGGTCAACGACGAACCCTGGCTGCCTTACCAGCGGCCACCCTTGTCGAAAGCTTACCTGCTGGGGAAGATCGACGCCACGGCGATGCAGTTCCGCCCGGCGCAGTTCTACGCCGAGCAAGGCATCGACCTGGTGGCCGACCGTGGCGCCGCGGTCGACCGCCAGAATCGCAGGTTGCTGCTGGCCTCGGGCCAGGCGCTCGACTACGATCACCTGGTACTGGCCACCGGCGCCCATAACCGTCCGCTGAACGTCCCGGGCGCAGCATTGACCGGCGTCTTCGGGCTCAAGACCCGGGCCGACGCCGAAGCGCTGGCGCCGCTGCTGGCCCAGGCCCGGCGGGTGGTCGTGATCGGCGCCGGCTTCATCGGACTCGAATTCGCGGCGGTCGCGGCGGCGGCCGGCGCCGCCGTGGAGGTGCTGGAGCTGGGCGAGCGTCCGATGGCGCGCGCCGTGTCGCCGCAGATGTCCGAGCTGTTCCGCGTGGCGCACGAGTCCTGGGGCGTCAAGTTCCGCTTCCGCACCGCGGTCTCGGAAATCGAAGGCGACAACGGCAGGGCGGTGGCGGTGCTGACCTCGAATGGCGAGCGGCTGGCGGCCGACCTGGTCGTGTACGGGATCGGCGTCGTCCCGAACGTGGCGCTGGCGCTCGAGGCCGGCCTGACCATCGACAACGGCATCACGGTCGACGCCAACCTCCTGAGCTCCGATCCGCATATTTCCGCGCTGGGCGACGTTGCCTCCTTTCCCTGCCTGCAGAACGGCGAACGGCTGACCCGCCTCGAATCGGTCCAGAACGCCGTCGACCAGGGCCGCCTGATCGCCGCGCGCCTTTCCGGCAAGCCGGCGCCGTATACCGCCTTGCCCTGGTTCTGGACCGACCAGGGCAGCCTGAAGCTGCAGATCGCCGGGCTGGCGCTGGGCGCCGACAATCACGTCGTGCTGGGCGAACCCGGCGCGCAGCAGGTCTCGGTACTGTGCTTTGCCGGCGAACGTTTGCTGGCGGTGGAGTCCTGCGGGCGCGTCGGCGACCACATGGCGGCGCGCAAGATCCTGGCGCGCCGGCCGGCGCTGACGCCGGCCGTGGCCGCCTCGCCCGGTTTCGATCTCAAGACATGGGAAGCGCAGAATCGCTGAAATCGTCCAGCCAGTCCTGGTCATCCAGGCACAGCGCCTGCGGGCGTTCGCTGAAATCCCAGGTCGAGCCGACGATGCGGATCGCCTGGAGCGCGCGCTCGGGCTGTTGGGCATAGCAGCGGCCGGTGAGGTGGGCATGCGGCTCGCGGTCGATGTCCTTCAGGCGCCCGAGCGAGATCAGGGCGCAGCGGCGCAGGACCAGGGCCGCTTCGGCTTCCTCGGCCGGCAAGGCGCCCAGCGCCCAGCGCGCCATCCCCTTGCGCATGTCGACGCCGGCATACGGCGCCGGCCCGAGGATCGCACTGCCTTCGACTTCCCACTCGAGCACCAGCACGCCGTCGCGCATCAGGCGCGCGGGCGCGCGTCTGTCGACGTGGCGCGGCACCTCGACGTCGTAGCGCCGGTAGCGGTCGCCGCGCGCGGCCGCGGCGATCGCCAGGCCCGCCAGGTCGAACATGTGGGTGCACTGCTGGGTCGCGTCGGTATGCAGCGTGACCGAACTGGCGATGCGGTCAAGGCGCATCCCGGCCAGGCGGTTCAGCTCCGGTGCGGCGCCAGGGCAGGCGGTGAAGGGATGGCGCGGCGTTTCTCCGCGCACCGCGGTGACGATGCCGCCGCGGTGGTCGACCACGACACGGAAATGATGGAAGTCGTCCTCGAGGACGGCGCGCACCTGCCCGCCCTGTTCGTCCTGGCGGGCGGCCAGCTCGATGCGCCTGCGAAAGCGTTGCATGAGGGATTCCCGGTATGAGTTATTGTCATGAATGTGTACAATAACAGAAAATATGTTCAAAAGTGAGGAGACTGGCATGGAACTTCTGAAAGGCAAGGTGGCACTCATCACCGGCGCCGGCGGCGGCATCGGACGCGGCGTGGCGCGCCGTATGGCCCGCGAGGGGGCGGCGGTGGTCATCGCCGAGATCGACCGCGAGAGCGGCGCCCGCGTGGCGCGCGAGGTGGAGGAGCTCGGCGGCCGGGCGCTGTTCGTGCATACCGACGTGCTGCGGAAGGAATCCGTGCTGGCCGCGGTGGAGGCGGCGGTCGCGCATTTCGGCGGCCTGGACATCCTGGTGAACAACGCTTTCGTGCCGACGCCGAACGTCTTGCTCGAGGATAAAACCGACGAGATGCTGGAACAGACCCTGACCTCGACCGTCAAGGCCTGCTGGTGGGCAATGCGCGCGGCGCTGCCGCACATGCGCGCCCGCGGCGGCGGCAAGGTCGTGAACTTCTATTCGATCGACGTCGACATCGGCGCCTGGCTGCATGCCGACTACAACACCGCCAAGGCCGGCATCGTCGGCCTGACGCGCAGCGCGGCGGCAGAGTGGGGGCGCTTCAATATCACCGTGAACGCGATCGCGCCGACGGCGATGGGCGCCACCTTCCACAAGCTGGCGGCCGAGAACCCGGGATTCGCGGAGCGCTCGGCGGCCATGCGCCCGCTGGGGCGCTGCGGCGACCCGGAAGAGGACATCGGCCCCGTGGTCGTGTTCCTGGCCAGCGACATGTCGCGCTACGTCACCGGCGAATCCTTCCACGTCGATGGCGGATTGCACCTGCCAGGATATAACTCGAGGCCGGCCCATGTGCCGGTCAGGGATTATTGACGGTGTACACGGAAACCGGCGCCAGCGTCGCCCGTCCCGCGAGCGGCAAGCGCAACCGGCGCGCCGAGTCGACCATCGCTGCGATCCTGGCGGCAACCGAGGCGATACTGCTGCGTGAAGGATCGGAGCGTATTTCGGTACTCGACGTATGCGAGCTCGCGCAGGTGTCGCGTGGCACCTTCTACCGCTATTTCTCGTCGCAGGACGAGCTGCTGGACGCGTTCGCGCGCCACAAGCGCTCGTCTTTCCAGAAGGCGATGGCGGATGCCGTCGTTCCCTACGAGGAGCCAGACCAGCGCTTTCTTGCCCTGGTGCGCTACCTGGACGACTATGCTGCGCACGGGCAGGCCCGGCTCCTGCTGCGCGCCGCCCCCGAGTACGCGCTGCGCCTGTTCGGGCGGCTGTTCCACGAGTCGCTCGTGCGCATCGACGAATTGATGCACGGCGTGTTCGATTCCTGGGACCTGCGCCTGGGTATCCGCATCGATCGCGAACTGATCTGCGAGCTGCTGATCCGCTGCGTGCTGAGCGAGCTGGTGGTGCCGAACAAGCGGCCGGAGGACGGCGTCCAGCGCATCGTCGCATTCCTGTATTCGATCGTCGAATGCGAGTCGCGCGCAACGCCGAAAAAATAAAACTAAACACATTTGCCATTTCTGTCTATTTTTGGCATGATGGGTCCTGATGCAAAGCACCGACCGAGTGCGGACTGATGGAGACACCCAGCGCCTGCGGTCGGGATAATCAATCCTCATAGGGAGACGCCGCATGCTCATCGACCTTCACGCCCACGCCCCGCACCCCGGTTACTACAACCAGCACCCGCACTGGGGTCCCTTCTTCGAACAACGTCCTGATGGCGACATCAAGCTGCGTGTCGGCCACTGGATCCTCTCGCTCGGCTCCCCCGAACGGCGCGCCGCGCTGAAGAAAGCCCAGGCCGAGGGCAAGAAGCTCGACATCAACCAGTATCTCGACCGCTGGGCCGACCCGAAGACGCGCCTGGCCGGCATGGACGCGGCGGGGCAGAGCGCCCAGGTGGTGTCCGTTCCTTCGCACTGCTACATGTACTGGGCCGAGGCGGAATTCGGCGTGCCCTTCGCGCAAAAGGTCAACGACGTGCTGGCCGAGTACTGTTCGGCCGCGCCGAACCGCCTGATGGCCTGGGCCCATGCGCCGCTGAACGTGCCGCACGAGGCGGCCAAGGAAATCCGCCGCGCCTGCACCACGCTCGGCGCCAAGGGCCTGGTGGCGGGCGGCGCCAACTTCGGCGGCCTGGAGTTCGATTCGCCCGAGCTGGACCCGGTGTGGAAGGCGCTGTGCGACCTCGACCTGCCGATGTTCGTGCACGGCTATAACCAGTCGGTGACCTGGGGCGAGGACGCCAACAGCGACAACTACGAGACCACCGCGATCGTCGGCATGAACTACGACGAGACCAAGTGCTTCTGGAACATGATCAACGGCGGCGTGTTCGACCGCTTCCCGAACCTGAAGGTCTACATCACCCACGGCGGCGGCTTCGTGCCCTACCAGCTCGGGCGCCTCGCGCAGACCAACCCGAACCTGGACGTGGCGCACAACAAGAAGCCGGTGCTCGAGTACCTGAAGAACTTCTACTTCGACGTCGAACTGCACGAGCTGCCGATGCGCCAGGCGATGATCGAGGTCATCGGCGCCGACCGCGTGCTGTATGGCTCCAACTTCGGCGGCAGCGATGCGGTCCGCCATGACCTGACCGACGGCTTGCGCCTGTCCGACGAGGACCTGCAGAAGATCCGCTGGAAGAATGCCTGCGAACTGCTGCACATCGATCCGTCGACCCTGGTCGAGGTGCCGAAACCGTCGGCGCTGGCGGCATGAAGCTCGCACGCTGCACCGATGGCGGCGCGCCGTTCTGGGCGCTGGTGGATACGGTCGCGCAGACGCTGCGCCCGATCGCCGGCGCTTTTGCGGACTGGGGCCCGGCACTGACGCGCGCGATCGCCGCCGGCCGCGCCGGCGAGGGGAGGGAAGGCTTGCCCTTTTCCGGCCCGGCGCGCCCGCTGTCCGGCGTGCGCCTGCTGCCGCCGGTCGAGCCGGTCAACCGCGTGGTCGTGGCGGGCGCCAACTACGCCAAGCACCTGGCGGCGGATTTCGGCCTGAAGTCGCCGCAGCAGCCGATCGCCTTCCTGAAAGCCTACGGCGCGCTGATCGGCGCGAACGACCCGATCCGCTATCCGCCGCTGACCTCGGAGCTGGATCACGAGGTCGAGCTGGTGGTGGTGATCGGCGACGCGCCGGTCGACCCCGAGAATCCGCTCGCCAGCGTGCTGGGCTACACGGTCGGCAACGACGTATCGGCGCGCGACCTGCAGCGCAGCGGTCCGGCCGGCATCGGCATGGACCTGTTTGCCGCCAAGAGCCAGGACCGCAGCACCGGGGTCGGGCCATGGATCGTGACGCGCGACGAATTCCCGGCCGGCAGTCCGCATCTGCGCCTGACGCTCAAGGTCAATGGCGATGTGCGGCAGGACAGCAATACCAGCGAGATGACCTGGGACGTCGGCCAGCTGCTGCGCTTCGTCGAGGCGCGTTCCAGCTTCGCGGGCGGCGACATCATGTTCACCGGCTCGCCCGCCGGCGTGGGGCAGGGCACCGGATTGTTCCTGCAGCCGGGCGACGTGGTCGAAGCGAGCGTGGAAGGTATCGGCACCATTAGAAACGTCGTCGGGCCCAAGCCCGGCGCCTGAGGAGACAGAACGATGATCGACAATAATCAAATCGTGGTGGTGGTCGGGGCTGGGCTGATGGGTACCGGCATCGCCCACGCATTCGCGAGCAGCGGGTTCGCTACGCGCCTGGTCGACAGCAATGGCCAGGCCCTCGACAAGGCGCTGCAGAACATCCACGCCATCATCGACGGCGGCGTCAAGCTCGGCAAGCTGGTGCCGGAAGCGGCCGCCGCCGCCAAGGAGCGCTTGAGCGTCCATACCGCCCTCGCGGAGGGCGCCCCAGGGGCCAGCCTGCTGGTCGAAACGGTGTCCGAGAACCTCGCGCTCAAGAAGGCGGTGCTGGCCGAAGCGGTGCCGCTGCTGGCTGAAGGCGCGCTGCTGGCGACGAATACCTCGGCCTTGTCGGTGACCGAGATCGCGGCTTCGGTACCGCGGCCGGAGCGGGTGATCGGCATGCACTTCTTCAATCCGGTGCACAAGATGAAGCTGGTGGAGCTGGTGCTGGGCATCGCCACCGATGCCGACACCGTCGCGCGCAGCCGTGCGTGGTGCGATGCGATCGGCAAGACCTCGATCCTGGTCAACGAGTCGCCGGGCCTGACCACCAGCCGCATGTCGGCCATGCTCGGCAACGAGGCGATGTGGATGCTGCAGGAGGGTACCGCCAGTGCCGAGGATATCGACACCGCGCTGCGGATGGGCTTCAACCACCCGATGGGACCCCTGGAACTGGGCGACCTGACCGGCTGGGACACCCGTTTGTCGGTGCTGCGCTACCTGCATGCGACGCTCGGCGAGAAGTTCCGCCCATGCCCGCTGATCATCAAGATGGTCGCCGCCGGCCGCCACGGGCGCAAGACCGGCCACGGCGTCTACCGCTACGACGAAGCCGGACAGCGGGTGCCGGGTTCGGGCCTGAAGGCGAGCGCGCTATGAAGGATGTCTACATCGTCGAGGCGCTGCGCACCCCGGTCGGCAAGTACAAGGGCAGCCTGGCCGGCGTGCGCGCCGATCACCTGGCGGCGCACCTGCTGAATCAGCTCATGGAGCGCGCCGGGATCGATGCCGGCGCGGTCGACGACGTCATCTTCGGCTGCGTGACCCAGGTCGGCGAGCAGTCGGCCAACATCGCGCGTACGGCCTTGCTCGGCGCCGGCTGGCCGGCATCGATTCCGGGCCTGACGATCGACCGCAAGTGCGGTTCCGGCGAGGTGGCCGTCCACCTGGCGGCCGGCATGATCGCCGCCGGCGCCGCCCGGGTGGTGGTGGCGGGCGGCGCCGAGAACATGAGCCGGGTGCGCATGGGCGGCAATCGCGAGATCTATGGCGAAGCCTTCGGCTGGATGGCATCCGACCGGTACGAGTTGACCAGCCAGGGCGAGGCGGCCGAACGCATCGCCGACAAGTGGAATTTCAGCCGCGCCGAACTGGACGCATACGCGGTCGAAAGCCACCGGCGCGCCGCCGCGGCCGCGCAGGCCGGCCATTTCCGGCGCGAGATCGCCGGCGTGCCGGTGGCGGCGCTGATGGAGCGCGGCTGGGCGGAGTCGGCGCCCGCAACTTTGGATGCCGACGAGACCATCCGTCCCGGCACCAACGCCGAGAAGCTGGCCACGCTGAAGTCGAGCTTCCGCGAGGACGGCAAGCTCAGCGCCGGCAACTCCTCGCAGATCTCGGACGGCGCGGCGCTGCTGCTCCTGATGTCCGGGGAGGCCGTGGACCGCCTCGGCCTCAAGCCACGCGCCCGCATCCGTGCTTTCACGACCGTTGGCTCGGACCCAACCCTGATGCTGACCGGGCCGGTGGCCGCGACCCGCAAGGTGCTGGACATGGCCGGGCTGGCGGTCGCTGACATCGACCTGTTCGAGGTCAACGAGGCCTTCGCCCCGGTGCCGCTGATGTGGGCGCGGGAACTGGACGTTCCGCTCGACCGGCTGAACGTGAACGGCGGGGCGATCGCGCTCGGGCACCCGCTGGGCGCCAGCGGCGCCCGCATCATGACCTCGCTGCTTCACGAACTGGAAAGGCGCGATGCGCGCTATGGCTTGCAGGCGATCTGCTGCGCCGGCGGCATGGGCACCGCGACCCTGATCGAGCGGATCTAGGCGCAAGACGGCAGGACGGCAGGACGGCAGGACCGGCACAGAACCGGCCGCCGCTGGCAGTACGACAGTACCGCAGCACGACAACAGGAGACAGCAATGCATATCGACTTGAGCGGCAAGCGCGTCATCGTCACCGGCGCATCGCGCGGCATCGGCCTGGCCATTGCCCGCGCCTTCGCGGCGGAGGGCGCCCGCGTCGCCATCTGCGCCCGCAGTGCGGAGGCGATCCAGGCGAGCGGCGCCGAACTGGCGCACCAGGCGCAGGCGGTCATCGCCCGCGCCGTCGACGTGACCGACAGCGCCGGCGTCAAGGCCTTCGTCGAGGAAGTCGCCGCCAGCTGGGGCGGTGTCGACGTATTGATCAACAACGCGGGGCAGGGCCGCGGCGGCAACCTCGACACCCTCACGCCCGAACAGATCCTCGAACACGCCAATATCCTGCAGATGGGGCATTTCCGCTTCGTGCAGGCGGTAGTGCCTCATATGCGCCGCCAGCGCTGGGGGCGCATCGTCGAGATCAATGCCCTGGCCGGCGCCATCCCCACGCCCGACGGCATTCCCTCGGTAATCAATCGCGCCGCCTGCCTGGCGCTGTCGAAGTCACTGGGCATGTCGCTCGCCAGGGACAACATCCTGGTCAACTCGCTCAACATGGGCTGGATCGATACCGGCCAGTGGGAGCGCCATTTCCGCGAAGTGGGGCCAGGCGTCACGCGCGAGGAATTCGACAGGATGGTACTGAAGGTCGTGCCGCTGGGGCGCTTCGGCAAGCCCGAGGACGTGGCCGGCATGGCGCTGTTCCTGGCCAGCGAGTACGCGAGCTTCATCAGCGCGGCGTCGATCGACATCGCCGGCGGGCTGCAGGGACAGATTGCCTACTACCCGACGCTTAAGCGCGAATTCACGGAGATGGCCCGCGAACGCTTTGCTGGCGCAACTGCCGAATGAGCGGAATGTCTCTTTGAAAATTCTAAATACAGAATCTTAATCGAACAGTAGAATAACTGATTTATTCTTGCTACAATCAAAACCCGTCAAGAGTCTCGTTTCCGTTGGGCCGAAGACAGTCGAGCAGCACGGTTCATGGGAGGACTGGACAAGCAGTGCTGAGCGATTTTCAAACGATTCGCCATAACGATAACGACAGGAGACAGGTCCATGAAGCACGCAAGCGGTATTCCCATTCTTGCAGGCCACGCAATGCGCGGCATCGCGGCGGCAGCCGCATTCGCCTGCGCCGGCCAGGCGCTGGCGGGCGAGATCGAGGTCAGCAACCCCGACCTCAAGGTAAGGCTCGATACGACGGTGCGCTACACCGGCGGCGTCCGTACCGAAAAGCCCGACAGCCGGCTGCTGAACAACTACATCTACGACGAAGGCGATTCGAAGTTCGACCGCGGCGACATGGTCACCAATCGTCTCGACCTTCTGACGGAATTCGATGTCAGCTACAAGAACAAGGTCGGGGCGCGCGTCTCGGCCGCCGCCTGGTACGACCATGCCTACGACGACCACACGGTCAGGTCGCCGGCCGGCTTCGCCACAGCCTACCGTAACAACCAGTACAACAACGAGGTGGCGCGCTATGTGAACGGCCCCTCGGGCGAAATCCTCGACGCCTTCGTGTGGGCCAACCTCGACCTGGGCAAGGTGCCTGTCAACGTCAAGGTGGGACGCCAGACCAACGTGTGGGGCGAAGGCCTGCTGCTCGGCGCCCACGCGATCTCGTACGGGCAGTCGCCGGTGGACGGCGTCAAGGCCGCGATCAACCCCGGCGTCGAAACCAAGGAGGTATTCCTTCCGGTCGGCCAGATCCATGCCAGCGCCCAGGTCACCGACAACCTGACCCTGGTCGGCCAGTATTACTATGAGTGGAAGCCGACCCGCATCCCGCATGCCGGCACCTACTTGATGGGCGCCGACACCGCGCCGTCGTCCGACCTCCTGGCCTTCCCGATCCCGGGCGTCGCAGCCCAGATCATCGAGGCGCGCAAGCCCAGCCAGCGTGGTAACTGGGGCGTCGGCGCGCGCTGGAACGTCGAGGCTATCGAGTCGACCTTCGGCGCCTATTTCCGCCAATTCGACGATTATTCGCCGGAGCTCGGCGTCCAGTTGCTTAATTTCAAAGGCCCGTTGCCGACCCAGGCGCGTTTCCTGTATCCGCAGGACGTCAAGCAAATGAGCCTCTCCTTCGGACGCGTCATCCATTCCGTCGCGGTGGGCGCCGAACTCTCCTACCGCAAGAATGGCGCGCTGAACACGCCGTCTTCGGTGGTGACCGATACTGGGGCGCGCGGCAATACCTGGCACGCGGTAGTAAACGGCATCTACATGCTGCCGGCGACGTCGGTCTGGCAGACCGGCACCCTGGTTGCCGAGCTGGCCTACAACCGGCTCGACAAGGTCACCACCAATCCGGCCCTGTATCGTTCGGTGGGTGCGGCCACCTGCGTCGATTCGCGCACAGGCAAGGCCGGTTCCGGCAACAAGGACGACGGCTGCTCGACCAAGGACGCCTGGATCGTGGCCTTGAAGTTCACGCCCCAGTACCTCAACGTGCTGCCGTCGTGGGACTTGAGCATTCCCGTCAGCATCAACTACGGACTGTCCGGCAACGCGCCGACTTCCGGCGGCGGCACCGAGGGTGAGCTGCGCTGGTCCGTCGGGGCCAGCATGACGTATGCATCGAAATACGAATTTGCACTGAACTATGCCGACCGCAACTTGCCCGTGCGCGAACTGAACGGCAAGATCACCGGTGGCGCCGCGCACAGCAATTCGTCGGTCGGGGTCATCGACCGCGGCTGGCTGTCATTAACCTTCAAGACGGCATTCTGAAAACGCCGCGAAACAGGAGACAAGACATGAACAAGCATCGACTCGCAATGGCGCTGCTGGCCTGCCTGGCTGCCACTTCCCGCGCCGAAGTGACCGCGGAGGACGCCAAGCAGCTGGGTTCCACACTGACCCAGATCGGCGCCATCAAGGCCGGCAACAAGGAGGGCACGATCCCGGCCTACACCGGCGGCCTGACCAAGGCGCCCGCCGGCTTCAAGCCCGGCAGCGGTGTCTGGGCCGACCCGTTCAAGGACGAAGCGCCGATCCTGCGCATCGACGCCAAGAACTGGCAGCAGAACGCCGACAAGTTGTCCGACGGCCAGAAGGAGCTGTTCAAGAAGAATCCCGACTTCTACATGGACGTGTACCCAAGCCATCGTACCGCCGCCTTGCCGGAGGCGGTGCTGGCCAAGACCGTGCGCAATGCCACCTCGTGCAAGACTGCCAAGAACGGCCTGGCGGTCGAGCAGGACTGCCGCGGCGGCATCCCGTTCCCGATCGCCAAGACTGGTTACGAGATGATGTGGAACCAGCAACTGCGCTACAAGGCCGACACGACCACCAAGTCTTCGCGCTCGTGGGTGGTCGATTCCAGCGGCAAGGCGGTGATGACGGCCCAGCAGCAGACCTTCGAGGAGACGCCTTACTACCACGCCGACCTCGACGGCCGCGACGAGCAGATGTACTGGCGCACCTATTCGGTCACCAGCGCACCGATCCGCAAGGCGGGCGAGGTGACCGGCCTGATGGACTTCCTCGACCCGACCCAGAAACCGCGCCGCGCCTGGAGCTATGCGCCTGGCCAGCGCCGTATCAAGCTGGCGCCCGAATTCTCCTACGACACCCCGGTGGCGAGCATGGGCGGCGTGACGCTGTTCGACGAGCTGTTCGTATTCTCGGGCCAGATGGACCGCTTCGACTTCAAGCTGGTCGGCAAGAAAGAGATGTACGTCCCTTACAACGCTTACAAGCTGTACTTCGGCTGCGGCGTGGAAGAGCAGTTCAAGGAAAAATACCCGAACCCGGCCTGCTGGCGCTGGGAGCTGCACCGCATGTGGGTGGTCGAGGCGACGCTCAAGCAGGGCTTCCGCCACGCCTACGCGAAACGCACCTACTACATCGACGAGGATACCTACGGCGCCATGCTGTACGACGCCTACGACCGCAGCGGCCAGCTTTACCGCTCGATCTTCAACTCGATGGTCCAGCTGTATGACGTCAACGCGCCTTACACCGTCAAGAACGTGATCTTCGACTTCAACAAGGGCATGTATGCGCTGGTCAACGACGGCCTGGTCGGCGGCTACGGGGTGGTCACCAAGCCGCGTTCGAACCGCGACCTGAACCCGGAAAGCATCGTGGCCAAGGAAACGGCCCGCTGATCCGGGCGATCAGCCTGACAGGCCTGTGCGGCCTGTACCGGCCGTGGCCTTCGCGCCGCGGCCGGCTGCCCGGAACCACGCATCACCACGGAGTCAGCTGTGAACAGTTTTCATCCCTTTCGCCCGCGCCCGGCAGCACCGGCCCGGGTCTTGCGCCCTGCGCTCGCGCTCCTGTTGGCCTGCCTGGCGGCAGCCGCCGCTGCCGCACCCCCAAGCCACGACCCCATCGACCTGCCCGCCGCTCTTTCGCAGGCGGCGCTCAAGCGGCCGCTGTCGGGAATCGCCGCACAGGAAAATACCATGATCGCCGTCGGCGCCCGCGGCACCATCCTGGTGTCCAGGGACACCGGCAAGACCTGGAAGCAGGTGCAGTCGCCGGTGAGCGCCGACCTCACCACCGTGCGCTTCGTCGCGCCGGGCAGCGCCTGGGCGCTTGGCCATGACGGCGTCGTGTTGCGCAGCCTTGATCACGGCGCGACCTGGAGCAAGGTTCTCGACGGACGCAGCCTGCTTGCCCTCCTGAACGCGCATTACCGCAAGCTGTCCTCCGCCGGGGATGCGGGCGCTGCGGCCATCCTGGACGAGATCGCGCGCGCGGCAGCGCAGTCGGCCACGCCAGATGTCCTGGCCCACCCCTTCCTGGACATCCGCATCGACACCGGGGGCGAAGGCTTCCTGGCGGGCGCCTTCGGCCTGCTCCTGCACACCCGCGATGGCGGCAATCGCTGGGAGCCGTGGCTCGAACGGGCGGCCAATGACCGCCGCATGCACCTGTACGCGCTCGAGTACACGGCCGACGGCGCACTCTACCTGGCCGGCGAGCAGGGCCTGCTGCGGCGCTATGACCGCGCGAGTGGACGCTTCGTGGCCCTGGAATCCCCGTATGCGGGCACCTTCTTCGGGCTGAAAGCAAGCGAGGCCGGACTGGCGGCATTCGGCCTGCGCGGCAACGCCTACATCAGCGCCGACAAGGGCGCCAGCTGGCAGCGCATCCCGCTCGCCACCCAGGCGACGGTGGTCGACGCGCTGGCTTGCGCGCCGGGCGAGCTGGCCTTCGTGACCCAGGCGGGTCAGGTTCTCCTCAGCCGCAACGGCCAGGTCGCCGACGCGGGCGTGGCGCGCGCTGGCGACCTGGCCGGCGCCGTGCTGGCGGGACCAGGCCAGCTGGCGCTGGCCGGCAGCACCGGCGCAAGACTCGCCCGGATTCCGGGCTGTGGCGCGGATAGCGCAAGAATTGGGAAGAACTGACATGGCAGCGCACAGCGAACAACCCCGCATGCCCGTGGTCCGGGACGTGCAAGACTTCGACCGGCATTCCGGCAACTTGCTGGAACGCCTGATCTTCAACCACCGTTTACTGGTGCTGCTGGCCTGCCTGCTGGCCACGCTGTTCCTCGGCTATTCGGCCACCCGTATCAAGGTCAACGCCAATTTCGAGCGCATGATTCCGCTCGGCAGTCCCTACATCCAGAACTACCTGGCCTACAAGAAGCAGCTGCCCGGCCTCGGCAACACGGTGCGGATCGTGGTCGAGAACAAGACCGGCGATATCTTCGATCCCGCCTACCTGGACGTCATGCGCAAGGTGAACGACGACCTGTACATGATCGACGGCGTCGACCGCTCGTGGATGAAGTCGATCTGGATGCCGATCGTGCGCTGGCGCGAGGTGACGGAAGACGGCATCACTGGCGGCCCGGTGATGCCGGCGCAGTTCGACGGCAGCGCCGCCGAGCTGGCCAAGCTGCGCGACAACGTCGGCAAGGCCGGCATTGTCGGGCGCCTGGTGGCGCTCGACATGAAGTCGAGCATGATCGTCGCGCCGCTCCTCGACACCGATCCGAAGACCGGCCAGCCGCTCGACTACGGCGCCTTCTCGCGCAAGCTGGAAGAAAAGATCCGCACCTACGAGAGCGCCAAGGTCGGCATCCATATCGTCGGCTTTGCCAAGATCGTCGGCGACCTGATCGATGGACTGAAATCGGTGATGCTGTTCTTCGCGGTCTCTGTGGCTGTCGCCACCCTGTTCGTTTACCTGTACACGCGCTGCCTACGCAGTACGGCGCTACTGGTGTCGGCGGCGGTGCTGGGTGTGGTCTGGCTGTTGGGCCTGATGCAACTGCTCGGTTACGAACTGGACCCGTATTCCATCCTGGTGCCTTTCCTGATCTTCGCGATCGGCCTGTCGCATGGGGCGCAGAAGATGAACGGCATCATCCAGGACATCGGACGCGGGACCCACAAGTACGTCGCCGCGCGCTATACCTTCCGCCGCCTGTTCGTGGCCGGCGTGACGGCGCTGCTGGCCAACATCGTCGGTTTTGCAGTGCTGATCATCATCGACATTCCCGTGATCCGCGACCTGGCGATCACCACCAGCATCGGCGTATCGGTGCTGGTCTTCACCAAGCTGTTCCTGATCCCGGTGGCGCTGTCCTACATCGGTATCGGCGCCAAGGCGGCGCAGCGCGCCCTGGAATCCGACCGCGACATGGCCGAGGGCCAGTCGGCGCTGGGCCGCGTGTGGGGACGCCTCGACGGACTCACCGGCCGCCGCATGGCCATCGGCACGACCGCCGTGGCGCTGGTCGTGACCGCCGTCTCGGCGATCGCGATGCAGGGCCTGCGCATCGGCGACCTCGACGCCGGCGCGCCGGAGCTGCGTCCGGACTCGCGCTACAACCGCGACAACGCCTACATCACGCGCCACTACGGCCTGTCGAGCGACCAGTTCGTGGTGATCATGAAAACCGACGACGAAGGTTGCCGCCTGTATTCGGCATTGACCAAGATGGATGGCCTGGCGCAGCTGCTGCGCGACGACCCGGCGGTGCAGGCCACCACCTCGCTGGCCGAGACCGTGCGCTTCACCACCGCCGCGATGTCGGAAGGTAGCGGCAAGTGGATGACGATCAGCCGCAACCAGTCGATCACCGACGGCGCGATGTCGGCGGCGGCGATCGCCACGCCCGACATCACCAACCAGAGCTGCTCGGTGTCGCCGCTGGTGGTCTACCTGCGCGACCACAGGGCCGACACCGTGGCGCGCATCCTCAAGACTTCGAGCCAGTATGCCCAGGCCAACAATACCCCGGCCGGGGCCAAGGAGCCGGTGGCCTTCCTGCTGGCGGCCGGTAGCGCCGGTATCGAAGCCGCCACCAACATCGAGGTCGGAAAAAGCATCGTCATGATGTACCTGGCCGTCTACGGCTCGACCGCCTTGCTGTGCCTGATCACCTTCCGCAGCATCCGCGCCACCGTCGTGGCCCTGATCCCGCTGGTGATCACCACCATCCTGTGCAAAGCGCTGATGGTCTGGCTCGGGATCGGCCTGAAGGTCGCGACGCTGCCGGTGATCGCGGTCGGGGTAGGGGTCGGGGTCGACTACGCGCTCTACCTGCTGTCGGTGCAGCTGGCCTGCCAGCGCCGCGGCGACAGCCTGCGCGCGGCCTACCGGCGTTCGCTCGACTTCACCGGCAAGGTGGTGGCCCTGGTGGGCATGACGATGGCGGCCGGCGTCGTGACCTGGGCCTGGTCGCCGATCAAGTTTCAGGCCGATATGGGCATCCTGCTGACCTTCATGTTCTTGTGGAATATGTTGGGTGCGCTGGTGCTCACGCCGGCGCTCTCCTATTTCCTGCTCAATCCCCGTCGCGCCCAGGACGATACGCGCGTCAGCCCTACCTTGGAGAAAAACTATGTTTGACCTGCTGCTGTCAGCCGACATGATGCTGCCCGACCCGGACGGCATGACCGACCTGCTGGTGAACAAACTGGGCGTCCACAGCCATCCGAACTGGCGCCAGGCCTTCGATAACCATCCCTACATCGCCCATTTCCTGCGTGTCCACAAGTCGCTGGCGGTGGCGCCGACGCGCCTCGAGCCGCAGTGGCACCTGGATCACGATAACCCGGGCGACCCGATGTTCCACGAATTCCTCGAGAGCCTGAAGGATTACCAGGGGCGCCACCGCCCGATGCTGACGCACTCGGTGGTGCTGGCGCTGCAGGGGCCGAAGTTCGACATCTTCGTGGACAAGCTGATGCGCCGCGGCCTGGCCTTCCGCATGGCCCAGCGCACCCCCGAGATGCCCTTCGACCGCCTGTGGCTGGGCGCTACGCCGGAGCGTCCGCGCTATACGCCGGACGTCGACGGCGGCCTGTGCATCGAGGTGATGCCGACCGAGCCGCTGCAGATGCCGCCCGAGACCTTCGCCAGCCCGCCGGCGCAGCCGCGCGAGCCGAAGCCGGGCGACATGGTGAGGATCAGCGCGCGCGCCTTCCTGGTGCGCGATCTCGACCACACCCTGCGCTGCTGCTCAAGCAACCTGGACTGGGAGCCGCGTGACGGCGTCGAACTGTTGAAGCGCGAAGGCCAGCGCCGCGCGGTGATGCCCTTCGCCGTCGCCAACAGCGCAGCCCTGCACGTGATCCAGCCGACCGCCTGGAATACGCCGGCCGCGCACTACCTCAACAACTGGGGCCCCGGCCTGTACTACATCCGCATCGCCGTGAACGGCTTGCAGGCCAAGGCCGAGGACTTGCGTGCGCGCGGGACGCGCTTCACCTGGGTCGAAGAAGCGGAGTCGGCGGGCGGGCGTCCGCTGATCCGGATCGAGCCTTCGGAATTGCGCGGCCAGGTCGTCGAATTCGAGGAAGCCTGACATGGACCAGAGCGAATCGATCGTCGTCAACGATGCCGTGACCATCGAGCGCGACGGCACCCTCGGCTGGGTAGTGCTGACCCGCCCGGGCCAGATCAACGCCATCAACGACGACATCCGCGCCGGCGTGCCGCAGGCGCTGCGCGAACTCGACGCCGACCCGGCCATCCGCGTCATCGCGATCCGCGGCGCCGGGCCGCGCGGATTTTGCGCCGGCGCCGACATCAAGGAAAAGCGTGGTCCGGAAACCGCGATCGAAGTGCGCAGCCGGATGCAGCGTGCGCGCTGGATCGAGGCGATCGACGCGGTGCAGAAGCCGGTGATCGCCGCGGTGCATGGTTATTGCATGGGTGGCGGCCTGGAACTGGCGCTGGCCTGCGACATCCGCTACGCCGCGCCGGACGCGGTATTCAGCCTGCCGGAGACGGCGCTCGGCCTGATTCCCGGCGGCGGCGGCACCCAGCGCCTGGCGCGCGTGGTCGGCCCAGGGCGGGCGATGGACCTGCTGCTCACCGGCGAGCGCCTCGACGCGGCAGCAGCCAGGGACATCGGACTGGTCACGCGCGTTGCAAGCGAATCGGATGCGCTGATCGGCGAAGTCCGCAGCTTTGCCCAGCGCATCGCGGCGCGTGCGCCCGCCGCCACGCTGTCGGTCAAGCGCGCAGCACGCAGTGCCCTCGAGCTGGAACTGAAGCAGGGCCTGGACCTCGAACTGGACCTCTTCGCCATGCTCAAGCCGAGCGAAGATGCACGCGAAGCCGCGCTGGCGTTCAGCGAGAAGCGGCCGCCCAATTTTATCGGCCGCTGAACGCGGCCCCTGACGGAGACCGGAAATGGATGACGCAGTGAACAAAGGAAAGCTGGACGGGCGGGTCGCCATCCTGACAGGCGCCGGCGGCGGCCTGGGCGCCGAGGCGGCGCGCGTGCTTGCGGCGCATGGAGCTCGCGTGGCCGTCGTCGACATCGACGGTGAAGCCGCGCGCCGTGTGGCGGCCGGCATCGAGGCGCAGGGCGGGCAAGCCCTGGCGCTGCAATGCGACATCTCGAGCGAGCCCGAGGTCAGCGCGATGGTCGAGGCGGTAGTGGCGCGCTTCGGCCGCGTCGACGTCCTGCACAACAATGCGGCCATCCTGAGCGTGGAGCAGCGCCGGCGCGACCGCGACGTCGTCAACATGGACGTCGAAGCATGGGATCGCGCCATGGCGGTCAACCTGCGCGGCGCCATGCTGTGCAGTAAATACGCGATCCGCGAGATGCTCAAGCACGGGCGCGGCTCGGTGATCTTCGTCACCTCGGGCCTGGGCGTGCAGGGCGACCTGTCACTGACGGCCTATGCCGCTTCGAAAGCGGCGCTGATCATGCTGGCGCGCTCGGTGGCGGCGCAGTATGGCAAGCAGGGCATCCGCTCGAACGCGCTGCAGATCGGGCTGGCCCCGGCCGAGAACGCACACGAGAGCATGCCGGCGCCGCTGCTCGAGATCCTGCGCGAGAACCACCTGACGCCCGAACTGGGCACGCCGCGCCAGATCGCCGACGTGGTGGCCTTCCTGGCGTCCGACGAATCGGCTTTCGTCACCGGCACCACGCTGGTCGCCGACGGCGGCTTCGGCAGCCATACGCCTTCCCTGGTGGCGATGAAGGCCTTGTTTGCGCAAACCGGCGCGAAGGGAATGTGATGAAGGCTGCCATCATTCATGAACGCGGCGCGGCGCCGGTCATCGGCGATTTTCCCGAGCCGGCGGCGCGCGACGGCGCGGTGCTGATCGAGGTCGATACCGCCGGGCTGGGCGGCTGGGACGTGCTGGGCGCCTACCGCCTCGGCGTGGCCTATCCCTGCGTGATCCGCGGCGAAGGCGTGGGACGGACCCGGGACGGACGCCGCGTCTACTTCGGCGAACGCTCGGTGCTGCCCTACGGCGCCTGGGCCGAGCGCACCCTGGTGCCGGCCGAGGAAGTCTGGGACGTGCCGGACGACGTCGACGACCGTACCGCGATTGCGATGGGCATCGCCGCCACCGGCGCGCTGGTGCCGCTGGAACACGCGAAAATCCAGCCGGGCGAACAGGTGCTGGTGCTCGGTGCGACCGGAACGCTGGGCCAGATCGCGCTGCAGCTGGCGCGCTTCCTCGGCGCCGGGCGCGTGGTGGCGGCGGCGCGCTCGCGCGAAGCGCTGGCGCGGCTGAAGGAGCGCGGCATCGCCGACGAGGTCGTCGTGATGGGCGGCGAGGACGATGTCGCGGCCCTCAAGGCCGCCACGGACGGCGGCTTCGACGTGGTGCTCGACCTGGTCTGCGGCCAGCCGATGCTCAGCGCGCTCAAGGCCACGCGCTGGGGCGCACGCATCATGACCATCGGCACCGGCGCCGGACGCCAGGTCAACCTGGACATTGCCGACCTGCTGTTCCGCACACTGTCCTGCATCGGCACCGGCCAGCGTCCGCCGGCCGACCGCCGCGCGATCTGGGAGCGACTGCTGCGCATCGCGCGCGAACAGGACATCCGGATCGATTACACCGATTTTGCCTTCGACGACGCCGGCGCGGCGTGGGCGGCGCAGGTCGGCGGGCCGCATGCGAAGATCACCGCGCGCGTGCGCGCCTGAGGGTATGGCCTTGGAGAGGACCGTATGACATCAGGACAATGGTGGATCGTTGCGCTGTCGGAGCAGCTCGCGCCGGGCAAGACGTTGGCGGTGGTCTGCGACGGCATGCAGGTGGCGCTGTTTCGCAGTGCCGAAGGCGATGCCTTCGCCCTGGAAGACCGTTGCCCGCATCGCCGCGTGCTGCTGTCGCCGGGCCAGGTCAGGCCGGGCGGCCTGCAATGCCCCTACCACGGCTGGACCTTCGATGGGACGAGTGGGCGCTGCACCGACATTCCGAACCTGCGGCGCGAGGAAAAGATTCCGCCGGCGGCGGCGCGCGCCTATCCGGTGGCCGAACTGAACGGCTTCCTCCACGTGTACTCGGGAACCGACGAGGCCCAGGGGACGCCGCCCGGCGCCGGCTACCAGGCGGCCGGGCGCGAGTTCACCGGCAGCGCGGTGGCGGCCATCGCCTTCGAGGACTACCTCGACGTGATGCTCGACGGCCCCGAATGCCTGCTGGATTTCCCCGGCGTGACGATCACCGACTTCTTCCTCGGCGATCCGCGCCGCGACGGCGGCTATCTCGTGCTCGACCGCGGCGCGGTGTGGAAGGGCAGGGGGCCCGGCCCGGCCTTCGTGCGCGACCATCCGCTGCTGGTGCGCACCCGCGTGCCGCTGGCGGGCGGCCACATCTTGGTCGAGCTGCTGGATGCCGCCGAGCAGGCGCTGGCGACCCTGTTCATCGCCGCCACCCGCAACAGGCGCGGCACGACCAGCCTGGCCTGGCGCGGCTTCGCCCATGCGCGTGCGCACACGGGCCCGCTGGGCTGGCGCCTGCGCCGCCTGGCCGGCGTCGCACCGTTCACCGTGCGCGCAAAAGTCGACGGGGCCGCCATCGCGGCGCTGGAATCGGCGCCCTCGCGTGAAAGGAGGGACAGTGGGGCAGTATCAACGCGGCCCGTACAGGAGACTTCGCATGAATATGGATGACAAGGCGGCACGCTTCGCCGCGCCGGACGCGAAACGCGACTGGATACCCGGCAACCTGGACCTGCGCGACACCTGGTTCCCGGTGGCCTACAGCGCCGACGTCGGCAACCGCGCCTTGCGCCGGGTGATACACGCGCAGGACGTTTACCTGTGGCGCGAGCAGGGACGGGTACGCGCCGCCGAGTTCCGGCCCGAACTGCTGGAACGCCTGCGCGCCGGCGCCAGCGCCTTCACTGGTGGCTCCTGCTTATACCGCGCGCATGAGCGCTACGGCTACGTGTGGGTCTGGTACGGCAATCCCGACAACGCGCACGAAGACCTGATCCCCTTGATCCCGTTCCTGCCGGCGGATGGCGTGGGCATCCCGCGCTACACCCAGCGTTCGGTGCGCTTCGACGCCGCCTCGCCGCTGTCGGTCGAGAACCTGATCGACCTCACGCATGCCGACTTCCTGCATGCGAACACGATCGGCGACGGACAGTCGGAGAGCGACGTGGTCGAGTTCAGCTCCACTTCCGAGACGCTGACCCGCACCCGCATCGTCACACGCAAGTCGGTGGCGCCGGTGATGCGCTGGATCGGCGGCGTGCGCGCCCAATACCAGGACCTGCGCGCGGTGCTGCACGTCCACCTGCGCAACAACCTGTGCATTTCCTATCCCAGCTTCACGCCCGGCTATGCGATTCCCAACGTACAGCCCTTCGTGCCGGTCGGGAAGCACCGCTCGCGGGTCGACCAGACCAATTACACGGTGCATGCGCCGGCGCCGTTCCGCTGGCTGATGCCGCGCATCTCCTATGTCATCCAGCCGCAGGACAATTCGGTGCTGCGGCCGCAGAACGCGCGTTACTTCGATCCCGGCCAGCGGCGCGACCTGAGCTCCCGCTTCGACGCGCCGGGCAACCGCTACCGGGTCTTGATGACGCGCCTGGCCGAACGCCAGCGCGAGGGCGACTTCAGCTATGGCCCTGACGCCGATCCGAGCCTCGACATAGCAGGCATCCTCGGTATGCGGCGCTAGTGGAGACGGTCGGCGCCGCCCGCATGCCGGGCCAGCCGGGCATTACGCTGATCCTGGCCGGGCTGGCGATGCTCGGCCCGTTCTCGATCAACGCCTACCTGCCGTCCTTCCCTGAGATGGAACAGGCCTTGCACACTGACCGGGTGGCGCTGCAGCAGACGATATCGGTCTATTTCGCCGCCTTCGCGTTCATGTCGCTGTGGCACGGCGCGATTTCCGACGCCTGCGGGCGGCGCAAGGTGGTGCTGGCCGGGCTGGCCGCCTATGCGCTGGCCTCGCTGGGCTGCGCGTTCGCAACGCGCGTCGGCCATCTCCTGCCTTTGCGGGCCTTGCAAGGCCTGTCCGCCGGCGCCGGCATCGTGATCGGCCGCGCGGTGGTGCGCGATCTGCACGAGGGCCCGCTTGCGCGGCGCATGTTGTCGCAGGTCGTGATGATGTATGGGCTCGCGCCGGCGATCGCGCCGCTGGTTGGCGGCGCGTTGCAACGGAGCTTCGGATGGCGCGCCGTATTCTTGTTCCTGGCGCTGCTGGCGGCCAGCCTCTTCACGGCGGTGGCAATGCGCCTACCGGAGACGCTGCCCGCCGAGGCGCGCCAGCCTTTCCGGTTCGCGCCGCTTGCGCATGGCTATGCGCGCCTGCTCGGCAACCGCGCCTTCATGACATGGTCGCTATCCTACGCACTGATGTTCGGCGCCTTCTTCGTGTACGTACTGTCGGCGCCAGTGTTCCTGATGCGTCACCTCGGGCTGGGCGAAGCCGATTTCCTGTGGCTGTTCGGCCCGGCGACGCTTGGCCTGGTTGCCGGCTCGGCGCTGGCCGGAAAGGTCGCGGCGCGCTGGCCTGTGGCCCGGACCCTGCAGGCCGGGTTTGCGCTGATGGGTGCTGCGATCGTGTACGACCTTGCGGTATGCCTGGCGGCCCCGGAAGGCGCCGGGTGGTATGTCCTGCACCTGTTCGTGTTCAATGTGGGCATGTCGCTGGTGGTGCCGACTATCACTATCCGGGGGCTCGACTGCGTGCCCGAACGGCGCGGCATGGGCTCGTCGGTACAGCTGTTCGTCCAGACCGGCTTCAACGCCTTGATCGCCGCCGTGCTGGCACCTCTGTTGTGGGAATCCTTGATTTCGCTGGCGCTTGGCGCGGCCGTCCTGTTCCTGTGCGCCGGCGCCGGCGTGCTGCTTGCCTTGCGCCTGTCCAATAAAAAGCCGTCCACAGCCTGAAGCTGAGGACGGCTCTCGGGACTCCTGGGATTTACAGGAAAATACCCAGGTTTGGCGTGCCGAGCACCGCCTGGTCGATGATCACCTCGCGCCGCGCCAGCTGGTAGCCCGACTCGGTCTTGCGGATCACGTCGTGACGCTCGCAGGGGATCAGGTCGAAGCTGGCGCTGTCGAAGCGGTTGCGGGTCAGCAGCAGGTAGCTCTGCACTTTGAATTCGTCTTCCTTGTCGGTCCGGTAGACCCGGATGTTCGAGACCAGGTGCTTGGTGCGCGATGGAGGATCCTCGCCCCAGGCGCTGCGTGTGTCCATCACGCGCATCACGCGCAGCATGATCGAGCGGTAATCGTCGTACATGTGCTGGACGGTGCGCACCACCGACTTGTCCTGGTCGCGCGTGGCGCGGGTATGGCGCAGCGGCACGGTGTATTCAATGTCCTTGGCAACCATCGCGATCCAGTCGCGCAGGCGCAGCGTGTCGAACATCTCCGCTTCGTCGTACATGAACTCGACCATATCGTTGTATAGCGGGCTGCCGACCGGCACCCGGTTGGCGCGCAGCGAAGGCGGCAGCGGCGTCGGCTCGAGCGGATTCTTTTCCATAGGTGTCTCCTGAGGGCGTTGTAGGGTTTCCGACGGCTGGTTCATTTTTCGCTCGTCATCAGCTCGTGCCAGTACTTCCACCATGCCCACTGGGTGTCGTCCTTGGTGAAGCCGTCGCCCACATGGCCCGGACCCGGCCAGCCTTCCGGCGCGCCCTGGTCGAACATCGCCTGGTACTTCATGGTGATGGTCTTGCTCATCGCGCCTTTGGCGACTTCGGTCTGGTGCGGCCAGGTGTCGGAGTCTTCCATCTCGACCATGCCTGAGGTGCCCAGCATCTGGACTGACTGGCGCAGCATGCGCGCCTTGAGCTCGGGCGGCGTGTCTTTCTCGGCAAAGATCCAGTTCATGAACTCGAGCTTGTCCGGGCCTTTCGGAATGTAGGCGTGCAGGGCGCAGGCGCCGACGATGGTGCCGTCCGGTTGCGGCAGGTAGATGAATTCGAACAGGCCGTTCGGGAAGAAGCCGCCGACCTGGGGCGGGCGCCAGGACATCAGCTTGAGCTGGCCATCGTCGAAGCGCTCCAGCAGCTCCGGCACCATCTCGGGCGTGATGCCGGGCGGCGGCAGGGCGGTCAGCTTTTCGACCGGGCTGAGTTCGGCCGGATTCTTGCCAGTCAGGCGCAGGATCTTGCGATCGAGTTCGATGCAGCGCAGCGCGTGACCGTGGTCGGTCCAGACTTCGCTGCCATACATTTCAGGAGACAGGTCGGCGCCTTTGCCTTCGGCATCCGGCTTTTTCGCATAAGGGCCGACTTCGGCCAGCCAGCGGTGCAAGGTCAGGGTATGGAATCCGTCCGCGGCCGACTGTTCGCAGGCGGTCTTCCAGTTCGCATTGATGCGGAAACGCTGCGGCGGACCGAGGACTTCCAGGCCGCCCTTGGTGCGCAGGAACAGGGTGTCGAAATAGTATTTGGCGTCGCCGAAGAATTCTTCCAGGCTGGGGCCATCGATGTTCCAGGTGGCGAAGATCAGGCCGCCGTACAGCGCCACGCGCGCCTTCTTCAGGCCGAGCTGGTCCTTCGGCGTCATCTTTCCGTGCATGCACTCCTTCTCGACCGGAGCGCCGATGAAGTCGCCGTTCGGCTTGAAGGCCCAGCCGTGGTAGATGCACATGTGGACGTTGGTATTGCCGGCATCGTGGGTCTGCACCCGCATTGCGCGGTGCGGGCAGACGTTCAATGAGACGTGAATCTCGTTGTCGCGGTCGCGGGCGACGATGACCGCGTCGGAACCCATGTCGCGGGTGACGAAGTCGCCCTTGTTCGGGATTTCGGTTTCGTGACCCAGGAAGATCCAGGTCTTGGCGAAGATCCTTTCCATCTCGAGCTCATACAGCTCGGGATCGGACAGGGCGCGGACCTTGACTTCACGCGTCTCGAGGTTGATCAGGTCCGAGACCGTGGTTCCGTCCCGCAGTGTTGTTCCGGCATTATGGTGCATCGTTGTCTCCTTTGTTTGCCTGCTTCTGAATTGTACACAACTCAGAAATTTGTTCAACAAAGGATGTTCGGATACCCGAATTATTTCTCTGCCGGGTGCGCGCTGCCGCGGCGGACCACGACAGGAATGCCGCCAAGCCGGCGCTTCGCCATCCACTGAGCGAGCGCGGCATCCATATAGTCGGCGTGGCGCGGGAACCAGCGCGCCAGCTCGCGCGCCAAGGCGCGGCAGGTATCCGCATGTCCGCCGCCGGCGAGCATGGCGCGTACCTCATGCACCGACTTCAGCACCGCCTCGTGTTCGTCGATGTGGCATTGCGCTGCAGGGAAGGCAGTGGCGAGCATCCAGTCGCGTTCCTCACCGAAGTGGCTCTCGGCATGCTCGGCAAACGCGTCGAGATGGTGGATGAGTTCGGCTTCGGGCGCCGCCAGCAACGTCCCGACCAGATCGACGAATTCGCGGTGGGTGGCGTCTATCGGACCGTAACCGAGCAGAAATTGGTCGGTCCAGGTAAAGTCTTGTTCGGGGGGGGCTGACATGAAGCAGGCTTTCAAACAAAAGATGTCTAATCCTGAATGTACACAGTTTATTTGAAAGTGTCTCTAAAAAAATTTCGGTTACGCGAAAGGCGCCCTCGATCATCAGGACTGCTTTTTGCCCTAGAGTTTTCCAACTCAATAGGCCCGAAGCGGACTCTGAACTCGCTCTTTTTGAAGTCTGCAAGTATGGCCGAAAGCTGTTGATATCGGCTGGTTTGGCAAGGTGGGTCCAATAGCGACCCACCCATGTTGCCAAGTGCTCGCAGGAAACTTTTCGAGTGCACTGATACCGACCCGGGCAGCGTACGCATCGTTATAGATCTGCAGGTACTCAGGTCCCCACCATACGACCATGGGCTCGGCCGAATCCAACATGAGGTCAACGACGACGCACAGTCTGGCAGGCCGTGCCGTCAATGGCCCGAGAACGGTGGCGCGCCAGTCATATTCGCGAATCGCCCGGCGCATGGTTGACCCGCGATCAGTTAAGACTACCGCCCTTGTACGTTCAATCGCGCAGCTTGCGCTGGGAAAGCCGTTTGCATTGCGGAAATTTTCTCGATCTGCGGTAACGATATTGTACCGGTCGATGAGTTAGCTTACGTGCACGAAGGGATGCAAGAGTCACCCGGAATCCCAACGGAGTACACGAAAGGTCTGCTCTTGGGGCGAACTTGGACGAACAAGGGCAGGGCTAGCCAGAGCCTTAAGTGGTCGCAATCCTGACGTCCGACTTTAAGCGATCTCATGCGGTGCTAACTGCGGTTCTCGCCTAACTCATTGATTCGTAAGACTGAAAACGGCCTGCAAAGCCGCCAAGACAGGTTCGATTCCTGTCCTCGCCTGAACGAATTTCCTGAACAGCCCACCCGTGCGTGGGCTGTTTCTTTTCCGTTTCCGTTTTGGTTTCTACCTCTGCTATAGTGCTCGACACTAATTTGGCAACGTTTCCAATTTACTGGAGGCGTGATAACGAAGGAGACGAGACCGATGTCGAACATCAGCACCAAGGCGCGCCTGCGGGGCGTGCTGCCCATCCTGCTGGCCTGCGCATTCCCGATCGCAGCCGCCGGCGCCGCAGCCCCGAAAGCCGACGGCACCGCAGTCCAGGCCTGGATCACGACCGGCGACCAGAGCAAACTGCTGGCGCGCGAAGCCGACGCCCGCTTCGGCAGGGCGAGCGCGAAGACGTCCGCCGGCACGCCGGTGATCGAGGTCGACCCGGCGCGCGCCTACCAGCAGATCGCCGGCTTCGGCGCGGCCATCACCGATGCCTCGGCTTACCTGATCCAACAGCGCATGACGCCGGCCCAGCGCGAGGCGCTGATGCGCGAGCTGTTCGGCCGCGCCGAAGTCAAGGGCGCGGGGCAGGGCATCGGTTTGTCCTTTACGCGCCTGACCATCGGCGCCTCCGACTTCTCGCGCAGCCACTACAGCTTCGACGACATGCCGCCGGGCCAGACCGATCCGGAACTGCGCCACTTCTCGCTCGAGCCGCAGCGCGACACCGTGCTGCCGGCGGTGCAAGCGGCGCTGGCCGTGAATCCGCAATTGAAAGTGATGGCTTCGCCCTGGAGCGCGCCGGGCTGGATGAAAAGCACGGACAGCCTGGTCAAGGGCACGCTCAAGCCCGAGGCCTTCGATGCCTTTGCCCGCTACCTGAAGCGTTACCTCGATGCGATGCAGGCGGAAGGGGTGACGATTTCGGCGCTGACGCTGCAGAACGAACCGCACTTCGAGCCGGAAGACTATCCCGGCATGCGCGTCGATCCGGCCAGGCGTGCCGCCTTCATTGGCGGGCATCTGGGTCCGCTGCTGGCGCGCACCAACCCCGGCACCGCGATCTTCGACTAGGACCACAACTGGGACGAGCCGGATTCGCCGGCCACGGTGCTGGCCGATCCGCAGGCGAACCGCTACGTGAGCGGCATCGCCTGGCACTGCTACGCCGGCAAGTCGTCGGTGCAGGCAGTCCTGCACGACAAATTCCCGGACAAGGACACCTGGTTCACCGAGTGCTCGGGCGGGCGCTGGTCGCCGGACTGGGCCAAGAATTTGCAGTACTTCACCAGGACCCTGGTGATCGACACCACGCGCGGCTGGGCGCGCGGCGTGCTGTTCTGGAACCTGGCGCTGGACCAGAACGACGGCCCGCACCTGGGCGGCTGCAAGGACTGCCGCGGCGTCGTCACCATCGATTCGAACACCGGCGCCGTCACCCGCAACGTCGAGTACTACGCACTGGCCCACGCCAGCCGCTTCGTGCTGCCGGGCGCGCGCCGCATCGCTTCCAGCGAGGCGGGCGGACTGGCGAATGTCGCCTTCCGCAACCCGGACGGCTCGATGGCGCTGCTGGTCGCGAACGGCGAGCCGGCGGCGCGCAGTTTCGCGGTCAAGGTCGGCAAGCAGGCCTTCACTTACACGCTGCCGGCGTCCAGCGTAGCCAGCTTCACCTGGAAAGCGCCGCAGTAAGATGTAACTGTTGCGCACACGCAGCGTTTTCTATTGACATTGAAATTCGAGCAAGCCGATAATGTGCTGCCTGGTTTGGCAACGTTTCCAATCCGCTTGGTGAGGAAACGTGGCCAGCACCGCAGGCATCGCTGATCGATCGCGCAGGCCTCGACCCTGGAAACGTCCGCCAAGCTACGCTGGTTTGGCAACGTTTCCATTTTTCGGCTGAGGTTTGGCAACGTTTCCAATCTCATCTATTATAAGAATCACAGGAGACAGAACCATGACGAATTCCCATACCGGCAGGCCCGCCCGCCACCCCTTGTCCATCACCCCGATCGCTGCCGCCTGCGCGGCGCTGCTGTGGAGCGGCGCCGCGACGGCGCAGGACGGCGCCCAGGCGACCCCGCAGGGCGGCGAGCCGTCGCAGGTGGTGGTCACCGGCATTCGCGGCAGTATCGAAAGCTCGATCGCGATCAAGAAGGACTCGGACAACATCGTCGAGGCGATCACCGCCGAAGACATCGGCAAGCTGCCGGACACCTCGATCGCGGAATCGATCGCGCGCCTGCCGGGCCTGACCGCCCAGCGCGTGGCCGGGCGCGCCCAGGTGATCTCGCTGCGCGGCCTGGCGCCGGACTTCGGCGTGACCCTGCTGAACGGCCGCGAACAGACCTCGACCAGCAACGACCGCAGCGCCGAATTCGACCAGTACCCGTCCGAGCTGCTGGGCGGCGTGACCGTGTATAAAACCCCGGACGCTTCGATGACCGCGGCCGGCCTGTCCGGCACCATCGATCTGCGCACCGTGCGTCCGCTGGACCGCCGCGGCCGCACCATCGCCGTCAACCTGCGCGGCGAGCATAACAGCAACGGCAAGCTGAACAACGGCTGGTCGGACAATGGCGGCCGGGTCTCGATCTCCTACATCGACCAGTTTCTGAACAACACCCTGGGCGTGGCGATCGGCTATGCCCACCTCGATTCGCCGGGTCAGCAGAAGGAATACAAGTCCTGGTGGTGGGGCGACAACAACAAGCTCCCGGCGGGTAACGAAGACGTGACCGCGCTGAAGGGCGCCGAAGTCACGGCCACCTCGCGCCAGCAGAAGCGCGACGGCCTGATGGCGGTGATCGACTACAAGCCGAACCGCGAACTGCGCTCCATCGTCGACCTGTACTACTCGCAGTTCGACCAGAAGGAAGTCATGCGCGGCATGATGTGGAACTCGGCGGACACGGTCAGCTACCTGAATCCGCAGATCCAGACCATCGGCGGCAGCCGCCTGCTGACCGGCGGCAGCATCGTCAACCTGGAGCCGATCGTCCGCAACGACTACAACACGCGCAAGGACAACCTGTTCGCGGGCGGCTGGAACCTCGACCTCAAGCTGGCCGACCGCTGGTCCGCCAACGGCGACCTGTCGTATTCGTCGGCCAAGCGCAAGGAGATGACTTCCGAGACCTATGCGGGCCTGGGCCGCGCCGGTTCCGGCGCCGCCGACAACAACTTCGGCTTCCAGATCCCGGTCGGCGCCGGCCTGCCGACCTTCACGCCGAGCCGCGACTTCACCGACCCCGGCATCATCAAGCTGGTCGACGTCGGCGGCTGGGGCCACGACGCCACCCAGCACCACCCGATCGTCGAGGACACGCTGGGCAACGTCAAGCTGAACGTGCGCCGCGAGTTGGATGCGAATTCCTTTGGTCCTGTGCGCGACTTCCAGGCCGGCCTGAGCTACTCGAAGCGCGAGAAGTCGCACGAGGAGGTGTCGCAGCGTTTCGCCCTGAAGAACGAGCGCGCGCTGACCACCGTGCCGGCCAACCTGATCCAGCCGACCACCTCGCTGGCCTGGGCCGGCATTCCCGGCGTGCTGACCTTCGATTCGCTGTCGGCGCTGAACCAGTTCTACGACAAGATGCCGCTCGATACCGACGTCGCCCAGCAGGACTGGGCGGTGCGCGAGAAGCAGACCGTGGGCTTCGTGCGCGTCGGCCTCGACACTGAACTCGGCAAGGTGCCGGTACGCGGCAACGCCGGCGTGCAGTACGTGCACGTGAATCAGGAAGCGGACGGCAAGACCAACAACGGCGGCGTCATCACCGACCTGCACGGCGGCGCGTCCTATCACGACATCCTGCCCAGCCTGAACCTGAACTTCGACCTCGGCAACTACGTCGGCGACACCTACCTGCGCTTCGGCGCCGCCAAGACGGTGGCGCGGCCGCGCATGTCGGACATGCGCGCCGGTATCGGCGCCGGCGTCGACGCCACCACCCGCATGTGGAACGGCGGCGGCGGCAATCCGAAGCTGGAACCGTGGCGCGCGAATTCCTACGACCTCTCGCTGGAGCACTACATCGGCAAGGGCAGCTACGTGTCGGCGGCTTACTTCTTCAAGGACCTGAAGAACTACATCTACAACCGCCAGCAGGAATTCGATTACACCGGCTTCCCGAATTCGAGCACGGTGATCCCGATCCAGAACATCGGCACCATCAACCAGCCGGCCAACGGCCAGGGCGGCTTCGTACGCGGCATCGAACTGACCGCGTCGATGCAGCTGAACGTGCTGTGGCAGCGCCTGGACGGCTTCGGCGTCCAGGCCAGCGCCTCGGGCACCGAAAGCTCGATCCACCCGAACGGCCCGGGCACCACGGAAAAGCTGCCCGGCCTGTCCGGCGTGGTGGCCAACCTGACCGCGTTCTACGAGAAGAACGGCTTCTCGGCGCGTATCAGCGAGCGCTATCGCTCGGCCTTCCGCGGCGAAGTCACCGGCCTGTTCGCGCAGCGCTCGTTCAGCGAGATCCGCGCCGAGCGCCAGATCGACGTGCAGATCGGCTACGAGTTCCAGGACGGGCCTTTCAAGAACCTGGGTCTGCTGGTCCAGGCCAACAACCTGCATAATCAGCCTTACCAGACCACCCAGGGCAGCCCCTTCGCCAGCGGCGCGTACGCACCGGAGCGTTACACGACCTATGGCCGCCAGATCCTGTTCGGTCTGAACTACAAGCTTTAATCGGGAATAAGGAGACGAGATGACGACGAGACGAACCGCGATGACGCTGATGTGCGCCGCCCTGATGAGTGCAGCCGGCGGTGCCGCCCTGGCTGCGGACAGCCAGCAATGGCAGCTCTACACCACGGCCCAGGGCGCGAACGAACGCTTCGTGCCGCAGACGCTGGGGGCGCCGCGCGCCGCCACCCAGCCGATGGAGACCGAGATCGCGGTGTTCGTCGACACCCGCCGCCGCTTCCAGGAAGTGTTCGGCTTCGGCGGCGCCATCACCGACGCCGCCGCCGAGACCTACGCCAAACTGAAGCCGGACCAGCAGCAGGCCTTCCTGAACGCCTACTTCGATCCGAAGCAGGGCCTGGGCTACAGCATCCTGCGCACCACCATCCACAGCTCGGACTTCAGCAGCGCCAGCTACACCTATGTGAAGGAGGGCGACCGCTCGCTGAACTCCTTCAACATCGAGCACGACATGCAGTACCGCATCCCGCTGCTGCGCCAGGCACTGGCGGCGGGGACCCGCAAGGGCACGCACATGCGGGTGTTCGCCTCGCCCTGGAGCGCGCCGGCCTGGATGAAGTCGAACAAGGACATGCTGCACGGCGGCACCCTGCTGCCCGAATACCGCGACACCTGGGCCCAGTACATGGTTCGCTTCGTCAAGGCATACGAGAAGGCCGGGATCCCGATCTGGGGCCTGACGATCCAGAACGAGCCGATGGCCAAGCAGACCTGGGAATCGATGCTGTTCACCGCCGAGGACGAAACGCGCTTCCTCGGCGACCACCTCGGTCCGGCGCTGAAGTCGGCCGGCCTGGGTGGCAAGAAGGTCATCGTCTGGGACCACAACCGCGACCTGCTGCCGCAGCGCGCCGCCCACATCCTGGACGACAAGAAGGCCCGCCCTTACATCTGGGGCGTGGGCTACCACTGGTACGAGACCTGGGCCAAGGGTGAGCCGATGCACCGCAACCTGGCCGCCGTGCACGAGGCTTATCCGGACGTGCCGCTGCTGCTGACCGAGTCCTCGATCGAGAAGTTCGACCCTACGCAGCTGCAGTCCTGGGCCAACGGCGAGCGTTACGGCAGCGAGATCCTGGCCGACCTGAATGCCGGTTCGAGCGGCTGGGTCGACTGGAACATGCTGCTCGACAGCCGCGGCGGTCCGAACCACGTCGGCAATTACTGCTTCGCGCTGCTGCATGCGAGCGACGACGGCCAGCTGGTCTACACCCCGAGCTACGCCTACATGGGCCACTTCACCCGTTACATCAAGCCGAAGGCGCGCCGCGTGAGCGCCGCCACCAGCCGCAGCACGCTGGACGCGACCGCCTTCCGCAATGCCGACGGCTCGCTGGCCGTGGTGGTGATGAACAAGACCGCGCAGGCGCAGCGCTACCGGCTGGTGGTCGATGGCCAGGAAGTGACGGTCGACATTCCGGCGCACGCGATCCAGACCGCCGTCCGTTGAACCGGCGGCAGCGCCGGCATAAAAGCGGGTGCGCCCGGCGCGGGCTTGCAGTATGCTTGCGCCGGGGAGGGGAATCGCAGTGTCGACTATCAAGGACGTAGCGCGCCTGGCCGGGGTCGGCCTGGGCACCGCATCGCGCGTGGTGCGCGGCAAAGGCTCGGTGTCGCCGGCGAAGCTGGAGCGGGTGCGCAAGGCCATCGACGCGCTGGGCTACCGGCCCTCGCACGCGGCGCGTTCGCTGCTGTACGGCCGCAGCCGCATGATCGGGGTCTACATCCCGCTCATGTCCGGCACCTTTTATACCGCGATGCTGCAGATCGTCGACACCGAACTGCGCGGCGCTGGCCTGCACATGATGGTCGTGTTCGGCATCGGGCGCGAAGGCGAGCGGCAGCAGGCGATCGACGGCGTCGGCTTCCTGCTCGAGCGCGGCTGCGATGGCGTGATCGTGCTGACCAGCCCCCTGCTGGAAGAAGACCTCGCAGCGCTTGGATCGAAGCGCGACAAGGTGGTGCTGCTCAACCACAGCTTCGACAGCATGCCGGACCAGTGCTTCACGGTCGACCACCACCTCGGCGGCCGGCTGGCGGCGCGCGCGCTGCTCGACCACGCGCACCGCGAGATCGCCGTGATTGCCGGCCCGGCCGGCGTGGCCGACAACATCGCCCGTATCGCCGGCTTCATGCAGGAGCTGGCGGAAGCCGGCATCGATACCGGCAGCCTGTGGATGGTCGAGCGCGACTTTTCCTCGAGCGGCGGCTGGTCGGCGGCCGAGGAACTGCTGGCCTCCGGACGCCCGTTCTCGGCGGTGTTCTGCGCCAACGACGAGATGGCGCTGGGCGCGCTGTCCTGCTTCCACGAAGCCGGCCTGCGCGTACCCCAGGACGTGTCGGTGATCGGCTACGACGACGTCCCCAGCGCCGCCTACTCGGCGCCGCGCCTGACCTCGGTCCACATTCCCTGGCGCGAGATGACCCGCAGCGGCATCGCCGCGCTGCTGAACCTGTGTTATGGCGCCGAGCGGCCGCTGACGCGCACCTTCCCGGTCAGCGTCAGTCTGCGGGCGTCGCTGGCGCCGCCCCGTCGTTCCCGCGCGGGCGGGGTCCCAGGCTGAGGTCCGCAGCGGCGCGCCGGGGCCGGCGCCGCCCGATTTGTGACTGGCGCGCACAAATGAGCCAGCGCAAACGCTTGACGCTCCCGGCCTCTAAGCTGCATGCATGACGGGTGAACGAGGAGGTCGCAAACATGCCGGCAGCGCCCCGCGTCAGCGTGCTGATGCCCAGCTTCGAGCAGTCGCATTTCCTGCCGCGCGCGCTCGCCAGCCTGCAGGCCCAGAGCCTGGACGACTGGCAGGCCCTGATCGTCGACGACGGCTCGCGCGACGCCACCTGGCAGGCGGCCGCGCCCTTCCTGGACGACCGCCGCATCCGCTACCTGCGCCTGCCGCACAACGAGGGGCTGGGGCGGGCGCTCAACGTGGCGCTCGCGCAGGCCGAGGCCGGCCTGGTCGCCTATCTGCCCAGCGACGATGTGTTCTACCCGCAGCACCTGGCGCACCTGGCGGCCGCGCTCGATGAAGCGCCGCAGGCGGTACTGGCGTATGCCGGCCTGCGCCACCACTACAACCGCAGCGCGCCGGGCGCGATTCCCGGCCTGCCGCTGCAGCTGGTCCAGTGCATGCACCGGCGCGTCGACATGCGCTGGATCGAACGCGCCGAGCTCGAATCCGACGATCTCGAACGCCTGTACTGGTCGCGCCTGCGCCTGCTCGGGGCCTTCGTCGGCACCGGAGAACTCAGCTGCGAATGGGTCGACCATCCGGACCAGCGCCACAAGGCGATGCAGGAGCCGGTCGGCGGCATCAACCTGTTCCGCCAGCGCTACCGGGTGCGCACGCCGCTGCGCTACCACGCCAGCACCGGCAATGCGATCGACGAGCCGCGCCTGTACCGGCGTTTTCGCGAGCGCGCGCCCACGCCGCGGGCGGCGGACGGCCTGCGCATCCTGCTGGTGGGCGAACTGGCCTACAACGCCGAGCGCGTGCTGGCGCTGGAAGAGCAGGGCCACGCGCTGTACGGCCTGTGGATGCGCGATCCCTACTGGTTCAACACGGTCGGCCCGCTGCCTTTCGGCCACGTGCAGGACCTGCCGCGCGAGGGCTGGCAGGCGGCCGTGCGCGAACTGCAGCCCGACCTGATCTACGCCCAGCTCAACTGGCAGACCGTGCCCTTCGCGCACGAGGTCATGCAGGCCACGGCCGGTATTCCTTTCGTCTGGCATTTCAAGGAAGGGCCCTTCATCTGCCTGGAAAAGGGCATCTTTCCGCAGCTGCTGGACTTGTACCGCCATGCGGACGGCCAGATCTACAGCAGCCCCGAGATGCGCGACTGGTTCGAGACCGTCTGCCCGGGCCTGAGCGTTTCAAAGCCGAGCATGGTGCTCGATGGCGACCTGCCCAAGCGCGACTGGTTCGAGGGCCAGCGTGCGCCGCTCTTG
Organism: Massilia norwichensis; assembly: GCF_024753245.1. Lineage (GTDB taxonomy): Bacteria > Pseudomonadota > Gammaproteobacteria > Burkholderiales > Burkholderiaceae_D > Telluria > Telluria norwichensis. The sequence goes on along the minus strand of NZ_JANUGX010000001.1, from coordinate 323,978 downwards.
TCGGCGGTGGACGGCGAGCTGCACACGGTGGTGCCTGGACGGCCGATCGGCCTGCACCCGCACACGGTGGACGCGCTGGCGCGGCAGGGCGTGCACCTGCATTTTTACGGCGACTTCACCCAGGGCCAGTGGCGCGAGTGGATAGAGAAAGCCGGTGCGCTGGCGCCGCGCCACCTGCACCTGCATGCCAACGTGGCGCAGGACCGCTGGGTCGAGGAGTTCTCGCGCTACGACGCCGGCTGGCTGCATTGCTTCGCCAGCCGTAACGCCGGCGAACTGGCGCGCGCCGACTGGGACGATCTGAACTACCCGGCGCGCATCGCCACCCTGGCCATGGCCGGACTGCCGATGATCCAGCGCGACAACGCGGGCGCCATCGTGGCCGCGCAGACGCTGGCGCGGCGGCTCGACATCGGTCTGTTCTACGAGACCATCGAGGATCTGGCCGCGCAACTGCGCGACAGCGGCCGCATGGAAGACCTGCGCGCCAGGGTGTGGCGCCAGCGCGGGCTGTTCGCCTTCGATACCCACGTGCCGGCGCTGGTGGGCTTTTTTCGCGAGGTGATCAACAAGGTCTCGTCATGCCGAGCGAATAGCGCGGGCTAGTGCCCGGACAACAAGTCGGCGCGTGGATAGCCCCATCCCGGCACCGGATGCGGGCAGGGCCGGTCCGCCCCCTGGCCATAGGACAGGGTCGAGAAATTGCGGCTGCCCGGCTCGCCCCAGCGCACGTCGGTCGCCACGCCCTCCGCAAGCGAGGGCGCGCGCGCGAAGCGCATCCAGGCATTGACGCGGCAATCGCGTGCCGCCACGGTGCGCAGGGTGGCCAGCGGCTGGCGGTCTTCGAGCTGCCAGGCGATTTGCGGCGGCGCGTCTTCGAGCGCCGGGCCGGCGATGCGCGGCGGGCAGTGCGAAACCGGTGTCAGGCCGGGCAGGACGCTCAGCATGCCGCGCCGCAGGTGGACGGTGGCGGCCTCACCTTCACCGGCTCTTGCCACGGTCACGAAGGACCAGCACAGCGGATTCGCAGGGTAGGCCGACAGCGCGGTGTCCAGCAGGCGTTCGCCGGCGTCGATGCGTTCGATCTCGTGTGCAACGAGGACGCGCGCCTGGTGCAGGGCCAGCGCCTGCAGGCCGACGAAGGCGAGCGAGGCGGCCAGACCGGCCGTGAGCGCCCGGCGTCCGCGCGCGGCACGCGATTCGCCATGGTGTTCGTCGTTGCTGCGCTGTATCCAGGCCAGCAGCAGGCCAAGCGCCAGCAGGCCGACAAAGGATCCCCATTGCAGGAAGCCCATCAGCGTGGCCGCCAGCGGCACCAGCAGGATCACCGCCAGCCACAGCCGCCGCAGGAAGGGACTGCGCACCAGGGCCGCGAGCGGCACGCCGAAACCGATCCAGAACACCGGTTCGACGATGAAGACCAGGTCGCCGTAATACCAGTTCGGATCGAAGGGCCAGAACGGATGCACGCCATAGACGTTGAGGCTGTCCATGCCGATGTGGAGCACCAGCCCGGCACAGGCCGCCAGCAGGGCGCCGCGCCACGCCATGGGACTGGTCTTCAGCAGGCGCCGCGCTGCCGGCCACAGCAGCCAGGTGAGGGCCAGCAGCAGCGCGACCTCGCCGATCGCGGCAAGCAGCGTGTGCGTGTGGCCGCGGTGGTGCAGCAGATAGCCCAGCGGCGCATCGAGCAGGGGCGTGAGCACCAGGTCGAGGTCGGGGAAATTGCTGGCCAGGCAGCCGATCAGGAGCAGCATGCGCGAGCGCACACGCTGGTTGTCCTGGCTGGGTTCGGCGGGCAGGCTGCGGTCGATCAGGGCGCCGACACCGAGGCCGACGACGGAGTGGGTGAGATTGTCCATCCTGCAATCTTACCTGCATTGCAAGCTGGACGGCATTCAGCTCCGCATGGAGTCCGGATCTGGCGGCAAGGCGAGGACGCCTGCATAGCCTTCCGGCAGGGCCAGCGGCAGGCAGCGGCAGGCGGCCAGCGGGCGGTCACCGTCTTCGCTCCATTCCACCAGTTCACGGCCGAAGTATTTCAGGCGTGCTTCGCGTTCGCTCCAGGCGCGGGCGAAGGCGTCGGCGCGGGCGGCGGCGGGCAGGGCAGCCAGTGCCGCCGTCTGCGCCGGGCCCAGGTAATCGCGCGCGACCGCTTCCCAGTCCGGGATGTCCATCACCAGCGTGACGTCGATGCCGACCGGTCCGCGCCGGGACAGCGCCGCCAGCGACAGCGCGCCGTCGTGGCTGATCGCGAGGTGGACGCGGCGCTGGCCATCCGGCGTATCGAGCAGGGCGTAGGGCACCTGGCCCTCGGGTGTGTGCAGTGCGATGCGCTGGCGCGGCAAGCTCGAGAGCAGCGCAAGTTCGGCCACGATGGCGGCACGGATCGCCCGCCGCGCCGCTTCGCGTTCCTGCTGGCCCTGGATGCCGATCACGCGCACATCCTCGGAATCTGCAACTAACCGACAGATGCCGGTAGGAGAACCGGAACCCCAGCCCGCAGCGGCAGGCGCGGGCAACGCCACGCCCGCATCCCGCCACTGGACCGGCACCGGCGTCGGCACCGGTGTCGGCACGTCTTCATGGTCGCACGGTCCGCTCACCGCAGTCCCCTCAAGCCCGCTCAGTTTCTCTCAGTTTCTCTCAGTTTCGCTGCGGCGCCGCCGGCAAACCATTCCAGGCGGTCGCCGCCGGAATATGCTCGCCCTTCATCACCAGCGTCAGCGGCCCGATGCGCGCATTGTCGCCGACCTTCGCGCTGTACAGCACCGCGCTGCGTGGTCCGACATACACCTTGCTGCCGATGTCGACGCGGTCGATCTTCATCACGCGGTCCTCGAACAAGTGGGTCTGCGGGCAGGATAGCGCATTCAGTTCGCTGTGGTCGCCGATGTGGACGCAGTCGAATTCCGTGATGTCGGTGGTGTCCATATAGACGCCCTTGCCGATGCGGCAGCCGAGCAAATTGAAGGCCAGCGGCAACCAGGGCGTGCCGCGCAGGTAGCGCATGAAGTTGGGCACCGCGATGCCCTCGTACATATTGGTCACGCCTTCGGACAGCCAGACGAAGGGCGTCCACATCGGTTCCGCGCGCTTCTGGTAACGGCCCAGCAGCAGCCATTTGAAGGCCAGCACGAACAGGTAGTTGCCGATGCCGTAGGCCAGGCCGACCAGGGCCAGGTCCCGGATCACCTCGCCCCAGCGGCCCTGGCCGGCCAGCGGCATCAGGTCCAGCACCACCGTATAGCCGACCGCGATCACCACCGCGTGCGGCGCGACGATGCGGAAGGCTTCGACCAGCGTACGGCCCAGGCGCCGCGCCATCGACGGCCGGTAGGTCAGGTGTTCGGGATAGCCGCTGACCTGCTCGCGCGCCGGCAGGTGGATCGGCGGCGAGCCGAGCCAGGTGTCGCCGCCCGTCATCCGTTCGTTGGCTGGCGCATGCGTGTGCACGCCCACCAGCACGCCTTCCGGCAGCACGGTGCCGTCCGGGATGTAGCTGCCGTTGCCGACGAAGGAGCGGTTCGAGACCACGGTCGCTTCCATCGTCATCCAGCCGCCGTCGATCTGCTCGTCGCCTAGCATCACGGCATCGGCGATGAAAGTCTCGTCGCCGAGCGTCAGCATGTCCGGCACCACGCCCAGCGCGGTCGAGATCTCGGCGTCGCGGCCGACCTTGGCGCCCAGCAGGCGGTACCAGAAGGGCGCGAACACGGTCGCGTAGATGCCGTGCAGGACCTGCAGGCTCGATTCCTGGATGTGGCTGACCAGCCACTTCTTGCAATAGGTGTTCGAGTGCACGGCCGAGCGGCCCGGCTGCATGCGCGGCAGGAAGCCCCAGCGGATCGCCGCCGACACCAGCATGGTCAGCGCGATCAGCACCGCGCTGGCGGGCAGGGCCAGCACGAAGTAGCGGACCAACTGGCCCTGGATGGTGCTGGCCTGCAGCCAGGCCAGCGTGCCGCGCTCGTCGAACCAGTCGATCAGCACGAAGCTGGGGAAGACCGGCATGAAGAACAGGGTCGCCACCAGCAGGATGCCGAACACGAAGAACAGGCCTTCGCCGGCCAGCCGCGCGCGGCTCGGAATCGGACGCGGCGGCAGCGTGGACGGATCGAAGGCACCTAGATCGCGTGCCGGCGAACCCGACCACACGCGGCCGTCCGGCACCGCGGCGCCGTCGCCGAGCGCCGACTGGCCCTCGAGGTGGCCGCGGCGGCCGACCCGGGTATTCCCTTCGAGGACCGCATACGAGGACACGCAGGCATCGTCGTCGAGGGCGATGGGCCCGAGCAGCAGGCGGCCGCGTTCGACGCGCGCGTTCTCGAAATTGACGCCGTTGCCGATGCTGACGTTGTCGCCCAGCGCCAGCAGGTCCGGCGAGCGCAGCGTCATCGATCCGATCACCACGTCCTTGCCGACTTTCGCGCCCAGCAGGCGCAGCCACCAGCCGTACAGCGAGGAGCCGGCCAGCAGATAGGTCGGCGCCGCTTCGAGCAGGCGGTCGGACAGCCACCAGCGATAGTAGGTCAGGCCCCACAGCGGATAGCTGCCGGCGCGCAGCCGGCCGGCCACCAGCCATTTGCCGGCGGCGGCCAGCACGAATTCCATCACGGTGGCGAGCAGGAACACGCCGATCGAAGCCGCGATCGCGCGCGGGATCGAGTCGCCCGGCTCGCCGGTCATGAAGTGGTAGGTGAAGAAGGGCGCCAGCCATTGCGCCATGCGCAGCGTGACCAGCACCGGCACCGCGGCCAGCTGGGCCAGGCCGCAAATCCAGCGCCGCGCGCTGGCGACCGGGGTCCAGTCCTGTTCGACGTGGGCGGTGCCGGCGGCCTGGTCGAGGCTGGAGGCGATCGCGCCGATTCTCCGGTGCTGGTAGATGTCGCGCACCGTCATGTGGGCGAAGGCCGGGTTCGCGCGCAGGGCCGTGGCCAGGCGCGCGGCAAAGAAGGAGTGGCCGCCGAGGTCGGAGAAAAAGTCCAGTTCGCGGCGGATCGGCTGGCCCGGGAACAGCTGGGCCAGCGCGGCGAACAGCGCTTCCTCGGCCGGGGTCTCCGGGGTGTCCGATTCGGCGGCGTCGCTGGGCAGCGGGCTGCTCAAGGCCATCGCCTTCAGCGCCTTGCGGTCGATCTTGCCCGAGGTCAGGCGCGGCATCACGCTCAAGACTTCGAAGCGGCTCGGCACCATGTAGGGCGGCAACCGTCCGGCCAGGGCCTTGCGCAGGGTGGGCGGAGCCAGCTGTTCGGCGGTGGCGCCGGCGGCGGGCACCAGGTAGGCGACCAGGCGGTCGATGCCGTCATCCTTGCGCAGCAGCACCGCGGTGGTGCCGATGCCGTCCTGCTGCGCCAGCACGGCTTCGATCTCGCCCAGCTCGACGCGGAAGCCGCGGATCTTGACCTGGTCGTCGGTGCGGCCCAGGCACACCACCTGGCCGTCCGGCTCGATGCGCGCGAGGTCGCCGGTGCGGTACAGGCGCAGGTCGTCCGGGCCCGAGGTCCAGGGATTCGGCTGGAATTTTTCGGCGGTCAGGTCGGGCCGGCCGAGGTAGCCGCTGGACAGGCCCGGTCCGATGATGCACAGCTCGCCGGTATCGCCGCGCGGCAGGATCTGCAAGCCCTTGTCAAGATCGGTCGAGATCACCAGCAGGCCATAGTTGGGCAGCGGATTGCCGATCGTGATCAGCTTGCCCGGTTCCAGACGCGCCAGGCTGGCGGACACCGTGGCCTCGGTCGGGCCGTAGGTGTTGAACATCTGGCGGCCGGGTTTCGAGAAGCGCTCGACTACGGTCTCCGGGCACATCTCGCCACCCAGGTTGATGATGCGCAGGCTGGGCACGTCCTCGGCAAACAGCGCCAGCAGGGTCGGCACCGCGTGCAGCACCGTGACGCCGTTGTCGTTCAGCAGGCGCGGCAGCGCTTCCGGATCGCCGGCGCTTTCCTTGGGCCCGAGCCAGAGCGTGGCGCCGACCAGGTAAGAGATCCAGATCTCCTCGAAGGACATGTCGAAGGCGACCGAGAAACCCTGGTACACGGTGTCGTCGGCACGCACGCCCAGCACCTCGTTTTCGCTGCGCAGGAAGTGGCAGATGCTGCGCTGGTCGATCAGGATGCCTTTCGGCTTGCCGGTCGAGCCCGAGGTGTAGATGACGTAGGCCGGGGCACTGCCGCCCACCTTGCCGCGTCGTTTGATTTCGTAGCCGGCGGGGGCGGGCGCCAGCAGGCTTTCCGCCGTGTGGATGGGGCGGTCCACCGATGCCAGGCGCTCGCCCATGCGCTCGCCCATGCGCTCGCTGCTGACCAGCGCCGGCGACCTGGCATCTTCCATGCACACCAGCAGGCGCTCGACCGGGGTGTCTTCGTCGACCGGCAGCCAGGCCGCACCGGCCTTGGCGATCGCTGCCTGCATCACCAGTAGCTCGATCCCGCGTGGCATCCACAGCCCGACGATGTCGCCGGGCTGGATGCCGGCCTCGATCAGGCGCGAGCCGGCCAGGCTGGCCAGTTGGTCAAGTTCGCGGTAGCTGAGCCGGCGCTCGCCGGCGATCAGCGCGGTCTGGTCCGGGGCGCGGCGCGCGCTGGCCTCCAGCAGGTCGGCGAGGATTTCGTCGCGCAACAGTTCGGGCTGGTGCGGGCCGTACAGGACATCGGGATGCCGTGTCAGAGTGGAGATATCGTTCATCGACGGCAGATGAGGGCAAACAGGTGGGCAAACAAGAGCGGACACATGGGCGCAGCGTACAACATTTTAAGAAAGCTCATCGGAGCGTTGCTAAATTTTATGTGGAACAGGTAAATCTGAAAAATCTTTGATCTAGATCAAAAAATTTGCTTTTCGCACGTCTATACAATCGGCATAATGTGCGTTGCCGTATGGAAATAAAAGGAGCACCCTCGTGCGCACCAACCTGCCGGTTACCGGCATCGAATACATCCTCCAGGATGGCCAGTCCATCGTCTCCAAAACCGATACCAAGGGCCGTATCACTTACGTCAACCCGGCCTTCATCGAGGTCAGCGGTTTCGAAGCGGAAGAGCTGATCGGCAAGGCGCATAACGTCGTGCGCCATCCGGACATGCCGCCTGAAGCCTTTGCCGACCTCTGGCAAACGCTTCAGGCCGGCCTGCCGTGGACAGGCATGGTGAAAAATCGTCGCAAAAACGGCGATTTCTACTGGGTGGTCGCGAATGTCGTGCCGATCAAGGAGCGCGGCAGCATCGTCGGCTACATGTCGGTACGTACCCGGCCCGACCGCGAGCAGGTGAAGGCGGCCGAGGCACTGTACCGCCGCCTGCGCACCGGCGAGGCCAAGGGCATCGCGATCCGGCGCGGACAGCCGGCCAGGACCGGTTGGCGCGGGCACATCGCCGCCATGCGCCACCTGCCGCTGGGCCGGCGCCTGGCGCTGCTGCTGGGCACCCAGTCGGCGCTGCTGGCGGTGCTGGCGGCAGCCGTCGACGGCACCCCGTGGCGCGTGCTGGCCGGCGCCGGCGCGCTGCTCACCCTGCTGGCCTGGCGCGAGCTGCAGTTCGCCGTCGTGCGTCCGCTGCGCCAGGCCGAGGACGCGGTCTACGCGCTGGCCGGCGGCGACCTCAGCTACAACCCGCCAGCGGGCCGCGACGACGAAGTCGGCCGCCTGCTGCTGGCGCTGCGCCAGTTGAAGGTCAACCTGACCGCGATCGTCGGCGACGTGCGCGCCAACGTCGCCTCGATCGAGGCGGCCTCGCAAGGCATCGCGGCCGGCAACCAGGACCTGGCGCGCCGCACCGAATCGCAGGCGGCCAGCCTCGAACAGACCGCCGCCAGCCTGGCCCAGGTCGCGGCGGCGGCCGGCAGCAACACCGACAGCGCGGTGCGCGCCGATGGCCTGGTCGGCGCCGCCTCCAGCGTGGCCGACCGCGGCGGCGCAGCGGTGCAGGAGGTGGGCGCGACGATGAGCCAGATCAGCGGTTCGGCGACGCGCATCGTCGACATCATCGGCCTGATCGACGGCATCGCCTTCCAGACGAATATCCTGGCGCTGAACGCGGCCGTCGAGGCGGCGCGCGCGGGCGAGCAGGGCAGGGGCTTCGCGGTCGTCGCCGGCGAAGTGCGCTCGCTGGCCCAGCGTTCGGCCAGCGCGGCCCGCGAAATCAAGCTGCTGATCGAGGATTCGGTCGACAAGGTCGGGCAGGGCAACGCGCTGGTCGGCACCGCCGGCCAGACCATGCGCGAAGTGGTCGCTTCGGTGCAGGACGCCTCGCGCATCATGCACGGCATCACGCTCGCATCGCGCGAGCAGCACGAGGGCATCGCCCAGGTCGACGCCGCGATGCGCGCGCTGGACGGCATCACGCGCGAGAATGCGGCGCTGGTGGAAGAAGCGGCGGCCGCGTCGAGCAACGTGGCCGAGCAGGCGCGTCATCTGTCGCAGGCGCTGGCGGTGTTCAAGACGGCCGGCCGGACCGTCTGAGCCTGGTCCCGGTCAGGGCTGGTCCGGGGCCGGCGTCGCCGGCTGCTTCCGATGGCGACGACGCGCACGCAGGCGCCGCCAGGCGGCGTAGCCGATAGCGCCAGCCACGGCAAACGGAATCGTCGAGGCGACGAAGGTGATCAGCATGGCCACGCCATGCAGCAGGTCGTCGCCGAAGTCTTCGAGCGCCTGCTTCACCTTGCCGGCCTGGCCTGCGCTCGCGCGTTCGTGCATGGCGACCGTCAGCAACTCGGTGTCCACCCGCCGGCGCAGCTGCGCCTGGGAAGTCGCGGCCTTTTCGATCTCGCTCTGCACTTCGGCGAGCTCGCGATGCAGCTTGATCATGGCCTCCGGCGCCAGCGCGCGCTGCCCGGCCAGCGTTTGCAGCTGCTCGCGGTAAGCGTTCAGCATGGCCATCTTGCGTTCGCCGTCCTGGATCGGTTCGAACAGATCCTCTCCCTTGCTGGACTGCGACACGAGCTTGCCGCGGCCGTCGAGCGCATGCAACACCTGGTTGACGCCGTCGGGCGTGATGCGCATTCGGACGCTGGCGCTGGCCGTGAGCCCGCCGCGGATGCTCGACTCCAGCAGCGTGCAGCCATGCGCCGGCAGCGCCGCGCAGGCCTGCTGGACCGCCGTCGCGGTCTGCCGCATCCGAGCACCCGGCACTTCCAGTTCGACCGCATGTTCGTAGGCGATTCCTGCTGCGCGCTGGTGGCCGACACGCGTCTGTCCCGTTTCTGCCAGGGCGCTTTGCGGCGCTTGCTGTCTGGCGGAGCAGGCAGCAAGCAGGCTTGCCAGGGCTAACATCGATATAGGACGACGCATGTGTTTCCTTCAACGGCAGGGAGAATTGCCGTTCAGTCTACATGTCACGCTGCAATATCAGCAAGGGCCTCAAATCGCTCGGCAAATTTTGATGCAAGTCAAAGATTTTCCTGATTCAAATCAATAGACTCCTCGCATACAGTACGCTTCCCCTCGGCGGCGTCCGCAAGGAGTTTCTTCATGACGCAGCTACAAGACCTGCCGGGCGAAGTCCTGGCCTTCCAGCCCAAGGTCGACTTCGACGCCGGCCTGATCGCCCGCCTCAGCAAATCCGGCCCACGCTACACCTCTTACCCGACCGCAGACCGCTTCTCCGACAGCTTCGGCTACCGCGACTACCTGCACGCCGTGGCCGACCGCCGCGTGCGCGGCAATGCGCGCCCGCTCTCGCTCTACCTGCACATCCCGTTCTGCGACACGGTCTGCTACTACTGCGCCTGCAACAAGATCGTCACCAGGAACCGCGAGAAGGCGGCGACCTACCTGTCCTACCTGAAGCGGGAGGCGGCGATGCAGGGCGCCTTGTTCGCCGGCACGGGCGGGAAAGATGCGGAGGTCGAACAGCTGCACTTCGGCGGCGGCACCCCGACCTATCTCAGCGACGCCCAGATGGGCGAACTGATGGACCATCTGCGCCGCTGCTTCCGCTTCGCGCCGGACGAGATCGGCGAGTATTCGATCGAAGTCGATCCGCGCACCGTCTCCGTCGAGCGCGTGCACAGCCTGCGCGCCCAGGGCTTCAACCGCATCAGCCTCGGCGTGCAGGATTTCGATGCCGAGGTGCAGAAGGCCGTCAACCGCATCCAGCCGGAAGCGGAGACGCGCGCCATCATCGAGGCCAGCCGCGCCGCCGGCTTCCGCTCGGTCAGCATCGACCTGATCTATGGCCTGCCCAAGCAGACTCCAGACACCATGGCGGCGACGCTGGAGAAGGTGGTGGCGGCCGACCCGGACCGCATCGCCGTCTACCATTACGCCCACCTGCCGCACCTGTTCAAGCCGCAGCGGCGCATCCTCGACGCCGATATGCCGGACAGCGATACCAAGCTGCAGATGCTCCAGCTGTGCATCGAGCGGCTGACGGCGGCCGGCTATGTCTATATCGGCATGGACCATTTCGCCAAGCCGAACGACGACCTTGCCATCGCCCAGCGCCAGGGCCGCCTGCACCGCAACTTCCAGGGCTATTCGACCCATGCCGACAGCGACCTGGTGTCCTGCGGCGTGTCCGCCATCGGCGCGGTGGGCGCGACCTATAGCCAGAACGTCAAGACCCTGGACGCCTATTACGATGCGCTCGACCGCAACGAGCTGCCGGTGGTGCGCGGCATCCGCCTGAACATGGACGACGTCCTGCGCCGCACCGTCATCCAGCGCCTGATGTGCCAGTTCGAGCTGTCGATTTCCGCCATCGAGCAGGCCTTCCCGGTCGTGTTCCGCCAGTACTTTGCCGCCGAACTGGCGCAGCTGGCGGCGATGGCCGAGGATGGCCTGGTCAGCGTGAACGGCGACTGGATCTGCGTCTCCGACCGCGGACGCCTCCTGATCCGCAACGTGTGCATGGTGTTCGACCGCTACCTGGCCGCGCGCACGACCGAAGCGCGCTATTCGAAGACCGTCTGAAATGCCCCTTGCCCTGGTTCCCGTATTTGTGGTCGGCCTGCTCGGCAGCGTGCATTGCGCCGGCATGTGCGGCGGGATCGTGGGCGCGCTGTCGGTGGTGCCTGGCGCCGCCCGACCGATACCGCTGCGCGTCGTGCCTCAGGCAGCGCCCGCACTGGCCAACGTGCTGGCGTATAATGCCGGCCGCATCGCCAGCTACATGGCGGCAGGCGCGCTGGCGGGCGGCATCGGTGAGGGCGCCGGTGCGCTGGCGCGGCTGCCGGCGCTGCAAGCCGGCGGCTACTGGATGGCCAACCTGATGCTGGCCATGCTCGGTCTGTATCTGATGGACGCCTGGCGCGGCCTGGCACGCCTCGAGCAGGCCGGCCAGCTGGTATGGCGCCGCGTCCAGCCTTTGCTGCGCCACGTGCGGCCGCTGCCGGGCGCCAGCCTCGGTCCCGCGAAAATGCTGGCCGCCGGTGCCTTGTGGGGCTGGCTGCCCTGCGGGATGGTCTACAGCGTGCTGGTGACGGCGATGTTGTCCGGTTCCGCGGCCGGCGGTGCGCTGGTGATGCTGGCCTTCGGCCTGGGCACGCTGCCGATGCTGCTCGGCCTCGGACTGCTGGGCGCGCGCCTGCGCGCCGGCCTGCGCCTGCGCGGCGTGCGTCTGGCCTGCGGCGCGCTGGTGCTGGGTTTCGGCCTGCTCGGCCTGGTGCGCGCAGCCGGTGGCCTGCCGCACAGCTGGGTCGAAAGCCTGTGCGTCACGGCAGGGGTGGCGGCATGAATGCGATGACGGAACTGGTAGCCTGTTACCACTGCGGTCAGGCGGCCGCCGAGGGTGGACGCTGGCAGGCGCAGGTCAAGGGAGAGATGCGCAGCATGTGCTGTCCCGGCTGCGCCGCGGCGGCGCAAGCGATCGCCGACGCCGGCCTGGACGACTATTACGACAGCCGCAGCGGCTACGCGGCACCGGCCGATGCCGCCGATGCGCCGGCCCTGCAGATGTACGACGAACTGGGTCTGGACGGTGATGCCGTGTTCACGGTCGAGGGCCTGCGCTGCGCTGCCTGCGTGTGGCTGATCGAACGCCGGGTGGCGGCGCTGCCGGGCGTCGCCTCGGCGGTGCTGAACGTCGCCACCGAACGCCTGCACGTGCGCTGGGACAGCGCCGTCTGCCGCCCGAGCCGGATCATCGCCGCCCTGCGCGGCATCGGCTACACCGCCTATCCCTACGATGCCACCCGCCACGGCGCCCAGCTCGAGCGCGCCCGCAAGGCGCTGATGCGGCGCCTGTTCGTGGCCGGCCTGTCGATGATGCAGGTGATGATGTACGCGGTCCCGGTCTACCTGGCGAACGACGGCACCATGGATGCCGACATGACCGCCCTGATGGGCTGGGCCTCCTTCCTGCTCACGCTGCCGGCCGTCAGCTACTGCGCCTGGCCGTTCCTGCGCGGCGCCTGGATGGATCTGCGGCGCGGCCTGCCCGGCATGGACGTGCCGGTGGCGCTGGGCATCCTGGCCGCCTTCATCGGCAGCGCCGTCTCCCTTGTGCGCGGGGAAGGCGAGGTCTGGTTCGACTCGATCACCATGTTCGTGTTCCTGCTGCTGGGCAGCCGCTGGCTCGAACTCGACGCCCGCCGCAAGGCCGCGCGCGCGCTGGAAGGCTTGCAGCACGCGGTGCCGGCCACCGCGCAGCGCCTGTCCGGCTGGCCCGCGCCCTGCGAACCGGAGACGATCGCCGCCGCGCGCCTGCAGCCCGGCGACGTGATCCTGGTCGCGCCGGGCCAGACGGTGGCGGCGGATGGCGTGATCCTCGCCGGCCAAACCGAGGTCGACCTGGCCCTGCTCACCGGCGAGAGCCGCACCCGCGCGGTCGGTCCGGGCGAGCAGCTGCCGGGCGGCGCGGTCAACGTCGCGCAGGCGGTGACGGTCCGCGTCGAGAGCTGCGCCGCCGACAGCACGCTGGCGATGCTGGTGCGCCTGAGCGAACGCGCGGGCCAGGACAAGCCGCGGCTGGCCCAGTGGGCGGATCGCGTCGGCGCCTGGTTCGTCGTGGTGCTGCTGGTTCTGACCGGCGCCGTGTTCGCGTTCTGGCATGCGGTCTATCCAGCGCGGGCCTGGCCGGCGGCGATCGCGGTGCTGGTGGTGTCCTGCCCCTGCGCGCTGTCGCTGGCGACGCCGACCGCGCTGGCGGCGGCGCTGGAGCGCCTGCTGCGCCATGGCGTGCTGGCGGTGAAGCCGCACGTGCTGGAGACGCTCGAGCGTTCGACCCATGTGGTGTTCGACAAGACCGGTACCCTCACGCGCGGCCGGCCCGCGCTGCAGGATACGGTGGCGCTCGAGCTGCTGGACGACGTCGCCTGCCTGCGCATCGCGGTGGCGCTCGAAGCCGGGAACGCGCATCCGCTGGCGCAGGCCTTGCGCGAAGCCCTCGACGGGTCCGCTGCGGCGCCGCTGGCGGCGCAGGAGGTCGAGAACGTGGTCGGGCAGGGTATCGCCGGCGAGGTGGCGGGCCTGCGCTACCGGCTCGGCAGCGCGGCCTTCGTGGCGGCGCTGGCCGGGTCGCCGCCGCCGCTGGGCAGCGTGCCCGGCGCGACCACGATCTGGCTCGGCAGTGCCGGGCGCTGGCTGGCGCGCTTCGACCTGGTCGACGCCCTGCGTCCCGAGGCGGCGGACCTGGTGCGCGAACTGCAGGCGCGCGGCAAGACGGTGCTGCTGCTGTCCGGCGACGACGAGGAGGCGGTACGCGCGGTGGCGGACGAACTCGGCATCCGCGATGCGCGCGGACGCCAGCTGCCGCAGGACAAGCTCGACGCGGTGCGGACGCTGCAGGCGCAGGGCGCGGTGGTGGCGATGGTCGGCGACGGCATCAACGATGCCGCGGTGCTGAGCGGCGCCGACGTCTCGTTCGCGATGGGACAGGGCGCCCAGCTGGCGCAACTGCATGCCGACTGCGTGCTGCTGGGGGCCGGCGCAGCGTTGGGCGATCGCGGCCTGGCGCCGCTGGCCGAAGCGCTGCGCACGGCCGGCGCCTGCGTGCGCGTGATCCGCCAGAACCTGGGCTGGGCGATGCTCTACAACCTGGTGGCGATTCCGGCGGCGGCCAGCGGCCTGCTGAATCCCTGGTTGTCCGGCCTGGGCATGGCGGGCAGCTCGGCGCTGGTGGTGTTGAATGCCTTGCGGCTGAGGAGGGAAGGCTGATGGAAGCTTTGTATCTATTGATTCCGCTGAGCCTGATCCTGGTGGCGTACGCGGTGTGGATTTTCTTTGGGGCGGCGGACAGCGGGCAGTTCGAGGATCTGGATGGGCCGGCTTTGCGGATTTTGCATGATGACGACTAGCCAGGGGTCAGAGCCCGGTGTTGGTTTCAAAGGGCTCTGACCCCTAAGCCGGGTTACATCGTCGGGCCGCGCCCGGTCCCCTGTTCCTTCTCGATCTGCTCCTGGCACTGGATGCAGGTCTGCACCGTCGGCGTGGCCAGCAGGCGGGCTTCGGGGATGTCGCGGCCGCAGGAGGTGCAGACGCCGTAGCCGCCCGATTCCAGGCGCCCGATCGCGGCGTCGATGTCGTGCAGCAGATTGGTCTCGTGCTCGGCCAGGTGTTCTTCGTTATGGCTGAGCATTTCGCCAGTCGGGGCGTCGTCGTTCGAGCCCATGTGGGCCATCGGCGAGATCGCCGGACGGTCGTCGGTGTCGCCGGCGGTGCGGGCGCGGACGGTGGCCAGCATGGCTTCGCGGTCCTGGCGCAGGCGCTGGCCGATCTGGTCGTGCAGTTCAGGTGAAATGGGCGGCATACAAAGTCCTATCGGTCGTTGAATATTCGGTCGTCCTCTTTCAGCAACACGTCATTCCCTACCTTAGCCCGTTCTGAACATTTTGATTCACATCAAGGATTTTCAACGTTCAAAAACCTACTCTCCTGATGCAAGTCTTTCTTCTTATCTAGGGAGTGCATCTTGAGCACAAGTCTAAACTACAACTATAAGATCGTGCGCCAGTTTGCGATCGCCACCGTGGTCTGGGGCGTGATCGGCATGCTGGCCGGCGTGTGGATCGCGGCCCAGCTGGCGTGGCCGGCGCTGAACTTCGATATCCCCTGGCTGAGCTACGGCCGTCTGCGCCCGCTGCACACCAACGCGGTCATCTTCGCCTTCGGCATCTGCGGCCTGTTCGCCACCTCCTACTATGTGGTGCAGCGCACCTGCCAGGTCCGCCTGTTCTCCGACAAACTGGCCGCCTTCACCTTCTGGGGCTGGCAGGCGGTGCTGGTGTCGGCCGCGATCACGCTGCCGATGGGCTTCACGCGCGGCAAGGAATACGCCGAGCTGGAATGGCCGATCGCGATCCTGATCACCATCGTCTGGGTGGCCTACGCCGTGGTGTTCTTCGGCACCATCGTCAAGCGCCGCGTCCAGCACATCTATGTCGCCAACTGGTTCTTCGGCGCCTACATCATCGCGGTGGCGGTGCTGCATGTGGTGAACGGCATGTCGATGCCGGCCTCCTTCATGAAGTCCTACTCGATGTATTCGGGCGTGCAGGACGCGATGATCCAGTGGTGGTACGGCCATAACGCGGTCGGCTTCATCCTGACCGCCGGCTACCTCGGCATGGTCTACTACTTCATCCCCAAGCAGGCCGAGCGCCCGGTGTACTCGTATCGCCTGTCGATCGTGCACTTCTGGGCCCTGATCTTCACCTACATGTGGGCCGGCCCGCACCACCTGCACTACACCGCGCTGCCCGACTGGACCCAGTCGATCGGCATGGTGTTCTCGCTGATCCTGCTGGCGCCGTCCTGGGGCGGCATGATCAACGGCATGATGACCCTGTCGGGCGCCTGGCACAAGCTGCGCTCGGACCCGATCCTGAAATTCATGATCGTCTCGCTGTCCTTCTACGGCATGGCCACCTTCGAGGGCCCGATGATGTCGATTAAGACCATCAACTCGCTGTCGCACTACACCGACTGGAGCATCGCCCACGTCCATGGCGGCGCGCTGGGTTGGGTCGGCTTCATCACCATGGGTTCGCTGTACTACCTGATCCCGCGCCTGGCCGGTAAAAAACAGATGGCCAGCGTGGCGCTGATCGAATCGCACTTCTGGCTCGGCACCATC
Organism: Massilia norwichensis; assembly: GCF_024753245.1. Classification (GTDB taxonomy): domain Bacteria; phylum Pseudomonadota; class Gammaproteobacteria; order Burkholderiales; family Burkholderiaceae_D; genus Telluria; species Telluria norwichensis. Next base: position 307,971 of record NZ_JANUGX010000001.1, on the reverse strand, counting down.
GGCATCGTGCTGTACATCGCCGCGATGTGGATCGCCGGCGTGATGCAGGGCCTGATGTGGCGCGCCGTGAACCCGGACGGCACCCTGACCTATACCTTCGTCGAAGGCGTCAAGGCGACCTATCCCTACTACGTGATCCGCTTCGGCGGCGGCCTGATGTACCTGACCGGCATGTGCCTGATGGCTTACAACACCTGGCTGACCATGCGCGGCACCACGTCCGTCGATGCGCGCATCCCGGCGCTGGCGCCGCACAAGCCGGCACCGGTTGCCAAGCCCGCGATCCCCGAACACGCATAAAGAAAGCAGGATACCCATCATGAAATTCACCCACGAGTGGATCGAGAAGAACCCCTGGCTGCTGATCGGCCTGGTGCTGACCGTGATCTCCTTCGGCGGCCTGGTCGAGATCGTGCCGCTGTTCTTCCAGAAGTCGACCACCGAACCGGTCGCCGGCCTCAAACCCTATTCGGCGCTGCGCCTGGCCGGCCGCGACATCTACATCCGCGAGGGCTGCTACAACTGCCACTCGCAGATGATCCGTCCTTTCCGCGCCGAGACCGAACGCTATGGCCACTACTCGGTGGCCGGCGAATTCGTCTACGACCACCCGTTCCAGTGGGGCTCCAAGCGCACCGGCCCGGACCTGGCGCGCGTCGGCGGACGCTATTCGGACGACTGGCACCGCACCCACCTCGACAACCCGCGCGACGTGGTCCCGGAATCGAACATGCCGGGCTATCCGTGGCTGGCGAAGACCAAACTCGATCCGCAATCGATCGTGCCGAAGATGCGCGCGATGCAGCGCCTGGCGGTGCCTTACTCCGAGCAGGACGTGAAGGACGCACCGGCCGAGCTGGATGGCAAGACCGAGCAGGATGCCTTGATCGCCTATCTGCAGGGCCTGGGCACGCAAATCAAATCCAGAAACTGAGGACGACATGGCACTCCAATATCTTTTCGACGACGCGAGCCGCATCATGACCGTGATCAGCTTCGCCACCTTCAGCGGCATCCTGGCCTGGACCTTCCTGCGCAAGGAGAAGGACTTCGCCCAGGCCGCGGCCCTGCCGTTCGCGGATGCGGACGCGGACATCAAGCTGGAGGAACATCATGTCTGACTTCACCAGCGGTTTCTGGAACTGGTACGTGGCGCTGATCACGGTCCTGTCCATCCTCGGCTGCGGCCTGCTGCTGTGGTCCCAATCCAAGCACAAGGTCAGGATCGGCCAGGACGGCCAGCCGGAGAAAACCACCGGCCACGTCTGGGACGAGGACCTGACCGAACTGAATACGCCGATGCCGCGCTGGTGGATGGGCCTGTTCTGGCTGACCATCGTGTTCGCGATCGGCTACCTGATCCTGTACCCGGGTCTGGGCAGCTATGCCGGCAAGCTCGGATGGCAGTCGAGCGGCGCCTACAAGGCCGAGGTCAGGCAGGCCAGCCTGGATTACGGCCCGCTGTTCGACAAATACCTGAGCCAGGACATCCCGACGGTGGCGCGCGACCCGCAGGCCCACGAGATCGGCCAGCGCCTGTTCCTGAACTACTGCGCGCAGTGCCACGGCTCGGATGCGCGCGGCAACAAGGGCTATCCGAACCTGACCGACAATGACTGGCTGTACGGCGGCGACCCGTCGGTGATCAAGGAAACCATCATGAAGGGCCGCCACGGCCAGATGCCGCCGATGGGTGCGGCGCTCGGCTCCGACAAGGACATCGAAAGCGTCGCCCATTACGTGCGCAGCCTGTCGGGCCTGACCGCCGATCCGGTGAAGGTCGCCTTCGGCAAGCCGAAATTCGGCGCCTGCGCCGCCTGCCATGGCGCCGATGGGCGCGGCAACCCGGCGCTGGGCGCGCCCAACCTGAGCGACAAGGTCTGGCTCTACGGCGGCAGCGCCGAGACCATCATGGAAACCATCCGCAAGGGCCGCGACAACACCATGCCGGCCTGGGGCGAGTTCCTCGGCGAGGGCAAGACCCACGTGCTGGCCGCCTATGTGTGGAGCCTGTCGAACGGCGCCGGCGCACCGGTGGTGACCGCGGCCGCGGCAACGGAGGAGGCGGCAAAATGAACGCCCCGGAGCCAGTGGTGAAAGAGGCCGTCATCAAGATGTACGCCAAGCGCGAGGACATCCACCCGCGCGAGGTATCGGGCCGCTACGCCACCTGGCGCTGGGTGTGCGTGTGGCTGACCCAGGCCCTGTTCTACGGCCTGCCGTGGTTGAACATGAATGGCCGCCAGGCGGTGCTGTTCGACCTCGGTGCGCGCAAGTTCCACCTGTTCGGCCTGGTGCTGTGGCCGCAGGACTTCATCTACCTGGCGGGCCTGCTGATCATCTGCGCCTACGGCCTGTTCCTGGTCACCACGGTGGCCGGGCGGGTCTGGTGCGGCTATGCCTGCCCGCAGACCGTCTACACCGAGATCTTCCTGTGGATCGAGCGCCGCATCGAAGGCAACCGCAGCGCGCGCATCCGCCTCGACCGCCAGCCCTGGACCGCGGAGAAGATCGGCAAACGCGGCGCCAAGCATCTGGCCTGGGGCCTGGTCGCGCTGTGGACCGGTTTTACTTTCGTCGGCTACTTCTCGCCGGTGCGCCAGCTGGGGCACGAGGTGCTCGGTTTCTCGCTCGGCGCCTGGGAAGCCTTCTGGGTGCTGTTCTATGCCTTCGCCACCTACGGCAACGCCGGCTGGATGCGCGAGCAGGTGTGCAAGTACATGTGCCCCTACGCGCGCTTCCAGAGCGCGATGTTCGACCGCGACACGCTGATCGTCAGCTACGACACGGCGCGCGGCGAACCGCGCGGGGCCGCAAAATCCCAGGGGAAGGGCGACTGCATCGACTGCAGCATGTGCGTGCAGGTCTGCCCGACCGGCATCGACATCCGCAAGGGCCTGCAGTACGAATGCATCGGCTGCGCCGCCTGCATCGACGCCTGCGACAGCGTGATGGACAAGGTCGGCAAGCCGCAGGGCCTGATCCGCTACGCCACCGAGAACGCCCTGGCCGGCGGCTGGAGCGCGGCGCAGATCAAGCGCCGTCTGCTGCGTCCGCGCGTGATCGGCTACGGCCTGGCCTTCTTCGCTATCGCCGCCGCGTTTTCCGGCGCGCTGGCGCTGCGCGCCCCGCTCAAGCTCGACGTGATCCGCGACCGCGGCGCCATGGGACGGGAAGTCGAAGACGGCATGATCGAGAACGTCTACCGTCTGCAGATCATGAATACCGCGGAGCGCGAGCACCTGTACCGCATCGAAGTGGACGGCATCGCCTCGGCCGGCATCGCCGATGAAGACCTGGTCGAACTGGCCGGCGCCACGACGCGCGCGGTGCCGGTGCGCGTGCGCATCGCCCCCGGCAAGGCCGGCAGCGGCTCGCATCCGATCCGCTTCACGGTCAGCGCGCTGGACGAGCCCGCGCTGCGGGTGACCGAGAAAGCTGTCTTCATCGTTCCCAAATAAGCGTTATCAGACAAGGAAGCATCATGCCCCTCAATCCTGCCCTAAGCCAGGCTGCGCCCTGGTACACCCACCGCTGGCCCTGGCTGCTGATGCTGGGCCCCGCCAGTGTTCTGATAGGCGGCGCCATCGCCACCTGGCTGGCGCTCGACCACCCGGATGCGATGGTGGTCGACGACTACTACAAGCAGGGCAAGGCGATCAACCAGGACCTGCGCCGCGACCGCATGGCCACGGCCATGCAACTGGCCCTGTACCTGCGATACGAGGGCGGCCGCCTGCAGGGCCGCATCGAGAGCTTCGGCCGGCCGCTGGCGGTCCCGTTCACCGTCAAACTGGCGCATCCGACCCTGCCGCAGCGCGACCTGAGCCTGCTGATCAAGCCCGATGCGCAAGGCGCCTTTTCGATCGCGCTGCCGGTGCTCGAACAGACCCACTGGCAGCTGGTCGCGGAAGGGAACATGCGCGACTGGCGCCTGGCCCGCAGCTGGGACTGGCCGCGCCAATCCACGCTCGAGATCCTGGCGGACAAGTCTTAGGTCCTTCCTCAGTTGCCGCGATAGGTCGAAAAACCGTAGGGGCTGAGCAGCAGCGGAATGTGGTAGTGCGGCAGCTTGCCGTCGGCCTTGAAGATCACCGGGATCTCCGGGAAGAAGCTGTCGGCCTTGTGCGCGGCGAACCAGGCGCCGGTCTTGAAGGTGACCTTGTAGGTGCCGGCGCTCCAGGCGCGGCCGTCCGGGTAGAGCGCGGGGATGCGTCCCTGCGCGTCGGTCACGCCCTTGCTCAGGACGGTCCAGTTGCCTTGCTCCTGCTTTTCGAGCACCACCTCCACGCCGGGCGAGGGCAGGCCGTCCTGCAGGTTCAGCACGTGCACGCTGAGCGGATTGGCCGGCGCGGCGTGGGCACAGGCGCCGGCCAGGGCGGTGGCGGCCAGCAGGTAGCGCAGTTGGTTCATTGTGTCGGTCCTCATGATTGTCGATGGCGTCCATGCTAGCGGCTCTTCTGAAGCGCGCGGATGACGCTTCGATTACAGATTTGTAATCGTCACGGCCGCGCGACGCGGTAAGCTATGCGCCATGACGATCCTGATAGTGGAAGACGAAGAGAAGACCGCCGACTACCTGCGCAAGGGACTGCAGGAAGCCGGCTATCCGGTGCAGGTGGCAAGGACCGGGCATGCGGGGCGCCAGCTGATCGAGAAGGAACACTACGAACTGGTGGTGCTCGACGTGATGCTGCCCGGCGTCGACGGCTGGGAGCTGCTGCGCCTGTTGCGCGGGCGTTCCGGTACGCCGGTGATGTTCCTGACGGCGCGCGACGCCATCGAAGACCGGGTCAAGGGCCTGGAACTCGGCGCCGACGACTACCTGGTCAAGCCCTTCTCGTATGCGGAGTTCCTGGCGCGCGTGCGCACCCTGCTGCGGCGCGGCGGCGTGCGCGAGAGCGAGCGCCTGCACGCCGCCGACCTCGAACTCGACCTGCTGCGCCGCCGCGTCACCCGGGCCGGCGAACGCATCGAACTCACCAACAAGGAATTCGCGCTGCTGCATCTGCTGCTCGGGCGCGAAGGGGATGTGCTGTCGCGCACGACCATCGCGTCCCAGGTCTGGCAGATGAACTTCGACAGCGACACCAACGTCGTCGACGTTGCTATCCGCCGCCTGCGCGCCAAGATCGACGACCCGCATCCGGTCAAGCTGATCCACACCGTGCGCGGCGTCGGCTACGTGCTCGAGGCGCGCGCGTGAGCCGCTGGCCGCGCGCGCTCAGCCAGCGCCTGGCCCTGATGTTCGCCCTCGCCAGCGCGGTGCTGCTGGGCGCCATCTGCATCTATTTGTACGGATCGCTGGCGCGCGAAATCGCTTGGCGCGACGACCAGGCCCTGGCGGGACGAATCGAACGCATGCGCGCCCTGATCGACGAGAGCGCCGATCTCGAGACCCTGCGCCGGCGCCCGCGCCTGTACGACAACATGCTCGGCAACCGCGACAGCCTGCTGTGGATCCTCGACGATGCCGGCCGGGTGCGCATCGCGGTCGGCCCGTCCGGCATCGCGGTCCCGCAGCTGCCGCCCGCCGACGGCCGGATCGCGCTGCGCACGATCGAGGGCGCGCCGCCGCTGCGGCTGGCCTGGACCCGCGTCGCCGGCGGCGACGGCCGCCTGACCCTGATCGCCGGCAGGCTGCTGGCCGAGCGCGAACAGATGCTGGCCGCGTATCGCCTGCGTCTTGGCCTGGCGTTGGCGGCCGGCGCCATCCTGGCCTACCTGCTCGGGCTGGCGATCGCGGTGCGCGGCCTGCGCCCGGTGCGCGAGCTGGCGGCGCGGGCGGCGGCGATCGACGTGCGCCATTTGTCGCAGCGGCTCGACGATGCCGGCGGCGTGCGCGAGCTGGAGGCCCTGCGGGCCGCCCTGAACGGCATGCTGGCGCGCCTGGAGGCGGGATTCGCCAGGCTGGCGCGCTTTTCCGAAGACCTGGCCCATGAGATGCGCACGCCGCTGGGCAACCTGATGGGCCAGACCCAGCAGGCGCTGAGCCGGGCACGCACGGCCGAGGACTACCAGAACCTGCTGGTGTCGAACCAGGAAGAGTACGAACGCCTGGCGCGCATGATAGACAGCATGCTGTTCCTGGCGCGCACCGAGCAGGCCGCGGCGGCGCTGGCGCACGTGCCGGTGCCGCTGCGGGAACTCGGCGACCAGCTGTGCGAGTACTTCGAAGGCCTGGCCGAAGAGCGCGGCATGCGCCTGCTGAATACGGCGCGCGGCACGATCGTGGCCGACCGCGAACTGCTGAGAAGGGCGCTGGCCAACCTGCTGGCCAATGCGCTGCGCTACGGCGCGCCGGGCACGCCGATCACCGTGTCGAGCAGCGTGTCCGCGGATGGCATCGAGATCGCCGTCCACAACCTCGGCCCGGCCATCGGTCCCGAGCACCTGCCGCACCTGTTCGAGCGTTTCTATCGCTGCGATCCGGCGCGGCAGGGCGCCGGCGAATCGAGTGGACTGGGCCTGGCCATCGTCCGTTCCATCATGCAGCTGCATGGCGGCAAAGTGCGGGCCGAGAGCGGGGCCGAGGGCACGCGCTTCGTCTTGATGTTTCCGTCAGACACGAAGTTCATGGTAGATTCCTGCTGAGTAAAACACCGATAAGAGAGACCCATGCCCCAGACCCGTTCGCGCGCCCTGCACACCCTGCGGCGCACCGCCATCGCTTCGCTGTTCCTGCCGCTGACCCTGATCGCCGTCATGCCGCAGGCCGTCGCTGCCGACGCCAAACCTGCCGTCAAGGCCGCCGAGCCCGAGGCGAAAGCTGCCGCCGACAAGCCCAACAAAGCCTTCGACACCTGGGCCGATCGCTTTGCCGAAGACTGGGTACGCGCCAACCCGCAGCTGGCCACCTCGACCCAGTATTTCGCGGGCGCGCAGCAGGACGCGCTGGACCGGCAGTTGACGCCGATGACGCGCGAGCAGCGCCGCAAGATGATCGAGCTGGCGAAGAGCGGGGTCGCGCGCCTGGACGCCTTCCTGGCCGGTCCGCTCGGCGAAGAGCAGCGCACCTCGGCCTCGGTGATGCGCTGGAGCCTGGCCAACACGGTCGCCAGCGAACCGTTCGAGGATTACAGCTTCGTGTTCAACCAGTTCAGCGGCGTGCAGGTCGGCCTGGTGAACTTCATGACCAACACCCACCCGCTGCGCCGCGCGTCCGACCTCACCGGCTACATGGCGCGGCTGGAGCAGGTCGGCCCGCGCATCGACGAAGCGCTGGTGCGGGCCAGGGAAGCCGCCGCCAAGGGCTTGATCCCGCCGCGCTTCATCCTCGAGCGCGCCCAGTACCAGGTCGACCTGTTCCTGAAGCCCGAAGCCGGCCAGAACGTGCTGGTGACCACGCTCGACCAGCGCCTGGCCAAGCTGGCCGACGTGCCGGAACCGGTGCGCGCCAAGGCGGTGTCGGGCGCTGCCCGCATCGTCGAGGAGAAGATCCGCCCGGCCTACCAGCGCGTGCAAGCCTTCATGGCCGAGATCCACCCGCGCACCACCGACCGCGCCGGCATCGACCGCCTGCCGGGCGGCCTGGCGGCCTACCAGCAGGCCCTCAAGACCTACACCAGCACCAGCCTGACGGCGGAGCAGATCCACGAGATCGGCCTGCGCGAAGTCGCACGCATCGAGGGCGAGATGGACCGCCACCTGCGTTCCCTCGGCTACACCGAAGGCTCGATCGAGGAGCGCATGAAGAAGCTCGACGCCAGCTTCCAGCCGAAGGTCGCCGCCGGCGAAGACCCGCGTCCGGCGATCCTCGAGAAGTACGTGGCGATGGTGGCCGACGCCGAACGGCGCAGCAAGGCGATCTTCAACCTGACGCCGCGTGCGCCGGTCGAGGTGCGCCGCGAACCGCCGCTGACCGAGCCGTCGGCCGCCGCCCACTACAGCCTGCCGGCGCCGGACGGCAGCCGTCCCGGCATCTTCTGGGTGCCGATGCGCGGCCCGAGCTTCGACATGGTCCGCATGCGCAGCCTGTCCTACCACGAAGCGGTGCCGGGCCACCACTTCCAACTGGCGATCCAGCAGGAGCGCAGCGATCTGCCGAAGTTCCGCGCCCAGCGCATCTTCGGCGGCGGCAGCGCCCACAGCGAAGGCTGGGCCTTGTACGCCGAGCGCCTGGCGGTGGAGCAGGGCTGGTACGAGGGCGATGTGCCGGGCCTGCTGGGGGCACTGGGTTCGGAACTGTTCCGCGCGCGCCGCCTGGTGGTCGATACCGGCCTGCACACCAAGGGCTGGACCCGCCAGCAGGCGATCGACTACGGCATCGGCGCCCAGGAGGTGGAGCGCTACGTGGCCTGGCCGGGCCAGGCCTGCGCCTACATGGTCGGCATGCTGCGCATCCTCGAACTGCGCGACCAGGCCAGGAAGGAACTCGGCGACAAGTTCTCGCTGCCGGCCTTCCACGACGTGGTGCTGAAGAACGGTTCGGTGCCGCTGGACGTGCTGGGCGAGATCGTGCAGCGCTGGGTGGCGCAGCAGAAGAAGGCTTGAAGACAGCGTAACGGATAGGTGATAGCGGTTGCTTTCGCCAGCTTGTTATTTTTAGAGAGACTTGCGGACGAATTGCTGGGGCAGAATGCGCTCGTGCGCTTGTAGAGACGCACGAGATACCGCCAACAACTTTACCTGAAAGAACTAGCCGCCATGAGCAACCCAACAACCCATACTTTGTACGTCTCGCGCGCTACCGATGCCGAGGTTCAACAATTTCTTACCGCGTCCCAGCACGTTCTCTCTGATTGCGACTGGGTTCGCCAAGCGCCATCCACGGCGCCGCAGACCCATAACGTTTATTGCAACTTGCGTGACATGAGTCTCAAGGATGCGCGCGCGGCACTCGAAAAAGTCGCCGCGCAAATGTCACCTACTTCTGAATGGCAACTGATGCCTGATAGGATCTGAACGACAGGAACAGCAGCCGGGCCGCTTCGAAAGAACCGGCCCGGCTGCGTTTACCCAACCACCACTTCGCTCATCTGAATCACCGGCTTCTGGTTAGTGTAATTCGGAATATCCCCCATGATCTCCGCCGTATGCGGCCCGAACCCGGCCTGGAAAGCCTCGACCGAGTCGCAGAACAGATGCCCCATGGCGATATACGGCGCGTTCGCATCGGCGCTGCCTTTGGCGAGCGCCTTGTCGACCGTATAGAACTTGCAGTAATCCCCCATCAAGCGCTTCACCATGGGCATGTGCCGGTCGCGGTAATAGGCGTCGTCGAACTGGGCGTCGGGGCTGTTGGGATACATCACGCTTACCTTGATCATCGTCGTCTCCTTCGGGTGGTGGTTGGCTGAGGAATACGGCGCCATCCTGCGCCGTTTTTTTCACACGGTCAAACCACGTTTCATAATGTGGATTTTTCGGTCGTTGCGGTGCACAAAAAAATCTCGCTGCGCAAAACAGCTTTCCATATTGCGAAATAATAAACGTAAGGCGTTGAAATGAAAGGATAAAAAAATCGTTCTAAGTCTTATATAAGACAGAAGAGAAACACCTGTGCTGGCCCTATGATGAATGCATCCGATTTCGATTCATCTTTAATGGAGTGTCACCATGTCCCAGTACCAGAACGATATCCAGGCCATCACCAGTCTCAAGCAACAGCAGGGCGAGGGCTGGCATGCGATCAACCCCGAGTCCGCGGCCCGCATGCGTGCCCAGAACCGCTTCCAGACCGGCCTCGACATCGCCCGCTATACGGCCGGCATCATGCGCCGCGACATGGCCGCCTACGATGCCGATCCTTCGCAATACACCCAATCGCTGGGTTGCTGGCACGGCTTCATCGGCCAGCAGAAGATGATCTCCATCAAGAAGCACTTCAATAGCACCGAGCGCCGCTACCTCTACCTGTCGGGCTGGATGATCGCCGCGCTGCGCTCGGAGTTCGGCCCGCTGCCGGACCAGTCGATGCACGAGAAAACCGCGGTGCCGGCACTGATCAAGGAGCTGTACACCTTCCTGCGCCAGGCCGATGCGCGCGAACTCGGCGGCCTGTTCCGCCAGCTCGACGCCGCCGACGCAGTTGATACCTCGGCGCGCGCCGCCATCCAGGACAAGATCGACAACTTCGTCACCCACGTGGTGCCGATCATCGCCGACATCGATGCCGGTTTCGGCAATGCCGAGGCGACCTACCTGCTGGCCAAGCAGATGATCGAAGCCGGCGCCTGCTGCATCCAGATCGAAAACCAGGTCTCGGACGAGAAGCAGTGCGGCCACCAGGACGGCAAGGTCACCGTGCCGCACGAAGACTTCCTGGCCAAGATCCGCGCCGTGCGTTACGCCTTCCTCGAGCTGGGCGTGGACGAGGGCCTGATCGTGGCGCGTACCGACTCGCTGGGCGCCGGCCTGACCAAGCAGATCGCCTACACCGCCGAGCCGGGCGACCTGGGCGACCAGTACAACAGCTTCCTCGACGTCGAAGAAGTCTCGCTGGACGCGATGGGCAACGGCGACGTGGTCATCAAGCGCGACGGCAAGCTGCTGCGTCCGAAGCGCCTGCCGAGCAACCTGTTCCAGTTCCGCGAAGGCACCGGCGAGGCGCGCTGCGTCCTCGACTGCATCACCTCGCTGCAGAACGGCGCCGACCTGCTGTGGATCGAGACCGAAAAACCGCACATCGCCCAGATCGGCGGCATGGTGAAGGAAATCCGCAAGGTGATCCCGAACGCGAAGCTGGTCTACAACAACAGCCCTTCGTTCAACTGGACCCTGAACTTCCGCCAGCAGGTGTTCGACAGCATGAAGGCCGAGGGTGCCGACATGTCGCGCTACGAGCGTTCGCAGCTGATGAGCGCCGAATACGACGATTCGGAACTGGCGCGCATCGCCGACGAGCGCATCCGCACCTTCCAGGCCGACGCCTCGCGCGAAGCCGGCATCTTCCATCACCTGATCACGCTGCCGACCTACCACACCGCCGCGCTGTCGACCGACAACCTGGCCAAGGAATACTTCGGCGAGCAGGGCATGCTGGGCTATGTGGCCGGCGTGCAGCGCAAGGAAATCCGCCAGGGCATCGCCTGCGTCAAGCACCAGAACATGTCCGGCTCGGACCTGGGCGACGACCACAAGGAATACTTCAGCGGCGAAGCGGCGCTGAAGGCATCCGGCAAGCTCAATACCATGAACCAGTTCTGAGAAAGCGCAGTGCGGCAGGCTCGCCAAGGCGGGCCTGTCCACGCTGCATGAATCACGGAGGCCACATGAATCACATGCAAATCGGACGGGTGGGCATCGTCGGCGCCAATGCCACGAGCAGCGCCATCGCCCTGGGTCTGGCCGAGGCCGGGATCCCGGTCACGCTGTTCGACGCCGAGCGCGCATCACTCGACAAGGTACTGGCGGAGGTACGCTCGGGTGGACGCGAGCGCTGCATGGCGCTGCTGGCGGCGACGGTCAACTTCCACCATCTGAAGGACTGCGACCTGCTCATCGATACCGGGGAAGGCGACCGGGCCGGCAAGGAGGCGGTGTTCCGGCGGCTCGACCAGGTGGCGCGCCTGGGCGCGATACTGGCGACCTGCAGGCCGGAGCTCGGTCTCGATGCCATCGCCGGGTGCACCAGGCGTTCCGGCGAGGTGATCGGCCTGCTTGTCGGCCAGTCGGCGCCGACGGTGTGGGGCGTGGTGCCAACCAGGCACACGTCCGCCGACACGCTGGGCGCGCTGAATGCGCTCTTGCAGCACCTGCAGGACGCCGTGCGTCCGGCGCTCGCTGCCTAGGAAGTCCAGCGGCGCATGACCTGCGTCGCTGGATGACGACGTTCAATCAGGGCAATCACGCCCTTGGCGGCCGTCAGCACGATCAGGATGCCGACGGTGTCGCCGACGATCATCACCGCGAGCGCGGTCCAGTCCACGGTCCCGCTCAGTACCCACACGAGCGCGTGGTGAAACACCGGGCTCATGACCCCGCACAGCGCCCCGGTGAACAGCAGGCGGCGCGGGGTCAATCCCTTGAGGCGCGGCCGCAGGTCGAACCAGTGCCTGGCGAACAGCGAGGCCAGATAGGGCGCCAGCGCACCGGCGACGGCGCCGCTCCAGGCGCGGAAGTCGCTGCCGAACGAGAAATGGTGGAAATTCAGGTAGAGGCCGGCCAGCAGCAGGCCTTCGAAGCCGGCCAGTCCGAACAGCAGCGTCGACAGCAGGCGGATGCCGGCCGGGATGAAGACCCAGTTGACGCCTGCGCTTTGCTCCAGGCGGATGAAGGCCAGTTCGTTCAGCCAGTTGAGAAACAAAAAACTGACCAGCGTGATCCCGACATGGGCGAGATGCCTTGCTGCCGCCTTCATTGCCGGGTCAGGCCATCGGGCTGCACTGCTCGGTCCCGGCCGCCAGCGCTTTCAGGCGGGCCGGATCGAGCAGGGTGACCTCGCGTTTATCGATGCTCAGCAGACCCATCTTCTTGAAGCGCGACAGCAGGCGGCTGATGCTTTCGATCGTCAGACCCAGGTAATTGCCGATGTCTTCGCGCGACATGCGCAGGGCGAACTGGGTCGGCGAATAGCCGCGCGCGGCATAGCGCGCCGACTTGTTCACCAAAAAGACCGCGAAGCGCTGCTCGGCCCGCATATTGCCCAGCAAGAGCATGGCGTTCTGCTCGCGCGTGATCTCGGTGCTCATCATGCGGTGGAAGTGGCGCAGCAGGGTGGGCACCTGACCGAACAATTCTTCCAGGTTGGCGAAGGGGATCTCGCAGACTTCGCTGTCTTCCAGCGCCACCGCGTCGCACTGGTGGCGTTCGGTGCTGATCGCGTCCATGCCCAGCAACTCGCCGGCCATCTGGAAACCGGTGATCTGCGTTTCGCCGGCGGCGTTCACCTGGTAAGTCTTGAAGTGGCCGAAGCGCACCGCGTACAGGTTGCGGAAGGGATCGCCCTTGCGGTACAGCGGCTCGTCGCGCGCGACGCGGCGGCGCCGGCCGATGATCTTGTCGAGGCGGTCGATGTCGGCGTCTTCCAGGCCCATCGGCAGGCAGAGCTGGTGCATGCTGCAAGCCGAGCAGCTCGCCTTGAGCGCCTGGACGTTCAGCGGCTTGCCCTCGTTCGGGAAGGAGATAGTCTGGCTCATCGATTCTTGCGTCGGATTGCTGTCAATACTCGCGATTATACGGCCCGTGTTCAAGACTGGGCATACCCTGCGGCATTTTAACGCAGGCCAGACTTGCCTCCCAGGCAATCGTGCGCAGGCTGGCGCGTGCTAGATTCTGCACACGACAATTTGAGGAGCTCACAATGTTCGGTTTGGCGGCATTGGACCTGGCGCGCCTGCAATTCGCCTTCACGATGTCGTTCCACATCCTGTTCCCGGCGATCACCATTGGCCTGGCCAGCTACCTGGCCGTGCTGGAACTGTGCTGGCTGAAGACCAAGCGCCAGGTCTTCGTCGACCTGTACCACTTCTGGCTGAAGATCTTCGCCGTCTGCTTCGGCATGGGCGTGGTGTCCGGCATCGTCATGGCCTACCAGTTCGGCACCAACTGGAGCTATTTTTCCGAGTACGCCGGGGCCATCACCGGGCCGCTGCTGGCCTACGAGGTGCTGACCGCCTTCTTCCTGGAGGCCGGTTTTCTCGGCGTGATGCTGTTCGGCTGGACGCGGGTCGGGCCCGGGCTGCACTTCCTGGCCACCTGCATGGTGGCGCTGGGCACGCTGATCTCGACTTCCTGGATCCTCGGCGCCAACAGCTGGATGCAGACCCCGCAGGGCTATGCCATCGTCGAGGGGCGCATGGTGCCGGTCGACTGGCTCAAGATCGTCTTCAATCCCTCCTTTCCGTACCGGTTGACGCACATGGCGATCGCCGCCTTCCTGTCGACCGCGCTGTTCGTCGGCGGTTCGGCTGCCTGGCACCTGCTCAAGGGACGCGGCAATGAAGCCGTGCGCACCATGCTGTCGATGGCGATGTGGCTGGTGCTGATCGTCGCGCCGATCCAGGCGCTGGTGGGCGACATGCACGGTCTGAACACCTTGAAACACCAGCCGGCCAAGATCGCGGCGCTGGAGGGCCACTGGGAGAACGAAGGCGACAAACCGCTGCCGCTGCTCTTGTTCGGCATCCCGTCGATGCAGGACGAGGAAACCAGGCTGGCGGTCGGCATCCCGCGCGTCGGCAGCTGGATCCTGACCCACACCTGGGGCGGGCAGATCAAGGGTTTGAAGGAATTCCCGAAGAACGAGCGGCCGAATTCCCTGATCCTGTTCTGGAGCTTCCGCACGATGGTCGGCCTGGGCCTGTTAATGATCGCGCTGGGCGCCTGGAGCCTGTGGCTGCGCCACAAAAAACGCTTGTTCGAGGACCGCCGCTTCCTGACCATGGCCAAGTGGATGGGGCCGGCCGGCTTGCTGGCGGTGCTGGCCGGCTGGATCACCACCGAGGTCGGGCGCCAGCCCTGGATCGTCTATGGCGTGCTGCGCACCGCGGACGGCGCCTCGAAGATTTCGGCGGCGCCGCTGGCCCTGAGCCTGGCCCTGTTCGTGGTCGCCTACCTGTTCGTGTTCGGGGTCGGCATCGCCTACGTGCTGCGGCTGGTGCGCAAGGGGCCGCAGGCCTTCGACACCACGCGCATCCCGCAGGGCGGGCCGGGCAGGGGACGCACGCCGGCGCGGCCGCTGTCGGTGCCGGAAGCCGATGCCTCGGTCAACGAAGACAACATCACCTGAGCGACCACAGCGATCATGGATTTCGACATCACCGCGGTCTGGGCTGCGATCATTTTCTTCTCCGTCTTCATGTACGTGGTACTGGACGGCTTCGACCTCGGCATCGGCATGCTGTATCCCTTCGTGAAGGGCAAGCGCGAGCGCGATACGATGATGAATTCGGTGGCGCCGATCTGGGACGGCAACGAAACCTGGCTGGTGCTGGGCGGGGAAGGGCTGCTGGCCGCCTTCCCGGTGGCCTATGCGGTGATCCTGCCGGGACTCTACCTGCCGCTGATCTTCATGCTGGTGGGGCTGGTCTTCCGTGGTGTGGCCTTCGAATTCCGCTTCAAGGCCAACGACCGCGAGCGGCCGATCTGGGACCTGGCCTTCATTCTCGGCTCGACGGTGGGGGCCTTTTTCCAGGGCGTGTCGCTGGGCGCCTTCCTGTCCGGGATTCCGGTATCGGGCCGCAGCTATGCCGGCGGACCGCTCGACTGGTTTGCGCCTTTCCCGCTGGCGGCCGGCTGCGGCGTGATGATCGCCTACGCGCTGCTGGGCGCGACCTGGCTGGTCATGAAGTCCGAGGGCGAACTCCACCAGCGCATGGTGAAGCTGGCGCGGCCCTTCACCTGGCTGCTGCTGGGCGCCATCGCCGTGGTCAGCGTGTGGACCCCGCTGTCCCAGCACCGGGTGGCCGAACGCTGGTTCAGCTTCCCGAACCTGCTGCTGCTCTCGCCGGTGCCGCTGCTGGTGGCCGGCGCCAGCTTCTGGCTGCTGCGGGCGCTCAAGAAGGATCCCTTCCGCCAGCCTTTCGCCGCCGCGCTGGCGCTGGTGCTGCTGGGCTTTACGGGCATGGCGATCAGCATCTGGCCGCACATCGTCCCTCCCTACATCACGATCTGGGAAGCGGCCGCGCCGCCCGCCACCCAGCGTTTCGCACTGGTCGGCACGCTGATCGTGCTGCCGCTGATCCTGGCCTATACCGGCTGGTCGTATTACGTGTTCCGCGGCAAGGTCGGCGATACCGGGGGCTACCACTGATGGCCCCGCTCTGGCTGCGCCGCCTCGGCTGGATGCTGGCCCTGTGGGTGGGCGGCGTGGCGGCGCTGGGCGCGGTCGCCTGGCTGCTGCGGGTACTCATGCATGCGGCCGGCATGCGCTAGGGACGTCAACCGTGCGCGTCTATTCGCTCCCCCGGGACTATACTTTCGGTGAAGATTTGCTAACGGGAGAAGCGCTCAGTGCAACAGGATTCCGCGTCGTTTCAAACCATCGCCTTGCCCCTGTCCGATGAGGACCAGGCCCGGGCCGATTTTTACGCACTGATTGCACGCCTGATGCTGGCCGCGCCGAACGCCGGCCTGCTCGCGGCCCTGGGCAGCGCCGAGCCGATCCGCGCCGACGGTCTCGCCGAAGCCGGACGCGCGCTCGAAGAAGCCTGGCTGAAGCTGACCCAGGCCGCCAGCGTGATGGACGCCGGCGCCGTCGCCGACGAATTCGCGGACCTCTTCATCAGCACCGGCAACCCGCTCATCAATCCCAACGGCTCCTTCTACCTGACGGGCCACCTGAACGACGTGCCGCTGGCCGAACTGCGCCAGGACCTGTCGCGGCTGCGCATTGCGCGCGCCCGCGGCGTCGGCGAGTTCGAAGACCACCTCGGCGCGCTGTGCGAGACCATGCGCGTGCTGATCGCCGGCGCGCCCGGCATCGCGCGCCAGCCGCTGGACGAGCAGAAGCGCATCTTCAGCACCCACATCCAGCCCTGGTACGCGACCTGCCTGGCTGACATCGCCGGCGCCGAACCGGCCAATTTCTACCGGGTCGTCGCTGCCTTCGCCGGCGCCTTCCTGGGGGTCGAAGCCCTCGCGTTCGCGATGTGGCAGCCGGCCGATACCGATACACCCATCGCCGCATGAGGAACACCATGGCCAACGACGTGAAACTTCCCGAACCCGCGCCCGATCCCGCCCGCCGCAGCCTGTTGAAGGCCGCGCCGCTGGGCGCCCTGGCGGTGGTGGCGGCGCGCGCCAGCGCAGCCGAGACGGCCCCAGCGCCCGCGCCGGCGCCCGAACCAGCGCCCAAGCCCAAGGGCTACCACGAGACCGAACACATCCGCCGTTACTACCAGACGGCCGCATACTGGTAATTCAAAGGAAGAGCAGCCATGACCCTGGTGAAGACTTCGCGCGACAGCGGGCTGAAACGACGCAAATTCCTGGTCGGTGCCGGCGTCACGGCCGGTGCGGCCGCCGTTGCGCGCCACCTGCCGCTGAACGTCATCGAGCCGGCCGCGGCCGCCGATCCGGCCGCCACGGAAGCGCCGAAAACCGAGATCAAGCACACCGTCTGCAGCCACTGCTCGGTCGGCTGCTCGGTGGAGGCGGTGGTGAGCAACGGCGTCTGGGTACGCCAGGAAGCGGCCTTCGATTCGCCGATCAACATGGGCGCGCACTGCGCGAAGGGCGCCTCGGTGCGCGAGCACGGCTTCGGCGAGCACCGCCTGCGCTATCCGATGAAGCTGGTCAACGGCAAGTACGAGCGCATCTCCTGGGACCAGGCCATCAACGAGATCGGCGACAAGCTGATCGAGCTCAGGCAGAAGTCCGGTCCGGATGCGCTGATGGTCATCGGCTCTTCGAAACACAACAACGAGCAGGCCTACCTGCTGCGCAAGTTCGTCTCGTTCTGGGGCAGCAATAACTGCGACCACCAGGCGCGCATCTGCCACTCGACCACGGTCGCCGGCGTGGCCCAGACTTTCGGCTACGGCGCGATGACGAACTCCTTCAACGACCTGCACTACAGCAAGGCCGTGATGTTCATCGGCTCGAACCCGGCCGAGGCGCACCCGATCTCGATGCTGCACTTCCTGCACGCGAAGGAGCTGGGCGCCAAGATGATCGTGGTGGACCCGCGCTTCACGCGCACGGCGCGCTTCGCCCACCACTACGTGCGCGTGCGTCCCGGCACCGATATCCCGCTGGTGTGGGGCATCCTCTGGCACATCTTCGAGAACGGCTGGGAAGACAAGGAATACATCGCCGCCCGTACCTACGGCATGGACGACGTGCGCAAGGAAGTCGCGAAGTGGACGCCCGATAAGGTGACCGACGTGACCGGCGTGCCGGAAGCCAGCGTGCGCATGGCGGCCGAGATGCTGGCCAAGAACCGGCCGTCGTCGGTGGTCTGGTGCATGGGCATCACCCAGCACCACGTCGGCACCGCCAACGTGCGCGCGCTGTCGATCCTGCAGCTGGCGCTGGGGAACATCGGCAAGACCGGCGGCGGCGCCAACATCTACCGCGGCCACGACAACGTGCAGGGCGCCACCGACGTCGGTCCGAACGGCGATTCGCTGCCGGGCTATTACGGCATCGCCGAAGGCGCCTGGAAGCACTTCGCCAACGTCTGGGGTGTCGATTACGACTGGATCAAGTCGCGCTTCGGATCCAAGGAGCTGATGGAAAAGCCGGGTATCACGGTCTCGCGCTGGTACGACGCGGTGCTGGAGGATAACCAGTACGTCGACCAGCCGAGCAACCTGCGCGCGGTGTTCTACTGGGGCCACGCGCCGAACAGCCAGACCCGCCTGCCGGACATGAAGAAGGCGATGCAGAAGCTCGACATGCTGGTCGTGATCGACCCGTACCCGAGCATGACGGCATCGATGCACGGCCGCGAGAACGGCGTCTACCTGCTGCCGGCGGCCTCGCAGTTCGAGTGCCAGGGTTCGGTCACGGCGTCGAACCGCTCGATCCAGTGGCGCGAGCGCGTGATCCAGCCGCTGTTCGAGTGCAAGACCGACCACGAGATCATGTACCTGTTCGCCAAGAAGCTGGGCTTCGCCGAGCAATTGGTCAAGAACATCAAGGTGGTCAACAACGAGCCGGTGATCGAGGACATCCTGCGCGAGATTAACCGCTCCTGCTGGACCATCGGCTACACCGGCTGCTCGCCGGAGCGCCTCAAGCTGCACATGCAGAACAAGCACACCTTCAACCCGACCACGATGCGCGCCGACGATGGGCCGTGCAAGGGCGACTACTACGGTCTGCCGTGGCCGTGCTGGGGCACGCCGGAAATGAAGCATCCGGGCACGCCCATCCTGTACGACCTCAGCAAATCGGTGGCCGAGGGCGGCCTGCCGTTCCGCGCCAACTGGGGCGTCGAGCACAACGGCGAGAGCCTGCTGGCCGCCGACGGCTCGACGAACAAGGACAGCGAACTGGACGTCGGCTATCCCGAGTTCGACCATGTGTTCCTGAAAAAGCTGGGCTGGTGGGGCGACCTGACGCCGGAAGAGCAGATTGCCGCCGAAGGCAAGAACTGGAAGACCGACCTCTCGGGCGGCATCATCCGCGTGGTGATCGCCCACGGCTGCGCACCCTGGGGCAATGCGCGGGCGCGCGCCAACGTCTGGAACTTCCCGGACCCGATCCCGACCCACCGCGAACCGCTGGTCTCGCCGCGCCGCGACCTGGTCGCGAAATACCCGACCTACGACGACAAGGCCGCCTTCTGGCGCCTGCCGACGCTGTACAAGTCGGTGCAGCAGGTCGACTTCTCGAAGGACTACCCGCTGATCATGACCTCCGGCCGCCTGGTCGAGTACGAGGGCGGCGGCGAGGAAACCCGTTCCAACCCCTGGCTGGCCGAGCTGCAGCAGAACATGTTCTGCGAGGTCAATCCGAACGATGCCGCCCAGATCGGCGTCAAGCTGGGCGACTTCATGTGGGTCGAAACCCCGACCGGCGCGCGCCTGAAGCTGATGGCGATGGTCACCCAGCGCGTGCCGCAGGGCCTGGTGTGGATGCCGTTCCACTTCGGCGGCTGGTGGATGGGCGAGGACCTCGAAAAACATTACCCGGAAGGCGGCGCCCCGACCGTGCGCGGCGAGGCCGTCAACACCGGCTGGACCTACGGTTACGACGCCGTGACCATGATGCAGGAAACCAAAGTATCGATGTGCCGCCTGGTGCGCGCTTGAAAAAAATAGGTCGCCCCCGCGCAGGCGGGGGCCCAAGGTTTGGGGGAACTATGTCAGCACGAATGAAATTTATCTGCGACACCGAGCGCTGCATCGACTGCAACGGTTGCGTGACGGCCTGCAAGAACGAGCACGAAACGCCCTGGGGCGTGAACCGGCGCCGCGTGGTGACCATCAACGACGGCATTCCCGGCGAACGCTCGATCTCGATGGCCTGCATGCACTGCACCGACGCGCCCTGCCTGGCGGTGTGCCCGGTCAATTGCATCTACCACACCGAGGACGGCATCGTGCTGCACTCGAAGGACCAGTGCATCGGCTGCGGCTACTGCTATTACGCCTGTCCCTTCGGCGCGCCGCAGTTCCCGGAAACCGGCCTGTTCAACCACCGCGGCAAGATGGACAAGTGCACCTTCTGCGCCGGCGGCCCGGAACCGGACACCTCGGAAGCCGAGTTCAAGAAGTACGGCCGCAACCGCATCGCCGAAGGCAAGCTGCCGGCCTGCGCCGAGATGTGCGGCACCAAGGCCCTGATCGGCGGCGATGCCGGGGTGATCGCCGACATCTACCGCCAGCGCGTCGAAACCCGCGGCTACGGCCCGGAACTGTGGGGCTGGAAGATCGCCTACGGCAAGCCCAAGCGCGGCGGCAATATCCAGGCCACCGGCCAGGGCCCGCGCGAGAACCAGAACCTCAAGGATTCGCAGAATGACGAGGGGAGGCTGCTGCCATGAAGCGACTCTTCCTGATCCTGGCACCGCTGGCCTTCCTGGCCGGCTGCCTGGAGGTCGACCAGCATCCGCACTGGGTCAAGGGCCAGTACGCGGGCAAGAAGGACAACCGCCAGTACGACGTGCACTTCCACCACGACAAGCTGTCCTGGTGGGGCACGATCAGCAACCGCAACCAGCACCAGAACGAATACAACCGGGCCAATCCCTGAGGAGCCGACCATGCGATCATCCAACTGGTTATTGTCCTGCCTGATTGCCCTGGTGATGGCCTTCAGCCTGTCCTCGGCCTGGGCGGGCGTGCCCAACAACCGCGCCGAACCGGCGTATGCCGAAGAGCAGACCATCCTGCAGGCGGAGCGGGATTCGAAGTCGCCCGAACCGGGCCTGGCCAACAAGGATTCCGGCCGCGTGCACGTCGACCGCCATTACCTCGGCCAGTACGGCAGCAAGGAAGGCACGGTCATCGTCCAGCGCGGCGGCAACCAGTGGCGCGTGTGGCGTAACGGCCCGCTGGCCACGCTGTCCGGCACCATCCTGGTGCTGGCGCTGGTCGCCATCCTGCTGGTCGCCAAGCTGATCGGTAAACTGACTTCCGACCCCGACACCGGACGCCGCATCCAGCGCTTCACGTCCTGGGAGCGCAACATCCACTGGGCCACCGCGATCACCTTCATCATCCTGGCCGTGACCGGGATCGTGATCCTGTTCGGCAAGAAGCTGCTGATCCCGCTGCTCGGGCACGACATCTTCGCCTTCATCGCCTACATTTTCAAATACCTGCACAACTTCGTCGGCCCGCTGTTCATCGTGTGCTCGGTGCTGATGTTCTTCACCTTCCTGCGCCGCAACTTCTTCCGGAAAATCGACTGGCTGTGGATCAGGAAGGGCGGCGGCATGCTGACCCACGAGCACGTGCCGGCCGGCTTCTTCAATGCCGGCGAGAAGAGCTGGTTCTGGCTGGGCGTGACCCTGCTGGGCCTGGTGATGTCGATCAGCGGCCTGCTGCTGGACTTCATCGGCTTCGGCCAGACCCGCTATGTGCTGCAGGTCGCCAACTACCTGCACCTGATCGGCGCCACCTTCTACATCGCCGCTGCCATGGGCCATATCTACATCGGCACCTGGGGTACGCCGGGCGCCTACCACGCGATGCGCCACGGCGACGTCGACGAAGCCTGGGCCCGTTCCCACCACGGCATCTGGTACGACGAGGTGAAAGCCGGCGTACCGGTCGGCACTTTTGACAAGCGCGAGCCGCCGGCCGACCATCCGCCTGCCGGCGGGGCGCCGCGTGACCTGCCTCCAGGAGTGCGGCCATGAAAGCATTAGTTTTTCTTATGCATGCGGGTGCGGCGGCGTTGCTGCTGAGCGCGGCCGGCTGCAAGCAGCACGGCGACGAAGCCATGCGCGAAACCAAGTTCCCGGGCATGGTCTCGGCCGGCGGCGGCACCAGCGGCCAGGTGATGGCGCGTAACGGCGGACCGAAGACCGATGCCACCTATGCGGGCGGCACGCCGGGCATCGCCGGCGGCTCCGGCGGCAATACCTCCGGCGCCGGCACCGGCGGCAGCACCCGCGAAACCGGCCAGGGCCCGAGCAGCGGCGTGAGCACGCCGTCCAGCGGCACCGCGGCCCAGAGCGGCGCCACCCAGACGAATTCCGGCGACAGCGGCAACAACCCGGTGAAGCCCGAGGCCACGCCGGCGCCGCAGCCGGCCGCCGCCCACCGCGATCCGGGCGCGAACAGCGCCGCGCCGGGGCGCTGACAGCCGAGTATGGAGGACCAGGCCATGAGGACTACCCATTTATCGAAAAAGCACACCGGCCGGCACCCCGCGCTCAAGGCGGCGGTGCTGATTGCCGGCCTGCTGCTGGCCAGCGTCGCCTGGGCCGCGCTGCCGCAGCCGACCCCGGCCCAGCAGCAGGCGGCTGCCGCCAAGAAAGCCGCCGCCGACGCCCAGGCGGCCAAGGACAAGGCCAGCCTGGCGGCGTCGATGGATGCCGTCACCGCGCGCTGGCGCACGCGCGCGGCGCAGGAAGGCTGGAAGACCCATCCGGCGGTGGCGATCGCGGCTGCGGCGCCGGCCGCTGCGCCCGCCGCGGGTGGCGCGCCGGTCACGACCGCCGGTCCGGCGACCGCACCGCCCGGCACGCTGGGCGCTGGCGCCACCACGGTCGCGGGCCAGACGGCCGCCAACCCTGGGGTCAAGAGCGAAAAACTGGGCACCGCACCGCCGAGCGAGGACGTCAAGAAGGCGCCGACCCGCGCCCAGCCGAGCAATGCCAAACCGACCGTCGACAAAGGCACGCCTGACGTGAAGAACAAATGAAGATGGGCAGCATGCCGATCGCGGTGCTGATGCAGCGCCGCAGCGTCAAGCACATCTGGGCTGATGAAGCCTGGGAAGCGGTGGGCGTCGTGCCCGACCGTGGCAACCTGCCGCAGGTGCAGATGCTGAGCCAGTCGCCGGAGCGCGACTACTACCTGGTCTCGGGCCTGGAGCTGGAACTGTACCCGGACGAGAACGAAGGCTATTTCGAGAACGTGATGGCGCCCGAGTCGAAGGTCTTCGTGTTGTGGCGCATGGAAGAGGGCCGGGCGATGCCGGTGCGGGCCTCGGTCAGCTATGTCGAGGGCACCCGCATGTTCGACTCCGGCGAGAACGCCGACGGCGTGACCATGCCGGCCGATATCTATGCCTGGGTGGCCGGCTACCTGCGCGAACACTACCAGCCCAAGCCGCGCCGCGGCCGCCAGCACGGATAAGGAAGCGCATGGCCGAAGAAGGTTTCCTGCGCCGTTGGGCGCGCCGCAAAGCCGAAGTGCAGACCGAGGGTCGCGACACGCACGCACCCTTGCCAGACTCGGCGCTGGCGCCGGTGCCCTCGCTGGGAGGCCAGCAGCCCGCCATGCCGGCGGCAACGGCACTGGCGGCCGACACCGCAGCCCGCCAGCCGGCACCGGCGCCCGCCCCGACCCCGGAACCTGCGCCGGCGCGCCCGCTGCCCACCATGGAAGACGTCGCCAGGCTGGACAAGGACGCCGACTTTTCCGCCTTCGTCGCGCGCGGCGTCGACCAGGCGGTGCGCCGCAGCGCGCTGAAGAAGCTGTTCGCCGATCCGCATTTCAATGTGATGGACAAGCTGGACGTCTATATCGACGATTACACCAAGCCCAGCCCCATGTCGGAAGCCATGCTGGCCTCGCTCGAGCACGCCAAGAGCGTGTTCGCGAGCATGCTCGAGGAGAAGCCGGAGCAGGAAGACGACGCAAAAACCGAAACACAAACACAAACACAACAACCACCTGAACAAGAGACACAATGAATATCCGTTTCATCGAAGGGCAGGGTGCCGATCCGGCCCGCGAGGCGAGAAACCTGCTCGCCAGGACGGCCGCCATCGCCTCGCTCGCCGGCATCGAAGCGCCCGAGGCGCTCGACACGGTCGGCTACAAGTCGGCCGGCCATACCCTGGTCATCGGCAGCAGCGAACAGGCCTTGCCCTGGGCCGACCGCCTGGCCGGCGGCCTCAACGTGACCGTGCTGCTGCTGGATGCCGACCAGGCAACCCGGCCACCAATGCGCATCTACCCGGTGTTCGCGGTGCGCGCGGTGGTGCTGTCCGGCTGGCTGGGCGCCTTCCAGGCGACCTGGCAGGCGCCCAAGCGCGCGCCCGAACACGGCAAGTTCGACCTGGTGCTGGATCTCGGGGCGGTGCCGCAGATCGGCACCCACCAGCGTCCGCACGGCTACTACGCGCCGGGCCCGGACGAGGCTGCGCGCGCGGAAGCCGTCGAAGAGCTGCTGGAGATGGTCGGCGAATTCGAAAAGCCGAAATACTTCAGCTACAAGGAGCGCCTGTGCGCCCATAGCCGCAACCAGTTGGTCGGCTGCAATGCCTGCGTCGAGATCTGCTCGGCCGGCGCCATCGAAGGTGCCGGCGACCTGATCAAGGTGAATCCTTACCTGTGCGCCGGCTGCGGCGCCTGCACCACGGTCTGCCCGACCGGCGCGATTTCCTACGCCTACCCGGCCGCCAGCCACACGGGCGGGCGCATCAAGACCGTGCTGCAGGCCTATGCGCAGGCCGGCGGCGAGGAACCGGTGCTGCTGCTGCACGGCCTCGAAGGCGCCGCGCTGCTGGCCCAGCTGGGCGAAGCCGTTCCCGGCCGCCTGCTGCCGCTGGGTCTGCATCACACGGCATCGACCGGCATCGACGTCTGGCTCAGCGCGCTGGCCTATGGCGCGTCCGGCATCACGGTCTTGACGACGGAGGCCGAAGCGCCCCAGTACGCGGCCGCGCTCGGCCAGCAGATGGAGATCGCCCAGGCCATCCTCGACGGTCTCGGCTATGCCGGCCCGCACCTGCAATTGCTGCGGGTGAGCAGCCCTGACGAACTGGCGGTGGCGCTGCAGCACGCGCCGCGCGGCGAGGTGCCGCCTCAACCGGCCGGTTTCAACATCGCCGCCGACAAGCGCAACACGCTGGATTATGCGCTCGACCACCTGGTCAAGCACGCGCCGGTCAAGGCCGAGCAGATCGCGCTGCCGGCCGGCGCGCCCTTCGGCACGCTGGCGGTGGACAGCGCCGCCTGCAGCCTGTGCATGTCCTGCGTCGGCGCCTGCCCGAGTTCGGCGCTGATGGATGGCCAGAATGCGCCCCAGCTGCGCTTCGTCGAAAAGAATTGCGTGCAGTGCGGCCTGTGCGCAACCACCTGCCCGGAAGATGCGATCCGCCTGGTGCCGCGCATGAACCTGACGGAGACACGCAAGCAGACCGTGGTGCTGAACGAAACCCAGCCCTTCCACTGCATCCGCTGCAGCAAGCCTTTCGGCACGCTGCGCATGGTCGAGACCATGCTGGCGCGCCTGGCCTCGCACCCGGCCTTCGCCGGCAACCTGGACCGCATGCGCATGTGCGGCGACTGCCGCGTGATCGACATGATGACGCCGAAGGACGAGATGTCGATCGGCGAAGTGAAAGAATTACGACGTTCGTAGGGTGGGCACCCCGTGCCCACGCACAAGCTTCGTGTGACCGCACGGCCGTAAGCCATGGCAGAATGTTCGAAACAGAACATACAAGGAGACAGCCATGGCCGCATCCCCCCACGAGCGCTTCATCCAGGCGCGCGACTTCCTGCAACAGCACCGCCTCGACTACGACACCGCCTACCGCGACTACTGCGCGCCCGAACTCGATGCGTTCAACTGGGCGCTCGATTACTTCGACGTCCAGGCAAAAGGCAGCGACACCCCGGCCCTGTGGGTGGTCGAGGAAGACGGCAGCGAAAGGAAGATCAGCTACGCCGACATGTCGGCGAGGTCAAGCCAGGTGGCCAACTGGCTGCGCGCGCAGGGCGTCCAACGCGGCGATCGCGTGCTGCTCATGCTGCCCAACCGCGTCGAGCTGTGGGAGATCATGCTGGCCGGGATCAAGCTGGGCGCGGTGCTGGTGCCGACCACCATGCTGGTGTCGCCGGCCGACCTCGAAGACCGCCTGCAGCGCGGCCACATCCGCCACGTGATCGCGCAGGCCTCGGAAGCGCACAAGTTCGCAACGCTCCCAGGGGACTATACCCGCATCGCGGTCGGCACTGTGCCCGAGGGCTGGCGCGACTTCGCCGACAGCGCCACGGCGCAGCAGCAGTTCACTGCCGAAGGCGTCACGCGCGCCACCGATCCGCTGCTGCTCTACTTCACCTCGGGCACCACCGCCAAGCCGAAACTGGTGCTGCACAGCCACCAGAGCTATCCGGTCGGCCACCTGTCGACCATGTACTGGATCGGCCTGAAGCAGGGCGACGTCCACTGGAACATCTCTTCGCCCGGCTGGGCCAAGCATGCCTGGAGCTGCTTCTTCGCGCCCTGGAATGCCGGCGCCACCATCTTCGTCTACAACTACGAGCGCTTTTCGGCGCGCGCCTGCCTGGACGTGATCTGCCGCTGCGGCGTGACCTCGCTGTGTGCGCCGCCCACGGTCTGGCGCATGATGATCAAGGAAGACCTCACGGCGTGGAAGCCGCCGCTGCGCGAGCTGGTCGGCGCCGGCGAGCCGCTGAATCCGGAAGTCATCGAGCAGGTCGAACGCGCCTGGGGCATCCGCATCCGCGACGGTTTCGGCCAGTCCGAGACCACCTGCCAGATCGGTAATCCGCCAGGCCAGCTCGTCAAGCCGGGCTCGATGGGACGACCGCTGCCGGGCTACAAGGTAACCCTGCTCGACCTCGACGAACAGCCGGCCCAGGAGGGCGAAATCTCGCTCGTGCTGGACCCTGCACCGCTGGGTCTGATACTGTGCTACGAAGGCGACGAAGCCAAGACCGCGGACGTGATGCGCGGCGGCCACTACCACACCGGCGACACCGCCACCGTCGACGAAGACGGCTACTACTTCTACGTCGGCCGCAACGACGACGTGTTCAAGTCCTCCGACTACCGCATCAGCCCCTTCGAGCTGGAGAGCGTGCTGATCGAGCACCCGGACGTGCTGGAAGCGGCGATCGTGCCGAGCCCCGATCCGCTGCGCCTGTCGGTGCCGAAAGCCTTCGTCACGCTGCGGCCGGGCGTCGAGCCGACCCGCGAACTGGCCGGCGCGATCTTCGCTTTTGCGCGCGAACGGCTGTCGCCCTATAAGCGGATCCGGCGCATGGAGTTCACCGAGCTGCCGAAGACGATCTCCGGCAAGATCCGCCGGGTCGAGCTGCGCAAGGCCGAGCAGGCAGGCGGACGGACGGGGACCGAGTACCGCGAGGAGGATTTCACAGCTTGACCGATTGGGCCGGCTGGGGGCGGGTCTCGTGATGCTGCGCGGTCGCCGGGTCGATGGTCCCCATCAGCCGGTCCCAGATCAGGAAGTAGTAGCCATAGTTGTGGCGCCCCTTCGCATGGTGGGCGTTGTGCGCGGTCGCGGTGTTGATCCACCGCCCCAGCCAATGCCGGCTCATCGAAGGCGGATACAGCTCGTAGCCCAGGTGCCCGTACACGCCGTAGATCACGTTCAGCCAGCCGGCGATCATCAGGGCAGTGAGGTGGGCCGGTACGGCAAACAGCACGATCAGGTTCACGCCGCTGAGCACGAGCGCCTCCAGCAGGCTCATCGAATAGGTGCTCCAGGGATTCGGATTGACCGAGCGGTGATGCTGCAGGTGGAACCAGCGAAACAGCCGGCGGTGGTGCATCAGGCGATGGGTCCAGTAAAACCAGGTGTCCTGGATCAGCAGGAGCAGGACGATGCTGAAGAAGAAATACGGCCAGCCGCGTTCCCCGATATGGCGGTACACCTGCGTGTGCTTGCCCAGGCCAAACAGGAACAGCACCGGCACGAACAGCCCGAATACCAGCACCGGCCCGATGCTGGCGAGCAGTTCGCGGCCGATCTGCCTTGCCGCCACGGGCTTTTGCTGCAAGGGTGCGCGGCGCGCAGGCCGGGCACGCCACCACAGCCAGGCGGCAGTGAACAAGGTGGCGACGATCAGATAGATCATGGCGTTGGTCCAGACGCTCGCGCCTGCACGTTTGAGCCAGAACTGAAAATGGTAGGGCAGCGCCAGCGAGTCGCTCAATTGCTTCCTCCTTGTTCGAGCTTGCAGAAGAAGCAAATGTAAGCCATCTAGACCATGTTGTCTACATTATCCTGTGTTACAGCGCCAGGCCGATCCCGGCGGCGCCGGCAAGCACCAGGCTGGCGCCCCAGACCGCATCGAGGTTGAGCCAGGCGCGCCGCAGGAAGCGCAGGCCGAGATAACGGTAGACGATCCATGCCATGGCCATACCGGCCAGCAGGGTGGCGAGCGTGTGCACGGTGGCGACCAGCACCGTGGCGGCGAGATTCGTGCCGATGTTCGCCTGCGCCCGCGCCAGCCCGGCCGCGAGCGCATCGTGCCCCGGCGCGGCGCACAGCCCGAGCATGAAGGGCGCCAGCATCAGCCCGGCGCCGTGGGCGGTCGCCATCAGGAAGGACCACCACGCCAGCCGGGTCGGCGGAATGCGCGCCAGCAGGCGCGGGTGGCGCCGGTTGATCAGCTTGAACACGCCGAACAGCAGCACCGCCGCGCCGGCGCCGATGCGGATCGCCTGGCTCCATGCCACATACCAGCTGAGCAGGGCGAAGGGCGCCAGCCCCACGGCGATGGCGGCAAAGTGTCCGCCGCCCAGCGGCAGCAGGGTGGCGAATACCGAGGCCGCGCGCCGGTCCGCCATGCCGTTCGCGACCGCCAGCGGCCAGCCCATGGCCGGGTTCAGGCCATGGTAGAGGCCCAGGCCGATCACCGCGAGCCAGAGGACGCCGGTATTCAAGCAGATGGATAGCAGAACGAATCGGTCGAGCAGTCGCCGCCCTGCAGGCGGATCTGGTGCGCCGCGTAATCCGGCCCGAAGTCGACGTAGAAGGCGGGGTCGAGCTCAATGCCGCCGTTCTCGCCCACCTTGCACATCAGCTGCACACCCGGCACGCCGTCCGGATAGAACTGCGCATCCCAGCTGCTGTACAGCGAATTGGTGAAGTAGACCCGCTTGCCGTCGCGGCTGATCTCGGTCATCTGCGGGCCGCCGCCGATCGGCCGGCCGCTCGGGTGCTGCGCATGGCGGGCGATGCCGCCGGCGCGCACGCTGCCCGTCAGTCTGGGGTGCATCGGGTCGCTCACGTCGTACTGGCGCAGCTCGCCGGTACCCCAGCAGGCCACGTACAGGAAGCGGTCGTCGAGCGAGAGGTCGATGTCGCTGATCAGGGGCGGCACCGCGCCGAAGCCCTTCAGCAGCGGCGGCAGCTGGTCGGCCTCGGCCGGCTCGGGCGGGATGGTGGCGGTTTTCCTGATGTGGAACTCGCCGTTTTCGCGGTACCAGGTCCAGATCGAGCCTTCCAGGTTGGTGGTGTCGACCACCACGCCCAGGAAGCCGTATTCGCGCGTCGGGTCGTGGGCCGGGCGGATCTCGAGCGCCATCTGGTGATTGCTGCCCAGGTCGATGGTCTGCAGGTGCTTGCGCTCGCGCAGGCTCCAGAAATGCACGGCGTGGCCGTATTTATTGGCCAGCAGATCCTCGGCGACGATGCCGTTCTCGAACTGCGGCGGCAGACCCCATTCGCTCGACACCATGTAGTCGCGCGGCAGGTTCCACCAGAAGTCGTAGTGCAGCTTCTGCGGCCCACGCTCGATCTCCCAGCGCCCGAGGATCTCGAAGTTTTCGCAATCCATGATGGCGATGCCCGGCGGCCCCTGGGTGCCGTCGGCGCCGGCGCCGCCCAGGGTGCTGATGTAGATGCCTTCCGGGCCGCAGTGCACGGTGTGGGGCCGCGAGTAGCCGGTCTTGCGCAGCAGCTCTTCGGGTTCGATGGTCTTGACCAGTTGCGGCTTGCGCGGATCGGGTTGGGTGTCGACGATGTAGATGCGCGAGGAGCGGATGCCGGGAATGACAAGAAAGCGGCGTTGCAGGTGCGCGTGGCCGGACATCGGCGACAGCGCCGAGCTGCAGGCATTCCAGCCGAAGTGGTGGAATTCGTCGCCCAGGTTGGGCATGACCAGCCGGTCGATCACCGTGCCGTAAGTGTTTGACGCCGGATCGACGTCGACGACCGCCAGCGCATCGGGTTGCGAGCGGTCGGGCGACAGCAGCACCGTGTAGGCGATCCGTTCGGGTTCCGCTTCCATCGCCAGCCGCGGCGAGGGATGGAATGTGGGATCAGGACGCATGGTTTGCAGCATGATGGCTCCTCATTCAAGAAAGCAGCGAAAATCGGCCGAGCCTTCAAGACTGTGCCCCGCCTTGGAGACTGTCAAGGACGCCGCCGATCTCTCTTGCCATAGGTCAGATCAAAAACCATTCGCGTGCGGCACGAATCATGCTTTTCGGTCAATAATAGGCATCCTCTTCGTTCATCCACCGTCCACGAATCTGTAATGAGCCCATCTGCGAAAAGCTACGAAGTCAGGAAGTCTCCGGTACACGGCAATGGCGTGTTCGCGCTGCGCCCGATCGGCGCCGGGGAACGCATCATCGAATACCGCGGCGAACGCATCTCCTGGGATGACGCCACCCAGCGCGCCGTCGAGCGCGGCGGTCCCGTCAACCACACCTTCTATTTCAGCCTCGCCGACGGCAATGTGATCGACGGCGGCAGCCGCGGCAACGATGCGCGCTGGATCAACCATGCCTGCGAGCCGAACTGCGAAGCCTATGAGGAAGACGGCCGGGTCTGGATTCACGCCCTGCGCGATATCGACGAGGGAGAGGAACTGAACTACAACTACGCGCTCATCTACGACGAGCGGCACACGCCGGCACTCAAGCGCCTGTTCGCCTGCCGCTGCGGCGCGCCGTCCTGCAGCGGCACCATGCTGGCGCCGAAGCGCCGCACCAGAAAGCGTACCGGCACGAGCACCGCCGCTGCCGCCTGAATAGAAAGGTCTTCATGAAACCCGTTGTCCGCAGCCTGTTAGAGACCGATCTCTACAAATTCACGATGTGGCAGGCCTTCCTGCACATGCATCCGGGCGCCACCGGCGAATACGAATTCAAGTGCCGCAACACGCCGGCCTATCCGCTGGCCGAACTGAAGGACGACGTCGAGCGCGAGCTGGACCTGCTGTGCGAGATGATGTTCACCGAGGACGAAGTGAACTACCTGCGCACGCTGCGCTTCATCAAGAGCGACTTCGCCGACTACCTGACCCTGTTCCGCTTCCAGCGCAAGTTCATCCAGGTCGAGACCGACGGCCCGCACCTGCGCATCCGCGCCTGCGGCCCGATCGTGCACGTGATGGGCTTCGAGATCTTCGTGCTCTACATCGTCAACGAACTCTACTTCCGCCGCTTCGACCAGGCCGCGGCGCTGGAGGAGGGCCGCAAGCGCCTGGCGCAGAAGGTCGAGGAATTCCGCGCCTTCGACCTCGAACCCAAGCGCCTGAACCCCTTCGAGTTCTTCGACTTCGGCGTGCGCCGCCGCTTTTCCGGCGAGTGGCACGAAGAGGTCGTCGAGACCATGGCGCGCGAACTGCCGCGCTTCTTCAAGGGCACCTCGAACGTCTACCTGGCCAAGAAATTCAACCTGGTGCCGATCGGGACCATGGCGCACGAATACATGCAGGCTTTCCAATCCTTCGACGTGCGCCTGCGCGATTTCCAGAAGAAGGCGCTGGAAGACTGGGTGCAGGAATACCGCGGCGACCTCGGCACGGCGCTGACCGACGTGGTCGGCATGGACGCTTTCCTGCGCGACTTCGACCTGTATTTCGCCAAGCTGTTCGACGGCCTGCGCCACGATTCCGGCGACCCCATCGAGTGGGGCGAGAAGGCGATTGCCCACTACGCCAAGCTGCGCATCGACGCCCGCACCAAGCGCCTGGTATTCTCGGATGCGCTGACGGTGCCGAAGGCGCTGAACCTGTACCGCCACTTCGCCGACCGCGTGCAGCTGGGCTTCGGCATCGGCACCAAGCTCACCAACGATACCCAGTACGAGCCGCTGAACATCGTCATGAAGCTCACCCGCTGCAATGGCCAGCCGGTGGCCAAGCTGTCCGACAGCCCGGGCAAGGGCATGGGTACCGACGAGACCTTTATCGCCTATCTGCGGCAGGTGTTCGACCAGCACATTTGAAAAAGGAGGCCGGCCGTGAAGCTCGACGGGCGCAGTGCCATCGTGACCGGCGCGGCCGGCGGCATCGGTCTTGCCACCGCGCGCCGCCTGCTGAGGGATGGCGCCAGCGTGCTGCTGGCCGACCTGAACCAGGACAAGCTCGAGGCGGCGGCGTCGCAGCTGGCGCTTGAAGCCAAGGCCGACCCCAGGCGCATCGCCACCGTGGTCTGCGACGTCAGCCGCGAAGACCAGGTCGTGGCCGCGGCGGACGAGGCCATCGCCCGCTTCGGCCATTGGGACATCGTCGTCAACAATGCCGGCCTGATGATGTTCAAGCCCATCGAAGAGCAGACCGTCCAGGACTGGCAGCGCATCCTCGGCGTCGACCTGCTCGGCGCCTTCCTCTTCATCAAGCAAGCCTTCCTCAAGATGAAGGGCGGCGGGGCGGTGGTCAACGTCTCCAGCGTGCACGCGGTCGAGACCGAGCCGCTGGTCGCGCCCTATGCGGCGGCCAAGACCGCGCTGCTGTCGCTGACCCGCTCGGCGGCGCTGGAGGGCAAGCCCAAGGGCGTGCGCGTGAACGTGGTGCTGCCGGGTGCGGTCGACACGCCGATGTTATGGGATAACCCGAACGTGCGCTCCGGCGCCGAAGTCATCAACAAGGCCGAAGTCGGCACCCCCGACGATATCGCCGCCGCCATCGCCTTCCTGTGCGGCGAGGATGCCGCCTTCATCTGGGGCGCCGAGCTGCGCGTGGATGGCGGGCGCCTGGTACGGCTTTGATCTTCCAGCGACGACATCGCTTGCACATCGCTTCATAGCACCTATCCTGCATAGGACGGCGCCGGCCGGCGCCGACCTGCTGGGGGTGCAAGCATGACGAACATGAAAAACGAAGTGGTCGATGCATTCAAGGCCACGCTGCGGGAACCGGTGCTGCAGCCGGGCGACCCCGGCTACGACGACGCGCGCGCGATCTGGAACGCCATGATCGACCGCCGTCCCGCCATGATCGCGCGCTGCGCCGGCACCGCCGACGTGGTGGCAAGCGTGAACTTCGCGCGCGAGAACGGCTTGCCGCTGGCCGTGAAAGGCGGCGGCCACAACATCGCCGGCAGCGCATTGTGCGAGGACGGCATGGTGATCGACCTGTCGCCGATGCGCGACGTCCACGTGGACCCGCGTTCGCGCCTTGCCTGGGCCGGCGGCGGCGCGCTGCTGTCCGACATCGACCATGAAACCCAACCCTGCGGCCTGGCGGTCCCGCTCGGCATCAACTCGACCACCGGCGCCGCCGGCCTGACCCTGGGCGGCGGCTTCGGCTGGCTGAGCCGCATGCATGGCCTGGCGGTCGACAACCTGGTCGGCGCCGAAGTCGTCACCGCCGACGGCCGGCGCCACTGGGCCAGTGAAGAGGACGAGCCCGACCTGTTCTGGGCCATCCGCGGCGGCGGCGGCAATTTTGGCGTGGTCACGCTGTTCCAGTTCGCCCTGCACCCGGTCGGACCCGAAGTCACGGCCGGGCTGGTCGTGTTCCCGGCCGCGCAGGCGCAGCAGGTGATGCGGCATTACCGCGACTTCGTCGACGCGCTGCCCGACGAGATGAGCGTCTGGGCCGTGCTGCGCCAGGCGCCGCCGCTGCCCTTCCTGGCGGCCGACTTGCACGGCACGCCCATCGTCGCGCTGGCGCTGTTCTCGCCGCAGGCGCCGGATGCGGTGGCGCCCATGCTCGAACAAATACGCGGCTTCGGCCAGGTGCTGGGCGAGCACGTCGGCGCCGTGCCCTACGAAGCCTGGCAAAAGGCCTTCGATCCGCTGCTGGCGCCAGGTGCGCGCAACTACTGGAAATCGCACAACTTCACGCGCCTGTCCGACGAAGCCATCGACGTGGTGCTGCGCTACGCCGGCGCGGTGCCGACGCCGCACTGCGAGATCTTCCTCGGCCTGATCGGCGGCAAGGCGAATACGCTGCCGCCCGACGCCACCGCCTACCCGCACCGCGACGTGCAGTTCGCGATGAACGTGCACGGACGCTGGATCGATCCTGCGGACGACGACAAGGTGGTGAGCTGGGCGCGCGAATTCTTCGCTGCCGCCGCGCCGCACGCCGCCGGCAGCGTCTACATCAACTTCCTGACCCAGGACGAGGGAACGCGCATCCGCGAAGCCTACGGTCCCAACTACGGGCGCCTGCAGGCGATCAAGCAGCGCTACGACCCCGACAACCTGTTCCGCTTCAACCACAACATCCGTCCTGACGCATGACGCGTCGGATCGATGCCCGGAGGCCGTCCTCGCGGCGGCTTCCGGGACCCCTCGGCCTGGTGCTACACTAGCCCGATGGTTTCCACCGTCGACCTCCACCTGCGCAGCTACGGCGCGCTCAGCGCCCCGGACCGCCACGACTACGGCCAGCTGGTGCTGCCGCTGCGCGGCGCGCTGCTGCTCGAGGTCGAAGGGCGGCAGGGCATGCTGGATCCGCTGCGCGCCGGCTTCGTCGCGCCCGGCGCCTGGCATGCCCAGGTCGGCGATGCCGGCAACCGCTCGTTCATCGTCGACATCGCCGCCGAGGGGCTGGCGCCGGAGACCGCAGGGCGCCTGTTCGAACGCCCGTTCGCGCCGCTGGGACCGGCCGCGCGCAAGCTGGTCGAGTTCATGGCGCTGATGACCCAGGCCGGCGCGGGTTCGCCATCGGCGGCGCCTGTGGTCACGCCCGCGGTCCTGCGGGGCTGGGTGCCGCTGCTGGTGGACACCCTGGCGCTGGGCACGCCGCGCCCGGCATCGCGCCTGGCCGCGCTGCTGGCCCGGATCGAGGCCGAGCCCGGCCTGCCGTGGAGCACGGAATCGATGGCGCGCGCCGCCGGCTTCAGCGTCAGCCGCCTGCATGCGCTGTTCCGCGAGGAGCACGACAGCACGCCGCATGCCTGGCTGCTGGCGCGGCGCCTGGAGCGCGCGCGCGAATGGCTGGCGGGCAGCGACGCGCCGATTGCCGAGATCGCGCTGCGCGCCGGTTTTTCGGAGCAGAGCGCCCTGACGCGGGCGCTGCGCAAGGCCACCGGGATGACGCCGGCGGCTTACCGGCGCCGGCAGCGAAGCCCGGGCGGATGACATCCGGCTTGAACACGCGCGACTTGCTGACCGCCTTCGGCTGCGCCCTGGCCGCGGCCTTGCTTTGCTCGCTGCGGTTCGGGCTGGCGCAAGGCAATCCCGCGAGCTTCGTGATGCTGTCCCTGTTTGCGGTCCCGCTCGCGCTCGGCGCGACAGCCCTGGTCCTGCTGCCGGCGCTCGTCGCCATGAAGGCCTGGCGCTGCCGGCGTGCGTTCGGCTACGTTGCCGTGCCCGCGGCCGTGGTGCTGGCCGTGTCGGTGGCACCCATGCTGATCCCCGGCCCGACCAGTTACCTGCGGATCGACGGCAGGCAGCTGATCGAGAACGGGCATGCGGTCTGGGCGAACTTCGGCTGGATCGTTTTCTTCAATAGCGAGCCCGCGCTCTGGGCCGGCGGGGCGGGCTTTGCGTACTGGTGGCTGCGGGTCCGGCGCGATGCGGACCTGCAGAAAAGGTCAATCTAGCGCGAGGCCAGGTCAAGAATTATCCGAGCGGTTCCCCCATCATGCCCGCTCGGGAGGTTTTACTTACATGCTTACACGAAATCACTGGCTCGGCATCGGCGCGAGCATCCTGGCCGGCGCCTTCTGGGGCCTGGTCTTCCTGACCCCCGAGCTGACGCGCGGCTTTTCGCCGCTGCAGCTCTCTGCCGGCCGCTACCTGGCCTATGGACTGGTGGCGGCCGTGCTGCTGGCGCCGTCCTGGCGGCGCGTGCGCCCGATGCTGGGCTGGCGCGACTGGCGCACGCTGGCCTGGCTCAGTTTCGCCGGCAACATCATCTATTACGTGTTCCTGGCGAATGCCGTGCAACTGGGCGGGGTGGCCATGACCTCGCTGATCATCGGCCTGCTGCCGGTGACGGTCACGCTGGCGGGCCGGCGCGACGTCGATGCCGCGCCGCTGCTGCGGCTGCTGCCCTCGCTGGCACTGGGCATTGCCGGGCTGGTCTGCATCAGCTGGCAGTCGCTGTCCGCGCCGCGCCATGGGACCATGCAGGCGGCGCTCATCGGCCTGCTGTGCGCGACCGGTTCGCTGGTGTCCTGGACCCTGTACGCGGTCGGCAACAGCCGTGCGTTGGCGCGCCTGAAGGGCGTCTCGGCGAATGACTGGAGCCTGCTGGTCGGGCTCGTCACCGGTCTGCAGGCGCTGCTGCTGGCGGTGCCGGCTTTCATCCTGCATCCGGGGACGCATGCGACCTCGTCCTGGCTTTACTTCGCCGGCCTCGTCACCACCGTGGCGATCCTGTGCTCGGTGGTCGGCAACGCCCTGTGGAACCACGCCAGCCGCCTGCTGCCGCTGACCATGACCGGCCAGATGATCGTGTTCGAGACCCTGTTCGCGCTGCTCTACGGCTTCATCTGGGAACAGCGCCTGCCGACCGGGCTGGAATGGCTGGCGATGGCGCTGCTGATCGCGGGCGTGCTGAGCTGTGCCTCGGCGCACCGGGAGCGCAAGATCAATCGCCAGGCAGGCGCAGCCGCCACAACTGCGTCGGCAGGGCAAGGGGCGCATCCCGGTTGAAGAACGCGGAGTCCTGGATGCGCGAACTCGTCACGTAGAGGCTGCCGTCCGGTCCCTGGCTCAGGGTGTCAGGCCAGCGGAGGCGCGGATCCTGGGCCACCACGCGCACGCCGCCCGCCGGGCCCTGGCTCAGGTCGCGCGCCTTGACCGCGTTGTCTTCGATCGAGGTGATGAACAGGGTCTGGCTGTGGCGCCCGATCCAGAAGCCGTCGGTGGGGCCGACCTGGCCGTAGACCTGCACGTTGCCGGACACGTCCTGGCCGGCGAAGCCGCGGGTTTCCAGTACCGCCGCCTGGATCCGGTACAGCGTGTTGCCGGTGAGCGGCTTCCAGTAGAGGTAGGCGCCATCATTGGACAGGGCGATGCTGTCCGCCGCGAAGCGCACCTTGCGGCCATCCGGATAGCGCAGCGGACGGCCGTCGGTTTCCACCACCACGCCGCGTTCCGGCTGGGTCGAGGGATGGCCGTCCAGCACGCGGCGTGCCTGGCCGCTGGCCAGCTCGACCACGACGAGGGCGCCGCGCTGCCCGGAATCGGTGATGAAGGCAAACCGGCCATCCTTCGAGAAGCGGACATCGTTCAGGTAGGACCCGGGAATCGCAACGCTCTGGTCGAAGCGGATCACCTGGGCCACGCGGTTGCTGGCCAGATCGATGCGGACCAGCTTCGGCCCGCCCGGCACCAGGCCGTCGACGGCGGGCGCGGCCGGGTCGAGCACCCACACGCTGCCGCGGCCATCGGCCACTACGCTCTGCACGCAGACCCAGTAACGGGCCGGATCGAGTTCGTCGGCACGGACGTTGCGCCAGGCATTCCAGCGGGCGTCCGGGTAGGGCCGCAGACTGCCGTCGCGCATCACTTCGGCGACGGAGATTGGACTGTCTTCGGTCCAGCGCGGGAAGTTGACGAAGATCCGTCCGCCTTCCGTGACGGTAACGCCGGTAACCTGGTGCGCGAATTGCGCCACGGGTTCCACGGCGGCGGTATTGCCGGTCCAGCCCGAGGCCGGGAGCAGCCAGGCCAGGCTCGAAAAAGCGGCACCCGCCAATGCGATTACGGACAGACTGCGTCTCAGCGTCATGTCGGCCTCCTTATCGGTCAGGCCATCAGTCTGGCATGACGCCGACGCCATTCGGGTAGGCGTACGCTGGTTAGCGGCTAGGAATCGGCTTCAAAAATGCCGCAGCGCCCACAGCCAGGCCGGCATCGTCGCCGCGCAGAGCAGGCTGGACAGCAGGATGGCGGAATGGACCAGTTGCGTGCCGTCGCCCGCCGGCTTGACGACGAAGGCCGCGTTGATGCCGACCGGGCAGGACGCCAGCACGATCAGCACCATCGCCGCCGCCATCGGCAGGTGGAACACGAACACCGACAGCAGCGCCACGCCCAGCGGCAGGAGCAAGAGCTTGGCCAGCACGATGGCGCCGGTGGCGGCCCAGCGGCCGGGTTTGAGTGTGGCCACCGAGGCGCCGAGCGACAGCAGCGCACAGGGCAGGGCGGCGGCGCCCAGCATGCCGAGCGCGCGCAGCAGCGGCTGTGGCAGCCCGACCCGCGCCAGATTCAGCGCCAGGCCCAGCAGCAGCGCGGCAACGATCGGATTCTTCAGCGTGTTCAGCAGCGGGCCGAGCCAGCCCGACGGTGCGCGATCCTCGCTCAGGTGGTAGAGCGTGAAGCAGAACAGGCTGTGGAAGGCGATGACCGGATAGGCGAACTGCAGGCTGCCTTCGCCCAGTACCTGGACCAGCACCGGCACGCCGACGAACACCGTGTTCGAGTAGGTGGCGGCCAGCGCCGCCGCGGCACCGCCGCCACGGCCGGCCGCGAGCAGGCGCGCGGCCAGGAACAGCAGGCCCAGCGGCAGATAGAAAGCGCACAGCACCTTCCACGACATCGACGCCGGCATACCCGTGCGCCAGGCGCTGACGAACAGCAGGCAGGGCACCAGGAACTTCGCGGTCAGCTCGGTGGCGCCGGCATGCCAGCCCGGCTTCAGCCAGGGCAGTTGCACCAGCAGGGCGCCGAGGCCGGCAAGCAGGAAGATGGGGAGCAGGAGCGTGAAACTCATGCGCGCCACAGCATGGTCTGCACCTGAATGTGAGGATGGCTGGCCACCCTTGAACGGATCGTCATGCCCGCCAGCTTATCAGTTCCACACCGAGAGTGTTGCTTTCGAGTCAGTCGTTACAATTCGCGTATTTTTGCCACGCAAGCCTTGGTATGCTGAGTCGAATGTTCCCTGCATAAATACACCAAGGAGACCTCATCATGCGCCGTTCCCTGCCTTCCACCCGCCTGCGCCGCCTCGGTCCGCTGGTCGCCCTGGCCCTGCTGGTGGCCGCCGCCAGCCTGGGACTGGCCCATGCCGACACCAGCCTGCCGGCCGCCAGCCAAACATCAATCGTCAAATAATCGTCAAATTTCCGGGCGCGCCGTTCGCCGGCGCACAGTCGGCACGGCGCCGCGCACTTACAGTCCTCGCATCGGCCATCCCGGCCTTCGGAGAGGACTATGGATTCGATCAACCGCAACCAGCCCGAAAACAACCGCAAGGATCTCAGCGGCCATGACGCCGTCAAGCGCGTCAAGGACATGGCCGATGACGCCGAGACCTGCTTTTTCGTGACCGCCACGGCGACCGGCGAAACCAATGGCGTGCGCCCGATGAGCGTGCGCCAGACCGACGACGCCGGCAACCTGTGGTTCCTGAGCGCCAGCGACAGCCACAAGAACCAGGAGCTGGCCGCCAACCCGGCCGTCAAGCTCTACTTCCAGCTCGGCCACCACGCCGGCTTCCTCGAGCTCGAAGGCCAGGCCGAAGTCATGCAGGACAAGGCCAGGATCCATGACCTGTGGAACAGCATGCTGAAGACCTGGTTCACCGAAGGCGAGGACGACCCGCGCATCACCGTGATCCGCTTTCGGCCGCAGTCGGGCTACTACTGGGACAACAAGCACGGCACGGTCGTTGCCGGCGCCAAGGTGGCGGTCGGCGCGCTGGTCGGCAAGACCCTCGACGATTCGATCGAGGGCCGCCTGAGCTTTTAAGCGCGGACTCAAGCGCCCAGGTTCAGCTTCCAGAGTTGCGTCGGCAGGGCTGCCGGCGCATCCGGCTTGAAGAAGGCCGAATCCTGGATGTGCGAGGTGGTCACGTAGATGGTGCCGTCCGGTCCCTGGCTGAAGGTGTCCGGCCAGCGCAGGCGCTCGTCCTGCACCACCACCCGGGCCTGCGCCTGCGGTCCCTCGGCCAGGTCGCGCACCTTGATGCTGTTGTCCTGCACCGAGCTCAGGTACATCTTGTCGGTGCCGCGGGCGATCAGCAGGCCGTCGTTGACGCCGTTGGTGCCGTATTGCTCGACCTGGCCCGAGACGTCTTCGCCCTGCATGCCGGGCCCGGTCAGGGCGGCGGTCGGGATGCGGTACAGCTCGTCGCCCTTGATCGCCTGCCAGTACAGGTATTGGCCGTCCTTCGACAGCTCGATGCCGTCGGCCGAGAACTCGACGCCGCGGCCGTCCGGACGGCGCAGCTCCTTGCCGTCCACCTTCACGTTCAGGCCCTTCTTCATCTGCGTCGACGGATGGCCGTCGAGCAGGCGCACGGTCTTGCCGGCGGCGATGTCGACCACCAGCAGCGCGCCGACCACGCCGGAATCGGTGATGTAGGCATACTTGCCGTCATCCGAGAAACGCACGTCGTTCAGGTAGGAACCCTGCGGCGCGGCGTCCTCGTCGAAGGCGATGACTTGCGCTACCTTGTCGGTCGCCAGGTCGATCCTGACCAGCTTCGGGCCTTTCGAGACCATGTGGGCCTGGGCCGGCGCTGCCGGGTCCAGCACCCACAGGCTGCCGCGCTGGTCGGCCACGATGCTCTGAACACAAACCCAGTGGTCGTCCGGGGTGATCTCATCCTTTTTCGCGTTGCGCCAGGCGTTCCATTCTTCGTCGGGGTAGGGCTGGACTTCGCCGTCCTTCAGCTCCGCTACCGAAATGGCCGTGTCCTCGGTCCAGCGCGGGAAGTTGACGAAGATGCGGTTGGTTTCCGAGACCGAGACGCCGGTCACCTGATGGCCGAAATCGGCCACGAGTTCGATGCTTGCTGTCATTGATTCTTCCTTTCCTTGTTGGTAGGGTCAGGCGGCCTTGCGGCGGCTCTGCACTTTCTTGGGTTCCGGCGCGTCATGCGCCAGGCGCTGCTGCAGCATGGCCAGCACCGCTGCTTCTTCGGGTTGCAGGTCCTGCAGGTCCTCGGCCAGGCCTTCCTCGGCGCGCGCCAGCAAGCCCTCGATCATGGTGCCGTCCATGTAGGAGTCGAGCACGGCCGGGTGGACGTAGCATTTGCGGCAGACCGAGGGCGTGTTGCCGAGCTTTTCGGCCACCGACTCGATGGCGCGCACCACGTTCTTCTTGGCCTGGGCCTCGGAGTCGAATTTCTCGAATTCCTGCAGGGCGATCGCGGCCAGCACGGTGCCCGACCAGGTGCGGAAGTCCTTGGCCGTGTAATCCTCGCCGGTGATCTCGCGCAGCCAGTCGTTGACGTCGGACGAGTTGACGGTGTGCGGCTGCTTGTCCTCATCCAGGTATTCGAACAGGTCCTGGCCGGGCAGGTCGCGCGAGCGCTGGATGATGCGCGCCAGGCGCCGGTCGTGCACCTTGACGTCGTGGTAGACCCCGCTCTTGCCGCGGAAGCGGAACTCGACCTCGCTGCCGTCGATCTTCACATGGCGGTTGCGCAGGGTCGTCAAGCCATACGATTTGTTCTCCCGCGCGTATTCGTCGTTCCCGATCCGCATCATGGTCGCTTCCAGCAGGTAGACGATGGTCGCCAGCACTTTTTCGCGCGGCAGGCCCGGCAGGCTGAGGGCGCGGTCGACTTCCTTGCGGATCTGCGGCAGGGCCTTGCCGAACTTGATCATGCGCTCGTACTTCACCTCGTCGCGCACTTCGCGCCATTTCGGGTGGTAGCGGTACTGCTTGCGGCCGCGCGCGTCGCGCCCGGTGGCCTGCAGGTGGCCATTCGCCTGGGGGCAGATCCAGACGTCGAGCCAGGCCGGCGGGATCGCCAGCGAGCGGATGCGCTTGAGCGTGGCCTCGTCCTCGACCGGCTCGCCGCGCGCGTCGAGGTAGCGAAAACCATCCTGGTCGGGCTCGCGGCGGATGCCGGGACGGTCGTCGTGGACGTAGCGCAGGCCGGCGGCCTTCGCTGCGGTGGGCGGGTCGGCGTTCGGTATCGAATCGCCTTCCGCGGCACGTTGTTCAAGGTCGGTGTCGCTCTTCATGATGGTCCCGTTCGCGCTGCATGTCAGGGTAGGGTGGGCATACCGCGCCCACGCCGGGTCATGCGAAGTCTACGCTTTCAGGACAGGCGCACCGTACGGGAGCGCACGTAGATCTAGCGTCCCGCTTCCGGCCGCGTCGCCAGCGCCACCACCGCGGCACCGGCGCCGACGACCAGCGCATCCTCGATCAGGCCGCTGCGGGTCTGGCCGATGCGCGCCATCGCCTGCTTGCGGCCGGCCAGCGTCAGGTAGGCCAGCGGCACGGCGGTGGCGATCGCGGCCGCGACGCCGGCCTGCTCGCGACCGCGCGGCGCCAGCGCCGCACCGGCGATGCCGGCGCTCATCACGCGCGCCAGCAGTCCCAGGAAGACCGTGCGGTCGGGCGCGGTCTTCATCTTGTCGCCGGCCAGTTCGCCGACGCCCATGGCCAGCGCGCCGTACTTGAACAGCGGCCGGTCCAGCAGCGCCAGCGTGCCGGTCGTGTCGCGGCCGGCCAGGCGCGCGGTGGCGAGAGTGGCCATCGGCGTCATGGAGCGGGCGCTGGCGACGGCGCCGATCAGGATGGAGGGAAGCAGGCTGCGTAAACTCATCGTTGTCGACTCCTCGGTTGGGTGATCAGGATTCCCGCTCAGTTTTCGCGATACCGCGCCTCGACCAGGTCGATCTCGCGCAGCAGTTTGCGCGCGGTCTCGTCCGAGATCTCGCGGCGGCGCCCCAGGCGCAGGATGGTGTCGCGCTCGGCGCGCAGCGCGGCCAGCCGGTAGTCGCGCTCGGCCCGGCGCGCCGCATGCACGTCCGGCCCGCCGCTGCCCTCCTGCTGGATATCGCGCAGGCGGTTGCGGTAGAGATTGGCCACGGTGCCGCAGGCGTTGGCGTGCAGCTCGGCGTCCGGGCCGCCGGCGTGCTCCAGCCCGGCCCGCTCGACCGCGTCGACCGCGGCCTGGACGGCGGCGGCGCGGGCCCGGTCTTCTTCCTGCTCGGCGTCGGTCTCGGCCGGTACCTCCAGTCCGCGCAGCAGGCGCGGCAGGGCCACGCTGGCCAGCAGCAGGGAGACGATGATCACGGCGCTGGCCAGCAGGATCGCCAGCTGGCGGCCGGGGAAGGGCGAGCCGTCGGGCAGGGCCAGCGGCAGGGTCATCACGCCGGCCATGGTCAGCGCGCCGCGCACGCCGGCGAAGGAGGTCGCGAAGATCAGGCGCATGCGCGGCTTGAACACCTGCTGGCCCAGGCGGCGCTGGTTCAGGATGGTGAGGCGCAGCGAGACCCAGACCCAGACGAAGCGCAGCAGCACCAGGCCCAGGCTCAGCGCCAGCGCATTGCCGGCAAGCCACCATGGATCGAACAGCTCGCCACCCTCGGGCGGGTGCAGGGCTTCGCGCGCGATGTCCGGCAGCTGTTCGCCCAGCAGCACGAACATCACGCCGTTCAGCGCGAATTGCAGGGTGTCCCAGATGACGTTGCGGCGGATGCGGGTCGAGGGCGTGGCGGTGCCGCCGAGCTCCACATAGCTCATCGTGATGCCGGCCGCCACCGCGGCGAGAATGCCGGAAGCGCCGATGTGCTCGGCCGCAAGGTAGGCACCGAAGGGCGTCAGCAGGTTGATCAGGATCGGCATGCCGTCGTCTTCGCCGAAGCGGCGCTGCAGGAACGCGTGGGTGCGCGAGATCAGCCAGGTGACGCCGACGCCGGCGGCGATGCCGGCCAGCGCCACCCACAGGAAGGTCAGGCTGGCGGATGCGATCGAGAAGCTGCCGGTCATGGCGGCCGCCACCGCGAAACGGAAGCACACCAGGCCGCTGGCGTCGTTGAGCAGGGACTCGCCTTCGATGATGTGCATCAGGCGCGGCGGCACCGGGATCCGGCTGGTGATGGCCGACACCGCCACCGGATCGGTCGGTGCCACGATCGCGGCCAGTGCGAACGCGACCGGCAGC
Organism: Massilia norwichensis; assembly: GCF_024753245.1. Classification (GTDB taxonomy): domain Bacteria; phylum Pseudomonadota; class Gammaproteobacteria; order Burkholderiales; family Burkholderiaceae_D; genus Telluria; species Telluria norwichensis. Next base: position 264,181 of record NZ_JANUGX010000001.1, on the reverse strand, counting down.
GGCAGCGAAGGAATCAGCCAGTGCATCAGGAAGCCGGCGCCGACCACGGTGAACAGCACCAGGCCCAGGGCCAGCTCGATGATCGTGCCCTTGTCGCGGAACAGGCCGACCTTGGGGATGCGCCAGCCGTCCAGGAACAGCAGCGGCGGCAGGAACAGCAGGAAGAAGATGTCCGGCTCGAGCGCCACGCCGTGGCGGAACACCCCCGAGATCACGGCGCCCAGCGCGATCTGGATCAGCGGCAGCGGTACGCCGAAAGGCAGCATGCGCCCCAACCATCCGCTGGCGACCACCGCCAGCAGCATTGCGAGGACGACTTCGACCGACTCCATCCATTATCTCCTTATCAAAACCTGATGATAAGGGATGCGGGCCGAAAGTGTGGTCCGGTTCGCCGGACGGCACCCCCGGCGCCCGCTGTCAGCGCTTGATGTTGGCTTCGGCCGCCGCCGCCAGGATGTCGGACAGCTGGGTAGTGTTGACCGGCTTGACCAGGTAATGGTCGAAGCCGGCCGCCATCGAGGTGTCGCGGTCCTGCTGGCGGCCGTAGCCGGTCATGGCGATCAGGGTCGCGCCGCTGGCCTGCGGCAGGCGGCGCAGGCGGCGCGCCAGTTCGTTGCCGTCGAAGTCGGGCAGGCCGATGTCGAGCAGGCAGACGTCCGGCTGCACGGTCCTGGCCAGTTCGAAGGCATCGCCGGCCGAATACGCGACCTCGACCTGGTGGCCGGCCGCGTGCAGGAACAGCTGCAGGGTATGCACCGCATCGACGTTGTCGTCCACCAGCAGGATGCGCAGCGGGGCGCCGCCTTCGAGCGACTGTTCGCCGGCGGGCTGCGCGGCCAGCACCACGTCCTGGCTGTGGCGCGGCAGGCGCACCGTGAAGGTCGAACCCTGGCCCAGACCCGGGCTGGCAGCCTGCACGGTGCCGCCATGCAGCTCGACCAGGCTCTTGACCAGCGCCAGGCCCAGGCCCAGGCCGCCCTGCGAGCGGTCCGGGGTGCGCTCGGCCTGGGTAAACAGGTCGAACACGCGCTCCACCAGCGCCGGCTCCATGCCGATGCCGTCGTCCTGCACGGTGAGCACGAAGTCTTCGCCCTCGGCTTCGAGGCGCAGGCGCAGGGTGCCGCCTTCCGGCGTGTACTTGGTCGAGTTGTTCAGCAGGTTGGCCACCACCTGCACCAGGCGTTTGTGGTCGCCCTTGACGTGGGCCGGGGCCGGGGGCAGCTCGACCAGCAGGCGGTGGCGGCGTGCGGTGATCAGGGGGCGGATCTGCTCGGCCGCGTCGTCCACCACGCGCTTCAGGTCCAGCACCTGGGTCGACAGCGAAACCAGCCCGCGCGTCACGCGCGAGACGTCCAGCAGGTCGTCGACCAGGCTGGTCATGTGGTCGACCTGGCGCACGATGATCGAGCAGGTCTGGGTGATCTGGGCATTGTCCGAGTGCAGCAGCTTCAACAGGTGGGCGCCGGTGCTGATCGGCGCCAGCGGGTTGCGCAGCTCGTGGGCCAGCATCGCCAGGAACTCGTCCTTGCGCTGGTCGGCGGCGCGCAGCTCGCGCTCGGCCAGCGAACGCGCCGCTTCCTTCTTCTGCAGCGAGGCCGCCATGCGGTCCAGGGCCTGGGCCAGGTTGCCGATTTCCTCGCTGCCGTAGGCGATGCCGGAGCGGGCGTCGAGGTCGCCGGCGGCGATGCGCTCGGCGGTGCCCATCAGCTTGCGCACGCGCTGCACGATCAGCACGTCGCCGACCAGCCAGGCGGCCAGCAGCGCCAGCATGGTGGTCGCGCCCAGGCCCAGCAGCGACATCAGCTGGTCGTGGCGCGCGCTTGACGTGATGGTCTCGGTCGGGATGCCGATGGTGACGGTGTAGTCGCTCAGGGCCGGCGCGCCGACGCGGGCGAAGGTGTGCAGGCGCTCGACGCCATCCTCGCCGCGGATCGTCACGGCGCGCTGGCCGGCGGTGGCGGCGCCCTGCAGGGTCGCCTCCGACAGGCGCTTGCCGAAATAGCGTTCCGGGTCCGGGCGGCGCGAGATGATGGTGCCGCGCGCGTCGGCGGTCGCCAGCACCGAGCCGGGCGGCAGGTTGATGTCGTTGATGAAGGTGTCCAGGCCTTCCAGGTCCATCGCCGCGAACACCACCGCCAGCACTTTGCCGGACCGGTCGATGACCGGGTAGGTGAGGTTGATCGTGTGCTTCTTGATCACGCGCCCGAACACGTAGTCGCCGGCGATGAAGCGGCGTTCGTTGATGGCGCGGCGGAAGTGGCTGCGGTCGCCCAGGTTGACCGGGTGCAGCAGCGGCACGGCGGAACAGGTGACGTCGCCGTTCAGTTGAATCAGGCCGAAGTTGACGAAGCCCTCGTTGCGGTCGAGGACATCCGACAGCAGCGAGGTGCACTTGGCGGTATCGCCCATCAGGTCGGGCACGCTGGCCAGGTCGACCAGGATCTGGCGCGCGCCCTCGAGCGACTGGGCTTCGTTGGCGGCCGCCATGCCGGTCAGGCGGCGCAGGTTTTCCTCGGACGCCTTGATGGCGTGTTCGCGCTCGCGTATGCCCGACAGGATCGTCATCACGGCAAGCGGCATGATCGCCAGTGCAACCAGGAGCATCAGCCGGCTGCGCAAACTGTTCAGCCGAAAACGACCTTTACTACGGCCCAACCCGAATGTCATTATTATCTTTTTACTGCCTTGTAGGCGTCGCCAAATTCTATGATCCTGCGGATGCCGTCGCGCAGCGTCGCCACGTCGTCGGAAATGTAGCCAAGGCGGATGAAACCCGGTACGCCCAGCGCATCGCCGGGCATGATGGCCACTTTCTTCTCTTCGATCAGCCGTTCGGCGAAGCCGACGGTGTCCATCGTCAGGCTGCGCACGTCCCCCCACAGGTACGGACCGGAGGCCGGCGCGTGCATGACGATCCAGGGGACCTCGGCAAACAGCCTGACCGCCAGATCGCGCCGCTGGCGGTAGTCCGCCATCATCTCGGTGGGCGCGCCGGTGGCGAAGGCTACGTCGGCCGCCACCTGCGACAGGTGGGGCGCGGCGGCCGTGATCGGACCCTGCAGCGTCTGCATCGCGTTGACCACTTCGGCGGGGGCCAGCGCGAAGCCGACCCGCCAGCCCATCATGGCGTAGCTCTGCGAGGCCGAGAAGATGGTGATGACGCCGATCTTTCGCCAGTCGCACAGGGCCGCCAGGCTGGTGTGCGCGCCATCGAAGATCAGGTGTTCGTAGCTCTCGTCGACGATCACCCTGGCCCCGATACGTTCCACCCAGGCACGAATGTGTTCCAGTTCGACGGGAGTGTACACCTTGCCGGTCGGATTGTGCGGGTTATTGATGATGACGACCTTCGGCGTTTCCAGGCTGTCCAGCAGCTGTGGCGTGATGGCATCGGGCAATTCGACCAGGATGGGACGCAGGCCCAGCAGCTGCGAAGTGGCCACATAGGCCGGCCAGTGCGGCTTGAAGACCAGCACGCTGTCGCCCGGGTCGGTGATCGTGTACAGCGCTTCGTACAGCGCCTGCTTGGCGCCGTTGGTGACGATGATTTCGCCGACATCGGCGTCGATGCCGTTTTCCTTGCGCAGCTTGTCCGCAAGGCGGGCGCGCACGTCGAGGGCGCCGACCACGCTGGTATAGGGCATGGTGCGCTCGCGTTCGACGGCGTGGGCCACCGCGTCCAGTACCGGACGCGGCGCCGGGAAGTGCGAAATCGCGATCGAGAAATCGATGACCGGCACACCCTCCGCGCGCAGGCTCTCCACCCGCCCGTGCATGGCAGTGGTGGCAAGTGGGCGGGAGGAGGCGATTCTGGCGGATGTATGCATGAAGAAGTCTCCGAAAGTGTCTGGGGGCAGCCTTGAGCGCTGGACCACGGTTTAATGTTTCCTAAATGTACTAGTTTTTCGCCGAACGTGGCGCACAAGACACAAATATAATTTTTAGGCAATCTTGGGCGGCAAGCGCGATCGCGCCGCACGCGCGGGTGAGCGCCGCGCCGGGGCCGTTTCTGGTACGGTGGGCTTGACCGTCTTATTGTTGGAGCAAGCCATGCAAAACCCCATCGTTCGTACCTTCAAGCAGCTGTCCTCCGCCGAACAGGCACGCCAGGAGCTCCTGGCGGCCGGCATGTCGGCCGACGACGTGAAAATCGATGTCATGATCTATGAAACCGGTGCCGTGCAGGGCAATTTTACCGTCGGCGACACCCCCGAAGTGAAAGGCAAGACCGCCTACACGCATACCTACGCGCCGACCGCGCAGGACGACGTGCGCGACTGCATGATCGTCGTGAACGCGCTCGATGACGGCATGGCGCAGCGCGCCGAAGCCATCCTCGAGCGTCACGGTGCGCTCGACCCGGATCCGGCACACCGGGCGGCGCAGGCTAACATGAACCGCCACTGAGTACCAAGCGATGAGCGCCATTCATCTCGAACCGAGCGACGCCCTGCTCATCATCGACATGCAGGTCGACTTCCTCCCCGGCGGCGCCCTGGGCGTCGCCAGCGGGCATGAGGTGGTCGCGCCGATCAACCACCTGATCGCGCTGTTCCGGGAGCAGGGCTTGCCGATCTACGCCTCGCGCGACTGGCATCCGCAGGACCACTGCTCGTTCGCGGACCAGGGCGGTCCCTGGCCGCCGCACTGCGTGGCCGGCACCCCGGGCGCCGAGTTCAGCGCCGAGCTGGCGCTGCCCGACGACGCCATCGTCGTCTCCAAGGCCGACACCGCGCCGGTCGACGCCTACTCGGCCTTCGCCGGCACCGGCCTGGCCGGCCAGCTGCGGGCGCGCGGCGTGGGCCGGGTCACGGTCTGCGGCCTGGCCACCGACTACTGCGTGCTGAACACCGTCACCGATGCGCTGGAAGAAGGCTTCGATGCGATCATCGTGCCGGAGGCGATGCGCGCGGTGGACGTGAAGCCGGGCGACGGCACGCGCGCGATGGACCGCATGGTGGCGCGCGGCGCGGTGCCGGTGCGGCTGGGGGAGGTGGGGATGATGGCGCTGTCGGTGGCTTAGGGCATCGTGCTGCCCTTGTGCAGCAAGACCAGATGGCCCGGCACATCCTTGCCGTGTTCGCGGCGCAGGGTGGCGTTCTGGGTTGCCGTCACGGCGAGCCCGCAAGCGGCGCCAAGGCGCTCGATGTAGGCCAGCGCGTGCACATAGCGGTTCGAGGCCGTGATCGCGTATCCGGCGCCGTCGTCGGCGCCGTCCTGCGCTTCCAGCGCTTCGCAGGAAAACGCGAACAGCCCGCCCGGCCGCAGCGCCCGCGCTACTCCCCCGAACACCGGCGCCAGCTCGCCGATGTAGACGAAGACGTCGGCGGCCAGCACCAGGCCGTAGTCCTGGCCGCCGCGTTCCAGGAAGCCGGCGATGTCGCCCAGGGCCAGTTCGTCGTACAGGCCCAGCGTCCCGGCCTGGTCCAGCATCTTCTGCGACAGGTCGACGCCGATGAGTTTACCCGCCAGCGGCCGCATGAAGGGCGCGCACAGGCCGGTGCCGCAGCCCAGGTCCAGCGCCTGCTCGAAACAGGGCAGCGGGGCGGCGGGCAGGTGGGGCTGCAGCAGCGCGTGCAGCAGTTGCGGCGTGCGGTAGCCCAGCACCTCGACCAGGTGACGGTCGAAGTGGCCGGCGTACTGGTCGAACAGGCCTTTCACGTAGTCGGCCGGCGCCGCGGCCGGGGTCGCGCCTTCGCCCAGCGCCGCCAGCGCGAAGCCGATGTCGGCCGGATCGGCGCCCAGGTCGCGCGCGCGGCGATATGCCTGGATCGCCTCCTCGCGCCGGCCCAGCGCGCGCAGCACGTTGGCGCGGTAGTGCTCGGCCATCGCGTAATCCGGCCGTTGCTGCAGGGCCTGTTCATAGCTGTCCAGCGCCTGTTCCAGCATGCCGGACTTCTTCAGGGCGGCGCCGCGCGCGCACCAGATTTCAGCCTGCTGCGCCGGCTGCGCAGCGGCGAGTGCGCGCTCGTAGGCCGCGACGGCGTCCGTCAAACGTTCGAGCGCCTGCAGCGCATTGCCCAGGGCCTGCAGGGCGTCCGCATAAGCCGCGCGCATCGCCAGCGCCTGTTCGGCGCTGGCCACGGCATCGGCATGGCGGCCGAGGTCGTTCAGCACGATGGCGCGGTGGCACCAGGCTTCCGGATATCCGGGCTGGACCGCGAGGGCACGCTCGTAGCTGTCCAGCGCTTCCCTGGCGCGGCCGAGCCGGCGCAGCGTGTTGCCGCGGTTGTTCCAGGCCAGCGCATAGCGCGGGTCGAGGCGCAGCGCGGCATCGATGCTGTCCAGCGCGGCCTCGGGCTGGCCCAGGTCGTTCAGGGCCGCGCCCAGATTGGCATGCGCGCGCGCCTGCTGCGGATCGACCTGCAGCGCCGCCCGGATCAGCGCCGCGGCGCGCGCCGGGTTGCCGCGCTGGCGCTCGATCACGCCGCTCAGGTGCAGCGCGTCGAACTGCTGCGGGGCGCGCGCCAGCACCTGCTGGTAGAGGGTGTATGCCTGCTCCAGCCGTCCCTGCTGGTGCAGTGTGACGGCCTGTTGGAGCAGTGTTGCCGGGTCCACGCTCATTGCAAACTCAGCTCCAGCTGAGGTCCGCTTTACTCAAGGGCAGCTCGCGCACGCGCTTGCCGGTGGCGGCGAAGATCGCGTTGCAGACAGCCGGCGCCAGCGGCGGGAACACCGGCTCGCCCAGGCCCGTGACCGGATAATCGGTCTTCAGGAAGTGCGCTTCGATCCTGGTCGGGGTGTCCGGCATGCGCAGCAGCGGGTAGTCATGGAAGTTGCTCTGCACGATGCGGCCCTTCTCGACGTTCAGCGACGGGTACATCAGCGTCGACAGGCCATCGATCACCGAACCCTGCACCTGGTTCTCGGCGCCGGACAGGTTGACGATCTGGGCGCCGATATCGGTCACCACCACCACCCGGTCCACCCGCAGCTGGCCTTCCTTCGAGACCGTCACCTCGGCCACCTCCGCCACATAGCCGCGGTGGCTGAAGTGGAAGGCCACGCCGGCACCCTGGCCGCGCGCGAACTTGCGCTTGCCCCAGTCCGACTTCTCGGCCACGGCCTTGAGCACATTGCGCATGCGCGCCACGTTATAGGGCACGCCGCGTTCGCCGGTGCCGGCCACCATGTCCTTGTCGCCCAGGATCTCGAGGCGGAATTCGATCGGATCGCGGCCTGCCGCATGCGCCAGTTCGTCGATGAAGCTGTGGAAGACCCAGGCGAACACGTTCGAGCCGGGCGCGCGCCACGGTCCCATCGGGATCCTGCATTCGAGCGGGGTCTGCTCGAGCAGGCAGTTGGCGGTCCAGCGGCCGGGGAATTCGTCGCCCGACAGGCTGGCGCCGCTGCCGGGGCGCAGCACGCTGCCGGTGGTGCCGTCGCTTTCCTTCTGCTCGACGCGGTTGGCAAAGGTGACGAAATGGTTGTGCCATGCCACCAGCTTGCCTTGGGCGTCGACGCCGCCGCGCAGGAAGTGGAAACCGCCGGCGCGGAAGTGGTCGTGCTGCAGGTCGTCCTCGCGGGTCCAGGTCAGCTTGACCGGCGCTTTGACCTTCTGCGCGATCGCCACCGCGTCGACGATGAAGTCGGAGGACAGGCGCCGCCCGAAGCCGCCGCCGCTGCGCGTGATGTGCAGTTCGATCTTCTCTTTCGGGATATTGAAGGTGCTCGCCACCAGGGCCTGGCCGGCGCCCGGATTCTGGGTCGGCGCCCACAGCTCGACGCTGCCATCCTTCGGGTCGACCACGGCGGTGCAATTCTGCGGCTCCATGCTCGCGTGCGAGATGAAGGGGTAGGTGTAGGCGGCTTCGACGGTGCGGGCGGCGCCGGCCAGCGCGGTCTCGACGTCGCCGTCGCGGCGCATGGTGACCGCGCCCGGCTGCTTGCTTGCCGCCTGGGCCTGGGCCAGGAAGCCTGCCCAGCTGTGATTGGCGCCTTCGCCTTCGTCCCACTGTACGACCAGCTTCTTGCGCGCACGGATCGCATTCCAGGTGGAGTTGGCGACGATCGCCACGCCCGGACGCAGGCCGTTCAGGTTGTCCGTGCCCTCGACGATGAAGGCATCCTTCACGCCGGGCATGGCCTTGATCGCCGCCAGGTTCGCCGACACCGGGCGGCCGCCCAGCACCGGGCACTTGACGTAGACCGCGTGCAGCATGCCGGGCAGCTGCACGTCGATGCCGAACAGCGGTTTGCCGGCCACGACCTTGTCGTTGTCGACGCCGCCGACGCGGGTGCCGAGCAGGCGGTAAGTCGCGGGATCCTTCAGTTGCACACCCTTGGCGTCGGGCACCGGCAGCACGGCGGCAGCCTTCACCAGCTCGCCATAGCCGAGGCGGCGCTTCGATGCCTCGTGCAGTACGGCGCCACGCTCGGCGCGGCATTCGCCGGCCGGCACGCCCCAGGTCTGGGCGGCGGCCTGGACCAGCATGGTGCGCGCGGTGGCGCCCAGGCGGTGGAAGTTCTCGTAATTGGTCGGGGTCGAGGTCGAGCCGCCGGCGCCTTGCGAGCCGTAGGCCGGGTTCAGGTCGCCCTGGACCACGCGCACGTCTTTCCAGTCGACTTCCAGCTCCTCGGCGATCACCATCGGCAGCGAGGTCTTGATGCCCTGGCCGATCTCCGGCTGCTTGGACACCAGGGTCACGATGCCGTCCTGGGCGATGCGGATGAAGACGTTGGGCGAGAATTCCGTGGCAGCGGCAGCTTTGCTACCGGCCTGGCCCTGGGCCAGCGCGGCGATGGCGCCGTTATGGAACAGGCCGAGCGCCAGCAGCGAACCGCCGGCGGCGGACTGGCGCAGGAAGCTGCGGCGCGAGCTTGATGCCGGGGCCGGAGCGGCCTGCAGGTCTTTGTCGCGTACGTTCATTTCTTGCCCTTTCCGGCCGGTGCCGCGGATGCAATCTCGGCGGCGCGGTGGATGCCGGCGCGGATGCGGACGTAGGTGGCGCAACGGCACAGGTTGCCGGCCATGGCATCGTCGATCTGGGCGTCGGTCGGGCGCGGGTGCTGCTTGAGCAGGGCGCAGGCACTCATGATCTGTCCGGACTGGCAATAGCCGCACTGGGGCACGTCGAGTTCCTGCCAGGCCTGCTGCAGCGGATGCGCGGCCTTGGCGTCGAGTCCCTCGATGGTGGTGATCTTGCGCTTGCCGATGCTCGATACCGGCATTTGGCAGGCGCGTGCCGGCTGGCCATCCACGTGAACCATGCAGGCGCCGCAGGCACCGACGCCGCAGCCGTACTTGGCGCCGACCAGGCCCATGGTGTCGCGCAGGGCCCACAGCAGGGGCGTATCGGCTTCGACGTCAACGAGTTGCGCCTTGCCGTTGACGTTCAAGGTGTATTTACTCATGTGTTGTTTAAGTTATTGCCAGAACAGAACAACACAATCGTAAACCAAAGCGGGGCGTCAAGACCAAGGATTTATTGCTACAGGCCTCCCGGATAGGTTTCCGGCGGCTCTTCCGAATGCCAGCCGCCGCCCGGATCGAGGGGCGTGACCGCTGTGGTGCGGTCGATGTGGATGACGGCGTCGAACTGCACCGCCATCTGGGCCGAGAAATAATGGCTCTGGCGCTCCGTGCGCGGCAGGTAGATCACGCCGATCGCGCGTTCCAGGCGGCGATGCATCAGCGCTTCGCGCGCAGGGTTGTCCCCACGCAGGGGGAGCAGGAAGCGCTCGATGCCGGTGTCGTGCAGCAGTTCTTCGTAGCTGCCGGGCATGCCGGGACGCACGCGCTTGTGTTCGGCGGGGCCATCCCATTCCGAGGCGGCGGTGACGAAACCTTCGTAGGTCGAAAAGCCGATCAAGCGGGTCTGGCCGTCGTAGGCCTTGCGCGCCAGCTCGCCGACATTCCATTCGCCCAGTTGGCCGACCTCGGTGGCGCGGGCGTCGCCGATGTGGGAATTGTGTTCCCAGACCACGATCTTGGCCGGCTCGCCATCCTTCGACAGATGCTGGGCCAGGGCTTCCAGGGTCTCGGCCATGTGGCTGTCGCGCAAATTCCAGGACGACACCCGGCCGCGGAACATGGTCCGGTAGTATTCCTCGGCATTCTTCACCAGCCGCGCGTTCTGCTGGGCGTAGAAGAAGGCGTCGGCGCTGCCGTCCTTTTGCGAGTATTCGTGGTGGCGCCGCTGCAGCTGGTTGAGCTGCTCGATCACGCCTTCCTCGCAGGAAGCGGACAGGTCCAGGTTGGCGGAATAGCCGTAATGCTGGCTGTCTTCGTAATAGTGGTCGAAGCAGGCATAGCGCTCGCGCGCCACCTGGGCCGCCTTCGGGTCAACCTTGTCGAGGTAGGCCAGCACTTCGCGCAGCGAGGTAAACAGGCTGTACAGGTCGAGACCGTAGAAGCCGACCTGCTTGCCGCCCGCGGCCTGCTGTTCGTTGTGCCGGCGTAGCCACTCGACAAAGGTGGCTACGTCGGTATTGCGCCACATCCAGTTCGGGAAGCGCTCGAAGCCGGACAGGGCGGCATTCGCATCCGCGTCTTCGCTCTGGCCGCGGACGTAGCGGTTGACGCGGTAGGCGTCCGGCCAGTCGGCCTCCACCACCACCGCGTGGAAGCCTTTTTCCTCGATCAGCCGCTGGGTGATCTTCGCGCGTTCTTCGTAGAACTCGTGGGTGCCGTGGGTGGCTTCGCCCAGCAGCACGAAGCGCGCGTCGCCGACCAGGTCGAGCAGGGCGTCGTAGTCGCGCGCGCCGCCGCTCAGGGGCAGGGCGGCGGCGCGGATGGCCTCAACGGGATCGAGGGCTGCCATGATGCCTCAGCCGTGCTCAGTGAAGAAGGCGGCTGGTCCAGCTGGACTGGGCGGCTTCGCGCGGCATCGACCCGCGCTCGATGAAGTCGCGCATGCGCGCCAGGTCTTCGTCCATCTTGGACTTCGGATCCGAACCGAGCAGCAGGGCAAAGGCATGGCCCAGGGCGCCGGCCGGCGGCGAGTAGGACATGCGCACGGTGACCAGGGTGCCGCCGCGGTGGCGTTCGAACTGGATCGAGCCGCTGTTCGGGATTTCGGCCCCGGCTTCGCTGCGCCAGGCCAGGCGGTTTGGACGGCTCTGCTCGGTCAGCACGGACTTCCATTCGAAGCGCGAACCGCCCGGACCCTTCACGGTCCAGTGCGAGCGGCGATGGCCGAGATCCTTGACCTCGGTCACGTGCGACATATAGCGCGGGAAGTTTTCGTAGTTGGCGAACTGTTCGTAGACCTCGTCCGGCGCGGCATCGATATGGATGGTCTTTTCGAAGTCGATGGTCTGGTCCATGCTGATGCCGTTCGCCACGCCCTTGGCCATGCCGAGGCCGGCAGCGCCGCGACTCGCGAGCGAGCGCAGCGGCTGGTTGGCGGCGCCGCGCGCGAGCAGGGCGGCGCCGGCCAGACCGATCAGGGCGCCCATCGGCGAGCGGCGCATCAGGCCCATCAGGGCCAGCACGGCACCGCCGGCCAGGGCGGAATTGCGCATCGTCGGGGCCCAGGCGCCCTCGCTGTCGCCACGCACTTCCTGCGCCACGCGGCGGCCGAGGCGGCCGGCGCTCTTGCGGGTGTCGTCGTAGAAGTCGGCGGCGGTGTCGGCAGCGCGGCTGACCGCCTTGCTCACGGTGCTGCGCGCATTCGAATAGGTGTCGCTGTCCTTCGCATCGCCGGCCAGGTCGGAGGCAGCGCTGGAGGCGCGGTTCATCGCATCCACGGCAACGTCCCTGGCTTTCGAGAACGCGTTCGAAATCGTGCCGCCGATGCTGCCGTCCGGCTTGGCCATGTCGATGGCGTCATCGGCCGCGGCGCCCATGCGGTCGCCGGCGCCACGCCAGACGTTGCCGAGGGCGCTGGTGGTGCGCGAGCCGGCGCTGCGCACGGCGGCCGCCGATTGGGCGCGGCGTGCGCTGCCGCGGTCTGGGTCGAGCATGTACATCAACAGGGCGCCGGCGGCGGCACCACCCAGCCATTTGGCAAGTTCAAGCCCGGTGTCCGTCGTCGTCGTGCTTTGCGTCGGCAGTCGTTGCATGGTTTCGGTCCTCCTTTGGTTGTTGTCGTTCGGCCGTCCGCGCATGCCAGGCGTCGGCCAGCAGATCCTGTACTTCTTCGTCGCCGGTCTGGTCGAAGGCGTCGTACCACTGGCCCACGGAGCGGAACAGCGGCGGCGCCGACAGGCATACCAGCCGGTCGACCTCGCGCTCGAGCACGGCCAGCGTCTGCGGCGGCGCCACCGGCACCGCCAGCACCAGCTCCTCCGGTCCAAGGCCGCGCGCGATACGAATCGCCGCCAGCATGGTCGAGCCGGTGGCGACACCGTCGTCCACCAGTATTGCCGTGCGCCCGCTCAGCGCCAGCGCTTCGCGCGCGCCGCGGTAGGCGCGCTCGCGCCGCTGCAGCTCGGCCAGCTCGCGCTGCGTGACCGCCTCGACCTGTTCGGCGCTCACGCCCATCAGGCCGGGTACGCCCGGCTGCAGGACGCGCACGCCGCCGCTGCCGACCGCGCCCATGGCATATTCCTCGTGCCCCGGCAATCCCAGCTTGCGTACCAGGAGGATATCGAGTTCGATCCCGAGCCGCTGTGCGATGGCGAACGCAACCGGCACGCCGCCGCGCGGCAGCGCCAGCACGACGGCATCGGCGCGCCCGGTGTACTCGCGCAGCTCCCGGGCCAGCAGTTTGCCGGCCTGGGTGCGGTCCTTGAAGCGGCGATACTCGGCCATGCCTACTGGATCGTCAGGCGTTTGGCAGCGTTGCCTTGCCGCTTGGGCAGGGTGAGCGCCAGGACACCGTTCTCCAGCCGGGCTTCGGCCGCGGCATCGTCGACTTCCGACGGCAGCGTGAAGCTGCGCTGGTACCTGCGGGTCGAGCGTTCAGAATACACCACCTGTTCGCCCTGGCGCTGTTCGTTTGCCTGCTGACATTCTCCCTCGATGGTGACGCGCTGGCCGTCGATCGAGACCTTGACGTCGTCCTTCTTGACGCCAGGAAGTTCGGCATGCACCTCGAAGGTTTTCTCGGTCTCGCTGACGTCCAGCCGCGGCATTGCCAGACCATCGTCCAGCATGCGCGCGCCCTGGGCCAGCGGGGCGAAGAAATCCTGGAACATGCTCTCGACCATGCGGCCGAACTGGTCTTCCATCGGGCCGCCGCGCAGGGTGGACAGCGGACCGTTGCCTCTTCTCGTCAGGTTCATGATGACCTCCCTTGGAGTGGATGAATCTACTCCTTTTATAGGGCGGCCGAAAAACGATTTCAAGCGGTGAGGACGCAAATTTGATGCCCGCCAGCCGGCGGGCATTTTGCGGGAATTTACGCGGGGAGGGGTGCTCAGCCGAGGCTCATTTGAGGCGGCTGGCGTGGAAGCGCAGGTGGTCTTCGACGAAGGTGGAAATGAAGTAATAGCCGTGGTCGTAGCCGGCATGGCGGCGCAGTTCGAGCGGCTGGCCGACGGCGCGGCAGGCTTCCTCGAAGGCTTCCGGATACAGCTGTTCGGCGAGGAATTTGTCGGCCAGGCCCTGGTCGACCAGGATGCCATCCGGGAACACGGCGCGGCCGGCATCCTTGACCAGCTCACTCGCATCGTGGGCGCGCCAGGCAGCCTGGTCCGGACCGAGGTAGCCGCCGAAGGCCTTCTGGCCCCAGGGGCAACGGGTCGGCGCGGCGATCGGCGCGAAGGCCGACACCGAGCGGAACAGGTCCGGGTGGCGCAGCGCCAGCGTCAGCGCGCCATGCCCGCCCATCGAGTGGCCGAAGATGCCGACGCGCTGTGGATCGGCCGGCAGCAGGCCCAGCGCCAGCTCGCGCAGTTCGAGGATGTAGCTTTCCATGCGGTAGTGGCGGGACCAGGGCGCGGCAGTGGCGTCGAGATAGAAGCCGGCGCCGACGCCGAAGTCCCAGCTGTCCGCTTCGCCGGGGACGCCGGCGCCGCGCGGGCTGGTGTCGGGCGCGACCAGGATCACCCCCAGTTCGGCCGCCACGCGCTGGGCGCCGGCCTTGATCATGAAGGTCTCTTCGGTGCAGGTCAGGCCGGCCAGGTAGAACAGCACCGGCAGCTTCTTGTCCTCGGCATTGGGCGGCAGGTAGACGGAAAAGCGCATCGGCAGGCCGATGGCGCTGGAATCGTGCTGGTAGAAGCGCTGCGGGCCGCCAAAGCAGGCATGTTCGCTGAGCACTGTAGGTTGAGCAAGCTCGGTCATGTTGGTCTCTCGTCAGGTGAGCAATAGCGCAAGTATGCCGTCTATGCCAGGACCGTGCACGGGCTGGTGTAAAACGTCTATGGCAAGGGATGCGGCCACCCGACGCGAGGGCGAAGACAGTGCGCAAGCACGGCGAGCCCTCGCAACGCCGCCATAGGCGTTTTACACCAGCCCGAAGGCGCCGAGCAGGGCGCCGGCTGCCAGCACCCACAGCAAGTGCAGCCGGGTACGCCAGATGACGAGGCCGGCCGCCACCGCCAGCAAGACCAGGCGCCAGCCGGCCGCCGCATCCTGCGTGAGCTGCGTCACCGAGCTGCCGAGGATCCACGCGGTCGACAGCAGCAGGGCGATCACCACCGGCGCCATGCCCTGCTTGAAGGCACGCACCGCGCGCAGTTCGCGGTTGCGGTGGCCCCAGCGCGCCGCCGTGTAGGTGATGATGGTGGAGGGCGTCATGATGCCGACCATGCTGACCAGCACGCCGAACAGCGCCGCGCCCGGGCTGCCGGCGTTCATGCCGACGTGCCAGCCCATCAGGGCCACGAACAGCACATTGGGGCCGGGCGCGGCCTGGGCCAGCGCGATCGCCGCGTTGAACTGTTCCTGGCTCAGCCAGTGATGCTGTTCGACCAGGAAGCGGTGCATTTCCGACGAGGTCGAGATCGCGCCGCCGATCGACATCAGGGACAGCAGCAGGAAATGGCCGAACAGGCTCAGCCAGTCGGACCAGGTCAGGACCAGCTGCAGGGTCTCGGGCGCCGCGCTCATGCCGGCAGCCTGCGCCAGGCCAGGATGCAGCCCAGGCCGCCAAGGCCGAGCAACACGTAGATGAGCGGACATTTCAGCAGCGCGACCAGTACGAAGCCGAGTGCGGCGATCGCCACGCGCCAGGACATGGGCAAGGGGCTGCGCTTCAGGGCTGCGGCCAGCTTGAGGCCGGCAGCGCCGATCAGGCCGGCCGAGACGGCGGCCATGCCGCGCAGGGTGCCGGCCACCTGCGGGTTGTCGGCGTAGCGGTCGTGCAGCAGCGCCAGGCCCAGCACCAGTACCAGCGGCAGGGCCAGCAGCCCGGCCAGTGCGGCCAGGGCGCCGGGCAGGCCGAAATACCGTCCGCCTATCATCAGGGAGAGGTTGACGACGTTCGGGCCCGGCATGATCTGGGCGACCGCCCAGTCTTCGATGAATTCTTCCTGGCTCAGCCAGCGCTTGCGCTCGACAAGCTCGCGCTGGACGACGGCGAGCACGCCGCCGAAGCCCTGCAGGGCCAGCCAGGTGAAGGAAAAGAAAAGATCGGAAAGGGATTGCGGTCGGTGAGAGGAGGGCGTCATCGCTGGATTATCGCGCCGCCCCCTCGCCGTGTCCAACCGGCGCTCAGCCGCCGCCGATGCCGCGCATCACGCGGCCGCTGCCCTCGCATTCCGGGCATTGCTTGCCGTCGGCGAGCTTGCCGCTGCCGCCGCAGGTTTCGCACAGGTCCTCGCCCGCACCTGGGGTGCCCGGCTCGGCTTCGTCGCCCGGTTTCAGGTCCGGATCGGGAGTCGTGGTCATGGAATCCTCGCTGTTGATGGATGACGGGACCATTCTAGGCCGGGCTGCGTGGAGGCGGCGCACGCGGTCGCGTTGCGATGGCGCCGGCCTGTCATCATGCCGTCATGAACCGGTGCCAAATTCTTCTTGTATTTGGGCTGTGCGCATGCATACTGCATGTGCGGCAGGCAGCCGCGAACGATCAGACGGGAGCATGCATGGACCAGATCCGCCCCAGCCAGCGCCAGGACGCGCACCGCCGCGACATCGTCGAACTCGGCATCGTCTTGCAGCAGCAGAGCGGCACCGTATCCGCCGTGGAATTCCTGCGCTCGCAGGACATTGCTGCGCCGGTCATCGAAAGAGTGCTGGGCGAGCCGCAACGGCGCCGTTCTTCCAGCGTTTGATGCGCTTTCCTGCAAGCCGTGGTTATGCACAAATTTTTCCCGTGTGCATCTTGCAAAAATATTCGAATCGTGCGCTACTTGACTTTGTAAACCATTGATTTTCTGGTCTTAACAAGCTGCACGCGCAACGGGCAAGTTGTTGAAACCCGCATCAATCCTCGCTTTTCGCATGTCAAGGGGGTGTTTTTCCACATGCTTGTCCACAGTTTTTGTGGATATCTGGGCAAGCCAGGCGATCGATGGGGCTTGCGGAACTCTACTGGATAAATGTACAGTTCTGTCATCATCCGAACTGTCGTCCCATGCCAGATACCGTCGACCCCAGCGTTTCCGATCCCGCGCTCGCGGACCCATACGCGTCCCTCAATCCTGAACAGCGCGCGGCCGTCGAACATGACGTCGACGCCGCCCAGTCGCGGCCGCTGCTGGTCGTCGCCGGCGCCGGTTCCGGCAAGACCAATACGCTGGCGCACCGCGTCGCGCGCCTGATCCAGTCCGGCGCCGACCCGCAACGCATCCTATTATTGACGTTTTCGCGCCGCGCTGCCAACGAGATGGTGCAGCGCGCCGGCGGGGTCTTGCAGCGTATCTTCGGGACCTCGGCCCAGGCCGTGGCGGCGCTGCCCTGGGCCGGCACTTTCCACGCCATCGGCGCGCGCCTGTTGCGCGAGTACGCGGGCCGGATCGGGCTGGAATCTTCGTTCACCATCCATGATCGTGCCGATTCCGAAGACCTGATGGGCATGGTGCGCCAGGATATCGGGCTGACCGGTGGTCAAAAGCGCTTTCCGCTGAAAGGCACCTGCCTGGCGATCTACTCGCGGGTCGTGAACAGCCGCGATACGCTGGCCGAGGTGCTGCAGTCGACCTTCCCCTGGTGCAGCGAATGGGAGGAAGAGCTGAAACGCCTGTTCGGCGCCTATGTCGACGCCAAGCAGGAACAGAACGTGCTCGACTACGACGACCTGCTGCTGTTCTGGTCCGAGATGGCATCGGACCCGGAACTGGGGCCGGAGCTGGGCGCGCTGTTCGACCACGTGCTGGTCGACGAATACCAGGACACCAACCGCCTGCAGGCCGCGATCCTGCGGGGCATGAAGCCGGACGGGCGCGGCGTGATGGTGGTGGGCGATGACGCCCAGTCCATTTATTCCTTCCGTGGCGCGAAGGTGCGCAACATCCTCGATTTCCCGCAGGCTTTTTCGCAGCCGGCGCGCGTGATCACGCTGGACCGCAACTACCGCTCCACCCAGCCGATCCTCGACGCCTCGAACGCCGTGATCGCGGCCGCGCTCGAACGCCATGCGAAGACGCTGTGGACCGATAAAGTGTCGACCGCGAAGCCGCAACTGGTCCTGATCCCGGACGAGGCCGAGCAGGCGCGCTGGGTCTGCAACCGCGTGCTGGAGCAGCGCGAAGCGGGGACCAGGCTGACCCAGCAGGCCGTGCTGTTCCGCGCCGCCAGCCACAGCGCCGCGCTGGAACTGGAACTGGTGCGCCGGAACATTCCGTTCGTGAAGTTCGGCGGCCTGAAGTTCCTGGAAGCGGCCCACATCAAGGACATCCTGGGCGTGCTGCGCTTCGCCCAGAACCCGAGCGGGCGCCTGGCGGGTTTTCGCGTCGCCCAGCTGATTCCCGGCATCGGCCCGGCCACCGCGGCGCGCCTGCTGGATGCGGTGGGCGAGGCCGCCGAGCCGACGGCGGCCGTGGAAGCCTTCGAGGCGCCGGCGCGCGCCCAGGGCGACTGGGAACCCTTCGTTGCGCTGTTCAAGACCTTGCGAACGCCAGGGCTGCGCTGGCCGATGGACATCGAGCTGGTCAAGAACTGGTACCTGCCGCACCTGGAGCGCCTGTACGACGACGCCCCGGTGCGCGCCGCCGACCTCGAGCAGCTGGTGCAGCTGGCCGGCGGCTACGGCTCGCGCGAAAGCTTCCTGACCGAGCTGACGCTGGACCCGCCCGACGCCACCAGCGACCGCGCCGGCGCGCCGCTGCTCGACGAGGACTATCTGATCCTGTCGACCATCCACTCGGCCAAGGGGCAGGAGTGGAAGGCCGTGCACGTGCTGAACGTGGTCGACGGCTGCATCCCGTCCGACATGGCGACCGGCAGCGCCGAAGACCTGGAGGAAGAGCGGCGCCTGCTGTATGTGGCGATGACGCGCGCCAAGGAGCAACTGCACCTGGTGCTGCCGAACCGCTTCTTCATCAAGCAGCAGGCGCAGATGGGCGACCGTCACGTCTACGCACAGCGCAGCCGCTTCATCAGCCCGGCGATGCTCAAGCATTTCGAAGAATGCACCTGGGTGAATGCGGAAACGCCGCACAGTCGCAAGCCGATGCCGAACGAAGTGCGGATGTTGGTTCGCGAACGGGCAAGAAATGCGTGGAAATAGGGATGCAGCGGGGGTAAGCCGAACGAGTTATCCCCCGTGTCCTACACTTGTAGGAATTTGCCGCATAGCCATATCCTGTACAAAACAAGCGCTTGTGTAAGTCTTTGATTTGTATAGGCTTAAAATTTGCCTGTTGAACGGGCAATTTGTTGAAACCCGCACCAATACTGCGCTTCCGGCTTGTCAAGAGGCGCTTGTCCACACAGTTATCCACATTTCCTGTGGATATGAAAATAAAGGCTGAGGAATCAAGGATTTAGGACTTGAACTTGATGAAAGTCTTAGCATTTTCGTAAGACCAACTCTTGCAGTGCGCTACTGTAGTCGTCTCAATTCTTGCTGAAAGAAAATTTCACGTGACATGCACAAGTGAAAGAATATTTCATTGGCGCAAGGTTATGCATAGCCGCCGCAAGACATCCAGCGCACCGGCCGCGATGCTGACGTCCTGGGCCGAGCGCACCTCAGGCTCGCGCGGATTGATGCGGATCAGCGGCGCATTCTGGCTTTCGCACATGCGACGCACTGAAGGCACGTCGGTACCGGCGCCCAGTTCGATCACGGCCAGCCGTCGGACCTCTCCGAGCCAGGCCTCGAAACGGCCGTACTGCGCTTCGGTGCGCCCGTCCACCCAGCGGCCGTCGTTAAACATCAGCACATTCGGCCGCGCCAGCGCGCCGCAGTGCGGGCAGCTGGGCAGTGGCGGGCGCATCAGGCAGTCGGCGGGGTCGATGTGCGGCTGCACCGCGTCCGCCGGCCAGATCGCCTCGCTGCAGGGGCGGCTGCACTGCAGGTGGTGAATGGAGCCATGGCACTCGAGCACCTGCCCGTCTGCGAAGCCGGCTTTCTGGAACTGGCCGTCGACATTGCTGGTGAAGACGAAGGCGCTCAAGGGCAGCGCGGCGCCCAGTGCGCGCAGGATCGCAAAGCCGTCGTGCGGCACGGTTTCGCGGTACAGCGCCAGCCGGTGGCCGTAGAAGCCCCAGGCCAGCTCCGGCTGTGCGGCAAAGCTGCGCGGATTCGCGATCTCGAAGAAACGGATACCCAGCCTGGCGAGCGGCGGATAGGCGCGCCAGAAGCCATGATCTCCGCGGAAATCGGGCAGGCCGGAATCGATGCCGATGCCGGCGCCGGCGCCGATCAGGAGGGCGTCGGCGTCGCGCAGCAGGCCGGCGGCGCGGGCGATGGCGGCGTCGAGAGCATCAGTCATGGACATCTCCGGCATCGATGCGCTGTGTCAGGTGATCAAGCTCGATCAGGAACCGTTCCGCCGCCACCACCGGCGGCCAAGGCTCCCACGGCCGGCAGCGATAGCGCTCCGCCAGCGGATCCTCTTCCAGCACGGCGGCACGGATCTTCAGCGTATTCCACACTTCCTCTTCCTTCCAGCCGACCACGTGCACGGCCTCGCTGGCGGCGGCCAGGCGGTCGGCCTGCTTGTGCTTCGCATGCTCGGCAGGTGTCCAGGCCGGCAGGCCGTAGCGCAAGAACACCATCTGCTCGAGCCGCTGGGTGAGCGCCTTGAAGCCCTCGCCCAGGAAAGGTTTCAAAGGGGAGACGGCGTCGAAGCCGAGCAGGCCTTCCTCGGCATCGTGCAGCAGTTCGCGCAGCTCGACCACGGGCGCCAGCGGTACGTCGGACGCGGCGCGGCGCAGCAGCATCACGCAGATCGAATGCTGGGCCACGGACAGCGGCAGCGGCCAGGCCGAGTGACCGCCCCAGCGGTAGGTGCGGGCCAGGCCGAGAGCGAGGTCGGCATCGTCCCAGTCGAAAGGGGTAGGATTGAGCAGGTCGAGGCGCTTGCCGGATGGCATGCGAACCCAGGCGCGTATCGTCATCCGGGAATTCTACATTGATATGGCTGAACACCCGCGGCCGCGCGCCCACTACACTGGACTGCTGCGCAGACCCGGGAGGAAGGATGAGCGAACATTCACGAGGTGCGGCTGGCCGACGCATCGATTATGACGTACTGGTGGTGGGCGGCGGCATCAACGGCGCCGGCATCGCGCGCGACGCCAGCGGGCGCGGCCTGCGCGTGGTCCTGTGCGAGAAGGACGACCTGGCCCAGCACACGTCCTCGGCGTCCAGCAAACTGATACACGGCGGGCTGCGCTATCTGGAGCAGTACCACTTCGGCCTGGTGCGCAAGGCGCTGGCCGAGCGCGAAGTGCTGCTGAAGAGCGGTCCGCACATCATGCGTCCGCTGCGCTTCGTCATGCCGCATGCCAGCAGCGCCGGGATGCGCCCGGCCTGGATGATCCGTGCCGGCCTGTTCCTCTACGACCACCTGGCGCGGCGCGATTTCCTGCCCGGCTCCGAGGCGCTGTCGCTGCGCGACCACCCGGCAGGCAGCCCGCTGCAGCCGCAGTTCAGCCGCGCGTTTGCGTATTCCGATGCCTGGGTCGACGATGCCCGGCTAGTGGTACTGGCCGCCATCGACGCCCGCGAGCGCGGCGCCCGCATCCTGACCCGCACCCGCTGCACGCAGCTGGTGCGCGAACCGCAGCGCTGGGTCGCCACCCTGCAAGGCGTCGACGAAAGCCTGCGCGTGCATGCGCGCTGCCTGGTGAATGCGGCCGGGCCGTGGGCGGCGGACTTTCTCGGCCTGGCAGGCGGTACCGGCAAACCGGCGCGCACGCTGCGTCTGGTGAAGGGCAGTCACATCGTGGTGCCGCGCCTGTTCGCGCACGACAGTGCGTATATCCTGCAACAGCCCGATGGCCGTATCGTGTTCGCGATTCCCTACGAAGGGGCCTACACCCTGGTCGGCACCACCGACGTCGATTACCGGGGCGACCTCGACCGGGTCGCCATCGACGACGCCGAGCTGGATTACCTGTGCGGCGCCGTCAACCGCGCGTTCGCGCAGCGCATCGGCGTCGAGGACGTGGTGTGGAGCTATGCCGGCGTGCGGCCGCTGATCGAAGATGCGGCCGGCAGCGCATCCGGCGCCAGCCGCGACTACCGGCTGGAAACCGACCGCGAGGGCGCGCCGCTGTTGTCCGTCTTCGGCGGCAAGGTGACCACGTTTCGAAAACTGGCCGAGCAGGCCGTCGACTGGATCGCGCCCGCGCTGGGCCGGCGCGTGCCCGGCTGGACCGATCAGGCCTGCCTGCCGGGCGGCGACCTGTTCGGGCGCCAGCCCAGTGCGCGCGGGGTACGGCAGTTCGAGGCCTGGACCCGCACCCGCCAGCAGCAATATGCCGCACTGCCGCCGGCGCTGGTGGCCCGCTATGCGCGCGCCTACGGCACCCGGCTCGGCACCATGCTGGGGCCTTGCCGCAGCCGCGCCGACCTGGGCGCGGAGATCGTGCCGGGCCTGTTCGAGGTGGAGGCGGACTGGCTGGTCAAGCAGGAGTGGGCCCAGACCGCGGACGACATCCTGTGGCGCCGCACCAAGCTGGGGCTGCACCTGCCGTCCCCGGCCCGGCCCGATGCCACGCGCCGGCTGGATGCCTGGCTGGCGGCGTGGGCTGCAAGGCGCGGCGCTTCCGCACCGGCCGCCGTGCTGCGCGCGCTGGAAAAGTAGCAGCGCCCGACAAGCGCCGCGTGCAGGGGCGGCGGCGCGCCGGCGCAGCGCCGCCATCGGGCGCTACAGCCGTCTCGGGCGTCTCAGGTGTTTCAGCGGCTATGCCGCTGCAGCCAGGCGTCGATCTCCGGCAGGCGCGCCGCATTGGTCTTGATGCGGTCCTGGATCGCCGCGATCGCCGCCTCGACGTCGCCGCGCGAGCTGGCCGCCAGGCTGGCCTGGGCGTAACCCTTCAGCTTGGCGATGGTCGCCGGATTCGAGGACCCCATCGCCAGGCGCGCGAAGTAGCGGCTGCGCGAGCTGGCGTCGACGCGCTCGTTGATCTTCGCCGTGTTGGCCAGGGCGAAGTCGAGCGCCATGTCCGGATAGCGCTGGGCCACCGCCGAGATCATCGCCGCGCTGTTGGTCAGGCCCGGCTCATCGGTCAGCGCCAGCTGCAGCGCGCGCTCGGCCAGCGCCTTGTTCTCGACGCTGGCGAGCAGCACGTACAGGTGATCGCGCAGCAGCGGATTGGTCTCGGCGCGTGCGCGGGTGCGCAGGCCGTCCCAGGTGGCGGCATCGGCGTGCTGGGCGACCACGGCGAGGACCGTCTTGCGCAGCGGACCCGGCACGATCGACGGATCCTTGTCCATCGCGGCGTAGCGGCGCCGTGCCTCGGCGATGACGGTGGCGTCGCCCAGTTCGCTCAGGGTGCCGATCAGCTCTTCGCGCAGGTTGGCGACGGCGGGCGCTTCGCCGCTGCGTGCCTCCCAGCCGGTCTGCGCCATCACCGGCGCCAGGCGTGCGATCGCGAAGCTGTTCAGGCGCTGCCGGCCGGCCCCGCCGTTCTCCGGCCAATTCTGGAAGCGCCAGTGCAGGCCTTCGAACAGGCGCGCGATGCGGCTCCAGACCTGCGGGTCGGCGCTGACCGGCGCGGCCTTGGCCAGGTCGAGCGCGTTCGATGCGGGCTGCAGGCCGGCCAGGCCCAGCGACTGGCTGTCCGACAGCAGGCCGATCTGGTCGATCGGCGCCAGCGTCGCGAAAGCCTGCGCCAGTTGCGCGAATTCCTTCGGCGCGTACAGGGTGCGGTAGTAGCCGCTCTGGCCGGCGTTGACGATCACCGCGCCGCAGCCGGGCAGGGTGATGCTGCCCTTGCCGCCAGAGACCAGCGTCGACGCCTGCTTGTCGTTGCCGGCGACCTGGGCGATGACCGGCACGCGCCAGGCCAGCGGCTTCTTGTCGGGCCGGTCGCGCGAGAACTCGGCCTGGGTCAGCGGCACGATGGTCGAGCCATTCCTGCACACCGGTTCGCCGACGCGGATCAGGGGCACGCCCGGCTGCAGCGTGAAGTCGTGGGCGATCGCCGTCACCGGCTTGCCGGCGGCTTTCTCGATCTGCTTCCACAAATCGTCCGACACCGTATTGCCATAGGCGTGGGCCTTCATGTAGCTGCGCACGCCGCTGCGCCAGGCGTTCTCGCCCACATAGGCTTCGAGCATGCGGATCACCGCTTCGCCCTTTTGATAAGTGATCTCGTCGAAGGCCTGGTTGGCCTGCTCGACGGTCTCGATGTGCTGCACCACCGGGTGGGTGGTGGCGACCGAGTCGCGCTGCATGGCGCCGTCGCGGCTGCCGACCGCGCCCAGGCGCGTGTTCCATTCCGGGTGCAGGCGCGCCGTCATGCGGCTTTCCATCCACGAGGCGAAGCCTTCGTTCAGCCACAGGTCGTCCCACCAGCGCATCGTGACCAGGTCGCCGAACCACTGGTGCGCCATCTCGTGGGCGGCGGTGGCGAAGATCTCCTGGCGGTCGTGCTGGGTCGAGCTGGCCGGATCGAACAGCAGCGCGTATTCGAAGGTGAAGATCGCGCCCCAGTTTTCCATCGCGCCGAAGAACTGGCTGCGGCCGGGGCCGGCGATGTTGTCGAGCTTGGGCAGCGGATAGCGCACGCCGAAGTAGTCGTTGTACTCGCGCAGAATGTCCTTCGAGGCGTCGAGCGCGAACCTGGCCTGGTCGATGGCGCCGCGGCGCGTGACGACGCCGATCTCGGTGCCTTCGGCCTTGACGGTCGCGCGCTCGAAGTCGCCCAGCGCGAAGAACAGCAGGTAGGTCGACATCTTCGGCGTCTTCGCGAAGCTCACCTTCTGGCGACCGTCCGGCAGCGTAGTGGTGCTCGCGGCCGGCATGTTACTGACCGCCATCTGGCCGGCCGGGATCGTCACGTCCAGCGCGAAGGTGGCCTTGTAGGCCGGCTCGTCCCAGGATGGGATCATGCGGCGCGCGTCCGAGTTCTCGAACTGGGTGTAGAGCGCGCGCTGCTGCTTGCCGTCGGCGCCCGGGTAGTCGAGCGAGAACAGGCCGACCGCCTGGGTGCCGATCACGCCGCTGTAATCCAGCGTCAGCTTGTAGAGGCCGGGCGCGAGCGGCTTGTCGACGCTGAAGGTGGCGGTCTGCGCCGCGGCATCGACGCTGGTCTTCGCGCCCTGGGCACTGCCGCCGGCGAGCGGCGCCACGCTGGCGCTGTCGAAGCGCAGGTCGGCTGCGTTCAGCGTGATGCTGCTGGTGGCTTTGGTGACGCTGATGGTGATCGTCGCCCTGGCGGTGAAGCGCCCCTTGGCCGCGTCCGGCGTCAAGGCGATCTCGTAATGGCTGGGGACGACGCCGCGCGGCAGCTGGGTGGTGGCTTCCTGGGCCGCTGCCGCCTTCGGGGCGGCGATGGCTTGTTGAAGCGGGAAGGCGGCGAGCGCGAGGGCGACGGCGGCGGAGATCAGGCTGCGGTGCATGACGGTCCTATCTTGTATGTATGTCGTGCTTGCCTCGGTCAAGGGGCAAGGCCAGCCTGCCAATCTACGTGCAAGAATGCATGGCTGTCAATCGACGCGCATGCTGCGCTATCATCGTCGGTACAACCATGGAGGAGACACCGCATGAAGCTTTACACCAGCCACCGCACCCCGAATCCGCGCCGCGTGCTCATGTTCATCGCCGAGAAGGGCATCACCGGCATCGAGCTGGTTCCCGTCGACCTGTTCAAGGGCGAGCACAGGCGCGAGGAATTCACCGGCATGAACCCGATGGCGCAGATCCCGGTGCTGGAACTGGACGATGGCCGGCAACTGGCGGAGACGCGCGCGATCTGTACCTACCTGGAGGGTCTGTATCCGGAGCCGAACCTGATGGGGGCGGGCTTCGAGGAGCGCGCCTTCATCGAGATGGCCGACCGCCGCGCCGAGCTGCAGCTGTTCCTGAAGATCGCCAACTGCATTCGCCACACGCACCCGGGCCTGGCGCCGCTGGAGCAGCCGCAGTTCGCCGACTTCGGCGCGGCGCAGGGGCAAAAGATGCGCGACACGGCGCGCTGGCTGGACGGCGTGCTGGCAGGCCAGCAATACGTGGCCGGCGACCGTTTCACGATCGCCGACATCACGGCTTTCTGCGCGCTGGAATTCGCGCGCGGCCTGATGAAGTTCCGGCCGGGCGAGGAGGGCTTGGGCCACCTGCAGGCATGGCGCGACCGGATGGCCGAGCGGCCGAGCGCGCAGGCCATATAACGTCGTTCCCGCGAAAGCGGGAACCCATACTGAGGCGCCGACGTCACGTAGTTTGGCGTTGACGCGTTAATTCAGGCATACCGAGTCCTGCACCTCAGCATGGATTCCCGCCTTCGCGGGAATGACGGCAATAAATCAACCGACCCGCTTGTACCACGGGCGATCGCCTTCGATCGCCTGGTAGGTGTTGGCATGGGCATCCGCCACCGACATCGGCTGGTCCAGGCACAGCACGCCGAAACGCGCCAGGCTGTCGTGGAACAGGCGCAGCACGCGCTGGCGCAGCACCGGTCCGAAGTCGCTCAGCGCATGGCAGCACAG
The DNA here is from genome assembly GCF_024753245.1 of Massilia norwichensis. Classification (GTDB taxonomy): domain Bacteria; phylum Pseudomonadota; class Gammaproteobacteria; order Burkholderiales; family Burkholderiaceae_D; genus Telluria; species Telluria norwichensis. The sequence goes on along the minus strand of NZ_JANUGX010000001.1, from coordinate 238,292 downwards.
GATCGCCTGGAACTCGTTGAACGAGGCGTCCGTCACCAGGCTGTACTGCGACCAGGTGATGCGGCGGCGCAGGTCGGCGCGCAGGCGCGCGCATTGGCCGTCCTCGCCATCCTCGATCTCGAAGAAGTCCAGCAGCCTGCCGCGTCCGCCGCTGTCGAGATGGCGCTGCTGCGCTCCTTCGACCTCGGCCAGCGGCAGGCAGGCATCCTGCATCGCCGCCACCATCTCCTCGTTGGCGAGGGTGGCATGGATGTCGAGTTTTCCCAGCACGCCTTCCTCGGCCAGCACGATCGCCAGCGTCCACGCTTCGCCCACGCCGGCGCATTCGGCCAGCCAGACCCGCGGGATGGGCCAGCCGCGCAAGGACGGCGCCAGCACCGCGCGCAGCCTTGCTGCATGGCCGACGCAGTCGAACAGCGGGGCAGGTGCCACCGACAGCGTGCGCAGCAGCCTCGATGCCGCCCTGGTGTCGTGCAGCGCCTGCTCCTGCAGCCCGGACAGCGTGGCCGCACCGCCATCGCGCATGGCCTGGGTCAGCCTGGTCCGCAGCGCCGCGCGATCGTAGGCGCGGAAGTCGTAGCCGAAACGCTGGAAGATCGCTTCCAGCAGCAGCTCCGTTTCCAGCTCCTCGATCGCGAGCCCGGCGGCCAGTCCGGTCCACGCGTTCATATCAACCTCCTCAATGCAACCACACGCGCATCATCGACAGCAGCTGGGCCACATCCACCGGCTTGGTGATGTAGTCCGAGGCGCCGGCGGCGATGCACTTGTCGCGGTCGCCCTTCATCGCTTTCGCGGTCAGGGTGATGATCGGCAGCGACTTGAACTTCGGGATGCGGCGGATCGCCCGCATCGTGTCGTAGCCGTCCATCTCCGGCATCATGATGTCCATCAGGACGATCTCGATGCTCGGGTCCTTCTCCAGCACCTCGATGCCGTCGCGGCCGTTCTCGGCAAACAGGACCTGCATCTGCTGGCGCTCCAGCAGCGAGGACAGCGCGAAGATGTTGCGCAGATCATCGTCGACGATCAGCACCTTGCGGCCGGCCAGGCCGGAATCGAGTGCCTGGATCTGTTCGAGGATCCGGCGCTGCGTATCCGGCAGGCTGGCGTGCGAGCGGTGCAGGAACAGCGCGGTCTCGTCCAGCAGGCGTTCCGGCGAGCGGGCGTCTTTCATCACGATGGTCTTGGCGTAGCGCTTGAGCTTCGTGACTTCCTTGCGGCCCAGTTCCGCGGCCGTGTAGATCACGATCGGCAGGTCGCGCAGGGCCGGCTGCTTGCCGATCTGGTCGAGCAGGTCGAAGCCGGAGATGTCCGGCAGGGTCAGGTCCAGCACCATGCAGTCGAAGTGCGATTCGGCCAGCGCCTGCATCGCCGCGGCACCGGTTTCCACCGTCACGATGCGCACGTCGGAGTCGCCGATCAGCGAGATGATCGATTCGCGCTGGGCCATGTCGTCCTCGACCACCAGCAGCGAACGTTTGCCGCCCATCAGGAACTTCTGGATGCGCGTGAATTCTTCATTCAGCATGTCGCGGCTGACCGGCTTGTTGATGTAGCTGATCGCGCCCTGGCGCAGCGCGCGCTCGCGCTCGCGCATCGCCGACAGCACGTGCACCGGGATGTGGCGGGTGCCCGGATCGCGCTTCAGGCGCTCCAGCACGGTCAGGCCGTCGATGTCCGGCAGGTCGATGTCGAGCAGGATCGCGGCCGGCTGGAAGTCGCGCGCCAGCGACAGCGCCGAGTCGCCGCGGTGGGTCACGATGCCCTTGAAGTTCTTCTCGCGGGCGAAGTCGAGCAGGGTCTTGGCGAAGCGCTCGTCATCCTCGACGATCAGCACCGAAGGGTCGCCCGGCACGATCAGGCCGCGGTCGTCCAGCATGCTCGCGTACTCGACCAGGCCGGTGCTCGGGTCCGGCACAGCGACGGCGGTGCCGACCGCGGTGGCGGTATCGGTCGATACCTCCAGCAGCATGGCCGGGGCCGGGGCCGGCAGCGGTGCGGGCTGCTGCGGCGGCGCCAGGCGCGCCGGCTGCGGCTGGCGGGTCTGTTCGTAGTTGATGAAGCCGGCGCGGTTGTACGGCAGGTAGAGCGTGAAGGTCGAGCCGACGTTGACCGTCGATTCGACGCGGATCTCGCCCCCCAGCAGACGCGCCAGTTCGCGCGAGATCGACAGGCCCAGGCCGGTGCCGCCGTATTTGCGGGCGGTCGAGCCGTCGGCCTGCTGGAAGGCTTCGAAGATCAGCTGCAGCTTGTCGGACGGGATGCCGACGCCGGTATCGCTGACCGAGAAGGCCAGCACCGCATCCGCGTGCAGCAGGTGCGGGTGGTCGGCGGTCCAGCCGCTGGTCACCAGGCTGATGTTCAGCGCGACCTGGCCGTGGCTGGTGAACTTGAACGCGTTCGAGAGCAGGTTCTTGAGAACCTGCTGCAGGCGCGTGGTGTCGGTCATCAGCGCGGTCGGCAGGTTGTCCGCCAGGTCGACCTGGAAGCCGAGATGCTTGGCTTCGGCCATGTGGCGGAAGGTGCGGTCCACGTAGTTGCGCAGGGCCGAGAAGCGGTACTCGGACACGTCCAGCGTGACGGTACCGGATTCGATCTTCGACAGGTCCAGAATGTCGTTAATCAGGGTCAGCAGGTCGGAGCCGGAGCCGTGGATGGTCTTCGCAAATTCCACCTGCTTGTTCGACAGGTTGCCCTCGGGGTTATCCGAGAGCTGCTGCGCCAGGATCAGCAGCGAGTTCAAAGGCGTCCGCAGTTCGTGCGACATATTCGCCAGGAACTCGGACTTGTACTTCGAAGACAGCGCCAGCTGGGTCGCCTTTTCTTCCAGCGCCAGCTTGGCCTGTTCCACCTCGCGGTTCTTGCGTTCCACCTCGATGTTCTGCTCGGACAGCAGGCGTGCCTTTTCCGCCAGTTCCTGGTTGGTCTGCTGCAGTTCCTGCGCCAGCGACTGCGACTGGGTCAGCAGCGATTCGGTACGGCTGTTCGCCTCGATGGTGTTCAGCACCACGCCGATCGATTCCATCAGCTGGTCGAGGAAGGACAGGTGGGTCTCGGTGAAGCGGTCCAGCGACGCGATCTCGATGACTGCCTTGACCTGCTGTTCGAACAGGATAGGCAGCACCACGATATTGGTCGGCGGCGCCGCGCCCAGACCGGACGACACCTGGATGTAGTCGCGCGGGACGTCGGTCAGCCAGATGCGGGTCTTCTCCAGCGCGCACTGGCCCACCAGGCCTTCGCCCGGCAGGAAGGAGGTCGGCAGCTTGCGGCTGGAACGGTAGCCGTAGGAGGCGATCAGGCGCAGGCGCGCGTCGTTGCCCTCCGAGTCCATCATGTAGAACACGCCGTGGTGGGCGGTAATCAGCGGCGCCAGTTCCGACAGGATCAGCTTGGTCACGGCCTGGAGGTCGCGCTGGCCCTGCAGCAGTCGGGTGAAGCGCGCCAGGTTGGTCTTCAGCCAGTCCTGCTGCGCGTTCTTCTGCGTGGTCTCCTTCAGGTTACGGATCATCTCGTTGATGTTGTCCTTCAGGTAGGACATCTCGCCACGCGCTTCCACCTGAATCGAACGCGAAAGGTCGCCGCGCGTCACCGCCGTCGCCACCTCGCCGATCGCCCGCATCTGGTTGGTCAGGTTTGCCGCCAGCTGGTTCACGTTCTCGGTCAAGTCCTTCCAGGTACCTGCCACACCGGACACGTTCGCCTGGCCGCCCAGCTTGCCCTCGGTACCCACCTCACGTGCGACGCGCGTCACCTCGGAGGCGAACGAAGACAGCTGGTCCACCATCACGTTGATCGTGTCCTTCAGTTCCAGAATCTCGCCCTTCACGTCCACCGTGATCTTCTTGGACAGGTCGCCGCGCGCCACCGCGGTCGTCACCGCCGCGATGTTACGCACCTGGCCGGTCAGGTTCGAGGCCATGAAGTTCACGTTGTCGGTCAAGTCCTTCCAGGTACCGCCGACGCCCGGCACATAGGCCTGGCCGCCCAGCTTACCCTCGGTACCCACTTCACGGGCGACGCGCGTCACCTCGGAGGCGAAGGAGGACAGCTGGTCCACCATCACGTTAATCGTGTTCTTCAGTTCGAGAATCTCGCCCTTCACGTCCACGGTAATCTTCTTGGACAGGTCGCCGTTCGCCACCGCAGTCGTCACGTCCGCGATGTTACGCACCTGGCCGGTCAGGTTACCCGCCATCGAGTTCACGCCGTCGGTCAAGTCCTTCCAGGTGCCGGCCACGCCAGGCACGTTCGCCTGGCCGCCCAGACGGCCCTCGGTACCCACCTCGCGCGCCACACGGGTCACCTCGGAGGCGAAGGAGTTCAGCTGGTCGACCATCACGTTGATGGTGTTCTTCAGCTCCAGAATCTCGCCCTTCACGTCCACGGTAATCTTCTTGGACAGGTCGCCGTTCGCCACCGCGGTGGTCACGTCGGCGATGTTACGCACCTGGCCGGTCAGGTTGCCCGCCATCGAGTTCACCGAGTCGGTCAAGTCCTTCCAGGTACCCGCGACGCCCTTCACCTGCGCCTGGCCGCCCAGCTTGCCCTCGGTACCCACCTCACGCGCGACGCGCGTCACCTCGGACGCGAAGGAGGACAGCTGGTCCACCATCACGTTGATCGTGTTCTTCAGTTCGAGAATCTCGCCCTTCACGTCCACGGTGATCTTCTTGGACAGGTCGCCGTTCGCCACCGCGGTCGTCACCGCCGCGATGTTACGCACCTGACCGGTCAGGTTGGAGGCCATGAAGTTCACGTTGTCGGTCAAGTCCTTCCAGGTGCCGCCGACGCCCGGCACGTAAGCCTGGCCGCCCAGCTTGCCCTCGGTACCCACCTCGCGCGCCACCCGGGTCACCTCGGAAGCGAAGGAACGCAGCTGGTCCACCATGACGTTGATGGTGTCCTTCAACTGCAGAATCTCGCCGCGCACGTCCACGGTAATCTTCTTGGACAAGTCGCCGTTTGCCACCGCAGTGGTCACCTCCGCAATGTTACGCACCTGCGAAGTCAGGTTACCCGCCATCGAGTTCACCGAGTCGGTCAAGTCCTTCCAGGTACCCGCGACGCCCGGCACATAGGCCTGGCCGCCCAGCTTGCCCTCGGTACCCACCTCGCGCGCCACGCGCGTCACCTCGGAGGAGAAGGAGGACAGCTGTTCCACCATCGTGTTCGCAGTGGTTGCCGCGCGCAGGTACTGGCCCTTCAGCGGGTGGCCGTCCACCTCGAGCGCCATGGTCTGCGACAGGTCGCCTTTTGCCACCGCGCCGATGACGCGCGCCATTTCGGTGGTTGGGCGCACCAGGTCGTCGATCAGGGTGTTGACCGAGCTGATGATGGTCGACCAGCCGCCGACCACGCCCGGCACGTCCGCGCGCTGGGTCAGGTGGCCTTCGCGGCCGACGACGCGCGACACCTCCGTCACCGTCTCGACCATTTTCTGTTTGGTTTCGATGATGTCGTTCAGGGTATCGGCGATCTTGCCGGAGACGCCGGTCCAGTCGGAGGGCATGCGCACCGAGAAGTCGCCTTTTTTCAGCGCCATCAGCGTCGACAGCAGCAGCTTGACATCCAGCTGTTCAGCCATGTCAGTCATGTTATTCATTGGCCAGGGTTCCTCGAGGTAGAGAAGGAGTAGAGCGGGCAGAGAGGTTTTTGTTAAATCTTAGAAAGACGTAAAGATACTCTTGTGTATGGTCAAGTCAAGCACCAGCAGAGCAATATAGACAACTGTGTTACATGGCCGCCATAAACTTGCATTCTTGCAATTTGCGTTAGACAATTCGCGCGAGGATAGCTGATCAGTTAAACAGGCGGCGCACGATTGGCGCGACTGTAAAGACGTTGTTGTAGCAAGGCGACAACTATTTGTTCATTTTGTCGACCGCAAAGATGGCTAAAAGAATAATTTCCCGTGCTTTTTGGTTACAACTCAACTAGCATACGGATGTTACGGAACAGGTTGTTACACCATCAACAGCGCGGGGTTACCATGATGACCGTCGAACTAGACGAGCTGATGCATTGCGACACGGCGTCGAGCTGGGGAGAAGCGCTGTTTTCCCTGGGGCGCCACTACGGTTTCGATAAAGTCCTGTTTGCGATGTCCGGTTCGCGCCATGCGCGTCTCGAGCACGCTTTCTTCCAGACGAATTATCCGCGCCAGTGGCGGGATCGTTATGAAGCGGAGCGCCTGGCCTATGTCGACCCGCTGGTCAGCCACTGCCTGTCGAGCACCTTGCCGCTGGTGTGGCAGGCCGACACCTTCCGCAGCCCGGCGCAGCGCGCCATGTATGACGATGGATGCGTGCACGGCATCCGCGCCGGGGTGAGTTTTCCGGTTCACGGGCCGAACGGCGAGTTCGGCATGCTCAGCTTCGCCTGCGATCCCGACGCGGCGCAGTCGGCTTTCAAATCGGATTTCGCAAGGGAGGTCGCTGCGCTGCTGCCCGAACTGGCGCTGGTGCGCGACCATGTCTTTGCCTCGGGCGTGCGGTTCTGCCCGCCGGCCACCCACGAAGCTGCGCCACGGCTGACGCCGCGTGAGCTCGAGGTGCTGAACTGGGTGATGGTGGGGAAATCTTCTTGGGAGATTTCAAAGATTACCGGCTGCTCCGAGGCGACGGTGAATTTTCATATGGGCAATATTCGCCAGAAATTCAACGTCAACACCCGGCAGCAGGCGGTCGTGCGCGCGATCTCGCTGGGCTTGATTACCCCAGAAGATCACCATCGTTGAGTTTGCCGTTCACATAGAGTTTGAGCAGCAGGGCAACCGGGGCCGGAATCGCCAGGCCCGTCTCGAAACGGCTGCCGCTCGATTGCGTCACGCCGAAGCGTCCCCAGAATTTCTCCTGACTTTCCCGTTTGCTGATGCGGTACTTCTTCAGTTCGCTGACGGTTGGAGCCAGCGCTGCCTGGAATTTTGCATTGACCGCCTCGGGCTCCCGCAGGCTTGCTTCGGTAACGAAATCATTGGCCATCGCCGCTCCTCCTTAGAAAGGGTTGTAAAGATGTGTGGAAGACAAGTATTCCATGCATCATTCATTCGGCGACCTAGCAATACTGATAGTTCCTGCAGGAATGCCCCTAGAGAGGAGGAGAGTGTTGTTACGCTACTTGAGCTAACGCAAACCTTATGATTTCGGGCTTGATTTCCGGGTTAGTTCTTGCCAGAGGAACGTATAGGTCAAGGCCCACATGGTCGCAGTCTGCTCATTGTTGGCCGCGCCGGCGTGCCCGCCCTCGGTGTTTTCCCAGTACAGCACGGCGTGTTCCTGGGCCCGCATCAGGGCCGCCATCTTGCGCGCGTGGCCCGGATGGACGCGGTCGTCGCGGGTCGAGGTCGTGAACAGCACACGCGGATAGCGCCGGCCCCGGGACACCTGATGGTAGGGCGAGTACCTGGCGATATACGCCCATTCTTCCGGATCGTCGGGATCGCCGTATTCGCCCATCCAGGAAGCGCCCGCCAGCAGCTGGTGGTAGCGGCGCATGTCGAGCAGCGGCGCCTGGCAGACCACGGCGCCGAACAGCTCCGGACGCTGGGTCAGCGCGGCGCCGACCAGCAGGCCGCCATTGCTGCCGCCCATGATGCCCAGGTGCTCGGGGCTGGTGAGCCGGCGGGCGACGAGGTCTTCGGCCACGGCCAGGAAATCGTCGAAGGCGTTCTGGCGCAGGTGTTTGAGCGCGGCCTGGTGCCAGCGCGGGCCGAACTCGCCGCCGCCGCGGATGTTGGCCAGCACGTAGACGCCGCCGCGCGCCAGCCAGGCTTCGCCGGTGACACCGCTGTAGAAGGGCGTGAGCGAGACCTCGAAGCCGCCGTAGCCGTACAGCAGGGTTGGATTCGTGCCGTCCATCGGCGTGTCCTTGCGCATCACCACGAAGCAGGGGATGCGGGCGCCGTCTTTCGATACCGCCTCGAACTGGCCGACCGTGTAGGGGCTGGCGTCGAAAAACGCCGGCATCGCCTTCAGCAGCTCGCGCTCGTCGCTGCCGCTGTGCGCCAGGTAGAGCGTGCTCGGAGTCAGGAAATCGGTCACGGTCAGGAAATAGTCGTTCGATGCGATCTCGTCGACGCCCGACACGCCCAGCGCGCCCATGCCGGGCGCCGCGACCTCGCGCCGCTCCCAGGCGCCACCGACGTGGCGCAGTTCGACGATACGGTTCTTGACCTTGTCCAGCACCGTCAGCAGGACCGCATCGCGGGTCACGCCGATGCCGTCCAGCGAGGTCGCCTCGGTGGGCGTGAACAGGGCCTGGAAATCGCGCGCGCCGGCCATGAAGCGCGCAAAATCGATGGCCAGCAGCGCGCCTTGCGGCCAGCGCGCGTCGCCCAGGTCCCAATCCGAGCGCAGCTGGACCAGCAACTGGTCGCGTACCGTGAAGGCGTCCGCATCCTCGGGCTTGTCGACCCGGGTGAGCGCGCCGCCGGCCGGGTCGCGCACGAACAGTTCGCTGCTGTAGAAGCCGATCTGGCGCTGCACGAACTGGCGCTCGTGGCCGGGCGTGTAGTCGAACCAGGCCGACGCCGAGAGATCGTCTTCGTTCGCTTCGTACACCGGGCGCGCGTCAGGCAGCGGCGTGCCGCGCCGCCATTCCTTGACCACGCGCGGATAGCCGGAACTGGTCATCGAGCCGGGGCCGAAGTCGGTGGCCACGAACACGCTGTCGCGGTCGATCCAGCTGGCGCCACCTTTCGCTTCGGGCAGGATGAAGCCGTCGGCGACGAAGGCCAGGCGTTCGAGGTCGAATTCGCGCACCACGTGGGCATCGCCGCCGCCGCGCGAGAGCGAGACCAGGCAGCGTCCACCCTGCGGCTTGAGGAAAGAAGCCCCGGCCCAGACCCAGTTCTCGTTCTCCTCGAACGCCAGCCGGTCGAGGTCGAGCACCGTTTCCCATTGCGGCGCCGGCTTGCGGTATTCCTCCAGCATGGTGCGGCGCCAGATGCCGCGCTCGTGGTCGGCGTCGCGCCAGAAGTTGTAGTAGCGGCCCTGGTACAGGCCCACGTAGGGGATGCGGTCCTTCGAATCGAGGATGGTCTTGAGGCGTGCGCGCAGCGCCGCGTAGCCCGGCGCCGCCGTCAGTTCGGCCTCGGTTTCGGCGTTGCGTTCGCCGACCCAGCCGAGCGCCTGTTCCGAGGCGACTTCCTCGAGCCAGAGGTAGGGGTCCTGTTCCATCGTGTGCATGCGCTTTCCTTATTGCCGGGCTCTCGCCATTTCAATCCGATTGCGTAATACTAGCAATTATTCAAAATCTTGCCGCACGAGCAGACCGACATGCCAGATGCAAGCACGCGCAACATGGGCAAAACCTTCGGCGCCAGCGGCCCGATGCGCATGGCTCTGTGGATCGGCGGATTGTGGCTGGCGCTGCTGGTGGGGGCGGCCCTGCATCTGGGCGCGAAGCGCACGGTCGACGACGACGCCCGGCGCCGCTTCGACAGCATCGCCCAGGGCGCGCGCCAGCGGCTGGATGGCGCCGTGCAGTCCTATGCGCAGGTGGTGCGCAACATGGCGGGCCTGTTCAACGCCAACGGCGGCGAGGTCTCGCGCCTGCAGTTCCACCGCTATGTCGCGTCGCTGGGCGTTGCCGACAATTTTCCGGCCATCGAATCGCTCAACTATGGCGTCCATGTCCTCGACGCCCAGCGCGACGCCTTCGTGGCCGCGGTGCGCGCAGACCGCAGCCTGGACCCGCGCGGCTACCCCGACTTCGACATCCAGCCGCCCGGCCGGCGCCCGTCCTACCTGGTACTCAGCTACCTGGAGCCGATGCTGGCGCCGCGGCTCGGCATCGACATGATCGCAGACCGCCCGGCGGTCGCGCGCAGGCTGGAGGAAGCACGCGACCGTGCGGAACTGGTTGCTTCCGGCAGGCCGCTGCAATTCAAGGCTCCGCATGCCGTCCTTGCCATGACCCTGCGCTTCCCGGTGTACCGCGGCGGCGCCGTGCCCGACAGCGTCGAGGGGCGGCGCGCCGCCTATCTCGGCTCGGTCGGCATCGGCTTTTCGATACCGACCCTGGTCCAGCGCGCGCTGGACGGCATGGGCCCGCATCCGGTGGCGCTGCAGCTCTACCTGGCGAAGCAGGAGCAGCTTGCCGCCGGCCAGAAGCTGACCGTGACGCCGGCCGACACCCTGTTGTATGGCAGTGACGTCGAGCAGGCGCCGGCCTCGCAGGTGCCGCACGACGCACGCGAGGCCTTCGAGACCGTGCTGCCGGTGCGCTTCCAGAACAACCTCTGGAAAGTGCGTTTCGTGGCCGATCGTGCCGCGCTGATCGACGGTTTCGGGTTCTGGTTTCCATGGCTGGCCTTCGGCGGCGGCTTCGGTGCGACGCTACTGATCTATGGGCTGTTCCTGAAGCTGTACTGGTCGCGGCGCCAGGCGCTCGAGCAGCGCGTGCTGCTCGACCTGGTACTGGACAACGTCGACGCTTATGTCTACATGAAGGATGGCGAGCGGCGCTTCCGCTATGTGAACGCCAAGATGGCCGAGGCGGCCGGCATGCCCGCCGAGCAGATGGTGGGGCGGCGCGACAGCGAGGTGCTGCCGGCGGCGCGCGCCGACGCGGTCTGGGAGCTGGACCGGCCGGTGCTGGAAACGGGGCAGGGCCGCTCGGTGCAGAACGAGATGCGGCTGCCCGACGGCAGCGTGCGCCAATTATGGAGCGTGAAGGTGCCGGTGCGCGCCGACGGCGAGGTCGTGGCCCTGCTGTGCGTGTCGACCGACGTCACCGACCTGCACCAGCTGAAGGCCAGGGCCGACGCCGCCAGCCAGGCCAAGACCGACTTCCTGTCCAACATGAGCCACGAGATCCGCACGCCGATGAACAGCATCATCGGCATGTCCTATCTGGCGCTCAAACAGGCGGCCGAGCCGCGCCAGCGCGACTACCTGCAGAAGATCCACCATTCGGCCCAGCACCTGCTGGGCATCATCAACCACATCCTCGACTTTTCCAAGATCGAGGCCGGGCGCGTCGAGCTGGAGCTGCTCGACTTCACGCTGGACGCCCTGATGCACAACCTCGCCAACCAGCTGGGCGAAGCCGCCGCGGCGCGCGGCTTGACGCTGGAATTCGAGATCGCGCCCGAGCTGCGGCGCCCGCTGCGCGGCGATCCGCTGCGGCTCGAGCAGGTGCTGCTGAACTTCACCTCGAACGCGATCAAGTTTTCCGAGCAGGGCGCGGTCCTGGTGCGGGTGCGCGCCGTGCGCACCCTCGGCAGCGACACCCTGGTGCGCTTCGAGGTGCGCGACCGCGGGATCGGCATCGCGCCGGACGAGCTGCCGCAGCTGTTCGCGCCTTTCCACCAGGCCGACCCCTCGACCACGCGGCGCTACGGCGGCACCGGGCTGGGGCTGGTGATCAGCAAGCAGCTTGCCGAGCTGATGGGCGGCGAGGTCGGGGTCGAGAGCGTGCCGGGCCAGGGCAGCACCTTCTGGTTCACCGCGCGCCTCGGCACCCCGCCCGACGGCGCCGCGGCGCAGCGCGCGGCAAGCCTGGCGCTCGCCGTGGACACGCCAGGGTCGCCGGCGCGTCCGGGCGCGCTGGCCGGCAGCAGCATCCTGCTGGTCGAGGACAATGCCTTCAACCAGCAGGTGGCGCGCGAACTGCTGGAGGACGCCGGCGCCGGCGTGGTCGTGGCCGGCAACGGCAGCGAGGCGCTGGCGCTGATGCGCGCACGGGAAGAGGGCGCCGCCTTCGACTGCGTGCTGATGGACGTGCAGATGCCGGTGATGGACGGCTTCGAGGCCACGCGCCGGATCCGCCTCGACCCGCTGCTGAAGGACACGCGCGTGATCGCGATGACGGCCAACGCCGGCCTCGAAGACCAGGCACGCTGCCTGGCGGCCGGGATGGACGAATTCGTGACCAAGCCGGTGGCGCCGGAAATCCTGGTCGCGACGGTGGCCCGGGCGCTGGGACGGAGCGTGCAGCACCCGCCGCTGCCGGCCGCGCCGCCGGCGCCGGCGCAGCTGCCCGCGCTGCTCGACCTCGAGGTGCTGTCCGATACTTTCGGCGGCAATCCGGACAAGATGCGTAAATATGCCTTCATGTTCCTGGAGACGGCGCGCGAAGGCCTGCTCGAAATCGACCGCGCGCTGGCGGCCGGCGAAGTCGAGCGCGCCGCCGGGGTGGCGCACCGCATCAAGTCCTCGGCGCGGACGGTGGGCGCGATGGGCTTCGGCGAGGTCTGCGCCGACCTTGAAAACCAGCGCAACCACGGTTCGGTGGCACAGGCGCGTTCGCTGGCCGCCCGCCTGCGCGCGCTGCTGGCGCGGCTGGAACGCCACATTGCCGCCGAACTCGGGGCCCGCCAGCAGGATCAAAAGGCCTGAGCTCGTCCATTTCCTTGTCCGCCAGACCCCCTTGGTAGTATCCTGCGGGGGTCTACCCGAAGTCTCCCATCATGCGCTCCCCGATCTCTCCCGGCCTCCTCATCCTGCACGGCAACCAGATGGAACTGCTGCGCGCCGCCGTCTTCGACTGGCTGCGTGCAAATCCGCTCGGCCCGTTGGAGGAAGAAATCATCCTCGTGCAGTCGAACGGCGTGGCCGAATGGCTGAAGATCGCGCTGGCCGAGGAGCTGGGCGTGTGCGCGGCCACCCGGGTGGCGCTGCCGGCGCGCTTCCAGTGGGAGGCCTACCGCGGCATGCTGGGCCCGGAACGGGTACCGCGCCGCTCGCCCTTCGACAAGGATGCGCTCACCTGGCGCCTGATGCGCCTGCTGCCGGAGCTGCTGGCCAAGGAACAGTTCGCGCCGCTGCGCCACTTCCTGTCCGATGGCGACCCCGAGCGCCGCCTGCAGCTGGCCGAGCGCCTGTCCGACCTCTACGACCAGTACCAGGTCTACCGCGCCGACTGGCTGACCGACTGGGCCGAGGGACATGACCAGTTGCGTCGCCCCGGCGGCGAGCCGGTCGCGCTGGCGCCCGACCAGTGCTGGCAGGCCCAGCTCTGGCGCGAGATCCACGCCAGCCTGCCGCCCGAGCGCCGCTGGTCCGGCCGCGCCACCATCCACCAGCAGTTCATGGCCGCGGTCGAGGACGAGCGCCAGCCGGCCCAGCGCCTGCCGCGCCGCGTGGTGCTGTTCGGGATGTCGACCCTGCCTTACCAGACCATCGAGGCGATGGCCGGGCTGTCGCGCTACACCCAGGTGCTGCTGGCGGTGCCGAATCCCTGCCAGTACCATTGGGGCGACATCATCGAGGGCCGCGAGCTGCTGACCGCCGCCTACCGCCGCCACCAGTCGCGCAACGGCAGCAACCTGGCCGAAGTGCCGGTCGAGGAGCTGCACGCGCACAGCCACCCGCTGCTGGCCAGTTGGGGACGCCAGGGACGCGACTTCGTGCGCATGCTGGACGAGTTCGACGGCCAGCTTGGCGCGCGCTTCGGCAACATGCGCGTCGACCTGTTCAACGAAGGCGATGAAGGCACGCTGCTGTCGCAGGTGCAGGCGGCGGTGCGCGACCTGCTGCCGCTGGCCGAGCACCCGCACGTGCCGCCCGAGCCGGAGGACCGCTCGATCGAATTCCACATCGCCCACAGCGCCCAGCGCGAGGTCGAGGTGCTGCACGACCAGCTGCTGTCCTGGTTCGCGCGCGACCCCGCGTTGCGCCCGCGCGATGTGGTGGTGATGGTGCCCGATATCGACACCTTCTCGGCCGCCGTGCATGCCGTGTTCGACCAGCACAAGCGCAGCGACCCGCGCTACATCCCCTTCGAGATCGGCGACGTCAAGGACCGCAGCGTGAACCCGCTGCTGGTGGCGATGGAATGGCTGCTGCGCCTGCCGCAGCAGCGCTGCCGCCAGAGCGAGGTGCGCGACCTGCTGGACGTGCCGGCGCTGGCCGCACGCTTCGGCGTGGAGGAAGACGACCTGCCGACCCTGGGCCGCTGGATCGAGGGCGCCAGCGTGCGCTGGGGCCTGGACCAGAAGCACCGCGCCGGCCTCGGCCTGGGCTCGGCCGGCGAGCAGAATTCCTGGCTGTTCGGCATCCGGCGCATGCTGCTGGGCTATGCCACCGGCGCCGGCCCCAGCTTCGGCGAGATCGAACCCTATGCCGAGGTGGGCGGCCTCGACGCATCGCTGGCCGGCGCGCTGGCCGAACTGGTGGAAAGCCTGCTGGCCTGGCGCGAACAGCTCGATGCGGTGCTCACGCCGCAGGAATGGGGCCAGCGCGCGCGCGCACTGATGGCGCGCTTCTTCCGCGCCTGCGACGACGAAGACCGCATGATGCTGAACCAGCTCGAGGAAGCGCTGCAGTGCTGGCTGGAGATCTGCGAGAACGCCCTGTTTGACGAAGCGGTGCCGCTGGGCGTGATGCGCGAAGCCTGGCTGTCGGAGCTCGACCAGCCGGCCCTGAACCACCAGTTCGTTTCGGGCGGCGTGACCTTCTGCACCCTGATGCCGATGCGCGCCGTGCCCTTCAAGGTGGTCTGCCTGCTGGGCATGAACGACGGCGACTTCCCGCGCCGCGGCCACCAGTCCGACTTCGATTTGCTGGCACTGCCGGGCATGGGACGGCCGGGCGACCGCTCGCGCCGCGACGACGACCGTTACCTGATGCTGGAAGCGCTGCTGGCCGCGCGCGACAAGCTGTATGTGAGCTGGGTCGGCCGCAACGTGCGCGACAACACCGAGCAGCCGGCCTCGGTGCTGGTCTCGCAGCTGCGCGACTACCTGAAGAACGGCTGGGACATGGAAGAGGGCCTGCCGGACCGTACGACCGTGCATGCGTTGCAGCCGTTCTCGCGCCGCTATTTCGAAGCGGGCGGCCTGCTGACCTATGCCGGCGAATGGCGCTCGGCGTACAGGGAAGATGAGGACAACGCAGCAAGCGACGACGCTTTGCCGCCCTACGAACTGGAACCCGACTACCGCCTGAAGCTGGGCGAGCTGCTGTCCTTCCTGCGCCAGCCGGCGCGCTACTTCTTCCGGCGCCGCCTGGGCGTGAACTTCGGCGGCAACGAGGTGGTGGGCGAAGACGAGGAGCCGTTCTCGCTCGACGCCCTCGAACGCTACTTCGTGGAAGACACCCTGCTCGACGACAGCGGCAGCCCGGAAGCGCAGGACGAAGTGCGCCAGATGCTCGATGCGCGCGCCCAGCGCCTGGTGCGCGAGGGCAGGCTGCCGATCGGCCTGCTGGGCCGGCAATGGCAGCAGCAGCTGGTCGAGGACCTGGTGCCGGTGCGGCGCAGCTGGCTGGCGCTGGGCGCCCGTTATCCGGACCCGGCGCCCAAGCTGGCGGTGAGCCTGGACGTGAACGGGATCCTGCTCGACGACTGGATCGACAAGCTGCGCAGCAACGACGGCGAGACCGTATGGCTGCTGCAGATCTCGTCCAAGGTGCTCGACCGCAAGGGCGCGCCGCGCGGCGACAAGCTGATCGGCCCCTGGCTGCGCCAGCTGGCGGCCAGCGCGGTCGGCGCGCGCCTCACCGGCTACCTGGTGGCGCGCGACGCCACGCTGCAGCTGGACCCGATCGACCCCGCCATCGCCCATGCCGCCATCGAGAACATCGTGGCGCTGTGGCGCGCCAATCTCGACCATCCGCTGGCGGTGGCCTGCAAGACCGCGCTGGCCCACCTGGCCGGCGGCGACCCGCGCGAGACCTATGACGGCGGCTTCGAAATCAATGGCGAAGTCGACGACCCCTGTCTTGCGCGCCTGTGGCCCGAATTCGCGGTGCTGCGCGCCGCCGGCGACTGGCCGCGCACTGCCGAAGCTTTATATGGCCCGCTGGCGGCCTGGCTGCGCGACAGCGTCACCGTCACCGTCACTCCGCAGGAGCCGAGCGTATGAGCGAGCTGCTCCAGCCCCTGACTTTCCCGCTGCACGGCTCGCGCCTGATCGAAGCCAGCGCCGGCACCGGCAAGACCTGGACCATCGCCGCGCTCTACCTGCGCCTGGTGCTCGGCCACGGCAATGGCAATGGCGACGGCGAAGAGAACGGCTTCCCGCGCCCGCTGCTGCCGCCCGAGATCCTGGTGATGACCTTCACCCGCGCCGCCACGCGCGAGCTGTCGAACCGGGTGCGCGAACGCCTGGTGCAGGCGGCCGCCTTCTTCCGTGGCGAGGAATACGTCGACGATCCCTACCTGGAGGCGCTGGCCGACAGCTACGAGGATGACGCCGCGCGCATGGTCGCGGCCCACCGCCTGGTGCTGGCCGCCGAGACCATGGACGAAGCGGCGATCTTCACCATCGACGCCTGGTGCCAGCGCATGCTGCGCGAACACGCCTTCGACAGCGGCAGCCTGTTCGACGAAGAGCTGGTCGGCGACGAGCGTGCCCTGTTCGAGGATGCCGCCAACGACTACTGGCGCCAGCACGTGTATCCGCTGAACGGCCATGCGCTCAAAAGCCTGCTGGCGGTCTGGAAGGACGTCGATGCCCTGAAGGCGGCGGCGCGCGAGCTGGTGCAGCGCGCCGAATTGCTGGGACCCGACTGCGTGGACGAGGAGGGCCGGCCGAACGACATGGAGGCGCTGGGCGCCGTCATCGCCGCGGTCGAGCGCTCGCAGAAGGCCAAGCTCGCGCGCCTGAAGGAGGGCTGGACCGAGCGCGCGGATGCGATGGAAGCCTGGATCGCCGCCCAGCGCGGCACGCACCCGAAATGCTTCAACGGCACCAAGATGAAGCCGGAGTCGCTGGCGAAGTGGTTCGAGGCCTTGCGCGCCTGGGCTGCGGACCCCGCCATGCTGACGCCCGATCTCAACGACACCGCCTGGAACCGCCTGACCCCGGACGGCATCGTCAATGCCTTTGCCAAGGATTTCAGCGCCGCCGTGCCCGAATGCTTCGAGCATACGCAGGCGCTGAAGGCGGCCCTGGAAGAGATCGAGCCGATGGCCCACGCGCTGCTGCGCCACGCCGCCTGCAACATCGCGCGCCGCATGATCGACCTGAAACGCCGCAACCGCCAGTTCGGTTTCGCCGACATGCTCGCGCGCCTGAAAAACGCGCTCGAAGGCGTCAACGGCGAAGCCTTGCGCAAGCGGATCCTCGACCAGTTCCCGGTGGCGATGGTCGACGAATTCCAGGATACCTCGCCCGACCAGTACCGCATCTTCGACCTGCTGTACCACGTGGCGGATAACGATCCGAGCCACGGCCTGTTCCTGATCGGCGACCCCAAGCAGTCGATCTACGGCTTCCGCGGCGCCGACATCCACAGCTATCTGTCGGCGCGCCGTGCCACCGCCGGCCGGCATTACCAGCTCGGCACCAACTACCGTTCGACCGAAGCCGTGGTGGCGGCCGTCAACCGGCTGTTCGAATACGCCGAGCAAGGGCATGCCTTCGGCGCTTTCCGCTTCAAGAAGGAGGGCGAGAACCCGCTGCCTTTCGAGGCGGTGAAGGCGGCCGGGCGCGGCACCGAGCTGGTCGGCGTCGATGGCCCCTTCCAGGCGCTGGCGGTGGCGAGCACGCCGCGCGAGGACCTGCGCACCGAGGACTACCGCGAATACTTCGCCCACCACTGCGCCGAACACATCGTCAGCCTGCTGAACGATCCGCACGTGGGCTTCCGCGACCGCGACAGCGGCCAGTTCAAGCGCCTGGTGCCGGCCGACATCGCGGTGCTGGTGCGCGACCGCCGCGAAGCCACGGCAATCCGGCGCGCGCTGGTGCAGCGCCGCGTCGCCAGCGTCTACCTGTCGGACCAGGATTCGGTGGTCGAGAGCCAGGAAGCGGTCGACGTGCTGCGCTGGCTGCAGGCGGTTGCCAGCCCCCTGGATGGGGTGTTGGCACGGACCGCCTTCGCCACCGCCACCTGTGCGCTGCCGCTGACCGAACTCGCCCGCCTGTCGAGTGACGAACTGGCCTGGGAGCAGCGGGTCGAGCAGCTGAAGAACCTGCACCAGACCTGGCAGCGCCAGGGCGTGCTGGCGATGCTGCGCCGCTTCATCCACGAACTCGGCCTGCCGGCCAAGCTGCTGGCCATGAGCGGCGGCGAGCGGCGCCTGACCAACCTGCTGCACCTGGCCGAGCTGCTGCAGGAAGCCAGCCGCGAACTCGATGGCGAGCAGGCCCTGATCCGCTGGTTCGCCGAGCAGGTCGAGGGACTGGGCGAGGGTGGCGACGAGCGTGTGCTGCGCCTGGAAAGCGATGCCGAGCTGGTCAAGGTCGTCACCGTGCACAAGTCCAAGGGCCTGGAATACCCCCTGGTGTATCTGCCCTTTGCCGTCACCGCGCGCAAGACCGACCGCCGTAACCGCGCCTTCTTCGAGTACGTGCACGAAGATGGCGGGCGGCGCATCGACCTCGGCCTGAGCGAGGATGCGCTGCAGGCGGTGGACCGCGCGCGCCTCGAAGAAGACCTGCGCCTGCTGTATGTGGCGCTGACGCGCGCCAAGCACTTCCTGTGGCTGGGCGTCGCCGCCGTGGCGGCCGGACGCAAGGGCGAGAACCGCCTGCACGAATCCGCGCTCGGCTACCTGCTGACCGGCGGCACGCCGGTGCCGGCCAGCGAGATGCAGGCGCGCTGGGAACAGCTGCGCGGCAGTGTCGATGCGATCGAGCTGCACACGCTGGACGCGCCGGAAGGCTGCACCCGCCTGGCGCGCGCCGACGTGCGCCCGGAACTGGTCGAGGCCCCGGCCTTCGACGGCCAGTTCGAGCGCAACTGGGCGGTCGGGTCCTTCACCTCGCTGACCCGCCACACGGTGGCGCCGCCGACCCGGCCGCAGGAAGAAAACCTGCTGGAAGAAGACGAGCCTGGCACGGTCGAAGTGCAAAGAGCCGAGGACGCGCCCTGGCACCGCTTCCCGCGCGGCGCCACGCCCGGCAACTTCCTGCACGAGCAGCTGGAGTGGATGGCGCAGGAGGGCTTCGGCCGCATCGACGAGGACGATTTCATCAAGCGCCTGCACCAGCGCATCCAGCGCGCCGGCTGGGGCAACCGCGTCGACGATGCGATGGCCTGGCTCGATGCGCTGGCGACCACGCCGCTGCCGCCGACCGGCTGCGCGCTGGCCGAGCTGGAAGAAGTGCTGCCGGAGATGGAATTCTGGTTCCCCAGCCATGGCCTGGACGTGGGTGCGCTCGACCGCCTGTGCCGCCGGCGCCTGCTGGGCGACATCGCGCGGCCAACCCTGCCGGAACGCCAGCTGCATGGCATGTTGAAGGGCTTTACGGACCTGGTGTTCGAGTGCCACGGCCGCTACTGGGTGCTGGATTACAAATCGAACGCGCTGGGGCAGGGCGACGCCGCCTACACGGAAGCGGCGATGGCGGCGGCGATGGCCGATCACCGCTACGACATCCAGGGCGCGATCTACCTGCTGGCCCTGCACCGGCTGCTGCGCGCGCGCCTGGGCGAAGCCTACGATCCCGAGGAACAGCTGGGTGGCGCGGTGTTCCTGTTCCTGCGCGGGATCGGCAACGAATTCACGCGTGGCTGCTACCTGATCGAGCCGGACCGGGAACTGCTCGACGGACTGGATGGGCTGCTGGCAAATGGCTGACAAGAACAAGGACAAGGACGAGGGGATGATGGACCCCGACAAGATCGACATCTTCTGGTTCGAGGTGGAGCGCCTGACCGAGGCCGGCGAACTGCGCCGCCTGTCCGGCGCCTTCGCCCGCTTCGTCGCCTCGCTCGGACCGGCGAGCGGCCCGTTGCTGCTGGCTTCCCTGGTGCTGTCCGAGCTGGAAGGGCGCGGCCACAGCTGCCTGCTGCTGGCCGACCTGGCGCAGGACGCCGCCGGCCTGCTCGGCCTGCCCGCCGAAGAATGGACCGAGCTGGCAGCCGCCATCAAGCCGCTGCCGAAGAACGCCAAGGGCTGGATGGCGCAACTGAGCGGCTGCGAGCAGGTGTGGACGGCCGGCGAATTCGACTACGGCCAGCCGCTGGTGCTGGACGGCGATGCCGATAACGGCCGGCTCTACCTGCGCCGCTACTGGCGCGACGAGACCACGGTGGCGTCCAGCGTGCGCGCCCGCGCCGCCGCGCACCAGGCGGTCGACGTGCCGACCGTACGCGCATGGCTGGACACGCTGTTCGCCACCCAGCGCGCCGCCGAAAAACCGGACTGGCAGAAGCTGGCCTGCGCGATCGCCCTGCGCGGCAGGATGGCGATCATCACCGGTGGTCCCGGCACCGGCAAGACCTATACCGTGGCGCGCCTGCTGGCGCTGCTGTTCGCGACCGCGCCGGATGCGGCCCGCCAGCGCATCGCCCTGGCGGCGCCGACCGGCAAGGCGGCCGCGCGCCTGAAGCAGTCGATCGACAAGGCGCTGGGCGAGCTGGCGGACAAGGTCGGCGACCGGCTGCCGCTGCGCGAACTGACGGCGCGCATGGGCGCGGCGCGCACCCTGCACAGCCTGCTGGGCGCGCGCCCGGACAGCCGCGCCTTCGCCCACCACCGCGGCAATCCGCTCGACGTCGACGTGCTGATCGTCGACGAAGCCTCGATGGTGCACCTGGAGATGATGGCCTCGCTGCTGGACGCGCTGCCGCCCGACGCGACCCTGATCCTGCTCGGCGACAAGGACCAGCTGGCCTCGGTGGAAGCCGGCGCCGTGCTGGGCGACCTGTGCGCCGATGCCCAGGCCGGCAACTACAACGAAGATACCGTGGCCTTCGTGCGCGAAGCGAGCGGCGAGGCGATCCCGCCGGACTACGTGCACGCGGGCGGCGCGCTGGCCCAGCAGACCGTGATGCTGCGCCACAGCCGCCGCTTCGGCGGTCCGATCGGCCAACTGGCGCTGGCGGTGAACGCCGGCGACGTCGAGGCCGCGACGGCCGTGCTGCGCGCGCGCGGCGCCCTGGGCGTCGAGGTCGCGCACGCGCTGCGCTGGATCGAACACGCCCAGCAGCAGCACGCGATCGGCCTGGCGCTGGAAGGCTACCGGCCCTACCTGCAACTGCTGAAGGAAGGTCCAACCCAGGGCGCGGATGGCGCTGCCCACGAGGACTGGGTGCGCGCGGTACTGCAGCGCTTCGAGGCCTTCCGCATCCTGTGCGCGGTGCGCGAGGGCGAATGGGGCGTCGAGGGCTTGAACACGGCGATCGAGCAGCGCCTCGACGGTGTCGGCCTGATCCGCCGCAGCAGCGACTGGTACACCGGCCGCCCGGTCATGGTGACCCGCAACGATTACGCGACCAACGTCTTCAACGGCGACATCGGCCTGACCCTGCCCGACCCGGCGCGCCCCGGCTCGCTGCGGGTCTGGTTCCTGGAAGGCGACAAGGTGCGCAGCGTGCTGGCGACCCGCCTGCGGCATGTGGAAACCGCTTATGCGATGACGGTCCATAAATCCCAGGGCTCGGAATTCGCGCACACGGTGCTGGCGCTGCCGAAGGAGGGTGGGGCGGTGCTGGCGCGCGAACTGGTCTACACCGGCATCACCCGCGCCAGCCGCGAGTTCACGCTGCTGACGCCGGTGCCCGCGGTGCTGGGCGAGACGATCGGCAAGCGTACGCATCGGGCCAGCGGCTTGCGCGGGATGATCGAGCGTTAGCAGTAAAACCGTCGTCCCGCACATTTCCCCCGTCATCCCGCAGCTTTCCCCGTCATCCCCGCGCAGGCGGGGATCCAAGTTTGGGTGAGTAGCGCGAAAAGCCTTTTACAGCCCGCAAAGGACTTGGGTTCCCGCCTTCGCGGGAACGACGAAGTAAGGCTTATTTGCGCCAGTCTTTGCTTTCCTGATGGCAACAATGTTAAAGTTGCTGTTTGGTAACCTCGGAGACTGCGCCATGTTGATCCTTGTCGGTTTTTGCGTCGTGCTGCTGGCGGTGTTCGGCGGCTTCGTGCTGCAGGACGGGCACCTGGCGGCGCTGTTCCAGCCTTACGAGCTCCTGATGATCTTCGGCGGCGCGCTGGGCGCCTTCGTGATCGCCAACGACCGCAAGGCGATTTCGCTGACCTGGCATAGCATCCCGGTCCTGTTCCACGGCTCCCGCTATACCCGCGAGCTCTACATGTCGCTGATGGCGCTGATGTTCGACGTGCTGACCAAGGTGCGGCGCGAAGGCCTGATGTCGCTCGAGGACGACATCGATGCGCCCTATGAGAGCGCGATCTTCGGCAAATACCGGCTGGTGCTGGCGGACCACCACCTGCTCGACTTCATCACCGACTACCTGCGCCTGCTGGTGTCCGGCACCATGAACGCCTACCAGCTCGAAAACCTGATGGACTGCGAGATCGAGACCTACCAGGAGGACGCGGAGATCCCGGTGCAGGCGATCCACAAGCTGGCCGACGGCATGCCGGCCTTCGGCATCGTCGCCGCGGTGATGGGCGTGGTGCACACCATGGGCGCGATCGGACGTCCGCCGGCGGAGCTGGGCAGCCTGATCGCGGCGGCGCTGGTCGGTACCTTCCTCGGCATCCTGCTGTCCTACGGGCTGGTGGCGCCGCTGGCGAGCCTGCTGCACCGCCGCCACCAGGAAGTGGTCAAGGCCCTGCAGTGCGTGAAGGTGACGCTGCTGGCCAGCATGAACGGCTATGCGCCGACCATCGCGGTCGAGTTCGGACGCAAGGTGATCTCGGCCACCGAACGGCCCAGCTTCGCCGAGCTGGAAGGCCATGTGCGGCAGCTGAAATCGCGCTGAAGCCGCACCGGGAACGCGTTGATAGAGAGCGCTTGAGTTTGCATTCGTGCTCACCGATAATGGCTAAATTGCCGAAATTGGGCGTCCACGCCAACATTTCCACCCATGTCCGATTCCTACGGCAGCCTGCCTGCCGCCCAAGCCGCGCTGCTCGGCGCCCAACTCTTCGATAACAGTCCCGACTGCATGAAGCTGCTGGACGCGGATGGCCGCCTGCTGGCCATGAACCGCAACGGCCGCCTGGGCATGGAAATCGACGATTTCAGCGCGCTCCAGGGCCAGCGCTGGCTGTCGCTGTTCCCGGACGAGAGCAGGGAGGCGGTCGGCATCGCCCTCGAACAGGCGCGGCGCGGCGGCAGCGGGCGGGCCAGCGCGTTCTGCCCGACCATGCGCGGCACGCCCAAATGGTGGGACATCGTCGTCACCCCGCTCGGCGGCGCCAACGGCCAACTGGTCGCGGTCTCGCGCGAGGTGACAGCGCAGCGGCGGCTCGAACAGGAGCGCAGCCATCTGCTGGGCGAAGTCCAGGCCGCCAACCAGCGCATGAACGACGTGTTCAAGCAGGCGCCAGCCTTCATGTGCATCCTGCGCGGGCCCGAGCACGTGTACGAGATGGCCAACGACCGCTATTACCAGCTGGTCGGGCAGCGCCGCCTGGTCGGCCTGCCGGCGCGCGAGGCGCTGCCGGAAGTGGGCGGCCAGGGTTTCTTCAAGCTGCTGGACCAGGTGTACCGGACCGGCGAGCCCTTTGTCGGCAACAATTTGCGTGTGGCGCTGCAGCGCGAGCCCGGCGCCCCGCTCGAGGAGCGCTACGTCGACGTGATCTATACCGCGCTGCGCGATGCGAAGGGCGAGATCTATGCGGTGCTGAGTCACGGCATCGACCAAACCCATCGCCGCCAGGCCGAGATCGCGCTGCACGAGAGCCGCGAGCGCTTCGAAAAGATCGTCAGCCAGGCCGCCACCGGCGTGGTCGAGATGGACGTGGCCGGGAACATCACCCTGGTCAACCAGAAGTTCTGCACCATGCTGGGCTATACCGAAGACGAGCTGCTCGGCACCTGGATCATCGACATCACCGCGCCCGACTCGGTGCAGAAGACGCTGGCCGCGGTCGAAAGCATCGTCGCCGAGGGCAGAGGACGGGCGGTCGAGAAGCACTACCGCCGCAAGGACGGCAGCCTGATGTCGGCCACCTCCAGCGTCAACGCGCTGCGCAACGCCGCCGGCGAGACCCACGGCCTGGTCGCGATCGTGCTCGACACCACCGACAGCAAGCTCGCCGCCGAGGCCTTGCGCGCCAGCGAGGAGCGCTACCGCACCCTGTTCGATTCGATGGACCAGGCCTTCTGCGTGGTCGACCTGCACCTGGACGCGAACGACCAGCCGACCGGCTGGACCTTCCTCGAGACGAATGCTGCCTTCAGCGTGCATTCGGGCCTGGCGGATGTGGTCGGGAAGGCACATAGCCTGCCGTCCGCACCCCACGTGTGGTGGCTGGAGTCGGTGCGCAAGGTGGCGAAGGAGGGCGGCAACCTGCGCTACGAGCGTTACGTGCAAGGCCTGGGGCGCTGGCTGGACGTCTACCTGACCCGTATCGGCGAGGCCGGCAGCACCAAGGTGGCGGCGCTGTTCCGCGACATCACCGAACGCAAGACGGCCGAGGAGCAACTGCGCCGCTTTGCCGGCGACCTCGAAGAAGCCGACCGCCGCAAGACCGACTTCCTGGCGACGCTCGCGCATGAGCTGCGCAACCCGCTGGCGCCGATCCGCAGCGGCCTGGGGGTGCTGCGCCTGAACCGCGATGCGACGCCGGCCATGGCGCGGGTGCGCGAAATGATGGAGCGCCAGGTGACCCACATGGTGCACCTGATCGACGACCTGCTGGACGTCGCCCGCATCAGCGGCGGCAAGCTGAACCTGCGCAAGGGCGAGGTGGCGCTCGGCCCCATCCTGGCCAGCGCGGTCGAGACCAGCCTGCCCTTGATCGAGGCCGCGCGCCACGAACTGACGGTCGAGGTGCCGGACGACGAGCTGTTCGTGCACGCCGATGCCACCCGCATCGCCCAGGTGGTGGCGAACCTGCTGAATAACGCCGCCAAGTACACGCCGCCGGGCGGGCGTATTGCGCTGTCGCTGCGGCGCGAGGGCCTGGAAGCGGTGGTGGCGGTCAGCGACACCGGCGTCGGCATCCCCGAACATGCGCTGCAAAGCGTGTTCGAGATGTTCAGCCAGGTCGGCAGCGAAAGCGAGCGTTCGCAGGGCGGCCTCGGGATCGGGCTGTCGCTGGTGCGCCAGCTGGTGCAGATGCATGGCGGCAGCGTGCTGGCGGAGAGCGCCGGGCCTGGCGCCGGCAGCCGCTTCACGGTCAGGCTGCCGCTGCTGCTGAAGGACGCCGCCAGCGCAAGCGCGCCCGTGTCGGCGGCGGCGACCGAAGCGGATGCGGGATCCGGACTCAGGGTGCTGGTGGTGGACGACAACGTCGATGCCGCCGTCACCCTGGCCATGATCCTCGATGTCGACGGCTACGCGACCCGGGTCGCGCACGGCGGCCAGGAAGCGCTGCACATGGTCACGGAATTTGTCCCTGCCGTGGTCTTCCTCGACATCGGCATGCCGGGCATGAACGGTTTCGAGACGGCGGAAGCGATCCGCCGCCTGCCCGGCATCGCCCAGCCCTGCCTGGTCGCCTTGACCGGTTGGGGCGCCGAGCATGATCGCGCACGCTCGGCGGCGGCCGGCTTCGACCATCACCTCACCAAGCCGGTGGAACTGGGCACGGTACAGGCGCTGCTGGCGGGCCTGGCAAAATAAAAGCCACGGCGGCGAACCGGCGCGGCTTTCTTCGGGTGCCGATCAGGCGATCGAGCGATCAGCGATGACGGCGATGGCGCGTCACCTGCGCATGCTTGAAGCGGCTGGTGCGGCTGGCCGAGGCCTTGGCGCGCGGACCGCCGGCGGATGCCTTGATGCGCGGACCACGTGCCGTCGCCTTCATGCGCGGACCGCCGACGGCGGCCTTGACGCGCGAGGCGACGCGGGCGCGTACCGGGCTGGCGGCGGCCGGCGCGGCATCGCCCAGCACGTGGCGGCGAATGTTCAGCGCGTCCAGGATGCGCACCGAGGAGGCGCCGGCGTTCAGCAGCACCATGGTAGCGTTCTTGCCCGCGGCCTTCACGCGCATGATCAGGCAGCGGCCCGCTTCCTGGGTATAGCCCGTCTTCGACAGGCCGATGTCCCAGCCCTTGGCGCCGACCAGGCGGTTGGTGTTGTGGTACTCGACTTCACGGCCCTTGATGTTGACCAGGTGATCCTGCGAGGTCGTGATGCGGGTGATCTCCGCGTAATTCGAGGCGGCGGTCGCCATCTTGACCAGGTCGGCCGCGGTCGATTTGTTATGCGGCGACAGGCCGGTCGGCTCTTCGATCACGGTCTGGGTCATGCCCAGCGCGGCGATCTTGCGTTTCACGGCAAGGCGGAACGCATCCATACCACCCGGATAGGTACGGCCCAGTGCAGCGGCGGCGCGGTTGTCCGACGACATCAGGGCCAGCTGCAGCACGTCGCGGCGCGGAATGGTCGCGCCGACCGGCACGCGCGAGCTGCTGTGCTTGAGCACGTCCACGTCCTCCTTCTCGATCTCGATCGGCTCGTTCATGTCCTGACGGGCGTCGAGCACGACCATCGCGGTCATCAGCTTCGTCAGCGAAGCGATGGGCACGACGGCAGCCGAATTTTTTTCGAACAGGACCTTGCCGGTGTCGTCTTCGACGACCAGCACCGACTGCGATCCGAAAGGCACAGCGAGGGCGGCCGCGCTGGAAATCGTCATCAGCACGGCAGCGAGGAATTTTTTGATCATGTGTTTGTCTGGATAACTGAGCGTTCAGTTAGACCAATAGCGGCGAGCTATATGGCGCTTTTGAAATGGCAGAACACCGACAACTTGATCTAGATCAATGTCATCGGGGGAAAATCAATACCACCGGCAAGATTCTACAAGAAAAAAGGCCTCGCGTTGTCGCAAGGCCTTATTTGTGAACGGAAATTTAGCGATTTATCTTAAAGTAATCTCTTAAAAGCGACTCGGCCATATTTTTCCGTTAGTAAATGCTGTATATCTATCCAGCATTTATTAGCAATTCGAATTACATTCTTTTTATTTCGACTGATAGATCTTGTCGAATTCGCCGCCATCGTCGAAATGGCGTTTCTGCGCCGCGCGCCAGCCGCCGAATACATCGTCGACGGTGAACAGCTGGATCGGCTTGTAATTCGCGGCAAACTGCTTCATGACCTTCTCGTTGCGCACACGCAGGTAGTGCTTGGCGCCGATCGCCTGGCCCTGTTCCGAGTACAGGAAATTCAGGTAGGCGGTGGCCTGCTTGCGCACGCCCTTGCGGTCGACCACTTTATCCACCACGGCCACCGGGGTTTCGGCCAGCACGGAAATCGTCGGGTAGACGACCTCGAAGTTGTCGCCGAATTCGGCGCGCACCAGGTTCACTTCGTTTTCGAAGGTGACCAGGGCATCGCCGATCTGGCGCTGGGTGAAGGTGGTGGTGGCGGCGCGGCCGCCGGCGTCCAGCACCGGCACGTTCTTGAAGATCTTGCCGACCAGCTCGCGGGCCTGGGCTTCGTTGCCGCCTTTCTTGACGACCGAGCCCCAGGCTGCCAGATAGGTATAGCGGCCGTTGCCGGCGGTCTTGGGGTTCGGGATCACGACTTTCACGCCCGGCTTGGCCAGGTCGGCCCAGTCGCGGATGGCTTTCGGGTTGCCCTTGCGGACCAGGAACACCATGGTCGAGTAATAGGGCGAAGCATTGTTCGGGAATTTCTTGGTCCAGTCCTTGGCGACCAGGCCGCGGTCGGCCAGCATGTCGATGTCATTCGCCTGGTTCAGGGTCACCACCGAGGCTTCGAGGCCGTCGGCGACGGCGCGCGCCTGCTTGCTGGAGCCGCCGTGCGACTGCTTGATGACGATGTCTTCGCCGGTGCTCTTCTTCCATTCGGCGATGAAAGCCGGGTTGACGTCCTTGTACAGTTCGCGGGCGACGTCGTAGGACACGTTCAGCAATTCCGGGCCGGCAGCCTGGGAGGCGAGCGGCAGGGCGGCGCTGCCCAGCGCCAGGGTCAGTGCCAGCAGGCGACGGCGGAGCAGAGAGGTGGTTCGGACCATTGTTTGTTCTTCCTTGTAGAGACCTGTGAATACCGGGTTCATCATCCACGAAGAAATATCGGAACAAAAGTACATTTTTATCATATGCTTAGAAGCTTCATGCTCAGCGCATGCCCGGACAGCACGATTGGTGACTTTGGGTTATAGTCCGGCCTGCTGAACCACGCCTTTAACTGAGAGTACATGGGTATCGACATTCGCCAGGCAACACCGAGTGACGCGCAGGAAGCATGCGACCTGTTGCGCCGCTCGATCGAAGAAGGCTGCGCTGCCGACCATGGCCAGCGTAGCGAGATCCTCCAGGCATGGCTGAGCAACAAGACCGTCCAGAACGTCACGACCTGGTTTTCCTCGCCCAGCAACTACGCCGTGGTTGCGGTGCGGGGCGGTGAGCTCGCCGGACTGGCGCTGCTGACCCAGGCCGGCAAGCTGGCGCTCTGTTATGTGATGCCGGGGCAACAGCGCCAGGGCATAGGCAGCGCCATGGTGCAAGCGATCGAAGAGCGTGCCCGCTGCTGGGACATCGCCAAGCTCCATATGCACAGCCCGGCATCGGGCAGCGGCTTTTTCGAACGCCTGGGCTATGTGAATGCCGGCAAGGACAAGGCTTGCTTCGGCCTCGAATGCGACTTCCTGTGGAAACAGCTGGATGCGGCCGAGCCGCCGGCCAGCAAGCGTTTCTGCACCTGCAGCGGAATTTAATGCCAGCGCGCCGTATGTTGTCTGAAACATGCGGTAACACGTGCTCATCTTCTTTCTTGCAATCTATTGAGATATAGTACGCAAGTTCCAATGATGAGTTTGTTATGGCTTCCCGCAGAGATTTCCTTCACCACGGGTTGCGCCTTACCGCACTCGGCCTGGTCGCGACTCCGCTGATCGACGCCAGGGCGGCAGCGCGCAACGCCGACCGCAACGCTTCCAGCCAGGCCACGCCGGCGGAAGCACCCAGCATCGACATGGCCCCGCCGCCCGACCTGTTCGACGCCCAGGTGGTCGACCTCGACTTCTGGGTCAAGCCGCGCACCCTGTCCGTGATCCGTCCCGCCAGCGGCGAACGCAGCAAGGTTCTGTACTGGAAGGACGGCGAGATCATCGACTCGGCCTACCAGGAACTGTGCCACATGCTGCGCGACGTGAACGGCAAGGCCAGCATGGCGATCGATCCCAAGCTGATCGAGACGCTGTGGGCGTCCCAGGCCTTCGTCGCGCGCTACGGCCTCGACAAGCCGCTCGAGATCCTGTCCGGCTATCGCACGCCGGCGTCCAACAACCGCCTCAGGGAGCAGGGTATCCCGGCCGCACGCCAGTCGCTGCACATGTCCGGCAAGGCGGCCGACGTCCGCATCGCCGGCCTGACCGAGGAAGTGCTGGGCGGCCTGGTGCGCAGCTTCCGCCAGGGCGGGGTGGGCTTCTACTACCGTTCCGGACCGAAGGGCGGCTGGATTCATACCGACACTGGCCTGAACCGTACCTGGAAGGGTTGATCGCCAGCGCGATCCAGAACGGCTAGGCGGCGCACCCCGGCGCGCATTTTTGCTATCTTGGCTTGCCTGTCAAACTTTCCGAAGGAGGACACGATGGCAACCATGAACGCACCCACCATGGAGCGGCGGCACCTGCCCGAGCGGCGTGCCGCCATGCGCGAAGGGAATACGGCGATGTCGGCGGTCGACTATATCGCCATGGCGCTTCTGATCATCGGCGGCCTGAACTGGGCCATGGTCGGCCTGTTCGACGTCGACGTCGTCGCCAGCCTGTTCGGGGCCGGCAGCCCCGCCAGCCGCCTGATCTATGTGCTGGTCGGCATCTCCGCCCTGTATTCGATCTGGACGGCCATGAAGATGGGCCGGCACCGCCATTCCGGCTGAGTCGGCGGGGCCGCAGCGGACCATGCGGATCGGGCTGATCTCGGACACCCACGGCCTGCTGCGTCCCGAGGCGCTGGACTTCCTGGCCGGCAGCGACCACATCGTCCACGGCGGCGATATCGGCAACCCGGAGATCCTGGCGCGCCTGGCCGCCATCGCCCCGCTCACCGTGGTGCGCGGGAATAACGATACCGCGGCCTGGGCGAAACAGATACCGGTCAGCGCGCGCATCGAACCCGGCGGCGTGCCGGTCTATGTCATCCACGACCTGAAGGAACTCGACATCGATCCGGCCGCCGGCGGCGTGCGCGTGGTGGTGTCCGGCCACTCGCACAAGCCGGCCTGCGTCGAGCGCGGCGGGGTGCTGTACGTGAACCCGGGCAGCGCCGGGCGCCGCCGCTTCAGCCTGCCGATCGCCGCAGCCGAACTGCTGATCGAGGGCGGACGGGTCGTGCCGCGCCTGGTCACGCTGGCCGCCTAGCCGGCGCGACTTGCGCCTGAGCGGATGCGGCTTGCGCTTCACCATGTGCGGCTTGCGCCTCGGGCCGTGCATGCCTTAGCATACGTGCCCTTGCCATCCTCACTATCACATCGCCCTCATGAGCCAAGATTCGACCAGGGACGGCGCCGAGCGCCCCCGCTTCCGTCCGGTGCCCTGGACCCCGCTGGAAACGCCGCAGGACGTCGAGCTCTGGATCGATGCGCACAACCGCACCATGCAGGAGATGATCGGCCCGCAGGAGACCGGGGTCGGCGTGCGCTTCACGCTGGCGCCGGGCGGCGACGTCTACCTGCAGACCAGCGGCGACGCCGTGCTGCTCGACGTCGAGCCGGACGCCGGCTGGATCGCGCCCCTGATCATGGCCGCCACCGGCGCCGAGCAGCCGGCCGGCCAGGTCTGGATCCTGCCCGAGGACAAACTGGTGCAACTGCTGCTGGGCCTGTCGACCCTGGTCGAGAGCACCCTGATCGTCACCGGCCACAATTTCAAGCATAGCCGCAGGCTGTATTGACCCGCCAATAATTCCCTTTTCGCATGCTCCATTTCAGGTTATAAATCAGGCTCTGCCGCTTGAATGGAGTGCGAAGGTATGCAAACGGGTTCCCTGAACAAGTTCCGCCGGACCGTACTGACGGGCGCCGCGATGGCCTGTGCGGCGGCGCTTTCCATGCTCGCGCTGCCGGCGCATGCCGCCGACCTGCTCGACACGGTGAAGGCGAGGGGAACGCTGCGCATCGCCCTCGAAGGCACCTATCCACCTTTCAATTTCCGCGACCCGAAGACCGGTCAGCTGAGCGGCTACGACGTCGACGTCGCCCGCCTGCTGGCGGCCAGACTGGGTGTGAAGCCGGCGTTCGTGACCACCGAATGGGCCGCCATCCTGGCCGGCCTGGGCGCCGGCAAGTACGATGTCATCATCAGCCAGGTCAACGTCACGCCCAAGCGCGCGCA
Source organism: Massilia norwichensis (assembly GCF_024753245.1). Lineage (GTDB taxonomy): Bacteria > Pseudomonadota > Gammaproteobacteria > Burkholderiales > Burkholderiaceae_D > Telluria > Telluria norwichensis. The sequence goes on along the minus strand of NZ_JANUGX010000001.1, from coordinate 207,215 downwards.
GGCCTTCGATTTCTCCACGCCCTACACCTATTCGACGCCGCAGCTGATCGTGCGCCGCAACGAGCGCATCGAGTACAGGAAGCTGGAAGACCTGAAGGGCAGGAAGGTCGGGGTCGGGCAGGGCAGCGTGTTCGAGCAGCAGGCCAAGGCCGTGCCGGGCGTCGAGGTCAAGAGCTATCCGGCGGCGCCCGAAAACCTGCAGGACCTGGCCTTCGGCCGCATCGACGCCGCCTTGAACGACAGCCTGATGGTCGGCTACCTGCTGACCTCCTCGCAGCTGCCGATCCGCGCCGGCGCGCGCGTGGGCGCGGTCGAGCGCACCGCGGTCGCCTTCCAGAAGGGCAATCCGAAATTCCGCGCCGCCGTCGACAAGGCGCTCGAGGAAGTCCGCGCCGACGGCAGCCTGAAAGCCGCGTCGGTGAAGTGGTTCGGCACCGACGCCACCCACGCCCCGTGAACGCCTGAATGGAATTCCAGGACCTGTGGGGCCTGCTGCGCGACGCTGCGCCGGTGATGCTGCGCGGCGCCGGCTATACGCTGCTGCTGGCCGTCGCCGCCATGGCCGGCGGATTGCTGCTCGGCCTGCCGACCGCGCTGATGCGGGTCGGGCCCTGGGCGCTGCTGCGCTGGCCGGCAACGCTTTACGTCAGCGTCTTCCGCGGCACCCCGCTGCTGGTACAGCTGTTTGTCGTCTATTACGGCCTGCCCAGCATCGGCATCGAATTCACGCCAGTCATGGCAGGGGTGCTGACCCTGTCGCTGAACGCCGGCGCCTACCTGTCGGAAAGTCTGCGCGGTGCGATCGACGCGGTGGCCCAGGGCCAGTGGCGCGCCGCCTACAGCCTCGGACTCGGCTGGGGCCAGACCCTGCGCCACGTGGTGCTGCCGCAAGCGCTGCGGGTGGCGGTGCCGTCGATGAGCAATACGCTCATCAGCCTGATCAAGGACACCTCGCTGGTCTCGGTGATCACCATGACCGAGTTGATGCTTGTCACCAAAGAGTTGATCTCCGTCACATTCCGTCCATTGCCGCTCTACGTCGCAGCGGCCATCATCTATTGGATGTTGAGCCTGTTCTTCGAGGGCCTGCAGCGCCGTGCCGAACGGCGCCTGAACCGGGCCCATCAGCAACACTAGAACAACAGCGGATCGACAAGGTCAGCGGGCCCGGGCAAACAACCAGGTAAAGCGGGGTGAGATGGACAAGGACGTGCAACAGCTCGACAGCGGCGTCAGCCCCGAGCGGCTGCGCCACGAACAGGAACAGGCGCACTTCAACGAACTCTACCTGCTGGCGCCGAGCGGCTATTTCGTGGTCGCCTTCGACGGCCGCATCCTGCAGGCCAACGTCGCCGGGGCGCAGCTGATCGGCGTGCCGCGCAGCGCGGTCAGGGGGCACCGCTTCCGCGACTTCGTGCGCCGCAACTGGCGCGAGGAGTTCGACGTCTTCTTCGAATCCGCCATCAACAGCCGCGCGCCGCGCCGCCTGCGCATCGAGATGACCTGCGCCGACCTTGGCGCGCCGGGTCCGGTGCTGCTGCTGGCCAGCGCCGACGGCAGTGGCCAGGCCTGCCGCATCGTGGTCGAGTCGAGCGACGGCAAGCTGGCCGCGCTCGAACGCTCGGAGGAACGCTTCCGCCGCATCGTGCACTGCGCCGACGAGGGCATCTGGGAGATCGATGCGTTCGGCTTCATCACCTTCGTCAACCCGAAGATGGCGGCCCTGCTGGGCTGCGAGATCGAAGACCTGCTGGAGCAGCCGCTGGTGAGCTTCATGGACGAGGAGGGCAGGACCCGCTTCGAGGCCCACGACGTGCGGCGCCAGCACGCGCGCGGCGAGCGCGCCGAACTGAAATTCCTGCGCTGCGACGGTGCGGAGCTGTGGACCAGCGCCGCCACCACGCCGATCTTCGACGTCGCCGGCAACTACCTCGGCGCCCTGGCGCTGGTCACCGACATCACGCGCAGCCGCGCCTCGGCCGAGCGGATCTGGCACCAGGCCAATTTCGACGAGTTGACCGGCCTGCCGAACCGCCACATGTTCCGCGACCGCCTGGCCCAGGAGATGCGCAAGGCCGATCGCGGCGCCACCTTCGTGGCCCTGCTGTTCATCGACCTCGACCACTTCAAGGAAGTCAACGACCGCCTCGGCCACGCCGCCGGCGATACCCTGCTGGCCGAAGCCGCGCGCCGCGTGAAGGCCTGCGTGCGCGCGACCGACACCCTGGCGCGCCTGGGCGGCGACGAATTCACCGTGATCCTGGCCGGCCTGGAGCGGGTCGGCAGCGTCGACCGCATCGCCCAGGCCGTGGTCGAGGCGCTGGCCAGGCCCTTCGACGTGCTGGGGGAGGCGGCCGCGATCTCGGCCTCGGTCGGCATCGCGCTGTATCCCGCCGACGCGCGCGAGCTGGCCGACCTGATCTCGCACGCCGACCAGGCCATGTACGCCTCGAAGAACGCCGGCAGGAACCGCTACAGCTACTTCACCCGCGACCTGCAGGAGGCGGCGCTGGCGCGCCAGGTGATCGCCGCCGACCTGCGCGAAGCGATCGCGCAGCAGCAGTTCGAGCTCCTTTACCAGCCGATCGTGTCGCTGACCACCGGCGCCGTGCGCAAGGCCGAGGCCCTGCTGCGCTGGCGCCATCCGACGCGCGGGCTGCTGGCGCCGGCCGAATTCATTCCGTTCGCCGAAAGCAGCGGCATGATCGTCGAGATCGGCGACTGGGTGTTTCGCGAAGCGGCGCGCCAGGTCCAGCGCTGGCAGCGCAGCATCGGTCCGGATTTCCAGGTGAGCGTGAACAAGTCGCCGGTGCAGTTCCGGCGCGACGGCGGCCAGTACCAGGGCTGGCTCGACTACCTGCGCGAACTGCAGCTGCCGCCGCAAAGCCTGGTGGTGGAGATCAGCGAAGGGGCATTGCAGGGCGGCGCCGATGCCCTGCTCGGGCGGCTGGCGCAGTACCGCATGCTGGGTCTGCAGGTGGCGCTGGACCATTTCGGCACCGGCTATGCTTCGCTGGCCTACCTGAAGCGCTACGACATCGACTTCGTGAAGATCGACCCCTCGCTGGCGCAGACCCTGGACGGGGAGGGCGGAGAGCTGGCGCTGTACGAGGCGATCGTCGCCATGGCGCACAAGCTGGGACTGAAGATGGTGGCGGAGGGTGTGGAAACGGCGGCGCAGCGCGCGCTGCTGGTGGACGCCGGCTGCGATTATGCGCAGGGTTATATCTTCGGGCACCCGATGACGGCGGGCGAACTGGAGGCTCTTGCCCTGCGCCAGGCACCGTTGGGTGGGCACGGGGTGCCCACCCAACGAACCGGACTGCCGGTCCCGATTTACATGTTCGGGTAATTCGGTCCGCCGCCGCCTTCCGGCGTGACCCACACGATGTTCTGGGTCGGGTCCTTGATGTCGCAGGTCTTGCAGTGCACGCAGTTCTGCGCGTTGATCTGCAGGCGGTCCTTGCCCTCGTCGGTCTTCACGAACTCGTACACGCCGGCCGGGCAGTAACGCTGCTCCGGACCTGCGTACTTCGCCAGGTTGATCTCGACCGGGATGTTCGGGTTCTTCAGCGTCAGGTGCACCGGCTGGTCTTCCGCATGGTTGGTGTTCGAGATGAACACCGAGGACAGGCGGTCGAAGGTCAGCTTGCCGTCCGGCTTCGGATAGACGATGGGCTTGAAGTCGGCGGCCGGGCGCAGGCATTCGTGGTCGGCGTGCTGGTGGTGCAGGGTCCACGGCGCCTTGCCCTTGAACAGGATCTGGTCGATGCCGACCATGATCGTGCCCAGGTACAGGCCCTTGCTCATCCACGGCTTGAAGTTGCGCGCCACGTGCAGCTCTTCGTGCAGCCAGGACTGCTCGAAGGCGGCCGGGAAGCTGACCAGCTCGTCGTGCTGGCGGCCTTCGCCCAGCGCGGCAAAGGCGGCGTCGGCGGCCAGCATGCCGGTCTTGATCGCGGCGTGGCTGCCCTTGATGCGGCTGACGTTCAGGAAGCCGGCGTCGTCGCCGACCAGGGCGCCGCCCGGGAACACGGTCTTCGGCAGCGACTGCAGGCCGCCCGCGGTGATCGCGCGCGCGCCGTAGGAAATGCGCTTGCCGCCTTCGAAGAACTTGCGGATCTCCGGGTGGGTTTTATAGCGCTGGAATTCCTCGTACGGCGACAGGTAAGGGTTCTGGTAGGCCAGGCCCACCACGAAGCCGACCGCGACCTGGTTGTTCTCCAGGTGGTACATGAAGGAACCGCCGTAGGTGTCGTTGTCCAGCGGCCAGCCGGCGGTGTGGACCACCAGGCCCGGCTTGTGCATGGCCGGGTCGATTTCCCACAGCTCCTTGATGCCGATGCCGTAGACCTGCGGATCCTTGCCCTTGTCGAGCGCGAATTTCGCGATCAGCTGCTTGCCCAGGTGGCCGCGGCAGCCTTCGGCGAAGAAGGTGTACTTGGCGTGCAGTTCCATGCCGAGCTGGAACGCGTCGGTCGGCTGGCCGTGGCGGTCCACGCCCATGTTGCCGGTGGCGACACCCTTGACCGAGCCGTCGTCGTTGTACAGGACTTCGGCGGCCGGGAAGCCCGGGAAGATCTCGACGCCCAGCGCCTCGGCCTGCTGGCCCAGCCAGCGCACGACGTTGGCCAGCGAGATCACGTAGTTGCCGTGGTTGGTCAGCGCCTTCGGCACCATGAAGTTCGGGGTCGCATGCGCCTTGGTCTCGGTCAGGAACAGCACGCGGTCTTCGGTGACCGGGGTGTTCAAGGGTGCGCCGAGTTCCTTCCAGTTCGGGAAGAGTTCATCCAGCGCGCGCGGATCCATGACTGCGCCCGACAGGATGTGGGCGCCCAGCTCGCCGCCCTTCTCGAGCACGCAGACTGAGACCTCGCGGCCTTGTTCCGTCGCCAGCTGCTTCAGGCGGATCGCGCTGGCCAGGCCGGCAGGGCCGCCGCCGACGATGACGACGTCGTATTCCATCGCTTCGCGCGGACCGTATTGTTCGATGAGGTTGTTGGGCTGAGTCATGTTTTAATAGTGTTAGAAAAATTTAAGCACGAGTGTGCACTTTTTTGCTCATGATTGCAACGCAGCACGCTATTGTAGGGCAGATATTAGATGCGGCAATCTAAACGCTGCGAAATTGCTTAAGTATGTAATCATGATGTCTTCGCAGCAGAGTATCGTGCGGCGGTTTCGGCGAGTTTGGTGACAGGGAGCGCAACGTGGGCATTGAAGTCAATTTCGAAGGCAAGATCGCAATGGTGACCGGGGCATCCAGCGGACTGGGTGCGCGTTTCGCGAAAGCCCTGGCCGGGGCCGGGGCGCAGGTGGTGCTGGCCTCGCGCCGGGTCGAGCGTTTGAAGGAGTTGCGCGCCGAGATCGAGGCGGACGGCGGCGCCGCCCACGTGGTGTCGCTCGACGTGACCGACCTTGCCAGCATCAAGGCGGCGATCGCGCATGCGGAAACCGAGGCCGGGCCGATCGACATCCTGGTCAACAACTCGGGCGTCTCGACCACCCAGCGCCTGCTGGACGTGACCGAGGACGACTACAACTACATCATGGACACCAACCTGCGCGGCGCCTTCTTCATGGCCCAGCAGACCGCCAAGCGCATGATCCAGCGCGCCAAGGGCGACCCCAGGAAGCAGCACCGCATCGTCAACATCGCTTCGGTGGCGGGCCTGCGCGTGCTGCCGCAGATCGGCGTCTATTGCATGAGCAAGGCCGGCGTGGTGCAGATGACCAAGGCGATGGCGGTGGAGTGGGGCCGCTACGGCATCAACGTCAACGCCATTTGCCCCGGCTACATCGCCACCGAGATGAACGAGGATTACTTCGACACCGAACAGGGCAGGAAGCTGATCGAGATGCTGCCGCGGCGCCGCATCGGCAAGCCGGAAGACCTCGACGGCCTGCTCCTGCTGCTGGCGGCCGAGGAAGCCCACTTCATCAACGGCACCATCATCACCGCCGACGACGGCATGACCGCGCAATGAGCGGCTCAGTGAGCAGCTCAGTGAGCAGCGCAGGCGCGCCGCTGCTGATCGTGCACGGCCTGCTGGGCTCCGGCAGCTACTACGAGCCGCAGGCCTACTTGCCCGGTGTGGACGTGCGCACGCCCGACCTGCTCGGTTACGGCACCAAGCGCAGCATCGACGTCGGCATCGACCTGCAGCGCCAGGCCGAAGAGGTCGCGCGGGTGCTGCGCGAAGACGTCGGCGAGCCGGCCTGGCTGCTTGGCCACAGCGTCGGCGGCGCGGTCATGATGCTGGCGGCCGCGCAGGCGCCGGAACTGGTGCGCGGCCTGATCAGCGTGGAGGGCAACTTCACCTTGAAGGATGCATTCTGGTGCTCGCGCATCGCACCGATGCCTGAAGCCGACTGGGCGGCCGAGTACGGCGCGATGGAAGACGACCCGGCCGCCTGGCTGGAACGCATCGGCATCGAAGCCAGCGATCTGCGCGTCGCCTGGGCCCGCGACATCCTCGCCAACCAGCCGTATTCGACGATCCAGGCGATGGCGCGCTCGGTGCTGGAAACGACCGGCGCGCCCGGCTATCTCGAGGAGGTGCGGCGCGTGCTCGGCAGCGGCGTGCCGCTCTACCTGCTGGGCGGCGAACTGTCGGCCTCCGGCTGGGATATCCCCGAATGGGTGCTGGCGCTGGCCGCCCAGAGCCTGGTGCAGCCGAAGGCCGGGCACATGATGATGCTCGAGGATCCGGCTGCGTTCTGTTGCCTGGTCGGCGATATCCTGCGCCGCCACAATTAAGTTAACGCCGGAGCGCGGCGCCGGCCGAACGACTACAATGCCTGTTTTTTTGTAAAGCAGGCAGCAATGAGCGAGAAGAAATTAGTCCACGTGATGCGCCAGGCGATCCGCTGGGGCGACATGGACGTGCTGGGCCACGTCAACAACACCGTCTATTTCCGCTACATGGAAAGCGGCCGCATCTCCTTCCTGGAAGAGGCGGCGGGCGAGTTCAACATGCAGGGCGAGGGGCCGGTGATCGTCACCGCCTACTGCACCTTCATCAAGCAGCTGAAGTACCCGGGCGAGATCGAGGTGCGCACCTATGCCGGGGCGCCGGGCCGTTCGAGCTTCGAAGTCACCCACGAGATCAGTCTGGTGGACGCCGAGGGCAAGGCGGACGTGGTCTACGCCGAAGGCGGCGGCAAGGTCGTCTGGATCGATTTCAAGAAAGAAAAGTCGGTGCCGCTGCCCGAACACCTCAAGGCTATCCTGCCGGCCTGACGGCGGACGTGACAAAGCGTGAGTTTTATAGGGCTCACGTTATGGCATCATCGGTGCCCGCCGTAAAACGACGGGTACACATCCCCAAAAAACATTCGACTTGACTGGCTGCGCAAGCGGTTGGCCAGGATCCATGCTGTCTTTTTTCTTCGCAAGTATTGATCCAGGTCGTTGCAAAAATGCTTTCCAGTTCGCAATGCAGTTCCAACAGGCAAAACCAACAATTATAATTACATTTAGTTGTGCCTGCCGCACGATTGATTTTCCACCACTTCCGCTTCCTGACCATGTTCGATAACGAGCTCGCATTCTCCATCGCCCGGCACGCCGCCTGGGCGCCCGGCGTGGCCTCGCCCGAACAGTGGGCGGCGTGGGCGCGCGAACCCTGGCCGCTGGCCGGCGAGGAAGAGCCGAAGGTCGCGGCGATGCCGGCGATGCTGCGCCGCCGTGCCGGCTTCCTGGGCCGCATGGCGCTCGAAGTGGCCTACGAATGCCTGGGCCAGGATGCCGATGTGCCCACCGTGTTCTGCTCGCGCCATGGCGAAGTCGCGCGTGCGGTCGGGCTGCTGGGCGAGCTGGCGCGCGGCGAGCCGCTGTCGCCGACCGCCTTCGGGCTGGCCGTCCACAATGCCAGCGCCGGCCTGTTCTCGATCGCGCGCGCCGACCGCGCCAACCACGTGGCGCTGGCAGCCGGTACGGCCACGCTCGAACACGCGGTGATCGAAGCCTGCGGCCTGCTGGCCGATGGCGCACCGATGGTGCTGCTGGTCGCCTGCGACGCCCCGCTGCCGGCGCTGCTCTCGGCCTTCGAGGACTGCGAAGAACAGCCTTTCGCCTTTGCCTGGGCGATGGTACCGGCCGGCGAGCGCCCGGTGCGCCTGGGCTGGTGCGCGGCGCCGCAGCCCGACGCCCCGGCTTCAAACACGCCCGGCGCACTCGAGGTGCTGCGCTTCCAGCTCGGCGGCGAAGCGCTGGTGCGCCACGCGGCCGGCAAGCGCTGGACCTGGAGCCGCAATGCTTGAGAAGCTGTTCCTCGGCTGGCGCGTGCTCGCGACCGGCTTGAGCTTCATGCTGTTCGGCCTCGGCGGCCTGCTGCTGCGCGTGCTCGTGTTTCCGCTGCTGGCGCTGTGCCTGCGCGAACCGCGGACCAGGGTCAGGGCGGCGCGCGCCGTGATCCGCCTGAGTTTCCGGACTTTCGTCGGCATCATGCGCGGACTCGGTGTGCTGCGCTACGAAGTGCGCGGCCTCGACAAGCTGGACCGCGAAGGCCAGCTGATCCTGGCGAACCACCCGACCCTGATCGATACCGTGTTCCTGATCGCCTTCGTGCCCAACGCCGACTGCATCGTCAAGGGCGGCCTGTGGAACAACCCCTTCACGCGCGGGCCGGTGCGTGCCGCCGGCTACATCTGCAATGACCGCGGTCCGGAACTGGTCGAGGACTGCATCGCCTCGCTGGGTGCCGGCGGCAACCTGATCGTGTTCCCGGAAGGGACGCGCACGCCGCGCTGCGGCACCATGGAACTCAAGCGCGGCGCCGCCAACATCGCCGTGCGCGGCACCCGCGCCGTGACGCCGGTGCGGATCTCCTGCGAGCCGCCGACGCTGGGCAAGGGCGAGAAGTGGTGGCATGTGCCGCCGCGCCAGGCCAGCTTTCGCATCGAGGTCGGCGACGACATCGGCATCGAGCGTTTTACCGGTCCCGGTGTGACCGACGTGCTGGCCGCGCGCCGTCTCACCGAATACCTGCAACATTATTTTATGAAAGAAGGCCAGCACCATGCTTGAACAGGAAGTGAAGGAACTGATCGTCGATGTCCTGCAGCTCGAGGAGATCGCCCCCGCCGATATCGACAGCGAGGCGCCGCTGTTCGTCGAGGGACTGGGGCTGGACTCGATCGATGCCCTGGAAATCGGCGTCGCGCTGCAGAAGCGCTACGGCATCACGCTCCCGCCCGAGTCGCAGGAGACGCGCCGCCATTTTGCATCGGTGCGCGCGCTCGCAGCGATGATTGAAGCTAACCGCAAGAAGTAGGAGAAGGCCATGGTAGCCCTGAATGAGATGAACCGCGACCAACTGTTCGGCTGGGTGGCGGACCTGCTGGCCGAGATGTTCGAACTGGACCGCGCCGAACTGACGCCGGCCTCGAACCTCTACACCGACCTCGATATCGACAGCATCGACGCCGTCGACCTGGCGGTGCACCTGAAGCAGCTGACCGGCAAGCGCCTGCGCCCGGAAGTGTTCAAGACGATCCGCACGATCGATGACGTGGTGAACGCGCTGGTCGCCCTCGGCGACGAGACGGGCGCCGACGCGCAGGCGGAACCGCAAGCGGCCTGACGAGGTGGCGTGGAATGTTCTGACGGCTGCGCTCACGCTGGTGTATCCGTTGGCGATCTGGCTGGGCCATGGCGCGCTCGAACCGCGCTGGCTGGCCGGTCTGCTGCTGCTGACCGTGGCGTCGCGGCTGCCGGCGCTCAAGCTGAGCGCCGCCGCGCGCTGGTCGGCGGCGGCCGCGCTGCTGCTGGTGGCGCTGGCCGTCTGGGCCAACGCCGTGCTGCCGCTCAAGCTGTATCCGGTCCTGGTGAACGCCGCGCTGCTGGCCGCCTTCGGCGCCAGCCTGCTGTCCGGGCCGTCGATGGTAGAACGTCTCGCGCGCCTGCGCGAACCCGAACTGCCGGCGGCGGCGGTCGGCTACACGCGCCGCGTCACCCAGGCCTGGTGCCTGTTCTTTCTCGTGAACGGCGGTATCGCCCTGGGTCTGGCGCTGGACGCGCCGGAAGCCCTGTGGTCGCTGTACACGGGTGTTGTTTCTTATGGCCTGATGGGCCTGATGTTCGGCGGCGAATACCTGCTGCGCATGCGTTTCAAGCGGCTGCACCATGTCTGATTTCTTTGTCCGCATCGCCGGACGCGCACCGGACGCGTTGGCCGGCCGCCGTGGCGCTGCCAGCGTCGCCCACGCCGAGCTGATGGCGCGCACCCGCGCCTGGACTGCGCTCGGGCGCCGCACCCAGGCCACCCAGATCGCCTTGTACCACGAAGACAGCATCGAGTTCGCGGCGGCGCTGCTGGGCGCATGGCTGTCCGGGAAGACGGTCTGGCTGGTGGCCGACACGCTGCCGGCCAGCTGCGCCGCACTGGCGCGCGAGCTTGGTGCCGCACCTGGCGTCTTCTGGGGCCAGTTCCCGCCGTCCTGCATGCCGGCGGTGCCGGACGAGGACGAGCTTTGCCGGCTGCCCTGGCACGAACCGGCGCCCGACTTCCCGGCACTGGTGGTCTACACCTCGGGCAGCACCGGCGCGCCGCTGCCGATCCGCAAACAGCTGTCGCAGCTGACCGGCGAGCTGGAGGCGCTCGAAGCCTGCTTCGGCGCGCGCCTCGGCCATGCCGAAGTGCTGGCCACGGTCTCGCACCAGCATATCTACGGCCTGCTGTTCCGCGTCCTGTGGCCGCTGGCCGAGGGCCGCGCGATCCACGCCGAACGCCATGAATTCCCGGAGCCGCTGGCGCTCGCCCTGGCGGCGCGTCCCTGCGTGCTGCTGGCCAGCCCGGCCCACCTGAAGCGCCTGCCGGCGCATCTCGACTGGAGCGGCGCCGCGGCGCAGCTGCGGGCCGTGTTCTCCTCGGGCGGGATGCTGGAGGCGGCGGCCTCGCAGCATGCGCGCGCCTTGCTGGGGCAGGCCCCGGTCGAGGTCTACGGCAGCTCGGAGACCGGCGGCGTGGCCTGGCGCCAGCGCGGCGAAAGCGCGGACGAAGGCTGGACCCCCTTGCCCGGCGTGGCCTGGCGCGCCGATGACCAGGGGCTGCTGGAAGTGCACTCGGTCCACGCCGGCCCGGATGGCTGGCAGCGCCTGCCGGACCGCGTCGAGGATGCCGGGGCAGGGCGCTTCGTGCTGCGCGGCCGCGCCGACCGCATCGTCAAGATCGAGGAAAAGCGGGTCTCGCTGGATGCGATCGAGAGCGCGCTGCTGGCCGGCGGTCTGGTGCGCGAAGCGCGGGTGCTGGCCTGTCCTGGCCTCGATGGCGGGCGCCAGCTGCTGGCCGCCTTCGTGGTCCCGAACGGGGACGGCGCGGGGCTGCTGGCGCGGGAGGGCAAGCCGGCCATGAACGCGCGCCTGCGCGCCCTGCTCGGCGCCTCGACCGAAGCGGTGGCACTGCCGCGCCGCTGGCGCTACCTGGACGCGCTGCCGGTCAACGCCCAGGGCAAGACCACCCAGGCCGCCTTGCTGGCCCTGCTCGAGGACAAGCCGGTGGGCAAGCTGGAGGCGGGACTGAAAGCGCGTCCGCGCTGGCCGGCGCTGCGCGTGCTGGAGGAATCGTCCGCGCGCATGCTGCTGGAACTGACCGTGCCGGCCGATCTGCTGTACTTCGACGGCCATTTCAGCATCGCGCCGGTGCTGCCGGGCGTGGTGCAGGTCGACTGGGCCATCCACTACGGCCGCCGCTGGTTCGGCATCGATGCCGGCATCACCGGCATGGCCGCGCTGAAGTTCCAGCAGATGATCCGGCCGCAACAGCCGGTCCAGCTGGAGCTCGTGCACGACGCCGCCAAGGGCAGCCTGAATTTTCGTTATTTCTCGGAGGCGGGCGCGCATGCGAGCGGCCGCGTCCTGCTGGGAGCCGATCGCACATGTTGAACAAGAAGTTTTCGCCGGAGCGCCAGAGCGCCTTCGAAGCCCGTTTCGAAGCGCAGAAGATCGCCTTCGGCCCGGTGGTGTTCCAGTGCGTGCGCTATGCCTGGAAGCGCGGCATGCTGCAAGCGATTGCCGATGCCGGCGAGCGCGGGCTGTCGGTCGAGGAGCTGGCAGCCAGCGGACGCTGGACCGTCTACGTCCTGAAGGTGGTGCTGGAAACCTGCATGTCGGCCGGCGTGGTCTACCTGAACGAAGGCCGCTACGCGCTCGACAAGGCCGGCTTCGTGATCCTGACCGACACCATCACCCAGGTCAATATCGACTTCAACCATGACGTCTGCTACCAGGCCATGTTCGATCTCGAGCGCACGCTGGACGCCGAGCAGCCGCTGGGCCTGAAGGTGTTCGGCGACTGGCCGACGCTGTACCAGGGCCTGGCCCAGTTGCCGGAGCCGGCGCGCAGCAGCTGGCTGGCCTTCGACCACCTGTATTCGGACACCTCGTTCCCGGCCATCATGCCGGACGTGTTCGCGACCGCGCCGCGGCGCCTGATGGACATCGGCGCCAACACCGGCAAGTTCACGCTGGCGGCACTGGCGTTCGACCAGCAGGTCGCGATGCACCTGGTCGACCTGCCGGGCCAGCTGGCGGTGGCCGAGCGCGCGCTGGCCGACGCCGGCGTGCGCGAACGCGCGCGCCTGCATCCGATCGATCTGCTCGACGCCGCCGCGGCGCTGCCGTCCGATATGGACCTGATCTGGATGAGCCAGTTCCTGAGCTGCTTCTCGGAAGCGGCGATCGCCAGCATCTTCCGCCGCGTCGCCGCGGCGCTGGGCCCGCGCGGCCAGGTGCTGGTGATGGACACCTTCTGGGATCGCCAGCGCTACGACATCGCGGCCTACTGCCTGATCAATACCTCGCCGTACTTCAACAATCTGGCCAGCGGCAACAGCAAGGTCTACGAGAGCACGGACTATGTGCGCCTGGCCGAAGCGGCCGGCCTGAAGCTGCTCACCGCGCGCGACGGCATCGGCTACTGCCATTCGCTGCTGCGCTTCGGGAAGGCGGAATAAGCATGTTCCATCCCTGCGTCGTTATCCCGGTCTACAACCACGAGCATGCGATCGCCAAGGTGCTCGGGCAGGTGCTCGCGCACGGCCTGCCCTGCATCCTGGTCGACGACGGCAGCTCGCCCGCCTGTGCGGCCGAGCTCGACCGCCTGACTGCCGCACATCCGGGCCAGGTGGTGCTGGAACGCCACGCCATCAACCAGGGCAAAGGCGGGGCGGTGCTGACCGGCTTCGCGCGCGCCGCCCGCGAGGGCCACAGCCACGTGCTGCAGGTCGACGCCGACGGCCAGCACAGCGTCGCCGACATCCCGCGCTTCCTGGACGCCGCGCGCGCGCGTCCGCAAGCGGTGGTGGCGGGCTGCCCGCTGTACGACGAGTCGGTGCCGGCGCTGCGCCTGTATGCGCGCTACCTGACCCACATCTGGGTCTGGATCAACACGCTGTCGCTGGCGATCCGCGATTCGATGTGCGGTTTTCGTGTCTATCCGGTCGCACCGGTGCTGGCGCTGGCGCACCGCCGCAAGCTCGGCCTGCGCATGAACTTCGACATCGAGATCCTGGTGCGCCTGTATTGGGACGGCGTCGAGGTCGTCAACCTGCCGACCCGGGTCGGTTATCCGGAAGACGGCGTATCGCATTTCAAGGCCTGGACCGACAACGTCCTGATCACCCGCCTGCACGTGGCCCTGTTCTTCGGCATGCTGCCGCGTGTGCCTTCGCTCCTGGGCCGCAAATGGCGTACCTGAACAAAGCCACGGACACGCGCCACTGGGCCGCGATCGAGGAGGCCAGCTTCGTGGCCGGCATGCGCCTGCTGTTCTGGGTCTGCCGCGTGTTCGGCCGCTGGCCCTTCCGCGTCGTGCTGTACCCGGTGCTGTTGTGGTACGTGCTGACCCAGCCGCGTGCGCGGCGCGCATCGGGCGGCTACCTGGCGCGCGTCGGCGCGCCGCACGGCGTGCTTGGCGTGACGCGCCACTTCGGCGCTTTTGCCGAGGCCATCCTCGACAAGATGCTGCTGTGGGGCGGCCTGTTCGATTTCAGCCGCGTGCGCCTGCATGGCGCCGCGCCGCTGCTCGAGATGGTCGAGCAGGGCAGGGGCGCGCTGCTGGTCTGTTCGCACCTGGGCAATCTCGATCTGTGCCGCGCGCTGTCGCTGCGCACGCCCGGCCTGAAGGTCACGGTGCTGGTGCATACCCGCCATGCCCAGGCCTTCAACGACATGCTCGCCAGGCTCGACCCGCGCAGCCAGCTGAACCTGATGCAGGTGACCGACATGAGCCCGGCGATGGCGATGCAGCTGTCCGAACGCATTGCCCGCGGCGAGTTCGTCGTGATCGCCGGCGACCGCGTGCCGGTGTCCAGCAATCCGCGGGTCGCGCTCGCATCCTTCCTGGGCCAGGAGGCCGCCTTCCCGGTCGGCCCCTGGGTCATGGCCTCCGTGCTGGGCTGCCCGGCCTACGCGATGTTCGCCACCCGCAGCGGCGACGGTGGCCACGAACTCCATTTCGAGCTGCTGCGCGAGCGGGTCAGCCTGCCGCGCCGCGGACGCGATGCCGCTTTGACCGAACTGGCCGGCGATTATGCCCGCCGGCTCGAACACCACGTCCGGCGCACGCCGCTGGAGTGGTTCAACTTCTACGACTTTTGGCATGTAACCGGATCGGAACGCGCAAATGCAGCTCACTGACCTCAACACCCGCAAGCGCACGGTGCGCTTCGACCGCGAGCGCCTGGCGCTGGAAGACATCGTCGACATCGCGCGCGGCACCGCCCATCCCACGCTGTCCGACGATCCGGCCTTCCGCGCCGCGATCGCCAAGGGCGCCGACTTCCTCGACCGCCTGCTGCGCGAAGATGGCGCGATCTACGGCGTGACGACCGGCTACGGCGATTCCTGCACCGTGACGGTGCCGCTGTCGCTGGTGGCCGAGCTGCCGCACCACCTGTACACCTACCACGGCTGCGGCATGGGGCAGTTCCTGACGCCGGCGCAGACGCGCGCGGTGATGGGCGCGCGCCTGGCCTCGCTGGCCAAGGGGTTTTCCGGCGTCAGCGTGGCGCTGCTGGAGCAGATCGTGCGCCTGTTCGACGCCGGCCTGCTGCCCTTGATCCCGAGCGAAGGCTCGGTCGGCGCCAGCGGCGACCTGACCCCGCTGTCTTACCTGGCCGCGGTACTGTGCGGCGAGCGCGAAGTGCTGCGCGACGGCCAGACCGTGCCGGCCGCGCAGGCCCTGGCGGAGGCCGGCATCGCCCCGCTGCGCCTGCGCCCGAAGGAAGGCCTGGCGATCATGAACGGCACCGCCGTGATGACCGGCCTGGCCTGCCTGGCCTGGGACCGCGCCGACTACCTGGCGCGCCTGACGACCCGCATCACCGCGCTGGCTTCCTTCGCCCTGGACGGCAACGACCATCACTTCGACGAGACCCTGTTCTCGGTCAAGCCGCATGCCGGCATGCAGAACGTGGCCGCCTGGCTGCGCCAGGATCTCGAATATGCCGGCCAGCTCGAGCGCAACGGCAAGCGCCTGCAAGACCGCTATTCGATCCGCTGCGCGCCGCACGTCATCGGCGTACTGGCCGATGCGCTGCCTTTCTTCCGCAGCGCCATCGAGAATGAGCTGAACAGCGCCAACGACAATCCGATCATCGATGCCGAAGGCGAGCGCGTGCTGCACGGCGGCCACTTCTACGGCGGCCATATCGCCTTCGCGATGGACGGCATGAAGAACGCGGTGGCGAACCTGGCCGACCTGCTGGACCGCCAGATGGCGCTGCTGGTCGATGCGCGCTACAACGCCGGCCTGCCGGCCAATCTGTCCGGCATGACGGGCGAACGCGCCGCCATCAACCACGGTTTGAAGGCGCTGCAGATTAGCGCTTCGGCCTGGACCGCCGAAGCCCTGAAGCTGACCATGCCGGCCTCGGTGTTCTCGCGTTCCACCGAATGCCATAACCAGGACAAGGTCAGCATGGGTACGATCGCCGCGCGCGACTGCCTGCGTGTGCTGGAGCTGACGGAACAGGTGGCTGCGGCGCTCTTGATCACCGTGCGCCAGGGCGTGTGGCTGCGCCGCCGGCTCGATCCGGCGCGCGGGCTGCCGGCGCCGCTGGCGCGCATGCTCGACCTGCTCGGCGCCGACGTCGAGCCGATCACCGAGGACCGCCGCCTCGACCCGGAACTGCATCTGCTGCTGGGACGCATCCGCGACCAGGCCTGGAGCCTGTATGCGTAAGCTGAAGCCCGCCTCGCGCTGGAGCGCCGAAGTCGAGGTGCAGGTGCAGTTCTACGACCTCGACCCGATGGAGATCGTCTGGCACGGCAACTACGCCAAATACCTCGAGATCGCGCGCTGCGCGCTGCTCGACAAGATCGGCTACAACTACCCGCAGATGAAGGAATCGGGCTACATGTGGCCGATCATCGAGATGAACCTGCGCTACGTGGCCGCCGCCACCTTCTGCCAGCGCCTGCTGGTTCGCGCCGACATCGTCGAGTGGGAGAACGCGCTGCGCATCGACTACCTGATCAGCGATGCCGAGACCGGCAAGCGCATCAACCGCGCGACCACGACCCAGGTCGCGGTCGACATCGCGAGCCGCGAGATGTGCTTCGTCTCGCCGCCCGTCCTTTTCGAAAAGCTGGGAGTGCAAGCACCATGAAACGTATCCTCTTTGGCCTGCTGCTGGCGGCGAGCGGCGCCCAGGCCGCGGCACCGGTCGCGACCATCCAGGGCATGCTGGCCAAGCCCGAACAGCTGTGCGGCCGCTTCGAACAGACCAAGCAGCTGGCCGGCATGAAGAAGCCGCTGGCCTCGAACGGACGCTTCTGCGTGGTCGCCGGCAAGGGCGTGCTGTGGCGCACCCTGAAACCCTTCCCGAACACGCTGCGCCTGTCGCGCGACGAGATCGTGCACCTGCAGGGCGAGCGCGTGGCAATGCGCCTGGAAGCGAGCCAGGAGCCGACCGTACGCATGATCAACGGCGTGCTGTTCTCGCTGCTGGGCGGCGACCTCGGCCAGCTCGAAACCCTGTTCGAGGTCGACGGCAAGGCCACCGCCAAATCCTGGAACGTGTCGCTGAAGGCGCGCAGCCCGGCGCTGGCGCGGGCGATCGGCGCGATCTCGCTGGACGGCGACGCCTATGTGCGCAACATCCACATGGTGGAGCAGGGCGGCGACCGCACCGACATCAGCTTCTCCGACATCAAGACCGGCCCCGGCGCCGTCTTGCCTGAAGAGGCGGCCCTGTTTTGATCACGCATAAGCGCCCGCATCGACATCTTGCGCTGCTGTGGGCACTGGTGGTGTGCCTGCTGGTGGGCCACAACGCCTGGCTGTGGCTGGGCAAGCGCATCGTGCCGGACACCGACATCCTGGCGCTGCTGCCGGCCGACCAGCGCGACCCGGTGCTGCAGCAATCCTTTACGCACATGGTCGACAGCGCCCAGCAGCGCGTGGTGATCCTGGTCGGCGCCGCCGAATGGAACGATGCGCGGCGCGCCGCCGATGCCTGGAGCGCGGCGCTGGCGCCGCATGCGGACCTGCTGCGCCTGGACGCGGCCGGCGACGAAGTCCAGGCGGGCTGGCTGGACGGCCTGCAGGCGCATGCGACGCTGTTGATAAGCAAAGAGCAGGAAAACCAGCTGCGCGAGCAGCCGGCCGGCTTCTGGCTCGAATCCGCGCTGGGCCGCCTGTACGGTGCCTTCGGCGGGCCCAAGCTGGGCGCCTTCCGCGACGACCCCTTCGGCCTGCTGGCCGGCTGGATGCAGGAACGCGCCGGCGAGACGCCCGTGCGTCCGCGCGACGGCCGCCTGTTCGTGGCGGGGCAGGGGCGCGAATACGTGCTGCTGACCTATACCCTGCAACAGCCGGCCTTTTCGCTGGCGGCGCAGCGCCAGGTCGTGCCGCTGCTGGACCAGGCCGGTGCCGCTGCGCAGCGCGCGGTGCCCGGCGTCGAAGTGATCAAGGCCGGCGTCGTGCTGCACGCCGCGGCGGCCGGGCGCCAGGCCAGCAGCGAGGTCGAGACGATCGGCCTGGGCTCGCTGGCCGGCATCGTGCTGCTGACCTGGCTGACCTTCCGTTCGGTCAAGCCGATCACCCTGGTGCTGCTGGCGATCGGCATCGGCTTTCTCGGCGCCCTGTCCGTGTGCTGGCTGCTGTTCGGCCGCATCCACCTGCTGACGCTGGTGTTTGGCGCCAGCCTGATCGGCGTGGCCCAGGATTACGGCATCTATTTCCTCTGCCACCGGCTGGGCGCCGACCCCGCCCTCGATTCGCCGCGCCTGCTGCGCCGCCTGCTGCCCGGCCTGGGCCTGACCCTGCTGGCGGCGGTGATCGGCTACATGGGCCTGGCGCTGACGCCTTTCCCC
This sequence comes from Massilia norwichensis, assembly GCF_024753245.1. Classification (GTDB taxonomy): domain Bacteria; phylum Pseudomonadota; class Gammaproteobacteria; order Burkholderiales; family Burkholderiaceae_D; genus Telluria; species Telluria norwichensis. Next base: position 188,893 of record NZ_JANUGX010000001.1, on the reverse strand, counting down.
GGTCTGCGCCACATGGCCGTCTTCTCCGCGCTGGGCCTGGTGTTCGCCTGGCTGACCGTGGCCTGCTGGTTCCCGGCACTGGTCAAGGCGCGCGACATGCGGGCCGGCTGGCTGGCGCGGCGCTACACCGGTTTGGCCGCGCGCTGGCCGCGCGTCTCCGCCAGCCCGGCCACGCTGGCGCTGCTGGCACTGCTCGGCGCGGGCGCGCTGCTCGGCTGCATGCGTTTGACCGTGAACGACGACATCCGCTCGCTGCAATCCTCGCCGCCGCAACTGGTGCAGGACCAGATCAAGCTGGGCAAGCTGCTCGACGTCCCGAGCCCGGTGCAGTACTACCTGGTGCGCGGCGCCACCGACCAGCAGGTGCTGCAGCGCGAAGAGGCGCTCAAGCGCAAGCTCGATCCGCTGATCGCCCAGGGCCATATCGCCGGCTACCAGGCGCTGTCGAACTGGGTGCCGTCGGCGCAGACGCAGCGCGAGCGCCTGGCGCTGGTGGAAGGCCGCCTGCTCGGCGCCGAGGGTCCGCTGGCGGCGCTGGCACAGCAGGTCGGCGAAGACCGCGGCTGGGTCGAGGCGACCCGCACCCATCTGCTGTCGCGGGCCGCGCCGATGTCGCCGGATGCCTTCCTGCGCACCCCGGCCAGCGAGCCGTGGCGCCACCTGTGGATCGGCGAAGTCGGCGGCGTGCGCGCCAGCATCGTCGCGCTCCGCGGCATGCGCTATGCCTCGATTCCGGTACTCGAACGCGCCGCCGAGGGCCTCGAAGGCGTGCAGTGGGTCGACAAGGTCGGCGGCATCTCGGCCGTGCTGGGACGCTACCGCGCCTACATGGGCTGGGTGGTGCTGGGTGCCTATGCGCTGGTCTACCTGGTGCTGTTCCCGCGCTACCGCGGCCGTACCTGGCGCGTGCTGGCGCCGACCGCCGCGGCCAGCGTGCTGACCCTGGCGCTGCTCGGCTTGAGCGGCCAGAGCCTGCAGCTCTTTCACGTGCTGGCCCTGATGCTGCTGCTCGGGGTGGGCGTCGACTACGGCATCTTCATGCAGGAGCGGCATGGCAAGGACGGCGATGCGCCCTGGCTGGCGGTCGGCCTGTCGGCGGCCAATACCCTGCTGTCCTTCGGACTGCTGGCACTGAGCGGCACCCCGGCGCTGCGCGCCTTCGGCCTGACCATGCTGGCCGGGACCGCACTGGTCTGGCTGGCCGCGCCTTGCTTCATCCTGAGCGAAGAGGAGACCCATGCGGAGACTGTCTATGCCTAAGTATGCCGTGCTTCCTGCGGCCGTTTTGCTGGCCGGCCTGCTGCTGGGCGGCTGCACGGCGCCCAAGGCCGGGCCGGCGCGCCTCGGCCTGCGCCTGGCGCCCGCCACGCTGGGCCAGCCCATCAGCGTGCAGCAGCACCTGACCGTGCAGCGCGGCGGCAGTACCAACGACCTCGACGTCGCGCTCGAAGTCGACGCCGCGCGCCTGAACCTGGTCGGCCTTGCGTTCGGCCAGCGCGTGCTGAGCCTGGACTTCGACGGCCGCGAGCTGAAGGAGTGGCGCCATCCGATGCTGCCGGCGCAGGTGCGCGCCGCCGACGTGCTCGAAGACCTGCAGCTGACCTTGTGGCCGGCCGCCGAGATCGCGCGCGCGCTGCCGTCCGGCTGGAGCATCGAGGAGCAGGGCCTGCGCCGCACGCTGCGCCTGGACGGCAAGGTCGTGACCACCATCGATTACAGCGGCACGCCGCGCTGGCAGGGAACTGCGGTGCTGGATAACGTGCGTTACCAATACCAGCTGACCGTCGAGTCGGCCGCAGAATGAGGGAATGGGGCCCAGCATGCAGTACCTGAACGATTGCGCCATCGTGTGCGCACTCGGCAGCGGGCGCGAAGAAGTCGCGTGGCGCCTGCTCGAGGAAGCGCGCAGCGGCTTGCGCGTCTCCGATGCGTATTCGCCCGGCCGCGAACTGCCGGTAGGCTGCGTCGATGTCGCACTGCCGCGTGTCGACCACCTGCCGCTGCCGCTACGCAGCCGCAACAACCAATTGGCGCTGGCCGCGCTGGCGCAGCTGCGCCCGGCGGCCGAGGCGGCGATCGCGCGTTACGGCGCGGCCCGCGTCGGCGTCGTGATCGGCACCAGCACCTCGGGCGTGGCAGCCACCGAAGCGGCGCTGGCGGCCGAGCTGGCGGATGGCGCACTGCCGGCCGGCTTCCACTACGGCCAGCAGGAAATGGGCTCGCCCGCCGAGCTGATTGCGCGCGAACTCGGCACCGGCGGCCCGGCCTATGTCCATTCGAGCGCCTGCTCGTCGAGCGCCAAGGCGCTTGCCAGCGCCGCACGCCTGATCCGCATGGGCTTGTGCGACGCGGTCGTCACCGGCGGCGTCGATACCCTGTGCGCGTTCACGGTGGCCGGCTTCAGCGCGCTGGAATCGGTCAGCCCGGCGCCCTGCAATCCGCTCGGCGCCAACCGCAAGGGCATCAACCTGGGCGAGGGCGCGGCGCTGTTCCTGATGAGCCGCGAGCCGGCTGCGGTGGCGCTGTGCGGCTGGGGCGAGTCGTCCGACGGCCACCACATGTCGGCGCCCGATCCGGCGGGTGGCGGCGCGCGCATCGCGATGCGCGAAGCCCTGCGGCGCGCCGGCATCGAACCTGGCCAGATCGATTACATCAACCTGCACGGCACCGCCACCGTGCAGAACGATGCGATGGAATCGCGCGCGGTGGCCGAGCTGTTCGGCGGCGATGTCGCGGTCAGCTCGACCAAGCCCTTCACCGGCCACACGCTCGGCGCCGCCGGTGCGGTCGAAGCGGCCTTCTGCTGGCTCGCCATGCAGGACGATAACCCCGAGGGCCGGCTGCCGCCGCACCTGTGGGATGGAGCGCCCGATCCGGCGCTGCCGGCCTTGAACGTGGCGCTGCCCGGCGCGCGCCTGGGCCGCCCGCTGCGCTGGGCGCTCAGCAATTCCTTCGCCTTCGGCGGTTCGAATGCGACCCTGGTGTTCGGGAGGACGGCATGAGCCTGCCCGACATCAAGACCCTGGTGCCGCACAGCGGGACCATGTCGCTGCTCGATTCGCTGCTGGCGGCCGATGCCGAAAGCCTGAGCGCACGGGTGTCGATCGGTCCGCAGACCCTGTTCTGCGAGGACGGCGCGGTGGGCGCCTGGGTCGGCGTCGAGTACATGGCGCAGGCGGTGGCCGCGCATGCCGGCTACAAGGCGCGCCTGCGCGGCGAGCCGGTTCGGGTCGGCTTCCTGCTCGGTACCCGCCGCTACAGCTGCGCGGTGCCGGCTTTCGCGACCGGCAGCACGCTGGACATCCACGTGCGCTGCGCGCTGCAGGGCGAGACCGGTCTCGGCGCCTTCGACTGCCGCATCGTCGATGCCGAGCGCGGCGCCGAGCTGGCGGCGGCGACGATCACCGTGTTCCAGCCTGAGAATGTAGAAGAATTTTTGCAACGGAGTTCCGAATGAGTAGTACCGACAAGACTGTGCTGGTGACCGGCTCTTCGCGCGGCATCGGCAAGGCCATCGCGCTGCGCCTGGCCCGCGATGGCTACCGGGTGGTGGTGCATTGCCGCAGCCGCCGCGATGAAGCGGATGCGGTGGCCGCCGAGATCGAAGCGGCGGGCGGCAGCGCGCGCGTGCTGCAGTTCGATATCGGCGACCGCGCCGCCAGCGCCGCCGCGCTGCTGGCCGACGTCGACGCCCATGGCTGTTATTACGGCGTGGTCTGCAACGCCGGCATCGCGCGCGACACCGCCTTCCCGGCGATGCTCGACGAGGAATGGGACCAGGTGCTGGGCACCAACCTCGACGGCTTCTACAACGTGCTCAAGCCCCTGTGCATGCCCATGGTCCAGCGCCGCAAGCCGGGCCGCATCGTGACCATGGCCTCGGTCTCGGGCCTGATCGGCAACCGCGGCCAGGTCAACTACAGCGCGGCGAAGGCCGGCATCATCGGCGCCACCAAGGCGCTGGCGCTGGAACTGGCCAAGCGCGACATCACGGTCAATTGCGTGGCCCCGGGCATGATCGAAACCGACATGCTCGACGAGGCGCCGGTGGAAGAAGCGCTGAAGCTGATCCCGGCGCGCCGCGTCGGCCGTCCGCAAGAAGTGGCGGCCCTGGTCAGTTTCCTGATGTCGGAAGACGCCGGCTACATCACCCGTCAGGTGATCTCGGTGAACGGAGGTTTGGCATGAACAAGCGTGTCGTCGTCACCGGCATGGCCGGCATCAGCCCGCTCGGCAACGATTGGGCCAGCGTACGCGCACGCCTCGGCGCGTACCGCAACGCGATCGTTCGCATGGCGGACTGGGAAGGCTACGAGGGCCTGAACACGCGCCTCGGTGCGCCGGCCGCACCCTTCGATTTGTCCGAGCGCTTCAACCGCAAGACCCAGCGCAGCATGGGCCGGGTGGCGCTGCTGGCCACGCGCGCGAGCGAACTGGCGCTGCAGGATGCCGGCCTGCTCGAGCATCCGCTGCTCACCAGCGGCCGCATGGGCGTGTCCTTCGGCTCCTCGGCCGGCACGCCGAGCGCGATCGGCGACTTCGGCCGCATGATGGAAGAGCGCACCACACGCGGCATCAACGCCACCACCTACATCAAGATGATGGCGCACACGGCGCCGGTGAACATCGGCGTGTTCTTCGGCGTGACCGGACGCGTGTTCACGACCTCGTCGGCCTGTACCTCGGGCAGCCAGGGCATCGGCTACGCCTATGAAGCGATCAAGAGCGGCAAGCAGATCGCGATGATCGCCGGCGGTGCCGAGGAACTGGACGCGACCGAAGCGGCGGTGTTCGACACCCTGTTCGCGACCAGCGTGCGCAACGACGAGGCCCACCTGACGCCGCGTCCCTTCGACAGCGCGCGCGACGGCCTGGTGATCGGCGAAGGCGCCGGCTGCCTGATCCTCGAAGAACGCGAGCACGCGCTGGCGCGCGGCGCCACCATCTACGCCGAGATCGTCGGCTTCGGCACCAACAGCGACGGCACCCATGTGACGCAGCCGAACGCGGCGACGATGAAGGTGGCGATGCAGCTGGCGCTCGAAGACGCCGGCCTGGCCCCGGACGCGATCGGCTACGTCAACGCCCACGGCACCGCGACCCAGCAGGGCGACGTGGCCGAGAGCCAGGCCACCGCCGAGGTGTTCGGCAAGCGTATACCGATCAGCTCGCTCAAGAGCTACATGGGACACACGCTCGGCGCCTGCGGCGCGCTGGAGGCATGGTTCAGCATCGAAATGATGCGCGAAGGCTGGTTCGCGCCGACCATCAACCTGGATGAGGTCGATCCGGCCTGCGGTGAGCTCGACTATATTCGCGGCGAGGGCCGCAAGCTCGACTGCGAATACATCATGTCGAACAATTTTGCGTTCGGCGGCATTAATACGTCGCTGATTTTCAAACGGTAGTACCCACAAATAACAAAACAGGGAGAAAGATGAAGAACACCCGCCGTACCGTTTTGCTGGCAACCACTGTACTGGCCGCAGGCTTGATGCAGGGCTGCGCCACGCGCATCAAGGCCGCGTCGACCGACAATCCGCCGCCGTCCAAGGCGTTCTCGGCCTATAGCCGCATCGTTGTCAAGCCGGTCGTGTTCCGCGAAGGCTACCACGGCAGCCAGGCCGGCCTGGCCAAGATCGAAGAGAACCTGCGCAAGGACCTGGGCGAGAAGGCCGAGCAATGGAACAACCGCCCCAACGACGGCAGCGTGCTGACCGTCGAACCGGTGGTGGAAGAGCTGTCCTTCAAGCGCATCGCCACCCGCGTCTTCCTGGGCCCCCTGGCCGGCAGCTCGGGCGTGCTGATGCGCGTGAGCTTCCGCGACCAGAACGGCAACGTGATCGCCAATCCGGAATTCTTCCAGCGCACCGCGGCTTTCAGCGGCGGCTTCACCCTGGGCGTCACCGACAACCTCATGCTGACCCGCGTGGCCAACCTGGCCAGTGGTTACATCATCGCCAATTACGACAAGGCGGTGGGCGGCCCGACCGGCGCCGACGACAAGGCTGTTCGTCACAACTAAAGGAGAAAACGATGGCTATGACAAAGATGGGGTATGGAATCGCCTGTGCACTGCTGCTGGCGGCCGCGACGTCGGCCCAGGCCAACGACCGCAAGCACATGTTGCCGATCAAGGAGGCGCTGGCCAGCGCCGCCGCGGATGAGCGCCTGGGCGACTCGGTCAAGTTTTATTTCGGTAACCAGCCGAGTCCGGCGGTCGTGAAGCGCATGGGCATGGACCAGACCAGCCAGAAGACGAATGCCTTCGCCAAGTCCGACGAAAAGGCCTGCAACTGGGTCTTCCTGTCCGCACTGCGCCAGATGGAAAAACGCGCCCGTGAGCTCGGTGCCAACGCCGTCATCAACATCGCCAGCAACTACAAGAACGTCGAAGTCAAGAGCGACACCGAGTTCGAGTGCCACGCCGGCGCCATCATGGCCGGCGTCGCGCTGAAGGGCGAGTTCGTCAAGGTTGCCGAGTAAGTGACTGCGGACGCGCCTCATCGGGCATCGGTCTGGCTGCTCGATGCGGATGCGCTGGCGGACGAGACGCTGGATTCGTACGCCGCCTGGCTGGATGCCTCGGAGCGGGAGCGTCTGGTCCGCTTTCAACGTCCGGCGCGGCGGCGCCAGTTTCTTGGTGGGCGGGTGCTTGCCCGCCTGGCGCTTGGCCACGTGCTGGGCGCCGAGCCATCCGCCATCCGTCTGCTGGACCGTCCCGGCGCGGCGCCGCTGTTGGCGTCGCCTTCGGCGCCGGCGGCCGGATTCAGTAATTCCCATAGTGGCCGCTGGGTGGCCTGTGCCGTGAGCGGCAGCTCGAAACTCGGATTGGACATCGAACGCATCGACGCGAGCCGCGATATCGATGCGCTGGCTGCGCAGGCTTTCGATGCGGATCGGCAGGCTTGGCTGACTACACGTCCTGCAGAAACCCGCGTACGGGATTTCTACGGTTTGTGGAGCAGGGCGGAGGCGCAGTTCAAGCTGGACATGCCGGCAGGCTCGGTGTTCGAGCTGTCGACGCCGGAACTGGCGATTGTGCTGTGCTGCGGGCGGATGCTGGACAAACCGCCGGCGCTCGAGCTCAGGACGCTCAGCGCGTTACCCCCACCAGCTTGTGCACCAGCTCCGACGAGGTCGAGGCCGAAAACTTCTTCATGAGCTTGGCCCGGTGCATCTCCACCGTGCGCGGCGACAGATCGGTTTCGCGCGCGATCACCTTGCTGGTCTTGCCTTCGACCAGCAGCGCGGCGATCTCGCGCTCGCGCGGGGTCAGTGCGGCCGTCACCGGGCGCTTCTCGCTCACATCCTCGAACGTCCAGACGCCGGCGCCCAGCGGTTGCTGCGGGTCGAGCGCGCGGCCCGTCACGTGGCACCAGAACAGTTCGCCGTTGGCGCGGCGCATGATCCGCTCGTCCGAGTAGCGTCCCCTGACGTTCATGATGGGGACGATGCGGTCGCCGGTGCGCAGGAATTCGTCTTCGGTCGGGTACAGTACCTCGAAGGACTTGCCGTCCAGCTCGGCGCAGTCGTAGCCGAACATATCCGCCAGCGCATGGTTGCAGGCCTGGATGATGCGGTTGACCGAGATGCACATGCCGACCGGCGCATGCTGGAAAATCATCTCGTAATCGATGGCGTATGATGCGCTGGATGGCATGTCGGTGCGGCCCGGTAGTTCTACGGTATTGTGCTTTGCAGGTCGCTATTTTATTCTCGAATTCTACTCTGCTGTACAGATCACTTACTAAAGGGACGGGTATGAATAAAGTTTATCCAGATGCGCGGTCCGCACTCGCGGGCGTCGTCCAGGACGGCCAGACCATCGCCGTGGGCGGTTTCGGCCTGTGCGGTATTCCGGAAGCGCTGATCCTGGCGTTGCGCGACTCCGGCGTCAAGAACCTGACGGCCATCTCAAACAATGCCGGCGTCGACGACTTCGGTCTCGGTCAACTGCTCACCACGCGCCAGATCAAGAAGATGATCGCTTCTTATGTCGGCGAAAACAAGGAATTCGCGCGCCAGTACCTGGCCGGCGAACTCGAGCTGGAATTCACGCCGCAGGGCACGCTGGCCGAGAAGCTGCGCGCCGGCGGCGCCGGCATCCCGGCCTTCTTCACCAAGACCGGCTACGGCACCATCGTCGCCGAAGGCAAGGAAACCCGCGAATTCGACGGCGAGATGTATGTGATGGAGCGCGCGCTCAACCCGGACGTGGCACTGGTCAAGGCTTACATGGCCGACCGCGCCGGCAATCTGGTGTTCCGCAAGACCGCGCGCAACTTCAACCCGAACGTCGCCACCGCGGGCAAGGTCTGCATCGTCGAAGTCGAGAAGCTGGTCGAGGTCGGCGAGATCGATCCGGATCAGGTGCACCTGCCGAGCATCTTCGTGCACCGCATCGTTCATAACCCGACGCCGGAAAAGCGCATCGAACAGCGCACCGTGCGCGCAAGCTAAGACCAGGAGACAAGAACATGGCATGGACTCGTGATGAAATGGCCGCGCGCGCGGCAAAGGAACTGCAGGACGGTTTCTACGTGAACCTGGGCATCGGCCTGCCGACCCTGGTGGCGAACTACGTCCCGCAGGACGTCGAAGTGTTCCTGCAGTCGGAAAACGGCCTGCTGGGCATCGGTCCGTTCCCGACCGACGATGCGGTCGACGCCGACCTGATCAACGCCGGCAAGCAGACCGTGACTGCGCTGCCGGGCTCGGCATACTTCAGCTCCGCCGATTCCTTCGGCATGATCCGCGGCGGCAAGATCAACCTGGCGATCCTGGGTGCGATGCAGGTCTCGGAAAAGGGTGACCTGGCCAACTGGATGATCCCGGGCAAGATGGTGAAGGGCATGGGCGGCGCGATGGACCTGGTGGCCGGCGTCAAGCGCGTGGTGGTGCTGATGGAGCATGTCGCCACCGCCAAGGACGGTTCGGTCAGCCACAAGATCCTCAAGAAGTGCGACCTGCCGCTGACCGGCGTGGGCGTGGTCGACCGCATCATCACCGACCTGGGCGTCATCGACGTCACCGACACCGGCCTCAAGCTGGTGGAACTGGCGCCGGGCGTGAGCAAGGAGCAGGTGGTGGAAGCGACCACGGCCGAGCTGGACGTGTCGGCAGTCTGAAGCCTGAACCAAGCGCGCCAAACGAAACCGCGGCCTGGCAGCCGCGGTTTTTTTATTCCAGCGTCCAGACGTACTGGACAGGGACCATGGTCCGCACCGGTACGCCGTTTTCGCGGGCCGGATGGAAACTGCACAGCGCCAGGGCGCTGCGTGCCGCCTCGTCCAGGCCGGGATAACCGCTCGATTTCCTGACGAATGCGTCCAGCACCCCACCCCGCTCATCGAGCATGAAGCCGAGCGTGACCGTGCCCTGATGCCCGGCGGCAAGGTCCTCTTTCGGGTATTCAGGCTTGCGGCAGCTGTTGAAGTCGACGATCGCCTGCTGCCGCGCGCTCTTCGAATGCGTGGGCGTCGAAGCGGAAGCGGTGACGCGGCTCGTCGGCGCATGCGCGCTGGCGGCGCACACGACGGCCAGGCCCAGCACCGGGATTGCCGCTTTCCAGTTCAGAGCCTGCACGTCGGGGCGCAGCAGGCGGCGGATGCGTGCCATCAGGTCGCCGCCGTTCGCGGCCTGGGCCAGGTGGTGGCTGGAAAACTGCAGCTTTTCGAGCTCCGACAGCGCCAGCGCCAGGCGGCGCGGCTCGCCCAGGTGGCGGGCGGCGAAATCGTCGGCGATCTGTTCGCGTTCGGCACGGATGCGGCGCGACAGCCACCACACGGCCGGGTGGTAGAACAGCAGGGTCTCGATCACGTTCTGCAGCAGGTTGACCAGGTAATCGTGGCGCCGGACATGGCCGAGTTCGTGTGCCAGCAGGGCTTCGAGCAGGTGCGGCGGCATGCCGGCGACCAGGCTGGCCGGCACCAGCACCACCGCGCGCCACCAGCCGGCCGTGATCGGGCTGGCCAGGCCGTCCACGACCCGCAGTCGCACCTCGCGGTCCAGGCCGCAGCGTTCGGCCAGGCGCGCCAGGCGCGCCTGCCAGACCGGGTCCTGGGATTCGAGACGGGCGGCGCGGCCGATCCATAGCAGGCCGACCACCATGCGTAGGCTCAGTGCGCCGGCACAGCTCGCCCACAGCGCGACGATCCAGCCCAGGTTCTGCCCGAGCCATGGCAGCAGTCCGGCAGTATTCGGCCCGGCGGTGCCGGCGCCGGCACCGCCCGGCACCGGCGTGCCGTCCGCCACGCTGCCGCCCGCCTTCAGCAGCAGGGCCAGGTCGACGGCCGGCCATGCCAGGCACAGCAGCAGGCCGAGGCAGGCGACCGCGTAGCGCGTTTCGGGCCGGGCATTGCGCAAGGCCGTCAGCAGCACGGCGACGACGCAGCCGAGCAGGGCGCCCTGCCAGACGAAATGGACCAGGGTCCAGCCGACGGCGGCGACCAGGGCCGGGGCGCTCATCGTTTGTCCTCGAGCTGCCTGTCCGCGAGCTGCCTGTCCTCACCCTGCTTGCCGTCGTCCTTCAGCAGGGCTTCGATTTCTTCACGTTCCTTTTTCGAGATGCCGCTCTTGAGCGCGGCCAGCACCAGCGCCTTGGCCGAGCCGGAGAAGGCGCGCTGCATCAGGTCCTTGAGCAGATTGGTTTGCAGCGATTCCTGGGCCTGGGCCGGGGCATACACGTGAGACCGTTCGCTTTCGTCGCGGATCAGCAAACCCTTGGCGTGCATGATCTGCATCAGGCGCAGCACGGTGGCGTAGGTCACGTCGGGGCGGGTCTTCAGGATCTCGTCGTGCACTTGGCGGGCGGTGCCGGAACCGAGCGGCCACAGCACTTGCAGCAGGTCGAGTTCAGCCGGCGTCGGCTTGGAAGGGGCAGGGGGCTTGGCCATGGTTCATCCTCGAAAACAGTCTATGCGCCCGCGTAGACTAGCCGTTCTAGATTCGCCTGTCTACCGAAATATTTATCGAAATATTATTGCGAACCCGATAAGAATGGGAATAGCATAGACAGCATTGTCTACATCCTCCGAGGTGCCGATGAAGCTGCGAAACCTTCGCCTTGCCTGGCGCCTGCTGGCCCGGGAACCCGTGTATTCGGCGGTGGCGGTACTGGGCCTGGCGGTGGCGCTGGCGGCCTGCTTCCTGCTGTTCGGGCTGGTGCGCTATGCCTGGAGCTACAACGGCGCGCTTCAGGGCGCCGACGGCATCTATGTCGTCAAGGAGCGCCGCAACATGTTTCCGCGGCCCGATTGGGTCGAAAAAGGCCCGCCGCTCCTCGCGGCCAGGGCCAAAGCCGCCGGGCTGGTCAGCGACAGCACCGACGGCCGCAGCGAGCAGCTCGCGGCACGCATCGGCGAGCGCCTGGTGCAGCTCAGGCTGACGGTGGTCGAGCCCAACTACCTGGCGTTTTTCGGCATCCGCGCGCTGGCCGGCGATGCCGACGCGGCGCTGGCGCGGCCCGATGCGCTGGTGCTCAGCCGCAGCGAAGCGCTGCGCCTGTTCGGCACCGCGGACGCTCTCGGCAAGGTGCTGACGGTCGGCGGCGCGCCTTTCGTCGTGCGCGCCGTGATTGCCGACCTGCCGGCCAACACCAGCCCCGACTTCGGCGCCCTGCTCGGCAAGGGCGTGCACAGCTGGGACCCGCCGCCGACGACGACGCTGGGCGCCTGGTCCAGGGGCGCGCGCCTCTACCTGCGGCCGGCGCCCGGCGTCGGGCCGGCGCAACTGGAAGCCGCGCTGGAACGCATCGTCGCGACCGAGCGCGATGCCAGCCTGCCCGCCAGCCTGACCGATGGCAGGCCCAAACCGCTGACCAGCATCGCCGTCACGGCCTTGTCCAGAGTCTATTTCGATGCGGACCTGCTGGCCGGACGCGCCGGCGAACGTTACGGCAGCCCCGCGGCCATCGCCGGCCTTGGCCTGCTGGGCCTGTTGATCCTGGCGCTGGCGGCCGTCAACTACATCAACCTGGCCGCCGTGCGGACCGCCGCCCGCCGCCGCGAGATCGCGGTGCGCAAGGCGCTCGGCATCTCGGGCATTGGCCTGGCCGGGCAGTTCGTGGCCGAATCGCTGCTGGTCGGCGCCAGTTCGACCCTGCTCGGCGCCCTGCTGGCGTGGCTGACCCTGCCGCTGTTCTCGGAACTGGTCGGGCGCCCGCTGGCCGGCAGCTATGGCCTGGCCGGCTGGGCCCTGATGGCCGCGATCGGCCTGGGCACCGGCCTGCTGTCCGGCCTGTATCCGGCCTGGCTGGCGGCGCGGGTGCCGGCCAGCGTCGCCCTGGGCGGGCGCGGCGGCGACACCCTGTCCGGCGTGCGCCTGCGCCGGGTCCTGACGGTGGCGCAGTTCGCTGCCGCAATCGGACTGGTGACGGCCAGCATGTCGGTCTGGTGGCAGGCCAGCTACGCCAGCGCCGTCGACCCCGGCTTCGATCCGTCGCCGCAGCTGGTGCTGGCGCTGCCGGGCAAGCCCGGTTCGGCCGCGGCGCATGCCTTCAAGGCCGAGCTGGTGCGCTCGCCCATGATCGAGGGCGCGGTTGCCATGGCCGAGGCGATCGGCCGCGACGAGGTGACGATCATCCGCAACGTCACGCTGCGCGACGGTACCACCCTCCCCATCGAGGGCAAGGAGGTCGGCGCCAATTTCTTCCAGGTGCTCGGCCTGCGTCCGCTGGCGGGCCGGCTGTTCGCGCGCGAAGGCGAGGACGGCGTGGTGCTGAACGCGCGCGCGGTCCAGGCGCTGGGCTTCGCCTCGCCGGAGGCCGCGGTCGGCCAGATCGTCGACGGCAAGCTGCGCGTGATCGGCGTCGCGCCGGACCTGCGCTTCACGACGCTGCGCCAGAAGCCGGGACCGATCATCTACGCCCAGAACGAGGACGGGACCGTGCTGACGGTGCGGGTGCGTGGGCCGCTGCCCGCGGCGCGCGCCTTCATCGAGGCTTTGTGGGCGCGCCACTTCCCGAACGATTTGCCGGACATCGAGACCGCGACCTCGGTGTTCGCCCACAACTACGCCGACGACCTGCGCCAGGCCAGGGTGCTGGCCCTGGCCAGCGTGGTGGCGACCGCGCTCGCCTGCTTCGGCATTTACGTGCTGGCCAGCTATACGATCCGGCGCCGCGCCCGCGAATTCGTGCTGCGCAAGCTGCATGGCGCGACGGCACGCCACATCGGCCTGCTGGTCGCACGCGAGTGGCTGGGCCTGCTGGGGCTGGGCGCCTTGCTGGCGCTGGCACCGGCCTGGCTGTGGACCGAGCGCTACCTTGCCGGTTTCGTCGAGCGCGCGCCGATGGGCTGGTGGCCGCTGGTACTGGCCTGCGCCGGCGTCGGCCTCGTCGGGCTGGCCGGCTGCGCGCGCCAGGCGCTGGCGGCGATGCGGGTGTCGCCCGCGCTGGCCTTGCGCGACCAATGATTTCTTACTGATGGAGTGTCCATGCTGAACATGAAGCCCTTCCTGCCCATCCTGACCGCCTGCGCCATGGCCGTCGCCGCCCTCAGCCTGCCTGCCGGGCCGGCGCTGGCCTCGCCGATTCCCGACTATCCCTTCGCGCACGTGAACGGCAGCAGTTACCGGGTCGAGATGCCGGATATCGCGTCGCTCGACTTCCAGGTCGTGGCCGAGGGAACCGACCCGGCGGCCGCGCGCGCGACCATCGACGCTCGGATGGCCGAGGTGCGCGAACTGATGCAGAGGCTGAGCATCGACGTCGAGGAGATGCAGGTGCGCGAGGTGCGCCAGGGCCTGCGCAAGCAGCCCGCGGCCGACGGCCAAGCTGTGTACGAACTGAGCTGCGACGTGAAGATCAACCTGCGCAATGTCGCCAACTGGCCGGCGCTGGCCGGCGGCCTGCTGGGCAAGCCCAACCTGGACAGCTTTGCCGCCGATTTCGACCTCAGCACGATGAACAAGGTCACCGACGAGATGGTTGCCGAAGCGGTCGTGGATGCGCGCCACCAGGCCGAGGTCATGGCGACGGCAGCCGGGCGCCGCCTGGGCCCGGCGATGGCGATGACCAGCGATGCCATCAAGAAGCTGGGCACCAACTTGGGTCTGGAGCGCGACGAATTCAGAGGCGAGCGCAGGCAGGCCCGCCGCCCCGCCAACCAGAGTGCCGCGGAGATCGACCGCGATGTCTTCATCATGGTGCAAGCGCTCAAGCTGCGCCAGTCGGTCGACATGGTCTACCGCCTCGAGAACGCGGCGCCGGCCAGGGCGCGCAAGGCGAAGTAGGCACGGGCGCGCCGGCTTACGCTTGAGGCGGCGCAGGCGCGCGCGGCGACCCAAATCCGCCCGGCCCGGTCCAAGGGAGAGTATCCCGGACCGAGGCCATGGCGCACGACCCCGACATCGCAGGCAATCCCGACGAGCCCGACCCGCCCGGCCCGCGGCGCCCCTTCGCCGCCGAGCTGTGGGCGGTCACCCGGCATTACCGCTGGCGCATCGCCGCCTCGGTGCTGCTGCTGATCGTCGCCAAGATCGCCACGGTGGCGGTGCCGCTGGTGCTCAAGCGCATCATCGACGCCTTTTCCCAGCCTGCGCTGCCGGCCCAGCTGCCGATCTACCTGCTGGCCGGCTATGCCTTGCTGCGCTTCGCCTCGACCCTGTTCAACGAGTGGCGCGACCTGCTGTTCGCGCGCGTGACGCTCAGCACGGTCTCGAATTTCGCGCAAAAGACCTTCGCCCACCTGCACGCGCTCGGTCCGCGCTTCCATGCCCGGCGCCAGGTCGGCAGTTTGCTGCCGGACATCGACCGCGGCACCAACGGCATCGCCTTCCTGCTCGGTGTCGGGCTGTTCACCATTGTCCCGACCCTGGTGGAGATCGGCCTGGTGCTGGCGGTGATGCTGCGCCGCTACCACCCGGGCTTCTCCAGCATCATCGTGCTTACCTTCCTCGCCTATGTCGGCTTTACGCTGGTGTTCACGGCGCGCCGCGTGGTCTACCAGCGGCGCGTCAACAAGCTCGACTCGCGCGCCAAGGGGCAGCTGGCGGACAGCCTGATCAATGCGGACACCGTCAAGTATTTCGGCAACGAAGCCTTCGAGTCGCGCAAGTTCGCGAGCATCATGGATGGCTGGCTGGAGGCCGGGGTCGGCAACCAGCGCGCCCTGTTCACCCTGCACGTGGGGCAGAGCTTCGTGATCGCCATCGGCGTGGCCGCCATCATGCTGTTCGCCGGCCAGGCCGTCATGCAGCACCGCATGAGCGTGGGCGACCTGGTGCTGATCAACGCCTACGCGCTGCAGGTCTGCCTGCCGCTGAACGCCCTCGGCTTCGTCTACCGCGAAGCGCGCGACGCCCGCGTCAACGCCGAGCGCCTGTTCGGCCTGCTGCGCGAGCGTCCGGAAATGCCGGACCCGCCGGATGCGCCGGTACTGCACCCGGGCGCCGGCGAGGTCGTGTTCGAGCACGTCAGCTTCCATTACGACCCGGAGCGGCCGGTGCTGTTCGACGTCAGCTTCCGCATTCCGCCCGGCACCACCCTGGCGGTGGTCGGGCGCAGCGGTTCCGGCAAGTCGACCCTGGCGCGGCTGCTGCTGCGCCTGTACGACCCGAACACGGGCCGGGTGCTGATTGACGGCCAGGACATCCGCCATCGCAGCCCGTCCAGCGTGCGCCGTGCGATCGGTGTCGTGCCCCAGGACGCGGCGCTGTTCAACGACACGATCGGCAACAACATCGCCTATGCGCGTATCGACGCCGACAGGGAGGAAGTCGTGGCGGCGGCCAGGGCGGCCCAGCTGGACGGCTTGATTTCGGCGCTGCCGGAAGGCTACGACAGCCCGGTGGGCGAGCGTGGGGTGATGTTTTCGGGCGGCGAAAGGCAGCGCATCGGCATCGCCCGTGCGATCCTGAAGAACCCGCCCATCCTGATCTTCGATGAAGCGACCTCGGCCCTCGATTCGGTCTCGGAACATGCGATCACGCAGGAGCTGGAAAGGCTGGCGCGCAACCGCAGCACCCTGATCATCGCGCACCGCCTGTCGACCATCGTGAACGCCGATGCCATCATCGTCATGGAAAACGGCCGCATCGTCGAGCGCGGCACCCATGCGGAATTGCTGGAGCAGGAGGGCGCCTACGCGCAGTTGTGGCTGCTGCAGCAGCGCATGGCGCAGGCGCCCTGAGCGGCGCCGGGCGGTGGGCGCCTCTCAGGTGCGGCGTCGCAGTAATTGCAGGCCGAGCGCCGCCAGCAGCGTGGCGCCCAGCGCCAGCGCCGCCTTGTTCTGGCCGGCCCCGCCTGTGACGGCGCCCGCGCCCGCATCCGAGCCGCCGCCGCGCATGCCGCTGCGGATGCCGCTCGCCCCCACCGGCGGGACGTAGAAGGTGCCGCTGGTGTCGGCGGCCGGCGGCGCCCGCCTGGTCCAGCGGTCCATGAAGCGGTCCATCAGGCTGGCGGTGACGGGCGCCGCGAACTGGCCCAGCTCGAGGGCGCTGGCCGGCGCGCCGACCACGGTGGTCGCCCGCGGCTTGCGGGCCAGCGCGACCAGGGCCTCGGCCACGCGCTCCGGCGCCATGGCGCCGGGCGGCATCTTGAGCCTGGCCCCGCTGTAATTGGCGGCGTGGTAGATCGCCGGCGTGTCGACGAAGGTCGGGTAGACGTCGCAGACGTGGATGTTCGGGTAGTCGTGCAGCTCGCCGCGCAAGGCCTGGCTGAAGCCGCGCAGGGCGAACTTGCTGGCCGTGTAGGCGGCGGCATAGGGAGAGGCGATGAAGCCGCCGACCGAAATCATGTTGACCCAGATGCCATGGCCCTGGTCGCGGAAGATCGGCAAGACCGGGTAGGCATCGTTCATGTGGCCGACGAGGTTGGCGTCGATCACGCGGTGGTGGTCGGCGATCGGCACATCGAGGTATTTGCCGACTGCGCCGATGCCGACATTGCTGAACCACAAATCGATCCCACCGAGCACCTGGCGCGCACGGCGGGCGAAGCGCGCGACCGCGTCGGCGTCGGTCACGTCGACCAGCGCAAAGTCGGCCCGTCCGCCGGCCTCGCGGCAACGGCGGGCGACGTCGGCCAGGCCTTCCTCGCCGCGCGCCCCGAGCAGCAGACTGGCGCCTTGCCGGGCAAAGGCAATCGCCGTGGCGGCGCCGATGCCGCTCGATGCGCCGGTGATCACGACGCGGATCGTTTCTGGTTTCATACACGCACTCCCTGTCGATGTTGTCGGTCCAAGCCTGGGTATGGGGGCCGACGCAGCATGCGCAAGGGGCGAACGTGATTTTTCGCTAACTTTCCAGCTTGGCCAGTTTGCCCAGGCAACGGCGCTGGAAGTTGTCGAGACCGTCGGTGACCAGGGCATCGTCTTCGGCCAGCACCTCGGCGTCGATCAGCAGGCGCAGCTTGGCGATGCGGTCGCCCAGGGCCAGCGCTTCGGCCAGGTGGTCGGGGCCGTCCTGGCCCGCATGGGCGATGGCGCCGGCTACTTCTTTGGGGAAATTCCAGTGCAGGGCGATGGCGGAGGAGAGCTGGCGGCTGCCGCCCAGCAGGCGCGCGCCGAAGCTGCTCGAGCCCGGTATCCGGCCGTCCAGGCCGATCCGGTCGGCCACGCGGAAAGCGACGATCAAGCCCAGGTTCTGCATCAGCCCGGCCAGGTAAGCTTCGAACACGCCGGTGCTCAGGCCCGGCGCCATCAGGCTGGCGGCCAGGGCGCAACTCACCGACTGGTTCCACACCTGGGGCGCGGCTTCGCGCGCAAAGCCATCGGCCTGCATATTGATGAGGGGACGGAAGGCGATGCGCGCCAGCAGCATGCGCAAGCCGTTCTGGCCCAGCATCATGATCGCTGCCTCGACATTTTTCACCGGCGAGATCGGGCGGTAGTAGGCGCTGTTGGCTTCGCGGATCACTTCCGCCACCAGCACCACGTCCTGCGCGACCTGGCGCGCCAGTTCGGGCACCGAGGCGTCTTCGTCGTTCAGGCTGGCCAGCAACTTGGGGATCGCCTCGGGCACGCGCGGCACCAGGCCGGCCGCTTCGCCCGGCTGCAGGGACAGGATCCGCACTTCGTCGAGGATGCGGGTCTCGACCTCGTCCGGCGCCGCATAGCCGCGCGCCGCCGTCAGCCAGCGGTAGTAGGTGGCATCGATCTCGGCCGCCAGGTCGGCGGTCCGGTCGTCGGGGGCTGCCGTCTGGGGCGAGGCGGCGGGCGGGGTGTCGGCGCCGCCGCGCAGGCGGTTGATCCAGTTCTTCATAGGAGGGATTGTAACCGCAAAAAAAACGCCGGGCGAACCCGGCGTCTGAACGAGGATAGCTACAGAAACGTCGCTGGAAGGCCTCAGGCGGTTTCGTGGACCGCTTGTTCGCGCAGCGAGCCTTCGTCCACGCTCGGATTTTTCAGCTCGGCGCTCAGGCGTTCCTTGTCGAGCTCGCCTTCCCATTTCGACACGACGATGGTGGCCACGCCGTTGCCGATGATGTTGGTCAGGGCGCGGCATTCGCTCATGAACTTGTCGATGCCCAGGATCAGGGTCATGCCCGCCACCGGGATGGTCGGCACCACGGCCAGGGTTGCCGCCAGGGTGATGAAGCCGGCGCCGGTGATGCCGGATGCGCCCTTCGAGGTCAGCATGGCCACCAGCAGGATGGTCAGTTCCTGGGTCAGGGTCAGCTCGGTGTTGGTGGCCTGGGCCACGAACAGGGCGGCCATCGTCATGTAGATGTTGGTGCCGTCCAGGTTGAAGGAGTAGCCGGTCGGGACCACCAGGCCCACCACCGATTTCGGGCAGCCCAGCTTTTCCAGCTTGCGCATGATGGCCGGCAGCGCGCTTTCCGAGGAGCTGGTGCCCAGCACGATCAGCAGCTCTTCCTTGATGTAGGACAGGAAGCGGAAGATCGAGAAGCCGGTCCAGCGCGCGATGGCGCCCAGCACGATGACGATGAACAGGAAGCAGGTCAGGTAGAAGGAACCGACCAGCGAGGCCAGCGGCACCAGCGACTTGACGCCGTATTTGCCGATGGTAAAGGCCATCGCGCCGAAGGCACCGATCGGTGCTGCCTTCATGATGATGTTGACGACGCCAAAGATCGCGTGCGACAGCGCTTCGATGCCGCGCGTGATCGGACGGCCGCGTTCGCCCATCATCGACAGTGCGAAACCGAACAGGATCGCGATGAACAGCACCTGCAGGATCTCACCCTTGGCGAACGCATCCACGAAGGTGTTCGGGATGATGTTCATCAGGAAGTCGGTGGTCGACAGCGACTTGGTCTTCTCGGTGTACTGGGCGATCGAGTGGGTGTCGATGGTGGCCGGGTTGACGTTGAAGCCGGCACCCGGTTTGATCAGGTTGGCCACGATCAGGCCGATCGCCAGGGCGAAGGTCGACACGATCTCGAAGTAGAGCAGGGCCTTGCCGCCGACGCGCCCGACCTTCTTCATGTCCTGCATGCCAGCAATGCCGGCGACCACGGTACAGAAGATGACCGGGGCGATGATCATCTTGATGAGTTTGACGAAGCCGTCTCCCAGCGGCTTCATCGCAGTCGCCAGGCCCGGATCGAAGATGCCCAGCAGGACACCGACGATAATCGCGAACAGCACCTGGATGTACAGGACTTTATAGAATGGTTTTTTCATGATCAGGCTTCATGCGCTAATGATAGTGCCGTCATCATTACTGAAAATATCTGCGCCATCTATTGTGGAAAACCGCAACACCGGCACCTATAACCCATCCTACGCTTTCTGAATGTCGGGGCACGCCCGATTGAGAACTAGCGCCGGTAGATCGTACCGCCCTTCATCACGAAGCCCACCTTGCGCAGCGCGGCGATGTCCAGCGTCGGGTCGCCGTCGACCGCGACCACGTCCGCCAGCTTGCCCGGCTGCAGCGCACCAAGGTCCGGCTTGCCGAGGATGCCGGCTGCCACCGTGGTCGCGGCGCGCAGGGCTTCCGTCGGCGTCATGCCCAGGCGCACCATCCACGCCAGTTCACGCGCGTTGCTGCCGTGGGTGAAGACGCCGACGTCGCTGCCATTGCCGATCAGCACCCCCATCCTGTGCGCCAGCCTGAAGGCGCGCGCCGCCTCCTGCATGGCCGGGGTCGGGGCGCCGCCGCGCACGTGCTTCTGGAAGTATTCGCCGATCGCTTCCGGCGCCGTCAGGGTCGGCACGTAGGCGGTGCGGCGTTCCAGCATCAGCTTGAAGGTCGCTTCGCTGGCGCCGTAGCCGTGCTCGATGCTGTCGACACCGGCCAGCACGGCCAGGCGGATCGCGTCGTCGCTGCTGGCGTGGGCCGCCACCTTGCGTCCGGTGACATGGGCGGCCGCCACCATCGCCTTCATCTCTTCCAGCGTGAAAGTCGGGCGGGTGCTGCCGTCGATGCCGGTGCGGTAATCGGCGTAGAACTTGATCCAGTCGGCGCCGTGCGCGGACTGCTCGCGCACCGCTTTGGTTGCCTCGTCGACCCCGGTGGCCTGCTGGGCGCCGTAGGGGATTTCCATGTCCGGGCGGTAGCTGCGCTCGGCCGGGCCGTAGCTGGCCGTGGCGACGATGGCGCGGGTGGCGACCAGCAGGCGCGGGCCCGGCACCTGGCCCTCTTCGATGGCGCGCTTGATGCCGACGTCGTCGTAGCCGGCGCCTTCGGTGCCGAGGTCGCGCAGGGTGGTGAAGCCGGCCTGCAGCGTGTCAGCCGCATGGCGCACCGCCAGCGCGACGCGGTAGGCCGGGGCTTCCTTGATCACCTGGTCGTCCCAGGTGGTCTCGTTATACGGATGCAGCAGCACGTGCGAGTGCAGGTCGATCAGGCCCGGGATCAGGGTCTTGCCGGGCAGGCTGATGCGTTCGGCATCGCTCGGGACGGTCATCTTGTCCGCCGGGCCGACCGCCTGGATGCGGCCCTGCGCCACCAGCACGCTCCAGCCGGCGTGCGCGGCGCCGTCGCCGGTCCAGACCTTGTCGGCCGTGATCAGGACCGGGCCGGGCGGCGGCACCTGGGGCGCGGCATGGGCCGGCAGGCCGGCAAGGGCGCCAACCAGCGCGACGATGGAAAGGGCGAGCTGCCGGGAGCGGATCCGCATGGGTGTCTTCCTCTTGTGTTTATGAAATGGAAAGACGACATCATAGCGGAGCGGGGCCACGGCAGCCTCATCCATGCCTTCGGTCCACAGTTGGAAAATGCCAAAACAACAAGCTTCCATCCTGTCCAGGACAGGAAATTCGATGGTTATTTGATGTAGATCAAGCAATAAGTTTGATCAAAAGACCATGTCAAATACAATATTTCCCCAAGAAAACCATGTTATCTGCATGTCAAATAACTTTCTCTTTCAGCAAGCCGGGCTATCCGCCAACGCTACATGATTGCCTCGGTGTCCTGGTTCAATCGCGGTGTTTCGCGCTGACGGGTCCGCGCAGCCTGCTGCGCGCCCTGGGCGCCGTGCTCGCAAACTATTTAATCGACGATGCTAAAAAATAATGATGTGAATGCCGGCACCAGCCGCGAGCTCCAGTCAGTCATGCCAACCATGTCCGGGTCGCTCGATGAGGCGGTCGAGGCGATCGCACATGAAATCGGCCTCGATCAACAGGAGTTCGCTGCACGCATGACCTTTCTGGAGCTGGATGAGCGCGACCATGCGCTGCTGCGCGAGCTGCACGGCTTGATCGACAAGGAGATCGATACCCTGTCGGACAGCTTCTACGACCACATGCTGAGTTTTCCGGCCTTGCGCGCCCTGATGCGCGACAGCCGGACAGTGCAACGCCTGAAGCGCGCGCAGATGGCCTACTTTCGCAGCCTGACTGCCGGCGAGTACGGCGAGAACTATATCCGCGAACGGCTGCGGGTCGGATTGGTCCACCAGCGCATCGGCCTGGAGCCGAAATGGTATATCGGGGCCTATCGCAAATACCTGGCCGAGCTGATCGAGCTGGTGTGGGAAAAGATGCATGCCGAGCCGCAGCGCTTCCGCGCCGCCTGCGACAGCATCCTCAAGATCGTCTGCCTGGACATCGGACTCGCGCTCGACACCTATGCGCACGCGGACCAGCGCAGCGTGGTCCAGTATCAGAATTACCTGGAGCAGGTCATCGGCGGAATGCCGGCCGGCCTGATCGTGGTCGACGACAGCGGCCATGTCCGTTCCATGAACGCGACCATGCTGGCCATGCTCGGCATCCCCGACGAAGCCGTCGACGCGCGCCCGCTGCTGGAAGCGCTGATCCCGGCGCCCGAGCTGGCCGAACGCATGGCGGCCGCGCTGGCCACCGGGATGCCGCAAGACGGCGTGGTGGTCGCCATCGACGGCCATGCGGACGGCGTGCGCTACTTCGAATTCAATATCCGCCGCACGCGCCAGGCCGGCGGCGCGATCCTGCTCCTGATCGGCCACGACATCACCTTCCGGCGCCAGGCGCGCCTGCGCCTGCAGGAAAGCGAGGAATTCTTCCGCCTGACCTTCTCGCAGGCGGCGGTGGGCATCGCGCTGCTGTCGCGCGACGGCCGCTTCGTGCGGGTCAACCGCAAACTCACGCGCATCCTCGGCTTCACCGAGATCGAGCTGCTGCAGCGCTTCGTGCACCAGATTACCTATCCCGACGACCTGCTCGAAGACCGTGCGCTGATCCACAGGCTGATCGACGGCGAGATCCGCGACTTCCAGCGCGAGACGCGCTACGTGGCGAAGGGCGGCAATCCGGTGTGGGTCAATGTCAGCGCCTCCGTGATGCGCGAAGCCGCCAGCGGGCAGCTGCGCCTGATTACCGCCGTCGAAGACATCTCGCGCCGCAAGCAGGCGGAGGAAGCCCTGCAGCGCATGGCCAGCCACGATGCCCTGACCGGGCTGCCGAACCGGGCCCTGCTGCAGGACCGCCTGGGCCAGGCGATCGCCCAGGCCCAGCGCGCGCAGCGCCAGGTCGGGGTGATGTTCATCGACCTCGACCGCTTCAAGCATGTGAACGACAGCCTGGGACACGAAGCCGGCGACCAGATGATCGTCGAGATCGCGCGCCGGCTCGCCAGCGCGCTGCGCGAAAGCGATACCGTGGCGCGCCAGGGCGGCGACGAGTTCGTGGTGGTGCTGCCCGATCTGGCCTGTCCGGAAGATGCGGCGCTGGTCGCGCAAAAACTGCTGGCGCAGCTGTTCCAGCCGCTGGTCCTGTGCGGCGCCGAGCTGTTTCCGACCGGGAGTCTGGGCATCGCCATGTACCCGCGCGACGGGCAGGACTGCAATACCCTGCTCAAGGCCGCCGATGCGGCCATGTACCGGTCGAAGGCGAACGGCGGCAATCACGCGGAGTTCTATACGGCGGACATGGGCGCCGATACCGAGGAGCACCTGCACATCGAGGCCAGCCTGCAGCGCGCGCTCCAGCGCGAGGAATTCGTGCTGTATTACCAGCCGCAGGTGGACGTCGACAGCGGCCGCGTGGTCGGCCTGGAGGCGCTGCTGCGCTGGCAGCGGGAAGGGAAAGAGCTGGTATTGCCGGCGGACTTCATTGCGCTGGCCGAAGAGACCGGACTGATCCTGCCGATCGGCGAGTGGGTCCTGGCCACCGCGATGCGCCAGCTCGCCGCCTTTCACCGCAGCGGGATGACGCATCTGCGCATGAGCGTGAACGTGTCGGCACGCCAGTTCCAGCACAACGACGTCGCGGCCCAGGTCGAACGCCTGCTGGAAGAAACCGGCTGCGCGCCCGGCGCTTTGACGATCGAGATCACGGAAACCCTGTTGATGGAACGGCCGGGCGCCGCCGCCGAGATGATGACGCGGCTGTCGCGGATGGGGGTGCAACTGGCGATCGACGATTTCTGCACCGGCTACTCGAGCCTGGCCAACCTGAAGCGTTTCCCGATCCGCGGCCTGAAGATCGACCGCTCTTTTGTGGCCGACATCGCCACCGACAACGACGACGCCGCCATCGTCGCGGCCGTGATCGCCCTGGCCCGCTCGATGAAGCTCGAAGTCATCGCGGTTGGCGTCGAGACCGGGGAACAGCAGCGCTTCCTGCGGGCGCGCGGCTGCCGCCGCATGCAGGGCTACCGCTTCGGCAAGCCGGCCCCGGCCGCGGACATCGAAGCGCTGCTGCGTTCCCGTCACGTGGATATACCAGCATGAAGGCGCTCGTGTATCGATTGCCGGCGCGCTGGCGACCTTCGATCGTGGTCACGCTGCTGGTGCTGGCGACTTTATCGCCGGGCATCGCCTGCCTGCTGATGGAGGACGCGCACCATGCGCTGGTCTGCATGGGCTTGTCCGCCATGCTGGCCCTGGTCGTGACACGGTACTGGCACCGCCGCCAGAAGCAGGCCCAGCGTTTCCTGGCGGAGAGTGCGGGCGCCTTCCGCAGCCTGATGGAATGCGCACCGGATGCCGTCCTGGTGGCCGGCGCCGAGGGGCGCATTGCCGCCATCAATACGCGCGCAGAGGCCATGTTCGGCGTTGCGCGCAGCGCCGCCGCCGGCATGCCGCTGGAGGCGCTGCTGCCGCCGGCACCGGACGACGCCGAAACCAGCCATTTTCACGTGCAGGATGGCGCTTTCCCGGCGGAGATATGGCGCACGTCCACCCCGGCCGGGCAGCACATTGCGATCGTGCGCGACCTGTCCGAGCGCCGCCGCCTGGAGCGTGCGCTGGACCAGCAGCTCAGCCGCGATCCCTTGACCGGCCTGCCGAACCGCCGCGGCATCCTGGAGATCCTGGACGGCGCGCTCGCCGGCGCGCGCCGCGAGCGCAGCCTGCTGGCGGTGCTGGTGTTCGACATCGACGCCTTCCGCAAGATTAACAGCAGCCACGGCTATGCCTGCGGCGACGAAGTGCTGTGCGAATGCACGGCGCGGCTGTCGGGCTTGCTGGGTGCGGGCGATGCCCTGGCCCGCCACAGCGGCAACGAGTTCATCGTCGTGCAGGCGCATTCCAGCGCGGCGGCAGGGGCGCGCCTCGCCGAGGCGATGCTGGCCTGCATGCGGCGTCCTTTCGCGCTGCGCGGCCAGGAGACCTTCCTGTCGGCCAGCATCGGCATCGCGCTGTCCTCGTCCAGCGCCTGTGCGCCGCCGCAACTGGTGCAGATGGCGCAGGTGGCGATGGCCGCCGGGCGCGTCGACGGTCCGGCCCGGCTGTGTTTCCACCGGCCGGAGATGGACCAGGTGATCCGCGACCGGGTCGACCTGGAGTCGATGCTGCGCCATGCGATCCGGCGCGGCCAGCTCGCCCTCCAGTACCAGCCGCGCATCGACGCGCTCGAGCACGGCATGGTCGGGGTCGAGGCGCTGGTGCGCTGGCGCCATCCGGTGCTGGGCCTGGTGGCGCCGGCCCGCTTCATCCCGATCGCCGAAGAAACCGGCATGATCGAGGAACTCGACATGTGGGTCTTGCAGGAGGCTTGCCACCGCGCCGCGCGCTGGCGGGCCGCTGGGCTGCCGCTGGGCCGGATCTCGGTCAACCTGTCGGCGCGCCAGTTCCAGCAGGCCGGACTGCCGGAGCGCGTGCGCATGGCGCTCGCAGCCAGCGGACTGGAAGCGCAGCGGCTGGAAATCGAGATCACCGAAAGCACGGTCATGCACGACACCGAAAAGGTGGTCGAGGTGCTGCGTTCCCTGAAGGCGCTCGGGGTCGCCTTGTCGATCGACGATTTCGGCACCGGCTACTCCTCGCTCAGCTACCTGAAGCGCTTCCCTCTGGACATCCTGAAAATCGACCGCGCCTTCGTGAAGGATGTGGCGAGCGATCCGGGCGGCGCCGCGATCACGCGCGCCATCATCGACCTGGCGCACGGCCTCGGCCTGGAAGCGGTGGCGGAAGGCGTCGAGACCGAGGAGCAACTGGCCTTCCTGATGGACAACGGTTGCGACGAATTCCAGGGCTATTACTTCAGTGCGCCAGTGTGGCCCGAACAGATCGAGCAATTGCTGCTGAAGGAAGCGCAGGGTACCTGAAGCCTGGCGCGGAGTTCCCCTCTCAACTTTTACCTGAACCCACATGCTGAAACTGAACACACTTACCATCAAGACCCGGCTGGTCTTCGTGATCGTCCTGCTGGGACTGGAACTCATCGTCGGCGCGGTCGTCGGGCTGCTCAGTCTTGGCCATGCCAACGACGAGCTGCGTTCGCTGCATGACGACCACCTGGTCGCCCTGGGCCAGCTCGATCGCGTGGTCCGCGGGCTGAACGCGAACCAGCTGGCGGCGGCCGAGGCGCTGCTGGCCGACGCCGATGCGCTGCCGTCCCTGCTGGCCGGCATCGAGCGCGACAAGGCCGCGGCCGATGCCGCCTGGAAGGCGTATGGCGCGACCGGGATGGGCCCGGGCGAGCGCGAAGCGGCCGAACGCTTCGTGCGCGCCCGCAGCGCCTTCCTCGAGCAGGGCCTGCTGCCCGCCGTGACGGCGCTGCGCGCCGGCGACCTCATGCGGGCCAAGGCCATCGTGCAGGGGCCGATGATCGCCCTGTTCGCGCCGGTACGCGCCGGCATCGACGAGCTGATCCAGCTGCAGCTCGACGAGGCCGAGCGGATGAGCAAGGCGTCGCAGTCGACCTACGAGCTGGTGCGCGTGGTCTGCCTGTCGGGCATGGCCTTCGGCCTGGTGCTGGCCGGCATCGTGGGGGCGGTGCTGGTGCGCGGCATCGTCCAGCCGCTGGAGGAGGCGGTGCGGGTCGCCAGCGCGGTGGCGGGCGGCGACCTGACCCAGAACATCGACGTCAAGGCGCAGGACGAGACCGGCCGCCTGATGCGGGCCCTGAATCGCATGAACGACGGGCTGGCGCAGATCGTCGGCCGGGTGCGGGTGGGCACCGACACCATCGCCACGGCCGCCACCCAGATCGCGGCGGGCAACCTCGACCTGTCGGCACGCACCGAGCAGCAGGCCGCCTCGCTCGAGGAGACGGCGTCTTCGATGGAAGAACTGACCTCGACGGTGCGCCAGAACGCCGACAACGCGCGCGAGGCCAACGTGCTGGCCCTGTCGGCATCGGACGTGGCCAACCGCGGCGGCGCGGTGGTGGCGCAGGTGGTGCGCACGATGGCCGACATCGACGCCTCGGCGACCCGGATCGCCGACATCATCGGCGTCATCGACGGGATTGCGTTCCAGACCAATATCCTGGCGCTGAATGCCGCCGTCGAGGCCGCACGCGCGGGCGAACAGGGACGCGGTTTTGCGGTGGTCGCCGGCGAGGTGCGCAACCTGGCGCAGCGCAGCGCCGCGGCGGCGCGCGAAATCAAGACCCTGATCGACGATTCGGTGGAAAAGGTGCGTCACGGCTCCGGTCTGGTCGATCGCGCCGGCGCGACCATGCAGGAGATCGTCGCCAGCGTCGAACGGGTCACCGCGATCATGGGCGACATCACGGCGGCCAGCCAGGAACAGAGCGCGGGGATCGAGCAGGTCAACCGGGCGATTGTCCAGATGGACCAGGCCACCCAGCACAACGCCGCCCTGGTCGAGCAGGCGTCCGCCGCGGCGCAGGCACTGCGCGAGGAAGCCGGCAGCCTGGCGCAGGCGGTCCACCTCTTCCGGATCGAGGCGCGCGGTGCCCGGCGCGCTGCAGCGCCCACCGCGCCTGTCGAGGGCGCCGCCGCGGCCGGCTATCCGCTGCTGGCCGAAGGCCGCTAGGCGAGGGCGGGCCTCAGCCCTCCAGGTCGCCCAGCGACTGCTCGATCCCCAGCTGCACGTCGCGCAGGAAGGCGCCGCCCTGGTCGGACAGCGCGATCCCCGGCACCGCCAGCTCGACCAGGCACACCAGCGCCTGGCGGAACCATTCCATGTCGGTGCCCATCAGGGGCAGGGCATGGGCGTCGATGATGTAATGGACCGCGCGCGTGAGCAGGTTCGGGTCGCGGCCGGCACGGGCGATGCCGGGTGCGAAGTCGGCGACTTCGCGTTGGAAGCGGTCGGCCAGGGTCTCGAGGATGTCGTTCGAGACCTGCGAGTGGCCGGCGGCCAGCACGACCCGGGCCAGGTCCAGGCAGGCGTCCTGCAGTGCCGAGTCGTCGAGGCGTTCGGTCATGGTCTTGCTTTCTAGCGTTGCAAAGGCGCCAGCATGCCACGAATCGCGCTTCCGTGTTATTTGAACTTCTGTTCGTACTGCAGGCGCAGGCTGCGATAAGTCGGGATCGCGGCATCGCGTCCGGTGGTGCCAAGCGCGTCCGCGTAGACGCTGCCGCGCAGGTGGTCCGGCGCCAGCAGGTTGCGCGCGGTGAAGCGCAGCTGGCGCTCGGGATCGAGCTTGTAGAGGACGTAGGTCTCCAGGTCGCGCCGCACGCCGGCGTAGGCCGACTCGTAAACGGAGCTGCGGGTCCAGCCGCCGCTCACGAAGTTGAAGCTGGCACCGGCGCTGAGACGCTCGCCGGTGTAGTCGGCGCCGAGGTTGCCCGACCAGCGCGGCTGCGCGTCGAGGCGGTTGCCCGGACCCGGCACCGCGTCCACCGCCGACCAGTTGCGGCTGACGTTGGCGCGCAGTTCGAGCGGCCAGCCGACGCCGAGGGCCTTGAGCGGCAGCTTGGTTTCCAGCGCCAGGCTGCGCACCCGCGCGCGGCCCTGGTTGGTCGGCGCCGTGACCCAGCGCGTGCCATCGTAGCGAGTATGGGCGCGGATCAGGTCGTGGATCGCGCGGCTGGTCGCGCTCAGCGAGACCAGGCCGCCCACGCTGAAATAGTGCTCATAAGCGGCGTCGATGCCGGTCGCCAGTTCCGGGCGCAGGCCGGGATTACCGGTGAAATCGCTGGACACCTCGGTGTTCACGCTGGCGTAGAACACGGCGGGGATCAACTGCTGCATGGTCGGCGCGCGGTAGGTGCGGGTCAGGGCGAAGCGCAGCTGGTCCTGTTTCGAACCGGGGATCTTCCACAAGGTCTGCATCAGGGGGCTGAACACGTGGTAGCTGGCGCTGAGCGGGGCGAAGGCATCGCCGCTGGTATTCGTGCGCACGCCTTCCCAGCGCGCGCCCAGGTACAGCGACCAGCCTGGGCGCACCTCCCATTCGTCCTGCCCGTAGATGGCCAGGCGGTCGACGGTGGCGCGAAAGCCGGTGTCGACGTCGAGCGGCGTTGCGCTGGACAGCGGGCGGTCGATGCGCAGATTCTGCTGGCGGTTGCGGTCATGGCCCGCATCCCAGCCGAAGGCCAGGGCGTGGCCCGCGAACAGCGGCACCAGGTATTTGCCGGTCGTGATGATCTCGTGTTCGCGGAAGCGGTCCTGATCGAAGGTGTCGAGCACGAGTTCCTGATCGCGAAAGCCGGTGCGGTGCATCTGGCGGCGCACCCGCGACATGTCGAGCGCGAGCTTGCTGTCCAGCCGGGCGCCGTCGTCGAAGCGCCGGTCGAGCACGAGCTCGCTACGCAGGTTATCGCTGTCGATCTTCCAGCCGACCGGAAGCCAGGGCTGCGGGTAGTCGGGGCCGGCGAGGGTCGTGGTGCGGTTGTCTTCCGTCCCGCGACTGCGCGCGCCATTGTAGAAATTCTGCCAGCTCAGGGAGCCGCCGCCGGCCAGCGCCCAGTTCAGGCGCGCGTTCGCATTGATGAGTGTAAAGCGCTGGCGGAACAGGGTGTCGGTGTCGCGCAGTTCGGTGAGGGCGCCGGCGGCGTCGCGCGTGGTGAAGCGTTCGCGCTGGCGGTATTCGCGCGTCCAGTGGTTCAGGTTGGCGCCGAGGGTATAGCCGAAGCCGCCCGGCTTGCCCGGCTTACCCGATTTGCTGACGCTGAGTCCTTGTCCATCGTTGTCCGGTGCGCGGGTGCCGGACAGCTTGATTTCGGCGGCATCCTTGCCGCCGGTCTTGCGCAGCACGATGTTGATGGTGCCGGCAATGGATTCGGTGCTGTATTCGGCGGTGGCGGCGCGCACGATTTCGATCTTCTCGATGGAATCGGGCGACAACGCTTCCAGGTCGAAGCCGGGCGGCATGCGGTCGCCGTTGATCAGGACCTGCGTGTAGCCGCTGCCCAGTCCGCGCATGCGCACAGCGCTGCCGGCGACGGTCACGCCGGGCAGGCGCTTGAGCGCATCCAGCACCGTGGCATCGCCGTACTTCACCAGTTCCTCGTGCCCGACCACCGTGCGGCTGGCGCTGTCGTTGCGGCGCAGCGTCTCGGCGCCGGCCTTGACCTCGACCGTGGCGACCGTCGGGGCCGTGGCGGCGGCGGGCGCCTCGGGCGTGGCCTGGATCTGCTGGGCGTGCACCAGCGGGGCGGCCGCGAGGGCGGCGAGGACGAGCGACTTGTTCGGCATGCAGGCATCCTTCAAACATAGACAATGATGTCTATATTGAGGCGTATGTTATCGCCGAGTCAATAGCGCAGCGCTGCCTAGACCGAATATTCTAGAAATCGACGAAAAAAAAGCGGCGCAGGTGGCGCCGCCCTGTTGAAGGGGAGCTTGGGATTACTGCGCAGCCCAGCCGCCATCCATGTTCCAGGCCACGCCGCGCACCTGGTCGGCGGCCGGCGAGCAGAAGAACACGGCCAGCGCGCCCAGTTCTTCCGGTGTGACGAATTCGCCGGACGGCTGCTTTTCACTCAGCAGCGCCTTCTTGGCCTGCTCGTTGCTCATGCCGTCGCGGGCGGCGCGGTCGTCGACCTGCTTCTGCACCAGCGGGGTCAGCACCCAGCCCGGGCAGATCGCATTGCAGGTCACGCCGCTGTGCGCGTTCTCCAGCGCCGTGACCTTGGTGAAGCCGACCAGGCCGTGCTTGGCCGCCACGTAGGCCGACTTGCCGGCAGAGCCCACCAGGCCGTGCACCGAGGCCAGGTTGATGATGCGGCCCCAGTTCTTCTGCTTCATGCCGGGCAGGGCCAGGCGGGTGGTGTGGAAGGCCGAGGTCAGGTTGATGGCGATGATGGCGTCCCACTTCTCGGTCGGGAATTCGTCGACGTTGGCGACGTGCTGGATGCCGGCATTGTTGACGAGGATGTCGACACCGCCGAATTTTTCGGCCGCGAAGCGCATCATGGCTTCGATCTGGTCCGGCTTGGACATGTCGGCGTTATGGTAAGCGGTGCGCACGCCGAATTCCTGGCCGATGTCGGTGTACAGCTTCTCGATCTGCTGGGCGTCGCCGAAGCCGTTGAACACGATATTCGCGCCCTGTTCGGCGAGCGCGCGGGCGATGCCCAGGCCGATGCCCGAGGTCGAGCCGGTTACCAGGGCGGTCTTGCCGCTTAACATAGTGGATTTCATGGACTACCTCATCGTCAGAAGTTGGGAATTGAAAACTGTGTCGGTCTGTCGCGGCCGGACTTGGTAGAATTCTAATCGCTTCGCCGGTTAAAATGTTGGCGGCCATTCAAGACACACGAGACGAGAGGGAGGAGGCATGGGCGAACCGAGGCTGAAGAGCGTGCAATGCAGTTCGCCGGCCGGCCTGCACCGTATGGCCTACAAGGAGTGGGGCGATCCCGCCAATCCGCAGGTACTGGTGTGCGTGCACGGCGTGACCCGCGTGGCCGACGACTTCGATGCGCTGGCGAGTGCCATGAGCGACCGCTACCGCGTGGTCTGTCCCGACGTCGCGGGCCGCGGTCGTTCGGATCGGCTGCGCGACCCCAATCTCTACGTCGTGCCGCAATACGTGGCCGACATGGTGACCTTGATCGCACGCGTGACGGCCAACAACGAGGAGGGCACGGTGCACTGGGTCGGCACCTCGATGGGTGGCCTGATCGGCATGATCCTGGCTTCGCTCGAGGGCAACCCGATCCGCCGCCTGGTGCTGAACGATATCGGGCCGGTGCTGGACGGCGCGGCGATGGCGCGCATCGGCGACTACATCGGCCAGGATGTGCGCTTTGCCAGCTTCGAAGAGGGTGCGCGCTTCGTGAAAGAGGTGTCGACCTCCTTCGGTCCGCACAGCGATGAAGAATGGCACAAACTGGCCAGCGACGTGCTGGTGCAGGAGCCCGGCGGCGCCTGGGTGCGCCACTACGACCTGGGCCTGGCCAAGCCCTTCGCCGCGATCACCCCGGAGCGCGCCGCCCAGGACCAGGCGGCGCTGTGGGGCGCCTTCGATGCGATCCGCTGCCCGACGCTGCTGATCCGCGGCGAACTGTCCGACCTGCTGTCGCGCGCGACGGCGGAAGAGATGACGCGCCGCGGACCGAAGCCGCAACTGGCCGAGATTCCCGGCGTCGGCCATGCGCCGACCCTGATGCACGCATCGCAGATTGCGATCGTGCGCGATTTTTTGATCAACTAAACGTCGCTCCCGCGCAGGCGGGAGCCCAAGGAAGCAAGGAAATATGGAAATCCAACGTCTGCACGTAGGCAAGCGCCTGTCCGAAACCGCGATCCATAACGGCACCATCTACCTGGCCGGCCAGATCGCCGAAGACACCACCCAGGACATCGTCGGCCAGACCCGCGAGGTGCTGGGCCACGTCGACCGCCTGCTGGCGGAAGTCGGCAGCGACAAGACCCGCATCCTGAGCTGCCAGATCTACATCTCGAGCATGGAGCACTTCGCCGGCATGAACGAAGTCTGGGACGCCTGGGTCGCGCAAGGCCACACCCCGCCGCGCGCCACCGTCGAAGCGAAACTGGCGAACCCGGCTTGCCTGGTCGAGATCGTCATCGTCGCGGCCATGCCGTAAGAAACAGGGAGCTGCATGGTCTCGATTGCCGCGCTCGGCGACGCCACCACCCGGCTGGTCCAGGGCCTCGGCCCGGCGGACCTGTCGCGGGTGCGGGCGGCGCTCGACTTTGTCCAGGAAGCCTACGGCGAACGTCACGCCTCGTCCGGCCAGAGCGCCTTCGAGTTCTCGCTCGGCGTCGCGGTCACGCTCGCGGTGCTGCGCTCGGATGCCGAGACGCGCATCGCCGGCCTGCTGTTCGAGCTGTGCCTGCTCGAGCCGCTGGTCGCCGAAAAGCTCGAAGACCGCTTCGGCAAGGAAGTCGCCGACATGGTGCATGGCGTGCACCAGCTGATCCGCTTGCGCGACCTGACCGCCGCGCAGGCACCGGTCGGACGCGGCAAGAACGCCGCCCAGCAAGCGATGGCGCAGGTCGAAACCCTGCGCAAGATGCTGCTGGCGATGGCCTCGGACATGCGCGTGGTGCTGGTGCGGCTGGCGTCCTGCGTCACCACCCTGCGTTATTTCGCGGAGCAGAAACGCTTCGACGAGCTGACCCGCAACTACGGCAGCGAGGTGCTGGATCTGTACGCGCCGCTGGCCAACCGGCTCGGCATCTTCCAGCTCAAGTGGGAGCTGGAAGACCTGTCGTTCCGGATGATGGAGCCGGAAACCTACAAGCGCATCGCCAAGATGCTCGAAGAGAAGCGCATGCTGCGCGAGAGCTTCGTGCAATCCTCGATCGAGCGCCTGGAGACGGAGCTGGCCGCTGCTTCGATCCGCGCCGAGGTCAGCGGCCGGCCCAAGCACATCTACAGCATCTGGAAGAAGATGCGCGGCAAGGAGCTCGACTTCAGCTCGCTGTACGATGTGCGCGCCTTCCGCGTGATCGTCGCCGACGTCAAGACCTGCTACACGGTGCTGGGCGTGGTCCACAATATCTGGACCCCGATCCCGAAGGAGTTCGACGACTACATCTCGCGCCCGAAGCCGAACGGCTACCAGTCGCTGCACACGGTCGTCACCGCCGAGGACGGGCGGCCACTCGAAGTGCAGATCCGCACCCAGGAGATGCACAACTTCGCGGAGTACGGCGTGGCCGCGCACTGGCGCTACAAGGAAGAGGGCGGCTCCAACTTCAAGAGCCAGCAGTACGACGAGAAGATCGCCTGGCTGCGCCAGCTGCTGGCCTGGAAGAGCGACGTCGTGGCCGATGCCGTCGCCGGCCAGGAAGACCTGCAGCGCGAATGGGTCGAGAAGCTGAAGTCGGCCACGCTGGACGACCGCATCTTCGTGCTGACCCCGCAGGCGCGCGTGCTCGAGCTGCCGCAGGGCGCCACGCCGATCGACTTCGCCTACCACCTGCACAGCGAGGTCGGGCACCGCTGCCGCGGCGCCAAGATCGACGGCGTCATGGTGCCGCTGAACACGGCGCTGAAGAACGGCCAGACCTGCGAGATCATCACCGCCAAGGGACCGGCGGGCAGCGCGGGACCCTCGCGCGACTGGCTCAGCCCCGGCTACACGGTGTCGAGCCGGACCCGCACCAAGATCCGCGCCTGGTTCCACGCGCAGGAACTGGCCGAGACCCTGACCCACGGCCGCGCGCTGGTCGAAAAATCGCTGCAGCGCGAAGGCAAGACCGCGGTCAACCTGGAAGCGCTGGCGCACAAGCTCGGCTTCGCCAAGGTGGACGATTTGTTCATCGCGGTCGGCAAGGAGAAATTCAGCCTGCGCCACGTCGAAGCCGCGCTGCACGACCCGGCCGACAACCCGCCGCCCGAGGATGCGGCGGTGGTCAACAAGAGCCGCGCCTCGAGCGTCGAGCAGGGCGCGAAATCGGGCGTGCTGGTGGTCGGCAGCGAAGGCATGCTGACCATGCTGGCCAAGTGCTGCAAACCGGCGCCGCCGGACCCGATCGTCGGCTTCGTCACGCGCGGAAAGGGCGTGTCCATCCACCGCGCCAGCTGCAAGAACTTCGGCGAGATGGCGTCCAAGGCGCCGGAGCGGGTGATCGAGACCGACTGGGGCCGCGCCGACAAGGAAACGGTGTACCCGATCGACATCTTCATCCTGGCGTCGGACCGCCAGGGCCTGCTGCGCGACATCTCCGAGGTGCTGGCGCGCGAGAAGATCAATGTGATCGGCGTGAACACCCAGAGCAGCAAGGGCGCGGCGCGCATGGTGTTCACCGCGGAGATCGGCTCGACCGGGCAGCTGCAGAAGGCGCTGGCGGCGATCGGCGAGGTGAGCGGCGTGCAGGAAGCGCGCAGAACCTGATACGGCTGGGGGAACACCCCGCCGAATCTGTATCATGTCCATATGATCACTTCGCTCATCTACCTGAAGCCGCGCGACTGGGGCCTGCGCATCAAGCGCTGGCTGCTCAGCTGGTGGGGGATGCTGCACCTGGGCGCGATCGCGCTGGTGATGGCGATGTCGCCGTCCATCTGGCACCGCGACAACCGGCACGCGACCTCCACCTACATCTACACCAGCACCTGGGCGGTGCTGCCCTGGTTCACGCTGCTGACGGCGCTGGTCAGCCTGGTCATCATCCGCATCGTGCTGGTGACGGCGCAGAGCTACGGCCTGTCCGGCTTCGCGCTGGAGATGATGGTGCGGGTGCTGGTGCTGGAGCTGCTGCCCTTGTCGGCGGCGCTGTTCGCGGCCCTGCGCGCGGGCATGGCCTTCGACGCCAATGCGATGGGGCTGGCGGCGAGCGGCGTGGCGCCCGGCGACGCCGCCGAGGCAACCCTGCGCCGCGTGCGCCGCGACCTGGTGCCGCAGGTGATCGCGAACGCCTTCTCGGTGCTGAGCTTGGCGATGGTGAGCAGCGTGATCGTGCTGGTGCTGGCCTACCTGAACGTGTACGGGCTGTCGCCCTGGGGCCTGAGCGATTACACCCGCACCGTGGGGCGCGTGTTCGATCCGACCGTGACCCTCGGTTTCGTGTTCAAGACGGTGCTGTTCGGCCTTGCGGTCGCGGTGATCCCGAGCGCGGCGATCCTGGACATGCTGCGCCACCGGCGCCGCCACCGCTCGAACGTGCAGCCCGGCGCGCTGCGGCTGCTGTTCGTGCTGCTGCTGATCGAGGCCAGTTCGCTGGCCGTCAAATACATCTGAATGACCTGAATATCTGAGCGAGGACTGCGCATGGCGGATACCGTACCTGACGAGCCGAAACACGTCGAAGCGAAGGCAGTGATCCTGCTGGTCGTGATCGGCGCGCTGATCGTCGCCTTCTTCCTGTACGTGATGTACGCGCGCGGCGTGTTCGAGCCCACCCAGCAGCTGGTGCTGGTGACCGACAACTCCGAGGGCGTCATCCCCGGCATGGACATGACCTTCGCCGGCTTTCCGATCGGGCGTGTGCGCCAGGTCGACCTGGGCCAGGACGGCAAGGTCAACGTGCTGGTCGACATTCCGAAGGCCGATGCCAAGTGGCTGCGCACCACCAGCGTGTTCACGCTGGAGAGCAGCGTGGTCGGCCAGACCCACCTGCGCGCCTACAGCGGCATCCTGAGCGACCCGCCGCTGCCGGACAAGGCGCAAAGACCGGTGCTGCGCGGCGACGCCGCCGCCGAGATCCCGCGCCTGCTGTCGACCGCCCGCGCGCTGCTCGAGAACCTGCAGAACATGACGCAGGAAGGCTCGGCCATCGCCAACACGCTCGGCAACGTCGAGACCTTCAGCGGCCGCCTGACCGGCAAGTACGGCGTATTGGGCACGGCCCTGGGCGGCGATGCCGAGGCCCAGAAGCTGCTGCAAACGCTGGAGCGGGTCGACACCATCCTGGCCAAGACCGACCGCCGCGTGTTCGGCAAGAACGGCGTGATGGACGATGCCCAGGCCGCGATGCGCGAGCTGAATGGCGTGCTGCAGGATGCGCGCGGGACGCTGCAGAAGGTCGACGCGGTGCTGGTCGAGGCCCAGGCGGTGGGCGCCAACGCCAGGAACGCAACCCAGGATCTGGGTCGCCTGCGTGGCGAGGTCGATGCCAGCCTGCGCAAGGTGAACCGCCTGGTCGACGAGATCAACCGCAAGTGGCCGTTCAAGCGCGACGAGGAGATCAAGCTGCCATGAAGACGACCGTTCTCACCGCCGGCGCCGCCGTCACGCTGGCGCTGTCCCTGGCGCTGGCCGGCTGCGCCAGCAAACCCCAGCCGCCGGACTGGCAGCCGAACGCGAAGAGCGCGCTGGATGGCTACACCGACGCCTGGCTGCACGGCAACACCGCGGCCGCCGATGCCGAATTCGCGCGCGCCCGGCGCGAGACCGCCAGCACCGGGCGCTTCGACAATGTGGCGCAGGTCGAGCTGGTGCGCTGCGCCGCGCGCGTGGCGGCGCTCGACTACGACTGCGCCGGCTATGCGGCGCTGGCGGGCGACGCGACCCCGGCCCAGCAGGCCTATGCGGCCTATCTGGCGGGCCAGTGGCAGGGTCTGAACGCCGGCCTGCTGCCGGAGCAGCACCGCGCGGTCGTCACGGCCGGTACCCTGGCCGGGGTGCAGGATCCGCTGGCGCGGCTGGTGGCTGCCGGGGCCTTGATGAAAGCAGGGCGCATCACGCCGGCCGACATCGGGAACGCGGTCGACACGGCTTCGCACCAGGGGTGGAGAAGGCCGCTCCTGGCCTGGCTCGGCGTGCAGGAACAGCGTGCCCAGGCCGCGGGCGATGCCGCGGCGCTGCAGCAGATCCGGCGCCGCATCGCACTGGCCTCCGAGGGCTGAGCAGGCGGCGTGCTAAGCCGGCAGCTTGCGCACGCGCAGCTGGCGCGGCTCCGGCGCGGTGACCCGGTCGACCACCGCTTGCGGCACCTGCTCGTCCTTCAGCAGGGCCAGCGCCATCTCCTTGCCGAGCTTTTTTCGATCTTCAGCGCGGCCTCGACGATGGCATCGTGGACGCGGTTCCGGCGCCGGCACCCTTGCTGCTGCAGATGCGACAAGGGCGCCACCGGCGGCCCGCGCTTGCGGTCGGTGAACAGGATGCGATCGACGATTTCCTGGTCGATGCCTTCATGTTCGAGATAGCGGGCAGCCTCGTCCAGACCCAGCATTTCCCGGTAAACCAACGCGACTTCGATATGCTGCGAAACCACCGTCTCGCGACGTACCTTCCAGACCATGAACCGCTCCATCGAAGTGACCCGACCAGGGCTTCATGATACTTCAGCGCCGGGCCCGCTTGCCGCACGGCTCGGCCTTACTTCACCCGTGATACGCGCGCGCTGTTGTTATAGCCTTCGACTTGCAGGAAGTAGCCGCCCAGCAGGCCGCGCGAGACCTCGACCTTCGGGTCCTGCATGGGACGCATGACCGCTTCGCTGCCGTCCGTCACCCGCCACACCTGGCCGTTGGCCAGGGTGATGCTTGAACCCGGGCCCCAGCCGTCGAAGCGGCCGACCACGGTGCTGCGGATGCGCGATTCGTCGGCACTCATCTTTTTTTGCGCTGCCGGCGGCAGGCCGAAGCTCTGCTCGGGCGAGGCAGCCGGTGCGGGCGCGGCGGCAGCCACCGGCGTGGCGCCGACCGGCATCGCGTCATAGCAGGCCAGGCGGCGCGCGGTATCGGTCTGGGCACGGCATTTCAGGATCGCAGCATCATCGGCGAGGGCGGCGCCGGCGGACAGCAGGCCGCAGGCAAACAGCAGAAGGTTTTTCATGGGCTCGTCTAAATAGTCATGCCGGAATGGCAAGCCATTATAGTAGCCGAGCCGCAATATCGTGTCCCGCCGCGCAGCCTAGAGCACGCCGAAGATGAACAGCAGCACCAGCGTGATCGCAAGCGACACCAGGATCGAGCCCAGGCAGCCCAGTTTGTTGGAGAAAAACAGGAACATGCGTCAGCCTTTCGTTCAGGTGGCGGTCCATCCCGCCTGCGCGGGACGCGCGGGCGCCTGGCGATAGGCCGGCGGGAGCTGGTTGTGGATGCGTACCGCCGCCTTGGCCGCGCCGCCGGTCGCCACCGCGATCTGGTTCAGGCCGACGACCACGTCGCCGATCGCGTACAGGCCGGGCACGGTGGTGGCGTAATGGTCGTCGACCACGATTTCCTCGCACTGCGCGGTCTCGGCGCCCAGC
The DNA here is from genome assembly GCF_024753245.1 of Massilia norwichensis. Taxonomy (GTDB): domain Bacteria; phylum Pseudomonadota; class Gammaproteobacteria; order Burkholderiales; family Burkholderiaceae_D; genus Telluria; species Telluria norwichensis. Next base: position 150,300 of record NZ_JANUGX010000001.1, on the reverse strand, counting down.
TTGGCGGCCAGGCTGGAGCGGGCTTTCTCGCCCAGCATCGGGTAGAACACGTCGGCCGGGTATGCCTCGCCGTCCTCGGTATGCATCACCGGTTTCATCGACGCGTCGAGTGTGACCGACAGCAGCGGCGACTCGATCAGGCGTACGCCGGCGGCGTCCAGGCGGCGCTTGTCCTCGGCATCCAGCATCGAGGCCGGGCCGCGTTCGAACAGCGTGACGTCGCTGCTGAAGCTGCGCATGAAGAGGGCGTGGCCGACCGGGTTGATGTCGGCGGTGGCGACCGCGATGCGCTTGTCCATCACGTCGAAGCCATCGCAGACGGGGCACAGGCGCAGCGAGCCGAACGCGATCGCCTCGCGCCAGTTCTCGATCGGCAGCCCGGCGTCGGCCACGCCGGTGGCCAGCAGCACGGTGTGGGCGCGGATCTGTACCGGCTCCGGTTCGGGTTGGTCTTCGCTCGCCTCGGGCAGGTAATCGCCGACGAACAGGCCGTCTTCGATGCGCAGGTCGACGATCTCGCCCGGCATCACCGTGCCGCCGTAGCGTTCGAGCTGCACTGTGAGGTTGCCGAGCAGGACGTGGCCCGGCACGCCTTCCGGAAAGCCGGGGTAGTTGTGCGAGACCGGGATCAGGCGCAGCCGGCTGTTGCCCTTGTCGACCAGGGCGACGTTGCGGGTGAAGCGGCGCAGGTAAATGGCGGCGGTCAGGCCGCCGGGGCCGCCGCCGACGATAAGGGTGTCGTAGACTTGATCTTGAATAGGCATGTGTCGATTATCGACATGGCACTCCTATTCTACCTATCGGCGCGTGCCCCGCTGCCGGGTCGGAGCCCGCTGACACGCTCGTCGGTGTTCAGGCGTGGACTTCCGGCTGCAGCGTCACATGGTCGATGCCGTGCTTGTCGAGCAGCATTTCTTTCACGGCGCGCAGCACCTCGGGCCAGGCGTTGAGGTCGGCGATCTCGAGGTGGCCGATCAGGGCCGGCTCGCCCGGCGACATGTCCCACACGTGCAGGTCGTGCACCGACAGCACGCCCGGCACGGCGGCCAGGTCGGCGCCCACGCCCAGGTAATCGATCTGCTCGGGCACCCCCTCCATCAGGAAGTGGTAGGACTCGCGCAGCACGCCGATGGTCGACTTCAGGATCAGCAGCGACACGAAGATCGACAGGATCGGGTCGATCCGCACCCAGCCGGTGAAATGGATGATGGCGCCGGCAGCGATCGCGGCCACCGAGCCGAGCAGGTCGCCCAGCACGTTGACCAAGGCGGCGCGCGTGTTGATGCTCTGCTCGCCGCGCGACAGCACCCAGGCCACCAGGATATTGATGCAGGCACCAATCGCGGCCACCACGAACACGGTGCCGCCTTGCACGGCTTCCGGCTTGAGCAGGCGCTGCGCGGCCTCGTAGACGATCCAGGCAACCAGCAGCAGCATCGCCAGGCTGTTGACGAAGGCGGCCAGCGCCTCGGCGCGCACGAAGCCGAAGGAATGGCGGTGCGAAGGCGGACGGCGCGCGATCAGCTGGGCCATCAGCGCCAGGCCGAGCGCGGCGGCGTCGGTCACCATGTGGCCGGCGTCGGAGATCAGGGCCAGCGAGTTCGACATGAAACCCGTCACCGCTTCGATCAGCGCGAACAGCAGGGTCAGGCCCAGCGCCAGTCCCATCGCGGCCTGGCTGCGGCCTTCGATGACGTGGCCGTGGCGGGCGTCGCCGTCGAGGTGGGCGTGCAGGTGGGCGGAGGAGATCGAGTGGTCTGACATGGGAAGAGGGAATGCGGAAAAGTCGAACAGTATAGTAGGGTGGGCACCCCGTGCCCACGCCGCGAATGCAAATTCCATGTTGTCTTGCACAATTGCGGCCGGGCCCCTATAATGGCGGCATACGGGCGGTTAGTTCAGCTGGTTAGAATACTTGGTCGACATCCAAGGGGTCGCAGATTCGAATTCTGCACCGCCCACCAGAATACTCAGTAGTAATTCAGTAAGAGCGAGAAAGGCACCGACGGTTATGACACCGCGAACTACAACTAAGTTGTGGGGGAATCGCTAGACGCGGTACGGTGGTCTTTTGTCTCAAGAAACTCGACAACACTGATAAAAACGCGCCTGGTGCGCGTTTTTTTTCGTCCGAATACTTTTCATTTCAATTTTATTAATCTTAGCGGGCGCGAGCGGCGCCGAACAGGAGATCAAAATGCTGAATGTGCGACTTCCGGACGGCTCCAGCCGTCAATTCGAAGGCCCCGTCACCGTGGCCCAGGTGGCCCAGAACATCGCCCCGAGCCTGGCCAAAGCCGCGCTGGCCGGCAAGGTCAACGGCAAGGTGGTCGATACCTCCTTCCTGATCGAGTCCGACGCCGACCTGGCGATCGTCACCGACAAGGACCCGGAAGGCCTGGACGTCATCCGTCACTCGACCGCCCACCTGCTGGCTTACGCAGTCAAGGAGCTGTTCCCGGAAGCCCAGGTCACCATCGGCCCGGTCATCGACAACGGTTTCTACTACGACTTCTCCTACAAGCGTCCCTTCACCCCGGACGACCTGCAGGCGATCGAGAAGAAAATGGCCGAGCTGGCCAAGAAGGACGAGCCGGTCAGCCGCAAGGTGCTGCCGCGCGACGAAGCCGTGGCCTACTTCAAGTCGATCGGCGAAGACTACAAGGCCGAGATCATCGCCTCGATCCCGGCAAATGAAGACGTCTCGCTCTACTCGGAAGGCAATTTCACCGACCTGTGCCGCGGCCCGCACGTGCCCTCGACCGGCAAGCTGAAGGTCTTCAAGCTGATGAAGCTGGCCGGCGCCTACTGGCGCGGCGACTCGAAGAACGAGATGCTGCAGCGCGTCTACGGCACCGCCTGGGCCAAGAAGGAAGACCAGGAGCAATACCTGCACATGCTGGAAGAGGCGGAAAAGCGCGACCACCGCAAGCTGGGCAAGGCGCTGGACCTGTTCCACTTCCAGGACGAGGCGCCGGGCCTGATCTTCTGGCACCCGAAGGGCTGGACCATCTGGCAGCAGGTCGAGCAGTACATGCGCAAGACCTACCAGGCCACCGGCTACAACGAAGTCAAGGCGCCGCAGATCATCGACGTGACCCTGTGGCAGAAGACCGGTCACTGGGACAACTACCGCGAGAACATGTTCACCACCGAGTCGGAGAACCGTACCTACGCGCTCAAGCCGATGAACTGCCCGGGCCACGTGCAGATCTATAACGCCGGCCTGCGTTCCTACCGCGACCTGCCGCTGCGCTACGGCGAGTTCGGCCAGTGCCACCGCAACGAGTCCTCGGGCGCGCTGCACGGCCTGATGCGCGTGCGCGGCTTCACCCAGGACGACGGCCACGTGTTCTGCACCGAAGAGCAGATCGCGCCGGAAGTGGTGGCTTTCCACGCCCAGGCCATGAAGGTGTACGAGGACTTCGGCTTCGAGAACATCGACGTCAAGATCGCCCTGCGTCCGGAAAACCGCATCGGCTCCGACGAAGTCTGGGACCAGGCCGAGGAAGCCCTGCGTTCGGCCCTGCGCGGCTGCGGCGTGGAGTGGACCGAGCTGCCGGGCGAGGGTGCCTTCTACGGCCCGAAGATCGAGTACCACCTGAAGGACAGCCTCGGCCGTCCGTGGCAGGTCGGCACCATGCAGGTCGACTTCTCGATGCCGGGCCGCCTGGGCGCCGAGTACGTGGCCGAAGACAATACCCGCAAGGTGCCGGTCATGCTGCACCGTGCGATCGTCGGTTCGATGGAGCGTTTCATCGGCATCCTGATCGAGAACTACGCCGGCGCGCTGCCGCTGTGGCTGGCGCCGGTCCAGGTTGCTATTCTGAACATTTCGGATGCGCAAGCTTCCTATGTGAAAGAAGTCGAGGCGCGCCTGAAGGCCGCGGGCCTGCGCGTTCACGCTGATTTGCGGAACGAGAAGATTACCTATAAAATCCGGGAGCACTCCGTCCAAAAACTGCCGTACATCTTAGTTGTCGGTGATAAAGAGCGGGATGCCAACACTGTGGCCGTTCGCGCGCGTGGCAATGTCGACCTGGGCGTCATGTCCGTCGATGCGCTGCTGGAACGCCTCCAAAGCGAGGTAGCAACCAAGGCGAAGTAACAGCGCCTTGAGACGGCCCGATCAAATCAACTTTAAAAGGAAACACCATAGCTACTGACAAGTCGTCACATCGCATCAATGGCGAAATCAACCATCCGGAAATGCGTCTGACCGGAGTGGATAACGAGCCGCTGGGCATTGTGAGCCTGGCCGAAGCGTTTCGTCTGGCTGAAGAAGCGAACGTCGATCTGGTGGAAATCGCCCCGAACGCGAATCCGCCGGTCTGCCGTCTGATGGACTACGGCAAGTTCAAATATTCGGAGCAGAAGCGTGCGCACGAAGCGAAGCTGAAGCAGAAGATCATCCAGGTCAAAGAGATCAAGTTCCGTCCGGGTACGGACGAAGGCGATTACAGCATCAAGCTGCGCAACCTGATCAAATTCCTGGAAGAGGGTGACAAGACCAAGATCACCCTGCGCTTCCGCGGTCGCGAGATGGCCCACCAGGACATCGGTGCGCGCATGCTGGAACGTCTGCGTGGCGATCTGGAGCCGTATGGCCAGGTCGAGCAGTTCCCGAAAATGGAAGGCCGCCAGATGATCATGGTGGTCGCGCCGAAGAAGAAGAAGTAAGCTTCGCGCGATCGCAGCACGCTTGCTGTGACAGTCAAGCCGGGCCGGGCCCGGGCTTCAGGTTCGCCTGCGGCCCGGGCTCGGCCTATTCCATTTTTTGCTGTCGCCACGTGCGCACGTGGTGCGCACCCTACGGTTTAGCGGTAGGGTGGGCATCCCATGCCCACGAACCCGTAAAGCTCTGATATAATCTGCGGTTCCCGTGTCGTATGATGCGGGAATGCAAGACTGTAGTGGACTCGCTTCTGCTGCAGAAACAAGTGAAAGCAGGCATCCAAGAGCAGCGTTGCTGCCACCTGCAATCCTGTTACATATGAGGCTGCCTGTAAGAGGGCAGATGACTATGCCGAAAATGAAAACCAAAAGCTCCGCGAAAAAGCGTTTTCGCGTGCGTCCGGGTGGTACCGTCAAATCGGGTATGGCGTTCAAGCGTCACATCCTGACCAAGAAGACCACCAAGAACAAGCGCCAGCTGCGTGGCACCCGTAACATCAATGCGTCGGACGTCCAGAGCGTCTACCGCATGATGCCGTCGGCCGTCTAATCTCACACTAAGGAGCGAATATGCCTCGAGTAAAACGTGGGGTTACTGCACGTGCCCGTCACAAGAAGGTTCTTGAACTTGCTAAAGGCTATCGTGGCCGCCGCAGCAAAGTATTCCGTATTGCCAAGCAAGCAGTCATGCGCGCTGGCCAGTACGCATACCGCGACCGCCGCAACAAGAAGCGCGTCTTCCGCGCACTGTGGATCACCCGTATCAACGCGGCTTCGCGTTCGCACGGCATGACCTACAGCGCCTTCATGAACGGCCTGAAGAAAGCCGCGATTGAACTGGACCGTAAAGTCCTGGCCGACATGGCTGTGAACGACAAGCCGGCATTTGCCGCTATCGTGAACACCGTCAAGACCAAGCTGGCTGCCTAATCAGTCGTCAGCAACAAGAAGTACAGTGTAAGCGGCTGCAAGGCCGCTGACGCGCAAAGGACGGGGCAAAGGTTTGACGACCGATGCCCTGTTTTTGTTTCTGGCGTTCCCCGCCATCCAAAACAGGAAAAGAACACGCATGAACTCGCTCGAAGAACTCGTCGTCTCGGCCCAGGCTGACTTTGGTGCCGCACAAGACGCTGCCGCGCTGGAAAACGCAAAAGCGAAATACCTGGGCAAGACCGGCCAGGTCACCGAACTGATGAAGGGTCTCGGCAAGCTCGACCCGGAACAGCGCAAGGCGCAGGGCGCCCTGATCAACGCCGCCAAAGAAAAAATCGAACAGGCGTTGACGGCCCGCCGCGAGGATCTGGCGAACGCCCAGCTGATGGCGCGCCTGAACGCCGAGAGCATCGACGTCACCCTGCCGGGCCGCGGCCGTTCGACCGGCGGCATCCACCCGGTCATGCGCACCTGGGAGCGGGTCGAACAGATCTTCCGCTCGATCGGCTTCGACGTGGCCGACGGCCCGGAAATCGAAACCGACTGGACCAACTTCACCGCACTGAACAGCCCGGAAAACCACCCGGCGCGTTCGATGCAGGACACCTTCTACATCGAGGGCGAGGACAGCACCGGCAAGCCGCTGCTGCTGCGCACCCACACCAGCCCCATGCAGGTGCGCTATGCCCGTACCCACACCCCGCCGATCAAGGTGATCGCACCGGGCCGCACCTATCGCGTCGACAGCGACGCTACCCACTCGCCGATGTTCCACCAGGTCGAAGGCCTGTGGATCGGCGAGAACATCAGCTTTGCCGACCTCAAGGGCGTGTACCTGAATTTCGTGAAGGCCTTCTTCGAGACCGACGACCTGCAGGTGCGCTTCCGTCCGTCGTACTTCCCGTTCACCGAACCCTCGGCCGAGATCGACATCGCCTTCGGCTCCGGTCCGCTGAAGGGCCGCTGGCTGGAAGTCTCGGGCGCCGGCCAGGTGCACCCGATTGTCGTGCGCAACTTCGGCCTGGATCCGGAAAAATACATCGGCTTCGCGTTCGGCTCCGGCCTCGAGCGCCTGACCATGCTGCGCTACGGGATCAACGACCTGCGCCTCTTCTATGAAGGCGACCTCCGTTTCCTGAAGCAGTTCAATTAAATGGCCTCATAAACCTACTGCGCGGGCACATTTCCGCCCTGCGATGCTCGCCGTACCTGCGTACGGCTGCGCTTCTCGGACGGAACTGAGCCCTGCTCGCTACGGTTTCTGAGACCATTTGAAAAGCAAACTTAAGACCTTGAAAAGGCACTGATATGCAATTCTCCGAAAACTGGCTCCGTTCCATGGTCGATCCGAAGATGAATTCGGACGAACTGGCCCATCTGCTCACCATGTCCGGCCTCGAAGTCGAGGAAGTGGAAGCGGTCGCGCCGCCGTTCTCGAACGTCGTGGTCGCCGAAGTCAAGGAAGTGGCCAAGCACCCGAACGCCGACCGCCTGAACGTCTGCCAGGTCGACGTCGGCAGCGGCACTTTACTGAATATCGTCTGCGGCGCGCCGAACGTGCGCGCGGGCATGAAGGCGATCTGCGCCAAGGCCGGCGCCGTGCTGCCGCCTGGCGCCGACGGCAAGCCTTTCGAAATCAAGGTCGGCAAACTGCGCGGCGTCGAGTCGCAGGGCATGATGTGCTCGGCCAAGGAACTGAAGATCTCCGAAGAGAGCAGCGGCCTGATGGAACTGCCGGAAGACGCGCCGGTCGGCCAGAACATCCGCGACTACCTCGCGCTGAACGACCAGAAGTTCACCATCAAGCTGACCCCGAACAAGGCGGACTGCCTGTCGGTGCTGGGCGTGGCGCGTGAAGTGTCGGCCCTGACCGGCACCCCGCTGACCTTCCCGGCGCAGCGCATCGTCCCGGTGAGCACCGACGAGATCCTGCCTGCAAGAGTGTCGGCACCGGACCTGTGCGGACGCTTTACCGGTCGCGTGATCCGCGGCCTGAACGCGCGTGCCGCCACCCCGGAGTGGATGAAGCGCCGCCTGGAACGCAGCGGCCAGCGCTCGGTCTCGGCCCTGGTCGACATCTCCAACTACGTGATGCTGGAAACCGGCCAGCCTTCGCACGTGTTCGACCTGGCCAAGATCCATGGCAGCATCGACGTGCGCTGGGGCCGCAAGGGCGAATCGCTCAAGCTCCTGAACGGTAACACCGTCGAGGTCGACGAGTGGGTCGGCGTCATCGCCGACGAAAAGGAAATCGAATCGCTGGCCGGCATCATGGGCGGCGACTCGACCGCGGTCACGCTCGACACCACCGACATCTACCTGGAAGCCGCATTCTGGTGGCCGGGCGCCATCCAGGGCCGTGCCCGCCGCTTCAACTTCTCGACCGATGCGGCGCACCGCTTCGAGCGCGGCGTCGACTATGCCGGCACCGTCGAGCGCATCGAGCGCATCACCTCGCTGATCGTCGAGATCTGCGGCACGCCGGCGACGAAAGTCGGTCCGGTCGACGACCAGATCGTGAACATCCCGCAGCGCCAGCCGGTTACCCTGCGCACCGAGCGCGCGCAGAAGGTGATCGGCGTGGCCATCGACGACGATACCGTGGCCGACATCTTCACCCGTCTCGGCCTGCCGTTCGAGCGCGAGCCGGGCCGCTTCACGGTCACCGCGCCGTCCTACCGTTTCGACATCGAGATCGAGGAAGACCTGATCGAGGAAGTCGCGCGCGTGTATGGCTTCGAGAACATCCCGGCCTTGCCGCCGGTGGCACCGTCGGCGATGCTGATCGAGCCGGAAAACACGCGCTCCTTATTTGCCGTTCGCCACCAGCTGGCCGACCTGGGTTACCAGGAAGTGGTCAACATGAGCTTCGTGGAAAGCCAGTGGGAAGCCGACTTCGCCGGCAATACCGACCCGATCAAGCTGCAGAACCCGATCGCCAGCCAGATGAGCGTGATGCGTTCGAACCTGATCGGCAGCCTGATCGCCAACGTGCGCTACAACGTCAACCGCAAGGCCGGCCGCGTGCGCGTGTTCGAAGTCGGCGCCGTGTTCCACCGCAATCCGGCAGCCGTGGACGGTCCGCTGTCCATCGCCGGCTTCGATCAGCCCAAGCGCGTTGCCGCCATGGCCTACGGCCCGGCCGCGGACGAGCAGTGGGGCATGCCGACCCGTGCGGTCGACTACTTCGACGTCAAGGGCGACCTGGAAGCACTGTTCGCACCGCGTGCGCTGCGCTTCAGCAAGCTCGAGCATCCGACCCTGCATCCGGGCCGGTCGGCCCAGGTCGAGCTGGACGGCCGCGCGATCGGCTTCATCGGCGAGCTGCATCCGCGCTGGCTGCAGAAGTACGATCTGCCGCAGGCACCGGTGCTGTTCGAGGTCGATGCCGAGGCGCTGCGCGAACGCATCGTGCCGTCGTACACCGAAATCTCGAAGTTCCCGGGCGCCACCCGCGACCTCGCGCTGGTGGTGAAACAGGACGTGCCGGCCCAGGCTTTGCTGGACGCATTCAAGGCCGAGCTGGCCGCGAACGCAAACGGCAAACTCGTGCAAGCCGTTGTTTTGTTTGATGAATATCGCGGCAAGGGTTTGGAACAAGATGAAAAAAGTCTTGCTTTCCGCTTTGGCTTGCAAGATACTCAATCGACGCTGCAGGACGACGCGGTCGAGGCCATCATGGCCGCGCTCGCACAGGCAGCGGCACAACAACATGGCGCCAAATTGCGCGCCTGACGTCACATCCAAGACATAGGTAGGGCTTCAAAATTAACAACAACGACGTTGATTCCGCCGTCCTCGAGAAAGCGCTCGCCGCCCATCGGGTACGGAAGGAAGCGGAACAGGAGTTGCCGACCCTGACCAAGGCGGAGCTGGCCGAATTGCTATTCGAGCAGGTCGGCCTGAACAAGCGCGAAGCCAAGGACATGGTCGAGACCTTCTTCGACGAGATCCGCAACGCGCTCGAGCGCGGCGAGGCGGTCAAGCTGTCCGGCTTCGGCAACTTCCAGTTGCGCGACAAGCCGCAGCGTCCGGGCCGCAATCCGAAAACCGGGGAAGAGATTCCGATCACGGCGCGTCGCGTCGTGACCTTCCACGCCAGCCAGAAGCTCAAGAGCATGGTCGAGGAGGCCAATCCGGCCAGCGCCGACAGTGCCTCGCTCGCGCGTGCCGCCTGAGTAAAACCAACGATTCATGAATGACCGACCCAACAAGATGGAACTGACTGTATTGCCGCCGATTCCGGCCAAGCGTTATTTCACGATCGGGGAAGTCAGTGAATTGTGCGGCGTCAAGCCGCATGTGCTGCGCTACTGGGAGCAGGAATTTACCCAGCTTAAACCGGTCAAACGCCGTGGAAACCGCCGCTATTACCAGCATCACGAAGTGCTGTTGATCCGGCGTATCCGCGAGCTGCTGTACGAGCAGGGCTTCACGATCAGCGGCGCCCGCAATCGCCTCGACGGCAGGGGCGGGCAGGCCGAGGATGTCGAGGCAGTGCCGCCGGTGCCTCCCGCACCGCCCGAGCCGAGCATCGCGCCCGAGCTGTTGCGTGAAGAGCTGCACGCCATCCTCGCGATCCTGAAGCACGGGTCGCCGGCGGCCTGATTCGGCTCATCGATAGCGCTATCGATCGAGTATCGGGCTCAAGCATTCGTGCTCCTGTTGTTCTGCACCTAGGAGGTGCTAGAATGTCACTTGCGAATGTTGCTGACTCAAACATGCTTGTTGTGGGCGTGAGGTGTCAGCCTCGGCTCTTTCCTGCCTCAGGAAAAATCTAAGGGAAGACAATGATACGCGTTGCCATTTGTGACGATCACCAGATAGTTCGAGCAGGTTTCAAACAGATTTTTTCGTCGTCGGGCGACTTTGAAGTCGTGGCCGAGGGCGCTACCGGGCGTGAAGCCCTCGACATCGCACGTCGCGAGATTTGCGACGTGCTGCTATTGGATATTGCAATGCCGGACCAAAGCGGCATCGACATCCTGCGCACCATCCGCCAGGGCCAGCCGAACCTGCCGGTGCTGATCCTGTCGGGCTATCCGGCGCAGCAGTACGCGCTCAACCTGTTCAAGATGGGCGCCAATGGCTACCTGAACAAGGAGTGCGACGCCGACGAGCTCAAGACCGCCGTGCGTACCGTTTACCAGGGCCGCCGCTACGTCAGCTCCCAGGTCGGCGAGCTGCTGGCCCAGAGCTTCGACCGCGACCCGAACACGGCGCTGCACACGGAGCTGTCGGACCGCGAGTTCCAGGTCTTCCTGCGCCTGGCCAAGGGCGCGACCGTGTCGGACATCGGCAATGCACTGTCGCTGTCGATCAAAACGGTTTCGACCTACCGTACCCGCATCATGGAAAAGATGGGCCTGCAGTCGAACAGCGACCTGACCTATTACGCCATGAAGAACAACTTGCTCGACTGAGCAGGGCGCTCTGCTCGTCTGAGCAGGGCATGTCTGCCCGCCGGGCAGATCTGCGAGAGGGCGGCGTACCTGCCGCGTCGTCTTCTTGCATCACCCCTCCGCACGCCAGCCCTCGCTGGCCTGCATACATATTTCTCTCAGTCTATAATCGCGCACATCGTCGCTGCGTGAGAGGATCTCCAGGATGTATTTCAGTGCGGACCCTGCCTACCGGCCGGTGCGCAGCCTGCCGTGGTACCAAACCCTGCTGGGTGCGGTGTGCGTGCTCATCCTGGTGCTGAACGGCGTCAGTCTGGTGCGCAACCTCGGTGAGTTGAAGGCAACCAATGCGAGCCAGGCCCAGGCGGACCGGGTATCGAGCCGCTTGCAGTATGTGAACCTGCTCGTCACCGACGCGGACAGCGGCTTGCGCGGCTATTTCCTGTCCGGTTCCGAGACCTATCTCGGCCCGCTGCGTACGGCCCAGCGCGAACTCGAAGGCGAGTTCGAAACGCTCAGGACGCTCCTCGCCGACAATCCCTCGCAACTGAAGAACCTGGCCCAGCTGCAGACCCTGGTGCGGCGCCGCGTCGGCCTGATGAACGAGTCGCTGGACGTGTATCGCCACGGCGGCCTGGACGACATCGTCGCCATCGCCCGTACCCAGGAAGACCTGGTCCGCATGGACGAGATCCGCCTGCAGGTGGTGGTGATGACGCAGGAGCAGAACGAATTGCTGGCCGCGCGCGGTGCCGGCTTCTACGACCAGTACCGCCGCACGGCGCTGCTGGGCGTGGGCATCAACCTGGTCGCCATCGTCGTGCTGGTGCTGTTCTATCACCTGATCTGGCGCAGTTTCTCGCTGCGCCTGTCCGCCGAGCGCGCGCTACAGGAGAGCAATGACCAGCTCGAAACGCTGGTGGCGGCGCGCACCGAGCAGCTGTCGGTGCTGTCGCGCCACCTGATCAGCGTGTCGGAAGAGGAAAAGGCGCGCCTGGCACGCGAGCTGCACGATGAGATGGGCGCCAACCTGACGGCCATCGGCATGGCGCTGTCCACGGTCGGCGAGCATTTGAAGGACAGCCACCCGGCGCAGGCAGCCGCACTCGGCTGCGCCCGCAAGACCCTGCTCCAGACCGTGGAGCTGAAGCGCCGCATCATCGAAGACTTGCGCCCCAGCCTGCTGGACAATATGGGCCTGGCGGCGGCACTGCAGAGTTATTGCAGCGATTTCGCGCGTGCCGCCCAGCTGGACTGCGAAGCCCTGGTCGAGGGCGACGTCGACAGCGCCGGTCCCATGCATGCGATCGCGCTGTTCCGCATCGCCCAGGAATCGCTCAACAATGTCGCCAAGTATGCGCAGGCGCGCCACGTGGTCGTGCATTTAGCACGCGAGGGCGAGGGGCTGGCGCTCGAAGTCAGCGACGATGGGGTCGGGATTCCGCCGGACGCGATGCGGCGTCCGAAGTCGCACGGCCTGCTGGGCATGCGCGAACGCGCCTTGCTGCTGGGCGGGACCTTGACGGTGGAACGTGGGGTGAACGGGCAGGGGACTTGCGTACAGGCCTGGGTACCGCTGGCCGCGCCGGCCGCCGAATCTCTGGGCGCCTTATCGGGCACCTCGGCGCTGCCGGCCATTGAACAACAACTGCAACAACAAGCCGCCGATGCGCAGTTGGCAATCGGCGGCAGTACGGCAAGGTTTATGCGCGTGCCACATCCATCAGCAGACGATCGTACTCGCTCTTAGCGACCTTGTAGCACTCGCCGGCGTAGTCTTCCAGGCCCTGGCGGTTCAGCACGGTGATGTTGCCGCGGCGGTACTGGATCAGGCCTTCGTCCTGCAGCTTGCCGGCGGCAGCGGTGATGCTTTCGCGGCGCACGCCCAGCATGATCGAGATCAGTTCCTGGGTCACCTTCAGTTCGTTGCTGGCCGAGCGGTCCAGGCGGTCCAGCAGCCAGCGGCACAGTTTCTGCTCGATCGAGCTGTGGCGGCCGCCGACGGCGTTCTGGGCCATCTGGGCGAACAGCGCATTGGTGTAGCGCATCAGCAGTTGCGGCAGGGCGCCGCCCTTGTTGAAGGCGTCGCGCAGGAACTGGGTCTTCAGGCGGTAGCCGTAGCCGGCGCTCTGGACCACGGCGCTGCAGGTGGCGCGCTCGCCCATGAACAGGGAGACGCCGACCGCACCTTCATGGCCGACCACGGCGATTTCGGTGGTGGCGCCGTCTTCCATCACGTACAGCAGAGAGACGATGGCGGTGGTCGGGAAATAAACGTATTCGAGCTTGCTGCCGTATTCGAACAGTTCCTTGCCGAAAGGCAGCGGGACCAGTTCCAGGTGTTCAAACAGGGTTTCCAGGTCTTGGCGCGGCAGGGCCGCGAGCAACTCATTCTGTTGGGTGCCGCTATAGCTGACGACCGGACGGGACGCCACTTTGAATTCCTCGGCCGATGCGGGAATCTGGTTGACCGACTGAGTCTTCTGGGCGGCAACACCAAGTTGAGCGTTATTCATATTGTCCTCGTTATCTCTGACTTACTTCACGTACTTCATGGGGGGCGAATGCTTGGATGGGTTTCCTCATCGCGATGTGTGTACTTTATTGCCATAGTCTCTTGCCGAACATAAGACTAGTCGTCGCCCCCATGTAGGTTCTATGCAGGATGTTTTGTCAGTCCAGTCCTACTAGAGAGAAACATTCGAAAAAGGCTATTTTTAGCATTCTTGAAATGGTCAATTAACATAAAAACGGTTTCGCGCTCAGCCTTATATGACGTCCTGACAACAAATAGGCCTTTCTTAGGTTCATCAGGAACATAGCGCCCGATAAGGCCGTTTACCGCCGTTAACGAAAACTTCACAAGTCGTGGCAGAGCGAGCCCGACTTGTCCTACAGCGGATTTAAAGACAAACCGGGCGAGACTCGGTAAAATCGCGCGTTTATGCACACGCGCCGCAAAGGCGAGACCATGTCCAACGAAACCGCAGCAAGCACTCCTGACAACGTCGACGACGTCCTCGACGCCCCCTCGGCCAAGACCGCCGCGCAGATCGCGCGCGAAGTCCAGCGCCGCCGCACCTTCGGCATCATTTCCCACCCCGATGCCGGTAAGACCACGCTCACCGAAAAGCTCCTGCTGTTCTCGGGCGCGATCCAGCTGGCCGGTACCGTCAAGGGCCGCAAGAGCGGGCGCCACGCCACTTCCGACTGGATGGACATCGAGAAGCAGCGCGGCATCTCGGTCGCGTCTTCGGTGATGCAGTTCGAATTCCGCGAGCACGTGATCAACCTGCTCGACACCCCGGGCCACCAGGACTTCTCGGAAGACACCTACCGCGTGCTGACCGCGGTCGACTCGGCGCTGATGGTGATCGACGCCGCCAAGGGCGTGGAAGAGCAGACCATCAAGCTGCTGGACGTCTGCCGCATGCGCGCGACCCCGATCGTCACCTTCATGAACAAGATGGACCGCGAGACCCGCGATCCGCTCGAGCTGCTGGACGAAGTGGAATCGGTGCTGAAGATCGAGTGCGCCCCGGTGACCTGGCCGATCGGCATGGGCAAGAACTTCCGCGGCGTCTATCACCTGATCAAGGATGAGATCATGCTGTTCAAGGCCGGCGAGGAAAAGGCCGACGGCGACTACGAGATCATCAAGGGCATCGACAACCCGCGCCTGGCCGAGATGTTCCCGATGGAGATCGAACAGCTCAAGATGGAAGTGGAGCTGGTGCACGGCGCTTCCCACGTGTTCGACCTGGAGCGCTTCCTGTCGGGCGTGCAGACCCCGGTGTTCTTCGGCTCGGCGATCAACAACTTCGGCGTGCGCGAGATCCTGTCGGCCCTGATCGACTGGGCCCCGGCCCCGCGCGAGCGCGATGCCACCGTGCGCGCCGTGAAGCCCGAGGAAGAACGCTTCTCCGGCTTCGTCTTCAAGATCCAGGCCAACATGGACCCGGCCCACCGCGACCGCATCGCGTTCCTGCGCGTGTGCTCGGGACGCTTCGACAAGGGCATGAAGGTCAGGCACCTGCGCCTCGGCCGCGAAGTGAAGCTCTCGTCGGTGGTGACCTTCATGGCCTCGAGCCGCGAACAGGTCGAGGAAGCCTACGCCGGCGACATCATCGGCCTGCCGAACCACGGCAACATGCAGATCGGCGACAGCTTCTCGGAAGGCGAACTGCTGACCTTCACCGGCATCCCGTACTTCGCGCCGGACCTGTTCCGCACGGTGCGCATCCGCAATCCGCTGAAGACCAAGCAGCTTCACAAGGGCCTGCAGCAGCTGGGCGAAGAGGGCGCCGTGCAGGTCTTCAAGCCGGTCATCGGCTCGGATCTGATCCTTGGCGCGGTCGGCGTGCTGCAGTTCGAGGTGGTCGCCAGCCGCCTGCTGAACGAGTACGGCGTCGACGCCGTGTTCGAAGGCTCCAGCATCAGCAGCGCGCGCTGGGTGTCCAGCGACGACAAGAAGGCGCTGTCCGACTTCGAATCGCAGCTGGCGCCGCAAGTCGCCTACGATGCTGCCGGCAACCTGGCCTTCCTCGCGACCTCCGGCGTCAACCTGCGCCTGACGCAGGAACGCTGGCCGAAGCTGCAGTTCCACGCGACGCGCGAGCACGCTGCCAAGCTGGATTGATCGTGTAGGGGCATACGCGGGCACGGGGTGCCCGCCCTACGTGTGACGCGCGGCCGACGTAGGGTGGGCACCCCGTGCCCACGTCCCTGCGCATCACATCTTCCTCTTCCCCAGCCACGCCTCCAGCACGCTACCCACCCAGCACAGCGCAAACACCCAACCCGACAGCGTCACCGACAAGGGCGTAGGCCGCCCCTCCAGCCTGGCCGCAATCGCCGCCGGATCGAGCGGCATGCTGCCGCCCAGCAGCTGGCCCGCCAGCGCATTCGCTTCATCCAGCGCGAAATTCAAATAAACATAGCCAGCCACCAGCGCCGGCACCGCGAACAGCAGGGCGAGGCCGCGCCGGCCCAGGTACCACTGGCCAATGCCGGGGAAAACCAGGGCGGACAGCAGGGCTGCAAGCCCTTTGGAACGGTTCATGCGTCTTCTTTCATAGTTTGAGCAGGCACAAGGGCGACCTTGCGCTACAGCGTAAATTTCCCTAATGCACGTCTTGCAGAGCGGCTAACAAAGCCGCCAGGGCAAGGCGCATCGTCGAAGACAGTACGCTAGTACGGCGAGACGATGCAACGCTGCTATGGCGGCTGTGTTAGCCGCTCCAAGCGACATCGTTGACAGGGAGAGAAAACAATGACGCTCAACATGCTGAGCCGCCTGCGGATCGGCCCCAAGCTTTTGCTGGCGCCAGGCGCCGTCCTGCTGTTGCTGGTAATCCTGTCCTGCGGCGCCTATCTCGCGATGGTGCGGCAGAACGACTCGCTGGACGCCATCGTGCAGCAGCGCGCCACCCACATGCGGGCGGCCGCCGACCTCGTCGCCTCCGCCCAGCGCGCGCATGCCCAAGCCTACCAGATCCTGACCTGGATCAGCGGCAGCTTCCCGCGTACCCGGATCGAGCCGCTGGTACAAGACGTTCAACAACAGCAGACTGCCATCGAGCGCGGCTTCGCCAACCTTTCGCGCATGGCCCAGAACAGCCCGGCCCGCTACCGCGACGCCGAGCTGCGCTACGTCGAGCAGGCGGCGTCGGCCTGGCGCCTGTACGAAGGCGCGGTACGCGACGTGATCGATCTGGCCCGCGAGGACCAGTCGGTCAGCGCTACCGCCATGGCCAAGGCCGAGCGCGCGTTCGGCGTGGTGGCGGAACGCCTGGCCGAGCTGTCGCGCCGCGAGCAGGCGCTGTCGGAAGAGGCATCGGACAAGGCTGCCAGCGATTTCAAGAGCATCGCGATCCTGATGCCGATCGTGATCGCGCTGTCGATCGTGGCCTCGCTGGCGATCACGATGGCGGTGCGGCGCTCGCTGCTGGCCGAGATCGGCGCCATCGAGGCAGCCGCCAGCAGCCTGGCCAGCGGCGACCTGACGGTGCGCGCCCGGGTCGACGGCGACGACGAGATCGCGACCACCTCGCGCGCGCTGGACGACAGCATCCGCAACCTGAACCTGTCGCTGCGCACCATCCTCGAGTCGGCGCGTTCGATCGGCTCGGCCTCGCGCGAGATCGCCCTCGGCCGCGCCGGACTGCCGCCGCGCGCCGGCGTCCGCGCCTCGCTCCAGCACACCGCGACCTCGATGCAGGACCTGGCGGCGGTCATGATGGAAACCGCCGATTCGGCGCGCCAGGCCAACCAGCTGGCCGAGGCGGCCAGCAGCGCGGCCCAGCAGGGCGGCAGCGTGGTGCACCGGCTGGTGGCGACGCTGGAAAACGTGCGCCGCTCGGCCGCGCGCCTGGACGAACTCGGCGAAGACATCGAGACCGCCTGCGGCCGCGCCGGCAGCCTGGCGCTCGGCGCGGCCGTCGAGGCGGCCCAGAGCGGCCCGCAGAGCCTGCATTTCGCGCAGGCGGCGTGCGAGGTGCGGGCGCTGGCCGGACGCGCCATGGCGGGCGCCCGCGAGGCGCGTGAACTGGTGCGCGAGACCATGGCGGCGATCGAAGGCGGCACCGGCATCGCGCTCGACGCCGGCGACAGCATGGCGATGCTGACCAGCTCGGTGCAGGCGGTGGGCGACATCGTCAACCGCATCGGCAGCGCCAGCGCCGAGCGTGCCGAAAACCTGGCTGGGGTCAACCAGGCGATCGTCCGCATGGACGAGCTGACCCAGCAGGGCACGCGGATGGTGGAAGATGCGGCGATGGCCGCCCGCACCTTGCAGCAGCAGGCGCTTAGCCTGTCGCAGGCGGTGGCCGCGTTCCGGCTCGACGAAGCCGTGCAGGCCGCGCCGGAGGAGGGCGATGAAGAAGGGGCTGCGGGAGCGTCGGACCGACGCCCCGGCAGCCCCGGGCACCCCTACTTAAGGCTCGCTAGCAGCCGCAGAGGGAAGGACTGACAGTTTCGGGACCTCGAGAAACCGTAGCGAGCAGGGCTCAGTTTGGGTCGAGAAGCGCAGCCGTACTTACGGTACGGCGAGCATCGCAGACCCAAAATGTGCCCGCGCAGTAGGTTTATCGAGGTTCCCTCACTCGTAGTCCTCGATCGGTGCACAACCGCAGAACAGGTTACGGTCGCCGTAGACGTTGTCCGCGCGGCCGACCGGCGGCCAGTACTTGCGCTTGCGCAGCGACGGCACCGGGAAGGCGGCCACTTCGCGCGAGTAGCTGTGCTTCCAGTCGTCGGCGGTGACGACTTCCGCGGTGTGCGGCGCACCCTTCAGCGGGTTGTCCATGCGGTCGTACTCGCCGCGCTCGACCTTCACGATCTCGGCGTGGATGGTGATCATCGCCTCGATGAAGCGGTCCAGCTCGACCTTCGACTCCGACTCGGTCGGCTCGATCATCAGCGTACCCGGCACCGGGAAGCTCATGGTCGGGGCGTGGAAGCCGAAGTCCATCAGGCGCTTGGCCACGTCTTCGTTGCTGATGCCGGTCTTGTCCTGCAGCGGGCGCAGGTCGATGATGCACTCGTGCGCGACCAGGCCGTCGTGGCCGGTGTACAGCACCGGGTAGTGCGGCGCCAGGCGGCGGGCGATGTAGTTGGCGTTCAGGATCGCGGTCTCGGTGGCCGCGGTCAGGCCTTCGGCGCCCATCATCGCGATGTACATCCACGAGATCGGCAGGATCGAGGCCGAGCCGTAAGGCGCGGCGCTCACCGCGCCGATGCCTTGCTCAGTGTTCTCGCCTGCGCGCTGGTAGCCGGTCGATGCCTGGTTCGGCAGGAAGGGCACCAGGTGCGCGCCCACCGCCACCGGACCGACGCCCGGACCGCCGCCGCCGTGCGGGATGCAGAAGGTCTTGTGCAGGTTCAGGTGGCTGACGTCGCCGCCGAACAGGCCCGGACCGGCCACGCCGACCAGCGCATTCATGTTGGCGCCGTCCACATACACCTGGCCGCCGTGCGCGTGCACGATCTCGCACAGTTCCTTGATGCCTTCCTCGAACACGCCGTGCGTCGACGGGTAGGTGACCATCACGCAGGCCAGGTTGGCGCTGTGCTGTTCGGCTTTCTTCTTCAGGTCCGCGAGGTCGACGTTGCCGTTCTCGTCGCAGGCCGTGACCACCACCTGCATGCCGACCATGCTGGCCGATGCCGGGTTGGTGCCGTGCGCCGAGGACGGGATCAGGCAGATGTTGCGGTGGCCTTCGCCGCGCGACTCGTGGTACTTCTTGATGATCAGGAGGCCCGCGTACTCGCCCTGCGAGCCGGCGTTCGGCTGCAGCGACACGCCGGCATAGCCGGTCACGGCGCACAGCATGGCTTCCAGCTGGCCGATCATCTCGCGGTAGCCGACGGTCTGGTCTTCCGGTGCGAACGGGTGGATGTTCGAGAACTCGGGCCAGGTGACCGGGATCATTTCCGAGGTCGAGTTCAGCTTCATCGTGCACGAACCCAGCGGGATCATGGTGCGGTCCAGCGCCAGGTCCTTGTCGGCCAGCGAGCGCAGGTAGCGCAGCATCTCGTGCTCGGCGTGGTAGCGGTGGAAGGTCGGGTGGGTCAGGTAGGCGCTGGTGCGGCTCAGGGCTGCCGGGAAGGCATCCTGCGCATCGCTGTCCAGCGAGTCGAAGTCGACATTCGCCTGCTTGCCGGCGGCATCGCCAAAAATCTTCGCCAGCAGGGCGATCTCGTCGCGGCCGGTGGTCTCGTCCAGCGACAGGCCGACGTGGCGCGCATCGATGCGGCGCAGGTTGACGCCGTTCTCGTAAGCGATGCGGTGGATCTCTTCAGCCTGGTCGGTGATGACGGTCAGGGTGTCGAAATAGGTGTCGTTGACCAGCTGGTAGCCCAGGCTTTGCAGCGAGGCGGCCAGGATGCCGGTGTAGCGGTGCACGCGGCGGGCGATCTGCTCCAGGCCTTTCGGGCCGTGGTAGATCGCGTACATCGAGGCCATCACGGCCAGCAGCACCTGCGCGGTGCAGATGTTCGAGGTCGCCTTTTCGCGGCGGATGTGCTGTTCGCGGGTCTGCAGCGCCAGGCGGAATGCCTTGTTGCCCTGGGCGTCGACGGTGACGCCGGCCAGGCGGCCTGCCATGCTGCGCTTGTAGTCGTCGCGGGTGGCCAGGTAGCCGGCGTGCGGGCCGCCGAAACCGAGCGGCACGCCGAAGCGCTGGCTGTTACCGACCACCACGTCCGCGCCCCATTCGCCCGGCGGGCTCAAGACGGTCAGGGCCAGCAGGTCGGCCGCCACCACGACCATCGCACCCATCGCGTGCAGCTTTTCGCAGGCGTTGCGGTAATCGCGCACGTCGCCGTTCACGCCCGGGTACTGCAGCAGCACGCCGAAGCAGGTCTCTTGCAGGTTCTCGATGTCGGCGGCGGCGATGGTGCGCACTTCGACGCCGATCGGCAGGGCGCGGGTCTGCACCACTTCCAGGGTCTGCGGCAGCACGTCGTCGGCGACGTAGAAGACTTTCGAGGCCGACTTGCCGACGCGCTGGATCAGCGTCATCGCCTCGGCGGCGGCGGTGCCTTCGTCCAGCATCGAGGCGTTCGCGATGCCCATGCCGGTCAGGTCGGTGATCACCTGCTGGAAGTTCAGGATCGCTTCCAGGCGGCCCTGCGAGATCTCCGGCTGGTAAGGCGTGTAGGCGGTGTACCAGGCCGGGTTTTCGAAGATGTTGCGCAGGATGACAGGCGGGGTGTAGGTGCCGTAGTAGCCCTGGCCGATCATCGACTTCATGACCTTGTTCTGCGAGGCGATGCTCTTCAGCTTCGCCAGCGCGGCCTGCTCGGGCAGCGGATCGAAGAACTGGCCCAGGTCCAGCTTGTCCTTGCGGCGGATGTTGGCGGGAACGACGGCATCGATCAGGGCGGCGCGGCTCTGGTAGCCGAGGACGGACAGCATGGCTGCCTGTTCGGCGTCGGACGGACCGATGTGGCGCGGGATGAAGCCATCACGTGCTTCGAGTTGGGTCAGGCTGGTGCGGGTCATGATAAGAGGCGGAAAAAGGAGGGAGTCGGGCTACTACGTACGTCGTTCCCGCGGAGGCGGGAACCCAAGTTTGGCTGGAGCCGACGCGGTTCATGCAGAACTTGGGTCCCCGCCTGCGCGGGGACGACGGGGTGGCTTATCAGCCTTCGGTGGTCTTGCCGTAAGCAGCAGCGTCCAGCAGGCCGTTGATCGCGGCCGGGTCGCTCGGCTGCAGCTTGAACAGCCAGGCGCCGTAGGCGTCGGCGTTGATCGAATCCGGGGCGTCGGCGGTCGCCTGGTTGACGGCGGTGACGGTGCCCGAGACCGGTGCGTAGATGTCGCTGGCGGCCTTGACCGATTCCACCACGGCGGCGTCGTCGCCGGCGGTGAAGGTCTTGCCGACCTGCGGCAGTTCGACGAACACGATGTCGCCCAGCGCGTCCTGCGCGTACTCGGTGATGCCGACGGTCAGGGTGCCGTCAGTTTCTTGACGGACCCACTCGTGGGACTCGGTGTATTTCAGGTCGGCTGGGATGTTCATGCATGGCTCCTAATGGATAGAGAGATGAGGCGGTAAGTATACGTTGTTCTTGTCTGTGTGGCGCTGTCAGGAAGCCAGCACTTTGCCGTTGCGCACGAACGGCAGCTTGACCACCGAGGCGGCCAGTTTCTTGTCGCGGATTTCGACGTGCACGGTGTCGCCGACCTGCGCCTCGACCGGCACACGCGCCAGTGCGATCGCCTGCTGCATGCTCGGGCTGAAGGTGCCGCTGGTTATTTCGCCGGCATTGCCGGAGGCCGCGATGACCTTCTGGTGGGCGCGCAGGATGCCGCCTTTTTCGCGCAGGATCAGGCCGACGAAGTTCTGCTGCTGGCCCTTGGCGAGCAGGGCTGCCTTGCCGATGAAGTCGCGCTCGGCGACCAGGTCGACGGTCCAGGCCAGGCCGGCGTCGAGCGGGGAGACGTTGTCGTCCATGTCCTGGCCGTACAGGTTCATGCCGGCTTCCAGGCGCAGCGTGTCGCGCGCGCCCAGGCCGGCGGGCTTGACGCCGGCGGCGGCCAGCGCATTCCACAGCGCTTCGGCCTGCGTGGCCGGGACGCCGATCTCGAAGCCGTCTTCGCCGGTGTAGCCGGTGCGCGCCACCATGACTTCGCCGAACGGGGTGTCGTTCACGATCGTGACGTTGAAGGGTTTCATCTCGCTCGATGCGGCCTGGGTGCCCGGCAGCACCTGCCAGACCTTGGCGCGGGCATTCGGGCCCTGCACGGCGATCAGGGCGATGCCATCGTCGGACAGATCCGCACGGCGCGGCGTGATCGTCAGGCCGCTGTTGGTGGCGTCGTTCTGCTGACGGATCCAGGCGATGTCCTTCTCGGCGGTGCCGGCGTTGACCACCAGGCGGAACCAGTCTTCGCGGAAGAAGTAGACGATCAGGTCGTCGATCACGCCGCCTTCCGGATTCAGCATGCAGGAGTAGAGGGCCTTGCCGGCCACCTGCAGCTTGTCGACGTTGTTGGCCAGCAGGCCGCGCAGGAACGGACGGACATTCGCGCCGTGCAGGTCGACCACGCACATGTGGGAGACGTCGAACATGCCGGCGTCAAGGCGCACGGCATTGTGTTCTTCGATCTGGGAACCGTAGTTGACGGGCATGTCCCAGCCGCCAAAGTCGACCATCTTGGCGCCGGATGCGCGGTGTACGGAGTTGAGCGGCGTCGCTTTGAGCGTCATGGCGTGAGATCCTCGGACAGGTAAATAGGGTTACGGCATACGGCTTGCGCACGCATGCAGTTCGCACCCCTCTGTCCTCGGTACCTGAGAGATAGCGGCGCGTTGCCGCCTGCCCCTTCGGTGGGCTCACCAAGAGCCGCTCTCCAGAGTTGGTCCGCAGCCGCGGCATCGTGCTTTTCACGTGCTTCAGCGCGTCCCCCGACCGGTCCGGTTGCCTGAGAGTTTTCGGGTGATGCCCCTTCGGCGGCAGCCTGCGCTGCGCTCTCCCGGTCAAGACTGCGAAGGATATGCGAGGCGTGGTGGGAAGTCAATTCGAAAGCGGGGAAAGCCGGGAAGAGGCAGGCGCGCACTATTGCAGTGCGTCACCATAGGGAAAAAAGCGTGTTTTGTTACACTTACTCCACGACTTTGTCACAGAAGAGAGCCCACGATGAGCGAAGATCAAGCAAAACAGCAAAAAGAGGCGTGGTTCACGCTGTCCGGTGACGTCAACAGCGACATGGTGCATCGCGTGTTCGAAGCCGTTTCGATGATGACCGAGGATGGCATCGAGACCGCGCACGTGCTGGTGCAGTCGAACGGCGGCTATGTCAGCGACGGCCTGTGCCTGTATAACTTCCTGGCGAATGCGCCGGTCGAGTTCGTGATGTACAACGGCGGCGCGGTGGCCTCGATCGCGGTGATCCTGTTCCTGTCCGGCACCCGCCGCTATGCCAGCGAAACCGCGCGCTTCATGATCCACAAGTCGCATGCGACCGCTTCGCCGGGCTCGCGTCCGGACGCCCTCAACATCATCGTCGAAGGCCTGCGCGCCGACGACGCCCGCACCGAGTCGATCCTGCGCAAGCACATCGAACTGACGCCGGAACAGTGGGGCATCCACCAGTACGGCGACCTGCACCTGAACGGCCGCGACGCCAAGACCGCCGGCCTGGTCAACGACGTCCGCGACTTCGCGCCGCCGAAGGGCGCGCCGCTGCGCAATATCTGAGTCCGACTGCGCGGCTGCGGCCGCGCTTCGCGGCTGTCCGAACTCCCGCCATAACAAGACAGGGCCTGGAACGGTTTCCCGCCCAGGCCCTGCTGCTGTCATTGAATTCCGAATACGGGTTTAGCGGTTGCCGCCGCGGCTGCCGCCCGAGCGCGAACCCGAGCCCGACGACTGCTTGTTGCCGTCGTTCTTGTGGCTTTGACGGCCTGCTTCGGCGTGCTGCTCCGGGGTGCCGCCGCGGGTGCCACCCGAGCCGCCCGAACGCGAGCCCGAACCCGAACCCGACTGTTTGTTGGCGTCGTTCTTGTGGCTTTGACGGCCAGCTTCTGCGTGCTGCTGGCGCGAGCCGCCCTGGGTACCCGATTTGCTGTTGTTAGCCATGATCATTCCTTTCAATTATTGGAAATGTCCTGCTTACCGAAGCGTCGCTGAAACATTGGAAATCAGTAGCGTTTCCGGTAGAGCAATAATGCAAGCCCGGCAGTAGATGTGGTATCGGATCACGGCGTGAGGCATTGTAGGAGATATACCTACAGTCAAAGAATAAATCCTCTGCAAATATTGCTATGACGCGATATATATGCTTTGCGGAACTTGAGATGCGCCGTTAAGTGCAGTTGCGTATTGTTGAGTTAACTCTGCATTAGCATATTCATTCCTTCCTCTTTGGGCGCGTGCGGCACGCGTGGCCACACGGGTTTTTCGCTTTCCGCCATCGCCTGCAGATATTGGTTGCCATGTGGCAATTATGTGCCACAATATATGCAGGCAATCCATGCACCCACCGTCCACCATGTCATCGAGCCGAGTCCAGAGTCCGGCAGCGCGCCAGGCCGCCTCCACGCAGCAGGCGGCGCTGGACGCGCTCGCGGCTATTGCTGCCGACCAGTTCAAGGAGCAGCTGACGCCGATGATCGCCCGCTTCGGCGCGGCCCTGGCGGACCTCAGCCAGCCGGGCCTGGACACGCGCGAGGTCTACCGCCGCGTCCGTTCCAGCAAGCTGCTGAAGGAAAACGGCTACGCCTTCTTCCATCTGGCCAGTACCGGCTTCGAACGGGCGCTGCGCCGGGAACTCGAAGGTCTGCAGCCGCAGGGCGCCGCGCAGAAGGCGCTGCCGGCTTCGCTCAGCCTGGTCCCGCTCGAGGTCATGGACAGCAAGGTCGCCTTCGGCGCCATCACCCGGCCCTTCGACATCGCCCATTCGGAGCCGCTGGCGACCCTCTCGGTCCGGCTCGGCCTCCTGCTCAACAAGGGCGTGCTGCGCGGCGACGCCAATCCCTTCCGTCCCGAAGTCTTCCTGAAAGCCCTGGAAGAAGCCTGGCGCGAGTTCGAGCCGGAAGAAGAGTCGCATGCGCTGATCCTGGAACTGCTGCGTCCCGAGCTGGTATTCGATTTCGCGCCCCTCTACGAAGCCCTGGTCGAGGGCCTGACCCGCAAGGATGGGCAGCCGGGCTCGATCGAAGCCTTGCGCATCCAGAAGACCGACGACGCGGCCGCGGCACGCGCCGCACGCGCCGGCGGCAAGGCGGCGCTGGCCGAGCAGCTGCGCAAGCTGTTCGGCGACGACGACTGCGGCCTGCCCGATCTGCCGCTGATCCCCGAGCTGCCGGCGATGCCGTCCGGTAGCGGCGGCTGGCGGCCCAGTGGGGCGGCCGGGTTTGCAGCGGTGCCGGCACTGGCAACAGCAGAGCAGGGCGCGACGCAAGCCGCGGCGGTGCAGCCGGTTTCGTCGGCGCAGTCGGGCGGCGGCGGCTTGTTCGCGGGCGCTGCCTCAATAGCCGGCGCGCCAGTGGCCGGTGCTGCGCCCAGCGCCGCTTTTGTCGCGAGCGCCTCGGCCGACGGCTATCCCGCAGCGCCGGGCGGGAGCGTGGCCGCCGCTGGCTTCGTGCCCGCCGCCGGATTTGCGACCGCCGGCCTGCCGCCGATCCCCGGCTTACCGCACGATGCGCCGCTGCTGGCCCCAGGCCAGGTCGCACCGCTGCTGGACCTGCTGGCCCGCATCGAACCAGGCCTGCAGGCGCAAGGACAGGTGCAAGGTGCTGCGCAGGACAGTACGCAAAGCCCGGTGGCCGCCGGCGCACTGCCGCACAACGTCTTCTACCTGCCGCGCTTCGCCCAGAGCCTGCCCAAGGGCAGCCTCTCGCGCGGCGACGAAAGCACGCTCGGCCTGCTGTCGCGCGTGTTCGAAACCGTGCTGCTCGACGACAGCATCCCGCCCCAGACCCGCGAACTGCTGCGCGTGCTGCAGGTGCCGGTGCTGAAGGCGGCCCTGCTCGACAAGAACTTCTTCTTCGAGGAAGCGCATCCGGCGCGGCGCCTGGTCGACCTGCTGTCGCGCATGGGCTGGGAGCAGCGCAAGGACGCCGCCGACCCGCTGTTCGAGGTCATGCAGCGCAGCGTCGAACGGGTCGGCGAGGCCCAGCCGAACGCCTTCGCCGAGGCGGTGGCCGAGCTGGAAGCCGGCATCGCCGCGGAGGAGACGGCCCAGCAGGAAGCGATGGCCGGCCCGGTGGCCAGCGCCCTGAAACAGGAAAAGCTGCAGGTCGCGAGCCGCGCCGCGCGTGACGCGGTCGCGCTGCGGGTCCGGGCCGGCGAGGTCGAACAGGTGGTCAGCGGCTTCCTCGAGCAGCGCTGGACCACGGTCATGACCTTCGCCTACAGCATCGAGGGCGAGAAGCCGGGTGCGGTCGGGAATGCCACCCGCGCGATGGATGAGCTGATCTGGAGCGTCAAGCCGAAACAGACGCAGGAACAGCGCAAGGCCCTGATCGCCAAGCTGCCGCGCCTGCTGCAGACGCTGAACAAATGGCTGGACGCGATCCGCTGGCAGGACGCCGAGCGCCTGCAGTTCTTCGCCCGCCTGGCCGAATGCCACGCCTCGATCGTGCGGGCGCCGATCGAACTGTCGCCGGAACGCCAACTGGAGCTGGCGGTCGAAGCCGCGCAGCAGGATGCGCTGCGCCGGGTCGAGCTGGAGCAGGCTGCGGCCGAGCAGGAAGCCGCGCGCCGCCAGGCGATCTCGCCGGTGGACGGCCTGGAACGCGGCATGTGGTTCGAGTTCAGGACGCCGGATGAGAGGCGCAAGGTCAAGCTGGCCTGGGTCAGCCCGCTGCGCACGCTCTTCATCTTCTCCGGCGCCGGCCGGCGCGAAGCCTTCTCGCTGTCGGCCGAGAAGCTGGCCGAACTGCTGCACGCCGGCGGCGCGCGCGTGCTGGCGATCGACGGCGTGGTCGGCCAGGTGCTGTCGGAGGCGATGGCGCAGGGGGCGGTCAACGATGCGTCCGTAAAGGCCGCGGCCGCCTGAACGATTGCGGTATAGTCGAGCCGTCAGCAACCCCGGCTACGCGCAGCTTCCGACATGATCTGGTGGTCCCATCTCTCCGCCCTGGGCGGCCTGAACGTCACCGCATTGCTTGCCGTCGCCATCGCCGCGTGGCTGGTCGGCGCGCGTTCCTGGCGGCTGGCGCTGGCCTGGTGCCTGCTGTTCGGCGCCGCGCTGCTGATCGCCGTGGCCAGCCAGATGGCCTTCCTCGGTTGGGGCATCGGCGTGCGTTCCCTCGAATTCACCGGCTTTTCCGGCCATGCCACGCGCGCCGCGGCGGTGTTTCCGGTCGCGCTGTTCCTGCTGCTGGAAAGGCGCGGACTGCGGCGCGAGGACCGGCGCAGCGAAGCGCGGCCGGGCGGGCAGGACCGCCGCACCAGCAGCTGGCTGCGCGCCGCGGTGCTGGCCGGTGCGGTTCTGGCCATCGCCGTGGCCTTTGCCCGGGTCAAGGTCGGCGCCCATTCGGCCAGCGAGGCGGCGGCCGGCTGCGTGCTGGGCCTGGCCTGCGCCGGCCTCTTCATCGCCCACACCCGCGCCACGCGCGACCGCTCGCCCCAGCCGCTGCTGCTCGGCCTGCTGGCGGCGACCCTGCTGCTGCCGCGCGCCGACCCCATCAATTCCCACCAATGGCTGACTGCGGCGGCGCTCAAGCTGTCCGGCAGCGACCGGGTCTGGCTGCGCAGCGGCTGGCAGCCGGCGCGGGGCCCTTACGTGCCGCCGTGCGCGCCGCAAAAACGCCGTTTCGAGGTGCTTTGTACCTGACCAGCTCAAGGGACGGCGGCGATGCGGCCCTGGCGCTGCAGCAGGCCCTTTGCCACCTCGAGCGCCTCGCTTGGCGCCGCCGGGACGTCCGGCAGCACGCCGCTGCCTTCCCAGTTGCCGTGGGTGATCGGGCTGATGCTGCGGGCGCCCGGTATCGAGGCGCTGAAATGGTCGCCGAGGCGCCAGGGCATGGTCGGATGGGCGCCGCCCCAGGTCCGTTCGCCGATCACGGTGGCGCGTTTCAAGGCCTGCATCGTGTACGTGAAATCCTCGCCGGCGGAGGCAGTGCGAGGTCCGGCCAGGATCAGGACCGGCTTCCTGCCGCCATAGCGTTTGCCGTCGAGCTTGTCCTGCGTCCAGAGCTGCAGCGTCTCCCCGGACGCGCGTTCCCAGATGTCGTTCAGCCGGGTGCGCTGGTCGACGAAATAGCTGATCAGCAAAGCCACAGACAGGGGCGTGCCGCCGCGGTT
The DNA here is from genome assembly GCF_024753245.1 of Massilia norwichensis. Lineage (GTDB taxonomy): Bacteria > Pseudomonadota > Gammaproteobacteria > Burkholderiales > Burkholderiaceae_D > Telluria > Telluria norwichensis. Next base: position 122,029 of record NZ_JANUGX010000001.1, on the reverse strand, counting down.
GTCGCGCATGTCGATGATGAGGGCATCGGTATCGGCGAGCTTGTTCATCGCCGCCGCGTATTTTTCGGCCGTCAGGTAGGGCGGCGGAAATCCCGAGATCTTCAGGTAGCCGATGTTCGGGCTCATTCGAACGGCCTTCTCGACGCCGAAGGTCTGCATGCTGCGCCTGACCCGGTCTATCCAGCGCATGAAGCCATTGCCGTCCTCGCGCGGCGCCTCCAGTGCTGCGAGCCGCGATATGGAGGGCAGCGGCGGCTGGGGCGGCAGGGGATCGGGACTGAACCTGACTCGCATATGCAGGTCGTGCGTCACCGAAGCCACGTCCGCGTCGAGCCGTGCGGCGAATTCCGTGCCGCTGGCGATGCCGTCGTAAGCGCCGTCTTTCTGGCGCTCACGCAACAGTTTCTCGACCTGCTTCGCCTTGTCCGGGAAGACGTAATACCGGTTCAGGCCGGTCACCAGCGCATCGATGGTCTGTGCGCGCATGGCGCCGTCGACTGTGATGCCGGGACGGCGCGTGGCGGCGAACACGGCGAACAATGCCAGCAATAACAAAGAAGGTATGACCAGCCATTTCTTTTTCATGGTTCTCCTCGTATGGGTTGGCAATGGGCTCGTCAGCAGCATTGCATTCGTCGGCGGAGCAATATTGCGAAATTAGCATAGCATGCATAATTGCCATGTTCTAGCAAATTATTTGCTGGTAGGGCGAGGGTGGACAGGATAGGGACGGGAGGGAAAACGTTGACGCTGCACAGAATGGACAGCTCGGGCCAGCGCGAACGCAATAGCAGAAAACAAGGTCAAATCTTGGCCGCAAAGCAAGAACCAAGGTATGATGCTGTTTTCAGCAGCCCCTCTTCGACCCTGAGCAAACGTGCGTCTATCCTCCATCAAATTGTCGGGATTTAAGTCTTTCGTCGATCCCACCAATTTCCAGGTGCCGGGACAGCTGGTCGGCGTGGTCGGTCCGAACGGATGCGGCAAGTCGAACATCATCGATGCCGTGCGCTGGGTGTTGGGCGAATCGAAAGCCTCCGAGCTGCGCGGCGAGTCGATGCAGGACGTGATCTTCAACGGCTCCACCCACCGCAAGCCGGCCGGGCGCGCCTCGGTCGAGCTGGTGTTCGATAACAGCGCCGGCAAGGCCGCCGGGCAGTGGGGGCAGTACGCCGAGATCGCCGTCAAGCGCACGCTGACGCGCGACGGCACTTCGACCTATTACATCAACGGCCAGCCGGTGCGGCGGCGCGACATCCAGGACATCTTCCTCGGCACCGGCCTCGGTCCGCGCGCCTACGCCATCATCGGCCAGGGCATGATCTCGCGCATCATCGAATCGCGCCCCGAGGAGCTGCGCGTGTTCCTGGAAGAGGCGGCCGGGGTTTCGAAGTACAAGGAGCGGCGCCGCGAAACCGAAAACCGCCTGGCCGACACGCGCGAGAACCTGACCCGCGTCGAAGACATCCTGCGCGAGCTGAACGCCAACCTGGAAAAGCTGGAGGCGCAAGCCGCGGTGGCGAACCGCTTCCACCAGCTGCAGGCCGACCAGGAAGAAAAGCAGAAGCTGCTCTGGCTGCTGCGCAAGAACGAGGCCAAGGCCGAGCAGGCGCGCTGGTTCCTCGAGATGGAACAGGCCCAGACCGGCCTCGAAGAACAGAACGCGAAGATGCGCCACCTCGAGCTGGAACTGGAGCGCATGCGCCAGGCCCACTTCGAAACCGGCGACCGCCTGCACGCGGCCCAGGGCGCGCTGTACCAGACCAATTCCGAGATCGGCAGCCTGGAAGCGCAGATCAAGTTCGTGGTCGAGTCGCGCACGCGCCTGCAGAACCAGATCGGCACGCTCACCGCCCAGCGCGAACAGTGGCTGAACCAGGCGCGCGATACCCAGGAACAGATCGAGGAAGCGGAATACCGTCTCGAAGAACTGGCCGCGCGCGTGGAAGGCGCGCAGATCGCGGTCGAAGTGCAGAACGAGCGGCTGCCCGAACTCGATGCCGCCTGGCGCGCCGCGCAGGAAAAGACCACCGAATCGCGCGCCCGCATCATGCAGGTCCAGCAGCGCATCGAGCTCGCGTCGGCGCACCAGCGCAATGCCTCGAACATCCTGGCCACGCTGGCAACGCGCCGCGAACGCCTGCAGCAGGAGCGCGGCAACCTGAACCTGCCGGACGCCGGCCACCTCGACAATCTGCGCATGCAGCTGGAAGAAAAACAGCTGCAGCTGGAAGAGCAGAACCTGTTATTGGAGGAGGCGGCCAGCCGCCAGGAATCCAGCGAGCAGGAACGCCGCGCGGCGCACAGCGCCGTCCAGCAGGAGAGCGCCGCCAACGCCAAGCTCGAAGCGCGCCTGTCGGCCCTGCGCCAGCTGCAGGAGCGCGTGCAGACCCAGGGCAAGGTCCAGCCCTGGCTGCAGAAGCATGAACTCGACAAGCTGCCGCGCCTGTGGCAAAAGCTCGACATCGAAACCGGCTGGGAGACCGCGCTGGAGTCCGTCCTGCGCGAGCGCACCGGCGCGCTCGAGATCTCGAACCTGGACTGGGCGCGCGGCTTCTTCGGCGATGCGCCGCCAGCCCGCATGGCCGTGTACACGCCGTCCACCAGCGCACCCGCGCAGCCGGCCGCGCACGGCCTGAAGACTTTCGCCAGCCTGCTGAAGCTGAACGACCCGGGCCTGCGCGGCCTGCTCGACGACTGGCTGCACGAAGTCTACGTTGCCGACGATCCCGGCGCGGCCCTGGCCCAGCGCGACCGCCTGCCGCCGGGCGGCTGCTTCGTCACGCCGCACGGCCATATCGTCAGCCGTTCCAGCGTGCGCTTCTACGCCGCCGATGCCGAGCAGGATGGGGTGCTAGCGCGCCAGCACGAGATCGACAACATCGGCAAACAGCTGCGCGCCCAGGCCCTGCTGCTGGACGAGGCGCGCACCCGTGCGACCCGCGCGGACGCGCTTGTGACCGACCTGCAGCGCCGTCTGCAGGAAGGCCGCCAGAAGGTCGCGACCCTGCAGCGCGAGACCCACGCGCTGCAGATCGAGATCGTCAAGCAGGCCGAGGTCGAGGCGCGCTTCAACCAGAGGAGCGGCCAGATTTCTGCGGACCTCGACGAGATCGCGGCCCAGGAATCCGAGCAGCGCCAGGCCCGGATGGAAGCCGAAGCGCAGTTCGAAGAGCTGGACATGGAACTGGCCGAGCTGCAGGGCACGCACGAGGATGGCCAGACCGCCTTCCTCGACAAGGAACGCGCCTTGAACGAAGCGCGCGACCGGCTGCGCGAGCTGGAACGCGCGGCCCAGGAAGCGGTATTCGCCGAAAAGACCCAGCGCACCCGCATCGAAGAGCTGCGCCGCACGATCGCCACCGCCAACCAGCAGGCCGAGCAGGTCCTGGAAAGTATCGGCGCCGGCAAAATGGAACTCGAAGCGATCGAATCCGGCACCGCCGCCGAAGGCCTGCAGGAATTGCTGGCGCGCCGCACCGCGCAGGAGCAGGCCTTGAGCGATGCGCGCCACGAACTCGACCAGCTGACGCAGCAATTGCGGGCGGCCGAGGAAGCGCGCATGACGGCCGAGCGCAGCCTGCAGCCGCAGCGCGAGCGTATCACCGAGATGCAGCTGAAGGAGCAGGCCGCGCGCCTGAACCAGGAACAGTTTGCCGAAGCCCTGAGCGCCACCGGCGCGGTCGAATCCGAACTGCAGGACAAGCTGCAGCCGGACATGAAGCCGCAATACCTGCAGGGCGAGGTGACGCGCCTGACGAACGCCATCACCGCCCTCGGCGCGGTGAACCTGGCCGCGGTCGAGGAACTGGCCCAGGCCACCGAGCGCAAGCGCTTCCTCGATTCGCAAAACGCCGACCTGCAGGAAGCGATCGCCACGCTGGAAGGCGCGATCGGCCGCATCGACCGCGAATCGCGCGACCTGCTGCAGGACACCTTCGACCGCGTCAACGCCAACTTCTCGGAACTGTTCCCGATCCTGTTCGGCGGCGGCACCGCCAAGCTGGTGATGACCGGCGAAGAGATCCTCGACGCCGGCGTGCAGGTCATGGCCCAACCACCGGGCAAGAAGAACGCCACCATCCACCTGCTGTCCGGCGGCGAAAAGGCGCTCACCGCCACCGCGCTGGTGTTCTCGATGTTCCGCCTGAATCCCGCGCCGTTCTGCCTGCTCGACGAGGTCGACGCGCCGCTGGACGACGCCAATACCGAGCGCTTCTGCCGCATGGTCAAGCGCATGTCGGACCATACCCAGTTCCTCTTCATCTCGCACAACAAGATCGCGATGGAGATGGCCAATCAATTGATCGGTGTGACGATGCAGGAGCAGGGCGTGTCGCGCATCGTCGCGGTGGATATGGAGTCGGCGGCCGAGCTGGCCGCGGCATAGGTGAAATGCTATCTAATTGATAGCGACGATTAATTTCTATAATGCAAGCCGGCTAGGAATAATGCTATCTCCATTTGCGAATTGATAGGTAGTATTTATGAGTAGTCTGCATTTTTCCGCCGGGCGCGCCGCCGCCTGCGTCCTGACCCTGATCAGCGGTGCGCTGGCACTGGCGCAGGGCGCATGCCCAACAAGTCCTGACCAAGGATAACGGCGCCCCGGTCGGCGACAACCAGAACAGCCAGACCGCCGGCCCGAACGGCCCGACCCTGCTGCAGGACGTGCACCTGGTGCAGAAGCTGCAGCGCTTCGACCGCGAGCGCATTCCCGAGCGCGTGGTGCACGCCACCGGTACCGGCGCCCACGGCAGCTTCACCACGACCGACGACCTGTCGGACCTGTCGAAGGCCAGGCTGTTCAAGCAGGGCATCGTGACCCCGGTGTTCGTGCGCTTCTCGACCGTGATCCCGAGCCGCTCGGGTGCCGAGACCACGCGCGATCCGCGCGGCTTCGCGACCAAGTTCTATACACAGGAAGGCAACTGGGACCTGGTCGGCAACAACCTGCCGATCTTCTTCATCCGCGATGCGATCAAGTTCCCGGACATGATCCACGCGCTGAAACCGTCGCCGAACACCAACGTGCAGGAGCCGGAACGCGTGTTCGACTTCTTCTCGCACATCCCCGAGGCGACCCACATGCTGACCCGCGTGTATTCGAACTACGGCACCCCGGCCAGCTACCGCCAGATGAATGGCAGCAGCGTGCACGCGCTGAAGCTGGTCAATGCCAAGGGCGAGTACGTGTACGCCAAGTTCGCCTGGAAGTCGCAGCAGGGCGAGCGCAACCTGCGTCCGCAGGAGATCCCGGTAATCCAGGGCAAGAGCACCAGCCACGCCACCACCGACCTGTACACATCGATCTCGAAGGGCCAGTATCCGAAATGGGACCTGGTGGTGCAGATCCTGCGTCCGAACGAGATGAACAGGTTCGATTTCGATCCGCTGGACGCGACCAAGATCTGGCCGGGTGTGCCTGAGCGCAAGGTCGGTACCATGGAGCTGAACAAGGTGCCGGAGAACTTCTTTGAAGCCACCGAGCAGGTTGCGATGGCCCCAGGTAACCTGGTGCCGGGCATCGAAGCCTCGGAAGACCGCATGCTGCAAGGCCGCCTGTTCTCGTACATCGATACCCAGCACCACCGCCTGGGCGCGAACTTCCAGTCGCTGCCGATCAACAAGCCGCTGGTGCCGGTCGCGAACAACCACCAGGACGGCCCCGGCAACATCTCCGGCCGCACCGGTACCGTGAACTACCAGCCGAGCCGCCTGCCGGGCGCGCTGGTCGAAGATCCGAATGCGCGCAGCAGCCAGTTGCCGCTGAGCGGCAGCACCCAGCAGCAGCGCATCGCCAAGACGCTGAACTTCCGCCAGGCCGGCGAGTTCTACCGCTCGCTGAGCACCCAGGACCGCGATGACCTGATCGCCAACCTCTCCGGCGACCTGAAGGGCGTGAAGAACCAGGACAGCCTGCTGACCATGCTGTCCTACTTCTGGAAAGCCGACAAGGACTACGGCATGCGCCTGGCCAAGGCGGTTGGCGTGAGCGCCGACAAGGTCGCGCCGCTGGCCGCCGCACTGCAGGACTGATCGCGGCGCCGCCATTCGGGCACGCTTGACAAGCCATCCCGCCCGCGCGGGGTGGCTTTTTTTGCAGAGAAGCGCCGCCGCGCATGGCGTACGCCGGTCCATTTGGTTATCATATCGGCCATTCTTCCATCTGCACTGCTACGTTATTTCTTTCCTTCATGCTACCCTCATGTCCTGAAGCCCCGCGGGACGCCTTCCCAGGCGCCGGCGCGGACACTTTCAACGCATGAGGCACGCGATGAGCCATTTCCGCTGGCCGGCAATGGGCGTGCAGTGCGCCGAACCAATCGCATCCGAGGCACAAGCAGCATGAACGACTTACAAATGAGCCTGATCGCAGCCGGCGGCGTCTTCGTCGTCGGGATCATTAGTTATAACAAGTGGCAGGAGTACAAGGCCCGCAAGAGCGTCGAACGGGCCTTCGCAAGCAACCATGACGACGTGCTGATGAAGACTGGCGCCGCACCCGCCGCGCCGGTCGAGCCAGGCGCGGTCGAACGCCACGAACCTGTGCTGGATGCGAACGTCGACGAGCCCTACGCCGAACTGGCGGGCAGCGACGCGCTGGCCGAGCCGGTGGTGCGCGAGCCTGCTGCGACGTCTCCCGTCGCGCCCGAGGGTGTCGCGGTCGGCGGCGCTGCGCCTGGTGCGCCGGTATCCGGTGCCGGCGCAGGTACTGCAGCCGCTGCCGCCAGCCTCGAACCGCTGGCCGGCCTGCCGGGCGCCAAGCCGGACACCCCGCCGGCCCAGCTGGCCGAGAACCTGGTCGATCCGCTGATCGACTGCCTGATCCCGCTGAACGTCGAAGGCGCCGCGCGCGGCGAGAAGATCCTGCCCGCGCTGCTCAAGCTGCGCCGCGTCGGCAACAAGCCGGTGCACTTCGTCGGCCTGGCCGTGAACGGCGACTGGGAGCCGATCGTGCACGGCGGCGTCTACACGAAGCTGCAGGCCGGCGTGCAGCTGGCCACCCGCACCACGGCCCTGAACGAACTCGAATACTCGGAAATGGTCACGCGCCTGCGCGCGGTGGCCGATGAGATCGGCGCCGAACCGGAAGTCCCGGACATGATCGAAGTGATGAGCGAGGCGAAGAACCTGCACCGCTTCGTCGCCGGCCACGATGCCCAGCTGGGCGTGAACCTGGCCTCGAAGGGCGCGCCGTGGGCGATGTCGACCCTGATCGGCGCGCTGGAAAACCAGGGCTTCGACGTCCGTCCGGACGGCCGCTTCGCGATGCCCGACGGCGAAGGCGGCGTGCTGTTTACGCTGTCGACCAACGTCAACCTGGGCGCCGACACCACCTCGCGCCTGACCCTGCTGCTCGACGTGCCCTGCGTCGCCCCGGCGAAAGACGGCTTCGGCAAGATGGTTGCCTGCGCCAAGTCACTGGAGCTGCGCCTGGACGCCGCCATCGTCGACGACTTCGACCAGCCGCTGCTGGATGAAGCCCTGAGCGAGATCGCCGGCCAGGTCGGCGAGTTCTACCAGGAGATGGAAGCCGCCGACATCCCGGCCGGCTCGACCCGCGCGCTGCGCCTGTTCAGCTGAGGTGCGGATGGATCATCTGGAGCGCATGGCGTGGCTGGTCAAGGAACTGAATCACCACATCTATAACTACCACGTGCTCGACGCGCCGACCATCCCGGACGCCGAGTACGACAAGCTGTTCCGCGAACTGCAGGAACTCGAAGCGGCCCACCCCGAAGCGGTCTCGAACGACACCCCGACCTCGCGCGTGGGCGGCGCGCCGATCCCGGAATTCAGCCAGGTCACGCACGCGATGCCGATGCTCTCGCTGAACAACGGTTTCAGCGATGAAGACATCGACAACTTCGACCGCCGCGTGCGCGAAGGCCTGGACCTGCCGCCCGGCGCTGAAGTCGAATACGCGGCCGAGCTGAAGTTCGACGGCCTGGCGATGAGCCTGCGCTACGAAAACGGCGTGTTCGTGCAGGCCGCCACCCGCGGCGACGGCTATACCGGCGAAGACGTCAGCGCCAACATCCGCACCGTGAAGGTGATTCCGCTGCGCCTGCATGGCGACGCTAATGGAGAACCTGCGCCGGCGGTGCTGGAAGTGCGCGGCGAAGTCCTGATGTTCAAGGAGGACTTCGAGCGCCTGAACCAGCGCCAGCGCGATCTGGGGGCGAAGGAATTCGCCAATCCCCGTAACGCCGCCGCCGGCAGCCTGCGCCAGCTGGACGCGCGCATCACGGCCCAGCGCAAACTGCGCTTCTTCGCCTACGGCATCGGCGTGCTGGAAGGCGCCGAGATGCCAGATTCGCATTCGAAGGTGCTGGACTGGTTCGAGCGGCTTGGCCTGCCGGTGTCGAAGGAGCGGGCGGTGGTCACCGGCTGCGAAGGCATCCTCGGCTACTTCAAATCGATCGGCGAGAAGCGCAAGTCGCTGCCCTACGAGATCGACGGCGTGGTCTACAAGGTCAACCGCCTGGCGGACCAGCGCGCGCTGGGCTTCGTCTCGCGTGCGCCGCGTTTCGCGCTGGCGCACAAGTTCCCGGCCGAGGAAGCCTTGACCACCGTGCAGGCGATCGACGTGCAGGTGGGACGCACCGGTGCGATCACGCCGGTGGCGCGCCTGACCCCGGTGTCGGTGGGCGGCGTGACCGTCACCAACGCCACCCTGCACAACGAAGACGAGGTACGCCGCAAGGACGTGCGCGTGGGCGACACCGTGGTCGTGCGTCGCGCCGGCGACGTCATCCCCGAGGTGCTGTCGGTGGTGCTCGAGCGCCGTCCGCAGCCCGAGCCGGCCGTCTACGAACTGCCGAAGACCTGCCCGGTGTGCGGCTCGCACGTGGTGCGCGAAGAAGGCGAGGCGGTGGCGCGCTGCTCCGGCGGCCTCACCTGCGGCGCCCAGCGCAAGGAAGCGATCCGCCACTTTGCCGGCCGCCGCATGATGGACATCGAGGGCCTGGGCGACCGCTACATCGACAGCCTGGTCGAAGCCAACCTGGTGCACGGCGTGGCCGACCTGTATCGCCTGACGCTGGAAGACCTGCTGCAGATGAAGCGCCTGGCCGACGAGCGCGACGGCACTACACCCGAGACGGTCAAGCAGGGCAAGGTCGCGACCAAGTGGGCCGACAACCTGCTCGCCGCGATCGCCGCCAGCCGCAACCCGCCGCTCGAGCGCCTGCTGTTCGCGCTTGGCATCCGGCATGTGGGCGAGTCGACCGGCAAGACCCTGGCCGACTGGCTGGGCAGCCTGGCGCTGGTGCGCCGCGCCCCGGCCGCGCTGCTGCGCGTGCTGCCCGACATCGGCGGCACGGTGGCCGAGGCGATCGCCGAATTCTTCGCCGAGCCGAAGAACCAGGTGGCGCTCGATGCGCTGCTGGCGGCCGGCGTCACGCCGCAGGGCGAGCATGCGCCCAAGGCCCAGCTGCGCGAAAAGCTCGACGAGGTCGCGCTGCTGGCGGCGCTCGGCATCCCGAAGCTGACCGAGCCGCGTGCGCGCCAGCTGCTGGACGGCCGCACGCTGGACGACCTGGCACACCTGAAGATCTTCAGTGTGTTCGGCCTGCCGGCCACGGTGGCCGAGTCGCTGGACGCCTGGATGGCGGTGCCGGCGAATCGCGAGCACGTGCAGCAGGTCGCCGACCTGCGCCGCGAACTGCTGGCCCAGCTGCCCGAGGAAGCCCCAGCCGGTGAGGAAGGTCCGCTCGCCGGCAAGACTTTCGTGCTGACCGGGACGCTGCCGACCATGTCGCGCGACCAGGCCGGCGCGCTGATCGAGGCGGCCGGCGGCAAGGTGTCGGATTCGGTGTCGAAGAAGACTTCTTACCTGGTGGCCGGCGAAAAGGCGGGCAGCAAGCTGACCAAGGCCGAGAGCCTGGGCGTGACCGTGCTCGATGAAGCCGGCCTGCTGGCGCTGCTGCCGCAATAACAATTTGGAGTAGAGAATGAGTGCAATCAAGAAGGCCGTATTCCCGGTCGCGGGCCTGGGCAGCCGCTTCCTGCCCGCCACCAAGGCCCAGCCGAAGGAGATGCTGCCGATCGTCGACAAGCCGCTGATCCAGTACGCGGTCGAGGAGGCGGTCGCCGCCGGCATCACCGAGATGATCTTCATCACCGGCCGCAACAAGCGCGCGATCGAAGACCACTTCGACAAGGCCTACGAACTCGAGGCCGAGCTGGAAGCCCACGGCAAGGAACAGCTGCTGAAACTGGTGCGCGGCGTGATCCCGAAGAACGTCAACTGCATCTACATCCGCCAGTCCGAGCCGCTGGGCCTCGGCCACGCGGTGCTGTGCGCGCGTCCGGTGGTCGGCAACGAGCCTTTCGCCGTGCTGCTGGCCGACGACTTCATGGACAGCGCCCCCGGCCACAAGCCGGTGCTGGCCCAGATGACCGACCTGTACGCCTACGAAAAATGCAGCGTGCTGGCGGTGCAGGACGTGCCGCGCGCGCATACCCGCCAGTACGGTATCGTCAGCGCCAGCGCCTACCGCCCGGATCTGGAACTGGTCTCCGGCATCGTCGAGAAACCGCAGCCGGAAGAGGCGCCGTCGACGCTGGCCGTGGTCGGCCGCTACGTGCTGTCCGGCTCGATCTTCGAGGACCTCGAGAACATCGGCACCGGCGCCGGCGGCGAGATCCAGCTCACCGACGGCATCGCCGCGCTGATGGCGCGCGAACGCGTGCTGGCCTACCGCTACGCCGGCCAGCGTTATGATTGCGGTTCCAAGCTCGGTTACCTGAAGGCGACCACGGCGATGGGTCTGAAGCACCCGGAAACCGCGGAAGGCTTCGCCGAGTTCCTGGCCGAACTGCGGGAGAAACAGGGATGAGCATCCGCGAGATCCTGAAGATGGGCGACCCGCGCCTGCTGCGCGTGGCCGAGCCCGTGAAAGAATTCGACATGCCGGAACTGCACGCGCTGATCGCCGACATGTTCGAGACCATGCACGCGGTCGATGGCGCCGGCCTGGCCGCGCCGCAGATCGGCGTCAACCTGCAGCTGGTGATCTTCGGCTTCGGCAAGAACCAGCGCTATCCGGACGCGCCGAGCGTGCCGGAGACGGTGCTGATCAACCCGGTCCTGACGCCCTTGTCCGACGAGATGGAAGAGGGCTTCGAAGGCTGCCTGTCGGTGCCGGGCCTGCGCGGCAGCGTGCCCCGTCATACGCGTTTGCACTATGAAGGGGTCGATCAATATGGAAATCATATCAGTCGCGATGTCGACGGCTTCCATGCGCGCGTCGTGCAGCATGAAGTCGACCACCTGCTGGGCATCCTCTACCCGATGCGCATCAAGGACTTTTCCCGCTTCGGCTACACCGAAGTGATGTTCCCCGATCTCGATCCGAAGGCCGACGATTGAACCATAAGCTCATCAAGGCCGCACTGGCGGCCTGCTGCATCGTCGCGCCGCTGGCCCATGCCGACGACCTGTTCACGAAGATCGACGCCGCGCCGAAAAGCGAGTTCTGGCTCGACAGCGGCTTCGCGACTTACCACTTCGACCGCGACAAGGACCTGAACGGCGCCAACTGGGGCCTGGGCGCCGAGTACCGCTTCTCGGGCACGATGGCGGCCACCGTGGGCCGCTTCTACAACAGCGACCGCGATTACTCGAACTATGCCGGCGTGATCTGGCAGCCTTACGCGATCGGTCCGGTGCGCGTGGGCGCGGCCATCGCCGCTTTCAACGGTTACCCGAACATGCGGGATGGCGGCTGGTTCCCGGCGGCGATTCCGACTTTGACTTACGAGTACCAGCGCGTGGGCGTCAACGTCGGGATCATCCCGAGCTACAAGGATCGGCTGTATGGCGGGATTTCGGTGCAGTTGAAGATCAAGCTGTTTTGAGGTTTGCGTGGGCACGGTGTGCCCACCCTACGAACCGCCTGAGCCGGTAGGGTGGGCTCCCCGAGCCCACGCACACGCGGTTCAAGGTGCCGGGTAAGGCGACTTCCCACCCTCCGCAATAAACGCATCGATCCGCGCCTCCAGCACCGGCAGCGGCACCGAGCCCAGCTGCAGCACGGTATCGTGGAAGGCGCGAATATCAAAGCGAGACCCCAGCGCCGCCTCGGCCTTTTTACGCGCCCCCATGATCGCCATCTCGCCCAGGTAATACGACAGCGCCTGCCCCGGCCAGGAGATGTAGCGATCGACTTCGGTCTCGATCTCGTGGTCCGATAAAGCTGTGTTGTCGTGCATGTAGGCCTGGGCCTGTTCGCGGGTCCAGCCCTTGGCATGAATGCCGGTGTCGACCACCAGGCGCGCCGCGCGCCAGGCCTGGTAGCTCAGCATGCCGAACATCTCGTAGGGCGTCTCGTAGATGCCCATCTCCGTGCCCAGGCGTTCCGAATACAGCGCCCAGCCTTCGCCATAGGCCGAGATATACGCGCGGCGGAACGGCGGCACGCCTTTCTGCTCCAGCGCCACCGGCATCTGGAAGGCGTGGCCCGGCGCCGATTCGTGCAGGGTCAGGGCCGGCAGGCTGTACAGCGCGCGCGCCGGCAGGTTGTAGGTATTCACCAGGTAGACGCCGGGCCCGCCGCGCGCCGAGGTGTAGTAGGGCGCCTGGTCGGGCGGCACCGGGACGATCGCGAAGCGGCGCCGCGGCAGGTAGCCGAAATACTGGTCTGCCTTGCCGTCGAATTTCTTGGCGATCCAGGCCGCGCTTTTCAAGAGTTCGTCCGCCGTCTTCGCATAGAACTGCGGGTCGCTGCGCAGGAAAGCCAGGAAGGCCGGCAGCTCGCCCTGGAAGCCGGCGGCGGCCATGGTCTGCAGCATCTCGGCGCGGATCTTCGCCATCTCGGCCAGGCCGATGGCGTGGATCTCGTCGGCGCTCAGCGAGGTCGTGGTGTACTCGACGATCTTCGACTGGTAATAGGCGCGGCCGTCGGGGAGGCTCTCGGCCGCCAGCGGTACGCGCGCCTTCGGGAAGTAGTCGCTGCGCACATAGGCCAGCACCTCGGCGTGGGCCGGTTGCACGGCATCGCGGATCGCGGCGGCGCCTTCCGCGCGCAGGCGCGCCTGCTCGTCGGCCGGGATATTCGCCGGCATGCTCCTGAACGGGGTGTAGAAGATGGTGTCCTCGGGCGTCCTGCTTTCTGCCACCGTGGCCAACGGCGCATCGCGCCCGGCGAGCGTCACGCGCGGCGGCGTGAAGCCGCGCGCCAGGCCGGCGCGCATGTTCGCCAGCTGCTCCCTGAAATAACGCGGCATGTCGCGCAGCAGCAGGATGTAGTCGCGGTATTCCTGGGCCGACTTGAACGGCCGCCGCGCGGCATAGGTGATGTCGGTCCAGAAGGCGCTGTCGGCGTTGACCGGCTGCTCGTATTCGCGGAAGCGCTGGGCTTCATACAAGGCCTGGATCTGGGCGCGGTAGACGGCGTAGTTGATGCGCTCGTTCTTCGACAGCGCGGCCGGGGCGATGGCATCCAGGCGCTTGAGCACATCCTCCCAGTAGCGGCGGCGCGCTTCCTGGGTCGCGGCATCGACGCGCGGCAGTTCGGCACGGCGGCCCTTGGGCTGGTCCTCGTCGTCGGCCAGGCGCTGGGCGATGCGCCATTTCCATTCCTGCTGGTAGATGGACTGGAAGCGGGCGTCGGCCGGGGTCGAGGCGGCGGCGATGGAAGACAAGGAAGCGAAAAGCAGGGCGGCGGTCAGCGTTTTCAGGTGCATGGTTTCCCAAGGGGCTAGGCGGTGTGGTGAACTTGCGTTTGGTAACGATAGTACCGTGTTGCCCTTGCCGCAGGAAGATGCTGTGTTCGCTCAACGGCGGCCAGGTCCCGGCGTGCCATGATCAAGGGTTTTCGTAGACTTGCCGATTCTCGACATGGCTGACCCGACGCGGCCCTTGCCTCCCATGCTCCCTTTGCCCGACGGCGGTTGGTCGGCGCGCACGGTGCTGACCCCGACGGCGGTCAAGGTGCGCGGTCTTGCCCTCATGCCGTCGAACAGCGTGATTCCCGTGATCGTCGTGCCCGGCATCATGGGCAGCAATCTGCGGGCGAAGCGGCAGCCGCGCTCGCGCAAGGAGCGCAACTTGGGAGCCGAGCCTGGTGAGCCGGTCTGGCGGCCACCGAATACCATGGTTGGAGGCCTCTGGGATGCACTAACCTGGGACGGGTGCACGCCCAAGCAGCGCCAAAAACTGTTCGATCCAGACACGCTGGAAGTCGACGAAGATGGACCGCCGCATATTCCGCACCGCGACGGCAGATTGCACGTTCATCCGACACTGGCGCGCGAACGCGGTTGGGGGAGCTGCATGCCGATTCCTACGGCGGGCTCTTATGCGCGCTGGAGACAAGCCTGAACCGGACCTTCCAGCACGACGAAGCCACGGGCGAGCGCCATATCCAGCGCCATTGGCAGGAGGTCATGGCCTGCGATCCGAAAAAGTGGGGCATGCCGGGCATGATGCCGCTGACCGAGGCGGCCCTGGAAAAGCACGCGCGCCATCATTATCCGGTGTACGGTGTGGGCTACAACTGGCTCGAATGCTGCGAGCAGGCTTCGATACGGCTGGAGCGGCGCATCCTCGACATCATCGAATACTGGAAAGGCATGCGGCGCCAGTGCGAGCGCGTCATCCTCGTGACCCATTCGATGGGCGGGCTGGTCGCGCGCGCCTGCGCGAAGCGTATTCCGGACCGGATCGCCGGTGTGATCCATGGCGCGATGCCGGCCCTGGGCGCGCCTGCCGCCTATCGCCGCATGAGCTGCGGCACCGAAGCGCAGGATTTCGCCGGGCGCTTCGTCGCCAAAATTCTTGGTGCCACAACCTATGACACCACGCCCGTGCTGGCGACCTCGCCTGGGGCGCTGGAACTCCTGCCCACCCATTTGTATCCGGGATCCTGGCTGCACGTGCGGGTGGTGCATGCGCCCGGACCTGCGGGCGGGCCGGAAACGGCCATCGATTACCTGCACCTGCCGAACGAGGCTGCGCCGAATCCCTACGATCTTTACCGTGATTTGCGGCCCTGGTACAGGCTCGTCGATCCCGAGCTGGCCGACCCGGCAGGAAAATATGAGAGGAAACGCGGAGGCGTACACAAGGCGATCACGAATGCCATCAACACAGCCGAACGCTTTCACAGGGAATGCCTGGGCGACTACTATCACCCGAATACCTACGCCTTCTACGGCAGCGATGCGAGCCAGCCCGCTTTCGGCAAGGTGCGCTGGCTTGGGCGGAAAGAAACCGGCCTGGGCACCGCGCTCACACCGGCAAACATCAAGAACGCCAGATTGAGAGGGCGCGAACCAGGCGGCGTCCGGCTCGTGGACGTCGATCCGGTGTGCTCCCTGTCGTTCAAGCCCGAGCCGCCCGATGCCCGCGGCGACCGCACAGTGCCGTTCCAGTCCGGCGCCGGGCCGGCGGGTAAGGTCCAGCATCTGTTCGAAACCCGCGGCTACGACCACCAGGGCGCGTTCAACCACGAAGACATGCTGATGCTGACGCTGCGCCTGGTGGTCAGGATCGTACAGGGGATGCCATGAAACGTATTTTTCAAAGCAAGCTGTTCCGGGTGTATGCCGCAATGGCCGGATGCCTGGCCGCGGCCTGGGCGGCGGGCGCCGCCTGGGATACTTTCAAGGTGGTGCAAATGACTGGAAAAATGACGACGGTTTGTGTCGGCAGGATGCTCATCGACCTCCCCGCGGAGACCCGGGTAGAGCTCTACGGCGCGGAGATCAGCGGGCTTGGCATTGATGCGTTTGCCGAGAGTTCGGAGGCTTTCCAGCAGCGGCTGGCAGCGCGGGAAGCCGAGATCCGGGCCAAGCCGGATTTCCGTGGTGGCCGCAACAATATGGAATCCGCCAGCGACGTCCGGACCGACAATGGGCTCGCCGGAAAAATCTTCGTCCACGGGCGAAACGTCACCGAGGGCAATGCATCCGATGGCTTCACGACCGAACATTTTCACTATGAGGGCGTCGCCATCGAAGCGCATGTACACGGCGGCGGAATCAGCATCGACCTGAGTGCGGACGATTACGATCCCAAGCTCATCGGGAACCTTCCCCGGCTCCTCGCGCAACTCGTGCCGAATCCCGCCAACCGCGCGCCCACCGAGCCCGGCTTTTGCCTCGATCGCGCCTACGTCCGCGATCCGCTGCCCGCCGACGAGAACGAGCAGATCACGCTCGCCGCGGAGCTGCCCAGCTACCCCGACCTTGGCTTTCACTTCGAGACCACTGCAGGACTCAAGCCCGATCCGCGCGGCCTGATCGAGCGTAATGCCGCATCGCGCGGGCGCCTGCCGGCGATCCTGAACATGCGTGTCACCGACCTGCGCGCGGCACCGCGTACTATCGGCGGCCTGAAGGGCGAGGAGGTGGTCCAGCGCGTCATCGAGGACAACCTTGCCATCGTCTACGGCTTCGAATGGGAAGTGAACGGCATCCAGAACACCGTCTATGTGCCGACGCTGAGGCTGACCATGGTCACCGGCCGCGACCGCGGCGAGCCGGTCGCCTCGTCCCTCTCGCAGCCAGCCGCGCTGGCGCTGTGGGACCGCATCTCCTCCAGCATCCGCGTACGCCCCGTCAGCCGATGAGCGGCACGCCGCATCAGCGCTTGACCTTCCCCCAGGCCTCGCCCGCACGCCAGCGCGGCATCGCCGGCGCATTCGCTACCGCATAGCCCAGGTTCAGCGTGAACTGCGCCTGCTGCACCATGCCCGACAAGTCCCAGGCCGGGTCGTACTGGTCGCTGACCTGGTGGTAATCCTTCGTGAAGTCGTGCATGCGCTGGTTCGAAGCGGCCGCGTCGTGGGCGAAGGCGAAGCTGCCGTCGCCCGAGAACACGGCCGAACCGACGTTGAAGGCGGGGACGCCGGCCTTGGCGAACATGAAGTGGTCGGCGCGGAAGTAGGCACCGCCCAGGTCCGGCACGCTCGGCGCCAGCGCCAGGCCCATCTGCTTGGCCACCTCGCGCGAGGTATCGATGAGCGAGCTGCGCTCGGCGCCGGGCACGCCGATGTCGCGCGTGGGGCCGACGAAATTCATGCTGTCGAGGTTGAGATCGGCGGCGGTCTTCGCCAACGGCCACAGGGGCGCGCGGGTGTAGGCGAGGGCGCCCAGCAGGCCCTGCTCCTCGGCGCAGGGCCACAGGAAAATCTGGGTGCGCCGCGCCGGATGCGCGACGGCGGCCTGGGCCATCGCCAGCAGGGCGGCGGTGCCGGAGCCATTGTCGATGGCGCCGTTCCAGATGTGGTCGGGCTTGCCGCTGGTTGGGCCACTGGGTTCGTCGATGCCGAGATGGTCCCAGTGCGCCGAATAGATCACCGCTTCCTCGCGCAGCTTCGGATCGGTGCCGGGCACGATGCCGGCCACGTTGTACTCGGTCACCTGGCGCACCGTGCTTTTCAGCTGGGCGTGGACGCTGGCCTTCAGCTCGACCGGGCGGAAGCCCTTCACTTCGGCGCGGGCGCGCAGGGTGTCGAGGTCCTGGCCGGCGGCGCTGAACAGGGTGCGCGCCATGTCTTCGCTGATCCAGCCCTGCAGCGCGTTGCCGGGGCCGGCCAGGTGGAACTGCTCGTGCGAGAAGCTGTTGGCCGGCACGCTCCACGGATAGGAGCTTGATGCCGTGGTGTGGATCAGCAGGATGCCGGCCGCGCCCTGGCGCTGCGCTTCCTCGAATTTATAGGTCCAGCGGCCGTACCAGGTCAGCGACTTGCCGCCGAAGCGGTTCGGCTCGGCGGCCGTGGGCTGCGGGTCGTTCACCATCGCCACCAGCAGCTTGCCCTTCACGGCCACGCCCTGGAAATCGTTCCAGCCATCCTCCGCCGAGGCGATGCCGTAGCCGACGAAGACGATGGGCGCATCCAGCCGCGTATCGGGCTGGCCGTTGCCGTTGCCATAGACCGCGCCGGTGCCGAACGCCGCTTCGATGGTCTTGCCGCCGGCTTCGAAGCGCAGGCTGCTGGCGCCCACCTGGGTCTTCTGGCCGACCAGCGCGACCTTCTGGCGATAGCTGTTGCCGGCGGCCGGCTTGAGGCCGATCGCCGCGGCCTGGGTTTCCAGGTAGCGTACCGTCAGTTCGCCGCCGCGCTGGCCGGTGCCGCGGCCTTCGAGCAGGTCGTCGGCCAGGAAGGCCAGGTGCGCACGCAACGGCGCTTCCTGGACGGCGGGCGGGCTTGACGGTGCCGCGCCGGCGGCGAAGGCGGTGGCGAGCAGCGCACTGCCGAGCAGGGCGGCGTGCGGGAGTGGGCGGTCGGGCATGGCATCTGTCTCATCGTTGTTATGCAGGCCAGCGATGGTAGCAGCAGGCAGGGCCGCGCGGCACGGAAAATATTGTCACTACTTTACAATGTTCGATTCCGCGATCCCGTTATAATGGCTGCCACATGCCTTGGCCGCCTCGGCGGTGCCGCACCAAGATAAATCCAGTTGACCTGCATGGAAAGAGACGACAAAGAGCGGCAACAAACCAGCGATGACGGAAAGGCGAGGCCCCATGGGGTCGCCGTCGACCGGCTGCGCCCGTGGCGCCGGATCAGTGGCCAGTTGGTCACCCTGATCGGCGAGAGCGGGTTCTGCGCATTGTTTGGCCGCGCCCAGCGTACGCTGGCGGTCCGCTACGAATGGCTGAGCGTGGATCCCGCACGCAAGTCGATCGCCGGACTGCTGAGTGCGCTCGAGCACGACCTCGCGGTCGCCGAGCCGGCCGTCGCCGACATCGCAAACGCGGAGTTGCTGAATACATTCACCAGACAGTTGTCGTCGCTGATTGGCGAGGCGCTCACGGCCAGGCTGCTCGAGCAGGCCGCCGCTTCGGAACCGCAGGGACCGGAAGATGTACAGGAGCACAAGTAAATGACCGACAAAGTACGCCTTGGATCGATGGCCACCGGAGTACCAGGCCTCGATGTCCTCCTCGGCGGCGGCCTGACCGAATATTCCTTCACGCTGATTGCCGGCGCGCCCGGCAGCGGCAAGACGACGCTGGCGCACCAGATCATGTTCGCGCTGGCCGGTCCCGAACGGCGCGCCCTGTTCTTCACGGTGCTGGGCGAGCCGCCGCTGAAGATGCTGCGCTACCAGCAGCAGTTTTCCTTCTTCGACATGGCCAAGGTCGGCCCCTGCATCCGCTACGTGAACCTGGCGGACGACCTGCGCGCCGGCCACTTCCAGGGCGTGTTGGAACGCATCATGCGCGAGGTCGAGGACTTCGGCCCGGGCCTGGTCTTCGTCGATTCCTTCCGCTCGGTCATGCAGTCGGCGCGCAGCGGCAACGAAGGCCTGTCGGACCTGCAGCAGTTCATCCAGGAGCTCGGTTCGCGCATGGCGACCTGGCAGGCGACCACCTTCCTGATCGGCGAGTATTCGCAGGCCGACGTCGAGGCCAATCCGATCATCACGGTGGCCGACGGCATGGTCACACTGTACCAGGCGGCCGACGACAACTCGTCCCTGCGCAAGCTGCGCGTGAACAAGATGCGCGGCCAGGGCCACATGACGGGCGCGCACACCATGCGCATCGCCGACGACGGCATCCGCGTCTACCCGCGCCTGCTGCCGCCGCTGTCCGCCGACCGCCGGCCCGGCGTGCCGGTCGACCGCAATCCATGCCGCATCTCCACCGGCACCGCCGGCCTGGACGAACTGATGCACGGCGGCCTGCCGCAAGGGCACACGCTGCTGGTGTCGGGCCCGACCGGCGCCGGCAAGACCATCCTCGGCACCCGCTTCCTGCAGGCCGGCGCGGCCCAGGGCGAAAAGGGCGTGGCCCTGTTCTTCGAGAAGGGCACGGCGCGCCTGCGCAATGCCGAGCTGGCGGAAATCGTCCAGGGCGGTCATGTGGCCGTGGTGGAAAGCCGCTCGCTGTCGCTCAGCGTCGAAGAGCTGATGGACGAGATGTGCGCCGCGATCGACCGCAGCGGCGCGACCCGGGTGGTGATCGATTCGCTGTCCGAGCTCGGGCTCTACCTGGCGCCGGAAGCGCGCGCCGACCTGCGCACCGGAGTATTCCGGACCCTGGCCGAACTGGCCAAGCGTGGCGTCTCGGCGATGGTCACGGTCGGCATGGAAGACGATTATTGCAAGCTGAGCTTCAGCCCCGACGAGCTGTGCTTCCTGACCGACGCCGTGCTGTCGCTGCGCTTTGTCGAGTACGAAGGCGAACTGCGCAAGTTCATGACGGTGGTGAAGGTGCGCGGCTGCGACCACAGCACCGATCTGCGCGAGTACCGCATCACCGGCGAGGGCATCGAGGTGCGACCCAAGGCTTCGCAGCTGAACGGCATCATGATCGGCCGGCCAACCCTGGGGCGCTGAGGACGCATGGACGAGGACGAGGACGAGGACGCAATGGCACCGCCAGACAAGGACCCCACGGCCTCGCAACAGCGCGCCAGCACCCATGAGCTGCCGCGGGCCAGCCTGCCCGAGGAATTCCTGCTGCGCCGCATCCACATCCTCGAGAACGAGATCGACGCGCTGCGCGAAGTGGCGGCCGAGAAGCGCCGCCTGGAAGAGACCCTGGCCCAGCTGCGCGAGGCCAACGCGCACCTGGTGGTGGCCGCGGTCCAGGCCCAGCACCTGCAGGAAGACGCCGAGGCGGCCAACCGCCGCCAGAACGAGTTCCTGGCGATGCTGGCGCACGAGCTGCGCAATCCGCTGTCGCCGATCGGCATGGCGGCTTCGCTGCTGGATCGCATGCCGGACGCCACGCCCCAGCTGCACAAGCTGTCGCGCGTGATCGGGCGCCAGGTCGACCACATGGCCAAGCTGCTCGACGACCTGCTCGACGCCGCCCGCATCAGCAGCGGCAAGATCACCCTCTCGACCCAGCCTCTGCTGCTGGCCGACGTGCTGCAGCAGGCCGTCGAGACCATGCAGCCCTGCATCCAGGAACGGCGCCAGAGCCTGCAGCTGGAGCTGCCGCCGGAATCGGTGGTGGTGGAGGGCGACCAGGTGCGCCTGACCCAGGTCTTCACCAACCTGCTGGCGAATGCCTCGAAGTACACCGGCGACGGCGGCCGGCTGCACCTGACGGCACGCGCCGACGCCGACCAGGTGTCGGTGGCGATCGCGGACAACGGCAACGGCATCGCACCGGAAATCATCCCCTATATCTTCGACCTGTTCACCCAGGGCCCGCGCTCGCTGGCGCGCTCCGAGGGCGGACTGGGCGTGGGCCTGAACGTGGTGCGCAACCTGGTCGGCATGCACGCCGGGACGGTGACGGCCGAGAGCGCCGGCGCCGGCCTCGGCAGCTGCTTCACGGTGCGCCTGCCGCGTTCCGGCCAGCAGACCGTCGGCCGCGGCCCGTCCGAGGTGGCGGTGACCGGTGGCCGCAAGCGGGTGCTGGTGGTGGAGGACAATCCGGATACCTGCGCCACGCTGGCCGCCTGTCTGCGCGAAGAGGGACACGAAGTGGTCACCGCCCTCGACGGCCGCAGCGGCCTGGCGGCGGCGCTGGAGCGGCCCTATGACGTGATCGTGTGCGATATCGGCCTGCCGGGCCTGGATGGACTGGGATTGATCCGCGCGGTGCGCGCGGCGGTCGGCGTCCATGGCGCCGGCGCCGGGCCGCTGGCGATCGCCATGACCGGCTACGGCCAGCCGGAAGACGAGGCGCGCGGCCGCGAAGCCGGCTTCGACCATTACCTGGTCAAGCCGGTCGCACTGGAGGCTTTGCTGGCGCTGATCGGTTCGGAAGCGCGGGCAATCCGCGCCTGAACCGGCGTCCTACTTGCCCAGCAGGCGCGCCAGGCGCTGCACGGCTTCCTCGATCCGCTCGTACTGCGTCGCGTAGGAAAAGCGCACATGGCGCGCCGGCGCGGCAAAGCCGAAGTCGTCGCCGGGCACGATCGCCACATGGGCTTCTTCCAGCACCGCCTTGGCGAAGGCCGTGCTGTCGTTCGCATGCCGGTGCGGCAGGGCGGTGATATCCGCGTACACATAGAAGGCGCCGTCCGGCATCACCGGCACGCCAAAGCCGAGTTCGCGCAGGGCCGGCACCAGGAAGTCGCGGCGGCGCTGGAATTCCAGGCGGCGCGCTTCGAAGATGGCCAGCGCATCGTCGCCGAAGCAGGCCAGGGCGGCGTGCTGGGCGATGGTCGGCGCGCAGATGAACAGGTTCTGGGCCAGCTTCTCGAACACCGGCACCAGCGCGTCCGGCACCACCAGCCAGCCCAGGCGCCAGCCGGTCATGTTGAAGTACTTCGAGAAGCTGTTGACGGTGATGACGCTGTCGTCCAGCGCCAGGGCGCTGACCGGTTTGCCGTCGTAGGACAGGCCCTGGTAGATCTCGTCGACGATCGCGAAGCCGCCGCGCGCGCGCACCGCACCCAGCAGTTCGCGCGCCTGCGGCACCGTCATCGAGGTACCGGTCGGGTTCGAAGGCGAAGCCACCAGCACGCCGCGGCTGCGGTTGTTCCAGTGTTCGGCCAGGTGGGCGGCGGTCAGCTGGTAGCGTTCCGCGGCGCTCGAATACAGCAGCACGGGTTTACCGCCGAAGGCGCTGACGAAGTGGCGGTTGCAGGGATAGCAGGGGTCCGGCATCAGCACTTCGTCGCCCTCGGCGACCAGCGCGGCGCAGGCCAGCAGCAGGCCGGCCGAGGCGCCGGCGGTGACCACGATGCGGCGCGGATCGATGTCCAGGCCGTAGAAGCGCTGGTAGTGGCCCGAGATCGCTTCACGCAGGGCCGGCAGGCCGAGCGACTCGGTGTACTGGGTGGCGCCGCCGCGGATCGCCTCGACGGCGGCCTCGGCCACCATGTCGGGCGCGGTGAAATCCGGCTCGCCGACGCTCATGCTGATGACGTCGATGCCGGCGCGGCGCATGGCGGCGGCCTGCTTGACCATCTCCATGACGCGGAAGGGTTCGATGGCGTCGACGCGGGACGCCAGCTGCAGGGCGCGGGAAAGAGGGGTGTTCTGGGTATCTGGCATCCCGCTACTTTACCTCATGCCGCCAGTGCCTGCTCGGCGCGCTCCAGTAAAGCCACGCAATCCGCCGCCGGCAGCGGGCGGCTGACGTAATAGCCTTGAATCTCGTCGCAGTCGTACTGCTCCAGCTCGCGCAGCTGGGCGATGTTCTCGACCCCCTCGGCCACCACTTTCAGGCTCAGGCTGTGCGCGAGGCGGATCACGGCCTTGGTGATGGCGGCATCGTCCGGGTCGTCCGGCAGGTCGCGGACAAAAGTGCGGTCGATCTTCAGCGCGTCCAGCGGGAAGCGCTTCAGGTAGGCCAGGCTCGAGTAGCCGGTGCCGAAATCGTCCACCGAGAGGCGCATGCCGAGCGCCTTGATGCGCGACAGGATCGCCACCGCGGCTTCCGGATTCACCATCAGCATCGATTCGGTCAGCTCGAATTCCAGCAGGCCGGGATCGACCCCGGCGCCGACCACGATGCGTTCGATCAGCTCGGCCAGGTCGGCCTGCTGCAGCTGGCGTGCCGACAGGTTGATCGCCACCGGCGGCACCGGCAGCCCGGCCGCGGCCCAGGCGCCGAGCTGGCGGCAGACTTCGCCGATCACCCATTCGCCGACCGGCAGGATCAGGCCGGTGTCTTCGAGGATGGAGATGAATTCGAGCGGCGGCACCAGGCCGCGCTGCGGATGCTGCCAGCGCAGCAGGGCCTCGAAACCGCTGATGCTGCCGCCGGCCAGGTCCAGCTTGGGCTGGTAATGCAGCAGGAACTCGCCGCGTTCCAGGGCCAGGCGCAGCTGCGATTCGAGCTGGATGCGCTGGGCCGCGTTCTCGTGCAGCGCCGCGGAATAGAACTGCCAGGTGTTGCGGCCGTTGTTCTTGGCGCCGTACATCGCGGTGTCGGCGCTCTTGAGCAGTTGCCCGGCGCTGCTGCCATCTTCCGGGTAGACCGCGATGCCGATGCTGGCCGAGACGAACAGTTGCTGGCCCTGCAGGTGGAAGGGCTGGGCCAGTGCCTCGACGATGCGGCCGGCCAGTTCGGCCGCCGCCGGCGATTCCTTCTGCTCGCCTTCCAGCCAGGGCAGCACCACCGCGAACTCGTCGCCGCCCAGGCGCGCCACCACGTTGTCGGTGCGCGCGCAGGCTTCGAGGCGGGCCGCCGCCTGCACCAGCAACTGGTCGCCGGCGCCGTGGCCGAGCATGTCGTTGACGTTCTTGAAGCGGTCCAGGTCGATGAACATCACCGCCGCGCGGTGGCCGTCGCGGCCGGCCTGGGCGATCGCGTCTTCGAGACAGGTGCCGAGCTGGCGCCGGTTCGGCAGGTTGGTCAGCGAATCGTACTGGGCCAGCCAGGTCAGGCGCTTGCGCGCTTCCTGGCGCTCGATCGCGGTGCCGAGGATGTTGGCGATCCCGCGCAGGAACACGGCGTCGTCGTCGTCGAAGCGGCGGCCGTTGTCGGTGTACGCGCCCAGCACGCCGAAGGCGCCGACACCGGCGTCCAGGCCGCTGCGCAGACCGTGCATCGCCGCCAGCGGCGCGAACCAGGGCCGCAGGCCGGATGCCGGTGCGCCGCTCAGCGGATCGCCGGCACAGCCCAGCTGCAGGCCGATGGTCTGGCTCAGCCGCCCGGCGCCGCTACGCACCATCAGCTGGCGCCCGGGCGCATTGCCGGACTGCGTGTTCTCGAATAGCGCAGCGCAGGGCGCGCCCAGACCCTGGGCGGCGGCCTGGGCGGCATCCTGGAACAGTTCGTCGAGATCGTTCATGGCCAGCGCCTTGCGGCCGAGCTCGGCAATCAGGGTCTGGCGCTTGGCGTTCTCGACGATTGCGCGTTCGAATTCCTTGCGTTCGGTAATGTCGATGTCGATGCACAGGTAGCGTTCGAGCGTGCCGCCGGCGTCGAAGATCGGCACGATGGTGCGGTACCACTGCAGGCGGCCGGCGCGGCCGTCGAACACGACCTCGCCGTTCCAGACCCCGGTCGAGGGCTGCCAGGGCGCATCGCTGCCGGCCGGGCGCCCGAAGTCGAGCAGTTCGCGGCCCAGCGCTTCCTGGCGCGCAAAACCGCTGCTGCGCTCGAACAGTTCGTTGACGCCGATGATGCGGCCCTGGGTGTCGACTTCGCACACGATGGCGGCCTGGTCGACCGCGCTCTTGTGCTGCATCAGGGAGTTGGTCAGCGAATCGATGCGCTGGCCGAACTGCACGCGCAGGCTGGCGGCGCTGCGGTTGACGGCGCGGATCGCTTCCTCGATCTCGGTCGGGGCGTCGGCGTGTAGCGCGGCCTCGGCGGTGACGCGGCCGGCCGCGACGTCGTTCTCGAAGGAGTGCAGGCGTCCGAGGCTGGCCAGCCAGCGCTTCAGCAGCGTGCGCATCAGCGCCAGGCCGACCGCGAAGGCGATCAGCGCGAAGGTCGCGGTCTCGATCACCAGCGCCCACAGCTGCGCGGCGATCTTGTCGGCGTCGAAGTCGAGGCGAATCACGCCGTAGTCGCGGCCGCCGACGCTGGCGACGCGGTTGACTTCGTAGAGCTTGGACGCGATCAGCCGGCTCAGCCAGGCAGGCGCCGGCGCGCGCTCGACTTTCGGCGCCTGCACGCGCAGGGTGCCGCCGGCCACGTCGATGAAGGCGGCGCTCTTGAACGGCGACTGGAACAGCATCTTGCCGAGGGTGCGCTGGACCGTGTCGTAATCGCCGATGACCACGCTGTCCTCGATGTTCTGGGCCGCCACCTCGACCAGGGTGAGGGCGGCGTCCTGGGTCTCATCGACATGCTGCAGGAACTGGTAGCGGTAGAACAAGCCCATGCCGGTGCCGAGGAAGACCACCATGGTGAGGCTGAAGACGGCGAACACGCGCCCGGCCAGGGAGCGCGGCAGCAGGGAAGTCGGTAACAGGCCGGTCAATGAGCTTCTTAGTGAGCGAATGAGCGAGCGTGGCGGCGGCATGGGCACGGGTCTGGTGGATCGCGAAAACTCAGCGCAGGTTCAGGGGCGCGCCGGCGTAGAAGGCACGGTAGCTGGCGTAATCGGCGTTGCTGGCGGCGACGAAGCCGAGCGGCTCCTTCGCGCCGATCAGTTCGGCGGCGGCGTCGAGGATGCGCCGGCCTTCCGGGTCCTTGCGCATGCCCAGGAACGCCTTGGCCACGGCGCGGACTTCGGCGGCCGGCACGCGCGGCGAGGCCATCAGCGCCAGGTCGTTGAAGGGCGCGGAACGCCACAGCACGCGGAAGGCCTTGTTCTCGCGTGCGCTGAAGTTCTCCACCAGCTGGGAGTTGGCCCCGCTGGCGCGGGCCCGGCCGGCGAACAGCTGGGTGAAAGCGGCGTCCATGTTGCCCGCAAACACGGCATTGACGGCAATCCGACGGCGCAGCAGTTCGGCATAGGGGGCCTTGTAGGCGACCAGGGCTTCCGGCCCCGGGAACACGACGGTGCCGCCCGCCAGCTCGTCCAGATCCTTGATTGGCGAGTCGGCCGGCACCACGATCTGGGCCTGCACTGGCGGCGCGTCGCGGCGGCCGAATACGGTCCAGCCCATCTTTTCGCGGTCCGGACTGAACAGGTGGTTGGTGAAGGCGAAATCGACTTCGCGCGCCAGCACATAGCTGGTGGTGTCGGCCGAGGTGCGGCCCAGTTTCAGGTTCAGCTGCACGCCGCTCTTTGCCGAGACGTAGCGGACGATGGGATTCCAGAAACTGGCCGAGACCTTCAGGTTGTACTGGTTGACCGGTGAAAAGTTATAGCTGTGGGTCTCGGCGCCGGCGCCAACAGGGAGGGCGCACGCAAGCAGCACAAGACCGGTTTTGATAAAGGAGTGCATGAGTCTGTACGGTGGCGGCCGGGGGCGCGGGCCGGTTTGTCGAAGCTGGGCGAATGTGGCCCGGAACAGCGCTGCGAACTATATCATATTTCCTATGTGCAATAGATTGCGGCTTGGCGTTTGTTCTGATAATGCAACGCCCGAACGAAAAACGCGCCGCACGGGCGCGTTTCCGGGGGTGACGCAGCGGTCTCAGGCGCGCCGGCGGCTGCGCAGGCCCAGCAGGCCCAGGCCGAGGCCCAGCATGGCCCAGCTTTCCGGCTCCGGCACGGCCGACACCAGGTCGAGACGCACCGCATAGCATTCGCCGATGGCGCCGCCGCGGCAGGCGGTGGCGGCGATCTGCTGGGCGCCGTTGATGCCTTGTGCGTCCGTGATCACCCAGGCGGAAGCCGGGTCGATCAGGGCGTTCAGGTCGACCATGCCGTTCGCGCTGTCGTAGAGGAAGCCGTGGTAGCCGTAGCTGGTTTCGGTGAGCTGGACGGAGGAGGTGCCGACGATCTGGCCGAGCTTGTTGATGTCCCAGGCGATGCTGTCGTCGAAGCCGGCGTCGAGCGTGCCGAGGTCGGTGATCGTGCCATGGTCGTACAGGAAGGCGTGCGAGGCATGGGCGATGCTCGAGGTCGGGATGCCGCCGACCGCCTGGCCGAGATCGTTCAGGCCGTAGATCGCGCTGTTGCCGAGATCCGGCGCCCCGATCGGGTCGACGCTGCCGCCGCGGAAGAAGGTGGCGTAGTAGGGATACTCCGGCACCGTGATCTCGCCCTGGTAGGAGGCGCCGCCGATCAGGCCCTTGTTGTTGATCGCATAGGCATCGCTGCCGGCGCCGCCCGGCAGGGTGCCGAGCCCGGTCATGCTGCCGCCTTCGTAGCGGAAGGCCTGCCGGTAGTAGGTGTCCGGTTCCGCCCCCGTGTTGGCGCTGCCGACGATCGTGCCATGGTTGTTGATGTCCCAGGCCACGCTGTTGCTGCCGCCCAGGGTGCCGAGGTCCTGCAGCGAGCCGCCCGAGAAGACGAAGGCGTGGCTGTCTCCGCCGGCGGTGCCGGCGGCGCCGACCACCTGGCGGTAGTCGTTGATCGCGTTGGCAGAACTGTTGAGACCGCCGAGCGTGCCGAGATCGGCAAAGCCGCCGCCGATCCACGCGAAGGCGTGGGTATTGCCGCCGGTACTGTAACTGCCGACCACGTCGCCGTAGCGGTTGATGTCGGCGGCGGTGCTGCCGACGCCGGCCACCACGGTGACGTTGTACAACGGGTCTGCCAGCGCCGCGGCGCCGGGGAGGGCGAGCGCGGCGGCAAGTAATATTCGTGAGAAATGAGTCAGGCGCATGTGAGCCTCCTTGGACGGTTGATGAGTAAAGCACCGTCCAGCTTATGCGGCGCCGCGGCGGCGGCGCCTGATGAGCATCAGAGGTATGCGCGCTGAATGGGCGCGCAGGACGCGCGCCCGGAGAGGATCACTGGTGCGACTGGTGGCTGGCGGTCAGCTTGCGCATCAGCGGCAGCGCCAGCAGCGCGATCACGGTGCAGGCCACCGCGCCCATGCCCAGCTTGTTGAACAGGCTGGTGTAGATCGGCAGGGTCTGCAGCGGGTCGGTGACGTCCTTCGGCACGCTGGCCAGGTTGGCGACCACGCCGCCCAGGTATTGCGAGATGCCGGTGGCGACGAAGTAGGCGCCCATCATGAAGCCGCTCATGCGCGCCGGCACGTAACGCGCCACCATGGCCAGGCCCAGGCCCGATACCAGCAGTTCGCCCAGCGAGTACAGGCCGTAGCCGGCGATCATCACCCACGACGAGGTCATGCCGTTGACGGCGAAGACACCGGCCACGCCGTAGGCGAAGAAGCCGGCGGCCACCGCGGCGAAGCCGAGCGCGAACTTGCCGGCGATCGACAGGTCCTTGCCGGTGCGGCCGGCAAAGGAATAGGCCCAGGCCAGGACCGGCGACAGCACCATGATCCAGATCGCGTTCAGCGCCTGGAACTGGGCCGGCGACCAGGTCCACAGGTGGGCGCCGAAGACGGTGAAGTCGAGGTCGACGTTACGCAGCGCGAACAGCGACAGCGAGGTCGACATCTGCTGGTAGAAGATGAAGAAGAACACGGTCTGCAGGGTCAGCACCAGGGCCGCGATCAGGCCGGCGCGTTCGCTCGGCTCGCTCTTGCGGATCAGGTGCACGAAGATGCCCAGCACCACCACGCCGGCCAGGTAGACGAAGAAGCGGGCCAGGGCCTGGTCTTCGAGGATCTCGGCCGAGCCGAACACCACCAGCACGGCGCCGGCCAGCACGGCCGCCAGCTTGCCGACCTGCAGCGGCTTCTCGTCCGGCAGGCTGCCGACATGGGCGATGGTGGCGCGCATCAGCGCCACGTTCAGCAGGCCGACCACCAGGCCGACGCTGCAGACCGCGAAGGCGGCGTGCCAGCCGAAGTTGTTGCCGTAGGCGGCGTTGACGTAATCCTTGATCCAGGGCGTGGCCAGCATCGACACGGTCGAGCCGACGTTCACGGCCATGTAGTACAGGGTGAAAGCGGAGTCGATCTTGGAATCGTCGCCTTCGTAGATCTTGCGCACCAGGTTGGCGGTGTTGGGCTTGAACAGGCCGTTGCCGACCACCACCACGCCGAGGGCGCAGAACAGGAAACGGGTGCTCTCGGTCGGCACCGCCATCAGCGCGTAGCCGACGGTCAGGATCATCGCGCCCAGGTACATCGAGCGCTTGGTGCCGAGGATCTTGTCGCCGATCCAGCCGCCGATCGCCGGGGCGACGTAGATCAGGGCGGCGGCCGCGCTCCAGACCAGGTTGGCGCGGCTGTCCTCGAAGCCGAGGCGCTCGACCATGTAATAGACGATCAGCGCCTGCATGCCGTAATACCCGAATCGCTCCCACAGCTCGATCAGAGCGACGGTGAGGAAGGAACGGGTTTGTGTGTAGGGTAGTGGTAGGGTTTCGGTTTTCATGGGTCTCCCGGATTCGCGGATGCCGGGCCTTGTGGGCACAGCAATTCCGGGATGCTACGCGAGGCCGGGGCTTCGCGCAATGCCGGAAAACAGGGCCGTAAACACCGTCCTGGCGGGCTCTACGCGTTTTCGCGCTGTCGTGCGGCACGAAAAAACTTGCTGAATATAAAATGCAATGTTGTCCTACCTTGCCGACGCGAACCGACCCGAAGAGCCCAAGACACCATGAGAGTGCGCACCCACCTGAGCCTGCTGGCGGCGGCGGTTTTCCTGCCGATGATCGTCGGCGCCGGCGTTGCCATCAAGTTGCTGCTGGACGCCGAGCGCCATGCGGTGCTGCGCGGGATGCAGGAGCTGGCGCGCACCTCGGTGCTGGCGATGGACCAGGAGCTGACGGCGGCGATCGCCACCGGCCGCACGCTGGCGACCTCGGCCCGCCTGAGCCAGGGCAACCTCGAAAGCTTCTATGCCCAGGCGCGCGCGGCGAATGCCGGTACCATCCGCCAGACCGCGCTGCTGCGCGAGGACGGCCAGCAGCTGTTCAACACCGCACTCCCCTTCGGCCAGCCGATCGCGCCGCCGCTCGCCGGCGCGCTGCAGCGCGTGCAGGGCGTGCTGGCACGCGGCCTGCCCACCGTCTCCAACCTGATCGTCGGCGGCGCGACCCGGCGCCCCGTGATCGCGATCGAGCTACCGCTGCGGCTCGACGACGGGCGCAGGGTCCTGCTCGACCAATGGTTCGCTGTCAGCCACCTGAACCGTGTACTGCCGCGCGACGTGGCGCCTTCCTGGCAGGTCGCGGTGTTCGACCGCGACGGCGCGACCCTGGCGCGCAACGCGGCCTGGAAGGACGAGATCGGCACGCGCGCCCGCCCGGCGCTGCTCGACGGCCTGCGCCAAGGCAAGGCGCAGATCGATATCGCCGGGCCCGACGGCAAGCCGATGGCGGCGGCGCTGGCGCGCTCCGCGCTGTCCGGCTGGACCGCGGTGATCGGCGTGCCGGTCAGCGAACTCGAGGCGACGGCGGCGAGCGCGGTGTCGCTGATCGCCGCGACCCTGCTGTGCGCGGTGGCGCTGGCGCTGGCGGGCGCGATCCTGTTCGCGCGGCGCCTGCTGGCGGCCACCGAATACCTGGGCGCCGCCACCGAGGGCATGGCCGAAGGCTGGCTGCCGCCGCCGGCCGACCTGCGCATCGCCGAACTGAACAGCCTGCAGCAGGTGCTGCACGCGGTCTCGCGCCGGCTGCAGAAGGCCGAGGCGGGGCGCCGCAAGCACCTGGCCGAAGTGCAGGCGGCGCGCAGCGTGGCCGAGTCCCAGAACCGCGCCAAGGACGAGTTCCTGGCCATGCTCGGCCACGAGCTGCGCAATCCGCTGGGCGCGATCAGCTCCGCCATCGCCCTGATCCAGATGGGGGCGGGCGGCCCGGCGGCAGAGCGCGCGCACCAGATCATCGGCCGCCAGAGCCGCCACCTGGCCCACCTGGTCGACGAGCTGCTCGACGCCAACCGGGTCCTGAGCGGCAAGGTGGTGCTGGCGCCGGTGCCGCTCGATCTCGCCGGCGCCGTGCGCGAAGCGGCGCAGACCCTGCAGACCCAGGGCACCACCGCCGCGCACGAGGTGACGCTGGCGCTGGAGCCGGTCTGGGTCCATGGCGACCCGACCCGGCTGCAGCAGGTGATCGGCAACCTGATCGAAAACGCCGCCAAGTACACCCAGGCCGGCGGCCATATCGCCGTCAGCACGCGCGTACGGGACGGCATGGCGGAACTGGTGGTGCGCGACGACGGCAAGGGCATCGAGGCCGAGCTGTTGCCGCGCGTGTGGGACGTGTTCGTCCAGGGCAAGGTGAGCAACCGCGCCAAGGGCGGCCTGGGCATCGGCCTGGCCGTGGTCAAGTCGCTGGTCGAGCAGCAGCATGGCACGGTGGCCGTGCACAGCCGCGGGGCCGGGCAGGGCAGCAGCTTCACGGTGCGCCTGCCGCTGGCCGCCGAGGTGCCGGCGGATGCCGCCGTCGAGCGCGTCGATGCCGCGCCGCTGGATGGCTTGCGCGTGCTGGTTGTCGAGGACAACGAGGATTTGCGCGAGATGATGTGCGCGCTGCTCAGCTCGCGCGGCTGCGTGGTCGGCAGTGCTGCCGATGGAACCACGGCGCTGGCGCTGGCCCGCAACACCTTGCCGCAGGTGGCCTTCGTCGACATCGACCTGCCCGACATCTCGGGCTACGAGGTGGCGCGCCAACTGGCCGGGCAAGGCGGCATCCGGCTGATAGCGGTAACCGGCTACGGCCAGCCGGACGACGTACGGCGCGCGCTGGCGGCGGGCTTCGATCGTCACCTGAAGAAGCCGGTGCGCATGGAAGATATTGAACAGGCGATCGGCGCCATCGATCTCGTGCGTTAATTGTAAATTCGCAACAAAAGAATGCGCCGTCTGCCGCGGCGTCTTTTTACACCGCTTTATTCTCTTTGGCAGCGCTTCCATTTGTCCATGACAAAGACCCGATGTGGGTGGCGCGTCGGGGCATTCTCCGACCCCTGCTGCCGTTCGCCTTCGCCGCCTGCAAGCGAGCTCGTGCACGATTGGATTCCCGTTGGAGATTATCGGGTTGTAAAGTAATCTGGCGGGCAGGAGTACCAAAACTCACAAATTTTCACCAACATTCCTCATGGCCGATTCCAGCACAGGTTCCACGGTCGGATACCGCGACGATGCCGTCATCGCGGCGCTGCTGCATGGACGCGGCGTGCACGTGCAGGGCCGCGACGCGGCAGCCGAGCGCGCCGCCCTGGCGGGGCTGGCCCAGTGCCTGGCCGACGATCCGGACCTGCTGCTGCAACGGGTAGCCGAGGCGGTGCGCGAGCTGTGCGCCGCCGATGCGGTCGCGATCGCGGTGCGCGAAACCGGGCCGGGCGGCGAAGAGATCTGCTGGCATGCGACTGCGGGAGGTCTGGCAGGCCAGGTGGGAAAGCGCTGGCCGCTGCAGGCCTGTCCCGCCGGCGCCAGCGTGCTGGCCGACGGCGCCGTGCTGTTCTCGCGGCCGGGGCAGGTGTTCGCATCGGTGCGCGATGCCGGCCTCGATGTCGCCGAAGCGCTGGGCGTCCCCTGGCGCGTGCGCGGACAGCCGGCCGGCGCCCTGGTTGCCCTGCTGGACGGCGAGGGCCAGCATTTCGATGCGCATGACCTGCAGCTGCTGCGCGAGCTCGCCGGTTTTGCCGCCGCGGCGCACCAGGCCAGCGGCGCGCGGCGCGGCGCTCCCGACCCGGAGCAGCTGGAGCGCGAGCTCGAACAGCGCCTGCGGCCGGTGCTCGAGAGCCGCGAGACCTTGCAGCGCGAAGTCGAGGAAAGCCGCGCCGCCGAGCGCGCGCTGCGCGAACACAAGGCCCTGATCGACGCCACGCTCAGCATCAGCACGGTCGGGGTGATTTATTTCGACCTCGACAATAACGTCTACGACATCAACCAGGCTTACCAGCGCATGACCGGTTACAGCGAGGAAGAGCTGCGCACCGTCGACAACTGGAGAGCCATCACCGCGCCCGAGTTCTGGGACCTGACGCTGCGTTCCGGGCGCGAGCTGCGCGATACCGGCGTCACCCGGCCCTACACCAAGCAGATGCTGCGCAAGGACGGCAGCCGCTGGTGGGGGCTGTACGCGCCGGCGCGCATTTCGGGCGAGGGCGCGCACGCGCGCTGCGTCTGCTTCGTGCTGGACGTCAGCGAATTGAAGGAGGCCGAAGCGCGCCTGGCCGAGAGCGAGCAGCGCTTCCGCGCCCTGGTCGAAGGCTTCGGCCAGGCCGTGTGGGAAACCGATGCGCAAGCCAATTTCGTCCAGCCTTCGCCGAGCTGGTGCGCCTACACCGGGCAGCGCGAGGCGGCCTCGATGGGCAAGGGCTGGCTGGATGCCGTCCATCCCGACGACCGCGACTACGTGCAGCGCGAATGGCGCGCGGCGCTGGCGATGCGGCGCGGGATCAACATGGAATTCCGCGTGCACGTGGCGATGGGGGGCTGGCGCTGGACCAATGTGCGCGCGGCGCCGCTGTTCGACGCCGACGGCAGCCTGCGCAAGTGGTTCGGCATGAACATCGACATCGACGAGCGGCGCCGCACCCAGGCCGCGTTGACCGAGAGCGAGCGCCGTTACCGCATGCTGTTCGAGGCGATGGACGAAGGCTTCCTGCTGGCCAGCGTGCAATACGACGCCGACGGCCGCGCGGCCGCGCTGGTGTATTCGGAAGCGAATCCGGCGGCGGTGCGCATGACCAGTATCCATTATGTCGGCCCGGGCTTGCTGAAGGTGCGCCCCGAGCACGAACCCTGCTGGCTGGACGCCTGCGCCCAGGTTGCGCGCACCGGCGTCAGCACCCGCTCGCAGTGCTTTTCGGAGGCGCTCAACAGCTGGTTCGATTTCTTCGTCTATCCGGTCGGCGGCGACTCGCCGCGGGTGGCGATCCTGTTCCATGACATCACGGTGCGCAAGCGCGCCGAGGATGCGCTGCGCGAAAGCGAGGCACGCTTTCGCGCACTGGCCGATGCCTCGCCGGCGCTGATCTACCAGTTCGATCCCGACGGCGGCCTGATGTACCTGAACCAGGGCGGCAACGGCGACAGCGGCTCGCCGGCGCCGTCCGACAGCTGGCGCGGCGTCGTGCAGCCGGAGGACATGCACAGCTACCTGATGCAGGTATCCGAGGGCATCCGCCAGCGCGCCATCTTCAGCCACCGGATCCGGGTGCCGGCACGCGACGGCAGCTGGCGCTGGTTCGAGTCGCACGCCGCGCCCTGGTATTCGGACGACGGCCAGCACCGTGGTTATGTCGGCATCTCGCTCGACATCACCGGCGCGGTGCAGGCCGAGGACGCGCTGAAGGACGCCGACCGCCGCAAGGACGAGTTCCTGGCGACCCTGGCCCACGAGCTGAGGAACCCGCTGGCGCCGATCAGCAACGCGGTGCAGCTGATGCGCCGCCCCGACGGGCGCCGCCAGTCCGACCGCGTGGTCGAGATGGTGGGGCGCCAGGTGCGCCAGATCGCGACCCTGGTGGATGACCTGATGGAAGTCTCGCGCATCACGCGCGGCAAGATCGACCTGCGCCTGGAACGGGTGCCGGTGGCGGAAATCGTTCACAGCGCAGTCGAGACCAGCCAGCTGCCGATCGAGCGCGCCGGCCACCAGCTGGCGGTGGCGCTGCCGGAGGAACCGCTGGTGCTGCTGGCCGACCGCGTGCGCCTGACCCAGGTGTTCGCCAATCTCCTCAACAATGCGGCCAAGTACACCGATCCGGGCGGCCGCATCTGGGTCGACGTCTGGCGCGAAGACGGCCAGGCCGTGGTGTCGGTGCGCGACACCGGCATCGGCATACCGCCGGAAGCGTTGGGCCAGGTGTTCGACATGTTCGCCCAGGCCCACCGTGCGGTCGGGCGCGGGCAGGGCGGGCTCGGGATCGGCCTGACGATGGTGCGCAGCCTGGTCGAGATGCACCACGGGAGCGTCGAGGCGCACAGCGGCGGCAGCGGCATGGGCAGCGAGTTCGTGGTGCGCCTGCCGCTCGCAACCGAGGACGACGGCCGGCTGGAGCGCCCCGGCCAGGAGCAGGCGCGGCCCTATGCCCCCTTCGCCGGCCAGCGCATCCTGGTGGTGGACGACAACCGCGACGCCGCCGATACCCTGGGCCTGCTGCTCGAAGCGGACGGCGCCGAGGTGCGGGTGGTCTACGACGGCCGCAGCGCGCTGGCGATGGCCGAGAGCTTCCTGCCGTCCAGCGTGCTGCTCGACATCGGCATGCCGGTCATGGACGGCTACGAGGTCGCGCGCCGCCTGCGCCAGGACGAGCGCTTTGCAAGCATGCGCATCGTGGCGCTGACCGGCTGGGGCCAGGATGCGGACCGGCGCCAGACCCGCAACCGCGGTTTTACCCAGCATTTGACCAAGCCGGTGAGCCTGGAGGACCTGCATCGCATACTGACTTAGAGCCAATTAAGTGCAGATAGGAACAGTTTCCGTGCGTTTCGATGCACGCTGCATTTTTTATGCAGTGTGAGTTGGCTAACATCAAAGCCAGATACCCGCTGATAGACTGAAATCACGTCAACCCTTGTTGGGAGGCAGCGATGACGTGGATTTCGGAGTTTGTCAGATATTTATCCGTGCTGGGCGACCCTAGGCTGGAGCCCGGCACCATCGACGGGCTTCCCCCGTTCGCCTTGCGCCAGACGGTGGATGCCTTGCAGGCCGCCGGCTGGATCACGACCTACGAATACGGCGGCGCCGACGCCTGGGTCGACTACGCCCGCGTCGACCTGCGCAAGGGCCGCTCCAAGCTCAAGCTCGAGTGGGACCAGGAAAGCGGCGGCAGCATCGACGGCCCGCGCGTGGTGCTGGATGAGTTACGGGTGCTGGATCCGTGGACCAGGATGCAGCCGCGGCCGCATTGAACCATTGAACATGCGTGGGCACGGGGTGCCCACCCTACGTAGGGCGGGCACCCCGTGCCCGCGGCGACATCAAAACCGCTCGTCGGCGCCCAGATAGCGCCACTGCCCCGGCGGCAGCTCGCCCAGCTTGACGCGGCCGATCCGCACCCGCTTCAGGCCGATCACCTTCAGGCCCACCATGTCGCACATGCGGCGGATCTGCCTTTTCCGGCCTTCTTTCAGGGTAAAGCTGAGCTGGTCGTCGTTCTGCCAGCGCACCTTGGCCGGCAGCAGCGGTTTGCCGTCCATCCACAGGCCGTGATTCAGCTTCTTCAGATCCGCGTCCGGCAGCCTGCCCGGCCTGGTGTACTGCACGCGCACCAGGTATTCCTTCTCGATGGAAGTGTCTTCGCCGATCAGCTGGCGCGCGATGCGGCCGTCCTGGGTCAGCACCAGCAGGCCGACCGAATCGATGTCCAGGCGCCCGGCCGGCACAAGCGAGCGCAGCTGGGTCGGGTGGAACTGCTCGGGCGAGGGATCGTCCTTCCAGCGGTTTTCCGGCTTGACCAGCACCACGGCCGGCTTGTAGCCATCCTCGGCCTGGCCGCTCACATAGCCGACCGGCTTGTTGATCAGCACCGTCACGCGCTTGCTCTGCTCGGCCGCGGCCTGGCGCTCGACCGTGATCTTCTGGTGCGGCAGCACCTTGCTGCCCAGTTCATTGACGACCTTGCCGTCGACCCGGACCCAGCCTTTCGCAATCCAGTCGTCGGCTTCGCGACGGGATGAAAGGCCAAGTTCGGACATGCGTTTGGAGAGGCGTACGGGTTCGGTCATAGCAGTAAATGTTGATTCGTCATTCCCGCGGAAGCGGGAATCCATCGGCCGCGTTCTCAGTGGCTCGGCATGGATTCCCGCCTGCGCGGGAATGACGGTGGTATTGGTCAGATTTTCAGTGCATCCAGCAATTCAGTCTCGAGCTGCACCTGCACCCGCTGGTTGTTCAGCGCCTGGCCGTCGATCAGGAACACGTCCTCGACGCGTTCGCCCAGGGTCATGATCTTGGCGGTGTGCAGGTTGATGCGGTAGCGCGCCAGCACGCTGGCGATCGCGTACAGCAGGCCGTTGCGGTCGTTGGCGGCAATCGACAGCAGCCAGTACTGGCCGCGCTCGTCCGGGCGCAGGTCGACGCTCGGCGTGATCGGGAAGTTGCGCGACATGCGCGACAGGCGTGCGCGCAGCGGTGGGCTGAGCGGCTCCTGCCGGATCAGCACTTCGCACAATTCGTGCTCGATCAGGCTGATGATGTCGCGGTAGTTGTTGGCGAAGTGTTCGTCCGTGATCAGGAAGGTGTCGAGCGCATAGCCATCCCGCGTCGTATGGATCTTGGCGTCGAGGATGGAGAAATTCTTGCGGTCGAAATAACTGCAGATGCGCGCGAACAGGTCCGGCTGGTCCTTCACGTACACCGTCACCTGCAGGCCTTCGCCGATCGGCGCCAGGCGCGCTTTCACCACGGGCTTGTCGAGCCCCAGCCTGCCGTGCAGGGAGCGGGTCTGCCAGGCGATGTCGGAGGCGTCGTGGCGCAGGAAGTAGGCGACGTCGAGCTGCTTCCACAAGGCCTCGTGCGCATCCGGGGGCAGGCCGAACAGGCGCAGCGTGGCCAGGGCTTCCTGCTGGCGCGCGCGCAGTTCGCGGTCGGCCGAGGGCGGCTCGCCGCCCAGCACGCGCAGCGTCATCTTGTACAGGTCTTCCAGCAGCTTGGCCTTCCAGGCGTTCCACACCTTGGGGCTGGTGCCGCGGATGTCGGCCACCGTCAGCAGGTACAGCGCGGTCAGGTGGCGCTCGTCCTTCACCAGGTTGGCGAAAGCGGCGATCACGTCCGGGTCGGACAGGTCCTGCTTCTGGGCCACCTGCGACATGGTCAGGTGCTGCTCGACCAGGAACACGACGAGCGCCGTGTCGTCCTGCGCGATGCCGTGGTCGCGGCAGAATTCCAGCACGTCCTGCTTGCCCAGCTCGGAATGGTCGCCGCCGCGGCCCTTGGCGATGTCGTGGAACAGCGCCGCCACGTACAGCAGCCAGCGGCGCGGGAAGTTGGCGATCAGCTGGCTGCAGAACGGGTATTCGTGCGCATGTTCCGTCATCGTGAAGCGGCGCATGTTCCGCACCACCATCATGATGTGCTGGTCGACGGTGTACACGTGGAACAGGTCGTGCTGC
Source organism: Massilia norwichensis (assembly GCF_024753245.1). Classification (GTDB taxonomy): domain Bacteria; phylum Pseudomonadota; class Gammaproteobacteria; order Burkholderiales; family Burkholderiaceae_D; genus Telluria; species Telluria norwichensis. The sequence goes on along the minus strand of NZ_JANUGX010000001.1, from coordinate 83,706 downwards.
ATCTGGCCGATGATGCGGCGGAAGTTCGGCAGGTAGCGGCCGAGGATGCCCATGTCGTTCATGCGGCGCAGCGCGTGCACCAGGCCGACCGGCGCCTGCAGGATGCGCAGGAACAGCGCCCGGTGCAGCGGGCTGGCGCGGAAGGCATCGTCGATCAGCGTGCGCGCATGCCACAGCGCGCGCATGGTACGCGCCGTCATACCCTTGATGTCGGGGCGCTCGGTCATCACCAGGAAGATCGCCAGCACGGCCGAGGGCTCGGCCTGGAACACGTCGTCGTGGGCGATGTCGATGAAGCCGTTGACTTCGTTGAAGCGCGGGTTGATCGGCACCGGCACCGAAGGGTGGGGGAAGAGCTGGGCCTCGATGTTCTGCAGCAGGATGGTGTTCATCTGGGTCACCGTCTTGGCGGCCCAGTAGTAGCGTTGCATCAGGTATTCGCTGGCGCGGCGCGCTTCCAGGCCCTGGCCGGTCGAGCGCAGGCCGAAGGTCTCGGCGATCGCGGTCTGGACGTCGAACACCAGACGGTCTTCGCGGCGCCGGGTCTGCAGGTGCAGGCGGATGCGGATGTCCTTGAACGCGTATTCCTTTTCCATCAGCTGGCGCGCTTCCTCGCGCGTGATCAGGCCGCGGATCGCCAGCTGGGTCCAGGAATTGCCGAGTTGCGCCGCCTGGGCCACCCAACGGATGACTTGCAGGTCGCGCAGCGCGCCCGGGCTTTCCTTGACGTTCGGCTCCAGGCTGTAGGGCGTAAACTCGTACTTGGCGTGGCGCAGCCGCATCTCGGCGGTCTTGGCGTGGAAGAAAGCCTGGGCATCCATCGCTTCGTGGTAGCGCCGCTGCAGCTCGGCGAACACGGCCTCGCTGCCGGCGACGAGGCGCGCTTCCAGCAGGCTGGTCTGGACCGTGATGTCGGCCGCCGATTCGCTCATGCATTCGTCGACGGTGCGGATCGAATGGCCGATCTCCAGGCCCAGGTCCCACAGCAGCTGGACGAACTGTTCGAGTTTCGCCTGGGTGAGGGCGTCGGCCGGGTTGGCGAGCAGGATCAGCAGGTCGACGTCGGAATGCGGAAACAGCTCGCCGCGGCCGTAGCCGCCGACCCCGACCAGGGCCGCGTCCGACGGCAGCCCGGCCGCGCGCCAGGCATCGGTCAGCACCCCGTCGACACTGTGGCGCAGGCCGCGCAGCAGCTTCTCGGGTTTGCCGTTCTCGCGGAAGTCGGCAATGATGTGGCTGCGCTCGTCCTTCAGGCGCTGGCGCAGCTGCGTCTGCAGGAGAGGCTGTTCGGTGGTGGCGGAACCTGGCATCGGCGTGGCGGTCATGCGGCGCGGACTCAGGCCGCCACGGCGTCCTTGGCGAGGACGATCGCCGGCGGTGGCGGGGTGCCGGCCGAGACGGTCAGCACTTCATAGCCGGTCTCGGTCACCAGGATCATGTGTTCCCACTGGGCCGACAGGCTGCGGTCGCGGGTCTTGATGGTCCAGCCGTCCGGCATTTCCTTGATCTCGCGGGCGCCGGCGTTGATCATCGGCTCGATCGTGAAGATCATGCCCGGCACCAGTTCTTCGCCGGTGCCCGGGTGGCCGTAGTGCAGCACCTGCGGCTCCTCGTGGAAGACCTTGCCGATGCCGTGGCCGCAGAATTCGCGCACCACGCTGAAGCCGTTCTTTTCGGCGTGCTGCTGGATCGCGTGGCCGATGTCGCCCAGGTGCGCGCCCGGTTTGACCTTGCTGATGCCCAGCCACATGCATTCGTAGGTGACTTCCGACAGGCGGCGCGCCTGCAGCTTCGGCTTGCCGACCAGGAACATGCGGCTGTTGTCGCCGTGGTAGCCATCCTTGGTGATGACGGTGACGTCGATGTTGACCGAGTCGCCGTCCTTCAGCACCTTGTCGCCGGGGATGCCATGGCAGATCACGTCGTTGACCGAGGTGCAGACGGCCTTGGGGAAGGGCGGGTAGCCCGGCGGCGCGTAGTTCAGCGGAGCCGGCACGGTGCCCTGCACCTTGACCATGTATTCGTGGCAGAGGCGATCGAGTTCGCCGGTGGTGACGCCGACCTTGACGAAGGGGGTGATGTAATCGAGCACTTCGCTGCCTAGGCGGCCGGCGATACGCATGCCTTCGATCTCTTCCGGGGTCTTGATGGAAATGGACATAATATTTTGCTTGCAATGAGTTCTGCGAGGGATATCCATCCATTATATGTGATCGCGCGATACGTATGAACTTGAAATCAGGACCGAATCCCGCTAGAATCTCGGGTTGCTCGTGTCCGTATCGAGCAATGTTGTAAAAAACGTCTTTTTATTGAATCGCGAATGCGGCCGACAAGGGTGCCCGAAAAGGGTGGACTGGCCGTTATTCAAGACCCAACCCTGGAGAATCATATGTCCGTTACTATGCGCGAAATGCTGGAAGCCGGTGTTCACTTCGGCCACCAGACCCGTTTCTGGAACCCGAAAATGGCACCGTTCATCTTCGGTCATCGCAACAAAATCCACATCATCAACCTGGAAAAAACCATGGCGATGTACCAGGATGCGATGAAGACCATCAAGCAGATCGCTGCCAACCGCGGCACCATCCTGCTGGTCGGCACCAAGCGCCAGGCCCGCGACATCATCGCCGCTGAAGCCCAGCGCGCTGGTGTGCCTTACGTCGACCAGCGTTGGCTGGGCGGCATGCTGACCAACTTCAAGACCATCAAGACCTCGATCAAGCGCCTGAAAGACATGGAAGCCGCCATCGAGTCGGGCGAAGTCGAGAAGATGTCGAAGAAAGAAGCCCTGATGTTCTCGCGCGAACTGGACAAGCTGCAGAAGTCCATCGGCGGCATCAAGGACCTGGGCGGCGTGCCGGACGCGATCTTCGTCGTCGACGTCGGCTACCACAAGGGCGCCATCACCGAAGCCGCCAAGCTGGGCATCCCGGTCATCGGCGTGGTCGACACCAACCACTCGCCGGAAGGCGTTACCCACGTGATCCCGGGTAACGACGACTCGTCGAAGGCCATCACCCTGTACGCACGCGGCGTCGCCGATGCGATCCTGGAAGGCCGTGCCAACGCCACCAACGAAGTCGTGCAGATGGCAGCCAAGGCTGACGACGAATTCGTCGAAGTCTCCGACCAGGCATAATTGGTTAACGCGGGCCTTCGCCCGCGGCCGTGCTGCGCCGGACCCAGGGTCCCGCGCGGTACAAAAAGGGGCGCCGAGCCTGTAATCGAGCGCCCCTTTTTTTAAGCGAATTCAGCAAGAACAATCTCATTAAGGAGAAACAACATGGCAGCGATTACTGCAGCGATGGTCGGCGAACTGCGCGCCAAGACCGATGCCCCGATGATGGAATGCAAGAAGGCCCTGAACGAAGCCGAAGGCGATATGGCCCGTGCTGAAGAGATCCTGCGCGTCAAGCTGGGCGGCAAGGCCTCGAAAGCAGCTTCGCGCATCACCGCCGAAGGCGTGGTGACGGCTTACGTCGCCGGCAACGTCGGCGCGCTGGTCGAAATCAACAGCGAAACCGACTTCGTCGCCAAGAACGACGAATTCATGGCCATGGCCAACCTGGCTGCCAAGCTGGTCGCCGAGAACAACCCGGCCGACGTCGCCGCCCTGGCCGCTCTGCCGGTCGACGGCAAGACCTTCGACGACGTGCGTACGGCACTGATCGGTAAAATCGGCGAGAATATGACCGTTCGCCGCTTCCAGCGCTTCGAAACCACCGGCAAGCTGGCTTCGTACCTGCACGGCTCGCGCATCGGCGTGATCGTCGACTACGACGGCGCCGACGAGCAAGTGGGCAAGGACGTCGCCATGCACATCGCCGCGATGAAGCCGGTCGCCCTGTCGTCCGAGCAAGTGCCGGCCGAACTGATCGAGAAAGAGCGTTCGGTCGCCCAGCTGAAGGCCAAGGAAGATGCCGACAAGGCCATCGCCGAAGGCAAGCAGCCGCAATCGGAAGAGATCGTTGCCAAGCGCATCGACGGTTCCGTGCAGAAGTACCTGAAGGAAGTGTCGTTGTTCAACCAGGCTTTCGTGAAGAACGACAAGCAGAGCATCGAGCAGATGCTGAAGGCGAACAACGCTTCGGTGAAGGCATTCACGATGTACGTCGTCGGCGAAGGCATCGAGAAGAAGGTCGACGACTTCGCAGCCGAAGTCGCTGCCCAGATGGCCGCAGCAAAGCAGTAATCAGCAGTAAGCAAGAAGACGGGCCGCAAGGCCCGTTTTTGCAGGGGCGTCCGGGCAAGTCCGGACGCCCCGGTAGGGTGGGCACCCTGTGCCCACGCGTGACGCTCGCGCCACGTTGGCCCACCCTGCATCAGTACCCCGAATTCGAATCATCTAACATCCAGGAGCCCATTCATGACCAAACCCGCCTACCAACGAGTCCTCCTCAAACTGTCTGGCGAAGCGCTGATGGGCGATGACCAGTTCGGCATTAACCGCGCCACCATCGAGCGCATGGTTGCCGATGTGGCGGAGGTGCAGAAGCTGGGCGTGGAACTGGCCGTGGTGATCGGCGGCGGCAACATCTTCCGTGGCGTGGCGCCGGGCGCGCAAGGCATGGACCGTGCGACCGCCGACTACATGGGCATGCTGGCCACCGTCATGAACGCGCTGGCCCTGGCCGACGCCATGCGCCAGCAGGGCATCACCGCACGCGTGATGTCGGCGATCGGCATCGAGCAGGTGGTCGAGCCCTACGTGCGCCCGAAGGCCCTGCAATACCTCGAAGAAGGCAAGGTGGTCGTGTTTGCTGCCGGCACCGGTAATCCCTTCTTTACCACCGACACCGCGGCCGCCCTGCGCGGCTCCGAGATCTCGGCCGAGATTGTTTTGAAGGCAACCAAGGTCGATGGCGTATATACTGCCGATCCGAAGAAGGATCCGCATGCAACCCGTTACGAGTCGATCACCTTCGACGAAGCGATCGCCAAGCACCTGCAGGTGATGGACGCGACCGCGTTCGCCCTGTGCCGCGACCAGAAGCTGCCGATCAAGGTGTTCTCGATCGTCAAGCCGGGCGCGCTCAAGCGCGTGATCATGGGCGAAGACGAGGGTACACTGGTACACGTTTAACATCCGTAATTTAGAAAAACAGGAGAGCAGCATGTCCGTAGCTGACGTGAAGAAAAATGCCCAGGACAAGATGGCGAAATCCATCGAAACCCTGCGGGCCAACCTGGCGAAAGTCCGTACCGGCCGCGCCCACACCGGTCTCCTCGACAGCGTGACGGTCGAGTACTACGGTTCGCCGACCCAGCTGTCGCAGGTCGCCAACCTGACCCTGATCGACGCCCGCACCATCGGTGTGCAGCCGTACGAGAAGAAAATGCTGGGCACCATCGAAAAGGCGATCCGCGACTCCGACCTGGGCCTGAACCCGTCCTCGTTCGGCGAAATGATCCGCGTGCCGACCCCGCCGCTGACCGAAGAGCGCCGCAAGGAAATGGTCAAGCTGTGCAAGTCGGAAGCCGAAGACGCCAAGATCGCGGTGCGCAACGTGCGCCGCGACGGCAACGAGCAGCTGAAGAAACTGGTCAAGGACAAGGCGATCTCGGAAGACGACGAGCGCCGCGCCTCGGACGACATCCAGAAGCTGACCGACAAGGCCGTGGTCGACATCGACAAGCTGGTTGCAGAAAAAGAAAAAGAAGTCATGACGGTGTAAGCTGGCGGGGGAGGGGCGCTTGTCCCTGCGCTTTGCCCTGTCCTTGCAATCGTGTACGCCGGCCCGGGTGACCGTGCCGGCGCCTCGTTTTTACCGCCGATTCCGGCCTGATTTATGATTTTCAAAAGTTCGACCACCGCAGTTCCCGACGCGCCGAAGGTGCCGCGCCATATCGCCATCATCATGGACGGCAATGGCCGCTGGGCGACCAAACGCCTGCTGCCGCGCGTGGCCGGCCACGTCAAGGGCGTGGACGCCGTGCGCAAGATCGTCGAAGCCTGCGTGGAGCGCGGCGTCGAGTACCTGACGCTGTTCGCCTTTTCCTCGGAAAACTGGCGCCGTCCGGCCGACGAGGTGTCGTACCTGATGGGCCTGTTCGTCACCGCGCTCGAGCGCGAAGTGGCGAAGATGCACGCCAATAACATCCGCCTGAAGGTGGTGGGCGACCTGTCGCGCTTCGACCCGAAGCTGCAGGACATGATCGCCAACGCCGAGCGCAAGACCGCCAACAACAGCCGCCTGACCGTGACCGTGTGCGCCAACTACGGCGGCCGCTGGGACATCATGCAGGCGACCGGCAAGATGGTGGCGGCCAATCCGGGCGCGACCGAATTCACCGAAGAGATGCTGGCGCCGCACCTGGCGATGGCCTACGCGCCGGAGCCGGATCTGTTCATCCGCACCGGCGGCGAAGAGCGCATCTCGAACTTCCTGCTGTGGCAGCTCGCCTATTCGGAGCTGTACTTCACCGACGCGTTCTGGCCCGACTTCTCGCCGGAATCGCTCGATACCGCGATCGCGTCCTACCAGAGCCGGGAGCGCCGCTTCGGCCGCACCGGCGAGCAGGTCGCTACCAAGGCTTGATAACTGATGCTGAAAACCCGCGTCATCACCGCTCTCGTCCTGCTGGCCATCCTGTTGCCAGTCCTGTATTTCAACAATTTCACGGCGTTCGCGGTGGTGGCCACGGTGTTCTTCGGCGCCGCCATCTGGGAATGCGTGCGCCTGTTCAATCCCGGCACCGCCAGCGGCCACATCATCGCCCTGGTATGGGCGGCGGTGTTCGCCTTCTCGGTGTTGAGCGGCCACGGCAGTCCGGCATTCTGGGCCGCGCTCAGCCTGGCGCTGTGGATCGCGCGCTTCACGCCTTCGCTCAAGCTGGGCCTGCCGCCGCTGGGCAGCCCCGTCAACACGCTGCTGAGCCTGCTGTACGGCTTCGCCATCTTCGGCTGCTTCATCGCCATCGTGGTGCTGTTCCAGCACTCGCCGGTGTTCCTGCTGTCGGTGATGGCGATCGTCTGGGTGGCCGACATCGGCGCCTACTTCTCCGGCAAGGCCTTCGGCAAGCGCAAGCTGGCGCCCTCGATCTCCCCGGGTAAATCCTGGGAAGGTGCGATCGGCGGCGGCATCGCGGTGCTGGTGCTGGCTTCGCTGTCGGTGGTTTTCGGCGGCGACGCCTTCGCCGACACCTTCGCCGCGCGCGTCGCGCACGGCTTCGGCTGGCCGGCGCTGCTGGCCATCCTGGTCCTGATGGTTGCCGCCAGCGTGGTCGGCGACCTGTTCGAATCCCAGCTCAAGCGCCGCGCCGGCATGAAGGACAGCAGCAACCTGCTGCCCGGCCACGGCGGCGTCCTCGACCGTATCGATGCCCTGATCCCGGTCCTGCCGCTGGCAGCCCTTATCGGCTCGCAGCTATAAGCCGATCGGTTTAACATGGCCTGGCCACGTTGAACCGGCCGCATATAATGGAAAATGCCATGCAACGCGTAACCATCCTGGGCGCTACCGGCTCGATCGGCGTCTCGACGCTCGACGTGCTCGCGCGCCATCCCGACCAATACGGCGTGTATGCGCTGAGCGCGCACAGCCGCGTCGATGAACTCGCGGTCCAGTGCCGCCAATTCCGTCCGGCCCGCGCCGTCGTCGGCTCGGCCGAGGCCGCCGCGCGCCTGCGCCAGCTGATCGCCGACCTGCCGACCGAGGTCGCTTACGGCGAACAGGCCCTGTGCGAGATCGCCTCCAGCAGCGACACCGACACCGTGATGGCCGCCATCGTCGGCGCCGCCGGCCTGGCGCCGACCCTGGCCGCCGCGCGCGCCGGCAAGAAGGTCCTGCTGGCGAACAAGGAAGCGCTGGTGATGTCCGGCCAGCTGTTCATGGACGCGGTGCGCGAGCACAAGGCGACCCTGCTGCCGATCGACAGCGAACACAATGCGATCTTCCAGTCGCTGCCCGCACACTACGCACGCGAGCCGGAAGCGGCCGGCGTGGCGAAGATCCTGCTGACGGCTTCCGGCGGGCCCTTCCTCAAGCGCGCCGTCGGGACGCTGGAGCAGGTGACCCCCGAGGAAGCCTGCAAGCACCCGAACTGGGCCATGGGCCGCAAGATCTCGGTCGATTCCGCCACCATGATGAACAAGGGCCTGGAAGTGATCGAGGCCCACTGGCTGTTCGGCGCGCCGGCCGACCGGATCGAGGTGGTGATCCACCCGCAAAGCGTGATCCACTCGATGGTGTCCTACGTGGACGGCTCGGTGCTGGCCCAGCTCGGCAACCCCGACATGCGCACCCCGATCGCGCACGCGCTGGCCTACCCGGAGCGGATCGTCTCCGGCGTCGCGCAGTTGGACCTGACGACGATGGCGGCGCTCGAATTCCATGCCCCCGATTTCCAGCGCTTCCCGTGCCTGGCGCTGGCCTTCGACGCCCTGCGCGCCGGCGGCACCGCGCCCGCCTTGCTGAACGCGGCCAACGAGGTGGCGGTGCAAGCCTTCCTCGACCGCCGCATCGGCTTCCGCGACATCGACCGCGTGGTGCGCCGCGTGATGGACGAGGAAGCCCACGGCGCCGCCTCCAGCATCGAGGCGGTGCTGGCCCAGGACGCGCAGGCGCGCCTGGCGGCCGGCCGCATCGTCGACGGCCTGGCCCGGACCTGACGCCATGTCCTTCAGCCATATCCTGATCGGCTTCCTGCTTGGCCTGGGGCCGCTGATCATCCTGCACGAACTGGGCCACTACTGCGTGGCGCGCCTGTGCGGCGTGAAGGTGCGCCGCTTCTCGATCGGCATGGGCCGCGTGGTGTGGTCGCGCCGCTTCGGCCGCGACCAGACCGAGTGGGCGGTGTCGGTACTGCCCCTGGGCGGCTATGTGAAACTGGTCGACAAGCGCGACCCGGGCTCGGCCCCGGTCGACGCCGAAGAAGCAGCGCGCGAGTTCACCAGCCAGAATGTGTGGAAGCGTATCGCCATCATCGCCGCCGGTCCCGCGGTCAATTTCGTGGTGGCGATCCTGCTGATGGCCGGCCTGTTCATGGCCGGCAAAGAGGAACCGGGCACGCGTCTGCGCGCGATGCCGGCCGATACCCCGGTCTACGTGGCCGGCGTGCGCGGCGGCGACGCCATCCAGGCCGTCAACGGCCGTCCGGTCCAGTCGTGGAGCGAGCTGCGCTGGGAGGTGGTGCGCGCGGCCATCGACAAACGCGACGCCGAATTCGCCCTGCATGGCCAGGGCGGCGACAGCTACCGCGCCGTGATTCCGGCAGCGACCCTCGCCCGTTTCGACCCCGACGGCAAGGACGACATCATGGAAGGTCTCGGCCTGCAGATCTGGCGTCCGGCGGCCGTGGCGAGCGCGGTGGTGCCGGGTGGCGCGGCCGCGCGCGCCGGCCTGCGCGCCGGCGACCTGATCACGGCGATCGACGGCAAACCGGTGATCGACGCCGTCGACGTGATCCTGGCGGTACGCAAAGCGGCCGGGCGCAGCCTGCAGTTCGGCCTCAAGCGCGACGGCCAGCCGCTCGAAGCGACGGTGACGCCCGAGCGCGACGAAAAATCGGGGCAGGGGATCATCAAGCTGGAGATGGCGCAGCTGCCGCAAATGGTCACGGTGAAAGCCGGACCGCTCGATGCCATCGCCAAAGGCGCGGCGCGGGCCTGGGACGGCAGTGTCACCACCCTCAAGATGCTGGGCCGGATCCTGACCGGCGAAGTCTCGCTGAAGAACGTGTCGGGTCCGCTGACCATCGCCGGCGTCGCCGGACAGGCCGTAGACAGGGGCTTCGGTACATATATCGAGATACTTGCCTTCATCAGTCTGAGCCTGGGTGTAATGAATCTGTTACCAATTCCCGTTCTGGATGGCGGCCAATTGCTGTATTATTCGCTGGAAGTTTTGACCGGGCGCCCCCTGCCAGCGCGAGTAGGAGAGATCGCGCAGCTCGCCGGGTTCGGCCTGATGCTCATGCTGATGGCGCTCGCCGTCTTCAACGACCTGGTGCGGCTGTTCTGATACCGGGCGCAGAATACGTACGTTGTCCAAATGACTGACCCATTGATCTAACCAATGAAATTACACACCGATCGTCCTGTTCTGCCACGCTTCGCCTTGCCCTCCCGTCGTAGCCTGATCGGCGCAGCCGTGCTGGCGCTTTGCGCCGGTCACGCCGCCGCCGTCGCTCCCTTCGTCGTGAAGGACATCCGGGTCGAAGGCATCCAGCGTACCGAGGCAGGCACGGTGTTCAGCTACCTGCCGGTACGCGTCGGCGAAACCTTCGACGACGACAAGGGCACCGCCGCGATCAAGGCGCTGTACGCCACCGGCTTCTTCAAGGACGTGCGCCTGGAAGAAGAAAACGGCGTGCTGGTCGTGCTGGTCGAGGAACGCCCGGCGATTTCGAGCGTCGACTTCACCGGCACCAAGGAATTCGAGAAGGACATGCTGGTCAAGGCGCTGAAGGAAATCGGCGTCGGCGAGACCAAGATCTTCGACAAGGCGTCGGTCGACCGCGCCGAGCAGGAGTTGAAGCGCCAGTACCTGTCGCACGGCCTGTATGGCGTGAAGATCACCACCACCGTGACCCCGATCGAGCGCAACCGCGTGACGATCATGTTCAACGTGGACGAAGGCGATGTCGCCAAGATCAAGGGCATCAACATCGTCGGCAACAAGGCCTTCACCGACAAGCAGCTGCGCGAACTGCTGCAGCTGAACACCTCGGGCTGGTTCACCTGGTACTCGAAGGCCGACCAGTACTCCAAGCAGAAGCTGACCGGCGACCTGGAATCGATCAAGTCCTGGTACGCCAACCACGGCTACCTGGAAGCGACCGTCGAATCGACGCAGGTCGCGATCACCCCGGACAAGAAGGACATCTACCTGACCATCAACATCACCGAGGGCGAGAAGTACACCGTCACCGGCATCAAGATGGAAGGCGAGACCTTCGGCCGCGAGCAGGAACTCCAGAACCTGATCCTGCTGCGTCCGGGCCAGACCTATTCCGGCGAGCTGCTGGAAGCCTCGAACAAGCGTATTTCGGACCGCCTGGCGAGCTTCGGCTACGCCTTCGCCAACGTCAACGCCAACCCGGAGATCGACCAGGCCAAGCATGAAGTGAAGTTCACCTTCATCGTCGATCCGGGCAAGCGCGCCTACGTGCGCCACATGACGATCTCGGGCAACACGATCACCCGCGACGAAGTGATCCGCCGCGAATTCCGCCAGTTCGAGAGCTCGTGGTACGACCCGACCCGCGTGAAGATGTCGCGCGACCGTGTCGACCGTCTCGGCTACTTCAAGGACGTGACCGTGGAAACCCCGGAATCCCAGGGCACCACCGACCAGGTCGACGTCAACATCGCCGTGGTCGAAAGGCCGACCGGTAACTTCATGATCGGCGGCGCGTTCTCGCAGGCCGAGAAGTTCACCTTCACGGCCTCGGTCACGCAGGCCAACTTTGCCGGCAGCGGCAACACGGTCGGCATCGAACTGAATACCAGCAAGTACAACCGCACGCTGTCGTTCGCGCAGACCGACCCGTACTTCACCGACGAAGGCGTGTCGCGCGCCTTCCAGCTCTACCTGCGCACCTCGCGTCCGCCGGCGCTGAACATCGGTTCGTACACCGTGCGCCAGCTGGGCGGCAACCTGACCTTCGGCGTGCCGTTCTCGGACATCGACACCGTCTACTTCGGCGCCGGCGTGGAACGCACCAAGCTGGAGACCGACGAAAGCTCGCCGACCCCGTACCAGGAATTCGTGCGCCAGAACTCGAAGGACGCACTGGCCCGCACCACCGGCGTCGGCAGCGCGACCACCAACGCGATCCCGTTCACGGTGGCCTGGGGCCGCGATTCGCGCGACAGCGCGGTCACGCCGACCCGCGGCCGCTATCAGCGCGCCAACCTCGAGCTCGACCTGCTGGGCGATTCGAAGTACTACCGCATGATCTACGAACACCAGTGGTACCGTCCGCTGACGCGCTGGATGACGCTGGCGCTGAAGGGCGAACTGGATATCGGCGGCGGCATGGGTGGCCACGCCTACCCGGTCTTCAAGAACTTCTACGGCGGCGGCATCGGTTCGGTGCGCGGCTACGAGAGCTCGTCGCTGGGTCTGGTCGACTACCGTACCCTGGACGCGCTGGGCGGCGCGCGCCGCCTCATCGGCAACGCCGAGCTGCAGTTCCCGTTCCCGGGCAGCGGCACCGACCGTTCGCTGCGCTGGTTCACCTTCGCCGACACCGGCCAGGTCTACCAGGAAGGCCAGCGCCTGCGCCTGGACCAGCTGCGCTATTCGGCGGGTATCGGCCTGTCGTGGATTTCCCCTGTGGGTCCGCTCAAGTTGAGTTATGCTAAGCCCTTGAACGCCAAGCCGGGCGACCGCCTGGAACGCTTCCAGTTCCAGATGGGTACCGGCTTCTGATAAGGATTGCGGAGCTCATGTTGAATAAATCGATAGCCTCCTTGCCCAGAATCGCAGCGCTTGCCGCCGTGTGCGCGGGCGCGCTGCTGCATGCGAATGCACAGGCGCAGGCGACCGGCCGGATCGGCTTCATCTACACCGAAAGGCTGATGACGGAATCGAAACTGGCGCGTAACGCCGACGAGAAGATCCAGGCCGAGTTTTCCAAGCGCCAGAAGCAGGTCGACGACATGGTCAAGCGCTTCAAGAGCGCGCGCGAGAAGTTCGACGACGACGCGCCGAAGCTGAACGACATCGACCGCACCCGCCGCACCCGCGAACTGCTCGACATGGAGAAGGACGTGCAGCGCATGCAGCGCGAGTTCAACGAGGACCTGCTGCAGCGTAAGAACGAGGAACGCGCCGCCATCGCGCAGCGCGCCTTCAAGCTGATCGAGCAGGTGGCGGAGCAGGAGCACATCGACGTCGTGCTGCAGGAAGCCATCTGGGCCAGCCCGCGCATCGACATCACCGACCGCGTACTCAAGCTGCTCGATAAATAAGCGCTTGCTTTCAATCGAACGCCGGCCGGACGGAAGCGCCCGGCCGGCGTATCATTATTCAGATTTTACTTTTTACGGAACGACCAGATGGGCACTCGACTGGGTGAATTGGTCGAACGCTTCGGCGGACAGTTGGTGGGCAACCCGAACCTCGAGGTTCAGGGCATCGCCCCGCTGGACAGCGCCGATGCTTCGCACATCAGCTTTCTTAGCAATAGCAAACTGCGCGCGCTCGCGGGGCAGAGCAGGGCCGCGGCGCTGATCGTCGCGCCGATGGACGACACCACCGTCGCCGCCACTTACGAAGGCACGCGCATCGTCACCACCAACCCCTACGCCTACTTCGCCCGCGTCGCCCAGTACTTCGCGGCGCTCGACGAAACGCCGCCGGCGCCGGGCGTGCACCCCAGCGCCGTGGTCCACGACAGCGCCAGCATCGACCCCAGTGCGCATATCGGCCCGAACGTGACGGTCGAAGCGGGCGCCGTGGTGAAGGCTGGCGCGATCATCGATGCCGGCTGCTTCGTCGGCCGCGAGGCCGAGATCGGCGAAGAGACGCACCTGTTCGCCAACGTGACCTTCCACGCGCGCTGCAGGATCGGCAAGCGCGGCATCCTGCATTCGGGCGCCGTGATCGGCACCGACGGCTTCGGCTTCGCCAAGGAAAACGGCGTCTACATCAAGATTCCGCAGACCGGGCGCGTGCTGCTGGGCGACGACGTCGACGTCGGCGCCAACACCACGATCGACCGCGGCGCGCTGGCCGACACAATCATCGAAGATGGCGTGAAGCTCGACAACCAGATCCAGATCGGCCACAACTGCCACATCGGCGCGAACACCGCCATGGCCGGCTGCGTGGGCGTGGCGGGCAGCGCCAGGATCGGCAAGAACTGCACCTTCGGCGGCGCCGCCATGGTGCTCGGCCACCTGGAAATCGCGGACAATGTCCATATCTCCTCGGGCAGCATGGTCTCGCGCTCGGTGCTCGAGCCGGGCCAGTACACCGGCTTCTACCCGCTGGCCAAGAATGCGGAGTGGGAGAAGAGCGCCGCCATCGTGCGCAACCTGTCTTCGATGCGCGAAAAGATCCGCACGCTGGAAAAGCAAATCAAAAACCTGACTGACAACGCAGAACAAAAATGACGACCGAACAGACCACCGAATCGAAGATCCTCAACATCACCCAGATCAAGGAATACCTGCCGCACCGCTATCCGCTGCTGCTGGTGGACCGCGTGGTCGACTATGAGCTGGGCAAGACCATCACCGCGATCAAGAACGTCACGGTGAACGAGGAGTTCTTCAACGGCCACTTCCCGCACCAGCCGGTCATGCCGGGCGTGCTGATGGTCGAGGCGCTGGCCCAGACCGCGGCCATCCTGTCCTTCATGACCATGAACGTGAAGCCGGACGAGAATTCGGTGGTGTACTTCGTCGGCATCGACAACTGCCGTTTCAAGCGCCCGGTCGGCCCCGGCGACCAGCTCAGGATGGACGTCGAGATCCTGCGCAGCTCGCGCGGCATCTGGAAGTACAAGGCCCAGGCCAGCGTCGACGGCAAGGTCGCGGTGGAAGCGGAACTGATGTGCACCATCCGTGCCAACGAATCGGCCGGCGCACCGGCGGCAGCGGGGCAGTAATGAGCAGCAGGATTCACCCGACCGCGATCGTCGATCCGCAGGCCCAGCTGGACAGCTCGGTCGAGGTCGGCCCTTATTCGATCATCGGCCCGCACGTGCGCATCGACAGCGGCACCGTGGTCGGCCCGCACGTCGTGATCGAAGGGCACACGACGATCGGCAAGGACAACAAGATCTTCCAGTTCGCCTCGCTGGGCGCGGCGCCGCAGGACAAGAAGTGGGCCGGCGAGCCGACCCGCCTCGAAATCGGCAACGGCAACACCATCCGCGAATTCACGACCTTCAATCTGGGCACCGCCCAGGACGCGGGCGTGACCCGCCTGGGCGACGACAACTGGATCTCGGCCTACGTGCACCTGGCGCACGACTGCCAGGTCGGCAGCCACACGATCTTCTCGAACAACGCGCAGCTGGCCGGCCACGTCCAGGTGGGCGACTGGGCGATCCTGTCGGGCTACTGCGGCGTGCACCAGTTCTGCAAGATCGGCGCGCATGCCTTCATCGGCATGTACACCAGCCTGACCCAGGACGTGCCGCCTTACGTGCTCGTCTCCGGCAACCCGGCCGAGGCGCACGGCGTCAACATCGAGGGCCTGAAGCGCCGCGGTTTCACGCGCGAGCAGATCAACGCCATCCGCGCGGCCTACAAGGACATCTACCGTACCGGCCTGACGCTGGAAGAAGCCAAGGCCAAGCTGGCCCAGGATGCGGCGCAAGGCGGCGACGCTGCTCCGCAGATCCAGGCCATGCTCGACTTCCTCGGCACCACGACCCGTGGCATCGTCCGCTGAAACACAGCTCGCCCCGCATCTCGCCTTAGTCGCAGGCGAGGTCTCCGGCGATATGCTGGCGGCGCGCCTGATGGCCGGGCTGAAGCCGCACCTGCCGGACCTGCGCTTCACCGGCATCGGCGGGCCGCGCATGCTGGAGCAGGGCCTGCAGTCGGACGTGCCGATGGACACCCTGACGGTGCGCGGCCTGCTGCCCGTGCTGCTGCGCTATCGCGAGCTGAAGGGCATCCAGAACCGCCTGCGCGACCGCCTGCTTGCGGAGCGTCCGGCGGCCTTCATCGGCGCCGATTACCCCGGCTTCAACCTGGGCCTGGAAGAACAGCTGCGCGCTGCCGGCATCCCGACCCTGCACTTCGTCGGCCCGCAGATCTGGGCCTGGCGCGGCGGGCGCATCAAGAAGATCCAGCGCGCGGTCTCGCACATGCTGCTGATCTTCCCCTTCGAGGAAGAGATTTATCGAAAGGCCGGTGTGCCGGCCACTTACATCGGCCACCCGCTGGCCGAGCAGATTCCGCTGCAGCCGGACGTGGCCGCCGCGCGCCGCCGGCTCGGCATTCCCGAGGATGCGAAGGTCGTCACCGTGATGCCGGGCAGCCGCATGGTCGAGATCAAGCATCTCAGTGCGCCTTTCGCCGGCGCCGTCGCGCTGCTGGCGAAGCGCGACCCGGCGCTGCGTTTCGTCGCGCCGATGGCGGGCGAGCGCCAGAAGGCGTATCTTGTGGAGCTGTTGGCGAAAGCGGGTCACCGGGACCTCATCGACGGCGGCACGCTGCGCCTGGTCGACGGCCAGTCGCACGATTGCATCGCCAGTGCCGATGCGGTGCTGGCGGCGTCCGGCACGGCGACGCTGGAAGTGGCCCTGTTCAAGAAGCCGATGGTGATCGCCTACAAGGTGGTGCAGGCCGAATGGCTGCTGATCCGGAACATGGGCTACCTGCCATGGATCGGGCTGCCGAACATCCTGGCGCGCGAATTCGTGGTGCCGGAGTTCCTGCAGCACGCCGCCACGCCGCAGGCCCTGGCCGACGCCGTCTGGTTCCAGCTGAGGGACGAGGCCAACCGCGGCAGGCTGCGGCAGCGCTTCCTGGACATGCACCACAGCCTGCTGCGCGACAGCGCCGAAGAGAGCAGCAAGGCCGTGCTCGAAGTCATCGGCAAACGGTAACAGTTAGACCAGTCATATGACGAAAAAGAAGTTCAATTTCTATCCCGGCCTGCCGGTGAAAAACCGTCCGTTTACGCTCGACGACATCGTCTGCGGCGTCGACGAAGCCGGCCGCGGACCGCTGGCCGGGCCGGTGTTCGCCGCCGCCGTGATCCTCGATCCGAAGCGGCCGATCGAAGGCCTGCGCGACTCGAAGAAGCTGACCGAGGCGCGGCGCGACGAGCTGGCCCCGATCATCCGCGAACAGGCGCTGGCCTGGGCCATCGCCGAGTGCTCGCACCACGAGATCGATACCATCAACATCCTGCAGGCGACCATGCTGGCGATGCGCCGCGCGGTCGAGCAGCTGGGCTTGACCCCGACCATCGCCCTGATCGACGGCAACCGCTGCCCGCAGCTGCCGCCAGCGATCCGCGCCCACGCGGTGGTGGAGGGCGACGACAAGGTGCACGCCATCTCGGCGGCCTCGATTCTGGCCAAGACCGCGCGCGACGCCGCCCTGGTGGCGCTGCACGAAGCCTACCCGCAGTACGCCTTCGACCAGCACAAGGGCTATTCGACCGCGCTGCACCTGGAACGCCTGCGCCTGCACGGCCCGTGCCCGGTGCACCGCCGCTCGTTTGCGCCGGTGCGCGCGCTTCTAAAGCCCGACCCTTGCGAACCGGATTTGTTCGCCAGCCTCGAAGGCGTGGCCGCATGAAGACCGTCAGTTCGCGCGACAACGCCTTCTACAAGGAGCTGAAAGCACTGGCCACCAGCTCGCAGGCGCGCCGCAAGGCCGGCCGCTCGCTGCTGGACGGCGTGCACCTGTGCCAGTCCTGGCTCGACCTGAAGGGCCTGCCGGCGCATTGCGTGGTGTCCGAGGATGCGCTGGCCAACCCGGAAGTGGCGGGCATCGTCGAGCGCGTCGAGGCCGCCCGCGGCCACGTGACGGCGCTGCCGGAGGCGCTGTTCGGCGCCATCAGCCAGGTCGAGCACGGCGTCAACCTGGTGTTCGTGATCGAGACCCCCAGCCCCGCGCTGCCGCAGCGGCTCACCGTCTCCGCGGTGCTGCTGGATGGCGTGCAGGACCCGGGCAACGTCGGCTCCATCCTGCGCAGCGCCGGCGCGGCCGGCATCAGGCAGGTCTGGTGCAGCCCCGGCACGGCCTTCTGCTGGTCGCCCAAGGTGCTGCGCGCAGCGATGGGCGCGCACTTCGTGCTGGAGATCTTCGAGAACGCCGATTTGCCGGCGCTGGCGCGCGACGCCCAGGTGCCGGTGCTGGCCACCAGCGGCTATGCCGCCGACAGCCTGTACGACCCGGCGCTGGACTTGTCCAAGCCGGTGGCCTGGGTCCTGGGTCACGAAGGGCAGGGCGTGTCCGATGAACTGCTGCAGCTGGCCAGCCGGCGCGTCGCGGTGCCGCACGCGGGCCAGGTCGAGTCCCTGAACGTGGCCGCCTGCGCCGCGGTGTGCTTTTTTGAGCAACTGCGGCAACTGCGGCAGTCGCGGCAACAGCGCTAACGCCAAAGATGGACGCCGCCGCTGGCGCCATGTACCCTTTGGGCTGGGCAAGCGGAGTCGGAATGGACACAATGCAGTCAGCTTTACAGAACCTACATTTCCTGGTGGCGGAAGCCGAACCGGTGCAGCGCCGCGCGCTGATCGAAGCGCTCGGCCAGCTCGGCGCAAGCCGCGTCACCGACGTGCCCGACGGCCCGACCGCGCTGCGCACCCTGCAGGCCGGCTTCACGCCGAAAGTCGACGTCGCCGTCATCGACCTGGCCCTGGGCGGCATGGACGGCCTCGAACTGCTGCGCGCGATCGCGGGCCTGAAGTCGGGCGTGCGCCTGATCGTGATCGGCGCCCAGCCGGCCAGCGTGCTGTTCTCGGTCGAGACCCTGGCTCAGGCCTATGGCGTCGAGCTGCTCGGCACGGTGGCCAAGCCGGTTTCCAGCGCCAAGCTGAAGACGCTGCTGGACAACCTGCAGCCGCCGGCCCGTCCGCGTGCGGCCCCCAGCTCGCCGGCCTTCAGTTTCGCCGAGGTCGGCGTCGGCCTGCAGCAGCGCCAGTTCGAACCCTTCTTCCAGCCCAAGATCGAACTGGCGACCGGCCAGGTGAAAGGCCTGGAGACCTTCGCGCGCTGGCGCCATCCCGAGCATGGTGTGCTGGGCCCGGGCGCCTTCATCGACGCGCTGGAGCAGAACAACCGCATCGACTTCCTCGACTGGACCATGATCGAGCTGTCGGTCGAGTGCTGCCGCAAGTATCACGACCAGGGCATCCCGATCTCGATCTCGCTGAACCTGGCGCCCGAAACGCTGGCGCATCCCCACTTCATCCGCCAGGTGCAATCCTGCATGAAGCGCCACGGCCTGATGCCCGACTACCTGACGTTCGAGATCCCCGAAGCGGCGATCCTGAAATTCGACGCCGACTTCATCGAGCGCCTGGTGCGCCTGCGCATGATGGGCTTCGGCCTGGCGATCGACGACTACGGCACCGGGCGCTCCAACCTGCAGCTGCTGGCGCGGATTCCGTTCTCGGAACTGAAGATCGACCGTTCCTTCGTCGACGGCGCCTCCAAGAAGCGCCCGCTGGGCACCGTGCTGAAGTCCTGCCTGGGGCTGGCGCACAGCCTGGACCGGATGTCGGTGGCGGTCGGTGTCGAGACGCGCCAGGACTGGGATTTCCTGCAGGGCTTGGGCTGCACGTATGCGCAGGGCTACCATATTGCCAATCCGATGGCGGCTTCGGCGTTTCCGGGGTGGCTTGAGGATTGGCGGCACTTTTTCTAACCCGCAGCCGCCCGTCGTCCCCGCGAAGGCGGGGACCCAAGTTTGTTCGCTGCCCGCTTGCTCAACTTGGATTCCCGCCTGCGCGGGAACGACGGTGGCAGGGCTTAATATTCCCGACGATCCGGCTTGATCTCCTGAAGAATGGTCGTCGAAATCTCCTCGATCGACTTGGTCGTCGACGACAGCCAGCGTATCCCCTCGCGCCGCATCATGGTCTCGGCCTCGTTGACCTCGTAGCGGCAATTCTCGATCGACGCATATTTGCTGCCGGCGCGCCGCTCGTTGCGGATCTCGGCCAGGCGTTCCGGCGTGATCGTCAATCCGAACAGCTTGTGCTTGAAGGGCGGCAGCGCCGACGGCAGTTTGCCGCGTTCGAAATCGTCCGGAATCAGCGGGTAGTTGGCGGCCTTGATCCCGTACTGCATCGCCAGGTACAGGCTGGTCGGGGTCTTGCCCGAGCGCGAGACGCCGACCAGGATCACGTCGGCCTCCGCCAGGTTCTTGTGCGACTGGCCGTCGTCGTGGGCCAGCGAGAAGTTGATCGCCTCGATGCGGCTCTTGTATTCCTCGCTGTCGACCACGTTGTGGATGCGGCCGATGGTGTGGGTCGACTTCACGCCCAGTTCCTGCTCGAGCGGCGCGACGAAGGTCTGGAACAAATCCATGTGCATGCCCTGGGCCGCGCGGATCACGCTCGACAGGTCGTGCTTGACCAGGGTCGAGAACACGATCGGGCGCTGGTTGTCGGACAGGGCGACGTCGTTGATGCGGCGCGCCGCGTCGTAGGCCTTCTCGATCGTATCGATGAAGGGCAGGCGGATCTGGCGGAAGCGCATCTCGAACTGGCTCAGCACCGCGTGGCCGAAGGTCTCGGCCGTGATGCCGGTACCGTCGGAAACGAAGAAAACGGTGCGGGCGGCGTTCGGATTGGGCGGTGTGCTGGAAGGAGTCATGGTGCCTTTTTGCTAAGATGATGACAAAGTTGCAGGGGCCACACGGTGCAATGCACAAACGCGGGTTAAAATGCTCGGCAACGGTAGTAAGGATTGTGGGCCACGGCACGAAGAATAACAAGAAAGCATGGTTGGCCTGGACGATCCGCGAAAGATTTCCATCATCAAAAAAGGTGTTTCATCATGACTAACCTGTCTACTGCAGAACTGAAGGCGCCGGATCCAGCGGCCGCCGGCGAAAGTGTTTACGTTGCGCCGTTCGAGCAACTGCGCATGACCGACGTCGAGTCGGTCGGCGGCAAGAACGCGTCGCTGGGCGAAATGATCAGCCAACTGGCCGAAGCCGGCGTGCGCGTGCCGGGCGGCTTCGCCACCACGGCCGATGCCTTCCGCGACTTCCTGCGCCACAGCGCCGACGGCGGTCCTTCGCTGGGCCAGCGCATCGAACTGCGCCTGGAGAACCTGAACATCGACGACACCCGCGCGCTCGCCGCCGCCGGCGCCGAAATCCGCCAGTGGATCGTCGAGACCCCGTTCCAGCCGCGCCTGGAACAGGAAATCCGCAGCTTCTACGAGCGCCTGGTCGCCGATTCCGAAACCGAGATGTCGTTCGCGGTGCGTTCCTCGGCCACCGCCGAAGACCTGCCGGACGCCTCCTTCGCCGGCCAGCAGGAAACCTTCCTGAACGTGGTCGGCATCGACAACGTGCTGGAAGCCATGAAGCACGTGTTCGCCTCGCTGTACAACGACCGTGCGATCTCCTACCGCGTGCATAAAGGCTTCACCCACGCCGAGGTCGCGCTGTCGGCCGGCGTGCAGCGCATGGTGCGCTCCGACACCGGCGCGGCCGGCGTGATGTTCACCATCGACACCGAGTCCGGCTTCAAGGACGTGGTCTTCATCACCTCCAGCTACGGCCTGGGCGAGACCGTGGTGCAGGGCGCCGTCAACCCGGACGAGTACTACGTGCACAAGCCGATGCTCGAGCAGGGCAAGAAGCCGGTGATCCGCAAGAACATCGGCTCGAAGCTGATCAAGATGGAGTTCACCAAGGAAGCCAAGGCCGGCCGCTCGGTGCAGACCGTCGACGTGCCGGTCGAGCTGCGCAACCGCTACTCGCTGAACGACGAGGAAGTGGTCGAACTGGCCAAGTACGCGGTCATCATCGAAAAGCACTACGGCCGCCCGATGGACATCGAGTGGGGCAAGGACGGCCGCGACGGCAAGCTGTACATCCTGCAGGCGCGCCCGGAAACCGTGAAGTCGCAGCAGAAGGCCGGCGACGCCCAGCAGCGCTTCAAGCTGAAGGGCACCGGCACCGTGCTGACCTCGGGCCGCGCGATCGGCCAGAAGATCGGCGCCGGTCCGGTCCGCGTGATCAAGGACCCGTCCGAGATGGAACGCGTGCAGCCGGGCGACGTGCTGGTGGCCGACATGACCGACCCGAACTGGGAACCGGTGATGAAGCGCGCTTCCGCCATCGTCACCAACCGCGGCGGCCGTACCTGCCACGCGGCGATCATCGCCCGTGAACTGGGCGTGCCGGCGGTGGTCGGCTGCGGCGACGCCACCGACGTGCTGAAGGACGGCACCTTCGTCACGGTTTCCTGCGCCGAAGGCGACGAGGGCCGCATCTACGACGGCCTGCTGGAAACCGAGGTGTCGGAAGAAGTGCGCGGCGAACTGCCGCCGCTGAAGACCAAGATCATGCTCAACGTCGGCAACCCGCAGCTGGCCTTCGACTTCCAGTCGGTGCCGAACGGCGGCGTCGGCCTGGCCCGTCTCGAGTTCATCATCAACAACAACATCGGCGTGCACCCGAAGGCCATCCTCGAGTACCCGAACATCGACAACGACCTGAAAAAGGCGGTCGAATCGGTCGCCCGCGGCCACGCTTCGCCGAAGGCCTTCTACGTCGATAAACTCGCCGAAGGCGTGGCGACGATCGCCGCCGCGTTCTGGCCCAAGCCGGTCATCGTGCGCCTGTCGGACTTCAAGTCGAACGAGTACAAGAAGCTGATCGGCGGTTCGCGCTACGAGCCGGACGAAGAGAACCCGATGCTGGGCTTCCGCGGCGCCGCGCGCTACCTGGCCGAGGACTTCGCCGAGTCCTTCGAGATGGAATGCCTGGCCATGAAGCGCGTGCGCGAAGAGATGGGCCTGACCAACGTCGAGATCATGATCCCCTTCGTGCGCACCCTGGGCCAGGCCGAGAAGGTCATCGCCCTGCTGGCCAAGTACGGCCTGAAGCGCGGCGAAAACGGCCTGCGCGTCATCATGATGTGCGAAGTGCCGTCGAACGCGATCCTGGCCGAGCAGTTCCTGCAGTACTTCGACGGCTTCTCGATCGGCTCGAACGACCTGACCCAGCTCACGCTGGGCCTGGACCGCGACTCCGGCATGGAGCTGCTGGCCAAGGACTTCGACGAGCGCGACCCGGCCGTCAAGGCGATGCTGTCGCTGGCGATCAAGGCCTGCCGCGCGCAGGGCAAGTACATCGGCATCTGCGGCCAGGGGCCGTCGGATAACCCGGACTTCGCCGAGTGGCTGGTGGAGCAGGGCATCGAGTCGATGTCGCTGAACCCGGATTCGGTGATCGACACCTGGCAGAAGCTGGCGGCGATGTAAGCACCGCCTGGCCGATCGAACCCTCGCCGGCATGCGCCCGCGAGGGTTTTTTCTTTTTCGCGCACAAGGCTGCTAGACTGTTATTGTTCAGTCAAGGAGGCAAGATGCACGAGATGACCGGCACCCCCACCCAGCGCCCCTGCGCATTCATCACCGGCGCCGCCAGCGGCATCGGCCGCGCCACCGCCATTCTGTTCGTCCGGCGCGGCTGGTTCGTCGGCCTGGGCGACATCGACGACACCGCCCTGGCCGCGCTGGCGCAGGAACTGGGCCCGGAAAATGCCTGGACCTGCCGGCTCGACGTCACCCGCGAGGCATGCTGGGAGACCGCCCTGGCCAGCTTCATGCGCCGCGCCGGCCGCCTCGACCTGCTGGTCAACAATGCCGGCATCCTGATCTCCGGACCGTTCACGAACAATTCGCTGGCGCGCCACCACGCGCTGGTCGACGTCAACGTCAAGGGTGTGCTGAACGGCTGCCACATCGCCAAACCCTACCTGATGCGCACGCCGGGCGCGCGCGTGATCAACCTGTCCTCGGCTTCCGCGGAGTACGGGCAAGCCTCGCTGGCGACGTATTCGGCCACCAAGTTCGCGGTGCGCGGGCTGACCGAGGCGCTGAACGTCGAATGGCAGGGCGATGGCATCCGCGTGATGGACGTGATGCCGCTGTTCGTGCAGACCGCGATGGTGGACGGCATGGACGCCGCCAGCGTGCGCCGGCTGGGTGTGCGCCTGCGCCCGGAAGATGTGGCCAGGGTGGTGCTGAAGGCCGCGCAATACCGTGGCTACGGCAAGGTGCACTGGCCGGTGGGCTGGATGGCGCGCCTGCTGCACGCGATGGGCGGGGCCGGACCGGACCGGGTCAGCCGTTTCGTCGCGCACCGGCTCGCGACCTGAGCCCGGTCAGCCCTGCGGCTGCAGCGCGATCACCGCCATGCCCGCCAGCGCGAGGCCGGCGCCGAGCAGGTCGAAGCGGGTCAGGGGGATGCCGTCGACGAAGCGCAGCCAGAGCAGGGCGACGGCGATATACATGCCGCCATACGCCGCATAGGTGCGGCCGGCGGCGGTCGGGTGCAGGGTCAGCAGCCAGGCGAACAGCGCCAGCGACAGGCAGGCCGGCAGCAGCAGCCAGGCGCTCTTGCCGGCCTTGAGCACCAGCCAGGGCAGGTAGCAGCCGAGGATCTCGGCCAGCGCGGTGAGCGCGAACAGGGCGCCGTATTTGACGAGTGCGAGCATGCTGTCTTATACCGCTTTTGCCGGCAGGGCGCGCGCATCGATGACCGTATTGCGCCCGCCCGCCTTGGCCGCGTACAACGCGGCATCGGCACGCGACAGCATGGCCTCGATGCTTTCGCCGGCGCCGAGCGTGGCGGTGCCGATGCTGACCGTGTAGCCGGCGTCGATGCCGGCGGCGGCGTCCGGCCGGCGTTCGAGGCCGTCGCGCAGGCGCTCGGCCACCAGCAGCGCGGTATCGGCGTCGGTATCCGGCAGCAGCACCGCGAATTCCTCGCCGCCCAGGCGGGCCACCACGTCGATCCCGCGCACCACCGCTTCGGTACGTTCGACGATGTCGACCAGCACCCGGTCGCCGGTCGCGTGGCCATGGGTGTCGTTGATGCGCTTGAAGTGGTCGACGTCGAACAGCAGCACCGATAGCGGGCTGCCGGCGCGCAGCGCGCGCGCCTGCTCGCGCGCGGCCAGCTCGAAGAAGGCACGGCGCGAGCGTGCGCCGGTCAGGTGGTCGTGGTCGGCGGCGTGGCGGGCGCGCGCGACCAGGTCGGCGTTCGCCATCATCACCGCGCCCAGTGTCAGCGCCGGCAGGGCCAGCGCGCCGATCGAGAAGAAGATCATGCTGACGGCGGTGTCGTTCCAGGGGACAGGGAAGCCGGCCAGCGGAACGGCGTAGACTGCCGCGCGTACCAGCTGCATCGCGGCCGTGCCGAAGGAAGCGTAGAGCGTGAACAGCACCGGATAGTGGCGCTTGGCGCGGCCCAGCTGCGGCTTGAGCAGCATGCCCATCTCCAGGCAC
The DNA here is from genome assembly GCF_024753245.1 of Massilia norwichensis. GTDB lineage: Bacteria > Pseudomonadota > Gammaproteobacteria > Burkholderiales > Burkholderiaceae_D > Telluria > Telluria norwichensis. The sequence continues at coordinate 58,796 of NZ_JANUGX010000001.1, read as the reverse complement.
AGGACCGCATGCAGCAGCGACATCGCGACGATCCGTCCGCCCGTCGAATCGACACCATGGTGCAGCAGCAGGATCAGGAACAGGCCCAGCGCGACCCAGCCGCCCAGGCGCCACCAGGGCACCGGCAGATGCAGGTAGCGGCGAAAGCCCGCCAGCATCAGCGCCGTGGTGGACAGCAAGAGGGTGTTTGCGACCTCGATCGACAGGAAATCGGGAACGGCGCCGCGCGCCGCGAACAGCGGCATCGACACCACCGCCATCGCATTCGCCACCGACCACTCGCTGATACCGCGTGCGCCGCTCTTCCTCAGCGAGGACAGCACGAACAGCATGACGGCGGACAGGGCCATCGTCACCAGCAGGAGGCTTACGATGATGAGCATAATTTCCATATGGTATCAAATATCGACCTAAAACCCTATTTACATGTGGTTTTTTGGCTGTTGACTCTTTGACCAGACGCGGTAGACTGCCCTCGTCGTCCATCGTGGAAACAAGGAGGAGAAGCCATGGCTGAGTGGATGGGCTGGCTGGCCGCGGCCGGCGTGCTTGTGATCCTGGAGCTGTTCACCGGGACATTTTATTTATTGATGATCGCGATCGGATTGGCTGTCGGCGGCGTCGTGGCCCTGCTGGGTGCGGGTGGCCCGGTGCAGACCATCGCCGCGGCCGCGGTCGGCGTGCTGGCGACGGCCCTGCTGCACCGCTCGCGTTTCGGGCGTCCGGCACGGCACGATGCGTCGCGCGACCGCAACGTCAACCTCGACATCGGCCAGCGCGTGACGGTGCCGGCCTGGGACAACGGCCGCGCCCGGGTCATGTACCGCGGCGCGCTGTGGGACGTCGAACTGGGCCAGGGCGCCACGCCGCAGGCCGGCGACTTCCGCATCGTCGAGGTGCAGGGAAGCCGGCTGGTGGTGGCCAACGCCGCGCATTCATAAGATTTGCTTCAAATATAACGATACTTATAAGGGATGCTCATGGAATTCTCATTCGGTACCGTGGCGCTGGTGATCTTCATCATCGCGCTGGTGTTCGTGTTCAAGACCATCAACGTGGTGCCCCAGCAGCACGCCTGGGTCGTCGAGCGTCTCGGCAAGTACCACGCCACGCTGGCGCCCGGCCTGAACATCGTCGTGCCCTTCATCGACCGCATCGCCTACAAGCACAGCCTGAAGGAGATCCCGCTCGACGTGCCGCCCCAGGTCTGCATCACCAAGGACAACACCCAGCTGCAGGTGGACGGCATCCTGTACTTCCAGGTGACGGACGCGATGCGCGCCTCGTATGGCTCGTCCAACTTCATCACCGCGATCACCCAGCTGGCCCAGACCACGCTGCGGTCCGTCATCGGCCGCATGGAGCTCGACAAGACCTTCGAGGAGCGCGACCACATCAACACCACGGTCGTCAACGCGATCGACGAATCGGCCGCCAACTGGGGCGTGAAGGTGCTGCGCTACGAGATCAAGGACCTGACCCCGCCGGCCGAGATCCTGCACGCGATGCAGCGCCAGATCACCGCCGAGCGCGAGAAGCGCGCCCTGATCGCCGCTTCCGAAGGCCGGCGCCAGGAACAGATCAACATCGCCAGCGGCGAGCGCGAGGCGGCCATCGCCCGTTCCGAAGGCGAGAAGCAGGCCGCGATCAACCGCGCCCAGGGCGAGGCGACCGCCATCGTGGCGCTGGCCGACGCCAGTGCGACCGCGCTGCGCCAGGTCGGCGATGCGATCCGCAGCCCGGGCGGCATCGACGCCGTCAACCTGCGCGTGGCCGAGGAATACGTCGAAGCCTTCGGCAAGCTGGCCAAGACCAACAATTCGATCATCGTGCCGGCCAATCTGGGCGAGATGAGCGGTTTGATCGCGAGCGCGCTGCAGATCGTCAAGGCACAGAAATAATGCGGGTGGTCCTCATCACCGGCGGCTCGGACGGCATCGGCGCCGAGATCGCGCGCCAGCTGGCGGCCAAGGAAGGCGCCGGCGTGGCGCTGGTGCTGGCCGCGCGCGACAGCGGCAAGCTCGCGCAGGTGGCCGGGCAGTGCGCGGCGCTGGGCGCCCAGCTGCTGACGGTGCCGACCGACGTCGCCGACCAGGACCAGTGCCGGCGCCTGGTCGATGCCGCGCTGGCGCGCTTCGGTCGCATCGACGTGCTGGTCAACAATGCCGGCCGCTCGGCCCATTCGCTGTTCGAGGAAGTGCCGGACCTCGGCTGGTATGAAGAGCTGATGCGCATCAATCTGTGGGGCAGCGTGTGGTGCACCCAGGCCGCGCTGCCGGCGCTGAAGGCGGCGCGCGGACGGATCGTCGCGGTGTCCTCGCTGGCCGGCCTGATCGGCGTACCGGGACGCACCGCCTACAGCGCCAGCAAGTTTGCGATGACCGGCTTCTTCGAGGCCCTGCGCGCGGAATTGAAGGGCGCCGGCGTCTCGGTGACGATCGCCTATCCGGGCGTGGTCGATACCCGGATCCGCTACCGCGGCTTCAACGCGCTGGGACAGCCGATGGGCAGCAGCGGTTTGCGCGAGGAGGGGGCGATGACGGTGCAGGCATGCGCGCGCCTGATCGTCGAGGGGATGGAGAAGCGCAAGCGTGAAGTCGTGATGACGGGCAAGGGCAAGTTGGGCAGGCTGCTTAAACTGGTCGCTCCCGGCCTGGTCGAGAAGATGGCTTTGGCCGCCCTCAAGGATGACGTCCGGCCGCATTGAGCGCACTGAGCCTTGGTAACTCAGCTGTTCAGAAACAGCGCAGCAGCCTCAGGCACAACCAGCACAGATACTGCTCAGTTAACGAACATTTTCCCGGTTTCCCGACCGCCTCTGCCCTTCATGCACGCTGGGTACGCTTATTGCCTCTGTCAGGGATGCGTCGGCCATGTGTCGATCCCCACAACGACAAGAGGAGATGAGCGATGAAGAAAATACTCGTGCTGAGTCTGCTTACCGCCGGCGCCACCGCCACCGTGCCCGCCCACGCCGTCGAGATCAGGGCGGGCGACTGGACCGTCGACGTCGGCGGCAATATCAACGCCTACTACACGGTGGTCAAATGCAATGGCGCCTACGACGGCGGCCTGGCGCTGGCCGGCCGCACGCTCGGCTGCGGCGGCCGGGATCGCCGCACCACGATCGGCAATGGCCTGCTGCCGAGCGCGCTGGTCACGACCGCCACCATCAACCAGGGCGGCTGGGACGTCAAGGCGCTGATCGGCATCTACGTCCACACCGCCACCGACAGCGCGATCGCGCAGAACAACGATGTCGACGTGCGCCAGGCCTTCTTCAGCTTCGGCCGGCCGGACCTGGGCACGCTCAAGCTCGGGCGCGACTATGGCATCTTCGGCTCGCACGCGATCCTCGGCGACATGACGATCCAGGGCGTGGGCGCGCCGGTGCAGGCCACCCAGCGCGGCCGGGTGGCGCTCGGCCACATCGGCGCCGGCTACGCCTACCTGAACCACTACGGCCAGGTGGTGTACTCGGCGCCTGCCGTGCTCCCTTACGGGATCGGGGTCGACGTCGGCCTGATGAGCCCGGTGGCGGACACGCCCATCGTCGCGCCTTCGCGCTTTTCGGCGCGCTCGACGCCGCAGATCCAGGTACAGTTCACCGGCGCCTACGGACCGGTCAAGGGTTGGCTGGGCCTGAAGACCCAGGACTTCGAGGAAGCCGTGCCGGCCACCACCGGCAATCTGCGCATGAATGCCATCGAACTCGGCGCGACCATGGACTACGAGCAGTTTTCCTTCCTGGCCAACCTGCAGCGCGGCAAGGGCCTTGGCCTGCTGTCGGACGCCGATTCCGGCGACGTGAAGCAGACCCATTACTTCGTGCAGGCGATGGTCAAGAGCAACGAGCAGCTCAAGCTGGGCGTCAACTACGGGCAGAGCCGCAATAGCCGCAACGGTCCCGCCACCCTCGGCCTGAAGTCGAACGCCAACCTGACGCTCGGCGCCTACTACGCGCTGAACAAGGCGGTCACCCTGGTGGGCGAGCTCGGCCACACGCGCTCGGAATCCTTCGGCGGACCCTCTGCGCGCATGAACGGCGTTTCCGTGGGAGGCATCCTCAACTTCTGATGCCGATGCCTTAGAAGTCGACCGTCGCCGACACGGTGAACGTGCGCGGCGCACCCAGCACCAGGTAGCCGGCGCCCGGATAGCCGCCCGCCGAGGCCCAGTAATTGCGGTCGAAGGCGTTGTCGACGCGGGCGCGCAGGGTCACGTCACGCTCCATGATGCGCGTGAGGTAGTTCGCGCCCAGGTCGAAGCGGGCCCAGGACGGCAGACGCTGGGTGTTGGCGGCGTCCGCGTACTGCTTGGCGGTGTAGACGGCGCGTGCGTTCAGCGACAGGCCCGGCACCGCGGCGATGTCCCATTCGCCGCCGAGGTTCAGCTGGGTCTTCGGCACGCCGATGGCGTCCTTGCCCTGGTTGAGGCCGCCGGCGGTGCGGCGCTGTTCGGCGTCGAGCAGGGTCAAGCCGCCCAGCACGCGCAGGCCCTTGGCCGGCATGCCGAACACCGAGAGTTCCAGGCCGCGGTTGCGCTGCTCGCCGAAGATGCCGAACACGTTGTCCTGCACGTAGCCGAGCGGCTGGGACACCGTGAACAGGGCCGCGCTCATGCCCAGCTTGCCGCTGTCGTATTTGACGCCGACTTCCTTCTGGCGCGAGGTGTAGGGGGCGAACACCTGGCCCTGGTTGTCCAGCACCACGCCGAAGGCGGAGGCGGTCGGGCCCTGCTGCAGGGCCTCGGCATAGTTGGCGTACAGCGACAGGTTCTTCATCGGCTTGTAGACGATGCCGGCCAGCGGGGTGTTGGCGCTCTGGTCGTAGCCGGCGTTCTGTGCGCCGCTGGTGTAGTCGTAGCTGTAGTCCTTGATGCGCTGGCGGCGGATGCCGACGGTCAGCAGCAGGCGGTCGTCCAGCATCGACATCGCATCGGCCACGGCATAGCTGCCGAGGATGGATTTGTGGGTCAGCAGCGGGTTCGCCATCGAACCGCCGAGCAGGGCGGTGGGCGCGGGCGCAAGCACGTCGACTGGACGGTACAGATTGCTCGACCAGCCGGCGAAGTCGCTCATGGCGTAGGCGTTGAAGGACTTCAGCTCGAAGGCCGAGGCAGTGGCGCTGATCGTGTGCTTGACCGGTCCGGTCACCAGATCGCCGCGCACGCCGATCTCGCCGGTGCGGTTGCGGTCGTTGCGCTGGTTGTCGAAGCGGGTCATGTTGAGGCCGCCGGCGTTGTCGGTGGTGCTGGTGTTGGTCAGCGCGTTGAATTCGCTGCCGTTGCGGGCACCGAAAGCGGCCCAGGCGACGGCGTTCGGCGCGAGGTCGACTTCGCCGCGAAGGGTGCCGAAGGTGTCGCGCTCGAGCGAGCGGGTCCAGGGCTGGGCGAAGTTGTGGCTGGCGTCCGGCGCGCTCGGTACGCGCAGGCCGGCGCCGACCGTCACGCTGGGGCGGGCGTTGTCCAGCATGTGTTCCTGGAAGCCGACGTCGGCCGACAGGCGGTAGTTGCGGCCACGGTAGTCGAGGCCGACCGACAGCACGTTCAGTTCGCGCGATTCGCGGTCGACCGCGGTGTCGCCCTCGCGGTGCACGGCGTTCACGCGGATGCCGGCGCGGTCCTGTTCGCCGAAGCGGCGCGCGACGTCGAAGGCGCCGACCGCCTGGCCGCCGGACTCCACGCCCAGCGTCACCTGGTTCAGCGCATGGTTGGGGGCGCGTTTCGGCACCAGGTTGACGGCGCCGCCGATGCCGCCGCCGCCCGGCGCGGCACCGTTGACGAAGCTGTTCGCGCCGCGCAGGATCTCGACGCGCTCGAGCAGTTCGGAGGCCACGAACTGGCGCGGCAGCAGGCCGTACAGTCCGTTGTAGGCCATGTCGTCGGAGTTCACGGCGAAGCCGCGGATCACGTACAGCTCCTGGAAGTTGCCGAAGCCGCGCGCCACGCGCACCGAAGGATCGTTCTGGACCACGTCGGCCACGCTGCGCGCCTGCTGGTCCTGGATCAGCGCCTGGGTGTAGTTGGTGGCGTTGAAGGGCGTGTCCATGATGTCGGCGTTGCCGAGCAGGCCGAGACGGCCGCCGCGCGCGACCTGGCCGCCCGCATAGGCCGAGGACAGGCCCTGGGCCGAAGCGTCGGCCGAGGCGCTCACCACGACGGTGGCGATGCCGGGCTGGGTGGCGCCGTCCTGGGCATTCTGGGTATTCTGGGCGTTCTGGGCTTGGGCGGAGCTGGCAGCGAGGAGCAGGGCGCCGAGGGCGAGCGGGGTCAGTTTGCAGTGCGTCATGTTGTTCTTTTTGCGTGTGGTGATGAGAATGGTTCTCATTATATCGGGCAAACTTGATTCCGTAAATGAGAACCATTATTATCTAGCCCATGTCTCCCGTCTCCCTACGCCGCTGGTCCTGGATCCACAAATGGAGCAGCCTGGTCTGCACCGTCTTCATGCTGCTGCTCTGCCTGACCGGGCTGCCGCTCATCTACAGCCACCAGATCGGCGAGCTGCTGGGCAACGAAGTCGAGCCGCCGGCGCTGTCCGCCGCCCAGGCCGCCCAGGTCGCGGTGGCGCCGCGGGCCGACCTGGACCGCGTGATCGCCGCCGGCAAGGCGCGCTATCCGGACAAGGTCATGATGTACATGTCGCAGGACGCGGACCAGCCGGCCCTGTGGTTCCTGACCATGGGCGCGCATCCAAACGACGAGAAGTTCGTGTCGATCGCCGTCGACGCCCGCACCGCGCAATATGTGGCCGAACCGCCGATCGAGGGCGGGGCGGTGATGGCCTTCCTGTTCCACCTGCACGTCGACCTGTTCGCCGACGTGCCGGGCAAGCTCTTCCTCGGCTTCATGGGGCTGCTGCTGATCGTGGCGGTGGTCTCCGGGGTGGTGCTGTACGCGCCCTTCATGCGCAAGCTGGAATTCGGCGCCGTCCGCCACGGCCGCACGGCGCGCCTGAAATGGCTGGACCTGCACAACCTGCTCGGCATCGTGACCCTGGTGTGGACCCTGGTGGTCGGCGCGACCGGCGTGGTCAACACCCTGGCCGACGTGCTGCTGGAGTACTGGCAACGCACCGAGATCGCGGCCATGGTCAAGCCCTACGCCGGGCAAGCGGCGCCGGCAAAGCTGGCCTCGATAGAAGCGTCGGTGCAACAGGCGCGCGCGGTGCAGCCGGGCATGGCGGTGGCCTTCATCGCCTTCCCGGGCACGCCCTTCGCGAGCCCGCACCACTACGGCATCTACATGCGCGGCGACCAGGCGCTCACCGCGCGCCTGTACAAGCCGGTGCTGGTCGATGCCGGTACCGGGCAGGTGACCGACCAGCGCACGCTGCCCTGGTATCTGTCGGCGCTGCTGCTGTCGCAGCCGCTGCACTTCGGCGACTACGGCGGGGCCGGCATGCAGTTCCTGTGGGCGCTGCTCGACCTGGCGACCATCGTCGTGCTGGGCAGCGGTTTGTACCTGTGGTTCAAGCGCGGGCGGGCCGCGGCCAGGGCCAAGGCCGACAAGACGGCGGCGTCGAAACCGGTACCGCAGCCGCAGCCGGCCCTGGCGCGCGAAGGGGAGCCGCAGTGAGCCCTTTTCGCAGGCTGTGGGGCATGCCGATCCTGCTAGGCGTGCTGACCGCCGTCGGCCTGGTGGCGGGGCTGCTGGGCGATGGCTGGTGGGATGTGGTGGCGGTGATCGGGCTCGGCGCACCGGTCGCGATCGGCGCCTGGCACATGTTCAGACCCCGGTAAGGCAGGCGTCCGTGCGCGGACCGGACGTAAATCGCTAATAGTTGACGACAGCCAAGCCGTTACCCGCTTGCCGTCCCATGATTCCTCCTTTCAGACGAAGGAGGGATCATGGCAATTGACGTGTATTTGCAGATCGATGGCATCAAAGGTGAGTCGCAGGACGACGCGCACAAAGGGGGGATCGAATGTATCTCGGTTAACTGGGGACTGACGCAGCCGAAGAGTGCTACCAGTTCGACGGCGGGTGGCCATACGGCAGAGCGGGTGGAGTTCAGTGAAATCGGCATCAACAAAACAGCAGACCTCGCATCTCCGATACTGGCCCAATACTGCGCAATGGGCAAAACAATGCCCAAGGCCAGGTTCGAGTTCATGCGAGCAGATGGTGACGGCCAACCGGTCAAGTATTACGAGGTCGAGCTGGAGAACGTGCTGATCGCGAAGTGTCAGCAAGGTGTGACCGGCGGCGACGTCATGCAGGAACACATCGGCCTGAAGTTCAGCAAGGTCAAGTGGAAATACTGCCAGCAGCGAATCGCAGGCGGATCGGGAGGCAATACTGCCGGCGGTTGGGATCTGGCGGCAAACCGGGTGGCGGCATGAAGGCCCTGACACTGGCTTTGCTGCTGCTGGCACCGGAGGCCGGCGCGCAGGCAGCCTATCGCGCGCATATGACCGGTACACAGCTGGTCGGCGACATGCTGGCCGAGCCCGGCGAAGGGCTTAATTCGATCCGACGCGAGCGTGCGATGGGGTACATCGATGGCGTCGCGGACGCCTCGGCGGGTGTACGTTGGTGCCCGGCCGGCAAGCCGATCCCGCACGAGCTGCACTATGTCGTGGTCGAAGAAGTCGGGAAGATGGCGCAGCAGCTTGAAGGAGACGCATCCTCCCTCGTACTGGCGGCGCTGGCCAGGCTCTTTCCTTGCCGGCCGGGAGGCGCACGATGAAGCCCACCTTTCAGGGGCTGCGCCAGTTCTACCCGCGCAAGGACAGTCGTGAAGTCCTGTTCGCCGACATCGGGTGGGACGACTTGATCGGGAATCCGGCGTACTGGGACACTTGTGCAATCCGTATGAGCATTGGACTGCTGCGTGCCGGGGTGACTTTGCCGGGCGCACGCATGCGGGCGAAGGCGGGCACGATCGAGGGGAAGTGGATCGAGCCCGGTCAGGCCAAACTGTCGTCCATCCTTGATCGCTTATGGGGAGAGCCCGAAGTCTACACGAGTGAGCAAGCCGCGCGCGCCGGCATCGGCCAGCGGAACGGCGTCGTGTCGTTTTTCAAAATCGAGGGGGGCAACCAGGGGCACATTGATCTGATTGCGATGGGAGACCACGGCTTTCTGGATTGCGCACGCAGCTGTTTTTTCTCTGCACTTACCATCTGGTTCTGGCCATTGGCCTAGCCGACCTGTGGTGGACCTGGCGCGCTCATCGTGGCGCGCTTCAGTATGCATACGCCAGCTTTAATTTTCTATTAAGCATCAGCCCATCAATACAGCGTATAACTCCGGGTGACAACCAACAGCGGGAGGCGCCATGAAGAACTTCGTACGCAACAACAAAGGCTTTCTGGCCTTCCTGGTCCTGTTCGGCGTGTTCCGCACGGCGGTGGCGGACTGGAACCCGATCCCCTCGGCCTCGATGCACCCAAACCTGTTAGAGGGGGACGTGGTGCTGGTGAACCGCATGGCCTTCGATTTGAAGGTGCCGCTGACCGACATGGTGCTGGCGCGCATGGGCGAGCCGGCGCGCGGCGACATTGTCACCTTCCGCTCGCCGAAGGACGGCACGCTGCTGATCAAGCGCCTGGTGGCGCTGCCAGGCGACACCGTCGAGATGCGCAACGAGCGCCTCTACATCAACGGCCGCGGCGCCGATTACGCCGTGGTGGCGGATTCGCTGGACTCGATCCAGGGCGAGACCCTGCGCGCGCTGCAGCTGTCCGAATCGATCGACGGCGGCAAGGGCTGGCGCCGCCACATCCAGGTGCTGCCGGACGTGGCTGCGCCGCGCACCTTCGGCCCGCTGACGGTGCCGCAGGGCGAGTACCTGATGCTGGGCGATAACCGCGACAACAGCGCCGACTCGCGCGTGATCGGCCTGGTGCCGCGCAAGCTCCTGGTCGGCCGTGCCGAGCGGGTGCTGGTGTCGGCCGACTACCAGGGCAACTGGATGCCGCGCACCGAGCGTTTCGGCATGTCGTTGTATCGACACAACTGAAACCCCGTACAATCCCGCCTTTCGAATCATTCAAGCAAACGGAAGGCGATGTAGATGCAAAGACTGTTGACGGTGATCCTGGCCTGCCTGGGTATGGTGGGTGCGCTGGCGATCGATACCTATCTTCCTTCCATTCCCGCGATCGGGCGCGCCTTCGAGGTCGGTCCGGTCGCGGTGCAGCAGACCCTGAGCGTGTTCCTGTTCACGTTCGCCTTCATGATGCTGTTCCATGGGACCCTGTCCGATTCCTTCGGCCGCCGGCCCGTGATCCTGGTGGCGCTGGCGGTCTACACCCTCGGCTCGCTCGGCGCGGCGCTGGCGCCCAGCCTCGGCTGGCTGCTGGCCTTCCGCGCGATGCAGGGCCTGGCGGCGGGCGCCGGTTCCGTGATCGGCCAGGCCATCGTGCAGGACCGCTTCAGCGGCGCCCAGGCGCAGAAGATGATGTCCCACATCATGATGGTGTTCGGGCTGGCGCCGGCCATCGCGCCGGTGCTGGGCGGCTGGCTGCACGTCACCTTCGGCTGGCGCTCCACCTTCGTGTTCCTGGCCCTGTTCGGCGTGCTGATGCTGCTGGTCTGCTGGCGCCTGCTGCCGGAGAGCCTGCCGCCTGAGAAGCGCCACGCCTTCCACTTCGGCACCATCGCCGGCAATTACCTGAAGGTGCTGGGCCATCCGCAGTTCCTGTTGATGTCGCTGTCGGTGGGCCTGGCCTTCGGCGGCCTGTCGCTGTACATCGGCTCGGCCGCCAACTTCGTGATGGAGATCCTGCACCTGCCGGAGACCGCCTTCGGCTGGATGTTCATCCCCCTGATCAGCGGCATGGTGATCGGCTCGAACTGGGGCGGCAAGCGCGCCGCCACCCACACGCCGGGCCGCATGCGCGCGATCGGCTTCGGCACGATGTTCGTGGCCTGCGTGCTGAACGTGGGCTACACCGCTTGGGCCGGCGATGCGGTCGCGGTACCGTGGGCGGTGCTGCCGCTGATGGTCTACACCTTCGGCCTGGCGGTGGCGATGCCGGCGATCCAGGTGGCGGCCCTTGGCCTGTTCCCGCACAACCGCGGCCTGGCAGCCTCGATGCTGGCCTTCATCCAGATGATGTCCTTCGCGCTGGTGTCGGGCCTGGTCGCGCCGATGCTGTTCGGCAGCGCCTTCCGGCTGGCCTGCGGCGTCGGCGTGGGCCTGGCCGCCAGCTTCGCGGCGCTGCAGCTGGCCGGACTGGTGGCGAAGCCGGTGGCGGACGTGCATATCCAAAAGTGATTTGCAGGCGCGGGCGGCGGGGCTAGACTGGGGCATCGACATTCGGAGGCCGCCATGTCCAGGCTCGCCCGTCGCCTTGTTCTGATCGCAGCCCTGGCCGCCGCCGCTGCTGCCCACGCCCAGACCCCGGTCGGCGACTATCACCAGCACGTGTTCAGCCCTGAAGACATCCAGCTGGCCGGCCCGGATGCCGGGCTGGTGCCGCTGGATGCGAAGGACGTGATCGGGTTGCTGGACGCGGCCGGCATCCGCAAGGGGACCCTGCTGTCGATCGCCTACATGTTCGGCAAGCCTGGTCGCCAGGTCGAGGACGAGATCGGCCAGGTGCGCCGCGAAAACGACTGGACGATGCGCGAGGCCGCGCGCTATCCCGACCGCCTGGTGGCCTTCTGCAGCTTCAATCCGCTGAAGGACTACGCGCTGCGGGAACTCGAGCGCTGCGCCGGGACGGGCAGGGCACGCGGAATCAAGCTCCACTTCGGCAATTCCGGCATCCAGCTCGACGACCCGGAGCACGTGGCGCGCCTGCGCGAGGTGTTCGCCGCCGCCAACGCGGCGAACATGGCGATCGTGGTCCACCTGCGCGCCAGCATCGGCAAGCGCCGGCCCTACGGCGCGCGCCAGGCCCGCATCTTCCTCGGACGGCTGCTGCCGGCGGCGCCGGACGTGCCGGTGCAGGTCGCGCACCTGGCCGGCACCGGTCCGGGTTACGAGGATCCGCCGGCGCATGCCGCGATGGCAGTGCTGGCGCACGCCGCGGAAAAGGGCGATCCGCGCACGCGCAACTTGTGGGTCGACGTCGCGTCCATCGTCGACCCCGCCATCGGTGCGGACGACGCGCGGCTGGTGGTCGAGACCATCCGCCAGGTCGGCGTGCAGCGGGTGCTGTACGGGACCGACGCGGCCCAGGGCGCCAACCTGCGGCCGCGCGCAGCCTGGGCCGCGTTCCGGCTGCTGCCGCTGACGGACGCGGAATTCGCACAGATCGCTGCGAACGTGCCGCCTTACTTTACGGCGCCGGCGTCTGCTGCTGGGCGGAGCGCCGCAGCAGCCCCGGAATGATGTCCAGCAGGCGCTCGACCGACAGCGGCTTGCCGAGGTGGGCCGAGAAGCCGGCTTCGCGCGCCTTCGCGATGTCCTGCTCGCGCGCCAGGCCGGTCACCGCCACCGCCGGCAGCGCCGCATAACGCGGCATCCGGCGCACCTCGCGGAGCAGCGCGTAGCCGTCCATCTCGGGCATCGAGATATCCGAGATCAGCAGGTCGATGTTCTCGTGGCCGAGGATCTCCAGGGCTTGCCAGGCGCTGGTCGCCACCAGGGCGTCGGCGCCGTAGGTGTCGAGCAGGCTCTTCATCACCAGCACCGCATCCTCGACGTCGTCGACCAGCAGGATGCGCAGGCCGGCGATGTCGAACGGCTCTTCGGAAACCGCGCCATCGTCGGTCCGGCCTTGCTGCAGCAGCGGCAGCCAGACCGAGAAGCAGGCGCCCTTGCCGATGCCGTCGGAGTGCACGGCGATGCGCCCGCCGTGCAGATGCACCAGCTCGCGCACCAGCGCCAGGCCGATGCCGAGGCCGCCCTTGGCGCGCGTGGTGACCGAGTTCGGCTGGCCGAACATCTCGAACACCTTGCCCAGCGCGCTCGGGGCGATGCCCTGGCCGTTGTCGATCACGTCCAGGCGCAGGGCGCCGTCTTCCTGTCCGAGCCTGAGCTCGATCGTGCCGCCCTGGGGCGTGAACTTGATCGCATTGCTGAGCAGGTTCATGACGATCTGCTCGAAGCGCACCGCGTCGGCCATCACCGTCAGGCCTTCTTCGAGGCCATGGGCTTCGACCAGCAGGCCGCGGGTAGTCGGGTCGGCGCGGGCGACGTCGATGATGGCCCCGACCACCTTGCCGGCATCGACCGGCGCCACCGTCAGCGCCAGCTTCCCGGTGCGGATGCGCGACAGGTCGAGCAGGTCTTCGATGATCTTGGCCTGGCTGCCGACCGAGGCGCGGATCGCTTCGGCACAGCGCTGCGCGGTGCCGGACGTGCGCACCTCGGGAATGCGCGACAACAGCTCCGCGTTAATGCTGATCATGTTGAGCGGCTGGCGCAGTTCGTGCGACATGATGGCCAGGAACTGGTCCTTCATGGCCGAGGCATGCTCGGCGCCGGTACGTTCCTGATGCTCGTGGTGGAGCGCCTCGTCGCGTTCGCTGCTCTGGCGCAGGCGTTCGGTCTCGTCGCGCGCGATCTTGGCGTAGCCGTACTGTGCACCGGGGCCCAGCGGGGTGGTCACGCCGCTGGCGTAGAAGCGGCTGCCGTCCTTGCGCACATGCCAGCGTTCGTCCTCGAAGCGTCCTTCTTCGCGGGCGCGCCGCATTTCCTCCTCGCGCGCGCCGCCTTCGCGGTCTTCGGGGATGTACAGGCTCTCCAGCGTGTGGCCGAGCATCTCGGTTTCCGCGTAGCCGAAGATCCGCTCGGCGCCCTTGTTCCAGCTGGTGGTACGGCCCTCGGCATCCAGCGTGATGATGGCGTAGTCGTCGGTGCTCACGGCCACCATCCGCACCTCGTTGACGCGCGCCAGCTCCTCGGCCTGGCGGCGCGCCGTGATGTCGAAGAAGGTCATGATCGCGCCTTCGATCCTGTCCTCGGTGGTGCGGTAAGGCAGCAGGCGCACGATGTACCAGCGGCGGCCGTCGCTGCGCACTTCGCGCTCGACCGGGCGCAGGGTCGCGAAGGTGGTGCCGACGTCGTCGGCCAGCTGGTGGTAGTCCAGCCGGTGGGTCAGGTCCAGCAGCGAGCGGCCGACGTCGGAGGCGATGATGCTGAAGATGTCGGTGGCGCGCGGCGTGAAGCGCTTGATGCGCAGCGCGCTATCGACGAAGACGGTGGCGATGTCGGTCGAGGCGATCAGGTTGTTCAGGTCGTCGTTGGCCTTGCCGGTCTCCTCGACCTTGACCTTCAGCTCGTAGTTGACGGTGATGAGCTCCTCGTTCACCGACTGCAGCTCTTCCTTGCTGGTCTCGAGTTCCTCGGTGGCCGAGCGCAGCTCTTCGTTGATCGCCTGCAGTTCCTCGTTGGAGGCGCGCAGTTCTTCGGTCGAGATCTCGGAGTGCTCGATGGTCTCCTGCAGGTGCTCCTTGGTGCGCTGCAGTTCGGCCTCGAGCTGGGTCAGCACCATGTCGTCGCGCGTGGCGCCGCTCGGCACCAGCACGGTCTCGGGCGGGGATTCGTCGAACAGCACCAGGATGAAGTTTTCGGTGCTGTCCTCGTCGCGGAAGGGCCGCACCTTGACGCCGATGCTGGCGCTGCGCTCGTGCAGCTGGACCGTGATCGGACGGCAGTCGGCGCTGACGCCGCGGTGCTGGACCTGGTACAGCGCGCTGCGCAGCTCCAGGCGCAGCTCCGGCAGCACCAGCGCCAGGATGTTGCGCGAAGGCTCGCCGCCGCCCATGCGCAGGAACTGGCCCGCCGCCTGCGACATATGGACGATGTTGCCCTCCATGTCCAGCACGACCGAAGGCGGCACCGTCAGCGCCAGCGCGCGCTGGTGGACCTCGGCGTAGGAGAACTGGCGGCGCACCGGCGGCCGCTGGATCGATTCCGGCAGGCGGCTGGTCTGGCTCGGCAGCTGCGCTCCCGAACCCATCGTGCGCGCGGTGGCGCGGGCGCGATAGATGCGGTTCTTCTTGTCGACCGGGATGAAGAAATCCGCCAGCGATTCCGCCGATTCCGAGCCGCCCAGGAACAGGTAGCCGCCCGGCTTGAGCGCGAAGTAGAACATCTCCAGCACGCGCGCCTGCACATCGCGGTTCAGGTAGATCAGCAGGTTGCGGCAGGAGACCAGGTCGAGGCGCGAGAAGGGCGGGTCGCGCAGCACGTTGTGCGAAGCGAACAGGATGCGGTCGCGGATGCTCTTGCGGATGCGGTAGCGGTCGTCTTCCTTGCTGAAGTGATGGCGCAGGCGCGCCGGCGGGACGTCGGTGACGATCGAGGCCGGGTAGTCGCCGGTGCGGGCCTGGGCGATGGCGCCGTTGTCGATGTCGGAGGCGAACACCTGGTAGGGCGGCGGCTGCGCCATGTCGGCGGCGTGGTCGGCCAGCAGCATCGCCAGCGAGTAGGCTTCCTCGCCGGTGGAGCAGGCCGCGACCCAGACCCTGACTTCCTCGAGCGGGCCCTTGTCCTTGAACAGCTCGGGAATGATCTCGCGCTCCAGGGCTTCGAAGGCTTCGCGGTCGCGGAAAAAGTTGGTAACGCCGATCAGCATGTCGTCGAGCAGCGCATTGCATTCGCGCGGATCGGCTTCCAGCACGCTGCGGTAGGCCGGCAAGGTGTGCACGCCGCGCACCTGCATGCGGCGCTCGATGCGGCGCAGGACGGTGGCGCGCTTGTACTGCTTGAAGTCGTGGCCGGTGCGGTTGAGCAGCAGGGTGATCACGCGCTGCAGGGCTTCCTCGGCCAGTTCGACGGTTTCGGCCACGTGCGCCACCTGGGCCTCGCCGTCGCCGCTCGGCGGCATTTCGATGGTGCGCGCGTTCTCCCACAGCTCGATCAGCTTCTGCGGCATGTCGACCACCGGCAGCACGAAGTCGATGGTGCCGGTGCGGATCGCCGCGTCCGGCATGCCTTCGTGTTCGGCATCGGCCGGCAGCTGCGCCAGCGTGAGGCCGCCTTCTTCCTTGATCCGCGTGATGCCGACCGAACCGTCGCTGCCGGTGCCCGACAGGACGATCGCGACCGCGCGTTCGCGGTGCACCTCGGCCAGCGTGCGGAAGAAGATGTCGATCGCGACGTGGCTGCCGCGCGGCCGCTCGAGATCCATCAGGCCGAGGTAGCTGTCGACCATCTTCAGGTGGCGGTTGGGCGGGATCACGTACACGTGGTCCGGCAGGATCTCGACCGGGCCGGAGACCTGGACCACCGGCATGCGCGTGACGCGCTGCAGCACGTGGTCCGCCGAGCTCTTGTGTTTGGGCGAGAGGTGCAGGATCACCACGAAGGCCATGCCGGTGTGCGAGGCCATGTTCTCGAACAGACGCAGCAGGGCCGGCAGACCCCCGGCGGAAGCACCGATCCCGACCACCGGGAAGTCGATCGTGCTCGGCAGGATGCCGGGTTCGGTTGGGGGCGTGCTGGGCGAGTTGGCGGAATCGTGCATACGCGGCGTCGTCTAATGTGTTGGACCGCCAGTGTATTGCATGGACCCCGTCAGAGGCCAGGGATATTTGTCACAAATGCATTGCCGAGCCCGAATCAGCGCCGGTTGGTCTTCATCGCCTTTTCGACTTCGCGTTTGGCGTCGCGGTCGCGCTCGGTGTCGCGCTTGTCGTGCTGCTTCTTGCCCTTGGCCAGGCCGACTTCGCATTTCACGCGGCCGCCCTTGAAGTGCAGGTTGAGCGGCACCAGCGTGTAGCCGGAACGCTCGACCTTGCCGATCAGCTTGTCGATCTCGTTCTTGTGCAGCAGCAGCTTGCGGGTGCGCAGGGCTTCCGGATGGCTCCAGGCCGAAGTGGCGGTGAGGGCGCTGATGTGGGCGCCGAACAGGAACAGCTCGCCGTTGCGCACGACCACATAGGCTTCCTTGATCTGCACCCGTCCTTCGCGGATCGCCTTGATTTCCCAGCCCTGCAGGACCAGGCCGGCTTCGTAGCGGTCCTCGATGAAGTAGTCGAAGAAGGCTTTCTTATTATCAATAATACTCATGAAATAGCTAAAATGCGCGCGTCGGTTAAACTACTGTTAATCCAACATCATAACAAACGGCTGACAAATGGCAGTAGTGCACAAATCAGTTTTCCTAGGCTATAGCGCCGAGCAAATGTTCGACCTCGTTGCAAAGGTCGAGGATTATCCCAAATTCCTTCCGTGGTGCAGCGGTGTGAAGGTGATCGAGCGGACCGAAGACAATCTCACGGCTTCGCTGCAGATCAACTTCCACGGCGTGAAGCAGAGCTTCACCACCGCCAACCACAACCAGCGGCCGACGCAGATGAAAATGCATCTGGTCGACGGTCCCTTCAAGATGCTGGAAGCGGTGTGGAGCTTCAAATCCCTGCGCGCCGATGCCTGCAAGATCGACTTCGACATGCAGTACGAGTTCTCCAGCGTGATCCTGGAGCAGATCGTCGGGCCGGTGTTCGGCATGATCGCCAACACCATGGTCGACTCCTTCTGCAAGCGCGCCGAGCAGGTGTACGGTGTCTGAGCTGGTCGTCACTGAAGAGCTGCAGGTCTACGTGGTGTATGCCACGCCGCAGGACGAGTTCATCCTGCCGATGCGGGTGGCGCCCGGCACCACGATCGGCCAGGCGATCGAAGGCAGCGGCGTGCTGGCGCGCTATCCGGACATCAACCTGGTGACCCAGCCGGTCGGCATCTATGGCAAGAAGAAGACGCTCGACACCGTGCTGCGCGAGCGCGACCGGGTCGAGATCTACCGGTCGCTGGTGGCGGATCCGAAGGATTCGCGGCGCAGGCGGGCGGCCAAGAAAGGGTAGGCTGGGCACAGCGTGCCCACGTGCGACGGTCAGCCGCAGTTGGCCAGGATCTTCTGCACCCGCAACTGCTCGCCCGCACGCGCCTCGTCCGACATGTCTTCCTGCTGACCCTTCTTGTTCGTCCACGACAGCCGGCGCGCGGTCTCCAGTTTTTTCTGCGCGCCGCGCGCCCAGGTGCATTGCGCATCGCGTTCCTGCCTGCGCTTCGCTTCCGTCTCGCGCTCTTCCTTGTCGCGCTGCGCACTGCGCTCGCGGTATTCGGCTTCGCGCTTTTTCCAGTCCGGCGTGAGCGCTGCCGGGGCGCCCTGCGCGGCTGGTGCGGGCGCAGGCGCCAGTCCGCGTGGCGTCCTGAGAATGCGCGCGGCCGGCGTGCCGGGCGGTGGCGGCTGATCGGAAAAGACCCGCGTTCCCTTGTCGTCGATCCAGCTGTACTGGGCATGGGCGAGCAGGGAGCTCAGGGCCAGGGCGCCGGCGCAGAGTGCGCGCAGCCATCGCGTGTTCATGGTGTTTCCTCGTGTTATCACTATGCGGATTTCGCCATGTTTCCATGGCGCTGTCAACGAAGGTGGTTTTTCGCCAAATGGATGGGTTTCGAGCCAGTTTTGGCCTTTTTTTGGCCTCTTGAAGAAGTTTTATTGGAGTTTCTGTATAATTCGCTTTTGCGCCTATAGGAAATAAACTATGCGTCTTCTTCAGAAAGCACTCACCTTCGATGACGTGCTGCTCGTCCCGGCCTACTCCAACATCCTCCCGGCCAACACGTCCCTGCGCACCAAACTGACCCGGAATATCTCGCTGAACATTCCGCTGCTGTCGGCCGCCATGGACACCGTAACCGAAGCCCGCCTCGCGATCGCGATGGCACAGGAGGGTGGCATCGGCATCATCCACAAGAACCTGCGTCCCGCCGACCAGGCTCGCGAAGTGGCGCGCGTCAAGCGCTTCGAAGCCGGCGTGCTGCGCGACCCGATCACGGTGCCGCCGACGATGAAGATCCGCGACGTGATCGCCCTGCAGCACCAGCATGGCTTCAGCGGCTTCCCGGTGGTCGAGGGCACCCAGGTGGTCGGCATCATTACCAACCGCGACCTGCGCTTCGAGGAAGACCTGGAAGCCGAAGTGCGCACCAAGATGACCCCGCGCGAGAAGCTCGTGTACGTCACTGAAGAAGCGGACACCGACGAAGCCAAGCGCCTGATGAACAAGCACCGCCTGGAGCGCGTGCTGGTCGTGAACAGCGCCTTCGAGCTGCGCGGCCTGATCACCGTGAAGGACATCCTGAAGTCGCACGAACACCCGAACGCATCCAAGGATGCGCAGGGCAAGCTGATCGTGGGCGCGGCAGTGGGCGTGGGCGACAAGGACAAGGAACGCGTGGAACTGCTGGTGAAAGCCGGCGTGGACGTGCTGGTGGTCGACACCGCCCACGGCCACTCGCAGGGCATCCTCGACCGCGTGAAGTGGATCAAGGACACCTACCCGCAGGTTGACGTCATCGGCGGCAACATCGCCACCGCCGCCGCCGCGCGCGCGCTGGTCGAAGCAGGCGCCGATGCGGTCAAGGTCGGCATCGGCCCGGGCTCGATCTGCACCACCCGTATCGTCGCCGGTGTCGGCGTGCCGCAGATCACCGCGATCTCGAACGTCGCCGAAGCACTCGAAGGCACGGGCGTGCCCTGCATCGCCGACGGCGGCATCCGCTACTCGGGCGACATCTCCAAGGCGCTGGCCGCCGGTGCCCACACCGTGATGATGGGCTCGATGTTCGCCGGTACCGAAGAAGCGCCGGGCGAAGTCATCCTGTACCAGGGCCGCAGCTACAAGGGCTACCGCGGCATGGGTTCGCTGGGCGCGATGGCCGAAGGCTCGGCCGACCGCTACTTCCAGGAAGCCTCGAGCAAGGCCGAGAAGTTCGTTCCGGAAGGCATCGAAGGCCGCGTCGCCTACAAGGGCAGCGTGCTGGCCATCATCTACCAGCTGGTCGGCGGCGTGCGCCAGTCGATGGGCTACTGCGGCTGCGCGAGCATCGAGGAACTGCGCTCGAAAGCCGAGTTCGTCGAGATCACCTCGGCCGGCATGCGCGAATCGCACGTGCACGACGTGCAGATCACCAAAGAAGCGCCGAACTACCGTTCCGAATAAAGAAAAACTACATGCATTCCAAAATCCTCATTCTCGACTTCGGTTCCCAGGTCACCCAGCTGATCGCCCGCCGCGTGCGCGATTCCGGTGTGTTTTCGGAGGTTTATCCCTACGATATCGGAGACGACTTCGTCCGCAACTACGGCGCCTCCGGCGTGATCCTGTCCGGCAGCCATAACTCGACCCTCGAAGGCGATTCGCCGCGCGCACCGCAAGCCGTGTTCGAACTCGGCGTGCCGGTACTGGGCATCTGCTACGGCATGCAGACCATGGCGGCCCAGCTGGGCGGCAAGGTCGAAAACGGCAAGGTCCGCGAATTCGGCTACGCCGAGGTGCGCGCCCGCGGCCACACCAAACTCCTGAACGGCATCAACGACTTCGTCACCGATGAAGGCCACGGCATGCTGAAGGTCTGGATGAGCCACGGCGACAAGGTCCTGGACATGCCGGAAGGCTTCAAGCTGATGGGCTCGACCGACAGCTGCGCGATCGCCGCCATGGCCGACGAAGAACGCCGCTTCTACGCGCTGCAATTCCATCCGGAAGTCACGCACACCACCCAGGGCGAAGCCATCATCGGCCGCTTCGTGCACGAGATCTGCGGCTGCAAGAGCGACTGGAACATGCCGGACTACATCGGCGAAGCAGTCGAGAAGATCCGCGCCCAGGTCGGTACCGATGAAGTCATCCTCGGCCTGTCCGGCGGCGTGGATTCGTCCGTGGCCGCCGCCCTGATCCACCGCGCCATCGGCGACCAGCTGACCTGCGTCTTCGTCGACCACGGCCTGCTGCGCAAGGACGAGGGCAAGATGGTGATGGACATGTTCTCGAAGAACCTCGGCGTGAAGGTGCTGCGCATCGACGCTTCCGAGCAGTTCATGGGCCACCTGGCCGGCGTCACCGATCCTGAGCAGAAGCGCAAGATCATCGGCCGCGAGTTCGTCGAGGTGTTCCAGGTCGAAGCCGGCAAGCTGACCAACGCCAAGTGGCTGGCACAAGGCACGATCTATCCGGACGTGATCGAGTCGGCAGGCAAGGGCAAGAAGGGCCAGACCATCAAGAGCCACCACAACGTGGGCGGCCTGCCGGAAACCCTGAACCTGCAACTGCTGGAGCCGCTGCGCGAGCTGTTCAAGGACGAGGTCCGTAAACTCGGCGTCGCTCTGGGCCTGCCGCACGACATGGTCTACCGTCACCCGTTCCCGGGTCCGGGCCTGGGCGTGCGTATCCTGGGCGAAGTGAAGCGCGAGTACGCCGACATGCTGCGCGAAGCGGATGCGGTCTTCATCGAAGAGCTGCGCAATACGCCGTTCGTGGCGCCGATGGTGCCAGGCATCGATGCGGGCAAGGCGCCGGTGAACTGGTACGAGGCGACGTCGCAGGCGTTTGCGGTGTTCCTGCCGGTGAAATCGGTGGGCGTGATGGGCGATGGGCGCACCTACGAATACGTGGTGGCGCTGCGCGCGGTGCAGACGCTGGACTTCATGACGGCGCAGTGGGCGCATTTGCCGCACGATCTGCTGGGTCGGGTTTCTAACCGGATCATCAATGAGGTTCGTGGGTTGAACCGGGTTGTTTATGATATTTCGGGGAAGCCGCCGGCGACGATTGAGTGGGAGTGATTCATAGCTCGGCAGTGCCTGGCAAGCTCAGGCATCTGAATTAAGACAAGCCCCTGATTTCAGGGGCTTTTTTATGTGCAAGTAGTGCCAGGCCGACCGGGACGGCCTTTACGTCTACGTGCTCAAATCCGGCACGATCTCGTTCCGCTACAACTACGCGATCAACGGCAGGCAGGGGACGCTTGTGCTGGGCCGCTACCGACCCGACGGCATCAAGCTGAGCGAAGCGCGGAAACTGCTGGTGGAAGCCAAGAAGACGCTTGCGGCACGGCGTTCGCCGGCCCGCCAGAAGGCGGCCGCCGGAAGAAGGCCGAGAACGACTTCGGGGAGTCGACCGAGGAGTGGCTCGAGCGCTATCCGATGGCCGACTCGACGCGCGATATGCGCCCCTCGGTGTACGAGCGCAACCTGCAGCGCCCTTCGGAAAGCTGAAGCTGGAAGAGGCGACCAGCTACGGCGGTCCACGCGCGTGACATCGTGATGCTGGTTGCAAGCGTGGGCTGCCATGATCGACGGCTGGACTAGGCAGTCGGAACCCGAGAACAGCCTTTAACGATTGTTCAGCCGCGTGATCAACCTTTGATAGAAGGCGTCGTTACCTGGGGTGTAGGATGGTTGCTGCCCCATGATATTCTCGTTTCTGGCTATGCGCTTCAGGATGAAGTGCTCGCCGACCAGGCGGTCCAGTTTTCGCATGTTGCGCGCTCGATGCGCGAGCACGAGGTTCCAAATCCCGTCGTGCTGAAGTACTTGGCGTGGCAGGACGCGCGGCTCCTTGGCTGGGTCGGCGCAGTGCTGCTTGTGAAAGACGTTGTCGATCTCGCATCGCCTGGCTTGCGCGTAACGGTCCCTGCTTATCCCTGGTTGCCGCGCTGAAGCAGGTCGAATCCTCAAGCGGGACAAAGCCGAACAGTCGGCGGAAAAGCCGGAGCGAACTCAAGGTGGTGTCATCCAACCCTGCGCTGAGAACAGCGGGTTCGAAAGGACCGCGTCGGTGGCTGCGGCATTCCTGTGCGACGGCGCTTCCTGCCTGGCCGTCGGTCCCGATCATGGACAAACAGGGTCTCCAGGTCGATAGCCCAGCGTTTCGGCTGTCGCTAGCGTGGTCGAGACCGGGAGTTTTACTCCCCAGTCGAATAGCGGAATCAACATCTTATAGCTCACTGCCTCACAATCAGTGTCAGGGTTGCATATCCGTGCACGAACGATTCGAATACATACGGTGGATGCGCTCGCGCCGCTTCCGTAAGGATTCGTCAGGCAGTTGTGCTGGTTTCTTCCCGGGCAGCTGGGCATGGAGTTCGCCGGTTCGTATGTAGTCGTACTGCCCTGTTGCTTCAAATACATGTAGTCAATCCGGACGTGCTTGTCTGTCACTGGAAACCCGAACGCTAGTTCTCCAGGCGAATCGCGCAGAATGGCGTGCTGCTTTGCCTTATCGAGTTCAGCAGTGTTGCGCCAGTCAATATTTGCCGCAGCTCGTGCCGCAGTACGTGTCGCGTCCGCGAGCGTATTGTACATGTACATAACGCGAACGAATTCGATTATCGCGAACACGAGCATAAAGAACAGAAGCGAAACGAGCGAAAATTCGACCGCTGCAATCCCGCTCTGCGCGGACCGCCTTGGGGACCGGATCGACGGTGCTCTCACTTTAGTTGCCGACCCAGTCCGTCGCCATGACTGCCTCGATTTGAATTGGATTGCCATCGGTGAACTCCGCAGTGTAAGCATCGAGGAAAGGGTCGGTCACCTGGAGTTTTACGCGCGCCAGTATTTTTTGAGGAACCTTATCGCCGTAACACTTGCTGTCCCAGTAGGGAGGGGTGCCGACAAAGCACTGTATCGAGGGGACGAACACCAGGCCCCCGGGGTTCAGTTCCGCTATTTCATCCGATGCGATTTTGCTGGCCACGAGGGCGAGTGGGACGTCCGCGCCGTTGGCCGCCATCATGTCTCTGAGGGGGGCGGTCGCCAGAAATCTTGCCGCGTCATGTGCTGCTTTTTGTATAACAGTGTAGTGCCAGAACAATCGCCCAAAAAACAGCATGCCGCTCAGCATGAACAGGAAGATGGGGATGACGATTGCGCACTCGACGGCGACACTGCCCCGTTCGCGTGCCGGCAGCTTTCTGCGCAGTCTCTTCATTTGTATATCTCCACGGGACCGCCGAGCTGGGCATCACTTGTGATTCCGCCAAACTCCGCGTGAAGGGAAGCGGAGTCGGCCGGTACGGTCATGAAGAACTTCGCGACCGCAAGTACCTCTGCAGTCGAGCCGCTTACCGGACACGAAAGCAATGGCACGTTCAGCACGCGCCGGAATTTGACGCCGGGCTTGCGCGTAGCCGTTGTAGGCCCCTGTACATACGAACTTCCGCTTGCGGTCAAATAGGGGGTCGTCGCTGGATAGGTGCCGATATCCGAGTCGGGGGCGTACAATTTTTGCCAAACGGTATCCGTTGCAGCGAACGGGGTATAACCGGTTGGCGGTTCCGGTACGCCCTGTGTTTCGTAGGATGACCAGGGAATCGCGCGCGCGAAGGCCCATAGTGTTCCGTATTCCGCTGCGGTCGGATGATTCGGTGGTCCCTTATCGGCCACTGTTTGCAGCTTTTTATCGTCGGGTGCCGGTGGGGTATACGGCTTCGCGCTCTGCACCAGAGACTTCATGGTCATCCAGCTGACGGATGCGGCGGGGTACTGCTTCACGTTACTGTCGGGCGGCGACATGTTGACGTTGCATGTGCCCGCATATGGGTCGAAGCGGGAGTTGAGATGCGTATAATATGTTCCGATCGGAAAGGAGCGCTGTACGACAACGGTCGCGCCCGTGACTCTCGGCACGGCCATCGTTCCGCTGCAGATATACGGCTCATATATCCATGACTGGAAGTTGTTTACCGAGCTGCCGCTGCCAGCCAAAGAAACCGGATCGACCTGAAAACTGACGGGTAGTTTGTCATCCGGATTCAGCTGCATCAGGTCATAGCTGACACCGCGTCGAAAACCATATTCGACCAGTTCGTCATAGTCTGTTCCGGCCGGATTGACACGCTTTTCGTGTGCTGTCTTCGACATCGCGCAGATCGCCAGCGGGGTGACATACAGCCGGCCCTTCCCCGCGACCGTAACGTGGCTAGTATTCACGGAGCCGAAGGCAGGCGACATCATTGGCGCGAGAAACATCTCTACTTTGCCATAAGCCGGGTCAAGGGCTCCGGTGTCGACTCTTACAAACACAAGTCCAGCGGGGGAATTGAGCGCCTCCCCATCGGTTCTCCACCCCGTTCCGTCTGCTGAAGAGCCGAAGGTCATCGCCGCATCATCCCACTGGACTTTGGAGACATATTGGTATTTGGGGCCGTTCCCCGGGTCCTCCACGACAGCGCGTGCTGCCGCCAACGCTGCGCTGATTCCCTCTTTTGTTCCGTCCAGCTTTTTCGCCGCCGCGATTGCAGCTGCGTCTGCCAGAGTCTGCATTTCTGCCCTTCGGTTATACACGCGGGGAAGATCGATCGCGAGGGCGAACAATGCAAGGATCACGGGCAGCAAAATGGCTGCCATGATGGCGATGGCACCGCTTTCACGTCTTATACGACGCCGGAAGGGAAAGACCTGAGTGCGGAGAAAGCGGTTGTCCAGGCGAGAAGAATCTGCTGTTTTTCTCATCAAACTCTCCGTCATGTCACAGCTGTTTGCGATCAAACAATTGAACAACGTCAAGCCAAATTGTAGTTTGGCGCATTACCGCGACGTTGATTTTTAGCAAGCCGTGATTGCCACATGTTCGCTGAGTAAGCTGATCGGCATTAGACGAATCTATGAGGGAGGTTCAGAAGCTAACGGCCTGTGGTGACAGCAAGGATTCACAATGACCGGACTCTGAGTCGGATCAAGTATGAGCATGGGTTTTCTTGATGTAAATTTTTTACGCAAGCAAACTTGGTTTCTCGTGAAAAATACCTTCTCGACCGCTTCTTTCCAAAACTGGCCCGGAAATCATCATGACCATGTACATCAGGAGAATAGATCGCTTTACTGCCAACCAGGCATTTAACGCATTCGTCTTTATGGTGATTGGTTGGGTAATGCTTGAGGGACAACTTTTCAAAGTAGGCGCTGGAATCCGGCCGCAACTTATTGCCATGGGCATCGGTGGCATAATTTGTACGATTGCGCTACGTAGGTGCCGGGTATGGTGGCCGGATAGTGTCGGGGATCGATCCAGCGCTCCTCTTTTGCGGAATATTTTCAATAAGCGAAATTTATTCTCATGCGCGATGCTTGCCGGCATTGGTGTGCTTCTGGGATTGAATGCAAAGTCCGATTCCTGCTTCCTCTTTGCACTTCTGATTATGGCGCTGACGTTCGCACCATGGTCCAGAATTGAGTTTTGCAGAAAGCACGTGTTCATCTCGATCACGTCGCTTTTACTGGGTGCGGTCGCGAGCTACGTGTCTATGAAGGGAAGCTCCAATGTCTTGACCACGCTTTTTAATGCTTGGGTGCTTTGGACTAGTGGTATTGCGGCGGTGCTGAGCACTTATCGGAAACCGCATGAGATGCCGAAGGAAGTGACTGGAACGCCCGAGCTCGATCAACGGGCAGCGAAAGACGCCGCCGCGCACCGTTAGGGCTTTCGAACGAGCCCGTTCGAGTATTTCCATGAGTACTTCGACCTCATCAGACGCGCTTGATATCAGCCGAGTTTTTAGGCGCCTGACTGTCTCGCTATCGGAACTGCCGTCTTACTGCCACCACGGGTCGGTCCGGCATGGTATCGCTCGTGGTATCGCTGAGGTGGCTCAGGAGAATTCCCGAATATTCAATGGACTAGCCAAGTCATTGATAATCGAGTCCAAGTGAGTTCCCCTTGGAAGCTTAACTGGATGACTTTATAAACCCGCTTCGGCGGGTTTATTTTTTTCGCAAGTCGACATTCCCCTGCCGTCACCGGATTCCACAAGCGCACGCCGCGCAGAACGAAGGGCGCTGTGTTGCGCGGAAAATCTATTCACGCGCCCCAGCCGGCAGCACCTGCCCCAGCGCCAGCCCGGCAAGCCGGGCGCTGGAAAGCAGGCTGGCCTGACTCTGCCCCATCCTCGCCTTCGCGGACAAGCCATTCATCACGGTGCTCACGTAAGTCGCCAGCTCCCGCGCCTGCTCCGGGTGGCGCCTCGCGATGTAGTCATGGATCAGCTCTTCGGCCGCCAGGTGCGCGGCACGCGCCGCCGTGCGGGCTTCCGCATCGGTGCTGCGGCATCCTTCGAGAACGATGCATCCGGTCGCTTCCGGATCGGCCGAGTAGAGACGGGCGGCTGCCTCGAGCACGTCCTTGAGGCATTCGGCAACCGGACGGTCGTCGCGCAGGAGGGCGCCGAGCGGGACGGCGCCGTTCGTGCCGTAACGTTCGATGACGCGCTTGTACAAACCTGCCTTGCTGCCGAAGGCCGAATAGAAGCTGGGGGTGTTGATCCCCAGCGCCGCGGTCACCTCCGCGACGCTCACATCATCGTAGCCACGCGCGTGGAAGAGCTGCTGTGCGACGTCGGTCGCATGCTCGGGATCGAATTGCCGCGGGCGGCCGCGGGATCGGGTATCTTTTGTAGTGGTCACTATAAAACTCGCTTGACACGGTCCGTGGATGCTTTATTGTAGCGACTCCTAAATTAATTGCCTAGAGGTGTTCAATGTCTGCATTCAATGGAAAATCGGTATTGGTGCTGGGTGGAAGCCGCGGCATCGGGGCGGCGATCGTACGGCGCTTTGTAGCGGACGGCGCCCGCGTCACCTTTACCTACGCCGGATCGGAGGCGGCGGCCCTCGCGCTGGCGGCCGAGACGTGTAGCACTGCCGTCTACGCCGACAGCGCCGAGCGCGACGCGGTCATCGAGGTGGTGCGCAACAGCGGGCCTCTCGACGTGCTCGTCGTGAACGCCGGGATCGCCATTTTCGGCAACGCGCTCGATCTCGATCCGGACGCGGTCGACCGCCTGTTGCGGATCAATGTGCACGCACCGTACCACGCCTCGGTCGAGGCGGCGCGCAGCATGCCGCAGGGTGGACGCATCATCGTGATCGGTTCGGTCAACGGCGACCGCATGCCGGTACCGGGAATGGCGGCTTACGCAATGAGCAAATCCGCGCTCCAGGGCATGGCGCGTGGCCTGGCGCGCGATTTCGGGCCGCGCGAGATCACGGTGAATGTCGTGCAGCCAGGACCGATCGACACCGACGCCAATCCTGCCGATGGGCCGATGAAAGATATGTTGCATGGCTTCATGGCCCTCAAGCGCCATGGCCGGCCGGAAGACGTGGCTGCCATGGTCGCCTGGCTGGCGGGACCGGAAGCGGGCTTCGTCACCGGTGCGATGCACACGATCGACGGTGCGTTCGGCGCCTGACCCGAAGCCGCAATCAAACGCGCGGCAGCCCGGCCGCGCCGCATGCCGGAAACCCGACCCGCACCCGCAAGCCGCGCGTGCCATCCGGCTTGTCCAGCAGCGACATCCTCGCCCCGATCTGGTCCGCGATCGACGAGGTGATCGCCAGCCCAAGCCCGGAGCCGATCTCGCCGCTGCCCAGCACGCGGTAGAAGGGATCGAACACCCGCTCCCGTTCCGCGACGGGAATCCCGGGACCCGTATCGTCGATGTCGAGAATCACGCGCCCGCCGTCGACTGCCACGCTGATGTCGACGCGTCCGCCCTGCGGGGTGTAGCGGATCGCGTTGTCGATCAGGTTCTTGACCAGGATCCGGATCTCCACCGGGCGTCCAAGCACGGCCGGATCGGCGTCGCCGACCACGCCCAGGTCGATCGCCTTCGCTTCCGCCAGCGGCACCAGGTCCTCGAGGCATTCCTGGATCGCCTTTTTCAGCCCGACCCGGGTCAGCTGGTCGGCCCGCGATTCCTGCGTGCGCGCCAGGGTCAGCAACTGGTCGAGCAGCACGCGGGTGCGGGCCAGTCCATTGGAGAGCACTCCCAGCCGCTCGCGCGCCTCGTCCGGCATCTCGCTGCCGGCTAGCCTTTCGGCCTGCAGCGACATGGCCGTCATCGGCGAGCGCAGCTCGTGCGCGGCGTCGGCGATGAAGCGCCGCTGCTGGGTCAGGGCGCGCGCGGTACGGGCGATCAGCTTGTTGATCTCGCTGACGAAAGGCCAGACCTCGGAGGGCAGGGCGGCGCGCTCGAGTTGTCCGAGGTCGTGCTCGCGGCGCTCGCGCAGTTGCGCGGCAAGCCGCTGCAGGGGCTGGAACATGGCGCGTACCAGCAGCACCACCAGCAGCACCAGCACCGGGCCGAGCAGCAGGATCGGCATCACCGTCCACAGCGCGCTGGAACGCGCCGCGGCATCGCGCACCGCCGTCTGCTGGGCGACCGCCACCCGCACGCCGCGCTGGTTGGTGCGGACGAACACGCGCCAGGTCTCGCTGCCCAGGGTGACCGTTTGCAGGCCGTCGGGCAGGGAGGCGGAAAAGTAGGGCGGGCGCCGCGGCACGGGCACGCCGGCGCCGGGCGCATCGAGGAAGCGCACCACCAGCCGCGCATCGAAGTCGACGTCGCCGACCCGTTCGCGCGCCATCGGCGAGGTCGGCACCGCATCCAGCCTGCTGATCAGGTAACCGACCTGCCGCAATTGCGTGTCCTGGCCGCGGTGCGCGTCCTCGGTCGCGGCATGGTAGGCGTACACGCCGGTGATGGCGGCGCCGAGCAGGATGGCGGTCGAGATCCACAACGACAGCCTGAAACGCAGCGAGGCCGTCAGCGGCCCTTCGCGACCATCCATCCGACGCCCCGTACGTTCTTGATGATGTCGCTGCCCAGCTTCTTGCGCAGCGAGTGGATCAGGAATTCGATCGCATTGCTTTCGACTTCCTCGTTCCAGCCATAGACCCGGTGCTCCAGCTCCGCGCGCGAGAGGATGGCGCCGGGGCGCACCAGCAGCGCCTGCAGGACCGGGAATTCGCGCGCCGTCAGGCGCACCGCGGCCGGGCCGACGCGCGCTTCATGGGTGGCCGGGTCGAGTTCGACGATGCCGTTGCCCAGCACCGTGCTGGCCGTGCCGTCCTTGCGCCGGGTGAGCGCGCGCATCCGCGCCAGCAGCTCGCTCATCGCGAATGGCTTGACCAGGTAATCGTCGGCCCCGCCATCGAGGCCGGCCACGCGGTCTTCGGTGGCTTCGCGCGCGGTCAGCACCAGCACCGGCACGTCGTTGCGCGCGGCGCGGATCGTGCGCAGCACGGTCATGCCTTCGATCCGCGGCAGGTTCAGGTCGAGCAGCACCAGGCTGTATTCCAGGGTCTGGAGCGAGGTCAGTGCCGCCTCGCCGTCGCGAACCCAGTCCGCGGCGTAGCTGGCGTCGCGCAGCGCGTGCTGGACGACGCTGCCGATCATGGGATCGTCTTCTACCAGCAGGACTCTCATCGTTAAATCAATTTGTACAAATGAAAAATGCGCCCATATTAACAAGGGATGGGCGGGGAGGCCGCCATCCTAGGCATCCACACTTAGCAAAAACTTAGCGCTCACCGCCGTGCGGCAGGGCAAATGTATTGCCTGGCGCTAAGGGTTTGCTAAGTCGGCCTGCCTACCATGGTCGAGTTCGCATGCTGCCGATTCGACTCCATGAAACTATTTGCTTCGCTCCTCCTGGCACTGGGACTGCTGGCCGGCCCCGCCGCCGCGGCCCCGGCAAAGGGTGACCGCGCCAAGCCGGCGCCCACTGTGCGGCTGGCGGCGCTGAAGTCGAGCGCGGTCCTGATTCTCGATGCCAGGACGCGCAAGGTGCTGTACCAGAAAAATGCCGATGCCGTGATGCCGATCGCATCGATCACCAAGCTGATGACGGCGCTGGTCGTGCTGGAAGCGCGCCAGGACATGGCGGAAATGCTCACCGTGACCGGGGCCGACGTCGACCGCCTGAAGTTTTCCTCGTCCCGGTTGCGGGTCGGCACCCGCCTGTCGCGCGGCGCGATGCTGCACATTGCCCTGATGAGTTCGGAGAACCGCGCGGCCTCGGCGCTGGGCCGCAACTACCCCGGCGGGACCCGGCGCTTCGTCGCGGCGATGAATGCGAAGGCGCGCGCACTGGGCATGCGCAGCACCCGTTACGTGGAGCCGACCGGCCTGTCGAGCGCCAACGTCTCGACCCCGCAGGACCTGGCGAAACTGGTGATCGCCACCGAAAAGCATGCGCTGATCCGGCGCTATTCGACCGACCGCGAGTTCACGATCCGGCAGGGACGCGAGCGCACCGTCTACCACAGCACCAACCGGCTGACGGCCAACCGCAGCTGGAAGATCCGCCTGCAGAAGACCGGCTACATCTCGGAAGCAGGGCGCTGCATGGTCCTGCATGCGAGCGTGCGCGGCCGTCCGACGGTCATGGTGTTCCTGGATGCGCAAGGGACCTTGTCGCGGGCGGCGGACGCCAACCGCGTACGCAGCTGGCTGGCGACCTACAAGCCGGCACGACCAGGCTGAACGCGCCCTGATCGTGTCACAAATGAAACTACATTTGTGCACATGTAGAAAACTTGCTATCATGTAGGCCCTTCAGGGGAATCGTGCATTCCCCGCACGACGCGGCGAATCCGCTTGACCGCGTCCCATTCCTGGCAATCGACTATGCATGCGCAGCCGCGCTGTCCCGCTCCCGATTGTGTTCGCCCTCCGTATCGCTTTGAAAGGACGAAACGATGACCATTGCTTTTCCCCGACATCTGGCCGAGCGCCTGTCTCCCGATCATTTTGTACTGGCCACCGACCTCGACGGCACCCTGCTGGCCGGCGGCGTCGACGCCCGGCGCCGCGTGCGCGAACTGTTTGCCTCCGCCCGGCCGGGCGTGCGCCTGGTGTTCGTGACCGGGCGCGGGCTGGAATCGATCCTGCCGCTGCTGAGCGACCCCACGGTGCCGACGCCGGATTACATCATTGCCGATGTCGGCGCCACCATCGTGCACGGCGACCTGCGCCCGGTCGACGAACTGCAGCAGGAAATCGCCGCACGCTGGCCGGGCTCGCAGGCGGTGCTGAAGGCGCTCGCCGGCTTTCCCGGCCTGCAGCGCCAGAGCGTGCCGCAGGAACGGCGCTGCTCCTTCCTGGCCAGCGAGAGCGACATCACCCCCGAGCTGCGCGCGGCCGTCGATGCGCTCGGCTGCGACCTGCTGCTGTCGGCCGGCTGCTACCTCGACGTGCTGCCGCGCGGCGTGAGCAAGGGCGCGGCGGTGCTGGGCCTGGCCGCGGCGGTGGGCATCGATCCGACCACCATCGTGGTCGCCGGGGACACGCTCAACGACCTGTCCATGTTCGATACCGGCCTGCGCGGTATCGTGGTCGGCGGTGCCGAGCCGGCGCTGGTGGAAAGCGTGCGCAAACGCCCGCAGGTGCACGTCGCCGCCGGCGAGGGCTGCGACGGCATCCTGGAGGGGCTGGCGCACCATGGCGCGGACCGGCCGGCGCCGGAGCCGGCGGCGCAGGCCGCGTCCGGCGGGGCCGAGCTGGTGATGGTGTATCACCGCCTGCCTTACGACGAGGTGGTCGAGGACGGCGTGCTGCGCCATCGCCGCCCGCGCAGTCCGAACGGCATCATCCCGACCCTGCTGCGCTTCTTCGCCGGCGAGCGCGCCGGTTCCTGGGTCGCCTGGTCGCAGCAGGCCAGCCGCGAACCCGAAGGCTTCGTCACCCACGTCGACGTCGACCGCGAGCGCTATCCCAAGCTGCAGGCGGCGCGCATCGCCCTGACTGCGGACGACATCGACGTGTTCTACAAGAAGTTTTCGAAAGAAGCCTTCTGGCCCATCATCTTTTCCTTCCCCGACAAGGCCGAGTTCAATCAGGCCCACTGGGAGCGCTTCCTGGAGGTGAACCGCCTGTTCGCCGAGCAGACCGCGCGCGAGGCGGGAGAAGGGGCGGTGGTCTGGGTCCACGATTACAACCTGTGGATGGTACCGGCCTTCCTGCGCCCGCTGCGCCCGGATCTGAAGATCGCGTTCTTCCACCATACGGCCTTCCCGTCCAGCGACGTCTTCAACATCCTGCCGTGGCGGCGCGACATCATCGGCAGCCTGCTGCAGTGCGATTACGTCGGCTTCCATATCCCGCGCTATGTCGAGAACTTCGTCGATGCGGTGCGCTCCTTCGCGCCGGTCGACATCTGCGGCACGGTGCCGTGCGCG
This sequence comes from Massilia norwichensis, assembly GCF_024753245.1. GTDB lineage: Bacteria > Pseudomonadota > Gammaproteobacteria > Burkholderiales > Burkholderiaceae_D > Telluria > Telluria norwichensis. The sequence continues at coordinate 26,141 of NZ_JANUGX010000001.1, read as the reverse complement.
CCGCGCTTCCTGACCTATGGCTGCGCGCTCGGGGTCGATACCATGACGACCGCGATCGAAGCGGGCGGGCGCCGCGTGCACCTGGGCGCCCATCCGGTCGGCACCGACGTCGGCATGATCGAACGCGTGGTCCGGTCCGCCGAGGTGGCGCAGCAGACCGCCGCCATCCGCGATTACCTGGGCGGGGCTACCGGCATCGTGTCGATCGAGCGGCTGGACTACGTCAAGGGCACGCTCGAGAAGCTGCAAGCCTTCGAGCGCCTGCTGGAACGGCACCCGGAACACATCGGCAAGGTGACGCTGCTGAACGTCATCACGCCGGCCGCGCCGGGCATGGAGATCTACGAGAGCCTGCGCGTCGAGGTCGACCGCACCGTGGGGCGGATCAACGGCCGCTTCTCGACGCTGGACTGGGTGCCGGTGCGCTACTTCTACCGCTCGCTGCCCTTCGACGAGGTGGTCGCCCATTACGCGGCCTGCGACATCGCATGGATCACGCCGCTGCGCGACGGCCTGAACCTGGTGGCGAAGGAATTCATCGCCGCCAAAAAGGCGGCCGGCCGCTCCGGGGTCCTGATTCTGTCGGAATTCGCCGGCGCGGCGGTCGAGCTGCACGGGGCCTTGCTGACCAACCCCTACGACGGCAACGCGATGACGAATGCGCTGCACCAGGCCCTGACCATGGGCGAGGACGAGCGCGCCTATCGCACCGGGCGCATGGCGATGATCGCCGCCGAGCACGACGTGACGCGCTGGGGCGACGGCTTCCTCGCCGCGGTGCAGGCCGCCGGAGAGGCGGAATGAACTACGTGGTCCTGCATAGCGACCTGGGCGCGTGGGCGGTCGCGATCTGCATCGGCATTGCCGTGTGCGTGCTGCTGCATGCCGCGAACCGGATGCTGATCCGGCGCCTCGGCATGTTCGCGCAGTCGACCGCGACTTACCTGGACGACCTCGCGATCAGGATCCTGGGCGCGACCCACCCGGTCTTCATCCTGCTGCTGGGCGTCTGGGCCGCCGCCCAGTGGCTGGTCCTGCCGCCGGAGGCCGCGGCCCTGCTGGCGCGCCTGGCGATCGCGGTGCTGCTGCTGCAGGTCGCGCGCTGGGGCGACGTCGGCATTCGCGACTGGCTGCACCACTACCGCAGCCGGCGCAGCGCCGAGGACGCGGCCAGCACCACCTCCACCGCGGCGCTGGGCTTCGTCGCGCGCACCGTGCTGTGGCTGATCATCGTCCTGATGATCCTCGATAACTTCGGGGTCAACATCACGACCCTGGTCGCCAGCCTCGGCATCGGCGGCATCGCCGTCGCCCTGGCGCTGCAGAACATCCTGGGCGACCTGTTTTCCTCGCTGTCGATCGTGCTGGACAAGCCTTTCGTGGTCGGCGACTTCATCATCGTCGACGACATCGCGGGGACGGTGGCCTACGTGGGCCTGAAGACGACCCGCATCCGCAGCCTGGGCGGGGAGCAGGTGGTGTTCTCGAACAGCGACCTGCTCAAGAGCCGGATCCGCAACTACAAGCACATGGAAACGCGCCGCATCGTGTTCGGCATCCGCGTCGCCTACCAGACCGGCAAGCGCCAGCTGCTGGCGATTCCCGGCATCCTGCGCGAGGCCGTCGAGGCCCAGCCCCAGGCCAGCTTCGACCGCGCGCACTTCAAGGCCTACGGCGTGTCCGCGCTTGAGTTCGAGACGGTGTACTACGTAAAGACTGCCGACTACGGCGTGTACATGGACGTCCAGCAGGCGATCAACGTCGCCCTGTTCGAACGCTTTGCCGAGCAAGACATCGCATTTGCGTACCCGACCCAGACGGTGTATTTTGCGAATGCCGAAACCGATGCGAAGGTGCATGAGGAGGCCCATGCATAAACCGAAACACGCCTGCCTTGCCATTTTGGCACTGGCGGCGGCCGCCATATGCGGCCTTGCCCGTGCGGACAGCGAGGCGACGTCGCCGCTGACCGTGGGTGGGGCGATCCGCTTCAATTATGTCTACAAGAGCTGGCAGACCGATTACCCGAACGGTTTCGTGGGGCTGGACACCGCGCGCATCGACGTGAACTACGACGACGGCAGGCTGATCGGGTCGGCCCAGTACCGCTACAACCGCTTCCCGAAGGGGCAGGGCGGCTATTGGCAGCATTTCCTGCACCATGGCTGGGTCGGCATGCGCTTTGCCGACAAGAGCACCCTGCATGTCGGCCTGGACCAGAATCCGTTCGGCCTGTTTCCCCTGGCGTCGAACAATTTTTACGAATCGATCGCGTTCTACGCCGGCTTCGAGGACAAGTACGACCTCGGCCTCACCTATGCAAGCCGGCCCGGCCCGTTCGAGTGGCAGCTCGGCTTCTATCCGCGCGACGGCGGTTCCTATGGCGGCGGTAGCAATACCGCCGGCGCATCGAACCGCTATTCGTACAACATCGTTCCGGATGATGACGCGCAGGGCTTCGGCACCGGGCAAAATGACCGGGAACGCAACACCCTGATCGGACGCATGGCCTGGCACATCGGTTCCGCGCGGCAGCATGAGGTCGGCATCTCCGGACTCACGGGAACGATCCGCAACGGCGCCGGCGCCGATAGCAGGCGCAATGCGCTGGCCATCCACTACAGCGGCAGCTTCGGCCCGCTCAAGGCCATGCTCGAAGCCCTGCGTTACGACTACCGCACGCGTCATGGCGCGGCGCAGACTTATGATGGGCTGGACCCCAACAGCTTCGTCATGCTTGGCGCCTTCGGTTACCCGTTTCCGCTGGCTTCGAAAGGCGACATCGTCATTGCCAACCTCAGCTACGACCTGCCGGGCAAGCTCGGGCCGTTCGGCGGCTTCAAGGTCTACAACGACTACAGCGTGCTGCACAAGCGCGTCGGCAATTACAAGGACTCCGTGCAGAACGTGACCGGGCTGACTTTCTCCTCCGGAAAGTGGACCTTCTACATGGACTTCATGCTGGGCAAGCACCACCCTTATATTTCGCCGGACTTCGGCGGGCTGGCATCGACGTCCGCGGCGCATGACGGATTCAGCCGTCGAATCAATCTGCAAGCCGGGTACTATTTTTAAGCCGCATGACAATCGACCTGATGGTGGCGGCAGCCAGAAGCTTCCTGTTCGTGCTGGCAGCGATGCTGCCGATCCTGAATCCGGCCGCCACGGCACCGATTTTCTTGAGCCTGACCGAAGGCGCCGCGCCTTCGACCCGCACGCTGCTGGCACGCCGCATCGCGCGCAACATGTTCTGGCTGATGACGGGCTCGATGCTGATCGGCTCCTACGTGCTCGATTTTTTCGGCATCTCGCTGCCCATCGTGCGCGTGGGTGGGGGCCTGATCCTTGCTTCGGTCGCGTGGCGTCTGCTTGGCGCGACGCCCGCCACACCGGACAGCCGCGCAGCGCTCGCCGACACCTTCACGCCGGAGCACGCGCAGCGCCAGGCTTTTTATCCGCTCACCTTTCCGATCAGCTGCGGACCGGCCTCGATCTCGGTCGCCATCACGGTGGGGGTGGCGCTGCACGATGCAGAGCTGGTGATCTCGCTGGCGCGCATGGGCGGCGCATTGCTGGCGCTGGCGCTCATCGGCGTGCTGCTGTATCTCGCCTTTCGTTACGGCGAGCACCTGTTGCGCCTGATCGGCGAAGCGGGGACGGCGGTGTTCCTGCGTCTGACCGCCTTCATCCTGCTGTGCCTTGGCGTGCAGATCGTCTGGGATGGCTTGCGCGAACTGCTGCTCGAGGTGACGGCTGTGTCTTCGCGCCTGGCCGGCATCTAGGGCCTTTTCGGGCCATCCCGGCGATATCCCTGCGCGCGCTGGCGCCGATACCGTCGGCAAGCTTGCGCACCCGCACTTTCAAGACGCAGGCTGGCGCACCGGCGCCGGCGTTGGCGCCGGCGACGGTCTGGGGCCCGGCTGGGCGGCGTTCTGCCGCAGCACCTGGCCCACCGGCCGCGAAATCGTCGAGCGCCGCGCCCCGAGCGCGAAATCGCTGGGACGGTTCAGGCCCGTCGCCACCACCGTCACGCGCATGGCGTCGCCCAGCGTCTCGTCGAACACCGCGCCGAATTTGATGATCGCATCCTCGCTGGTCTGCGCGCAGATGGTGTTCATCACCTGCTTGGTTTCACGCAGTTTCAGGCTCTCTTCGGAAGCGGCGATGTTGACCAGCACCCCGCGCGCGGCGCGCAGGTTCGAGCCGTCCAGCAGCGGACACGAGATCGCCTCTTCGGCGGCCTTGATGGCGCGCTCCTCGCCGCTGTGCTGGGCCGAGCCCATCATCGCCATGCCGGTCTGGCGCATCACCGTGCGCACGTCCTCGAAATCGACGTTGATCATGCCCGGCACGGTGATGATTTCGGCGATGCCGGTGACCGCTTTACAGAGCACCTCGTCGGCGGCGGCAAAGGCCTGCTTCTGGGTGATGTCCTCGCCCAGGACTTCCTCCAGGCGGCTGTTGAGGACGATGACCAGCGAGTCGACACAGCGCGCCAGCGTCGCGATGCCTTCTTCGGCCACGCGCATGCGGCGCGGGCCTTCGAAGTCGAAGGGTTTGGACACCACGCCGACGGTCAGGATACCCATCTCGCGCGCCACTTCGGCGACCACCGGCGCGGCGCCGGTGCCGGTGCCGCCGCCCATGCCGGCGGTGAGGAACACCATGTCGGCGCCCTTGAGCGCGTCGGCGATGGCGCTGCGTTCGTGCATGGCGCTTTCGCGGCCGACGATCGGATCGCTGCCGGCACCGAGGCCGCTCTCGCCAAGCTGGATGCGCTTTTCAGTCTGGGTGCTGGCCAGCGCCTGCGCGTCCGTGTTCGCGCAAATGAATTCGAAGGCGGACAATCCCGAGGACGCCATGTGGCTGACGGCGTTGCCGCCGGCGCCGCCGACGCCGATGATTTTGATGACCGTTTGCGGTTGGGGGACTTTTGGTTCGGACAAGGAAGACTCCGTTGATTAGTGCGACCGGCCGGCCGTGACCATGCCACGGCGGGCGCTGGCAATTGCTGAGCCCACTAGACTACTTGCTGCGGCGCGCACGCGAAAGTTTGAAAACGTTTCAATCGAAAGCATTTGTAATAGCAGGTGCAATCGCGTGCGGAAATTGGCAGGGCTAAAGATTTTTCCTGGTCTTTTGCGCATATACCATTTCTCTGAAGAGGTCGGCGCACGCTTGAAGTCCGCATCTGAACAAAAAGCGCAAACGTCCTAAAATGGATCGCCTGTCACTGCCCACTGCGGCATGGAGAAGGCGCATGAACCTGCTCGATGCAATCGACGAACCGGCCGACCTGCGCAGGCTGCCGCGCGCGCAGCTGACTGTTCTGGCGCGGCAGCTGCGCCGCTTCCTGCTCGATGCCGTGTGCCGCACCGGCGGCCACCTGTCCTCGAATCTCGGCACCGTCGAACTGGCTATCGCACTGCACTATGTGTTCGACACGCCGCGCGACCGCATCGTGTGGGACGTCGGCCACCAGAGCTATGCCCACAAGGTGCTGACCGGACGGCGCACGCGCATGCACACGCTGCGCCAGCTCGGGGGCATTTCCGGCTTCCCGCGGCGCAGCGAAAGCATCCACGACTGCTTCGGCACCGCCCATTCCTCGACCTCGATCTCGGCGGCCCTGGGCATGGCCGAGGCCGCGAAGCTGCGCGGCGAGGACAGCCATGCGGTGGCGGTGTGCGGCGACGGCGCGATGAGTGCCGGCCTTGCCTACGAGGCCTTGAACAATGCCGGCGTTGCGCAGGACCTGCGGCTGCTGGTGGTCCTGAACGACAACGACATGTCGATCTCGCCCGCGGTCGGGGCCTTGACGCGGGCCTTGCAGCGTTATCGGGAACAGCCCTCGGCCACCCTGTTCGGCGAGCTCGGCCTGCAGTATGCCGGGCCGGTGGACGGTCACGATCTCGACGCCCTCATTCCGGCACTGGCAAGCCTGCGCCAGCGCAGGGGGCCGCAGCTGCTGCACGTGGTCACGCGCAAGGGCAAAGGCTACGAACGGGCGGAAGCCGAGCCGACCCGCTACCACGGCACCGGCAAGTTCGACCCGGCGCAGGGGCTGCCCGCTGCATCGAAGCTGGCCAGGCCGGCCTACACCGACATCTTCGGCGACTGGCTGTGCGACATGGCGGCGCAGGACCAGCGCCTGGTCGCCATCACCCCGGCGATGCGCGAAGGCTCGGGCATGGTGCGCTTTGCGCAGATGTTCCCGTCACGCTTCTTCGACGTCGGCATCGCCGAGCAGCATGCGGTCACCTTCGCCGGCGGCCTGGCGGCGGCGGGGATGAAGCCGGTGGTGGCGATCTATTCCACCTTCCTGCAGCGCGCCTACGACCAGCTGATCCATGACGTGGCGTTGCAGAACCTCGACGTGACCTTCGCGATCGACCGCGCCGGGCTGGTGGGGGCGGACGGCGCGACCCATGCCGGCAATTACGACATCGCCTTCCTGCGCTGCATCCCCAATATGCTGCTGATGGCGGCCGCCGACGAAAACGAGTGCCGGCGCATGCTCACCACCGCCTACCGGCATGCCGGTCCGGCGGCGGTGCGCTACCCACGCGGCAGCGGCAGCGGCAGCGGCGTGGCGGTGGAGCGGGCGCTGGAGCCGATTCCGCTCGGTCGCGGCGAGATCCTGCGGCGCGGGAGCGGGACCGCGATCCTGGCCTTCGGCTCGATGCTGGCGCCGAGCCTGGCGGCGGGCCTGGAGCTGGGCGCGACCGTCGCCAACATGCGCTTCATCAAGCCGCTCGACCTCGAACTCATTACCCTGCTGGCCCGCGAACACCGGCAGCTGGTGACGGTGGAAGAGGGCGCGGCGATGGGCGGCGCCGGGTCGGCGGTGGCGGAGGCGCTGCTGGCGGCAGGGATCGTCAAGCCGCTTTTGACCCTGGGCCTGCCCGACCTGTTCATCGAACATGGCGATCCCGCAGCCCTGCTCGGCGCCGTCGGACTCGACGCGGCCGGCATCGCCGCCGCCATCCGGCAGCGCTTCGGCATGAGCGAGGCGCGGCTCGCCGTGCACGCCGGCTGAACAGGCCCGAACCACGGCGAGGTGCCACATGCTCACGCAGCCGCAGACCCCGGGCTTGCCCCAGCAGCCATCCGGCAGTTCCTTCAGGATGGCGATGCAGATCCTGCCGGCCCGCCAGCGCGACGCGATGTTCGCGATCTACGCGTTCTGCCGCGCGGTCGACGATGTCGCCGACGGCACGGGCTCGGCGCCGGACAGGCGCGCCGCCCTCGAAGGCTGGCGCGACGCGGTCGACGCCTGTTACGTCGGCGCGGCGCCACCACAGCTTGATCCGCTGGCGCGGCATATCGCCGCCTTCGACCTGGCGCGCGCCGACTTCCACGCCGTCATCGACGGCATGCTGATGGATGCCCAGGACCGCCCGATCTGCGCCCCGCCGGCGGACACGCTCGACCTGTACTGCGACCGCGTGGCCGGCGCCGTCGGGCGGCTGTCGGTGCGGGTGTTCGGCATGCCGCCCGACGATGGCGTACTGCTGGCGCACCACCTGGGGCGCGCGCTGCAGCTGACCAACATCCTGCGCGACATCGACGAAGACGCCGCCATCGGCCGCGCCTACCTGCCGCGCGAGCTGCTGGACGCCGCCGGGCTCGAGCCGCAGGCCTGCGGGGAGGCCGGCGCGATCGCCGCGCATCCGGCCTTGCCGCTGGCCTGCACGCGTCTGGCGGACCAGGCGCAGCGTCACTATGCGAAAGCCGGCATCGTCCTGCGCCGCAACAGCCGACCCTGCACACGTGCGCCGCGCTTGATGGGCGCGGTGTACCAGGCGCTGCTGGCGCGACTGGCGGCGCGCGGCTGGCGCAGTCCGCGCGCGGCCGTCAAGCTGGGCCGCGCCGAACGCATCGGCATCCTGCTGCGGCATGTCGTCCTCTAGCCTTGAAAGGAGCTGGCAATGCGATATCGCGCGGAATGGCCGAGGATGGACCGGATGCGCCTGCCGCTCGGCGCCGGGCGGGATGTGGCCGTCGAGCCGCCGCTCGGGCAGGCGATCGAGGCGGCGCTGGACGCCGTGCTGTCCGAGCAGCGCGCGGACGGCCACTGGGTCTACGAACTGGAGGCCGACGCCACCATCCCGGCCGAGTACGTGCTGTTGCTGCATTACCTGGGCGAGCCCGCCGACGCCGAACTCGAAAGCAAGATCGCGCGCTACCTGCGCCGCACCCAGGGCGCGCATGGCGGCTGGCCGCTGTTCCACGACGGCGGCTACGACCCGAGCGCCAGCGTGAAAGCGTATTTTGCGCTGAAGATGATCGGCGACCCGCCGGATGCGCCGCACATGGCCAGGGCGCGCGCGGCGATCCTGGCGCATGGCGGGGCCGAACGCAGCAATGTGTTCACGCGCATGCTGCTGGCGCTGTACGGCGAGGTGCCGTGGGACGCGGTGCCGGCGATGCCGGTCGAAATCGCGCTGCTGCCCGGCTGGTTCCCCTTCCACATCGCCAAGGTCTCGTACTGGACGCGCACGGTGATGGTGCCGCTGCTGGTGCTGGGCAGCCTGCGCCCGCGCGCGCGCAACCCGCGTGCGGTCGGCGTGGCCGAGCTGTTCGTGGCGCCGCCCAGCCGGATGGGCCTGGCCCCGCGCGCGCCGCACCAGGGGCGCCTGTGGTTTGCTTTCTTCCGCGCGGTCGAGGCGCAACTGCGCCGGCTGGAGCCGCGGGTGCCGGCGCGGCTGCGCCGCCGCGCGATCGAGGAGGCCGCCGCCTTCGTGCGGGCGCGCCTGAACGGCGAGCATGGCCTGGGCGCGATCTTCCCGGCCATGGTCAACGCGGTGCAGATGCTCGACGTGCTGGGCGTGCCGCGCGACCATCCCGAGAACATCGCCGCCCGCCGCGCCATCGACAGGCTGCTGGTGGACCGCGGCGACGAAGCCTATTGCCAGCCGTGTTTTTCTCCGGTGTGGGACACGGCCCTGATGTGCCACGCGCTGATCGAGACCGGCCTGCCGGCGGCGCGCGACGCGGCGATGCGCGGCCTCGACTGGCTGCTGCCGCTGCAGATCCTCGAGCGCGACGGCGACTGGGGCCTGCGCCGTCCCGGCCTGCGCCCCGGCGGCTGGGCCTTCCAGTACGAGAACGCGTATTACCCGGACGTCGACGATACCGCCGTGGTGGCGATGGCCATGCACCGCGCCGACCCCGTCCGCTATGCCGCCGCGGTCGCCCGCGCGCAGGAGTGGGTGGTGGGGATGCAGTCGCGCGGCGGCGGCTGGGGCGCCTTCGAGGCCGACAACACCCAGCGCTACCTGAACAACATTCCCTTCGCCGATCACGGCGCGCTGCTCGACCCGCCCACCGCGGACGTGTCGGCGCGCTGCCTGTCCATGCTGGCGCAGCTGGCACCCGGCGCGCCGGCTGGCCGCGGCGCGCCGGCCGGGCGGGCGCTGAGCTGGCTGCTGCGCAACCAGGAAAAGGATGGCAGCTGGTATGGGCGCTGGGGCGTCAACTATATCTACGGCACCTGGAGCGCGCTGTGCGCGCTGGGCGTCTGCGGGCTCGAAACGCAGGCCAGGCCGGTGGCGCGCGCCGTCGCCTGGCTGACGGCGATCCAGAATCCGGATGGCGGCTGGGGCGAAGACGGCGACAGCTACCGGCTCGACTACGACGGCTGGCGACCGGCGCCCTCGACCCCTTCGCAGACCGCCTGGGCGCTGCTGGGCCTGATGGCGGTCGGCGCGGCGGACACGCCCGCGGTCCGGCGCGGCATCGCCTGGCTGATCGACGGCCAGCGCGGCGACGGCCTGTGGGACGAGCCGCAGCACACCGCCACCGGTTTCGAGCGTGTCTTCTATCTGCGCTACCACGGCTACGCGCGCTACTTTCCCTTGTGGGCGCTGGCGCGTTACCGCAATCTGCGTGGCGGCGGCGCTCACCGCCTGGCCGGGCTGGGGATGTGATGGGTGCGCCCGGCGCGCAGGCGGTGGTGGCGGCCGTGTGCGGCTTGCCCTTCGAAGCCGCGATCGCGGCGGGGCCGGGCGTTGCGCCCGTTTGCGGACCCGGCCCGGCGCGGGTCGCGGCCGGCCTGCAAGCGCTGCTGGCCGGCCAGCGCCCCGGCATCATCAGTGTAGGCATCGTCAGCTTCGGCTGCGCCGGCGGCCTGGACCCCGGACTGGCGCCGGGCAGCTGCGTGGTGGCGACCGCCGTACTGACCCGAACCGGCATTGTCGCCGCCGACCCGGCATGGGTGCAAGCCTTGCTGGCGCGCCTGCCGGATGCGCGGGCAGGGTTGCTGGCCGGGATGGATCTGCCGCTCGCCGCGGCGGCCGGCAAGGCGCAGCTCTGGCGCGACAGCGGCGCCTGCGCGGTGGACATGGAGTCGCATGTGGCCGCGCGCGAGGCCCAGCGCCTTGGTTTGCCCTTCGCCGCCTGCCGGGTCGTGCTCGATCCGGCTTGGCGCAGCCTCCCATCCTGCGCGCTGGCGGCGCTGCGCGATGACGGCGGCACCGTCTGGCTGCCGCTGCTGGGCGCGCTGGCGCGCTTGCCGCGCGAGCTGGCGCCGCTGTGCGGGTTGGCGCGCGAAGCCTGGCTGGCGCGGCGCGCACTGCGCCGCGTACGGGCACGGCTCGGGCCTCATTTCTCCTTGCCGTAGTCCGGCAGCGGCGCTTCCTTGCCTTCGTCCAGCTGGCTGCGGCGGCGCCCCAGGTAGGCGTCGCGCACGAACAGGTAGCGGTCCAGCGCCGCCTGCTCCAGCAGGTTGGTCGCGTTCAGGTAGCGTGCGCGGGTACTGACGAAGTTCAGGCCCCACAGGCTGTTGCGCCAGGCCGGATCGGTATAGCTGACCGGCTCGGCAAACTGGTCGACGCCGAAGCCGGCCGCATCGCGGAAGGTGCTGGGCCCGAACAGCGGCAGCACCAGGTAGGGCCCGCTCGGCACGCCGTAATGGCCCAGGGTCAGGCCGAAGTCCTGGTCGCGCTTCGGAATGCCGGCCGGCGTGGCGATGTCGAGTACCCCGAGCAAGCCGAAGCTGGTATTGACGGCGATCCGCATCAGGTCGTTCATGCCGTCCATGATGCGCAGTTGGGCGAAATCGTTGAACATGACCGGGAAGTCGCCGAGGTTCGAGAAGAAATTCTCGACCCCGGTACGGATCGGACGCGGTACCACGCGGGTGTAGCCCCGCGCGACCGGCCGTGCGAAGTTGCGGTCGATCGCTTCGTTGAAGCGCCAGGTGCTGCGGTTGAGCGGCTCCAGCGGGTCCGCCGTATTGCGGTTCGGACCGCTGGCGCAGCCGCCCAGCGTGACGAGTAAAGGCGCGAGCAGCGCGGGGAGCAAGACGCGGACGCCGGGCTTGCGGCCGATGGCCCGCGGCGGGGTCGATGGGTTGCGTGCTTTCATGGCGTTTTTTCTTCGGATCGGGGAGAGGGCGGCGACACGCGCGGCTTGCCCAGCAGGATGGGCTGGAAGAACACGGCGCCGATGAGGGTACAGACCAGCGACAGCGCCAGCAGCTTGCCCATGCTGGCGGTGCCGGCGTGATTCGACAGCCACAGGCTGCCGAAAGCGGTGCCGGTGGCGGCCGCGCTGAGGATGATGGCCTGGGTCAGCGGATGTTCGAGCTGGGCCGGATGGCCGGCGCGCCAGGCCATGATGTAATAAATCTTGAAAGCCACCCCGACCCCCAGCAGCAGCGGCAGCGCGATGATGTTGGCGAAATTGAGTTCGATGCCGAGCAGGACGCAGGCTTCCAGCGTCACCAGGCTGGAGACCAGCAGCGGGAGCATGGTCAGCATGACGTCGCCGAAGCGCCGGAAGCTGAGCCACAGCAGCAGCGTGATGGTGAGCACCGCCAGCAGCGCCGCCTGCACGAAAGCCTCGACGATCAGGTCGGCGGCGTGGCGCACCGAGATCGGACCGCCGCTGGCCTCGGGCGCGACCCGCAGCACGGCGTCGGTGAACCGCTGTAGCCGCTGGTCGCCATGGTCCTCGCTGTCTGCCTTACGCTGGCCGGTAGGGCCGGTGCCGGGCGCGCGCTTCGGACTCACGTCCACCAGCGCCCGGCCGTCGGCGGCGATCCAGCTGCCTTTCATCTCCGCCGGCAGGGTGGCCAGCGTGACCGGGCCGGGTTGCAGCGCCAGGCGCAGCGTGTCCAGGGCCAGCCTGAGCGGCCCGGCGAGCGCCCGTTCGGCACGCTCGCGCGCGGCGGCGTCCGCATTGGCCAGCGCAGTCAGCGCCCGCGACAGCCGCCTGGCCGGTGCCGCGCCGGGTCCCGGATGGTCGAGCGCCGCATTGCGCAGCGCTTGCGCCGCCGTGCGCAGTGCCGCCACGCGCTGCGGGTCGGTGGCCGGCGCCGCCGGTTGCTGCGCCAGCACCGGCAGCAGGCGCGCGGCGACGGCGGCGACGGCTTGCAGTTTCTCGGGCTGCGCTTCGGGGATCAAGCTGGCGGCGGTCATCGCGCCGCCCACCTCGGGCAGGCGTTCGAGGCGCGCCGCCATCGCCTGGGCATCCGCCAGCGATGCCGCCAGCACCTGCACGTTGTCGATGCCGATGTCGGTGCCGCGCGACAGCGAGGCCAGCGTCGCCATCGATTCGCTGCGCGGGTTCTTGAGGTGCAGCGGATTGAAGTCGAACTCGAGCCGCCATAGCAGCGGGATGCCTGCGATCACCAGCGCCAGGGTCGCCGCCAGCAAGGTGCGGCGATGCGTCTGCAGCGCGCGGTCGACCGGGGCCAGCCAGGGGTAGCCGGGCGCGGCGCGGCTGGGCGGCGGGTCGATCAGCTGGATCAGGGCCGGCAGCACCGTCAGGCAGGCCGGCAGCGCGACGAACAGGATGCCGACGCCCGCGATCTGCCCCAGTTCCGCCACGCCGCGGTAGGCCGTCGGCAGGAAGGCCAGGAAGCCCAGCGCAGTGGCCGCGGCGGCCAGCGCCAGCGGCAGCGCGATCGCGCGCGCGGCGGCCAGCAGCGCGGCGTGGGTGGACGGAATTTCGCGCCGCAGCTCCCTGAAGCGCATGCCGAACTGGATGCCGAAGTCGATCCCGAGGCCGACGAACAGGATCGCGAAGGCCACCGAGATCAGGTTCAGCGCGCCCACCATCAGCAGGCCCAGCGCCGCGGTAAGCACCAGCCCGCCCAGCATGACCAGGCACAGGGCCAGCACCAGTTTCGTCGCACGCAGCGCCCGCCACAGCAGCACCAGCACGACGACCACGGGCAGCGCGCCGGTGAGCGGCGAGCCTTCCTGCAGCGAGGCGAATTCGTCGTCCGAGAGCGGAATCGGCCCGGTCAGGGCGACGCCGGCGCCGTAGCGCTCGTGCAGGCGCAAGTCGCGCGCCGCGGCGCGGATCGCCTCGCTGGAAGGTGCCCCGGGCAGCAGCTCGCTGTAGTCGAGCGCCGGCCGCACTTCGACCAGACCCGGCTCCACCGCAGCCGGGTCGGCGTCGACCAGGTTCTGCCAGGACAGCGCTGCAGGCCGCCCAACGAGCACGCCCTCGACCGTGTCCGCGCTGCGCCACAGCAGCGGCGCCATGCCGGGGAGCGTGAGCTGGCCGGTCTGCAGCGGCGTGAGCAGGGACACCGACAGCAGGTTGGCCAGGCCGCGCAGCGAAGGGTCGCGCGCCAGGGCATTCAGCAGCGGACGCGCATCGAGCAGTTGCCCGCTCAGCGTCTGCAATTGCGGCAGGTCGAGGTAGAGCAGACCGTTGTGCCGGAAGAACTCGCTGCCGGCACCCAGGCTGACCGAATGGAAGCGCTGCGGCTGCGCATGCAGGCGTTCGGCCAGCTCGCGGGCCGCCTGGGCTGCGAATTCCGGCGCCGGCGCGCGTACCACGGCCAGGGTCGTGTCGCTGCGGTTCGGGAAGGCGGCGGCGATGGCGGCGTCGCGCCGGGTCCAGGGCGTGTCGGCCTCGATCAGCTTCGCGACATCGGTGTTGATGGCGAAATGGCGCGCGGTATACAAACCGGCAAGCAGGACCAGCAGCGCGAAGGCGCCAAGCACCACCCACGGATGGCGCGAGGACAGGTGGACGACCCGGCAGATCAGCTTGGTCAGCATCGCGCGGCCCTGGGAGAAAAATGTTTAGACCTACGATGCGCGCCGGCGACTGCAACGGAACGCCTGGGCCGGCTGCCGGTCTTACCAGGGTCTGGCCCTGGAGGAAAATAGATGAAGCCGACGATTTTGCTGCCGCTGATCTTGTTGAGCACGCCGGCCGTGCTCGCCCAGCAGGCGGACAACCGTAGTCCGGAGCAAATGCTGAAAGCCACCATCGGCGGCGTCATGGATGCCATTCGCAGCGATCCGGCGGCGCGCGCCGGCGACCTGGCGCGTACTTACCAGCTGGTCCAGCAGCGCTTCCTGCCGTCCACCGACTTCATGTTGACCACGCAATATGCGGTGGGCGGCGCCTGGGCGAAGGCCACCCCGGCCCAGCGCGAGGCCTTGTTCCAGCAGTTCCAGACCCTGCTCGCACGCACCTATGCGATTCAATTGACCCAGATCCAGGGGCAGGATACGCGCTTCCAATATGCGTCACCGGCGCGGCTGGCGCCGGACGCCACGGACGCCGTCGTGAAAACGACCGTCATCACGGCCGGCGACAGCATGCCGATCGACTACCGCATGCGCAAGACGAGCGCCGGCTGGAAGATCTACGACATCAACATGATGGGCGCGTGGATGATCCAGGTCTATCGCCAGCAGTTCGCGCCGCAGCTGGCGTCCGGCGGTATCGATGGCCTGATCAAATACCTGGCTGCCCACAACGAAGGGGCCTGAAGCCCAGGCCTGCGCACTACTCGAGCCGGCGCGCTTCTACCCATTGCCAGGACAGCAGGGCCGGAATGCCGAGCACGATCTCGCGCATGCGCTTGACCAGCGCCAGCGCCAGCGCTACCTCGCCGCCGACCCCGGCAAGCTGGCCGAACAGCAGCACCGCCGCCTCCTGCACGCCCAGGCCGGCCGGCACCAGGAAGCTGGCGTGGCGCGTCGCCTGGCTCAGGGCTTCGATGGCGACCGCGGTGCCGACCCCCACCGGATGGCCGAGCAGGCGCAGGGCATACCAGGTTTCGAAGCTGCCCAGCAGGTAGGACGCCAGCATCAGCGCGGTCGCCCGCAGCAGGCGCCGGCGCTGCCCGAACAGGCGCTGCACGTCCGCGTCGAGGCGCACGCCGTCCAGGTGCAGGGCGATTCCCTTGCCGGGACCCAGCAGGCGCAGCGCCCACGCCTCCAGCCTTGCGAACGGCGCGCCATGGCGCAGCAGCCACCAGGCCAGCACCGGCAGCGGCAAGGACAACAGCAGGCTGGCGCCGACGATCCAGACCTGGCCCAGCCCGGCCGCCAGCCGCGCCATCAGCACCACGCCGAGTCCGCAGAACAGGTAGAGCACGCCGATCGTCAGCAGCACTTCCACGATCACGCTCGCGGTAACGGCCGTGGCATCGGCAATGCGCAGGCGCGCCAGGCGCACGCCGACCACTTCGCCGCCGACCCCGGCCACCGGCAGCAGCCGGTTGACCGCGTCGCGCACGCTGGCGACCCAGAGCAGGAACAGCGGCCCGGCGGCGCGCGCCGGATCGCAGGCATCGAGCAGTACCCGCCAGGCTCGGGCGTCCAGTGCCAGCGTCAGCAGGCGTGCCGGCACCACCAGCAGCAAACCCCAGCCGGCGTGCCGGAAGGCGGACAGGATATCGGTCCAGCCTTCGAGCACCACCAGCGCGGTCAGCAGCGCGAGGCCGGCGATGATGCCCAGGTAGGCCAGCTTCTTCATGCGCACTCATGCCTGCACGGCCAGGTCGGCAAACCCGCCGAAGCGCACACCGCCGTCGCGCAGGCGGGAACAGGCCTGCCTGGTCCGCGGCGACACCAGGGCCGCGAACTCGTCGGCGTGGCGGTAGCCCGGCATCGAGGGGGAGATCGCTGCGCCCGATACCAGCGCCGGGTGCAGGTAGAGTTCGCCGATGCCGGCCGGGGGCAGATCTGCCAGCGCCGCCAGCAGGTTTGACTCATCGAAACGGCCGGACTGGCGCAAGCCGACGATATAGTCGTTGTGGGCGATGCCGGCCGTGTCCAGCCTGGCAGCGAGCAGCGCCAGCCAGGGCCGCAGCCACAGCGGCAGGCCGGCTTCGCGCGGCAGGCGCACTGCGCGCAGGCCGAACTCGCGGCCGATCTGCAGGATCAGGCCGAGGACGGTCGGATGCAGGTGGAAGTGCTTGTGCGCATTGACGTGGTCGAGCGCCAGGCCGCTCGCGGCAAAGGCTTCGAACTGGGCGCGGATTTCGCGCGCCAGCTGGCCGCGTACGCGCGGCAGGCCAAAGAAGCGGCATCCATCGCGCACCATGCGGCTGCCGAAGCGGCCGCCGGCGTCGACCAGGTCCGGAATCGCGCGCGGCGGCAGCACCGGCGCGCCGTCGGCCAGCACCAGGTGCAGGCCGACGCGCAGGCGCGGGCAGGCGCGTGCGCGGGCGATGGCGTCGCCGGCGGCCGGCGCACCCACCATCAGGCTGGCGGCGGACAGCACGCCTTCGCGGTGGGCGCGTTCGACGGCCTGGTTGACGCTCGGGTGCAGGCCGAAATCGTCGGCGGTGATGATCAAGCCCCGTGCGCCTGCGCGTGTCCGGCGTGCCGCGCCGCTCACGAGTGGGTGGCGCCGTGGGCGCGCAGGAAGTGGAAGAACTCGACGCCTTCGCGCAGCCGGCGCCGGGTCATCTCCCAACTGCCGGCCATTTCGCTGACGATCTCCCAGATCTTGGACGGCCGGAAGTAAAAGCTGCGGTAGAACTGTTCGAGGCCATGGTAGATCTCCTCGCTGGAGAGGTGCGGGTAGCTGAGCGCCGCCAGTTGCACTCCGCTCTCGTTGACCAGGTGGATGGTCTTGTTGGGCGGTATCCACTCGTTCTCCACGGCCTGTTCGTACAGACGGGTGCCGGGATAGGGCGCGGCCAGCGACACCTGTATGGTATGCGGATTGATCTCCTTGGCAAAGGCGATCGATTTGGCGATGGTTTCGCGGGTCTCGCCGGGCAGGCCGAGGATGAAGGTGCCGTGCACCGTGATGCCCAGCTGACGGCAGTCGGCGGCAAAACGGCGCGCGATGTCGGTGCGCAGGCCCTTCTTGATGTTCAGGAGGATCTGGTCGTCGCCGGACTCGTAACCGACCAGCAGCAGGCGCAGGCCGTTCTCCTTCATGATCTTCAGGGTCGAATACGGCACATTGGCCTTGGCGTTGCACGACCAGGTCACGCCCAGTTCGCCCAGGCCGCGGGCGATCTCTTCGGCGCGCGGGCGGAAGTCGGTGAAGGTGTCGTCGTCGAACATGATTTCCTTCACCTCGGGCATGTTCTCCTTGATCCAGCGGACCTCGGCCAATACGTTCTCGCTGGAGCGGGTGCGGTAGCGGTGCCCGCCGACGGTCTGGGGCCACAGGCAGAAGGTGCAGCGCGAACGGCAGCCGCGCCCGGTGTACAGCGAAACATACGGGTAGTTCAGGTAGCCGATGAAGTAATTGCGGATGTTCAGGTCGCGTCGATAGACCGGCGCCACGAAGGGCAGCGCATCCATGTCCTCGAGCATGGCGCGCGGCGGGTTGTGGCGGATGGCGTCGCCGCCCGCACCGGCCTCGCGCCAGCTGATGCCATCGATGTCCGCCAGCGGCCGGCCCTCGGCGAGCTCGCGGCAGGTGTAGTCGAATTCTTCGCGGGCGACGAAATCGATGGCGCGGCTGGCGCGCAGCGAGCCGCCCGGATCGACCGCGACCTTGGCGCCGACCATGCCGGCCAGGAGCGTCGGATTGCGCGCCTTGAGCAGTTCGGTGAAGCGCGCGTCGCTGGGAAAGGAGGGCGTGCTGGTGTGGATGATCACGAGTTCGTAGGCGCTGGCGATGTCGAGCGCCTGCTCGACCGTGAGGCCGTCCGCCGGCGCATCCAGCAGGCGGCTGCCGGGCACCAGCGCGGCGGGCTGGGCCAGCCAGGTGGGGTACCAGAACGAGCGGATCTCGCGTTTGGCCTGGTAGCGCGAGCCGGCGCCGCCATCGAAACCGTCGAAGGAGGGCGCCTGCAGGAACAGGGTTTTCAGGTGGCTCATGATCAAGGCTTCCATCGTCGGGTGAGGGTGTCGATCGGCACCAGCTGACTGCGCCAGCGCGCGGTGGCGCCGGCAAAACCGCTCAGCCACTCGAGCAGCAACAGGCAGTCGCGCAGCGGCGCCAGCATCGCATGTCCGGGTGCCGGGACGCCGGGTGCGGGCCGCTTCCAGTGCAGGCCCAGGCGGGCTGCGGCGCCCGGGAGCGCAATTGCCAGGTTGAGCGCGGTCGGCGCCAGCCACAGGCCCAGCGCCAGCATCGGCAGGGTGAAGGTGATGAAGGAGAACGCATAGCCGGCCGGATTGAGCGAGCGGATGGTCTGCATCCAGCGCCGCTCGCGCGACCACAAGGCGCGCAGGCTGGTTTCGGTGACGTCGGTGCTGACCCAGGCATCGGAGAGGACGGTCGCCAGCCCCCTGCGCCGGGTCAGCCCGCCGAGATGGTAGTCGTCGGCCAGGCGGTCCTTCAGCGCGGCGAAGCCGCCGATGGCGCGCAGCACCTCGGCCCGCAGCGCGATCGTTGCACCGAAGGCGAAGGCGCTGCTGCCGCCGCCGCTGGCGACCCGCACGGAGGGTGCGAACCAGGTGTCGATGAAGAGCGCCCCCAGGCGCGGCCAGAAGCCGCCCTCGGCCTGGCCGTGGTAGAGGCAGGTGACGATGCCGACGCCGGGGTCGCGCAGCGGCAGCGTCACGCGTTCCAGGTAACCGGGCGCGACCGCGACGTCGCTGTCGGCCAGCACCAGCCACGGGTGGCGGGCGGCTTGCATCATGTTGATCAGGTTGCTCACCTTGAGATTGCTGCCGTGGACGCGCGGATCGACCACCAGCTGCATGTCGAGCGCGGGAAAGCGCCGCGCCAGCCGCTGTACGACCGCGATGGCCGGGTCGTTTGGGTCGCGCACGCCGAATACCAGCTGGTAGTGCGGGTGGGTTTGCTGGCAGAAGGTGGCGAGGTTGTGTTCGAGCCGCGGCTCCAGGCCGCACAGGGGCTTGAGCACGCTGACGGGCACCGGCGCCGCGGTGCCGTTGCCGCCGAGGTCGCGGACGTCGCCGGGGCGCGGGCCGCGCGTGCGCGGGCGGACCAGCAGCGCCGCCAGCGCGTACAGCGTGGCCAGCAGCGTGAGGACGGTCGCGGCGACGGTGAATATGGCTGGCATCGGCGCTCTCCGTGGCCCGGCTCAGTCGGACCCGGCCTGGCGCCGCAATACCGGCCCAGGCGCCGGCGTCTTGCGGCCGCGGATCTCCTCCAGCTTGATCGCCACGTGCCGGGCGTGCACGTATTGCGCCGGTCGCTGGCCGTGCAGGGGGATTTCCGGCGCCATCGGCCCGCTGGTCCTGACACCCCTCAGCGCGACTTTCGCCGCCACCAGCGGACGGGCCAGCGTGTCGCGCACGGCGGTCGCTTCATAGCCGCTGTGCACCATGCAGTTCGCGCATTTTTCGTAGTTGCCGGTGCCGTAGGCGTCCCAGTCGGTGTCTTCCATCAGTTCCCGAAAGCTGGCGGCATAGCCCTCACCCAGCAGGTAGCAGGGCCGCTGCCAGCCGAACACCGTGCGTGTGGGATTGCCCCACGGCGTGCAGCGGTAGCTCTGGTTCCCGGCCAGGAAGTCGAGGAAGAGGCTGGACTGGCTGAACGCCCAGCGGCGCCCGCCGTCGCCGCGCGCGAGGATATCGCGGAACAGCTGCTTGGTCCTGCCGCGCGCCAGGAAGTGCTGCTGCTCGGGCGCGCGCTCGTAGGCATAGCCCGGCGAAACGGTGATGCCGTCCACCCCCATCTCGCGCACGGTGTCGAAGAAGCCGGCGACCTGCGCCGCGACCGCGCCGTCGAACAGGGTGCAGTTGATGTTGACCCGGAAGCCGGCGGCCTTGGCGCGCCGGATCGCCGCCACCGCCCGCTGATAGACGCCGTCCTGGCATACCGAGCGGTCGTGCATGGCCTGGTCGCCGTCGAGGTGCACCGACCAGATGAAGAAGGGACTCGGGCGGTACTGGTCGAGCTTCTTTTCCATCAGCAGCGCATTGGTGCACAGGTAGACGAACTTGCGCCGCGCGACGATGCCCTCGACGATGGCTGGCATGTCCTTGTGCAGCAGCGGTTCGCCGCCCGCGATCGACACCACCGGCGCGCCGCACTCGTCGACCGCACCCAGGCAATCGGCGACGGACAGGCGCTGGTTCAGGATCTCGTCCGGATAATCGATCTTGCCGCAGCCGGCGCAGGCCAGGTTGCAGCGGAACAGCGGCTCCAGCATCAGCGCCAGGGGGTAGCGCTGTTTGCCGGCTAGCTGCTGGCGCAGCACATAGGCGCCGACCAGCGCTTTTTGCAGGAAGGGGATCGCCATCTTCGTCTCCGTCGCTCGGTCGCTCCGTCGTCCGGCTCAGGCCGCGCGGTCGGCCAGCTCGCGCGGCAGGCGGAATTCGACGTGTTCGGCGATCCCGTCCATGGTCGTGACCTCGACCGGGGCCAAAGCACGCAGCGCGTCGATCACATGTTCGACCATCGATTCCGGCGCCGACGCGCCTGCCGTGATCCCGACCACGTTCGCGC
This sequence comes from Massilia norwichensis, assembly GCF_024753245.1. GTDB lineage: Bacteria > Pseudomonadota > Gammaproteobacteria > Burkholderiales > Burkholderiaceae_D > Telluria > Telluria norwichensis. Next base: position 5,546 of record NZ_JANUGX010000001.1, on the reverse strand, counting down.
CCGCCACCCAACCTGGCTCGAGCTCGCCGCCGTCGGCCAGCAGGTAGGTCGGGATGCCGCTCTCGGTGCCGATCTCGCGCAGCCGGTTCGAATTCGAGCTGTTGGTGGCGCCCACCACCAGCAGCACCTCGACCTGCCGGCAGAGCTCGCGCACCGCGCGCTGCCGGTTCTGGGTGGCATAGCAGATGTCGCGCACGTCCGGTCCGACGAGGTCGGAAAAGCGCCGCTGCAGCGCCGCGATGACGCCGCGGGTATCGTCGACGCTGAGCGTGGTCTGGGTGACATAGGCGACCGGCGTGTCGGCGGGCAGGTCGAGGGCGTCGACGTCGCGCTCGTCCTGCACCAGCAGCACGCGGCCGTCGATCTGGCCCATGGTGCCCTCGACTTCGGGGTGGCCGGCATGGCCGATCAGGATCAGCACGCGGCCGCTGGCGGCATATTGCCGTCCCTGGATGTGGACCTTGGCCACCAGCGGGCAGGTCGCGTCGAACACGCGCAGCGTGCGCGCCCGCGCATCGGCTTCGACCTGGCGCGCCACGCCGTGGGCGCTGAAGATCGTTACCGCTTGCGGCGGCACCTCGTCGAGCTCGTCGACGAAGACGGCGCCCTTGGCGCGCAGGCCGTCGACCACGGCTTTGTTGTGGACAATTTCGTGTCGCACATACACGGGCGCACCGTGCCGCTCGAGGGAGCGCTCGACGATCTCGATGGCGCGGACGACGCCGGCGCAAAAGCCGCGTGGCTGGGCTAGGATGACGCGCATGACGATTCTCCCGTGGCGAAGCAGGTTAGAGTCGGCGCACGCGCGCTGGTTCGGCCATCGGTCTACAATAAAGCGTCACTGTGCTGCAAGGGGGCGCGATGCCAGGCATGGACAGGGTGCTGGTCACGGGCGCGGCCGGGTTTGTCGGTTCCGCGGTGGCACGCGCCGCGCTGCGGCAGGGCTACGCGGTGCGCGTGCTGGTGCGGGCCAGCAGTCCGCGCCGCAACCTGGACGGGCTGGACGCGGAAGTCGCTGAAGGCGACATGCGCGACCAGCCGGCCGTCGAACGCGCGCTGGACGGCGTGCGCTACCTGCTGCACGTGGCGGCCGACTACCGCTTGTGGGCGCCCGAGCCGGCGCAGATCGCGCGCAACAATCTCGACGGCACGCAGGCGGTGATGCGGGCGGCGCTGGCGCGGCGGGTCGAGCGCGTGGTCGTCACCAGCAGCGTGGCGACACTGCGCGTGGAACCGTCGACCCTGGCCGCCACCGAGGACCAGCCGCTGCAGCCCGAGGAAGCCATCGGCGCCTACAAGCGCAGCAAGGTGCTGTCCGAGCGCCTGGTCGAGCGCATGGTTGCCGAGGAAGGATTGCCTGCGGTGATCGTCAACCCGTCGACGCCGGTCGGTGCGCGCGATGTGCGGCCGACGCCGACTGGCCGCATCATCGTCGAGGCGGCCAGCGGCAGGATGCCGGCCTTCGTCCAGACCGGCCTGAACGTGGTCGACGTCGAGGATGTGGCGCAGGGGCATTTGCTGGCGCTGGTGCGCGGCAGGACAGGCGAGCGCTATATCCTGGGCGGCGACAACCTGATGCTGCGCGATCTGCTGGGCGAGATCGCCGGGTTCGCCGGGCGCTCTGCGCCGCGGCTCAGGTTGCCGGTCGCGCCGCTGGTGCCGCTGGCGCATGCGGCCGAAGCCCTGGCCCGCTGGCGCGGCAGGGAGCCTTTCCTGACCGTGGATGGGCTGAAGATGTCGCGCAACAGGATGTTCTTCAGTTCGGACAAGGCGCGTACGGAATTGGGATACCGACCCGGACCGCACACGGCGGGCGTGCAGGCCGCGCTCGAGTGGTTCGGGCGCGAAGGCTACCTCCGCTGAATCGAGTTCAGCGCCGGCCGCGGAGGGGCCGGGCGATGCGCAGCAGCAGGCTGGCCAGGCGCGGCACCGTCGTCGGGCGCAGCAGGCGTTCGTCGTAGCCGGCAAAGCGCCGCGCGTTCTCTTCCAGGCAGAGCGCCATCAGGTCTGCCATCCCGACCTCGGTGCTGGCGACCGATTGCGCGCCGTGCAGCGTGAAGTTGTTGTCCTGCTCCTGTTCCGGCGCCATGCGCTCGGCGCCGACCGTGTGCGCCAGTCCGATCCGCTCCCACGCAAGATAGAGCCAGACCGCGGCGACCCGGGCCTCGAAGCGCAGGCGCCGCCAGAACGGGAGCCGCGCGCGGTGCCAGCCGGCCCAGTTGGCAAACAGCAGGATGTGGCGGCACTCTTCCTGCATCACCGGCTCGAAGGTGTCGACCAAAGCCTGCGGAAACAGGCCCGAACGCCGCGCCAGTTCGAACAGGCCGAACGCGAAGAAGCTGTCGATGCACTCGCTGTAGCCGGTGACGAGATAGGCCCATTCGGGATCGGCGGGCAGGGCGGGTGTCGGCTCCGGCGCCAGTGCGATGCCGTAGGCCGCCACCATGCGCGACAGCACATCCTTGTGGCGCTGCTCCTCCCATGCGTTCAGGGCCAGCGCGCCGCGCATGTCGGGCTCGCACAGGGTGCGGGCATAGGCCGCCATGCGCAGCCTGGCCTTGCCCTCGGTTTGCACCGCGATGTCCCAGATCGGCAGGGCGACGATGCGCGCACGTTCCGCCGGCGCCAGGCTTGGCCAGTCGAGCACGGCCGGGCGGTAGGGATTGAAGGTCTCGCGGAACATGCGGCAGGTTTCAGCCCGGTGCCGGTCGGTGCCCGGGATCAGCGGGCCGGGAAAGGAACTGCGCCAATGCCGTGTGCGGGTCTGCGCCGCGGCGAGCGCCGCCGGGTCGATCTCCGCCGGGGCGCCTTGCGGCGGCGGCCGGAAGCCGGGCACCAGTTGTCCCACGTCGAACGTGTCCATGCGGCCCTCCCGTCGGGTGCTTGCGTCCACGCGGCGATCATACGCCTGCGGATTCGAGGCCGCCGGACGCTTGCCGGGCAGCGCAAATGTTAGGATGCCGCCTTTACATCCGAAACACAGAGGAAGCAATGAGCATATTCGCCATGCCCGTATTCGACGCCACCGTCATCTACGAAGGCAAGGAACTCTTCAAGGGACGCGGTGCCGCGAGCGTGTGGGCCGAGAAGCTGGCACGCGAAATCGAAAGCCCGGTCACGGTGGAAAAGATCGGCACCGGCTGGGCCCTGTGCGGACGCGTCGACGACGTCGATTGCCAGTGGGGCATCCATGGCCAGCGCCTGAAGCGTCTCGATTGAGCCCGGCACCAGCTGACATGTCGACCGACGCCATCACCATCTCGCGTATCCTGCACGCCGGCTACGCGTTCGAATGCGCCGGCACGCGCATCGCCTTCGACACCATCTTCGAAAACCCGTTCAGCCGCAACTGCCACGCGTTTCCCGACGTTCGCTTCGACCACGAGCAGATCCGGCGCCTGCGTTTCGACGCCGTGTTCATCTCGCATTTTCACGACGATCATTGCTCGCTGGAGAGCCTGGACCTGCTGGACCGTGCCACGCCGCTCTATATCTACTGCATGTTCGGAGAATTGTTCGACATGGTGCGCCAACTGGGCTTCAGCCGCGTGCATGCGCTGGCGCTCGACGAGGCGGTCGAGGTCGGGCCGTTCCAGGTGGTGCCGCGCGAAGCCATGGATGCCGACGTCGACAGCATGTTCCAGGTGAGGGCCGCTGGACTGAATGTCCTGAACGTGGTCGACTCCTGGATCGACGAGGGCACGCTCGCCAAGCTGGCCGGGGAAGGGCCCTGGGACATGGTGTTGTGGCCCTTCCAGACCATGCGCGAGCTCGAAGTGCTGGCGCCGTCCCGCGCCGTCGCCGCGCCGCCCGAACTGCCGGCCGAATGGCTGGCGCAGCTCGGTACGCTGGCGCCGCGCTACATCGTGCCGAGTTCCTGCCAGTTCCAGCAGGAGCCGTGGTCGTGGTACAACCGCGCCTTTTTCCCGATCTCGTATGCGCAGTTCGCGCGCGAGGTGGGCGCGGCGCTGCCCGCTGCGCAGGTCGTGCGGCTCGACCCGTCGGTGTCGGCGCGGCTCGACGCCACTTCGCTGCGGCCGGCGCCGCCCCTGAGCTGGGTGATACCGGTTGGCGCGCAGGACGTCGACTACGTCTACGAAGGCAATGCCGCGCCGCCGCCGACCGCCGATATCGCGACGCATTTTGCGCCGCTGACGGCATCGCAGCAGGCGCGCGTCATGGATTACTGCCGGGCCGGGCTGCTCGAGAAGTATGGCGATGTCGAGGCTGCCTCCGACTATTTCGACGAGACCCGCATCTGGCAGCTCTCGGTTTACGACCATGAGGGGCGGGCGACACGTTTCCGCTACCGGCTCGCGCCCAATGGCGTAGCCTTCCTGGATGAGGGCGAGGCGCCACTGGGCTGGACGACCGAGATCCCGGCCGCCAAGCTATACGCGGCGCTCGAACTGGGCGAGTCGCTGACGTCGATGTACATGCGCATCAACGATACGGTGTTCGATGCGGAGACCGAGCGCGCGCTGCTGGACGCCGACGTGGTCGACGATCCCTTGATCCGCTGCCTGTTCAGCGACACCTTCGGGGGCTATCAGGCGGCCCAGTTGCGGCGCCTGCTGGAAGAAGCAGGCTCCGGAAAACAAGGCTAAAGGAATGGCATGGCAGACAGTATCGATGCGATAACGCAGTTCACGCTGACCGATATCGAGGTCGGATCCCGGCTGGTGGAGGCCTTGGTGCGACACGCGCAAACCGCGGCCGGGCAGCCGATCGCTCACGCAGACCTGCTGACGCTGGCGCGCAGCATGTACCCGAAAGATGCGACGCTCGGCCGCGCGGTCGTGGTCGGGATCGGCATGAAACTGGCTTTCGTCGCGGCCTTCTGCAAGGCCAATGGCTATCCGAACCTCGCTTGTCTGGCAGTGCACAAGGCGACTATGCGGCCCGTGCCTGATTACCAGGGCGATTGGGAAGCCGAGCGCCGCGCAGTTGCAGGCTTCGATTGGTCAGCCGCGCCTACCCGACTGGCCGCATATGCCGGCGAAGCGCGGACGGCGGTGCCGAAAAGGTATAAACCGCGCCAGGAGCGCCCGGCCGATGTCGCCTGGTACGCCTATTTCTGTTCGCACCGCCAGGCATGTGCCGGCATCACGAACGAGGATAAACAGGAGATTATTAATCTTCTGATGGCGGGACTCGATCCGGAAACGGCTCTGCGTCGGGTAACGGCTGCAAAAGCAGAGCTTGCGGAAATATCCTGAATGGAACGGTCAGCGATGACTGTTCAATTTTCTGTCTCTTGCGCGCTGCGGTGCGGTTTGCTATAGTTCGCGTCCTGCTTCTGCAGCACACGAAAAGCTCAACGGAATCAAATAGTTAAGCTTGCCAAAACGACCAAGTCGAGTGTGTTGTAGAAAAACGAGGGGTTGACGAGTTAAGCGAATTACTGCATAATCTCACTTCTCTGCTGCTGACGAACAAAACGATTCGCAGAACGCAGCAAGGCAGTACCGCCCTCGGCGGGAGCCAACGATCTTTAACAATCAACAGTCGATAAGTGTGGGCGTTTGATGAAAGTGCCAGTAGTT